>DAOUJP010000013.1:0-27372 GCA_034422515.1 Chloroflexota bacterium | reverse complement strand
CAGTGGGAGCAGATCCACCACTTCAACGCGCTCCGTGCGACGCTACGGTCCGACGCGGGGTGGGCGCTCGAAGACGGACGCTACAACACCGATCACTACCGTGCTCTGCTTCCCACCTATGTCTCGGCTATCTTTGCCTACTGGTTGGATAGTAGCTATAAGGGGTTTGCTCTTGTCGACTTGCTCGGCTGGTGGATTGGAGCCTGGGCGCTCTACCATCTCGCCCGGCGGCTGGATGCGAACCACTTGTCCGCGCTGACGGCAGCAGTGTTGCTGGCAGCATCGCCCCTCTTTATCAGCCACATGTGGCGCAACGCAGTGCATGTGGCACATTCTGCCTCGCTCGTGCCATGCTTCCTCGCGGCTCTTTTGTTGCTTACCGATAGGCGTCTGTCCCATGGCTGGCGAGTAATAGGTTTGGCCAGTGTGCTCTACGTAGCAAGTCTCACCTACCAATATCAGTGGATTATTGTGCCATGTCTGCTTGTGCTCGCAGTCGTGGGACAGCGAAGATGGGCTTGGTCTTTTTCTGTCGTAGCCGCTGCTATCCTGTTCGTGGCAATGACATTCCTAACGTATCAGGCGTTGGCGGCAGTTGGTTTATCTGTGCAATCCCATCTTAATGACCCAGTCGCAGTGCTCAGAGGGCGACTTACGCTGGCACTTGAGAGTGATGTGCCTGCATTGGTGAGATCGTCCTTAGGTACAGTCGAATTATCGCTCAGAGCATATCATCCGGTCCTGGTCATACTCGGTGTCCTTGGCCTGATCTTTGCACGCCCTGGATTGCGTGTCCTCGTGTGCGCCGGGACGGTATTGGGGTTGGCATCAGGCTACTTCCACTCCGTTTCCTGGGTCGCGATGAACGGTTATCCCTTTTTGTATATCAGTGCCGGTCTTGCGCTGGTGCAGGGGCCGCGCTGGCTGGCTGTGACCGTAGCCAGGTTTGGCAGTAGCAGGTGGCCGCAGGCTGCGGCGCGGATCGCCACCGGCAGCGAGATGCTGGCCAGGTCAATTACGGTAGCGGTGATACTCCTGGCCGTGTGGAGCACGAACGGGGACCTCTTCGGAGACTACGACTTTGCTCAAGAATGGTGGAGTTTTTACTACATTCCTTGGTAGTGACGCCATTGGTCCTCGTCACTCTCCACTCCGCAGGAACGGGCGCGGAATGGTGCCTCCCAACGATTTGGCCTGTAGTCACTCTCATCAGGGACTGGGGGAAATCAAGCCGGATAGGGCACGCGGGTCTCCGAGCTGGGGAGGGTGTCGGCGAGCCCGACTGCCCCGGTCATGATCTCGTCAATCTCCCGATGTGTCTCAGGACGGAGTGTGACGTGTACGGTCGCCACGCTGTCTTCGATCTCTGCCGGCCGCCGCGTGCCGCACAGGGCCACGTCCACCTGCTTATGCGCCAGCACCCAGGCTATCGCCAATTGGGGCAAGGTGGCCCCGCTACGCTCGGCAACGCCTTGCAGCCGCTCTACCACCGCCAGATTGGTCGCAGCATTCTCCGGCGTGAACAACTGCTGGCCCTTCATGTTCCCGGCCCGCCGCCAGTCGTCGGCCTCGAAGCTCATGTCGGCGCTAAAGGTACCGGTGAGTAGCCCGTGCGAGAGCGGGCCGTAGGCCATGATGCCCACGTCAAGCTCTTTGGCCGTAGGGAACATCTCGTACTCCCAGCGGCGGTCGAAGAGGTTGTAGCCGACCTGATTGGTAATCAAGGGCGCGTGGGCACAGGACTCGCGTAGCTGCGCTGACTCGAAGTTGGACACGCCGACGTAGCGAGTCTTCCCCGCAGCCAAGAGGTCGTTGAGCGCCCGCATACTTTCGGCAAACGGCGTCTCGACGTCGGGATGGTGGATCAGGAAGAGGTCCACGTAGTCGGTGTGCAGCGAGCGCAAGCAGTCCTCGCAGTCGGCAATCAGCGAGTCGTAGCGTGAGTCCCGGCCGGATGGCCGCCGGCCGGGCAGGCGCGGCTTGCTGTCGAGCTGGCCGGGGCGCGTTGCCAGACCGCCTTTCGTCACGATGATGGCGTCTTGGCGCCGGCTGCCTAACCCCTGCGCCAACAGCTCTTCCGAAGCGCCCCGACCGTAGGAGCGGGCGGTGTCGAAGAGGGTGACGCCCAGGTCGAGGGCGCGGTGAATGGCAGCGATGACCTCTTGGGCAGCAAACGGGCCATAGCCACCGCCCATCTCCCAACAGCCGAACCCGATGGCCGATACCTCCAGGTCCGAGTTGCCCATGCGCCGGTATTTCATCGCCTGTCGCTCCTTTCCCTCGGCGGTCAGCGATAGCAGTTCCAGCAGGTCGGCTCCATAGTGCCAGTCTGAGGGCACCGGCACAACGCCGGATAATGACGATAGGGGAGACCAGGCGGTATTATGGTGCAGTCGGCCCCCTTGTGGTCCCCCCGTTGCGACGGGGAGACGGTAGTGGGAATCGCTGCGGCACCGAGGGCAGTGTGTTCCCTCCCCCGTTGCGACGGCGGAGGGCTAGGGCGGGGGCCAGGCCGGAATGACGAAAGGGAGCGTCAGGTATGGAATCGGGCGAGCGGCTTTATCGCGCCGGACTGATCGGCTGTGGACGGATGAGCCGGCACCACATCCCCGCCTTGATGGCAACGCCGGGACTGGAGCTGGTGGCGCTCGCCGATCCCTACCGGCCGGCCCTCGATGAACGCGGCGAGCAGTTCGGCGTTGCCCCGGCGCATCGCTATGCCGACTACCAGGAGATGCTCGACCGCGAGGCGCTGGACATCGTGACGATCTCCACGCAAGCTCCCCAGCACGCGCCGGCAACGCTGGCTTGTGCCGCCGCCGGGGTGCGCGGCGTCCTGTGCGAGAAGCCGATTGCGTTGTCGCTGGCCGAGGCGGACGCGATGGTAGCGGCCTGCGACCGTACCGGCATGAAACTGGCGATCAATCACCAGACGCGAGTCAGTCTGGCGACGTATCGGGCGGAGGAGCTACTCCGGGCGGGCGCCATCGGCGAGCTAGTCGGCGTGCGGATCGTTGACAAGGGCCAGCGTCCCTCCGGCAACTCCCTGATGGAGATGGCGACCCACCTCTTCGACCACACGCGGCTGTACGCCGGCGACCCGTCTTGGGTCTCTGCTCACCTCACCGACGCCGCGCCGGAGCCGGACGGCCCGCGGCGCCCTTCCACCGTGGACGACATCATGTACAGCCAGACGGCGTGGCCGGCCGACCGCGATTGCGGGCTGGTCCTGGGCAGCCGTGCTACCGCGGTCTTCGGATTCGGTCCGGCGAGCCTGCACAACGGTCTGGAGGCCACCTTTGTGTCCTACAACCAGCCGTCGGACCGGGCATGGCCGGATCAGCTTGAGCTGATCGGCATCGAGGGCGTCTTGGCCTTACGCACGAGCGGAGAGCCGGACCTGTTTATTCACCGCGGTCCGTGGGGCGGCCCGGTGCAGTTCGAGCCGGCACTCACCGGGGCTGCGGCCCAGCACGCGGAGCCGCCGCGGCCCGCCGGTCTTGCGCCGGAGTTGGCGACGGGCCGGTTGGGTAGCTTCGTCGCCATGCTCACGGAGCTACAGGCCGCCATTGCGGAAGATCGGCCGCATCGCTCGGACGTGCGCGACGGCCGCTGGGCGCTAGACATGATTATGGGTATCTACGAGTCGCACCGTCAGGAAGGGGCGCGGGTGGCCCTCCCGTTACCCGAGCGCACGCACCCCCTGGAACGGTGGCTGCACGATGAGGGGCGCCCGATGCCCCATCACCCCACCCCTACCTATGGCGGCGGCATTCCGGCCTAGTGTTAGGGCAGGGCCAACATATTCCTTCCTCCGTCGGGACGGGGGAGGGCTAGGGAGGGGGCCAGTTGCGCCGCAGGTCCGGATAGGAGGCACGCATAATGACCGATGACACGCTCGCCGCCGTACCGGTGGGAGAACGCCAGCTCTTCCTCGACGATGCCGGCATCGCGCGGCTGGAGCGCCTGACCCGGACCGCGCACCGGCCGGCCAAGAAAGGCGCGGTCATCCGCAGCGACCTGGATGATCCGGGTCAAGGGTCCATCCAAATCCGGACCGCACCGGCGTGGGACCCGGCGGCGGGCGTCTACAAGCTCTGGACGATTACTACCCCCGAGGCGCTGGCGGCGCAAGGTATCCGCTGCGCCGGCTACTACGAGAGCACCGACGGTCTCCACTGGATGAAGCCGGTCGTCGGGCAGGTCGAGTACCGCGGTTCGCGGCAGAACAACTACCTCACCACGCGCACCGGCGAGGGGTACCGTGCCCCTACGCACGTCGTCTATGACGATACCGACCCGAATCCGGCGCGGCGCTACAAGGCGGCCATGACCAATGAGGGTTTCCTGGCCTCGCCCGACGGCATAACCTGGACGCTGCTCGACGTGCCGCCGGTGCCGAGCCACGACGAGAGCAACCTCTCGTTCGACCGGCAAGCGCACCTGTTCCTGCACACGGTCAAGCATCGCGGTCCTTATGGCCGGTCGGTCTGGCTCTCCACCAGCCCGGATTTCGCCCACTGGACCGAGCCGCAGCTGACGTTTCACGCCGACGACCGCGACCAGGAGATCGGCCGCGAGCGGATTGCTGCGCGGTTGGCCGATCCCACGCTCCAGCGGCTGTTCTCGCACGACCCGGCGTTATACAACGTCGAGGTGTACAACATGGGCCTCTTCCGCTACGAGGGGCTGTACATCGGGCTACCGACGATGTTCCACTCCGTCGGACCACACGGCCCCGACTATCCCAACACCGAGGGCTTTCACCTGGTCCACCTGGCTTGGAGCCGTGACTTGCGGACCTGGGCCCGGATGGACGACCGCCAGCCCTTCATCGGACAATCGCCCGCTGGCGCCGGCGCCTACGACATCACCCAAATCCTCGGTCCCTCGGCGCCGGTGCGCCACGGTGACGCGCTCTGGTTCTACTACACCGGCGTCAAGTATCGTGCCGCCGCCAACTGGGCCGATTCCCACACCCTCGATCCCGACCGCGGGGCGGTTTGCCTGGCGGTGCTGCGCCGGGACGGCTTTGTCTCGCTCGATGCCGGCAACGCCGCCGGCGTGCTGGTGACGAAACCCTTCCGTCTCACCGGGCGGACCCTCTACGCGAATGTCACGGCGGTGCGCGGTGAGCTATCCGCCGAGCTACAAGACCTGGACGGCACCGTGCTTGCCACGTCCGAGCGCTTGCAGGGTGAGCAGCTCCGTGGCGAGCTACGCTGGCCGGAAGGCGATCTGCGGCCGTGGCAAGGCCGCCCGGTGGTCCTGCGGTTCACGCTGCGTCACGCCCGCTTCTACTCCTATTGGTTCGAGTGAGGCGGATGTGGAACGGCGCCTATGGTCAAGCGCGTTGCCGCCGCTGCCAGCGTACTCCCCGCTGCCGCTTCCGGCGCTTGAAGGCCGCTATTGCCTGGTGGCTGATGGCCCACTGGTGGCCGATCCGTTGGGCCGGGAGCTTGCTCCGCTTGATGAGCTGCCAGACCCGCACTCGGCCGAGACCGAGTTGCTGGGCAGTCTCGGTGATGCTATAGAGTTTGGTGACCATGACGTGCGTCCACTCCCTTTCTAGCCGCTCTGCGGCGCCAATCGTGACCCCACAGCCACAGCATGGGTCTAGGAGGACCGCGCCGGGCTGCCGGCGATCCGGGGTACTCCCTCCGCTTTCTACCCGGTAGGTGTCTCGTAGATGAACCTTCACACATCACCATGAGCCGAAATATAATAATGTATTCACCCACGAATGTCAATCCGCTGCCGCTCACGGCCAATTCATGGGCCAGTCGGGGGGCGGGCAGCGAATCCACTTCTGGCGTCAAAATTCGAGCGACAGTAGCAGTGGGGAGTGGGGGGGGGGAGATCATGGCTACAATTGTGAATGTTCGTGAAATTTTCGATTCAGTGCATATCAACCGCTCCGGTTGATATATTAACCTCTACGTAGTGAACCGTTCGGGACAACGTGTGTCCCCCAATGAGGTGCTGAGTTGAAAGAAGACGACCGCTTAAGGGCAGAGAATGAGACGCTGCGAACCCGGCTCGCCAGCCTGACCGAGGCCATCCTCCGGATTAGCGAAGACCTGGACCTCGATACCGTCCTGCAAGAGGTCGTGGATGGCGCCCGGTCGCTGACGGGCGCGCGGTACAGCGCGATTACGACCATGGACGACTCTGGAGAACTCCAGGACCTGCTCATCTCCGGTTTCACTCCCGAAGAGAAGCAGGCGATCCTGGCGTTGCCGGAGGGAGTGGCCCTCTTCAAATACCTGACCGAGATCCAGGGGACTCTGCGAACCCAGGACTTCATTGCCCACGTCAGGTCGGCTGGGTTTCCCGAATTCGTCCTGCCGGTTGGCGCCTTTCTGGGGACGCAGATCCGTGCTCGGGACAAGCATGTCGGCAACATCTACCTCGGCCACCTCGGTGATAAGGATGGCGGCCCCGACTTCACACGGGAAGACGAAGAGACCCTCGAAATGTTCGCCGCGCAGGCGGCCATGGCGATCACGAACGCTCGCCGCTACGGAGACGAGCAACGGGCCAAAGCCGACCTGGAAGCTTTGGTCAACACCTCCCCGGTGGGTGTGCTGGTCTTCGATGTCCGCACGCGGGAGGTGGTGAAGTTCAATCAGGAGGCCCGCCGGATCGTTGGCGGTACTGCCGGGCAGCACCACGCTTTCGAGCAGCTCCTGAAGACGATGAGCTTGCGGCGGATGGATGGGCAGGAGATTCCCCACGCTGAACTGCCGCTGGAGCGGGCAATCCGCAGCGGGGAGATGGTACGCGCCGAAGAGATTGTTATCCACCTGCCTGACGGAGAGTCGGTGAGCACGCTCATCAACACCACGCCTATCTACTCGGAAGCCGGGGAGATCGTGTCCGTCGTGGCCACCATCCAGGACATCACGCCGCTGGAAGAGTTGGAGCGGCTGCGCGCTGAGTTCCTCGGCATGGTGAGCCACGAGCTACGGACCCCGTTGACTGCAATCAAAGGCTCCGCCGCTACCGTGCTCGGCACCTCGTCCCCGCTCGATCCGGCCGAGACACGCCAGTTCTTCCGTATTATCGAAGAACAGGCCGACCATATGCGTGACCTCATCAACAACCTGCTCGATCTGACGCGGATCGAGACCGGGACCTTGTCGGTCGCTCTCGAACCGGCGGATGTGGCCGCCGTGATTGTCCAGGCACGAGATGCGTTCCTGAGCAGTGGCTACCGGAATAACATCGAGGTGGACCTGCTACCGGACCTGCCCCGCATCGTGGCGGATAGGCAGCGGGTGGTCCAAGTCCTGTACAACCTCTTCTCCAATGCCGCCAAGTACTCCCGCGAGTGGTCCACCATCCGAGTGACCGCAGCACGCGAAGACCTGTACGTGGTGGTCTCCGTCACGGATGAGGGCCGGGGGATTGCCGCCGAGCATTTGCCGCGCCTGTTCAGCAAGTTTTCGCGGATTGATGGCGACGACGGGCGACAGGTCGGCGGACATGGGCTGGGCCTGGCAATCTGCAAGGGTATCGTGGAGGCGCACGGGGGCCGTATCTGGGCCGAGAGCGACGGACCGGGACGCGGCACCTGCTTCACCTTTACCATTCCGGCAGCCGCTGAGACCGGTGCAAGTGTAGCAACCGCCCCTGCTCCGGTCTCCACCGGTTCGGAACGGGCGCCGACGGAGTTGGAGCGTATTCTTATCGTTGATGACGACCCGCAAATCCTGCGGTACGTTCGGAACACGCTCTCCGAGGCGGGCTACGTGCCCATTGTGACCGATGACCCGGATGAGGTGGGCCGTCTCCTCGCCGGGGAGCAGCCCCACCTCGTTCTGCTGGACCTGGTCTTGCCCGGCACCGACGGATTCGAGCTGATGAACCACATCCCTGCGGTGCTCGATGTGCCGGTCATCATCCTGTCCGGGCGCGGCCGGGATCAGGATATCGCCAAGGCCTTCGACATGGGCGTCACCGACTACATCGTCAAGCCGTTCTCCCCGGCCGAGTTGGTGGCGAGAATCAGGGCCGCTCTGCACAAGCGGACGATGTACGAGCAGAGCAAGGCGCTGGAACCCTATCTGCTGGGAGACCTCACGATCAACTACGTAGAGCGCAGCGTCACGGTGGCCGGCGATCCCGTCCGGCTCACCCCCACCGAGTACAAGCTGCTCTCCGAGCTTTCCACCAACGCGGGCAAGGTCGTGACGCACGATCAACTGTTGGAACGGGTTTGGGGGCAGGAGCACCCGGCCGATCAGCGGCTCCTGCGCTCGTTCGTGAAGAGCCTCCGCAACAAGCTCGGGGACGACGCGCGGCGCCCCTCGTACATCTTCACGGAGTCCGGCGTCGGCTACCGGTTCGCAACCCCTTAGCTGCGCGGTGCGTACCGCTCTCTTCACGCGAACCGGACGGCGTGCCCCGCTCTCCAGCCGGAGAAGCCGGTGCTGACCGGCACGGCGCGGTGCCATTGACGAACAGCCGCACCGCTGGCACACTGCGGTCAGCTATGTCCGGAGGAGGTATCCATGCTGAGGGTCGGAATCATCGGTCTGGGGGGAATTGCCAACTCGCACTGTCGCGGAATCGCCGCGCTTGACGACGTCAAGGTCGTGGCGGTGGCCGATCTGATGGAGGAGCGACGCCGCGAGTTTATGGCGCAGTACGACATCCCCAAGGGCTACGCAACACACACGGAGCTGCTCGCGGACCCGGAGATTGACGCGGTGGGGGTGGTGCTGGGTCACATGCTCCACCACCGGCTGACCGTGGATGCCTGCCGGGCCGGCAAGCACGTGCTGGTGGAGAAGCCGATGGCCATCAGCATGGAGCAGTGCGATGAGATGGTCGCGGCTGCGCGGGAAAACGGCGTGAAGCTGATGGTGGGCTTGACTAACCACTTCTCCCCGACCAACCGCAAGGCGCGGGAAATCCTCGATTCGGGCGAACTGGGGCCGGTCATCACGGCCGTCAACTACATGTCCAAGCGATGGGGCTACCCACGCCGCCGGGCGCAGTATCGCAGTCGCTATCACGGCGGAGGGATGTGGCTCACCAACGGGGTGCATGTGGTGGATCGTCTGACCTGGTTCATGGCGTCGCAGGCGCTCTCCGTGTCGGCGGCCATCGGCAATCGCTCGTACTACCAGGCCGCGGACGACTACGGCTCGGCGATGATCCGCTACAAGAACGGGCAGGTCGGTTTGGCAGTGGCCGTGGCCTACAAGGACGGCGGGCCAAATCACGATCTGAACATTATCTGCTCGGAAGGATCGCTGCACATCGGGCGCGGCGGTGGCGGCCTAGTCGAGGCCGGTGTCTGGGTCGGCAAAGGCGATCAGTGGGAGCGGGTCGCCGTCGAGGACGAGGGCAGCAACTTTGCCCGTGAGTGGGAGGCTTTCCATACGGCCATCGAGCGCAACATCGAGCCTCCGTCGTCGGGTGTCTACGGCCGGCACATCATGGAAATCCTGTTTGCCGCCGAGGAGTCGGCGCTCACCAACCAGGAGGTCCGGCTGAGTAGCGGTCCCGGCTGGTTCTCGCAGGAGTCCGGCGAGGTCGCCACCTACGAGCATGGCTGGTACTAGAGCGAGTCGACGACCTACCCCCACCCCCCTCCCTAAAGGGAAGGGGCTTAAGACCGTCGTATGGGCCGCCTTCTCCGGGGGAAGCGGGTCCGGTCGCTGCTATGACTCCCCTTCCCTGGAGGGAAGGGGCCGGGGATTAGGTCTAACCCGCCACGAGCAGGGAGCACGGAGCGCATGAAGATTGTGGATGTGACGGCGCAGCCCTTTACCTACCGGTCGCAGATCGCGCGCGATTCGGAGGGGCATTCCCACCCGGTGCCGGAGTACGACGCCACGGAATGCCTCGTGGAGATCAGCACCGACGAGGGTGTCGGTGGCTACTGTTTCGGGGGCCATCCCGCCGCGGCCATTCGGCAGGTCGTCAAGCCGATGCTCGTCGGCGAGGATCCCTTCTACCGCGAGAAGCTCTGGCAGAAGCTCAAGCAGGCCCAGCGGGGTTCCAAGGAAGTCCTATCCGACCGGCTCATCGGGGTGGTGGACCAGGCGCTCTGGGACCTCGCCGGTCGTGCCCTTGGCCAGCCCGTCTACAAGCTCCTCGGTGGCGCCCGTGACAAAGTGCCGGCCTATGCCAGCACGATGTGTGGCGATGAGGTCGCGGGCGGCCTGAATACGCCGGCGGCCTACGGGGAGTTCGCCGCGCAGTGCCGGGCGGAGGGCTATACCGCCTTCAAGCTCCATACTTGGATGCCGCCGATTCCCTGGGCGCCGGACCCCAAGCAGGACGTCGCCGCCTGTCGGGCGGTGCGGGAGCGGGTCGGTGACGATATGGCGCTGATGCTCGACTGCTTCCACCACTACAGTCGAGAGGAAGCCCTCTACATCGGGAAGGAGTTGGAGCAGCTGAACTACCATTGGTTCGAGGAGCCGATGGACGAGCACAACGTCTCCTCCTACGTTTGGCTGACCGATCAGCTCTCCATCCCGGTGGTTGGACCGGAGACGGCAGAGGGTCAGATGTACGCGCGGGCCGAGTGGATCGTGCGCGGGGCCTCGGACATCAGCCGCGGCGGCGTCGGTGACGTGGGGGGAATTACGCCGCTGATGAAGACGGCGCATCTTTGCGAGTCGTTCGGTGTGCGGATGGAAGTCCATGGCGGCGGGCCGGGCAACCTGCACGCCCTTTGCGCGATGGGTATTCCGGGGGAGTATTACGAGCGCGGGCTGCTGCATCCGTTCCTCGACTACGAGCAGCGGACGCCGTGGCTCAATACGATTGTTGATCCAATGGATGAGGCGGGGTGTGTCCACGTCTCGCAGCAGCCGGGATTGGGCTGGGACATTGACTTCGACTTCATCCGTGCCAACGCGGTCACTGCCCCGCCCGGCTGAGTAGGCGTGCGCCCTTGCCGTTTCGGGAGCGGGCCGGGGGTGGTGTTCAGGGCAAAGGAGCGTAGCCACCATGCTCTTTGTAGACGACTACCATATCCACTCCTCCCAGGGGGTCGAGCGGGTCTTTCACCGGCTGGAGCAGCACCCCGACAATCCCATCCACGTGTTCACTGATCCGTGGGGTCCCATCTGTGTTGACCACGGCGGCTACGAGCGCGATCCGCAGACGGGTGAGTTCGTCCTCTGGTACTACGCGCGCCCCGATAAACCCCAGGGGATGCACGAGTCGGCCTTCGTATGCCAAGCGCGCTCCCGCGACGGTATCCACTGGGACACGCCCTCGCTGGGGATACACGAGTTTCGCGGGAGCCGCGACAACAACATCTGTGTCGTGAACTTCACCGCCTCCGGCGTATACCCCGGCCCGCACGAGTTGACCGGACCGTGTATCGCCCGCGATCCGCTCGATCCCAACCCTGACGGCCGCTACAAGCTGGCTATCTGGCGCTATAACCGCGACCGCGACCCGGAGACAGGCCAGCGCCTGTATGCGCGCAAGGACACCTCGCACCCGACCGGGCTGTATACCTCTACCTCGCCCGACGGCATCCACTGGCCGAACCACGAGCGGCTGGTGCATACGTTCGCCGCTGGCTTTGGCGACACGTACACCTTCATGGTGGACACCCTGCGCCGCGGCTACCGGCTCTTCGGGAAGCGCATGTACCGGGACCACGACCGCGATATGTGGATCCGCCTCCGGCACACGACCTGGAGTCCCGATTTCGTTTCCTGGTCGCCGTTCGTGCCGATCCTGCCGATTGACGACCACGACCGTCCCCACGACCAGATTTACATGAACAACGGCTATGTCTACGACGATATGTACCTGGGTTTCGCGCGTATCCTGCACGCGCATGACGATTGGTCTTTGGACATAGACCTGGCCTATTCGCGTGACGGCGAGGAGTGGCTACGCCCCCCGGCGGCGCGGCGTATTCTGCCTCGCGGCGTAGGAGACACCTGGGACAGCGGCCGAATGGCGATGTTTCCGGCGGCGCCGATCCGGGCAGGTGATCGTCTCTACTTCTATCACACTGCCGGCGCCTGGTATCACAGTCCGGCTCCGCCGCGTGCGCTCCCGCCGGGCACCGAGCGCCCCCGGGGCTTGTGCTTGGCAACGTTGCGTGTGGACGGGTTTGCCGGCCTGCGCGCGGCGGGCACTGGGCATATTCGCACCCGCCCGCTGTTCATGGAACGAGAGCAGCTGCGGATCAACGTAGATGCGGGACAGGGTTCCTGCCGCGTAGGGTTGCTCGATGAAGCCGGGTTTCCCATCTCCGGCTACACACCTGCGGACATGGAGCCAATCCAAGGCGATGCGATAGATCACCAACTGCGCTGGCGCGAGCACGACTCGGTCGCCGACCTCTACGGACGCTGGTTGTCCTTGGACATTCGGCTGGAGCGCGCCGAGCTGTTTTCCGTGCGGCAGGGGGGTTAGGCCGTGCAGGTCATCCAGCGCGACTACATGACGCAGCAGTTCAAGCTGTCTATCCCCGGTGATGTTCGCCACTGGGGCCGGCTCACCGCCAAAGTAGTCATCGAGCAGCCGAGCGGGTACGTGCTGGAGACGGCCGGGCGCGTCGTCCGCCGCGGCAAGCAAGCCGAGATCACCGTGTACTATCCCCTGCTGGACGACGGAGCCTGGGAGCAGATCGAGGGCTTCTGCAAAGCCTTTGAGTACGAGATGGGCACCTATACCTTCACCGCCCACCTCTTCAGTGACGGTCATCCCATCGTCACCGAGACGGCCGAGTTCGATCAGGACCAGCTCTACGCCAACAGTTGGAAGACCCGCATCCGCAACGACTTTCCACCCGGCTTCATCGAGTGCGCCCCGCTCCGCTCCGTCTGCATTGACCACGACGAAATACCGGTGACGATCCGGCTCAAGACCGACCGCGTACCAGCGTGTCGCGTCCGCATGGACGTGACGGCGCGGCGTGGCACCGAGCCACTCGTGGAGCCAATCGAGCTGGACTTGACTGCGGAGCCGCAGATCGTCACCTTCCGCCATGCCGGTTGGGAGCGCGGCGAGTATTGGATTCGGGTCCGGGTGATCGAAGCCGGCCAGCCTGTCGGCCCCTATATGGTGCGTAAGTTCTGGAAGGAAGTCATCGGGCCGGAGCCACAGCCGGAGCCACCCCTGCAGCTCGGCTCGTCGTTGCAATACATGGTGGATGGGTGGCTGTTCGAGCGGTCGGAAGGGCTGGGCTTCTGGCCGATGAGCTACGACCCCAATCCCGACCGCCCGGCGATCACGATGGACAAGCCCTGGGAATACGGGATCATGGAGGTCCGCGGCCTGACCTATGACGAGGAAGAAAGGCTCTACAAGCTCGAATATACCTTCGGCGTGGAAAGCTATCGCCGGCAGGGCTATGCCTGGCACTCGCTGGTAGACGAGATCACGGTAGACCCGGCCGGTCTGCCGCCGACCTGGGAGCAGTTCGAGCGAGACACGCAGCGCGCTATCGCTGTGCAGCAGCCACGCGGCGAAGACGGCTCCGACCCGGCCCTCGCGCAGCCAATCCTCCCCGGTGACTCGCTGCCGGCCGCCTATCGCAAGCTGCTCTGGTCGCTCCTCCAACAGGGAGTGTCGGTGCAAGAGTTCGATATCCCGCCGCTGGGTTACTCCTATGCCATCCTGCCCAACCTCCAGCCGCCGGGCGAGCGCAAGACCGACTACGTGCTACTCGCGGTGCCGGGCATTCGTCCCGATGGGCAGTTGCCTCGGCCCGGTGAGTTCGATGCGTCCGAAGCACAGGTCTTCGAGATGTACCCGGAAGACCTGGGCCGCCCGGCCTACACCTGCCTCGCCATCTCGCGCGACGGCGTCAACTGGGAGAAGCCGGAGCTAGGGCTGGTCGAGTTTCACGGCTCCAAGGCGAACAACATCCTCCGCACGGAGGATGAAGCCAACCGCGCCTACGAGCAGCGCGCGCAGGCGGCCGATACACACGCGATCATGCCCGCCGCCGCGAAACGGCAGCGCACCTTCCGCTTGTACGACCCCGACCGGGACGGACCGGTGGACATGGACAAGGTGTTCATGGCCCAGATCGCAACGGGCTATGGCGAGAAGGTGGACTTCGTGTGGCCGGACGACTTCGCCGACTCCGGCGCAGCGCTCGGCTTTACCCCGGAGCTACGCGCCTACTACCCCATGATGCACTGGGGCGACGATGAGTTCCTATTCCTGTCGGACCGGGTGTTCATTTACCTGGGCGCGGGCATGGACCTGATGCACAGCAGCGAATCGATCCGGCACCAGATCGAACGCAGCGACGACCAAACGCTCTTCTGGTACTACCGACCCAACTCACCGGCCTATCCGCCGCACAACTGCCCTTGGGATAATCACCAGGGGCCGCTCCGCAACCTCGCCGTGCTGTGGACCGACGATGGCCGCCGTTTCCACAAACGGTTCTGCATCGGTCCCGACGAGTTCGATCCACCGGGGATGCAGTTCTACAACATGGCCCTCATCGGCGAGCTACCGCGGATTCACCAGGGGCGCACGATGCTCCGCCGCACCTCCTCCCCGGGCGTCGCGGTGCAATCCGGCGGGCTATACGTGGCGGAGTTGCGGAGCTATGCGGGAGCCGAGCAGACCCAAGTACCTGAGTTGATCTGGTCGCGCGATCTGCTGCACTGGCACCGCTTTACGCATCACCGGGCGCCCATGGTGAAGCTGGGTACGGAAGACGGCAGCTACAACTGGGGCATGTATTTTCAGTCGCAGAGCTACCATCCCTTCAAGGATAAAGACGGTAACGATGCCTGGTGGCTGGTCAACTCCGCGAACAGTGCCCGCCACAACCACGTGACCATCGGCGTCCGTCATCCTACCGTGGAAGACGCCCAGGCCCACTATCCCCATTACAGCGAGGCACCCTTCTTTGTGGACTGGCCCACGCTGTTTCGGCGCGGCGTGCAGTTCCGGCGCACGCCGCTGTTCACACACATCAAGCCGGGCCGCCTGGCCTACACCGCGCCTACGGGGACGCTCGGCGAGTTCACTACGCACCCCATCCACTTCGATGGCACTGAACTGGTGCTCAACGCGCAGGTCGAGGCCGGCGGGAGCCTCCGCGTAGAGGTGCAGGATGAGGCCGGCCAGGTGCTTGACGGCTATAGTCTCGCAGAATCGGCCATCTTCACCGGCGACGAGGTGTACTACACGCCCTCTTGGGGTACTCGGCGTCTCGCGGCGCTCACCGGGCACTCGCTGAAGCTCCGCGTCGTGCTGGAGCAAGCCAAGCTCTTCACCCTGCACATCGAGTAGACGACCTATTCTATCCCCTCCCCAGCCTCCCCCGGACTGAGCTATCAGGGGAAGAAATGTACTGTCCCCTGTAATACGGTATCGAGGTCGAAGTCTTCGGTAATGCGGAGGCTGGCTTCGTTCAGCCTGGAGAGGCGGTCCCGCAGTTCCTCTAGCTCTCGTCTCAATTCGTCGGTTTTCTTCATGGGCCAGTCCGGACTACCGGCGACATATTTCTGCGACATTTCATCGCTATCGTGAGCAGTAGCACAGATACCGCACGAAAGGAGTGCAAGGATGATTGACAAGAAGCTGATGACGCGGAGGTTCCTGATTGGGCCGGTCTTGGGGACCGCACTCGGCGCAGGAATACTGATCGGCTGCGACACCGGACCCGGAGGCGGCAGTGAAGAGGGCAGCGGCGCTAATCTAGCGCCGGATGAGACCTTCGACATGGTCCGCGGCGGTGCCCGGCTGATCCTGAGCTACGACGCTCCCAGCAACTCCTTCAAGGGCACCGTGGCGAACACGACCAACAATGTCCTGACCCAGGTCAGGATCGAAGTACATCTATCGAACGGTGCGGAGCTTGGGCCGACGCCGCCGGTAGACTTGGCTCCGGGCCAGGTGTTGCCGGTTAGCCTGCCTTCGACGCCGGCCTCGTTCACCGGCTGGATAGCCCATGCCGAGGTTGGCGGCGGCGGCGAAGGAAGTGGCGGAGAGTCCGGCAGCGAGTCCGGCAGCGAGTCCGGTGGTGAAGGCGGCGGTACAGGTTCTGAGGCCGGTGAAGCCGCCATGTCAAGCCCGATCATTCCTCTCGGACAGTCGTGGAACGGCGTTCTCGGCGGACTGGCTGTCTCCGCGCGGTACGATGCGTCAACCCGGTCCGTCCACACAACGGTGCAAAACACGCTCGCGCAGGTGCTCTGCTACGTGCAGGCCGAACCGCACCTGAAGTCGGGAACGAAGACAGTAGGAGAGCTTGGTCCCGACATGCTGGGGCATCTAAGCCCCGGGCAGGAAGCAATGTCCAGCCTGGCAGTCGCCAGTGAACCGAAACTCGCAGGCGTCTCCTACGATGGATACGTCGTTCACCTGGAAGTATTCGACTGCGGCGGCTCTGGCCCTGTACCTCACACGGGGGGAGAAGGCGCTGCAGGCGGCGGTGGCGAGGGCGGTGGTGGCGAGGGAGCCGGCGGCGAGGGGCACGGTCCCGGTGGCGAAGGTTCTGGTGGTGAAGGCAGTGCATCCGGCAGCGAAGAGGGCAGCGGGGCCAATCTAGCGCTGGATGAGACCTTCGATGCAGTTCGCGGCGGCGCCCGGCTGATCCTGAGCTACGACGCTCCCAGCAATGCCTTCAAGGGCACCGTGGCGAACACAACCAACAATGTCCTGACCCAGGTCAGGATCGAAGTACATCTATCGAATGGGGCGGAGCTTGGTCCGACGCCGCCGGTAGACTTGGCTCCGGGCCAGGTGTTGCCGGTCAATCTGCCCGCGACGCCGGCCTCGTTCACCGGCTGGATAGCCCATGCCGAGGTTGGCGGCGGTAGCGAGGGCGGCCAGTCGGGCGGAGAGCATGGCAGCAGCCGGGAGTCGGGCGGCGGCGAGCACGGCTCCGGCGGCGAGCGGAAAGGAGGCGGCTAGCGCCGAGCGGAGGCGGCCGCGGGAAGATGCCAAGTCGGATAAGCTAACCCTGGGAGTATCCCGTAGATGGACGCGGTGCCTCTATGAGGCATCGCGTCCAAGATTGCTTGTAGGGGACTGGTGATGAGCGGCACAGTATTGATAATCGAAGACGATACGAGGATCGCCAACTGGGTCAAGGTGTACTTCGAGCGCGCCGGATTCTCCGCTGAGGTCGCTCATGATGGTGAAGCCGGTCTGGCCCTGGCCCGCGATCTGACTCCGGACCTGGTAATACTCGATCTGATGCTTCCTCGTCTCGACGGCGTGGAGCTGTGCAGAATCCTGCGTCGAGAGTCGGATGTTCCAATAATCATGCTGACGGCCAGAGAGACCCCTGCTGAGCGAATCATCGGACTGGATAGCGGGGCTGACGATTACATCGTCAAGCCTTTCGATCCGGAGGAAGTCATCGCGCGCGCCGACGCCGTGCTGCGCCGCGTCAAAGGCAGAGTTCAGCAGGTCCTCACACGCGGCAGCATCACACTGAACGAGACCACCCGGAACGTGACGGTCAATGAGGAACCCGTGACGTTGAGTCAAGCGCAAATTGCTCTGCTATCAACCTTCATGCGTCATCCCAACCAGGTACTCACCCGTGAGCAGCTAATCTCGTTGACCTTCAACGACGAATTCGACGGGTTCGACCGCGCCATAGACAGCCAGGTCGCTCGCCTGCGAAAGCAGATCAACCGAGATGGTAGACAGCCCATTCAGACTGTCTACGGTGCCGGCTATAGGTTCGTGGTGGAGGACGAATGATGTCGCTACGCTGGCGCATCATGGGTTCGACCGTCTTTGTCGTCGTTCTCACCGTCTTGGCCAGCGTTAGTGTGGGCTATTACGCGACACAGTCCCGCCTGGGTGTGCTCGTAGACCGGATAGGTGCTGATGAGGCGGTCCAGTTAGCCCGGAATCTGAGTCGCGAGTATACCGCTGCCGGTGGTTGGGAAACGGTGGACAGGGTGCTGTCCGAGACCGGATACATCTATGATGGGGTTCGGGATGGGGAGCGGCATGTAGAAAGTGAAGGGGATTCCTCAGAACTCTTCCACAAAGACCCGATACGAGTCGTCATTGTCGGCATCAATGGACGGGTGGTGCAGGACAACTTATCCGAGTTGTTATATGGAACCACCGCACCCAATCTGGGCGGGCATCGCGAGACAGTGTTCGATTTGGCTACGAACCGGCCCGTAGGCCACGTCTATGTGGATGTAAACCATGAGTTCCTAGCGACCGAGTCGCACGGGTTTCTCAACACGCTCCTGTACATCACCCTGATCGGCGGAATGCTGACGGCTGGCGTCGCCATACTGCTGGCCGCCTGGTTGTCCAAACGGATCACGGTGCCTGTGACAGCTTTGACCGAGGCAACCCAGGCAATTGCTCAGGGGGATACGACCCGGCTGCCAATCACATCCTCGGACGAGCTGGGGAAGATGAGTGTGGCTTTCAACCGGATGATCTCCACCTTGGAAACTCAGCGCGACCTCCGCAAGCGGCTGATAAACGATGTCTCCCACGAGTTAAACACGCCACTAAGCGTCATACAACTGGAGGCGAAAGGGCTACGCGACGGACTTCAGACGCCTGAGAGCGCGTCCGACCACATCATCCAGGAAGTAGCTCGGCTACGCGGTCTCGCAACTGATCTGAACTCGCTTGCGGAGACAGACTATGGTGAGTTGAGGCTCACGCTCGAAGCAGGTTCGATTCACGAGTTGCTCACCACAGAGGTAGACCGCTGGCAGCCACAAGCTCAGGCTCGACAGGTTGCATTGTCGCTGGAGGTATCCACTGACCTCCCGGACATGGACCTCGACCGGATGCACATGAGCCAGGCATTGGGAAACGTCGTGAGCAACGCCATTCATTGCACCGAGGTCGGCGGGAATATCGTGCTTAGGGCGGGGCTGGAAAGCGACGCGGCGTTGGCTATCTCGATCACCGATGACGGGATCGGCATCCACGCCGCAGACCTTCCCCACGTCTTCGACCGCTTCTACCGTACCGACCAGTCTCGTCGTCGTGGGATCGGCGGCACCGGTCTGGGGTTGGCCATCACCCGAGCTATCGTCGAAGCACACGGAGGTACAATTACCGTAGCAAGTGATGGGCTTGGACAGGGTGTCACTGTGATTATCCGCCTTCCTCTGAATAAGTGAGGATCGTCCTTCTCGGCGATGGAGAGGGGCCGGGGGGTGAGGCGCGGAACCTACCGCCGGCCGCAAAGCTACTGCTTGAGGAACACCAGGGCCATGAAGATTGGGAAATGGTAGTCCCTCAGGAGGAGTGGATGACCGCTCTCGATCAGTTCATCCGTGGGACGGAGATCGGAGAGGTTACTCAAGAGAAACCCGCACTCTCGAAACGCCGTGACGTATTCTTCGAGCGTCCGATGATAGTAGTAGGCGTGGATGCCCCATCTAGCTAGACCCCGGTACTCACGGATGCCCCGGCCCGATTCGAAATAGTGCTGCACCCTTTCGTCGAGCACTGACCGGTACGGATTGAGTAGCGAAAGCACCGCGCGGCCGCCGGGCTTCAGCACAGCGCCAAGCGTGGCGATGTAGCCCCGGTAGTCGTCCACGTCAGGCAGGACCAGGTTGCTCACCACCAGATCGAAGGATGTGCTGTACTGAGGCAGGGGCATACTCAGATCATGCACTAGGTAGGTGATCCCCGTCCCAGGGTCTCGCTCTTGCGCGATGGCAATCAGCCGAGGTGACAGATCCACGGCAGTGACTCCGGCTCCCTGCTGTGCCAACATTCTGGCGATATGCCCCTCGCCGCAGCCGGCATCCAGTACCCTGCGCCCAGCCACGTCGCCCGCGTATGCCAGCAGGCGTGGGACCAGGAGATGCCGGATGAACGAGAAGTCCTCCTCGTGTTGGTCAGAGATGTGCTCGGCGTATTCGGTTGCGTACTCGTCATAGGCGTTAGTCCGCACAGCCATCAGGGGGCCTCCGTAGCCACTACACATGTTGGCGCTGCACCCGTCCCGGTCCATGCTACGCCGTCGGGTCCGTGGCGACAAGGTGAGTCTGGGACGTAGTGAGCGGGAGCGGCAGGAGCATTCCGAGCTTGTCCCCGGCCTCCCCCGGATTGAGCCACCGGGGCCCATCAATAGCGGTGCCATGTACCATAATGCGGCGAGGATCACCGGACCTTAGACCATGCCTGAGTCGGTAGCGCCTACCTACCTCATCGTGACGGGTGCCTCCGTTGCGCGGCGCACACCGGAGGTGCTGCGGGCGCTCGCGCCGGTTGCGGGGCGCGTGCTCACCCTGCTTACGCCGGGGGCGCGGCGGGTGATTAGCCCGCGTGAGCTGGCGCTGGTGCCAGGGCATCGGATCATCGAGAGCTACTTCGATGCCGCGATCTTGCCGCGTCCGGCGCCGGGCGTGGTGGTGATTGCACCTTGCACATTCAACACCCTGAACAAGCTCGCCGCCGGTATCACCGACAACCTGGCGCTTTCTATCGCAGCCCAGGCCATCGGCCGACGTACCCCGCTGATCGTTGCCATCGCGGTCAACACCCCCTTGTGGACACATCCCCGCACCCAGGAGTCGGCAGCGACGCTGCGGGGATGGGGTTGCACGGTGCTCGATCCCGTCACCGCGGATGGCACCCTGGTGATGGCGTCGCCGGAGACCATCGCGTCAGCCGTGCGCCGGGCGAGCGACGGCGCCGCGTAGGCTCGCACCCCCGTCATTAGGCCCGTGCCACGACGCTGCCGTAGTGACAGTCGCTGCGGTCGTAGGCGTTGTATACGTAGTAGGACCACTGGTGCGGCAGAGCAGGGCGGTTGGTGACCTCCACGCTGTTGCCGCTCACGGGGCCGGCGCATGAGCCTGTGACGTCGAGGTTTCTGTTGTGGGGAGTGACGACGTCGACGCGGTAGTACCAGTTGGGGTCGTTCGTGCCCCAGTTGTTCAGGGTGAGGCGAACGCCGTTGGATATCGCCTGAACGGCGAGGGTGGGCGACAGGGTGTTGACGTCGACGGAGTCCATCTCGTTGGCGCAGGCGCTGTCGCTATACGCCTTGAAGGTCCAGGGGATGGCGGAGTTGCCGTTGTCGGGTTCGAGGTTCCTGACGATGACGGACGAGCCGCCGCTGCTGGCGGTTCCGGCGTAGTGGCAGTTACCTGGGAAGGGCTGGCCGTTGGACTTGGTGGGGGAGATGCCGGTCTCGGCGTACCACCAGGACCTACCGTGCTGCCCGCCGTTGAGGGTGAGGGTGGCGGTGGTCGCGCCGACCTCGGACGCCGCCAAGTTGACCGTGGTGAAGGTGACATGGGCTACCTCATCCGCGCAGCCGGAGTCGGTGTAAGCGCGGTATGTGTAGGTCGTTTCGGTGTCGAGGCCGGTGATGGAGGCGTTGACATGCCAGTCAATTCCCGCCGAGCAGTTCGTGTGCGGGCCTGAGTCGGCGTTGTAATACCAGCTCTGACTCGGCGACGACAAGATCTGCTCCGGCGATATGGAAAGAACGAGGACGGCGGAGGTCGTGGTGATGTGCTGGGCTGTCAGCGTCGCCGCCTGTGCGGTGTTGAACTGGCCTTGCGCCATGGCCTGGCCGGTGCAGCCGTTGCCGTAGGCGTTGATGGTGTAGCTAGTGTTGGGGTCGAGGCCGGTGATGGTGGTCTGCGAGCCGTACACGGGGCCGGTGCAGGTGCCGCCGCCGTTGTTGGGCGCCGCGCTCGCGCCGCCCCCGCTCCCACCGGAGGTTTGGTAGTACCACGCGCCGCTCCAGTTGCCGATGGCGATGGTGGCGGTCGTGGTGGTAGCGGCGGTCGTGGTCAGGGTGGCGTGGTTGATGAAGTCGGAGTTGGTCCAGTTGCCGGTGCCGGCGGCGTTGACGGCGGCGACGGCGACGTAGTAGGCAGCATCGTTGTGTGCGCTGATGCGGTGGCTGGTGCCGGTGACATCGCTGGCGGCGCGCTGCCAACTGGTCCCGCTGTTGGTGGTGGTATTGATGTGGTAGCCGCTCGCGCCGTCAACTGCGCTCCACGACACATCGAGGTAGCTGTCGCCGCGGGTGGCGGAGACGGAAGCGGGCGCGGCCGGCGGCTGCTGGGGCGTGGGTTCGGGCGTTGGCGTTGGCGTTGGCGTGAAGGGGCCGCTTGAGGCGGAGTTGGTCCAGCCGCCCCAGACGTTGGCGCTGTTGCGGGCGCGCACGCCCACGACATAGGTGGCGCTGTTGTCGGCGTTGCTCAGGGTCCAACCGGTCTGCGCGTGGTCCATGGCGCCGAGGGACCAACTGGTGCCGCCGTTGGTGGTGTAGGTGACGTGGTAGGCGGCGGCGTTGGCGGGAGCGGACCAGGAGGCGGTGAGGGTGCCGTCGCCGCGGGAGACGGAGACGGAAGCGGGCGCGGCCGGCGGCTGCTGGGGCGTGGGTTCGGGCGTTGGCGTTGGCGTGAAGGGGCCGCTTGAGGCGGAGTTGGTCCAGCTGCCCCAGACGTTGGCGCTGTTGCGGGCGCGCACGCCCACGACATAGGTGGCGCTGTTGTCGGCGTTGCTCAGGGTCCAACCGGTCTTCACGTGGTCCATGGCGCCGAGGGACCAACTGGCGCCGCCGTTGGTGGTGTAGGTGATGTGGTAGGCGGCGGCGTTGGCAGGAGCGGACCAGGAGGCGGTGAGGGTGCCGTCGTCGCGGGTGACGGAGACGGCACCGACGCCAGCGGGCGGGGATTGCCCGGCCGCTGGTGCGGCGGCGAATACGGCCCAACCTACGATAGCGGCAATCAGCGCCGTTGCAACGAGCGCCGGCCGCAGCCGACCCTGCCGGACTCCATCGACCATAGCGGTCCTCCCTCCAATGCGAGACTCTTGCCGCCGCTAGTATTCAGTGTAGTAATTAATACCAAATGCTTGTTCAATATGAATTCATGAACATTCCTAGACAATTGTTGTCGGTGCTATTGAGTGCCCCGGTGCTCCCGGCTCTCCCTCGGTCCGGCTGGCCGTTGCTGCTATGATTCTGATAGGTGAATTGAGGAGGAACCGACGATGACCGTGCAGGTGTATGGCGTGAATCACATCGCCATCGAGGTGGATGACGTACAAAAAGCAGTGGACTTCTACTCCGACGTGTTCAACTTGGAGATGCTGCGTGGCGGTGAAGGGGCGGCGTGGTGCCAACTCGGCGCGCATCAGTTCTTGGCGATTTTCGAGGTCGAGGAGTTGCACCCGGACCGTTCGAAGCACTTTGGCATTATGGTCCGCGACGAAGTGCAACTTGCCGCCGTGCGCGAGAAGATCATCAACAAGTACGGGCTGAAGACTGTGCCGGGCTTCCGCTGCGACTTCCGCGACCCGTTCGGCAACCGCATTCAGGTCGGCGATCTCCACGATGAGTCGCTCGTCTGGATGCTGCCGTATCAAGAGGTCCAAGAAGCCGGAATCAAGTTCACCGACGACTAGGGTCATGCCCCCTACAGCTCCCTACCGCAGCGGGGGGCCGCGTGTTCCCACCCCTGTCGCAACGGGGGAGGGTCAGGGAGGGGGCCAGGCCGGGAGAGGTGGAGCGTGCTGAGGACGGAGTTAGCGCAGCGGATCAAGGCGGCCGCCTACTTGACGGGTGAGTTCACCCTGCGGTCCGGGCTGGTCAGCTCGTTCTACTGGGACAAGTACCGCTTCGAGAGCGATCCCGTCCTGCTGCACGCGGTCGCCGCGGCGCTGGAGGAGTTGCTCCCGCGCGACTATGACCGGCTCGCCGGCTTGGAGCTAGGTGGCATTCCCCTCGCCACCGCGCTCTCCTTGCGGACCGGCACGCCGGCGCTCTACGTGCGGAAGGAAGCCAAAACCTACGGGACCTGCAACCTGGTCGAGGGCGGGTTTCGCCGGGGTGAAACCGCCGTTATCATCGAGGATGTCATTACCAGCGGCGGGCAGGTGGTCGCCTCGGTAGAGGAGGTCCGGGCGCTTGGACTCGTCGTGAACGACGTGGTGTGCGTGATTGATCGGCAGCAGGGCGGCGCCGAAAATATCGGCGCTATCGGCTGCTCACTCTCGTCGGTCTTCACCCTGGAAGCGCTCGAACGCTTGGCCGGCGGGGACACCGTCACTCCCGCCGTCTAGTCCGTCATTCCGGCGGAAGCGGGAATCCACGTCCCCCTGCCGCAGCGGGGGACCATAGGGGGGCCAGTCCCTCTCCCCGCGGGAGAGGGTGGGGTGAGGGCAGCCGTGGGGCAGGGTTCGCTCGAAAGGAGCAGCGCATGGCCGATGCAGCCATCCGCGTGGATGGCATCACCTACACCTACGGCGACCTTGTTGCCGTAGACAACATCAGCTTTGAGGTCGGGCGCGGCGAAATCCTGGGCTTTCTAGGACCCAACGGCGCCGGCAAGTCCACCACCATCAAGATGCTCACCGGTCAGGCTCGGCCCAAGACCGGCAACATCACCGTGCTCGATAAGGATGTCACGAAGCACCACGTCGAGGTGCAGTCCAGGATCGGCGTGTGCTTCGAGGAGAAGAACCTCTATCCGAATATGTCGGGCCGCGAGAACTTGGAGTTCTTTGCCCGGCTCTTCGGGATCAAGGGATTCGACGCGGATGGGCTGTTGCAGAAAGTGGGGCTGGCCGACCGCGCCGATGACCGCGTGAAAGGCTACTCCAAGGGTATGCAGCAGCGGCTGATGATGGCGCGCTGCCTGGTGAACGGTCCCGACGTGCTCTTCCTCGATGAGCCGACCGACGGGTTGGACCCGGTGTCGGCGCAAGCGATCCGGCAGGTGATCCGCGAGGAAGCGGACCGCGGGGCGGCGGTGCTGCTCACTACCCACGACATGGATGAAGCCGATAAGCTCTCCGACCGGGTGGCGTTTATCAACGAGGGGCGCATTGTCGCGCTGGACACGCCGGAGAACCTGAAGCTCGCACACGGGCAGCGGTCGGTGCGCGTGCGGATGCGCGCGGCCGCAGATGTGCGGGAGCAGATCATCTCGCTCGACGCGCCGGGCGCCGGGGACCGGCTCAAGGAGGCGCTCGGCTCCCAGGACCTGCTCACCATCCATACGGAAGAGGCCACCCTGGAAGCCATCTTCATCAAAGTCACCGGCCGCGGTCTCGACACATGAACGGCCACGTATCGCGGGCCGCCATCGTGGCGGCCATCCTGCGTAAAGACCTCGCCGCCCACACGCGCGACCGGTTCTTTGTCTTTGTGACCGCCTTGGGGATCGTGGCCTACGTGGTCGTCTTCTGGCTGCTGCCCAACTCCGTAGAAGAGACGATCACCGTGGGAGTCCATCAGACTGGGATGGATGACGTGTTCGAGCAGGCGGTGGCGACGCAGGGCGCCGGCATCGAGTTTGTCATGTTCGAGACTTCGGACGCGCTGCGGGCCGCCTTGGGTATCGGTGAGCGCGAGGGTGAGGAGGAGGTTGCTATCGGCTTGGATTTTCCAGCCGACTTCCTGCGGCGCGTTGCCGCCGGCGAGCAGACGACCGTGCAGGTCTACGTTGATGCGGGTGTGCCGCCGGCCATCCGCCGGGCGATGTCCGGCCTGGTGCGCGAGATGGCCTATGCGCTGACGGGAAACGCCCTGCCGGTCGCCGCGCCGGCGCAGGAGACGGTGATTCTCGGCAAGGACCGCGCCGGTGACCAAGTGCCACTGCGGGAGAAGATGCGGCCGCTCGCCGCCTTCCTCATTCTGATGGTCGAGGTGATGGCGCTCGGCACGCTCGTAGCGAGCGAGGTGCATAGCCGCACGGTGAAGGCGATCCTCGTGACGCCGACCAGGACGGCCGATTTCCTGGTCGCCAAGGGCCTGTTCGGCACGGCCCTGGCGTTCGCGGAGGCAACGCTGGTCATGCTGTTGATCGGCTCGTTTGCCCGCGAGCCGCTGATCCTGCTCACGGCGCTGCTCCTCGGGGCGGTACTCGTGACCGGCTGCGGGCTGATCGCCGGGGCGTCCGGCCAGGATTTCATCGGCATGGTCTTCTACAGCATGATCTTCATGATCCCGCTGCTGATTCCCGCCATAGCGGCGCTCTTTCCGGGCAGCGTCTCCCTTTGGGTGCGGGTCCTGCCCTCCTACGGGCTGGTGCAGGCCATCGTCGGCGTAAGCTCTTACGGGGCCGGCTGGTTGGAGGTACTGCCGTATCTGGGGATGCTGCTGGCGTGGTGCGTGGTCCTGTTCGGCGTGGGGTGGTACGTTCTGAAGAGGAAGGTTGAGGCGCTATGAACGGAGTGCGGGTCTGGAACGTGCTACGCAAGGACCTGCGGCTGGGGCCGCGCTCCCCGCTGTTCCTCTATGCCTTCGTCGTGCCGGTGGTGCTGACGGTGCTCATCCGCGGCGTGTTCGGCAACCTGTTCGAGCCGACGCCGCGGCTCGGTATCGTGGATGAAGGGCAGTCGAGTATCGTCCAGGCCGTGCGAGACATCGAGGGGATCGAGGTTGCCTTCCCGGAATCCGTCGACCGGCTGAAGGCGCTGGTGGAGGCGAACGACCTCGATGCCGGGCTGGTGCTCCAGCGGGGCTTTGACGTTGCCCTGCGGACCGGCGACCGGCCACAGTTCCGGTTCTTTGTGGGTGGTGAGAGCCTGGCGGCCAACCGGATCATCCTGGGCGTGACCGCGGTTGATCTGATCCGGGGGGTGGCCGGAGCACCGGCGCCCGTTGAGGTCGTCGTGACGAACGTGGGCGAGGGCGACGCGATACCTATCGCCAATCGCCTGCTGCCGCTGCTGATGTTGTACGCCGTCTGGATCGGTGGGGGGATGGTGCCGGCGGCCAGCCTCGTCGAGGAAAAGGAGCGCCGGACGCTGCAGGCGTTGCTCGTCACGCCGGTACAGATGGCGGACGTGCTTGTGGGCAAGGGTGTGCTGGGTATCGTGCTGGCGCTGGCTGCCGGGGTGATTACTTTGGCCATCAACAACGCCTTCGGAGCGCAGCCGGCCGCGCTGCTCCTGACGCTGGCGCTCGCTGCGCTCATGTCGGCCGCAATTGGGCTACTGTTCGGCTCGTGGGCGCGAGACACGAACATGCTCTTCACGGCCGCCAAGGCCAGCGGCGTCTTGCTCTTCGCACCGGTGGTCTTCTTTATCTGGCCCAACCTCCCGCAGTGGATTGCGAAGGTGTTCCCGACGTACTACTTCCTCGCGCCGCTCTTCGAGATCGCCGTCAAAGGAGCGTCGCTGGCCGACGTGTGGCCGGAGCTAGGGATTGGTCTGGCGCTCTGCGCGGTGCTCTTCATGGCGGTGTTTGCGATGGGGCGCCGCCTGGAGGTGAGGCTGGGCGCCGCTTAGGCGGAGGACGGTCCTCCTGACAAGGGTAGGTTTTTGTCTGCATCAGGATTTTCAGGATACAAGGATGAGCAGGATGGGGGGGGCGGGCCAGGGTTCGGGGATCAAGCGTCCGCGCGGCAGCGGCGCGTGCCGGAGCAGCGCCACCAGGATGGGGCGCCAGCCGCGCTGAAACACGCTGACCAGCCGCAA
>DAOUJP010000012.1:0-80282 GCA_034422515.1 Chloroflexota bacterium | reverse complement strand
GGGATACGAGTAGCCGAGAAGATCGTGCCAGCCAGGACATTGAAGCTAGAATGACAGCCGTGACAGTTCCAACGTCCAACCCGGTTGCGTTCCTGCTTCGGAGAGACGGTCCGACTGCCGCAGTATGGACAGCGCGGATCGCCTCCCCAACGCACGTGCTCCAGGTACGCAAGGCAGGCTTCTTGGGTCGGGAACCGACGCATAACGGTGAGCAAGTCCACATTCCACCCCTTACTAGACCATATATTCTAGCAAAAAGCGGCGTGTCAATCAAGCCCCCAAAGCGTCATTGCGTAAAAGTAAAGACTCAAAGCGGCAGAATGCCGATCTGGCGAATGCAGCAGCAGCCTATTCCAATGCATATCTGCCGGTCTTGGTCCTACTATCATCCCAGATTGACGACGATATCGCCGAGCGTTACGCCTCGGCAAATTGGCTCATCCTCCGTGGTACCCTTGCCGGAGATGCCACGACATCTACATACGAGTTTTTCCGACGCGTGGTGGGATACGATCTCGCCAGCTTCTTTCAGCGTCATTCCGACAAGCTGAGAACCGAAGTAGAGCTGCTGCTCGGAAAGTTGTTGGATTAGAAGATGGTTGGTCAACGAGCCGACCTGACCTTCAAGCATAACCTCCAAGAGGGCAGACACGGCTGGCTGCGGCTTACTCCGGCCTATTCCGTCAAGCTCGTCAGACAGATATTGGACCACCATCCGGAGCCAACCGCCGTCCTGGACCCATTCGCAGGGAGTGGTACCACCGGCCTGGTCTGTGCGGAGTTCGGTGTGCCTTGCGATCTGATGGAGATCAATCCCTTTCTGGCCTGGTTGTCACGAGCCAAACTCTATCCCTACACCCAACGAGACGTTGAGGCAGCGGAGCAGTTGGCGTTGTCAGTGACCGAGCAGGTTCGCCAGCCAGCCCCGGATTCCCAGTTCTGGACCCCTCCCATCCGCTTCATCGAGCGTTGGTGGACACCGGAGCGCCTAACTACGCTGGCACGCATATTTCATGCTCTGAAATGCCATAGCGATAAGTGTGGTGACACACCAGCCATCACGTTACTGCTGATTGCCTTCTGTCAGCTCTCCATTGACTGGTCTAACGCTTCCTTCAATCACCAATCTATGTCGTTTAATGGTGCATCCGGCCGCTCGTTGTTCCAGGAGAATGAACCGGACCTCATAATCGCCGATTTCGCCAGGCGCGTGGCGCTACTATTGCCTGCTGCGCGGTTGCCGGTGACAGGCCGATCGCAGGTGTATACCGGCGATGCGAGGCGAGTGCATCAGCTAGTCACGAGCAGCTACGATTGCGTCATTACATCACCCCCCTACCCGAACAGAATCAGTTACGTGCGTGAAGTAAGGCCCTACATGTACTGGCTGGGATTCCTGAAGGAATCCCGAGAGGCCGGAGAGTTGGATTGGCGAGCTATCGGGGGAACCTGGGGTGCTGCAACGAGCCGGTTAGCGCGATGGTCCCCTAACGGATCGACCGTACCGTTTGCGGGCTTCAAAGAGATCGTGGGGCGGATTGGTAGCAATAGCACTCTGCTTGCAAACTACGTCCATAGATACTTCTGTGATATCACTGAACACCTAGAGAGTATGAAAAAGGTATTGCTACCTGGAGCGAATCTCTTCTATATCGTAGGGAATTCCAAGTTCTACGATACGGTAGTTCCCGTCGAAAGCATATACGAGAGGTTGCTGGAGGTGGAGGGATTCAGATACCTGGGAACGGAATTGGTCAGGAAGAGAAACTCCAAGAAGGAACTGTACGAGTTCATGGTCTCTGCCGAATGGAGAGGGTAGATGGGCCGCGGGCTTGCTGTAGCCCCCGGGCGCTAACTGCCCCCGACCTCGTGGAGCAGCCGGTGTAGCTTGGCGGCGCTGCGCTCCCAGGTGAACCGTGCCGCTTGGTCCGTCCCGCGCTCGATGAGCGTGGCGCGTAGCTCGGTGTCGCCGAGACAGCGGGATAGCGCCTCGGCCAAGGCTTCCACGTCGGTCGGCTCCACCAACAGGCCGGCGTCGCCGACCACTTCCGGTACGGACGACACATCCGAGGCCACGACGGGGCAGCGACAGGCCATCGCTTCCACACAGGGCAGGCCAAAGCCCTCGTAGAGCGACGGGTAGGCCAGCGCCACCGCACCGGCGTACAGCAGGCGTAGCTCGCTATCGTCGGCGTCCTCGATCAGCCGGAACGAGTCGGCCAGCGCATGGTCCTGCACTGCCCGCTCCACCTCGGCGTACAGCCAGCCGCGACGACCGGCGTGGACGAGCACGATGTCCTCGCCGGTCCGCTCGCGGAGCCGGCGCACGGCGGCGATCAGTCGGGGCAGGTTCTTGCGCGGCTGGATCGTGCCTACCGAGAGGATATAGGGACGTTCGAGTCCGCGCCGGCGGCGCATCGCTCTGAGCGCGGTCGGATCGTCCACCGGCCGGAAGATCGGATCGGCGGCTGAGAGCAGCACGGCCGTCTTTTCCGCCGGGATGCCCAGCAGCGCGATGGTGTCTTGGCGCGTGTGCTCCGAGTCGGCGAGCACCAACGCCGCGGCTCGCACGGCCCGTGGCACTGCCGCCGTGAGGAAGGCAACTAGACCGGGATCGTGCGTCTCCGGGTAGCGCAGGAACGAGAGGTCGTGGACCGTGACCACCCCTTTGGCGCGTAGCAGCGGCGGGAGTACGAAGTTCGGCGAATAGAGCACCGCGCTACCTGGGCTACAGAGGTCGGCCCAGAGCGGGACCCGCCAGCGATGCCACAGGACGTTCAGCACCCGCTCCGGCACGGGCAAGCGCCGCAGCGTTACTGCCCCTCCGTCGCGGCGCGACTCCTCCTCTACACCCGCGGAGAGAGGGATGGAAGGTGCGGCTCCCGCATAGAGCAGGGTGTAGCGGTCATCCGGCGCGGTGCGGATGAGCGCCTGGACCAGAGAGCGGGTGTAGCGACCGACCCCGGCAATCTGCCGCACGGCTGGGGTATAGTCAATGGCGATCTTCACGATGCATCAGCTCCGGGCCCCCCTATGGTCCCCCCGCTGCGGCGGGGGACGGCCCGCCGTCCCTATTTCGTGTGCTTGCTGAGGAGGAAGACAGGCAGCCCGGTTACGATCAAGCCCCAGAAGCTGATCGAGCGATCCACCAACGCCACGCCGAGCGCCACCTCCGGCGCCACACTGAACAGCGCCAGCACCCCCACCATGCCGGTCTCGACGGCGCCCAAGCCACCGGGAGTCGGGACCACGAGCAGCAGCGAGGCCGCCGTCAAGACGAACAGGACCGACCCGATGGAGAGCGGCACGTGGAGCGCATGGAGCACGAAGAACAGGCGGCCGGCCTCCGCCAGCCACGCGAGGATGGTGAGCGTACCGACCACGGGCAGGTCCTGGAACGAATTGAAGACGCCGTGCTGGAAGCGGGCATAGTAGGCTTGGATGCGGGTGCTGAAGAAGCCGATGACGCGCGGACCACCGTACCGCAGGGCCAGCACGCCAGCGATGAGCACGGCGAGGACAATGGCCGCGAGTATCTCCAGTTGCATCAGCTCGGCGCCCACGCGACCCCGCAGCACCAGCAACCCACTCAACGCTAACAGGAGGATGAGGGCCAGCACGTCAATGACCCGCTCCGCAAACACGGTGCCCATCGCGCGCGAGAACGACACCCGGTCGGTGCGCTTGAGGAGATAGCCGCGGTACGCATCGCCGAGCTTGAGTGGCGCGATGCTGTTGACAAACCAGGAGAGGTAGATGATCTCGGTCAGCCGCGCCACGGATAGGGAGGGATGGCCCACGTTGCCGAGTAGCCGGCGCCAGCGCAGCCCCCGCACCGGGAACGTGCAAACATACGAGCCGATTGCCAGCAGATAGAACCAGGGGTTGGCGTTGGTGATACTGGTCCAAGTGGCGTCGAGATTCACGTCGGCCGCGCGAACGACCACGACCAGGACTGCCAGCCCGACGACGAAGGAGATCGCCGTGCGGACGTTCAGCAGCCGCCGCACCCAACTGTTGGATTCGCCTGCCGGCGGTGTGGGTGCTGCGGTCACGCCGGCACTCCCGAACGGCTGCCGGCCGCCGGCCCGCGCTCCGGCCGCAGACGGTTGGCCGCCGGCGCGGTCGCCGCATGCTCCAGCAGGGCCAGGAGCACGCCCAGTAGCACACCCATGCCCTGGACGAAGAGCATGTCGAAGAGATTATGAATCGAGTAGGCCGCCAGGCTGCCCAGGATGCCTACCGCCAGCGCCCGCCCGGCGCGGTCGCCCCGGTTGCGTAGCGCACGTCGTCCCACGTGTACGATTGCCAGCACGAGCACGAGATAGGCGCCAAGACCCAGCAAGCCCGTCTCCGCCGCGATGTTCAGGTAGAGATTATGCGCGTGGCCCAAGGGTTGCTGCCAGTCTGGCAGAGCCACCGCCGGGTAGTAAGCGTCGTAGTTGCCAACGCCGATCCCGGTCAGATAGTTGTCCTGGAACATGCGTAGGCCGGCGTGCCATTGGGAGAGCCGCTCCAGTACCGACCAGTTCTCCGGGGTCGCTGGGGTGCTCGCCACGGTCCGCACGTTGACGGCGGCCAGGGCCGCGTCCAGCGCCGGTTCGGTGAATCGGTCCGGCAGCGCCAGGCCCGCGACGATAGCGAGCGCGAGTACGGCGGCGCCGCCGGCCAGAGTGAGGCGCCGGGTAACTCGACTACCCAGCAACAGGACCAGCAGCACGGCGCCGGCCATGCCGAGCAATCCCCCCCGCGACAGCGACGCCAGCAGCGCGCTACCGAGCACGATCACTACCAGCGCGGTGAACGAGCGGATCCACGGCAACCGCGCTTCCAGATCGCCGAACGCCCACAGCGCAAAGGCGATGGGGAAGAACAGGACTATGTAGCCGGCAAACGGATTGGGCTGGCCGAACGTGCCGTGCGCCCGCATCAGGAGGCCAGCGAACAGGAAATGCGGCGGCCCAATTTGGGCGACCGTCTGCACCAGCCCGACCCCGGCCTCGGCCATTGCCGCTACCAAGAGACCGCCCACGACCCACCACCGCCAGCGGGTAACGCGCAGTAGCCCTACCGTCACCACGTAGACGGCGAGTAGCTCGGCCCACTTGATGATTTCCTCCAGCGAGGAGGCGATGTCCTGAGAGCGCAACATACTCACCATCAGGACGGCAAACAGCGCGAGACCGGGCAGGAGCAGGAGCGGGCGCGGTAGCCCACGTGTCCGGCGCATTGAGAGCAGCGCAGCAGCGACGTACAGCAGGACCAGCACTTCCGTGATGCTGACCCGGAACTCCCCTAGCGTCGTGGCGACGAGCGACTGAAACGGCACCGACCAGGCGAGGAGGAATACGCCAACCAGTGGCTGCACCAGCAGCAGTACGAGCACGACCATACCGGCGAACGCCGCGGCGGACAGCCAGGATGGCGTAATGGCAATGGCGCTGCCGAGTGCCAGCAGCCCCACCGCGTCCCTGATGTGGGCCCACGGCCTAGGCCCATTGCCGGATGCCGGCCGAATGCCTCGATGTGCTCTCGCCAGTAGGCTCACGTTGTCTCGCTACCTGTGGTCCGGATTCTACACACGAGGACCTTAGCGGTCCGGACGCCGGGCATACTCGGAGCCGCGCGTGGTCCGAAACCAGGCAATCGTCTCCGCCAACCCCTCGCGCAGCGGCACCGTCGGCTCCCAGCCCAGCACCGCGCGGGCTTTGGTGATGTCCGGGCAGCGCCGGCCGGGGTCGTCCCGGTACACCGGGTCGGCCTCCCGAACCGCCTGCCGCGTGATGGGGGACCGCGATCCGGCCACCTCGACCACCAGCTCTGCAAACGTGCCTACCGTCCATTCGTCCGGGTTGCCGAGGTTGAATACCTCGCCGCGCGCTGCGGATTCGGGCGCCGCGATGACGCGCAGAATGCCAGCGGCCAAGTCGGTCACGTAGCAGAAGCTCCGCGTCTGCTCGCCGGTACCGATCACGGTAAGCGGATCGCCGGCGAGGGCGCTACAGATGAAGCTGGGCACGACGCGGCCATCGTAGTGGCGCGTGCGCGGCCCGTAGGTATTGAAAATCCGCACAATCCGCACGTCGAGATCATAGCGACGGGCGTAGGCCATCGTCAGCGCCTCGCCGTACCGCTTACTTTCGTCATAGCAGCCGCGCAGGCCGATGGGGTTCACATGGCCCCAATAGGTCTCACGCTGCGGATGCTCTTGGGGATCGCCGTAGACTTCCGAGGTCGAGGCGAAGAGCAACCGACTACCGTGCTGCCGCGCCAACGCGAGCAGGTGCTCGGTGCCGCGCGCGTTGACCGCCATGATCTCCAGGCTCAGGCGCCGGAAGTCCAGTGGGCTGGCCGGGCTGGCCAGGTGCAGAATCCAGTCCATGGGGGGCAGGTCGGTGGACAGTGCCGCGCTGATGTCGGCATGGACGAATGTAAAGCCGGGCCGGTCGGCCAGGCCGGCGACGCTGGCACGAAAGCCGGTGAGTAGACTGTCGAGACACCAGACCTCCTGGTCGTCGGCAAGCAGCATTTCACAGACGTGGGAGCCGATCATACCGGCGCCACCGACGACGAGCACACGCATGGCTAGGTACTCTTCTCCGGCGTGGTGGGCAGCGAAACTGATGTGTGTTGCATGAGCACGACCAACACGCCTGCACTAGCCCAGCAGACGTAGGCGAGGTCCGGTAGGAAGTAGGAGTTGTCCACTAGCCCATGTACCACAAAGGCGGTGAAGCTGCCGGTCAGTCCCAATGTAAGCAGTTGCGAACGACGCACTCCGTCCGGCGGAGCATTGGGTACGGCGGCACCATCCTTTCGCATCAGCCGCAACAGACCGCGGCCCCAGGCCGCGAGCAGCCAGCCGAGGGCAGCGATGCCCATTATACCCCCGCGCAGCCAGTAATCGAGGACCAGGTTGTGGGGGTGCGAGACGAACGGCTCTTTCCAGGCCACACCCTCGCGGTAGGCCGGATAGGCGTAGAGAAATCCGTCCGGTCCGACGCCGAAGAGCGGATGATCCAGCCCCATCCGCAGCGCGGCCTGCCAAAGCTGGAGACGCAGGGCCATCGTGCCACCGAGCGGGTCGCCAATGCTGCTCAATCGCTCCACGCGCGTTGCCAAGCCAATGCCCAGGACGACGACGAGGACGAGGGCCGCGACCACGGCGACGAGTGTGCGGCGGCCGGCGGTGCTGCCGAGCTGTCGCGCCACGGAACGCCACCAGGCCCTCGGCGCGACACCGCCCCTGAGCGCGAGCAAGCCGATCAACACTACCCCCACGCCGGCGGCGCTGGCCAGCCACGCTCCACGTGAAAACGAGAAGAGGAGCGCCGCGCCGATAATGCCGGTGCCCGACAGTGCCATTCCTAACCGCCAGGACGGCAGCAGCCGACTGGTGTGGTGAGGTTCCTCCGGCGGGTTGGCTTGCCCGCTCCCGATGTGGAGGACCACGAGGGCTGCGGCGAGAGGGAGCAGCCGTCCCAGGAAGAGCGCGAGGTGGTTGGGGCTGCCGGAGAGGCCGGCCAGCCGCACAACACCCTCCGCCTCGATGAGCCGCTGGCCGGCCGCGCCGAGGGCCAGCGCCGCCGCGCCGGCGCCGACACCGGCGGCCACCAGTGCCCAGGCCAGCCGGGCCGGGTCGCCGCGCCGCCGGAACAGCGTCACGATCAGCACCAGCAGTAGGGCCGGCTCCAGTACGACGACTCGTAGCTCGCGCAGCGCCAGCGTCGGCACCTGCGCGCCAACGGTGGCCACGGCCGCCGCCACGATCAGCAGCGCGGCCGGCCCTCCGAACGGCCCCGGCCAACGCGGCCAGCGTTCGTGCCACACCGCTCGCGCCACAACCGCCGCGGCCGTTGTAATCCAGAGCAACTCCGTCAACGTCACGCGCCCCAGCCCCAGCTGCACCGCGTGGGTGTGCAGAGGGAGCGATAGGATAAGCATGTGTACGCCGGTACGCGGGCGCCACAGGACCAGCAGCCCGAGAGACCCGGCGAAGGCCAGTGCCGGCCACCCCGGCAGGAGGAGCATGGCCGTCACGGCAGCCAAGGCGACTGCCAACGGCCACCTGTCCGTGCTCTGCCATCGGCGCAATAGACCGTGGAGCGGCTGTTCGTCCGTCAATGAGCGGAGACCTTGCCACGCGGCGTCGCCATCCATCGCTCCCGGTTGTCCCAGGAGCGGGGCCAGCAGTGGCGTGAGGCTGCGCCGCAGCCAGCGACGCACGCGCCAGAGTAGCGCGAGGAGCGCCGCGCCCCACACGCCGCCGGTAATGAGATACGGGCCGAGCGGGCGCGCGCGACCGATCAAGATCGCGTCCACGCCGATAGCCGGCCCCGCGGCGGCTTCATGCTGCCGCCCCGTCACGACCAGTTCCAGTTCGTGCAGACGATCCGGGAGTCCCGTAGCGATGGGAATGTGCTGTTGCGATAAGGCTTCCGGCCGGTATTGGTCGAGCAGCGCCCGGCTCGCAGGACCGGACGGGAGCCGATTGGCCAGCGTTGGCACCCCGTCAATGGTCACTTCGGCGATACCACGTCCCGGCCCCACCGGCGCCAGTAGCACCACGTCCGTGCCACGGAACGTGAGCCGCAGCGTCGTGCCGGCGATGGGACTTTCCCAGTACCGCTGGCCGCTGGCCGCCGGATCGGAGGTGTATTGGCCGGCACCCTCGATCAGGATGTCCGGGTGGGACTCCTCGTGCCAGCCCGGTCCAAGCACGGTAACGGCGCTCGCCGCTTGCAGCGCGGCGTACAGGGGGCGCGGTCGCCAGTCGTCGTCGAGCAGCGCGAAGAACGCGGTCGGGTCGTCGGGATGGACGCCCGGAATGCGGAGCACCCACAGCGTCATGACGCCGACGAACGGCCACTCGTCTCGCGCTCGCTCCAGCGCACGAACGGTCGAGCGGCGTTGCTCGGCCACGGAGAACGACCCCCATGGTGAGGGGTGCCCTTGCCAACCGGCTGGCAGCGCGTTCCAGCCGAACTCCGAGACCCAAATCGGCTTGGCGCCGTCTCCCCAGGCTTCCATCAAGCGCCGCGTAAGTATCAGACGGGGAAAGTTCGTGCGTTCGGGCGCGATGCGATGGTCGTCGGCATCGGTCCAGAGACCGTAGGCCATCACCGAGGCAATGTCGAAGAAGTCTTTGGCGCCATGTTCATACATGCGTTCGAGGAAGGCGAGGTCGTCGAGGCCGCGGTCACCGCGTTCGAGCGTGGGCGCGAGGCCGGCCGCCAAGACGCGGATCGTGGGATCGGCTTCTTTCGCCCGCCGATAGGCGGTGCGGAGCAACTCGACATACGCAGCCGGATCAACCGGACGGTCGCCCCACTCATGGTTCAGATTCGGCTCGTTCCAGATTTGGATGTGGCTGATCCGGCCCCGGTAGCGCGTGACGAAATCGTAGACGAAATCGCCGTAGTCAAGATAGTTCAACGGTGGATGGGTCCCGCTACTACCGGGGGGACGTGCCCATTCGGGCGGCCGGTCCAGCCGCGCGATGATCCGCAGACCCTCGCTGCGGGCCGTGTCTACGATGTGGTCGTACTTGTCCCAGGTCGTGCGGCCGGTGGTCTCGTGCCGGTATTGCCCCTTGCGCCGTTCCAGATCGGTCCACAGGAACTCCTGGCGTATCCAGCGGATGCCCGCCGCTTGGGCCAGCCGCAATGATCGCGTCACTCCCGCGGTCGTTTCCAACTCCAGGCGCGTATTGATGCCGAGCTGTGCCACGGCGCGGTCCGCAATCGGCACGGCCTGCCGGCCGTAACCGACGCCATCCTCGACAACGAGACGATACAGCAGCAGCCCGCCCGTCGTGCTGACCAGCGCCAGCAGCCAGAGCACGAGGATGCCGAAGCCGACTAGCCGGGTGTGCCAGCGACGTTGCCCCACCAGGTCTGTACTACCTTGAACCCCGACGGATTGTGCCGCCCAAGCGCGTCACCAGCCGCGGCGGGCCGTAGCCGCCCGCTTGACTGCGAAGTACACCGGGCGCGGTGCGAAGTCCGGCTCGACCATGCGGAAGTAGTATTCGGACTGCGCCGGACTGATGTCTCCGACCTGCCGGAAGTACCAAATCATGACCGAGCCAACCCAGGGCCACTCGCGTCGCGCATGGAGCACCCCTTCGACCGTCCATTCCGCCTGCTGCTGCTCGGTGACTCGGCGCCAGATCAACTGCTCCGGCGGCATGGTCGGCGGTGAAGCGTTCCAGCCGTATTCATTGAACCACACCGCCTTCTCGCTATCACCGTGGCGGACCATTACGTCGCGCAGCAGGCGCACGCGCTGGAAGTTGAGCGTATCGGAGCGCGGTGGCTCCGTCGGCGGCCGGTCCATCCCGTAGGCGTTGGCCAGCATGATGTCGAAATAGGGTTGAGCACCGGCTGCGTAGAGCTGATCCAGGTATTCCAACTCGTTCAGATTGACCGGGCCGCGCTCCAGGTTGATCGCCAGCGGCGCGCAGAGCACCACGGCGTTGGGGTTGGCATCCTTGGCCCGCGTATAGGCGATCTGCAGCAGCTCGGCATAGGCGTCCGGGTCCACGCGCCCGGTCCACTCCGTGCCGAGGTTCGGCTCGTTCCAAATCTGAAAGTGCTCTACCCGGCCCCGGTAGCGGTCTACCGTGGTCGTCACGAAGTCGCCGAAGTCGCCGAAGTCGTCGGGTGGATGGCTGTGGTGCTCTTGATTCGAGCGTGCCCACGCCGGCGGCCGATCCAGTCGCGCGATCACCTTCAAGCCGTGCTGCTCGGCAAGAGCGACCAGATCATCGAACTTTGCCCACGTGACCTGGCTGTACTTCGTGTCCCAATACTGACCTTTGCGGGGCTGCTCGATCTCTTCCCACGGAAACTGCTGCTTGATCCACCCGATGCCGGCGTCCCGGATCATCCGCAGGGACAGGTCCTTCTTCCAGTCTTCGACCTCCTTATGGAGGAAGGTATTGACACCCCAGGGATTGCCGCCGGTGTGGAGAATGGTGCGCTCCACCGGCGGCTCCTCGGTGATCGTACACGCCCCGGCGAGCGCCGCGGCCGTACCCAGGCCGGCGACCTGCCCGAAGCGGCGACGCGACACTCCGACGCTCATGCTGCCTGCTCAGGATGCCAACGGTGGACCGTTGATGATGGCGCCCTCCGCCGGGAACGCGGGGAACGCAACGTCCAGGACTTCCTCCATGTGCTCCACGAAGACAATCTCCAGCGCCTCCTGCACGTCTTCCGGCACGTCGAACAGGTCCTTGCGATTGCGTGCCGGCAAGACAACGGTGCGGATGCCGCCGCGATGCGCGGCCAGCACTTTCTCTTTGAGGCCACCGATGGGCAGGACGCGACCACGCAGTGTGATCTCCCCGGTCATTGCGACGTCGGCCCGCACCTCTCGTCCTGTGAGCGCCGAGATCAACGCCGTGGCCATCGTGATCCCGGCCGACGGTCCGTCCTTCGGGATGCCCCCGGCCGGCAGGTGCATGTGAATGTCGCGGTGCTCGGCGAAATCCTTGTCCAGCTGGAGCCAGCGGCGCCGCGAGCGTGCAAAGCTCAGGGCCGCCTGTGCCGATTCGCGCATCACGTCGCCGAGCTGGCCGGTCAGGATGAGCTTGCCCTTGCCGTCGAGCAGCGTCACTTCTACCGGCGCGAGATCGCCACCGGCCGGGGTCCAATACACGCTCGTCGCCACGCCGACCTGCGGGCGCTTGTTGGCCGGTTCTTGCCGGAAGCGGGCCGGGCCGAGGTGTGTTGCCAAGTCCCGCGTGCGGACGCGGAGCGGCGCTCCGTTGGCCTTGGTCGTCCGCGTGACCGGCTTCGCCGGCGCGTCGGCAACCTTGGTAGCGCCGTTCGTGGCTTCCTCTTGCTCGGCGACGTTGCGGGCGATCTTGCGGCAGATCGTCGCCAGCTCCCGTTCCAGGTTCCGCACGCCGGCTTCCCGCGTGTATTCACGGATTAGGCGGCGGATGACCGGCACGCCAATCCGGACCTGATCGCGCCGCAGGCCGTGCTCCTCCAGTTGGCGCGGCACGAGAAAGCGTTTGGCGATCTCCACCTTCTCGGCCTCGATGTAGCCGGGTAGCTCGATGACCTCCATCCGGTCCTGCAGCGCCGGAGGCACCGGGTCCAGAATGTTGGCCGTGGTAATGAACATCACCTGGGACAGATCGTAGGGTACCTCCAGGTAGTGATCCGAGAATGTGTTGTTCTGCTCGGGATCGAGCACTTCGAGCAGCGCCGAGCTGGGGTCGCCGCGGAAGTCCATGCCGAGCTTGTCCACCTCGTCCATCATGAAGACCGGGTTCATGGTGCCGGCCTGACGCATCGCCTGAATGATCCGCCCCGGCAGCGCGCCGATGTAGGTGCGCCGATGTCCGCGTATCTCCGCCTCGTCGCGAATACCGCCCAGCGAAAGCCGGACGAAGGTGCGTCCCAAGGCGTGCGCGATGGACTGACCGAGGCTCGTCTTACCCACGCCCGGCGCGCCCACAAAGCAGATGATCGGGCTGCGGGTATGGGGAGACAGCTTGCGGATCGCCAGATATTCGAGAATGCGCTCCTTGATCCGCTTGAGGCCATGGTGCTCGGCGTTGAGCAGCCGTGCCGCGCGGCGGATGTCGAGCTGATCGGTCGTGCGTTTCTGCCAAGGCACGGCCAGGAGCCAGTCCAGGTAGGTGCTGATGATGCCGGTTTCCGGGGATCCCGGTGGCATCATCTGGAGCCGCCCCAGCTCTTTTTCGGCTCGCTCGGTGACCGCTTTGGGCATTCCGGCCGCGGCGATACGCTCGCGCAGCTCGGCATTTTCTCGCGTCTGGTCATCCGTTTCGCCCAACTCCTCCTGGATGGCCTTCAACTGCTCACGGAGAAAGAACTCGCGCTGGCCTTCGTCGGCCTCCTGGTTGCGCTCCGATTGAAAGCGCGTCTCTAGCTGGAGCAGGTCCCGTTCCTTCTCCAATAGCGTGTGGATGGCCGTGAGGCGCGCCGGCGGGTCGAAGGTCTCCAGTAGCGCCTGGCTCCGGTCGAACGGCAAGTCGAGGGCGTCCGCGATGACATCGGCGAGCCAGCCGGGGCTATCCGTGTTCATCGCCATCACGTAGGTGTCATCGCTCAACTTGTCGTTGAGCTTGACGCACTCCTCGAACAGCGTGAGCACCGCTTTTTGCTGGGCTTGGGCGGCCGCTGCTGTTGCCGCATCGTCCTGCGGCACCTCATCGTCGTCCTCGATGGGTTCCACCTCCGCCTCGATGAGCGGGTCGAGGCGGCGGAAGTGCCGGACTCTGACGCGCCGCTGTCCCTGCACCAGGATGCTGGTGCGGCCTTCCGGCAGCTTGAGCTGCCGTCCGATGATGGCCTCGGTGCCGACCTCGAATAGGTCTTGGTGTCCGGGTTCGTCTTCGGCACTATCCCGCTGGGTGAGCACCAAGATACTGCGGTCACCGGCGAGGGCACGCTCGATAGCTCGTAGGGACCGCTGCCGGCCCACGACCAGCGGCGATACCACGCGCGGGAACAGCACCTGGTCCCGCAGCGGCAAGACCGGCAGGATCAGCGTCTCGATTGACGCCGGTTCGTCGGCCGGCGGCTGGCGTTCGGCGTCACTTGGCTCGCTTGTTGCGTTCATTGCCCTTCCAGTACCTAGGTATTCAGGCCACCTGCACCGCTCTAGGGCGGCCGGCACACCGCTGGTCAATCCGCTGTAGTAGCCGTTGCGGCGTATACCGGAGAATCGTGGGTAGCTCGGATTCCGGCAAGCCCGCGCCCAGGACCACGTTCCGCGCCGTCGCGGCGGTGAGATATTCGCCGGGCTGGTGTCCATCGCTATTAACGATCAACGTCGCGCCGAACTCACGCGCCAGCCGCGCGACGTGCCCGTTCGTCAGGCTGTGGCCGCGTTTCGCGGAAAGCTCCAGGTAGACGCCGTGCTCGCGTGCCAGTTGCACATCCTCGGCGGCAATCAGCCCCGGATGACCCAAAATATCTACGTCGGGGCAGACTACGGCGGCGCGATTGGTGCCAGCCACTACCGGCTCCGCGGTGGATTCCCCATGCACGACCACCACGGCCGCCCCCGCCCGCCGTGCCCGCGCTGCCGCCGGGGCAATAGCCTCCGGCGGCAGGTGGGTCAGCTCCACGCCCGGCAGGCAGCGGATGTCCCAATACCGCTCTGCCTCGGCGCAGTCTGCGGCCAGCGATTCGAGCAACTGCTCAATACCGCCAACGCCGACGTGGTCGGTGATGGCGATGGACCGATACCCCTGGATATGGACGCGGCGGATCAACTCGATAGGTGAGAGGACGCCATCGCTGAGAAAGCTGTGCGTATGAAAATCGTAGATCGGCTGGTCAGTCACTGAAGTACCTCCACTAGGGATTCTATAGCACGGCCTGCCGCTTGGTGTCCTGCTTCATCCCGGATACCGGCCCTCACAAGGGTAGTTTTTTGTAGGGGCGCGATGAATCGCGCCCACGCGCTCGTCATTCCGGCGGGAGCCGCAATCCAGCCCCCAGCTGCCGCTTGTCACACCGCCCCCGCTTCCCTGGAGGGCAACGGCGGACCGGCGCCGCCAGCGCTCCCCTTCCCTGGCAGGGAAGGGGCCGGGGGTTAGGTCCGCACCGCCTTCTGCCGAAAAACCTACCCTTGTCAGGGGGTAGGGCGGGGGCCACTCGCCACTCGCCATTGGCCTAGGCGTGCCGGAGCTGCGGCCGGGCAGCCAGGAGGGTGAGTGTGCAGAGGATGGTGAGGCCGCCGCCAAGGGCCACCGCGACCGGCGCACCCCAAGCGGCAGCGATGATGCCGGCCGGGACCGTCCCGAACGGCATCAACCCCATCAGGAGCAGGTAGATGCCGCTCACGCGGCCGCGCAGATTGTCCGGCGCCAGCTCCTGGATGACCGAGCCGTTGAGCGTGGTGAACGCCGCTCCGGCGGCCCCGACGGCAGCCAGCGCCAGCAGCCCCACCGGCAGCCAGGGCGCCACACTGAGCACGATCAGGAAAATCCCATTTGCTATCGCAACCAGCACGGTGGCGAACTGCTTGCGCCGAATGCCGCGCCGCGAGGCGAGCAGCACGGCACCGACGAAGGCGCCGGTACCCATACCGGCGTACAGCAGCCCCAGCCCGCCCGGCCCGATGCCGTAGACATCGCGGGCGAAGGCCGGCAGCAGGGTCATGTAGGGCATGGCCAGCACAATCGGGGCAACGGCCAGCAACAGTTGGAACAGCAGCGGCTTGGTGCGGAAGCAAAACTCCAGCCCTTCCCGCAGGTTGGCGAAGACGCCGGCGCTGGCCCGGCCAATGCGCTTGGGGCCGGGTATCCGCATCTGCAAGACGTTGCCGATGGCCCAGAGATAGGCCAGGCTTTGGAAGGCGAGGCACCAGGCCACGCCGGCCACACCCATGATGACCCCGGCCACACTCGGCCCGATGACGCGACTTAAGCTCTGCGTAGACGAGAACAAGGCCAGCGCGTTGGTCAACTTCTCCCGTCCCACGACCTGCGGGATAAGCGCCTGCCGCGCCGGGAGCTGGACGGCGATAGCGATGCCGTGGAACGTGCTGACAATCAGGATATGCGTGATGGTAATGCGTTCACTGAAGATCAGGAACGTGATGAGGGCAGTGACGACAAAGAGGACCATTTGCGAGGTGAGGATGATGAGCCGCCGGTTGACGCGGTCGGCCAGTACGCCGGCAACGGGCGCCAGCACGAGCGCGGGCGCTGTCCGGCAGAACCCGGCCACGCCGAGGAAGAAGGGTGAGCCGGTGAGGTCGAGGATCAGCCAGCCGATGGCCACCTGCTGCATCCAAAAGCCCATCGAGGTGATGCTATTGCCCTGCCACAGGAGCCGGTAGTCGCGCACGCGCAGCGCATCGAAAGTCGAGTCGGCCCACCGTGCCAGGTGCCTCCGTAGCCGCCGCACACTGAGGACGCGCTCCTCGGCGGACGGCTGGGACCACGGGGACGGCGGTGCCGGTTCTTCGACGGCGGCCGCCGGCGGTGGATCAGTCTTCATACGTCACGACTGGGCGGCGAGGCTGACCCGCGTCGTCTGCACAGTCACAGGGCCCCGGAGCGGAGGCAAACGGGAGCGCCGGGAGGCCGCGCTCCGTAGATTATAGTGGCACGCTCTGGCCCCCCTATGGCCCCCCGCCGCCGCGGGGGGATGGCAGTGGGGACCGCTGCGGTGCCAGGGGACGAGATGTCCCCTCCCCTGTCGCAACGGGTGAGGGTGAGGGTGGGGGCCGGGGACGTGGATTGCGGCTTCCGCAAATGTCAACGCAACCTAGCCGCCGCGCAGTCGCGGCAGGCCGGCTGCTTGCCACGCGGCGTTGAGCACGTCGTATGACTGCCGGGCGGCGGCGAACGGATCGTAGTCCGGCCGGGCCTGAACCTGCTTGCTGATCTCTACCGTAATTGAGCCGGTGTAGCCGGCGGCATCCATCAGCTTGAGGTAGCGCGTATAGTCCATCTCGCCCTCGCCGGGGATCAGGAACTCATAGTCGGGCAGTACGCCGCGCTCGTCCTTGACGTGGGTGTGGACACTCACCGGGGCCATGGGTGGTACGGTGTCCTCCATGCTCATGCCCTGGACGTTGAAGTGGCTGATATCGAAGTTCACTTTCAGCCACGGCGAGTCGATTTGGTCGAGGAGCCAGAGCGTCTTTTCCGGTGAGTTCAGGCCCTGGCCAACGTGTGGCTCCAGTGCGATCACCACGCCCCGCGACTCGCCGTAGCGCGTCAACTCGCCGATCCGCTCGACGGCCAGCCCCTTGTCGGTCTCCCAGTGCTCCGGGGCGCCGCCGGTGGCGGTATTCAGCGGTGGTGGCCCGTCGGCCCCGGCCAAGTCCACGGCGAGGTCTACCTCCGCTTGCAGGCGGGCGAGGTTCTGCCGGTACTCGTCTTCATCTGTGAGTATAGGGACGTGTCCGGCCAGCGCCGAAAGGTCTACTTGATAGTCGTCGTAGAGCTGGCGGATGGCGCGTCGGGCCGGCGCGTCGAGTGTGGATAGCTCCGTAACCCACCCCGGGATGACGGTCAGCTCGACCGCCTCGAATCCCAGCTTGGCGAGATAGGGAATCGCCACGTCGGCCGGCAGGGTCGGCATACCCCAGGTGCTATAGCCGAGCTGCATCATGGTGAGGCACTCCTTTCGTGTGGCGCCAGCGTTGGCACGACCGAGATCATAGCAGGACCTGGTGCCGTGCAGCTGTGCTGCCCGCCGCGCGGTGGTGATTGACGGCAGTGCGATATGGTATAAGTTAGTCATGGCCACAGTATCCCAGTCACTCGACCCGGAGTCCCTGGTTGCTCGCATCATTGCCGAGCTTCAGGCGACCCCTGGCGCGCAGACCCTATTGCTACGCGCCATGCTCACCAACGAGTTTCGGGGTATGCCGCTACGTTTGGAGCGTATCGAATCCGATATTGCCGAACTCAAGGGTGATGTCTCCGTACTCAAGGCTGATGTCCGCGAACTCAAGAGCGATGTCTCCGAACTCAAGAGCGATGTCCGCGAACTCAAGGGTGATGTCTCCGTACTCAAGACCGATGTCCGCGAACTCAAGACCGATGTCTCCGACTTGAAGACCCGAGTGGGGCGCTTGGAAGTCGACGTCTCAGTCCTCAAGGGAGATAGCCTGGAGGTGAAGCTCCACCGACGAATTCGCCCGCTGGTCAGCCAGCGGCTTGGCCTGCGCCGGCCGCAGGTGATGCACAGCCCGGTATCGGACACCGAATCCGAGCTATATGAGCCGGTTGAAGAAGCTCTGGACAATGGAGTCATCACCGCCGCGCAGGATACCCGCATCAGCGCGACGGACATCGTTCTTCGCGCCCAACGCAAGGATGACCGCGCTCCGGTGTGGGTAGCCGTCGAAGTCTCCAACGACGTCAGCCAACACGATATCGAGCGGGTGCGGCAGTCCGCCGACGCCCTGAGCAGCGTATTCCGTCAGGACGCCCTGGCGGTCGTTGCCGGCTATCGCCTCCATCCCCAAGACACGAAGCGCGCGCGCCAGGCTGACGTGCATACGCTCCTCATCGGAGAAGACGATTAGAATTTCCCGAAAATGTGGGGCAAGTGCGGCTGATACGTCTGGGCCGACCATTCCCCGGACCGACGCGGGCCTGACCGGCCCAGTGGTCACAGTGCCTAGAACGCCGGCAGTGATCCGCCCACACCACAAGTGGTGATTACCATGCTAATGATGACGAGCAGGCCGATGCCGGCCAGAATGGCGGTGGACCATCGTCGCCGACTGCGGTCGGAACTGCTCCTACTGGGCAAGGTATTGGCGGCACGGGCGGCTCGTGCCCGCCGCCGGCTGGCAGCGGAGCGCCTGCTTCGTGGCATGATGGTACTCCGGTTCTCCGGTGCGCGCGGCGGACGTGCATCACTGGCGCGGTAGCGTCCGCAGCTTGCGGCGCATACGTAACAAGCCCCTGATGTCGGCGACGGCGGTCGGGATGATCCTGACGCGCGAGTCCAAGTCCTCCACCCACTCGACGGGCACTTCGGCGATCCGATACCCCAGATGCTCGGCCAGCAGCAGCAACTCGGTATCGAAGAACCAGCTCGTGTCCTCAATCAGCGGCAGGAGCTTCTCCGCAGCCCGGCGCGTGAGGGCCTTGAAGCCGCACTGCGCGTCGGAGAAATGATGCCAGAACAGCGCCTTAATCAGCAGATTGTATCCCTGCGACAAGACCTCGCGCCTGAAGGAGCGGCGGATGCGCGATGCCGGCATCAGCCGCGAGCCGGTCGCCACGTCGCAGCCGTAGCGTAGGGTATCGAGCAGGGGACGGAAGGCCAGCAGATTCGTCGAGAGGTCCACGTCCATATAGGCCACGAGGTCGGAGTCCGTGGCCAGCCAAGCGTGCTTGAGTGCCCGTCCCCGGCCGCGTTGGGCCAGATAGAGGTAGGCCACGTTGGCATATTCTTGCGCCAAGGTCTGGGCTTCCGCTGCCGTCGCGTCGGTCGAGCCATTGTCGGCAATGACGATGTGGCACTCGTAGCCGGCAGCCGCGGCGACGTGCTCGTTCAGAAAGGCCCGCAGGATCAGCACCTGCCGCCGCAGCGTCGCGGCCTCGTTGAGCACCGGGATGACGACGGAGACGGTCAAAAGGTCCACTGGCTAGTCCGATACATGCGCGCTGCCACTTGATCCTGTGCCGGGGTAGCTCCCGCAGTTCGGCCTGATTCCCGCGATTATACCAGCGGCCGGCTCGCCCCTCGCCTGGTGGGGATTGCCCCGGTCACAGGGATACTAGGCTGGAACGTGGGGAGCATACGCATGGATAGAGTAGAGAAGTCTCGACCGGCGTGGCTAGTAGCGTTGTGGGAAGAGTTGCACACGCCCCTTTCGGACATGGATAAGACGGCACTGCACGAGGCCGGACGATGCATGGATGCCCACCGGGTCAAGCTGGGTCCCGGCGCCACCCTCCCGGAGATGGTTCGAGCCGAGCGCGATACCGGTTATGAGGGCGTTTGAGACGTACCGGCACATCGTTCCCGACACTGGTGCGGCTGTGAAACGGAGTAGCGTAACTGCCGCTGCCGTAGGAGGCTGCTCTAGCCGATGGCGGCGACACGGACCGGCTCTTCCACATAGTCCGGCTCGTCTTCACTGGTGCTGAAGCCGGTAGTGTAGAGCCGGAAGTAGTAGCCCTCCGCGTCCAGCAGTTCTGCGTGGGTGCCCTGCTCCACCAGCCGGCCACGATCCAGCACCAAAATGCGGTTGGCGTTCTTGATCGTCGAAAGGCGGTGGGCGATGATGAGCGCCGTGCGATCTTGCATCAGCCGATCCAAACCTCGCTGAATCAGTAGCTCCGTCTCCGTGTCCACCGACGAGGTGGCCTCGTCGAGAATGATGATGCGCGGATCAATCAGCAGCGCACGGGCCAACGAAATAAGCTGCCGCTGCCCGCCCGACAGGTTGCCACCCCGTTCTTCGACAATCGAGTCGTAGCCGTCCGGTAGCCCGGCGACATACGGATGCAGCCCCACGAGCGTACTGGCCCGCACAATGTCCTCGTCGGTCGCCTCCTGCCAGCCATAGGCGATGTTCTCGCGGATCGTGCCGGCAAACAGGAACGGCTCCTGAAGCACGAGACCGATCCGCCGGCGCAAGCTCTCCTGGGTCACCTCACGCACATCGTGCCCGTCAATCCGCACTGCGCCGCCGTCTATGTCGTAGAAGCGCATCAAGAGACGGATAATCGTGCTCTTGCCGGCCCCCGTGCGCCCCACGAACGCGAACCGGTCGCCGGGATTCACCGTGAACGACAGATCATGGAACACCGGAACCTGCGGATGGTAGCCGAACCGCACGTGATCGAACTCGATGTGCCCCTTGATCGCCGGTAGTTTGCTGGCATCGGGACGATCCGCGACCTCGATTTTGGTCTCCAGCAGGCCAAAAATGCGCTCGCCCGCAGCCATCGCCGCTTGCAGCACGTCAAACCGCGTCGTCAGGTCCCGGATCGGCTCGAAGAACCGGGTGACAAACAGCATGAAGGCCGTCAGCACACCGATGGTCAATTCGGAGGAAGCATCGCCGAGGATCCATTGTCCCCCGACCCAGATCAACAGCACCGTCGCGGCGGCATCCAGCAGATCCATGATCGGGAAGATGCCCGCGTGCGGCCCGATGGTGGCGTAGGTGGCTTGGAGATTGTAGTCGTTCACAATATCGAATTGGGCCGCATTCCGCTCCTCGCGGCGAAACGCCTGCACAATCCGCATCCCGACAATGTTCTCGGCCAGGTTGGAGTTCATGTCGGCCATGGCCAGCCGCAGCCGCCGATAGGCATTCCGGCCGTACTTGGCAAAGAGCCGCGCAATCACGTACATAATCGGCAGGACCGTGAATGTCACGAGCGTGAGCTTCCAACTCATACTCGTCATAATCGCAATCGTCCCGACGAGCAGCACGAAATCTGCAATCGTGCTCGTCAAGCCTTGCGTCAGCACTTCGTTCAATGCGTTGACGTCGGACGTTTGCCGCGAGATGACCTCACCCACCGCCGTCCGGTCGTAGTAGCGCAGCGAGAGCGATTGCAAGTGCGTGAACAGCCGGCGGCGAATATCGAGCAGCACCCGCTGTCCGATCCACGAGAGCAAGTACGTTTGGGCGTAGGAAGCGGCCCAGAAGACGATCAGCGAGGCAACAAACGCGACCGCCGACGAATTGAGGACGTCCAAGCTCCCCGGCCGGTCATCCGTCCCAATACCGTGATCAATGGCCACCTGGATCAACCACGGCTGCATAATCATCATGCCCGAGACGACCATCACCAGCAGGAAGGCGAGGGCCATCCGGCGCCAATACGGGTACAGCAGCCCACCAAAGCGGCTCAGCACGTCGCGGTCGGTCAGGCGCCGCGCGTTCGGATCGTAGTCCGGCAGGTCGGCATAGAAATTCATCCAGCGGCCGCCCATGGCTAGCGTTGCTCCTTCCGCCCGCCGTCGCCACGTGCGGGTTCACTGTCCGAGGAAGCTCCGTTGTGGGGCGTTCCGTTGCTCGCTTCCGATTGCTGGCGAGCGGCCTGATATTCCTCCTGGTCGCGCATCTGGACCTCATAGATCCGCTGGTAGGAGCCGTCTTGGCGGATAAGCTCCTCGTGTGTGCCGCGCTGGACGATCTTCCCCCCCTCCATGACCAGCACCTGATCGGCGCGCTTGACGGTCGAGAGCCGATGCGCGATCACGAACGTGGTCTTCCGGTTCATCACGTCCTGGAGCGCCTGCTCGATACGGTATTCCGTCTCCATGTCCACGCTGGACGTCGCATCGTCCAGGATCAGGATTCGCGGCTCGACGAGGATGGCGCGGGCCAGCGACACCCGCTGGCGCTGACCGCCGGAGAGCATCGCGCCACGGTCGCCGACTTGAGTCTCGTAGCCGTCGGAGAGCCGCGAGGCGAAATGATGTGCCTCGGCGCGTGTCGCAGCCCCCTCGACGGCCTCCTGCTCGGAGTCCGGACTACCGTAGGCAATGTTGCTGCGTACGCTCTCCGAGAAGAGGAACGGGTCCTGCGGCGCGATGGTCATGTGCTGACGTAAGCTCCTGATCGTGACGTCGCGCACGTCCTGCCCGTCAATAAGCACCCGTCCGCTCGTAGCATCGTAGAAGCGCGGGATCAGGCCGGTCAGCGCGCTCTTGCCCGCACCCGTCTCGCCGACCAAGGCGATCACTTCACCTGGCTTGGCAACGAGACTGATGTCTTGCAGCACCGGCACCCCCGGCTCGAACTCGAACCAAACGTGCTCCAAACGCACCTCACCCTCGATTGCTCCTAGCTCGCTCGCCCCCGGCCGGTCGTGAACGGCCGGGATCGTGTCGAGCACTTCGAAAATGCGCCGCGAGGAGGCGCCGGCACTGGCCACCATGCTGATGATCCAGCCGAACCGGCGACTTGGCCCCACCAGGCGGTTGAGATAAATCTGAAAACTGATGAGCAGACCAATCGTCACCGTCCCTTCGTGGATGAGCCGCCCGCCCCACCAGATGACGATGATGGCCCCCAGCCCGGCAATGCATGTGAGTAGCGGCTGGCGGCGCGCCATCGAACGGGCCAGCCGGATAGCACGCTGGAACAACTCCTCGGCGGATCGCTGGAACTTCGCGATCTCGCGTGGCTCCTGGGCGAACGCTTTCACGACGCGCACGCCGGTCGCGTTTTCGGCCATGATGCCGGTCACCGTGCCGTATTGCTGCTGCACCCGGCCGTAGAGCGGCCCGGCGACGTTCCCGAAGCTGAGACCGGTCCAGATCATCAGCGGCAAGGTCACGAGTGCCAGCAGCGTCAGCTGCCAGCTCAAGAAGAACATCACCACCAGCGCAATCAGGTAGGTGCCCGCGGCCACGACAAAGCCTGTCGTGCCGTGACCCATGAACCGCTGCACCGCCTCGACGTCGGACGTCGCACGGGCGATCAACTGCCCGGTGTCGGCGCGATCCAGGTAGGCAAACGACATCCGTTGCAGGGCCGTATAGACCTCTTTCCGAATGTCGCGGGCGGCACGCGCCTCGTAGACGTGAAACAGCGAATAGTAGCCGTAGCCGATGATTGCTTTGGTCAGGAACAACCCGGTCGCAATCAACAGCGCCCTGGTGAGCACGTTCGGATTGCCCGCGGCGATGCCGTCGTCAATCGCCCACTTGATCTGGATGGGAATGGCCATATCCATCGCGATGGACACCAGCCAACAGCCGTAGCTAATCGCCATAAGGTGCCAGTAGGGACGGAGATACCCCAGCACGCGGAGGATGTCCCGCCACGAGCCACCCTCGCCGGAGCCAAGCGTCAGCGAGCGGGGCACCCGCGTCCCGCCGCCGCCGGCGCCGCCGCCCATGCTCCCGGAGCCGATCATGCGCTCGCTACCGTCACCCCGGCTGGCCGGCTGCCCCAACGCGGGCAGCGGCGCCGGCTCTTCTGGTCGGCCGCAAGACGATAGAGGTGAAGATTCATGGCTGTTCTAGCGGTGAGTACCAGCGAGGGTACCACGCTCGCAACTTAACAGCCACGTTATCGTCGTGTACGCTCAGAGTCGGAGCCGCTGACCCGCGGCACAAACCCGGCCGCCGGAGGCATAGCAAGCACCGATGCCGGATTCCTCTCCCGATGCCGACCGATGCATGGCGTCCGCCTCGGCACAGGCCGGACTGGCCGCGTTGCGCCGCCAGGTCGCCGGTCGCCGGCGCGGCCGCCTGTTCGTCCTCTCGGCGCCATCAGGCGCCGGCAAGGACAGCGTAATCGAGCGCCTGAAGCAGGACCAGGTGCCAGTCAACTACACGTTGCACACGACCACGCGCCGGCCAAGGCCCGATGAGGTTGACGGCGAGCACTATCGCTTCATCACGCCGGAGCAGTTCCGTGCCGAGCGCGACCGGGGCGGTTTCCTGGAGTGGGCAACGTACCTCGACAGCTACTACGGCACGCCGCGGGCGCCGATAGAGCAGGCGCTCGCGCGTGGGGAGACGGTGCTGGCCAAGCCCGACGTGCAGGGTGCGATGCAGATTCGCGCCCGGTATCCTGATGCCGTCTTGATCTTCTTGGCACCGCCGAACACCGAGGAGCTAGTCGCCCGGTTGTCCGGCCGCGGCACCGAGAGCCAAGCGGAGCGCCAGCGCCGCGTCGAACGGTCCCTGGCGGAGATTGCCCATATCCCGCAGTACGACTATCTGGTCATCAACCACCACGGACGGCTCGACGACACCGTGGCCAAGGTCAAGGCCATTATCGTTGCCGAGCAGCAGCGCGTGCGGCCGGCACCTCACCCCCCGGCCGGCCGCCGCGCGAGGGAGTAGCATTTACCATTTACATGGATAGACAGGATGAACAGGATGGTTTGGGAGAAGAAGCGCCATATATCCTGTCTATCCTGTCCATCCATGTTTGAGTCCCCAAGGAGGCAAAGTACGTGGCAACCCTAGCCATCAACGGAGGTAATCCCGTCCGCACGGCGCCCTGGACACGCTGGCCGCAAGCCGACGAGCGCGCCCTGGAGTTGGTCACGGCGGTGCTACGCAGCGGACACTTGAGCGATGATGGGCCGATGGAGCGGCAGTTCGCGGCCGACTTCGCGTCCTTCTGCACGGCGGCGCACGGCGTCTGCGTGGCGAACGGCACCGTCTCGCTGCGCGTGGCACTCGAAGCCGCGGGCGTGCAGGCGGGCGACGAGGTGATCGTGCCCGGCCTCACCTGGGTCGCCACCGCCGGCGCGGTCGTGGACATCAACGCCGTCCCGATCTTCGTTGACGTTGACCCCGAGAGCCTGTGCATTGACCCCGCCGCAGCGGCGGCAGCGATCACGGACCGCACGCGGGCGATCATTCCCGTCCACCTCTCCTGCGCCGTTGCCGACATGGGCGCTTTGCTGGAGGTATGTCGGAGGCACAACGCCTCGCGCCCCGACGACGAGCGGATTTGGGTCATCGAAGATTGTGCCCACAGTCACGGCGCGCAATGGCGTTTGCCCGATGGCAGCGTGCGCGGCACCGGCTCGATGGGGGATATCGGCTCGTTCAGCTTCCAATCCAGCAAGTCCCTTTCGAGCGGTGACGGTGGCCTTATTGTGACCTTGGACGAGGAGTTGGCCGACCGCTGCTGGTCGCTCCGCAACGTCGGCCGGGCACGCCATCCCGGCCAGACGCCGGGCTACGGGAACAACTATCGGCTCACCGAGCTACAAGCGGCGGTGCTGCGAGCCGGCCTCGAACGGTTGCCGGCCGAGATGGCGCATCGCCAGCGCAACGCCGACTACCTCACCCGCGGTATCGCCGACCTGCCGGGCCTGCGGCCGCTCGCCCGCGACTCGCGACTGGTCCGCCAAGCGTTCTACGGCTACATCATTCGCTACGATGCCGCGGCGTTCGACGGTGTGCCCAAGGCGACGTTCCTGCGTGCGCTCAAGGCCGAGGGCATCTTCTGCGCGCCGGGCTACCTGCCGGTCTATGAGCAGGAGCTATGGCACATTGATCGCCGCCGCTTTCCCTTCGCCAGTCGCTACGACCCGGCAGCGGCCGACTACGACCCGCCGCACTGCCCGGTGGCGGAGCAAGCATCGCACAACGAGGTGATTGCGCTCCCGCAGCCGTTACTACTCGGCTCGCAGTCCGATATGGATGATGTCCTCGCGGCCCTGACCAAGCTCGTCGAGCACCGCGCGGAGTTGGATGGAGCAGCAGCGGCCTAACCATCCGCCTGGGAGCTTCCCGCAAGAGGAGACCGCTGCAAAACTCGTCATTCCCGCGAAAGCGGGAATCCAGGGCCATGCATAGCCCCCCGGTCCGGGTGCTACACCCCCTCTCTATCGCTCCGCGATGGAGAGGGGGCCGGGGGGTGAGGCACAACGCCGATGACAGCCACGAACGACCAAGGAACGCCGCCGGGTGCCGTAGCCGAATTCGAGGCGGTCGCGGTGGCCGTAGCCGCGTATCGGGCGCACGACCCGCGGCGCTTCACTTACACGGTGCCGGCGCACCTGCACGGGCGCCTACGGCCGGGGCAGTTCGTGACGGTGCCGTTCGGGGAGCGGACCACCTACGGCCTCGTCACCGCGCCGGTGACAGAGCGGCCCGACTTCGAGCTGCGGGCCGTCGAGCGCCTGCTCCACCCGGCGCCGCTCATCTCACCTATCCACCTGGACTTGGCCGTCTGGTTGGCCGAAACCTACGTCGTGTCGGCATTCAGCGCCGTCCGGCTCGTGCTCCCGCCCGACTTGGAGACCTGGCTAAAGCGAGCACTCGATCCCAAACCCGGCGCGTCCGAACACCGGCGGATTCTCGCGCTCGCGTCAGCACTCCCCAGGCTCCTGCTCACACCAATCGCTGACATCCCAACGAAGCCGGATAGCCGTTGGAGCGAGCCATATCGCCGCTGGTATGACCTCCTGAGCAATGCTAGTGGCGCCGTCCCTTGGCCCCGCATCTGCGAGGTTGTCGGAGAGACGGAGGCACGCCTCTTTCTGCGCCGCTGGCTTGACCGCGACTGGCTCACGCTCGCGTTCGAGGGGCCGGGATGTTCCCTCCCCCGTCGGGACGGGGGAGGGCTAGGGAGGGGGCCGGAAGTCACCGTCCTCCACGCCACACTGCCGCAGACCCGCTTTGACCACTACCGGATGCTCATTCGGGGCTGTGTCGAAGCTGGCCGGCAGGCGCTCTTGCTCGTTCCCGACCGCCGGCAGATCGGCCCTTCGCTCGACCAGCTTCAACTCGACGACCTCCGCGTAGCCACCTGGCACGCCCAGCAAGGGCAGACGGAGCGTTTGGAGCACTGGGCGCGTGCCCAGGCCGGGACGCTTGACCTCGTTGTTGGGCTGCGGTCGGCGCTCTTTGCGCCGCTGCCGCGACTCGGCCTCATCATCGTCGAGCACGAGCACGACGACGCCTACAAGAGCGACGCGACGCCCCGGTACCGCGCTGCGACGGTCGCCGTCGAGCTAGGTCGGCTGACCGGTGCTCGCGTCGTCCTCGGCAGCGCCACACCGGATGCTGCCACCTACTTGCAAGGGCGCCGGAGCGTGTGGACGCTCGATCAGCCGTCGGAAAAGGACGCACCGCGGTCCGTCGAGACCGTTGATCTGCGCCACGAGCGCACCGTGGGCCGGCAGGAGTTGGTCAGCCGCCCATTGCACCGGGCGCTCGGCGCAACGCTGTCGTCCGGCGAGCGGGCCATCCTCCTGCTGACGCGCCGCGGGGCCGCCCATTCGCTGCGCTGCCGTGAGTGCGCTTACGTCCTGCGTTGCCCCCGCTGCGCGACGCCGGCGGCGGTCCATGGGCAGCGAGACGGCGCCGGACGCCGCCCACACCCGGCCCCATCGTCTGCCGCCGGCGCGGCACCGGCGCGTCTGCTGTGCCACTATTGCGGCTCATCCCTGCACATCCCGGCGCTCTGTCCCCAGTGCGGCGGGACGCGACTGCGGGCGCAGGGACCGGGCACCCAAGGGCTGGAGACCGAGCTACGGACGCTATTTCCGCGCACGACGGTCTTCCGATGGGATGCCGATACGGTCTGGCCGCCGGGAGGACCGGCGCAGGTGTTGGCGGCCTTTGCTCGCGGGGACATTGCCGTGTTGGTTGGTACCCAGCGTCTACTGCGGATGCCGGGGCGTGTCGCCGCGCCACTGGTGGGGGTTGTTGACGCCGATACCGGGCTACACCTGCCCGACTTCCGCGCCGCCGAGCACGTCTTCCGCAGCCTGCTGGGCGCCGCCGCCCTGGCGGAAGGAACGAGCACCCGGCCGGCTCGCGTGCTCATCCAGACGCGCGAGCCGCAGCACTACTGCTTTCGCGCCTTCTTACTGCCGCGCCGCGCGCCGTCCGGCCCCGACGCGGCCCTCGACCCCGCCGACCTCCGCGCCGTTTATGGCCGCTTCATGGCCGCCGACGGCGTTGACCGGCGGGACCTGGGGTATCCGCCGTATGGCACCTTGTGGCGCCTACTGTTTCTGCATCGGTTGGACAGCATGGCCGAGCGGGAGGCGACGCGCTGCGCGATCACTCTGCGAAACGCCGTCGCGGCGCAATCCGCTCCCGCCGACGCCGCAGACGAGGTGGAAGTCATCGGCCCGGCGCCGGCGTACATTCGCCGGCTACGTGACCGCGCGCGCTGGCACGTGCTGTTGCGCGGCCCCCCTCACCGGCTGGCCGCGCTGGTGGACCACGTTCCCCGTGGGTGGACCATAGACACTGATCCGACTACCCTGCTATGATCTTGCGCGTTGCCCGGCTGACCGGGCTGACAAGGGTAGATACGGGCCGCGTCGAAGGGGCGCGATTTATCATGCCCAGGTGCTCGTCATTCTGCCAGCGCTGGCCGCTCAGTCCAGGGGTACAAGCTGGAATTCAGGCGCCTGGGGCAGCGGCCGGCATACCTGCTCTGGATTCCCGCTTTCGCGGGAATGACCGGGAGCTAATCTAGGACAAGCTATGGCAATCCGACCGATCCTGACCGAAGGCCACCCGCTCCTGCGCCAACAGGCGAAGAAAGTGCGCCGCATTGACCCTTCGCTGCGGCGCCTGGTTGACGATATGCTCGACACGATGCACGACGCGGACGGTCTCGGTCTGGCCGCCCCGCAGGTCGGTGTGCCGCTGCGGCTCATCGTGATCGAGCACGAAGACGAGCGGTACGTCCTGTTCAACCCGGAGATTACGCGGCAGCGGGGCACGGTCACTGAGGATGAAGGCTGCCTCAGTATGCCGCGCTGGTTCGGTCCGGTCGCCCGCAGCGAGCAAGTGACCGTCAAGGGGCGTGACCGCGCCGGCAAAGCCGTCCGCCTCAAGCTGGAGGGCCTCGTGGCGCGCGCCATCCAGCACGAAGTGGACCACCTCGATGGCACGCTCTTCACGGATCGGGTGCTGGATCGCACCCAGCTCCGCTACGTAGACCCGGCGCAGGACACCGGCCCGCAGCCGCCAGCTTCCGACGACTCGGACGGTACAGCACCCCCGGACGAGCCGGATCAGCAAGCAGCCGCGTCGTAGGCCCCTACCCTGGCCCTACTGGGGTAGGTACGGGTTAAGCCGTAGGGGCACCACATGTTGCGCCCGTCCCCCCGTCGGGACGGGGGGACCATAGGGGGGCCAGAGACGAGAGAACCGTGTTGACCACACCGCCACCGCCAACGACCAACCGCCCGGCGCGGGCCGTCTTCATGGGCACACCCGACTTCGCTGCCGTCATCTTGCAGCGCCTACTGCAACGGCCCGACCTGCTGCTGGTGGCAGCGGTAGTCACGCAGCCGGACCGACCGGCCGGCCGCGGCCGGCGTCTGGAGCAGCCGCCGGTGAAGGTGGCAGCGGCGCGTGCCGGCGTCGAAGTGGTCCAGCCGGTGAGTGTCCGCCGGCCGCGGTTTGCGGCGTGGCTCCGGCGCGTGGCTCCCGACCTGCTGCTGGTGGCAGCGTATGGGAAAATCCTGCCGCCGGCGATCCTCGCCATCCCGCCCCGCGGCGCGCTCAACGTCCATGCATCGCTCTTGCCCCGCCATCGCGGCGCCTCGCCGGTCAGCGCCGCCCTGCTCGCCGGCGATACCGTAACCGGCGTCTCGCTGATGCTGATGAACGAGGCGATGGACGCCGGCCCGGTCCTGGCCACGGCCACAGAGCCGATTGCTGCCGACGACACCACCGCGATGCTGACGGAACGGTTGGCCGCGTTGGGCGCCACGTTACTTATTGATACCCTCCCGCAATGGCTCGCCGGCGCGGTGATACCACAGCCCCAGGACAACGACCAAGCGACCTACTGCCGTCCCCTGCGGCGCGACGATGGGCGGCTGCTGTGGGACCAGCCGGCCGCGTACTTGGCCCGTCAAGTGCGGGCCATGATCCCGTGGCCCGGTGCCTACACCTACTGGACCGGGCAGCAACTCAAGGTGTGGGCGGCCACGGCACTCCCTACGGATGCCGGTAGCGCCTCGCCGCCGGTACCCGGCACTGTCGTCGCGCAGGACCGGCGGCCGGCGGTGGTGTGTGGCGATGGCCTCCTCGCCCTGGACCAGGTCCAGCTCGCTGGCCGGCGCCGCATGGCCGCCGCCGACTTCCTCCGTGGTCAGCGCGCCTTTCTCGGCGCACGCCTCGGCTAGTGGTCAGCGGTGAGTGAGGCGCGTTGAACCTCACCCCTGACGGGCCAAAGCCGCACGGATAGCGCCAGGTATGGTGCCGTACTCGCCCGGCCCCAGCCAATGAGTCCGAGGTGTCCTCCCGGTGCTACACTGAAGCCGGACTGTGCGACCGGTGCGCTGATGCAGGAGAGTAACCATGGTGACACCGACACCGACACGGCCGGCGGCGTCCGCCGCGGCGGAAGTCTGCTACCCCGAATCGGATGGCCAACCCGTGGCTGAAACCGATGTCCACCGCCAGTTGATGTTCGAGTTGATCGGCATGCTCCAGGCCTTCTTCCGCGCCGATCCGCACGTCTATATCAGTGGCAATCTGTTCCTGTACTACCAGGAAGGTGATCCGCGGCGGGTGGTGGCGCCCGATGTGTTTGTGGTCCCGGGCATCCCCAACGAGCCACGGCGCACTTACAAGCTGTGGGAGGAAGAGGTGGTCCCAGCGGTGGTCTTCGAGCTGACCTCGCGCAGCACGCGGCGGGAGGACCTCCACAGCAAGTATGACCTCTACGAGCGGCTGGGCGTGAGGGAGTATTTCCTATTCGACCCGCTCGGCGAATACTTGCGGCCGCCATTGCAGGGCTACCGCTTGCACCAAGGCCGGTACCGGCCGCTGGCGGTGGATGCGGATGGGTCGCTGTGGAGTGCGGCGCTGGGACTGGCGCTGCACGCACGCGGCGCGCAGTTGCGACTATATGACCCGGCGGGTCAACGATGGCTGCCGACGCCGCAGGAAGCGGAAACCGCGCGGCGCGCAGCGGAGGGGCGAGCGCAGGAAGCGGAAGACCGCGCCAGCGTCGAGGCCGGGGCACGCCGGGTGGCGGAAGAGCGGGCCAGCGCCGAGGCCGGGGCGCGCCGGGTGGCCGAAGCGCGAGCCACTGTCGAGGCCGACGCGCGACAGGTCGCGGAGGCCGAGGTGGCCCGGCTGCGGGCGCTGCTCAGTGACCGCGGCCAGTCCCCGTGAGGGGCCGCACCAGCTTCCCCAGGCTCCTTGTCAAGGAGGCCATTGCCCTTCTATGGCCCCCAGCGCAGCGGAGGGACGGGCATACCATGTTACGCCCCTACGGCTCACTTAACCCGTACCCACCCCGTTCAAGAGGGGTAGATCCGCCGCTTCCCTACTCGACGCCGAGCGCCGGTTCGCCCTGCCAGGTCGGCGCGACGACACCCGGCGTCGGGGGCAACCGGCAGCCTTCCGCGTCGTAGTGCGTGTGGGTCGGTGAGCGGTGCGGCGTGACGGTCAGGTAGTACACCGCCGGCTCGTCACCGACGCATGTGACGCGGTGCTTCTCGTGGGGCCAGGCCACGACGGCCTGACCGGCTGTGGCGATTACTGTCTCGTCCTCGATCTCGAAGCGCACCGCCCCTTCCAAGACGACCCACACCTCGATGCCGCCCGACTCTTCGTGGCTGTGGAAGTTCCCCAGCTTTTCACCCGGCTCGGCACGAATGAACCGCGCCCGCACTTCCGGGACGGCGACGGCCGTGCCCATCGGATCATCGCGCCAATCGAACGTTCTGGCCGGCATCGTAACCCCCTCCGGTAGTGGCAGTCGGTACGGCAGATTATAGCCCCTTCCCTTATGAAGGTTGACACCATAATCGGGTCGTGGGAGGTAGCCCCCCTGTGGTCCCCCCCGCCGCGGCAGGGGGGACGGGGGAGGGCTAGGGTGGGGGCCGGCCGGCCCGCTACATATGGATAGCGCGTCCCTCCGTCGCCAGCGCGGCTTCCTTGACCACCTCGCTCAACGTCGGATGTGCGTGGACCAGGCGTCCAAGCTCGTTCGTCGTGCCTTCCAGGAGCTGCACGGCGCCGACCTCGGCCAGCAGCTCCGTTGCCTCGGGGCCGATGAGATGCGCTCCCAAGACCTCGCCGTACTGCGCGTCGGCGACGATCTGGGCAAAGCCGTTGTGGTCACCGAGCGCCAGTGCCTTGCCCGACGCCTGGAGCGGGAACGTGCCGACCTGCACCTCGTAGCCCTGCTCGCGCGCTTGCGCCTCCGTGAGGCCGAGGCTGGCGATTTGCGGATGGGTATAGACCGGCTTGGGCATGTTGACGTAATTGAGCGGCTCCGGTTCCTCGCCGGCAATCACCTCGACAGCGGTTTCGCCCATCGCCATGGCCACGTGAGCCAGCGGCAGCTTCCCGGTCACGTCCCCAATGGCGTAGATGCCGGGGACGTTCGTGGCCATTCGGTCGTCAACCGTGATCCAGCCGCGGTCGAGCCGCACGCCAGCCGCTTCCAGGCCGATGTTTTCCGTGTTGGGCCGGACACTCAGCGCCACAATTGCGCGGTCGGCGGTCAACTCGCGGCGTTCGTCGTTCTGGGTGAAGATGACCTGTGCGCGGCCCTCGACCACCCGGACGGACTCGACGCGCGAGCCGGTCTCGACCTTGATACCTTGCCGACGGAAGGAGCGCTGCAACCCCTCCGCAACCGTCGGCTCCATTTCGGGGAGCAGCTGTGGCTGCATCTCCAGGATAGTCACCTCGGCGCCATACGCGCGGGAGAGGTAGCCAAGCTCGCAGCCGATGATCCCGCCGCCGATCATCACCACAGACTCCGGCAAGGTCTCGGCGACGATGGCCTCCTTGTAGGTCATCACCACCTCGCCGTCAATCTCCATCCCTGGAAAGACCAGTGGCCGCGCGCCGGTTGCAATGACCACGTTGCGGGTGGTCAGCTCTTGCTCCCCGTCCTCCGTCGTCACGACCACCCGGTCGCGGGCAGCGAGGCGCCCATCGCCGCGCACGAGGTCTACCTTGGCCCGCCGCAGGAGGAATTCGACACCCTTGGTGAGGCGTCCGACCACCTGCCGACTGCGCGCCACCGCCTGCGCGTAGTCGGTGTGCAGGTTGTCCACGACGATGCCGAAATCGTCCGCGTGCTTCAGCGTGGTGAGCAGGTCCGCGCCGCGCAGCAGCGCCTTCGACGGGATACAGCCCACGTTCAGGCAGACGCCGCCGATGTATTCGCGCTCGACAATCGCGGTGCGTAGTCCCAGCTGCGCTGCCCGCAGCGCGGCGACGTAGCCGCCGGGACCGGAGCCGAGAATCACCACATCGTATGGATCGGTATTAGCCACCGTGCTTACTCTTCCTTTCTCACGTGACGCGCCGGAACCGCCGGTATAGTCCGCTAATTGCCCTGCTCCCCTTCCCTGAAGGGAAGGGGCCGGGGGTTAGGTCCAACCCCCTCCCAGCGAAAACCTACCCCTGTCAGGTATTCCCTCCCCCGTCGCAACGGGGGAGGGCGAAGGTGGGGGCCATGACGGGGCCACTACCAACGCCATCACGCCGGCGTCCGGGCGAGGTCCAAGTCGAGCAGCAGCAGCGGGTTCTCCATGATCCGCTTCAACTCGGCCAGGAACGCCACGGCCTTGGCGCCGTCGCCGACCCGGTGATCAACCGACAGCGTGACGCGCATGATGTCGGCAATGACGATTTGGTCGTCGCGGACTACCGGCTGACGAATGGACGCGGCGACCGCCAGGATGGCTGCCTGGGGCGGGTTGATGATCGCCGAGAACTCCTCCACGTCCCGCGTCAAGGCGCCCATATTGCTGATCGTAAAGGTGCTGCCCTCGAAGTCCTCGGGCCGATTACGGCCGCCGCGCGTGCGCTCGATCAGCGCCTTCGTCTCGGCGGCAAGCTGGTAGACCGACTTGGTATCGGTGTCATGCACCACGGGGACCACCAACCCATCGTCCAGCGACACCGCTACACCCACGTGTACGCGCCGGAACCGCCGCACGTTGCCGTCAATGAACCAAGCGTTCAGGTCGGGGACGTTGCGGAGCGTGCGCGCCACCCCGGCGATCACCATGTCGTTGAGCGAGGGCTGGGCGGACTCGTCCGGCGCCAGCGCCGCCAGCTGCTTCCGTAGGGCCATGGTGGCGCCCATGTCAATCGGTACCGTCACGTAGAAGTGCGGCGCCCCCGGCTTGCTGAGGGTCATGGCGCGGGCAATCGCGGCCCGCATCCGGCTCGGCTCGATGTCCTCGTACTCCGGTCCGGCAGTTGCCGCCACGGCCGGGGCCGGCATCGGTGCCGGTGCAGCAGGCGGTGGTGCGGCCGGCGGCGGTGCCGCGCGCGCGGCCTCGATGTCGCGGCGCTCAATCCGCCCCAGCGGCCCGCTGCCGCTGATACTCGCCAGATCGAGGCCATACTCGGCCGCGAGCCGTCGTGCCAGCGGTGAGGCGCGCACGCGACCGGCCGGTGCTGCCGGGGCCGCCTCTTGGGCCGGCGCCTCGACTGCCGCCCCATTGCTCGCGGCGGCCTCGGCAGGGGCGGCGGGCGCCGCGCTGACCGTGATGTTCAACGCCGCCAGGTCCACATCCTCGCCCGGCTGGGCAACGACGGCGATGGGCTGTCCCACCGGGACTTCCTCGCCCTCCTGCGCCACTATCATATGCAGGATGCCGTCGTCGAAGTTCTCGACTTCGATGGTGACTTTCTCCGTCTCGATTTCTACGACCTTCTCGCCGCGCTCGACGGCGTCGCCTTCCTGCTTGAGCCAGCGGACAATCTTGCCCTGCTCCATGTCAAAGCCCATTTTGGGCATCATCAGAGTTTTGGCCATAGTTCGCTCTCAGCCCGTAGGGGTATTTTGCTGGTGTACGGCTCACGGTCAACGGCGCATTGCTACCGCAACACCTCGCGCACCGCCTCGACGATATGGGCGGCGGTGGGAATGAGGGCGGCTTCGAGATTGAAGGCATACGGCATCGGCACTTCAGCCATCGCCACCCGGCGCACCGGCGCGTCGAGGAAGTCGAACGCGCCCTCTGCGATAGTCGCGGCGATTTCGGCGGTCATCCCGCACGACCGCCAATCCTCGCCAGCGACGACTGCCCGCGTGGTCTTCTCGACGGAGGACACGATGGTTGCCGTATCCAGCGGTCGTAGCGTGCGAAGGTCCACGATCTCGGCCGACACGCCCTCCGCTTCCAGCGTATCGGCCGCCTTGTGGGCCTCCGCCAGCATCCGTGACCAGGCCACAATCGTCACGTCACGCCCCTCGCGCTTGACCTCGGCCTGCCCGAACGGCACGAGGAATTCGCCCTCCGGCACCTCGCCGCGCTCGCGGTAAACGGCCGTGTGCTCCAGGAAGATCACCGGATCGTCGTCGCGGATGGCGTTCTTGAGCAGTCCCTTGGCGTCGTAGGGTGTCCCCGGCGCGACGACCTTCAGGCCGGGCACGTAGGCAAAGTAGGCGTCGAAGTTCTGCGAATGGGTAGCCGACAGACTGCCGAACCCGTTCGGCGTGCGGACCACGAGCGGTACCTTGATCTGCCCGCCGAACATGCTGTAAATCTTGGCCGCATGGTTGACGATCTGGTCCAAGGCCAGCAGGCTGAAGTTGACCGTCATCAGCTCGGCGATGGGCCTGAGGCCGCCCATGGCGCCCCCGACGGCCATCCCCACAATGCCAGCCTCGGCGATAGGCGTATCCAGCACACGGTCCAGGCCGAACGTACCGGATAGCCCGCTGGTGATGCCGTAGGTGCCGCCGTAAGCGTCGTCGGAGATGTCTTCACCCAGAATACAGACCTTGTGGTCCCGCTCCATCTCCTCCTGGAGCGCGTCGTGGAGTGCTTCCCGCACGGTAATCTCCGCCATCCCCCGCTCCCTGACTCGCCGAAGCTGCACGCGCTAGTCGGCACCGCTGCGATCCGGCTTGGGCAAGGCACCGGTCGGCCGGCTGGCCGGGTCGTAGTCCGGTACCGGTGTCGAATAGACGTACTCGTATGTGGACTCCATCGGCGGCTGCGGACTCTCGGCGGCAAACTTCACCGCCTCATCCACCTGGCGGTCTACGCGCTTGCGGATCAGCGCCAGGTCCTTGTCGCCGATGCCGTTGCCGGCGATCAACCGCCGTCCGAACGCCTCGATAGGGTCGCGCTCCCGCCACGGCTTCACGTCCTCTTCCGTGCGGTAGATCTCCGGGTCGGCGGTGGAGTGCCCGCGATACCGATAACAGAGCGCTTCCAGGAACACGGGACCGCCCCCGGCGCGCGCATACTCGGCAGCTTCCGCGACCGTATCGTGCATCGCCAGCACGTCCATCCCGTCCACCGGCTTGCTCGGCATGTACGGCTCGGCCTTGCGATAGAGGTCGGTCACTGCCGTCGCCTTCCGCAGGTGCGTGCCCATGCCGTATTCGTTGTTCTCGCAGACGAACACCACCGGGAGCTTCCACAGCGCTGACATATTGAGTGCTTCGAAGAACTCACCCTGGTTGGTCGAGCCGTCCCCGAAGAAGCAGCAGACGACGCGATCCTCTTGCAGCTGTTTGGCTGCCCAAGCCATGCCCGTGGCGAGCAACTGGTGTGCGCCGACGATGGCCCAACCACCCCAGAAGTGGCGCCGTGTATCGGCGAGATGCATCGAGCCGCCATGCCCCAAGCTGGACCCGGTGGCCTTGCCGTACAACTCCGCCATCACGGCATTCGGATCCATGCCGCGCGCCAAAGCGTGACCGTGGTCGCGGTAATGGGTGATGATGTGGTCGGTGTCCCGCAGGGCGGCGATGGCGCCCACGGCTACGGCTTCCTCGCCAACGTAGAGATGGCAGAAGCCGCGAATCTGGGCTTGAAAATAAGCCTCGGCGCTGGCTTCCTCAAATCGCCGGATCAGGTACATCTGGCGATACAGTTCCAGCAACCGATCTTTCTGCATCCGGGCTTTCCTCCTCGCATTGGACCGAGCCGCGGCAACGGACCAGGCCTCTTCCGACGTTGCTCGGCGCCCGTGCCCTATTGTAGCAAGCCCCCCTACCTCATTACCACATCGGAGCGGCTACGGCGGCGATATGAGTGCGTCGTTGCCGCCGTGAGTGTACGACCGCTCATCGCTGGGAGATGCTCGGCCGGTAGAGTGCGTAGCCGTACACACCCTCCGGGCGCCGGATACGCAGAATCAATTCCCAGCCGCTCGGCGCCAGGGCGCGGGAACTTAAGGCCCGCACCCGCTGACCACCCAGGTACTCGGCCTGAGCGAGCAGTACCCCCGTGGGTGGAGCCGGGAGCGGTGGTGCCGCTGCGCGCGGCAGGCTGTCTTGCCAGGTGACGGGCAACGATTCCGTGACGATCCGCATACGGAGGCAGCTATGGCGACTGCCGAGACCGACGACCGTGAGCGGTTGATCGGCGGATAGCGTCCGCAGCGTCTCTACCAGCGCGGCGCAGCCGACGCCGCTCTCCTGACTGGCTTGGTACTCCCACCGCTCGTTCGGGCTGACCGCGGCGTTGGCCGGGTCCAGGCTCCAGCGCGTGGACAGGAGCAGCGCCGGGACGACCACGAGGCTGACCGTTACCAACGCCGCGGCGGCCGCCAGCGATGCACCGGCGCCGTCATTGGCCCGCAGCCGCCGCCAGCCGTCAACGAGCCGGGGGGCAAGCGTCGCCGCCGCGACAATCCACAGCGCCAGTGCCGGTAACACGTCCGGCGCTGCCCCGCGACCGCCGAGCAGGTCCATCAGGCCGGCCGTCACGGTGAGCAGCGTTGCCACTGCCGCGCACGCCTTTGCTGCCGGCGTGCCGTGTCGCGCGACGAAGTAGGCTCCGATCACAAGGGCCACCCAGCCGCCAACCGGCAGATCGAAGACCAGTGTCCAGGCGATGTTCCGCACGACGAGCAGCGCCTGGAAAATGCGCGGGTAGCCCACGACGACCAGCGCCGCGACGACCGCCACGCCCGCGAGCAGCGCCAGCAGTCCGCGTCGTGAGCGTCCGTAGCTGCCCAGCATCCGCCCCAGCGTCCCGGCCCGGCTGCGCCACACCAGCGCCGCGAGCAGCAGCAGCGGGAGCGCCGCCGCGACGGCGCCGTCCAGCAGTCCGGCGAGCGCCAGCAACGCCAGCCCCGGCAGCGCGAGCGACCGGCTCCGTTGCCGCCGGTAGGCGAATGCGGCGCAGCCGACGGCCAGCACCAGACAGAAGGTGGCGGTCGAGACCGGCAGGGCCAGGCGGTTGGCGATGACCGCGAGCGGCGCGATGGCGTAAGCATGGGCCGCCACACTGCCCGCGAGGGGGCCGGCGAGCACCCGCGCAGCCCACCAGCAAGCGACTATCGTCGCCAGCCCGGCGATGGCGCTGACCAGCCGCCCACGCTCGACGGCCCCCGGCCCGACGCCGACCAGGCGACGCCACACGACCGCCGCGCCGGCACGCGGCTGGCCGGGACCGTAGGACTCCACCGCTTGCGGTGCGGTCGGGGACACACTGGCGCGGCACAATCCGCTGGCCGCGAACGCGATGCAGCGCCAGTCGTCCGGGGCACGGGTGTAGGCCAGGATGACCAGCTCCGATTCGCGGTGAATCGGCTCCAGGCGGTCGTATAGGCCGGGGAACCGCAGCAATCCACCGACCAGCAGGGCCAGTCCCAGCAGGAGTGCCGGCTGCCACCGCGCGAGGTGAGGGGCCAACGCCGCACCCCACCTGGCATTATCCGTGCGGCGTTGGCCCCTCAGCGCGGTCAGGATGCGATAGTTCACGTTGTCCGTGAGGTTAGCTTGCTGCCCGCGGGGCCGTCAATGGCGCGCCGGCCGGTACCCCCTCTTCCACCAGGATGAGCGGCGAGCCGCCGACGTAGTAGTAGCCGGGCGGATCACCGCCGAACAGGTCGAAGTGGCGCGCAGCGGCTGCCAGCTCGACGGACCAGAACTCTTGACCGCCAACCGTGACCGGCCGGATGATCTTCGCCGCGCCTTCCTTGCTGACGAGCCAGCCATGGACCCCCACCTTGGGTAGCAGCACCGTGATCGGGGTACCGGCGCCGTTCCACAGCACCGTCGAGCGTTGGATGCCGCCGGCGAGGCCTCGCTCGAAGATGCCGGCGTGAACGTGCCAGGTGTAGCGCGGCGTGTACTGCGACCACCGCGCTACCGGATCATCGGCCCGCTCCAGCACCTTCAAGCCGCGGGGCGTGGCGTTCCCCAGGTAGCGGGCAGCCGTCTGGAAGGCAGCGAAAGCCGGCCGCTGCCGCCTCGCCGCGACGTTGCTCGGATCATCGTGAAAGCGCACCAGGCCCCACAACTCGTCGAACGGCCCGCCGCCCAGCGCCGGGTACCGATCATCCTGGAGTGAGTGGAAGAACACCCGCTCGTAGCCGGCCAAGCGCGCCAAGGTCAGTGCCTGGATAACGAACGAGGCCTGCTCGTCCATCGTGATCCGGAAGCCGTCATTGGCCCGCTGCGGATCCCAGCCCGGCACGTTGGGGTCGTCGAACGGCATCGCGTTGAACTCGGCCAACCAGATGGGCTTGCCGGCGAGGCCCATGTCGGCGAGCCGCTGCGCGAAGCCGGTGCGGTGGGGCGGCAGCAGCGCCACCGCACCGCCACCGTGTATGCGATCCCACAGATCATGCGGGTTGCGGTAAATGTTGAGCGCCAGGGCATCGAAAAAGCCGCCGTTCGCCGGCGCGGCCGGGTCGGCCTGGACCTGTGCCATGAACGCCTCGAACCATGGCAGGCGTTGCTCGCCGCCTTCCTGCAGGTCGCGGTGGTAGCTATACGGCGCAGCGATCACCTGCGCGTGCGGATTGCCCCGCTTGGCCGCGGTGTAGGCCGTCTTCAGGAGCTGGTAGTACTCCGCCGCCGAGCCGGCAAACGTCGCATAGGCCGCATTGGGCCCGGTGCGCGGGATTTCCACTTCGTTCCAGATCGCCCAATGGTCAATCGTCCCGGCGCACTCGCGGGCAATGGCCTCGACAAACCGCGCCCACTTCGCCATATCGGGCACGCTATGGACGCCGTCCGCCGGATTGGTCGCTGCAAAGGCCGGGGTACCGATCAATAGCCCCAGCATCTTGACGTTCGCGGCCTTGAGGCCGGCGTCAACCCACGGGCAGCCACGAATACCGCTGAAGTCGCCGTCACTCCGCTCGGCCCCGGACCAGAAGATGACCGACCGGGACCAGCCCGCGCCGCTCTGGCCCAGGAATCCGCTAGCCGCGTAGCCATCATTGACCCCCAGCCAATCGGCACGTACCTGCGCTGCCGGGGGCGCGTGCGGTGCCGCGGCCTGTGGTGGTGACGCCGCCGGCGCCAAGACACCGCGCCGGAGGCCGGCGGCAGCGATGCCAAATCGCTGCTCCCACGTGTGCTTGTCCAGGACGAAATTCCCGTAGTTGCTGCCGTTGATGCCGAATAGCTCCACGTCAGCAATGGACTGGATGTGGAGCAACTGCGGCTGCGGCCACTCCGTCTCCCACTTGACCAGATAGATCGGATCGCCGTCTTTCAGCAAGCCGGCGGACAGCCACGGATCACCAATCGGCAGCGTGCGGAGCCGGTCGAGCGTCACCTCGATGCGGTTATTCCAGGCAATATGCTTACCGGCCAGCGCGCGCGTATCGCCACCCCAATGCAGCACTCCCTGCTCGTCGGCAAACCAGAGATGTGGGGTGCCGTGCAGCGCGACGACGGTGCCATGGGCAAAGGAGGTTTGCGCTTGCACCGGAAGCGTCGGAGCGAGCGTACTGATGAGGATGCCAGCGGCGACCAGGGCGAGGAGCCGTGCGCGTAGGTGCCTCAAAACGAGAGTTCGCCCAACGGTCGGGACCCAGCGGAGACCGGCTCCCAGGGTAGCTTGTCGCATATCCAGCTCCCTGCCGCACCACGGCGGCCGGCGCACTCGCTACATAAACGTTTCATCATAATACATGGCTAGGATATGTTTTTCAATACATACGTTGCCGCGGCCGGAAAACCGGGGGCATGAGCGGCTGTCCGGAGGATCGAACGGTTCGCCGACGACTGGCATAGGCCCGCGGCTGGCTACGCGCCATTCACGCTTGCCGCATCGTTCCTCCTGGGTGTGTGGCGCTCGCTATGGCGTTGCTGCCGCATAGGTATCCGGCGGCGTGACGCCGTGGAATATGGAGTACGTGGAGATCAATTCGTGCTTGCCAGCGACGGTGCCCCACACCACGACCGTATAGACACCGTTGCCGTACTCGGCCAGAATGGCGCTCAGGTCCGCTCGCACGGCGAAATCGTGCCCGTCGGCCGTCCATTCCCGCGCGGTGATCCACGGTACCCTCACGGTCTGCGCTACACGCGCGCGGCTGGCGGCAGAGACCGCCTCCCAGAGCCGGTGCGCCTCGGCGACACTACGAGGCGGCGGAGCATCTGTCGGAACATCAGCAGGATGTGGACAGGGTGTATACGTCGTTTGCAGCTCGTGCTCGGGCCAGTACCGGTTTCCGGTCAGTGGGTAGCGCAACGACGCGACCGGCAGCCCCGAGTCGTAGCAGTGTGTTCGCGCGAGCTGGCCCGGGGTAAGTCCGTGTGGCGGGGGATCGTAAAACACCCGGATCCCGAGGTCTTGCTCCGACTCGAACCGGACGCCGTTCCGCACCGTCCCCGCCATGACGAGCGTGCCGTCTTCCAGGATCGGTAGCTGTCGGTAGGTAACGTAGTCACCTTGGAGGTGCTGGACGATCTTGATGTTGTAGCGATCCCACGCCAGACCGATGCTGACCTGCCGATGCTGCGTGTCGAGGATGTTGCGCCGGTGGGCCGGGCTGGCTAGCCAGCCGTCCATCGCCTCGCGGATCGCCTGCTCGATATCGGTCAAGGGACGGTATCCGTCAGCGTCGGTAATGCAATAGCTCGTGCCCGCCAGGTTTTCGCTATTGGACTGGTAGCCCCCGGACAGACTGTAGCGCATGTACGGTTTCAGGCCGTGCAGGTCCCAGTGCGCGATGAAGCAATGCGCCAGCGCCGCCTCGGCATGGCGTTGGGCAACGCCGTTGTTGCCGAGGACGACGGGAGCGAGACCGGCGCGGGTGCGCTCGGCGTTGACAAGCTCCAGCATATACCGCTTTGCCGCAATGTTCCGCAGGTGAGCCGGCTCCCGGGCCTGGTCCTCGCCGAGTGCGTCGACCCGACCAAAGTCGGGGTAGCCGTTGCTATCGTGGAAGGCCCAGCCGATACCGGCCGGCCGGTCGCCTTGGCTCTGGGTGTAGAAACCCAAATCGGTGAGGGGCAAATCCGCGCCGGTCGACTGCGCGGCCGCGGGCGCCGCCGCCAGGAGTGCCGCGCAGAGCGCCGCCGCAATCGCTCCGACGAGCGGCAGTTGGTGAACCACCGTATGCCAAGACACTATATGCCGAGACATACATTCTACCACAAAGCCCCCGCCCTCACCGTCCCCCGTTGCGACAGGGGAGGACAGCGCCGTCCCCCCGTCGGGACGGGGGGACCATAGGGGGGCCGGCCCCGCAGCCACCGGATCGCGGCGTCAGCGGTCGTCCGGGGGATCGAGCGGCTCGACGAACACTTCAATCGTCCCGCCGCAGGCCAGGCCGATGTCCCATACCATGTCGCGCGTAATGCCGAACTGAAGCAGCTGTGGCTGGCCGGTCCGTAGCACGTCGAGCGACACGTCAATGACGGCCGGCTCGACGCAGCCACCACTCACCGAGCCGGCAAACTCGCCGTGCGAGCCGACGGCCAGCTTGCTCCCGGTCGGCCGCGGCGCCGACCCTTGGGTGTTGACGACGGTGGCGACGGCAACGCTGTGTCCGGCTGCGCGCCAGCGTTCGATATCGGGCAGTAGGTCACGCATCAGTCCTCCTCAATAAGTGCGCCGCCCGATTACAGGATCACCTGCTCCGCAGCGGGCAGTGTAGACCTGACGGGCAGCGGCGAGCGGCGCCCGCGTACCGTTGCCATCACCTCACAGAGCCGGTCAAGACTTTCCAGGTTATGCGCCGGCAGGAACTCGTCAACGTGGGGCAGCGCCGCTTGCAGCCCCCGCGTCAAGGGCCGGTAGCCTGGCATCCCCAGCAGCGGATTGAGCCAGAAGAGCCGGTAGCTGGCCCGCTGGAGGTAGGCCACTTCTTGCCGCAACTGCTCCACGTCGCCCCGATCCCAGCCATCGCTGATGAGCAGCACGAGGGCACTCCGGCCAAGCACGCGCCGCGCCCAATGGCGGTTGAAGTGGCCCAGCGAATCGCCGATGCGCGTCCCCCCCGACCAGTCGTGGACCACGTCCGATACCGCCGCCAGCGCATCGTGGGGCCGGCGCTGGTGCAGCTGGTGCGTGATGTTGGTGAGGCGGGTGCTGAACACAAACGCCTCCACCCGCGGTAGCTGCTGGCGGGCCGCATGGAGGAATTGCAGCAACATACTCGAATAGATGCTCATCGAGCCGCTGACGTCGCAGAGCAGGACCAGTGGCCGCGGTTTCTCCGCCCGCGCCCGTTTTCTCCAAGTGACAAGCTCGCCGCTCGTGCGGAGACTGCGCCGGATGCTCCGCCGCAAGTCGAGGCGTCCGCGCACCGAGGGCCGCAAGCGGCGCGTCAAGCGCGGCGCCAAGCGCATCCCCAATTTGCTCATCAACTGCTGGACAATGCGCTGCTCGTGTCGGTCCAGGTCGCTGAAATCGCGCCGCCGCAAGACCTCCGCGGCGCTGTACGTGCCGCTACGATCCACGCCGTCAACTTCATCGGCGGCTTCCTGCGCCCCGTCCTGGCTGGCGCCGTCTTCACTCTGAGCAGCCGCCTCCACCGCCAAGCGACGCAACTGCTCTTGCTGCGTGCTGTCGCTCGGCGTGCCGTCGGGATCAGGGTTACGAATGTCGCCGCCGGCCTTCTTCAGCTCCGAGGCCACTTCGCCGTTGGTGGAGTCCGGCAGCGCCGTCGGATCGGTGCCGTAGCCCTCGGCCAACCGGGGACCGAAGAACTGGGCAAACACCACGTCGAACCGTGCCTGATCTTGGTGCCGGGTCAGCAGGGTCACTTGCGCCGTGTGGTAGAGGTCGTCTCGGCGCCGCAAGCCGGTGTGCTCGACGGCTTGCAGCAAACTCGTGACCTGACCCGGCGCCACCGCCACTCCCGCCCGGTGGAGCGCACGGGCAAAGCGCACCAACTGCTGTACCAGCGCACTGCCGGCCGCCGCACTGCCCGCTTCGAGTGCCAGCACGTCGCTCGATAGCTCCGGCGGCAGGCAGGGGTGTAGCTGGATGCTCGTGGTCAGTGACCTGCTCGGACCATCGGCTACGGACCACGATCCGCTGACGTTGGGCGCTTCTGGCATGTCAGCTTCCCGTGACGGCGTTGACCAGGCCCTTGAGCCGCTGGCCCCGGATATGAGCCATGTCTTCTTGGTGCTTCACCAGGGCGCCGAGCGTCGAGTCGGCATCGTCGTAGCCGACCTGCCGCACGCCTAGCTCCACCAGCGCGCCGGCCCAGTCGAGTGTTTCGGCAATCCCCGGGACTTTGTACAGCTCTTCCTCGCGCAGGGCTTGCACGAACGCCGTTACCTGCCGCGCCAAGATCGCGGCGATGTCAGGAACCCGCGTCTCCACGATGCGTAGCTCTTTCTCGAACGTGGGGTACTCGATCCAGTGATAGAGACACCGGCGCTTCAGCGCGTCGTGCAACTCGCGCGTGCGGTTCGACGTGATGACCACTCGCGGCGGCTTATCGGCGTGGATGGTGCCGATCTCCGGCACGGTGACTTGGTAGTCCGCCAGCATCTCCAGCAGGAAGGCATCCAGCTCGTCGTCCGCCCGGTCAATCTCGTCTACCAGCAACACCGGCGGCGCGGCATCGGCGCCCGTCTCCAGCGCCTGCAAGAGCGGTCGCCGCACCAGGAACTCGGGGCTGAAGAGGTCCTCCAACCGGCTTTCTCGCGCGCTCCCTTGCGCCTCCAAGAGCCGGATATGGAGCATTTGCCGGCTGTAGTTCCACTCGTAGACCGCCTGGTTGACATCCACGCCCTCGTAGCATTGCAGCCGAATCAGCCGCCCGCCCGTCGCGGTAGCCAGCACTTTGGCTACCTCGGTTTTGCCGACGCCCGCCTCGCCTTCCAAGAGCAGCGGCTTGGGCAGGCGCATCGCCAGAAAGATCGCCGTGGCGAGCGCGCGGTCGGTCACGTAGCGTTGGCCGGCGAGGGTATCCTGCACCTGCTCGATGGACTCCGGCAGCGGCGGGAGGGGTGCAGAGGCCGGGGCTTGGGACGGCCCGGTATCGTTCTCATTCGAATTCATGGCTGCCACTGTACCAAATCCACTCCTACCGGCGAGATTAACACATTCCTCTTCCCGGCCGGCCGTGGTCACGCCGGGGCGTCGGGACTGTTGTCCTCTTCTTGCTTGGCTTTATTCGCGGCCCGTCTCATCTGGCCCAACGCTATTTCGATCAGGCCGACGACAGCGATACCGACGATGACATGGACCGTGATGACGGTAGACCGCACGCCACTCGACCACAGACCGAGACGCTCGCCGAACAGCACCAGGCCCAGGGCAATGGCAACCAGCGGCGACCACCACGCGATGCGGCCCATGATGCCGGCGGTAGTGGCCTCGCGCACCCACGGTCCGAGCACGAGAATAGCCAGGATGACAATGCCCACACCGACCACCAGATGCAGCCAGCGCCACAAGTCACCGCCGATGGTCCCGGTCAAGAGGCCCAAACCGATGAAGAACGTCGCAACAGTCAAGATTCGTAGCGCTATTCCCAACACGTCAACTCCTCTCAGTGGCGGCCGTTCCGCTACCCCCGGTAATGCGCCCGTCGCGGGACAGCCACGCCGAAAGCAGCGCCCCAAGCCAGCCTACCCTAACAAGGCGCGGCGGGACCGTCAACGCACCGGGGGCTACCAGCCTCACCGGGGTAGGTACGCGCCAAGCCGTAGAGGCGCAACATGTTGCGCCCGTCCCCCCGCCGCAGCGGGGGGACCACAGGGGGGCCGGCCCCCGTCATCACCCCCAGTCGTCGCCCTGACTCCCCTTCCCTGGAGGGAAGGGGCCGGGGGTTAGGTCCGAACCCCCTCCCGCCGCCGGCCGCCTGATGGTATGGTGATGCCCACCTGGGCGGTCGGAAAGCCTGGAGCAAGACCTGCAAGAATGGAGCGGCAATGAAGATAACGAACGTGACCGCGTACCCCGTGTCCGATGGGAAGGATGCGCTCTTCGTCGTCGTGGACACGGACGCCGGAATCAGCGGTGTGGGTGAGGCCGGGGCCACCCCGCAGATGCTTGCCATCGCCACCTACGTCGAAGGCCATCTCAAGCCGTTCCTGCTCGGTGAAGACCCGTTTCGCATCGAGCACCTCTGGCAGCGGATGTTCCGCGGTGGCTTCTTTCCCGGCGGCGTGGTGGTGTCGAGCGCCGTCTCAGCCATAGACATCGCGCTCTGGGATATCAAGGGGCAGGCGCTTGGTGTACCCGTGTACGAGCTGCTGGGCGGCCGCGCCCGTGACCGGGTCGTGTGCTATCCGCACAACGGTGGCAGCACCATCGAGGCGCTAGTCGAGAGTTGCCTCCGCACAAAGGAGCAGGGCTGGAAGTTCGTCCGCTTCAGCCCGAATACGGCCGGCAATCTGTTCGAGCCGGCCCGGGCGGTGCGCGAGTCGATCAAGATGGTCGAGGCGGTGCGCGAGGCCCTTGGTGAAGAAATCGAAATCTGCTTTGACGTGCATACGCGGCTGGACCCGGCGGATGTGATCCGGTTCTGCCGCGCGGTCGAGCCGTATCATCCCTTCTTTATCGAGGACCCCATCCGCAGCGAGAACGCAGCTTCATTCCACCACTTGCGCCGCCACGTGTCGGTCCCGCTCGCTGCCGGCGAGCAGTACGCCAGCAAGTGGGAGTTCCGCGAGTTGATCGAAAACGACCTGATTGACTATGCCCGCACCGACCTCTGCATCGTCGGCGGCATCACGGAAGCCAAGAAGGTCGCCGGCTGGGCCGAAACCCACTACATCAAGCTCGCCACGCACAATCCGCTGGGGCCGGTGTCATCCGCCGCCTGCCTGGCGCTCAATCTGGCGAGCAACAACGTCGGCGTGATGGAGCAGCCCCAGCAGCCGGGCACGGCGCTGACCAACGTGGTGCCGGTGCAGATGACCTGGGAAGACGGCTATCTGCTCCCGCCGGAGCGGCCGGGCCTGGGCATAGTCTTCGACCGCGAAGCAGCCGCGCGCCTACCTTGCCATCCCGCCCCCCGCGACCACCTCCACCGCGAGGACGGCTCCTTCACCAACTGGTAATCCTAGAAGTGACGGCCGCAACCGGCGGCCCTCACTCACCAGCAGAGGCGGCCGGTCATTCCCGCACAAGCGCGAATCCCCGTCCCCCCGCCGCGGCGTGGGGACCATTAGCGGCGGAACTGACCGCGCGCCGCGTGCCGCCGTCCCCCCGTCGGGACGGGGGGACCATAGGGGGGCGAGGCCCTCTCCTACCCCCCGCCGGCCGGCTGCAGCGCACTCACCGGCACCTGCACCACACTGCTGGACCCTCGGTCGAGCACGAACGGCGTGCCCTGTGCATCCACCGCCAGTCCGGTGATCCGGTAGAACTGGCCGGCACCGTAGCGAGCCGACTGGCGCTGCGCGAGCAGCTGGCCCGCTGCCGAGTATTTCGCCAGCCACTTCTCGCTCGTGACGTAGACGTTCCCCGCGGCATCGGTAGCAACGGCGGTCGGTGCGACCGGCCTGCTCTGCGGATCGGCCGGGTCGGCGTTGATCTCCCAATGCAGCAGTGGCTGGCCGCTCGGCGCGAGCTTCTGGATGCGGTTGTTGCCGCTGTCCGCGACGTAAACGTTGCCCGCGGCGTCGAGCGCGAGGTCCCGGGGCCACAATAGCTGTCCCAGTTCGGAGCCTTGACCGCCCCACGCCGCGAGCGGTTGGCCGGCGGGAGAGAGCTTCTGGACCCGATGCGCCCAGTATTCGGCGATATACACGTTGCCGTGCCTATCCACCGCTACCGCCGTCGGATGATCGAATTGCCCCGGCGCCTGCCCGTAGGCTCCCCATTGCGCCAGCGGTTGACCGCTCGGCGCGAGCTTCTGAATCCGGTGGTTCCAATAGTCGGCGACGTAGACGTTGCCGTGGGCATCCAAGGCGACGCTTCTCGGACCGCGGAATTCCCCCGGCCCATCGCCGCTCGTGCCCCACTGGGCAAGCGGCTGGCCGGCAGTCGAGAGCTTCTGGATGCGGTCGTTTTGATAGTCCGCGACGTAGACGTGTCCGGCTGCGTCTACCGCCAGTCCCCGCGGGTTGTCGAACTCGCCCGGCAGGTCGCCGAACTCGCCCCACGCCAGGATCGGGCCGGTCACCAGCGGGAGCGCAGCGCGGTCCAGGCTCGCCACTGCCAGCCCGAATTCCTTCTCCCAAGCGGCCGGCTCGTAGACCAGCCTGCCGTAGTTGCGCCAGCTGACGCCGAACAGCTCCAGGTCGGCCACCGACTGGATATGCAGCAGCCGCGGCGCGGCAGCCTCGCTGGGCCAATGCACCAGGTAGAGCAGGGCACCCTCCTTCAGCAGCCCGGCGGAGAGCCACGGATCGCCGCGCCGCAAGTCTTCCAGTTCGGACAGCGTGACTTCCGACCGTTGCCCCCAGTTGACCTGCCGTTCGGCCAAGGCGCGGGTATCACCGACCCAGTGCAGCGTCTCCTCCTCGTCGGCAATCCACAGGTGCGGCGTACCCTGTAGGGCCACGACCGCGCCGGCGGTGAGAATCGGCCGTTGGGCCGCAGCGGCCCACACGACCGGCACGGCTGCCAGGCTGCCAACCACCAACGCCAGCAGCCCGACGATCACGCCGAGACCGCTGGCGCGGTATCGCCGGCGAGCCGGCATACTGCACCGGGGTCCGGTCAAGCGTGTGCCGCGGCAGTAGAAGCGCCTCATGCTCTTCACTGCCTGGGATTATGGCGGCCGGCGAGCGTGCCGTAAAGTGGACTCCCCTTCCCTGGAGGGAAGGGGCCGAGGGTTAGGTCCGACACCGCCGCTACAATCAAGGAGCGTGCGCGGCCGCTGGGCGGCGCCTACGTGTCAGAGACGCCCGAGGAGAAAACGACATGCCAGTGATGCAGGGAAAATACGCGCTGACCGGGATGCTCCAGGCCGAGGGTGTGGAGTACGTCTTCGGCAACCCCGGCACGAGCGAAGGGCCGTTCCTGGAGGCGCTCGCGGAGTGCCCGGACATCAAGTACGTCCTGTGCGTGCAGGAAGGCGTCGCCGTGGGCATGGCCGACGGCTACGCCCGTGCCAGCGGCCAGGTCGGTTTTGTCAGCCTGCACATTGATAGCGGCCTCGCGAACGGCTTGAGCCTGCTCAACGACTCCAATTTCAGCGGTACCCCACTCGTCGTCACGGCCGCCAACAAAGACGTGCGGAAACTTGCCGAGGGACGCTCCGACCTCGCCCGCATGTGCGAGCCGTTCACCAAGTGGAGCGTCGAGATCACCCACGCCGAGCAGTTTCCGTCGGTAATGCGCCGCGCCTTTACCGCCGCTCGCACGCCGCCGACCGGTCCGGTGTTCGTGGGGTTCTCGGGCAACGCCCTCGAGGACGAGGCTGAAGTGGAGTTGGTGCCGTCACGCGCGGCCTGGAGCGCGGCCCGGCCGGACCGCGACGCCATCGGCGAAACGGCGGCGTACCTCGCCGGCGCCGAGCGGCCGGTGCTCATCGTCGGCGACCGCGTCGGTGAGGACGACGGCGTGGCGGAAGCCGTGCGCGTGGCCGAGCTGACCGGCGCGCGCGTGTACTCGCACCTGGGATCGCAAGTCAACTTCCCGACGGGCCACCCGCAGTTCATGGGCCAGTTCGCTCCTCGCAATCAAGCCACTCGCCAGGCGGTCCGGGCGGCCGACGTCGTATTGGCCGTCGGCACGCACATATTCAGCGATCTCTTTTATCAGCCCGGAGCGATGCTCCCGCCATCAGCCACGCTCATCCACCTGGACAGCGACGGGGATTCCCTCGGTCGCTCCGAGCCAACGCACCTCGCCATCCTGGCCGCGCCCAAGATGGGACTGGCCGAGCTTGGCGCGGCCCTCGGCGCGTGCCTGAGCCGCGCCGAGCGCAACGCCGCAGCGACGAGGCGCACCGCCCTCGCGGCGGAGACGGCCGCGCGGACGGAGCAGTTCCGGCAGCAAGTGGAAGGTGAACGCGGCCGGCAGCCGATGGGCGTCGCCACCATGATGAGCGCCGTCGCTGCGGCTGTCCCGGACGAGGCGGTGGTCTGCAACGATTCCGTCAGCTCCGCTGGCATGGTCTACGCTGCGAAGAAGTTCAACGCGCCGGGGAGCTTCTACGCAGCCCGCGGCGGCGCCATCGGTTGGGGCATGGGGATGTCGTTGGGTATCCAACTCGCACAGCCCGACCAACCGGTCGTCGCCATCGTAGGAGATGGCAGCGCAATGATGACCGTGCAGGCGCTGTGGACCGCAGCAGTCGAGAACATCCCGGTCGTCTACTGCATCTGCAACAACCGCTCCTACAACGTCCTCAAAGTCAACCTGGACCTCTACGTGCAACTCATCACGCAAGAGCCGGACTATCAGCCCGCCTACCTAGGGACCGACTTCGCCCACCCCTTCGACTTTGCCGCCTTGGCGCAGGCGTTCGGCGTCCAGGGCCGGCGCATCGAGGACCCGGCCGAGATCGGTCCCGCGCTGGAGCAAGCTCTGGCATCCGGCAAGCCGGCCGTGCTCGACGTGGTGATCGAATCCTAGATCAAGACCTTCGTGACCTCGGCCAGGTCCATCCGGTTGACGCGCCGGATAGCGGGCAGCACCGACAGCGCGACGACGATCAGCATGCTGATTCCTATAGCCGCATAGGAGCCTGGAGCAATCCAAAGCGTCATCGTCAGCAAATCCGTGCTAAAGCTATTGATGACGGAGTAGGCCGTGGCCGTTCCGAGCAGGAAGCCGGGCAGCAAGGCACCGGCGCCGACCAGCACGTTCTCCAGCACCATCATCAGCGCCAGACGGCCGCGCGTTTGGCCCAAGGTCCGCATCGTCGCCAGCTCGCGCTGCCGCTCCAGCACGTTGACCGTGACGGTGTTGAAGACAATCGCCGCGGCCATAACCAGCGCTCCGATGAACAGAATCCGCGTGAGCATGTTGGGCAAACTCAGAAACTCGTTCCAGTCTTCCACCGTATGCGCCTTCACGTTGACGCGCTCGACGCCCGGCAGGTCATAGAGGCGTCCGGCAACGGTCTCCGCTTGGCCGGCTGCGGTAGCGATCAACAGGCCGTTGTGGAGGCCCGCCGTACCGGCTAACCGCTGGGCGTCCGCCAGCCCCAAGAAGAGGCCACTGGTCCCCAACGACTCTTGGGTCACACCGGCGACCGTCAGCGTCGTTGTGCCCGTTGGCGTGTTCAGCGTCACCCGGTCACCGGCTGTAGCGTCAAGTGCCCGGCTGCCATAGAGCGACAGGATCGCGCGACCCTCGCCCAGGCTGGCGCCTCGGCTGTCCGGGCCCTGAAAGCGGTGCAACCGCGTGTCGTTCGGAAGCGCCATGACCAGCACGTCCGCGCTCTTCCCAGCGTGGTCCAGCTGGCCGAAGCCTTCCAGCGTCGGCTCGACCGACCGCACTTCGGGCCACGCGGCGACCGTCTGCCGGATTGTAGAGTCGGTCGTGGCGCGGAGGCTAACATCGAGGTCCCACCGTTCCGCCTGCTCGTACTGGCGGTCGAGCATGGCGGTCATGGTGTCGAATATGCCGGCGCTGGTCAGGAGCAGCACCATCGCAAAGCTCACCCCGGCCACGGTGTACAGGGTGCGGACGCGCGTGCGGAAGATGGCACGCAAAGGGATGCGGAGCGTCAACGGCGGAGTAAACACGAGCCGCAGTGCCCGCTCTACCCAGGGAATACTCCCCCTGACTAAAGCAACCTGCGGGTCCCGACGCATGGCGGCCGCCGGCTGCATCCGGGCGGAGCGCCAGGCCGGGACGAGACCGGCGATGAACGCAATCACGATGCTCACGACCGTCGCCGTGATCGGTGGTTGGGGTTGAAACTCGTGCTCGATGAGGGGGATACCGAGCGTGTCGGCATAGACTCCGGTCAGTCCGGACCCCAGCCATAGCCCCAACGCCACCCCCGCGAGGGAGCCGACGAGAGCGATGAACACCGCATACGCCAGATAGTGGCGTAGGACGGTTCCCCGACCGTAGCCCATGGCCATGAACAGGCCAATCTGCTCGCGCTGCCCCTGGACCATGCGGCTGAGGGCAATGAAGATACTGAGCGCGGCGACGATGAGTACGAGGGTCGGGAGCAGGTTGGCGACCTCTTCCGCCCCTTGGAGGTCGAGTTGCAGCCCGGCATTACTGGGCTGGTCCTCTTGTCGCACCGTCTGGGTGAGGACATGCGGTTGGAGCAACGCTTCCGTCGCGGCAATCGTCGCCTCGCGCTCCGCGGGATCGCGGACCGTCACGGCCACGTCGTTGATCTGCCCTTCCAGGCCAAAGAGCGCCTGCAGCTGGGGCAGCGGAGTGAAAAACACGCCAAAGCGCCGGGCCGAAGGCAGAATGTCCAGCTTGCTTGCCGCGTTGACGAGATACTCCGGGCTGGCCACGACCCCGAGGATGCGTAGCTCCCGGTCGCCTTGCGGAGTGACAAATGTCAAGCGGTCGCCCGGTTCGAGCTGATGGTACTCGGCGAAGTGGCTCTCTACGAGCACGACGTTGCGGTCGGACGGAGTCCAGTAGCTGCCTCGCTGAATCAACACGTCATTGACCGCCGGGTGGCGGTCCAAGGGCAAGCCGATGAGCCGGACGTGGATGGGATGGCTGTCGTCGCGGACCAGACCGGTGTCGAGCACCAGCCGGCCCTCGGCCGCGGCAACGTTGTCGAGCCGGCGCACCGCCGCGGCCGCTTCCTGGGGCGCGCCCTGCACGCCGACCGTGTAATCGGCGAAGCGCAATTCAGCGTAGGTCCGTCGGAACGAATCGTCCAAGTTATCGAAGGCCGACACCATCGCCACATACATAGCCGCGCCGAGCATGATGATGACGGTGAGCGCTGCGAACTGGAACTTGTGCGCGAGCAAACCGCGGAGGATGAGGCGATGCCGTTTTTTCATGGTCTACCACCTGATCTCCGCCGGGTCCTTGGGCCGTGCGTGGACAATCTCTTCCTCGATCATCCCGTCGCGCAGCCGGACGACCCGGTCCGCCATGTCGCCGATGACGCTGTTGTGCGTGACCAGCACGCAGGAGCGCCCTTGCGCCGCCGTCACCTCGCGCAGGAGCGTGAGCACCCGGATGCCCGTGCGGAAATCCAAGTTGCCCGTCGGCTCGTCGCACAAGAGCAGCGGCGGGTCCTTTGCCAGCGCGCGGGCAATGGCGACGCGCTGCTGCTCCCCGCCCGACAGCCGGCTGGGAAAATGATCCGCGCGTTCCGCCAAGCCCACCTGGTCGAGCAATTCTGCGGTCCGCGCAGCCACGCGCTTGGCATCGCGCTCGACCAGTTCTAAGGCAAACTCGATATTCTCGGCGGCCGTGAGCGTCGGAATGAGGTTGAAGAACTGGAAGACGAACCCCACCCGCTCACGCCGGTAGCGCGTCAGCTCGCGGTCCGCGAGACCGCCGAGGTCTTGGCCGTCAACGACCACTTGCCCGTCCGTCGGGGCATCGAGGCCGCCGAGCAGGTTGAGCAACGTGGTCTTGCCGGAGCCGCTCGGTCCGAGGATGACCAGGAATTCCCCGGCGCTGATGTCGAGACTGACTCCTTGCAGCGCGGCAACCTCCACCTGTCCCAGCGGAAAGCGCTTGTGGACCTCCACCAGCCGAGCCGCTGCGGCTGGCCCAGGTGCGGCGGGAGTTGCCGCTGGTGCGTCAGGAGTTACCGTAGTCATTGCCTACTCCTTTCGGTCGGCGCGCATGCCGGCCAGCAAGAGTTGCATGGCCAGGGGAAACGTATCGCGCCAGCGTACCGTCTGTGGGTCAATCATCCAGAGCAAGGCCAACCCTTCGACAATGGACCCGATAATGGTGGCCGCAGCCTCCGCATCGGGCAGGTGAAACTCGCCGCGCTCGATACCCTGCTGAATGTGCGCGCTGAGCAGTTCGCGGTACGCTTGGATGTAGCCAGCCAACGTGCGCTGCACGGTCGGGTCGCGGGTTGCCGTCGCGTAGAACTCGTGGATGATTGGAATCAGCTTCTCCTGCTCCTCCAACCTGCCCGCCAGTTGCTGCGTCAGCGCGAGCAGCCGCTCACTGACCGATCCTTCGGCAGCGAGCACGGTTTCCACCTCCTGCACTTCCTGCTCGAAGAGGTGCTGGAGCAGCGCCTCCTTAATGGCGTCCTTGCTCTCGAAATACCAATACAACGTCCCCTTGCTGACGCCGGCCTCGCGCGCGATGTCGTCCATGCGTGCTTTGTGAAAGCCCAGCCGGCTGAATACCGCTATCGCGGCTGCGACGATCTGCGCGGTGCGCTCGGCGCTGACATCAGGGCGCGGTGTCATCGTCACCTCACATAACTGACTGACCGGTCAGTCAGTTATTATCCTACACCACACCCACACTGCCGTCAAGTCATCCGCCGGGATTGGGCAGGGGTGGGGGCTACGACCGTCCACGTCAGCTTATTGGTTGTTGTCGCCGCGGGCTAAAGCTGCTTCCACCGCTACCGCCAGCCGTTGCTCGGCGTCGGCGAGGCGCTGCCGGCGCTGCCGGATCTCGTCGCGGTTGGCCGCGAGCGCCTGACGTGATGCCGCGATCTGCCGCCGCATCTCCGCCGGCCCAGGACTACCGATCGCCATGCGCGTCTGCACGCAAGCGGCAGCGTCGAGTCCGGCGGCCAGTTGCGCGGCACTCAACCCCACCGGCCGCCCCAGAAACAACGTCGCCGCCCGATCGAGCAGCGCCGGCGTGGCATCGCTCGGCCCGATCCCTTCCTCCTCAGCCAGCCGCACCATGATGCCTACGGTTTGATGTGCCATCCGCCAGGGCAGCCCGCGCTCCTGCACCAGGACCGCCGCGAGGTCCGCGGCCTGGCCCCAGAACGAGTTGCTGCGCCGCAGCATCAGGTTCACGTTCACGTGCAGCGTTGAGACGATGCCCGTGAGCAACTGCAACGCCCGCCGCACCTCGCCGAGTGCCGTCGGCACCTCTGGCCCGGTGTAGCTCACCGGCGAGCGCCCGCCCAGTTGCTTGCGGATTGCCTGCACCCGTTCGGCGGCCGACGGATTGCGTTTCTGCGTCATAATGCTGCTCGTATGACACCAGCGGTCTGCCATGCGGATCAGGCCGTACTCCTGCCCACACCACAGGATCAGCTCATCGGCGAGTGCCCCCAGACTGGCGGCCAGCAGAGTCGCCGCCGCGGCGCCTTCCCAAATGTAGTCGTGGTTGACCGAAGCGTCCCGCGTGTTGCGCGCCGTCGTATCGAAGCCGAGCAAGCTGGCCGTGCGCTCGCGATTGACCGGGAAGCGCGTGGCGGTGCCCGCCGCTGCGCCGGCCTGGCTCACGTTCACCGTCCGATAGGCCCGATCCAGCCGCCGGAAGTCCCGCTCGGCCACGCACACAAAGGCGTGCAGGTGATGGGCGAAGGTCGTCGGCTGGGCCTGTTGGCCGTGCGTGTAGTAGGGCATCACCGTCTCGACATGCTGTTCGGCGAGATCGAGCAGTGCCGCGCGGTAGTCATTCAGGTCGTCCGCGACCTCCAGCAAGCCGGTGCGAATCGGGAGTCGCTGCGCGATGCCGGCCAGGTCCCAGGAGCTGCGGCCGGCGTGGATGTAGCCGCCGACCTCCATCCCCAGCCGGCGGATCAGTGCCCCCTCACCGAAATGCCGTCCGTCGCCGTGGACCTCACCGGCGTCCCAGCCCTCGGCCGCCAGCTCTTGGAGGGCGCGCAAGCAGCGCGCTGCCGCGGCGGCTGGGACGATGCCTTGCTCACTGAGCATCGCGAGGTGTGCGCGATCAAACCAATGCACCGCCTCATCCGCCGCCATGCCGGCCGGCTGCACCGGCGCCTTCAGCAGTGGGTCCTCCGGTTCCTGCAACCGGATGCCGGGGCGCCGGTAGCCTGTGTAGGCGCGGTCGTCGCCGCGCAGTGATCCCCGGTCTGTCATTGCTCGCTCCTCCCCTCCCGGTCACGGCTGCCTACGGAGAGCATACCGCCCCACTCCCGCGCGAGTCCTCTCCAAAACCGTAATCCCCGCGCAAGGAGACCCCATGCATGACCCGTCATTCCCGCGCCCCTCTCCGTCATTCCCGCGAAAGCGGGAATCCGACCGGTTTGGAACGCCGCACGGTTTAGGTAGAATACACCCGGCCCCAAAGCTGCCCACGGGCCTACTCGATATGGAAAGAGGAATGAATCGATGAGTAACGAGCGTCTAGCCTACTTCAACGGCGAGCTGGTCCCGGAGTCCGAAGCACGGATATCGGTCTTCGACTCGGCGCTCGTGTATGGCGATGTCGTCTTCGAGGTGACGCGCACCTTTAACGAGCAGCCGTTCCGGCTCCGCGAGCACATGGAGCGGCTGTACGCCTCCATGCGCCTCGCCGAGATAGATTGCGGCCTGACCATAGACGAGATGGAGGCGGCCACCTACGAGACCATCGCGGCCAACCACGGCCAGTTCAGCGATGGGTTCGACTTTCAGATTACGCACAATGTCTCGCCGGGTCCGCTCAGTATCTACAGCAGCATCTTTCCCGAGGGCCTGCGTCCGACCATCGTGATTAACTGTTTCACCCTGGTCGGCCGGATGGTGAAGCTCGGCCCGCAGTACCGGACCGGTGTGCATGGCGTCATTCCGTCCCAGCGGGCGGTGCCGGCGCAGTTCGTGGACCCCAAGGTCAAGAGTCGCAGCCGCATCTTCTACATCAAGGCCGAGCATCAAGCGCATCGGATTGACCCGCAGGGCTGGGCGGTGCTGCTCGATGGCGACGGCTACATCGCCGAGGGCGTGGGAAGCAACGTGTTCCTCGTCCATGACGGCACGCTGTACTCACCCGAAGGACGCAACATCTTGCGCGGCGTCACGCGCAACTGCGTGCTGGAGCTGGCCTCCGATTTGGGCATTCCCGTGCTGGAGCGCAACCTGGAGCCATACGACCTGCTCAACGCCGACGAAGCCTTCTTCACCTCCACAAGCACCTGCATCATGCCGATGACGCGCTTCGAAGGGCAGCCCCTCGGCGATGGCACACCCGGTCCGATCACCCAGCGCCTCATGGCGGCCTTCAACGAGCTTGTCGGCCTCGATATCGTCGCGCAGGCCGAGGCCGGCGCAGCCCACGTCGCCAAGCTGGAAGCGAAGTAGGCGCGAGCTTTCGTGTGGGATGTGGACCTACCCCCAATCCCCTCCTTGAAGGGAAGGGGCTAGAGATCGTCGTGCTGATCGCCTGCCCTGGAAGGAAGCGTCAGTTGGCCGTCGCCATCACTCTCCTTCCCTGGAGGGAAGGGGCCGGGGGTTAGGTCCAGCCCACCGCCATCCACATCACGGCACCGACACCCCCAGCGACGTGGCCACGTCCACGAGCGACTCCCAAATATCCTCGCCAACCGGGATGCCGTCCCGCTGCCGGGTAGCCCGGATGCGCTGCTCCGGGTCACCCGGCACTAGCACCTCGCTGAACCCCGGCGCCGGCGGCACCGCCCGCAGCCGGGCCACCAGTTCACCGGCTCGCGCCGTGAAATCCGCCAACGGCTGGAAGACATCGGCCCGCAGCATCAGCATCGTCACGCCCTGGTGTCGCATGAACGGGCCGCCCCGCGCCGGATCGGCCAGCGCGTCCGCACCGGTCATCACGCGGCTCAACATCTCCACCGCCACCATCAAGGCATACCCTTTGTGCCCACCGAACGGCAGATGCCCACCTCCGGCGAAGAAGTCCGCCGGGTCGGTCGTCGGTCGTCCATCGCTGTCCACGATACTGCCAGCCGGCAACGCCTCGTTGTGCTCGTGTGCAAAGATAACCTTGACCCCCGCGACCGCAGTAGTGGAGAAGTCGAACATGATCGGCGGATCATCACCCGCCGGGAAGCCGACGGCCAACGGATTGGTGTGCAGGACCCGCCGCCGCCCGCCATAGGGCACGGCGTGCGGCGTCTCTTCCGATTGCCCGCCGGCCCAGATCATCCCGATCATCCCGTTCGCCGCCGCCAGCTCCACGTACTCGCCCAGCCGCCCGATGTGGTGCGCCTCGACGATCCCCGCCACGGCAATGTTCTGCCTACGCGCTTTCTCGATAGCCACCTCGGCCGCATACTTCGCGGCGACGTGGCCGAACGTCCAGTTGCCAGTCACGAGGGCACTCGTCGGCGTCTCGCGGATGATGGCCGGCCGCGCGGCCGGCTGGATATAGCCTTCCCGAATGTGCTCCACGTAACCCGGCAAGTGAAAAACACCGTGCGTGTCCACCCCACAGAGGTTGGACGCGACCAGCGCCTCGGCCATGCGGTCGGCATTGCCCTCGCTCGCCCCCGCCGCCATCAGGATGCCGCGCGTGAGAGCCGCTAGCTCGCCTGTGCTCTTGATCGGCATGTTCGCTCCCTAATCCTGTCCAGCTAAGGCAGGGTCAGGTGTCCTGCATCGTCGTGCAGCGTACCCTTCCCAACCAAATCCGCAATGACGGAATCTATCTTTGCTCTAGTACCCTTGGACATGCGCCTGAATCCCAGGATTCGCCCTGCCTCTGGCGCTGCATCTGCCTTGTCTATCCCATAGGAACGATCTACCGTCATTTTGATGGCCTCGGCAATCTCTTCCGGTGCAATCCACTCAATCTTCTTTGCCTGCGGCGGCGCGGCACTCCGGTCACGAACAGCAGGATGCTTCATGTCTGCCGGCCACAGAAATTCACCTTTTCTAGCGATACCGTTTCCTTTGCGGCCCACGACATTATTAACTATTCGTTCAAGATTTGCCCTGATCCGAGCACCAATTCTTGAGACACCGGCGGCGTCTGCAATTCTGCGAGCGATCACATCGAAATGCACCGGTCCCTCAACACGCACAATCTCGATGATTGGATCGCGCAAGTAGCTTTCCGGGACACTGCCGAGATCGTAGTCGCTCTCCCATCCGAGCGTACCAACGTGCGGCTGCGCCAGTTCGTAGGGCGGAATGACCGGCTCGCTGGTTTCTTCATCCTGGTCAGTGCGCTGAATCTCCCGCTTGACCGTGTGCTTGGTTGGGCTGTCAACGGGCTGTGCAACTTTTGCTTGCTCGATGGCCGCGACCGCGCGTTTCAACTCGCGCTCCGGGTTGCGGAACCAATCCGTACTCCAGATGCGATGCAGCCGCCACCCCAAGTCTTGTAACACCTGCTCCCGGATTCTGTCCCGGTCTCTAGCCGACCGGGAGCTGTGATACCTAGCACCGTCACACTCGATGCCGAGCATGTACCGGCCCGATCTATCCGGGTCCACGATCCCGATATCAATGAACTTGCCGCCGGTAGCGACCTCTTCATGCGCTTCATAGCCCAAGTTGCGGAGTCTGGATACGACCTCTTTCTGGAAAGGAGAAGCGACCTCACGCTCCGACGCCACAGGCATGTTCGCGGGCAGGCTTCCTGATTCGGCATAGGCCAGGAAGGTCTTGAAGGCACGCACACCGAGGGAGCGGGTACTGCCGAGATTGATGTCCTCGGCGCGGAGATTGGTGAACACGTGACAGCGCAGCCGTGCCCGAGTGATGAGGACGTTCAGGCGTCGCTCGCCGCCGTCCCGGTTCAGGGGGCCGAAATTCATGGTGACGTGTCCGTTGGCGTCACGCCCGTAGCCCACGCTGATGAAAATGACCTCCCGCTCATCACCCTGCACGTTCTCCAGGTTCTTGACGAAAAACGGTTCTTCAGGATGATCGTTGAAGAACGGTTCGCAGGAAGCGTCCTGGCGCCGCAGCATTTCTAGCTCGTCCAGAACAGCCCGCTCCTGGACCGAGCTGAACGCGGCCACGCCCAACGTCAGGTCAGGGAGCTCCCGCGCATGATCCATGACCGCCCTGGCGACTGCTTGCGCCTCCTGGCGATTGGTGCTACTCCGACCGCGGTCGTACACCGTATCCGGGAGGTGATGATACTGTAGTCCGACACCATCCTTGCCGGAATCCGGGCTAGGGAAAACCACGAGCCTATTTTCGTAGAATTCCTGGTTGGACACCGCAATCAGCGATTCATGGCGGCTGCGGTAATGCCAGCGCAGCATCCTTGAGGGGCAGCCAGCGGTGCGTAGCAATCCGAGAATGCTCTCGATATCCGCGGTATCACTGAAAGTATCACCGTCGTCATCCTCGGCGTGAGTGACGGCATCAAAGAAACTGGTCGGGGGCAACTGTCGGTCGTCCCCGACCACCACCGTTTGGTCGGCGCGGAGCAACGCGCCCAGGGCGTCTACCGGTCGTACCTGGCTGGCCTCGTCAAACACCACCAGGTCAAAGCTCACGCTGCCGGGCGCCAGGTAGGTTGCGATGGACAGTGGACTCATCATAAACACCGGCTTGATGGCCTGGATCGCATTGCCGGCCCGTTCCATCAGTTGCCGGATGGGCAGATGGCGGCGCTTTTTCTCGAACTCCCGGCGTAAGATTCGCAACTGCCCGGCTCCGTTATGCTTCGGAAGACCTTCCCAGTGAGCATGGGCAACTCTGGCCCGGTTGTGGCCCAGCACGAGGGTGTCCATCTTACGGAACTGTTCTCTGTGTGCTTCATAGCTACTGCCGTCGAAACCGGTAAGAGCCGGCCGTTCACCAAATGCGCGGGAGACAATGCGTTCATACCAAGTCTTTTCCAAACAGGTAGTCAGACGGTCAGCCGCAGCGGGCCATTCCTCTGCTAACTTTGTGATCGCGTGAAGCCCTTCCTTTTTAGCCGCCATCAGGGCATTATTGACGACCGCAATATCCTGGATATCATGTACCTGACTCGACCATTTCACTAGCGTTTCTTGCTGTTCCTCCAGTGGCAATCCGGCCAATCCCTTGGGGTGTCCGAATCTCTTCCTGATATCCATATCGAGGGAATCCTGGACACTTTCCAAACAACCGGTATGTGATTCCAGGGCGTCTGTGACTCGCTTCGACAAGCCGGGGACATCACTTGTTTCCTGGAGTTGGGATTTCTCACGGATTGCATTGATGAGCGCGATCTGCCGTTCGATATCATCCGGCAGTTTGCTACTACACAGCGTGGACAGTTGCTTTTGGGCGCGGCGATATTCAGGGTAGAAGAATCGCAGACGTTTCGCCTTATATTTCGAGAGCGTGGACCGAATGGCGAGAAGAAGGTTGTCCAATGACTGGCGAGCGACGTTAATTTTCTCTCGTAATGAAGCCACATCGGACGGCAGCACTACCTGCAGCCGACAGCCTCTAAAGGGATGCTGCTTCAGGCTTGCGACGCGCCCCAGGCTGTGCTGAAGGTTGGCGACAACAGTATGTTTTTCCTGGAAGACCACCCGTGACCAGGAGTCAATGCCGGCGATTTCCGGCCGGGGGAGCGAGTCATTGCCCGCCGCCAAGCTCTGAAGGCGCAGCAGTTCACCGTAGGCCCGGAAAGGAGTGACCCCCGTGCTTCCGACCGGGGTATTCACCGCCTCGGCATATTCGTTCAGGTTGTCCTGAACGCGAGCCAGGGTGGTAAAATCGTCTTCTATCCCGGCGATTTCCGGGCGGCCTAGCTCCCAGGTTCTTCTCAACTCATCGAGCACGGCTCTTTTGGTTGTCTTGTGGCTGTGTAGCTCCAGGCAGGCATCACCTAGCTGGAGACCATCGAGCCGGCGCTTGACGACCTCCAGGGCAGCCATTTTCTCGGAAACGAACAACACCTTCTTATTCCGGCTGATGGCCGCAGCAATGATGTTCGTGATGGTCTGGGACTTACCGGTGCCCGGTGGTCCCTGGATAACCAGATTCCCGCCGTTAGCCACATCGGATATCGCCAAAGCCTGCGACGAATCAGCGTCAACGACGTGATGCGTGTCTTCAGGGCGTAAGTGATTGTCGAGATGGTCTTCATCTCCGATTTCCGATTCAGGTTCCGTAAATCCTTCCTCAAATAGGGCGCGCACGGTTTTGCTTTCCAGCGGTCCGGTCCCGGCGGGCCAGTTTTCGCTATCCAGGTCCCGGTACATGAGGAGCTTGCTGAATGAGAAGAAGCCGAGCACGACACTTCTAGTGTCAACGGACCAGCGTTTCATGCCTTTTATACTCCGCGCCACTTTGCGGAAATAGGCTGGCAGATCTACGTCTTCCTCGCCCTCCTCGCCATTATCGTGCAGATCAGGGAAATCAACACCGAACTCCGTGCATGCCTTTTCACGGAACGAGATGTTTGCTCCCAGTTCCTCGCCAGTGTACTTGACATAGAAGGGCACACGGACATTGGCACGCTCCAGGTTGACCGGAATCAGCACCAACGGCGCATGCCGCTTGGTGTCACTGTCATTGGATTCGTACCACACCACCATACCTAAGGCGATAAACAGCGTATTAACGCCCTGCTCCTGGATCACCGTATTGGCAGTGTAGTAAGTATTGAGCAGGCGAGCTTGTAGCCGATCGGATGGCTCGTTGGTCTGTAAACGATTATCCGTGTACCGTTGTGCGAGGACATCAGAATTGTCTTCGTCGTACTCCGGCTGGCCTAGCTCGTAGTCCTCGTCGTCATCCGGGCGAGGCAGGAACGACATTCTTCGCTCCTTATGCACCAGAATGTCGAAGACGTTCGCCGGAATCTCGTCAATAACCTCTACACCCCTGGATTTGAGGGCGCGATAGTTCAGCAGAGGGTTTCGGAGTCCGAGGTCCAGAAGCTCTTTTCTGGAGGCCTCAATTTTCGGAATAATCGCATCGGTTGCCATATCAATGTGCCTGCCAGCCACATTTTATGACATGGAGATAGCGGTATGCAAGCGGGGAGCCTGACAGAGCAACTAGCCGCCTCCCGACCTACGCGATGTCCCGGCGCTTGGGCGCGACCCCGGACACCCCACCCAAGCCGCCGGAGACGACGAGGTGCTCGCCGGTCATATGGACCGAGTCGTCGGATGCCAGGAATGTAGCAGCGGCCGCGATGTCCTCCGGCCTCGTCCAGCGCCCCATGGGCACGGACTGCCGCAGCCGCTCGCGCAAGTCGGCTTCCGGAATACCCATCACCGCCGCCCGCTCCGCCATGTTGGCTTTCTGGAAATCGGTGTCCACCGGGCCGGGGCAGATCGCGTTCACGTTGACGTGGTACGGCGCCAACTCGACCGCGAGCGTCTTGGTGAAGCCGATCACCGCCCACTTTGCGGCGTTGTAGGCCGAGACCAGCGGCGGTCCCGAAATGCCGTTGATGGACGAGAGGTTGATGATCTTGCCGCTATCCTGCCGCATCATCTGGCGGCCGACGTACTTGCTACAGAGGAATACCCCCGTGATGTTCACGCCGAGGACGCGATCCCACTCGGCCTCATCGAGGTCCACCGTCTCGACCACGCGCTGTCCCGTCCCGGCATTGTTGACCAAAATGTCAATCCGACCGAACTCGGCGAGCGCCCGGTCCACCGCCGCCTGCACGGAGGCCGCCTGCGTGACGTTGCATTCGACGGCCAGGGCACGCCGGCCCTTCGCCGCGACCTCCCCGACCGTCACCTGCGCCGTCTCCACGTCAAGCTCCGCGACGACGATGTGGGCGCCTTCATCCGCGAACCGCAGCGCAATGCCCCGACCGATCCCCCGCGCGGCGCCCGTTACGAGGGCTACTTTGTCCGCTAACCGCATGGCTGCCTCCTCGACTACTAACTACCGACTACCGGCCACCGGCGATGTTGATGGAATGGCGCGAATTGGCGCACACTTCCTCTGCATCTGGAGCGATCCGGGTTCCTGGCGGTGCGTACCGCCGCCAGCGTCCCACAAGCATGGTAGGCTCGGCGCAAGCATACCAGCGTAGTATCGTTTTTGTGAAACAACAATCGTATCCACTGTATTTGACCGTCGTTTCTCTGATAGCGTTTTACTATCGCCGGTTATACCCGACGGCTACCAGGGCCGGCCGGCTTTACGTTCGATAGTCTGTAGCCGTGCTGCGCTGGCCGCGTTCACGATATACGCGCGGCCAAAGCGCACCGCTTCCAGCCTCGGCGGTTCCTCTTCAATAAACTGCACGACGCGCCGTGACGTGACGCCGAGCATAGCTGCTACCTCGCCGGTCGTCAGTATCGGAGTGCCGTCACGCTCGGCACCCCACGTCAGAATCCGGCGCCGTTCCCGCACCTGTTTTGCCGTCAACATTTTGTGACCTCCGTATCCCTACTGTACCGAAAACTGCCCTTATAGCAAAGTCAATCAGCGGGCTGGCGCGGGCGGGGGTAGCTGCTGCTGTGGCAGGGGAACTACTTACTCGACTAGCCAGCCAGCAAGTCCGGCAGATTTCAAACGGAACCACTACCAACAGCTTGACAGGGGTGCCCCATCTGCGGCGGCATCTTCCGCTATGACGACTGCGGCCGCTGCCAACTTTGTGGACAAGACGATCTGGACGGGAGACAACCTCCACATTCTGCGCGGCCTCAACTCTGAGTGCGTAGACTTGGTGTATCTCGATCCGCCGTTCAACTCTAACCGCGAGTACGCCGCGCCGGTAGGCAGCCAGGCGGCCGGCGCCGCGTTCAAGGATAGCTGGCATCTCTCCGAGTTAGACGAAGCGTGGATGGGACTGATTGCCGATGAGCATCCGGCGGTGTACCAGTTGCTCCAGGCCGCCGGTCTGACCCATGGCAAGGGGATGCAAGCCTATCTGTGCATGATGGCGGTCCGGTTGCTCGAAATGCGCCGCGTCCTCAAGGATACGGGCAGCCTGTATCTCCATTGCGACCCAACGGCCAGTCACTACCTCAAGGGCCTTTGTGACGCTGTCTTTGGCGCAGCCAACTTTCGCAACGAAATCACCTGGCAGCGGACGAACCGCGGCCATAAGGGGTCCCAGTTTGCGCCGCGTGCATATCAGACGAATACGGATACCCTGCTCTTCTACACGAAGTCCAAGCGACACACTTTCAACATAGACGCGGCGCTGCTGCCCTATGAGGAAGGATACGAGCGCAAGACCTACAATCGGACTGACGAAAAGGGCCGCTACAAGCGGGAGTCTCCGTTTCGGCGCCGGAGTGCTGGTGCGCGGCCGAATCTATGCTATACGTACAAGGGCATTGCCGCACCTATCCCGACTGGTTGGAGTGTCTCGCTAGAACGGCTCAAGGAACTGGATGCTGCCGGCGAATTGGAGTTTGTCGGGAGCCGTGTCTACCGGAAGATTCGCTCAAAGGGCGGGCGTCGGATAAACAATCTGTGGTTGTTTGATGATATTGGCGGCACGCTGGGTAAGCAGCGCACAGAATATCCGACTCAGAAGCCACTGGCCCTCCTAGAGCGGATTATCGCCATCTCAAGCAATCCTGAGGACCTAGTGCTTGACCCGTTCGCGGGCTGCGCGACGGCGTGTGTGGCGGCAGAGAAACTTGGCCGGCAGTGGGTAGGGATTGACCTCTCCGAGAAAGCCGTCGAGCTGGTGAATATCCGGCTACGCGAGTTCATGGGCAGCCTGTTTCACAACCGGCTGGTGACGGCCAGAACGGACATCCCCCAGCGGACGGACGTAGGCGAGCTACCACCATACCGGCAGCAGAAGCACGTCCTGTTCGGCCAGCAGGAGGGCAAGTGCCGGGGCTGTGGCGTGGCCTTCGAGTTCCGGCACTTGGAGGTAGACCATATCGTGCCACAATCGCGCGGCGGCACAGACCACCCGGAGAATCTGCAACTGCTTTGTGGGAGTTGCAACCGGATCAAGGGCAACCGGCCGCAGGAGTACCTGGTGGCGCGGTTGCAGGAATTGGGGCTACGCTAGGCGGCGTGCTGGCCGCCGCGTTTGCTCTAGCGACTTGACAACCCTATTCCAGCGCGGCAACCTTGGCCTGCTCCGCTCCGCTCACACGCCTGAACGGCCGCAGGATCGGCCAGGGGCGGAGCACACAACCGCAAGGAGGAAGGAGGCACCAGCCTAGGCGGCCCACCCTTCGCTTTTCCCTCGTCACACTCAAGGATTACTAGGAGAGATGATGCTTGACAAAGAACAGCCTACTCCAGAAGCAAATGGTGATGCAGAGCCAGTGCTTGAGGTCCCCGATGGGTTTCCTGAAGGGAAGTTGGAGACAAAGGCGATGAGTGAGCGACTACCTGGTGAGGGGTTCGCTGCTGATCATTCGGGGGAGTTCAGCGCTGATGTTAAAGAGATTGAGCCGCAGCAAGAGAAAACGCCATCAGCGGACGAGCAACCAGATAGCGACTAGCACTGTTTCGGCGAAGTAGGCAATGAACATACCCTGCGTAAAACGATATTTCTTATGCAGGGCATGTTCGTTGTCGGCGATCCGCTCACTAGCACGTTTCACGATTCCCTTCTGAAATTCCTTGGTTTCAATGCCAAGTGCTTTGGGGTCAAGAAACGCGCCAAGGTCTAACATCGTGAAGCCCGTGATAGTTCGACTATAGAAGCCGATGGCAAGCGCGGTGAATAGGCAGAGACAAGCGCCAGCAAGCCACCACAAGGAACATGACCAGGGCTGGATGTCTTCGGCCAACGCCACTGTGGTCACAGTGACTGTAACCCCAACCCCAATGAGGACCTCGGTAAGTCGGTTAGCGGAGAGGATACGTTGCTGGGAAAGGGTCAGGGCTGGCCAGATGTCCTGAAATAGGAGGTCAACGTTTTTGTCTTCCTCTTGCTTGGACATAGCCTAACAATGATACCATAACCACTTGCGGCCGCGCATCTCCGATACACCGGCAGCACCGCCAGGCCGCTCCCCGGCAAGGATCGCAGCGGATTGGACTAGCGGTCAATCCACCATCTGTCAAGGATAGGCCAGACTGCCAGCCGCCCGTGTCAATCGTGCTGGTGAAACCCGCCGTCTCGTGTCTTGTTGTATGGCGGGTTCTTTCCCTGGTGCGTGCGGCGATATGTAGCAAGCCTTCGTTTTTCTAACCGCCGGGCCGCAGTACGAGTCATTGGCCGACTCTCCACTTGCATCCGACCTGATTTCCCGTCCTGCTTATGCTCGGCAGCCCTTCGTTGGGGATTATTGGTCTCGCCAACGTAGTTGACCTCGTTCCGCTTGCCCCGGAGGGTGTACACCTGTGACTTATTGCGGCTGCGAGCATTTCGCCGGGGCCGTTGCCGGGACCGTCGCCGGGACCGTCCGAGGCTAACGCCGCTCGTTGACCGCTTGCGTCCAGGCATCACCTACACTCCTATGTGCTCGCCAGGGTCACTCGGTTTATAGTGCCGCCACTGAGCACGACCCGTCAACTTGCGGCATAACAGTTACCCTCGACAGGCCATCCCCAGCACGTAGCGCGGTAGGATAGCTACGTCGTGCAAGTCACGGCACACGGCAGCCTCGGCGCGGGCAACCCTTTTTGGCCGTCGCGCGAATGGCGCCATCATGCGGTAGCGCGTTGGCAGGTGACGCCGCACATCATCGGTTGCCGGTCCCTATACGGCGTTCAGCGCGGCAGCGAGCGCGTTCACTGCGGCTACTGCGCGGCGTGGTAGGCCGCTGGTCATGCAGAGAGATGCTGTTGAATGGCGGCGGTGCTGCCGTCGGGTAGTACCACCACCACAGCCGGCGGCGTGGGCGGCATAACACGGTAGCGAGCCGGTGCCAACGCCGCCAGTTGCCGGGCCGCCTGCCGGACCTTCACGGACAACCGCGCACGGTACGGCTCGTCCACCTCTTGCGCCGGCCGCCAGTCGAGCTTGAGCGTTTGGCTCACCAGCAGTGCCATCGTCCTATAGTCCTGGTCAACGATGAATCGCCAATCCTCGTCGGCGTCGGTCTGCTGCCGGTTGTCAGGCAACACCGGCTTGCCGGTCAGCGTCCCCGGCCGGCCCTTGCCGATGATATGCTCCAAAATATCACGCGCGAAACTGAAGCCTAAGCGCTCAGTGAGCGCCGTCCTCACGTCGTCAACAGTCACTAGCTTAGGCATATCGTTTTCCCTCCCGGTTCCAGCCCGTCTCCAAATGCCGAGCGCGGCAGTCGCTCAATCAGGACGCGAACCTCGCCGCCAGTCATGGCTACCTCCCTAACTGAACGAGCCTTCGACATTGTGCCGAATACCGAAGTAGCCCCACTGCTGGTGTCCATCTACCGACTTACGGTCACTCTCAGCGTTCGGGAAGTAACGCTGTAGCAGCGTCTTGAGCGCCGTCGTCTTAGGTAGCTCTAAGCCGGCATCCTCAAAGGCATCGCGCAGGGCCTTAGTAGTCACAAAGTCATCACGTGTGCCGGACGTAAACAGCGCGGTCAATGTCCCAGGTATATTATCCTGAGCGTTTTTCTGTAGGTCAGCCGCAGCCTTCGCCGTAGCCTCACTCGTACCATCATCACCGGTATACGTCCCTTGCAGTAGGTACCAGACTAACGCTCGTTGCCCGGCATCGGAGAACAACCATGCTCTATCCTCGGCAGGCATTTCATCGTCTGGCGCCGTCCACACGTGCGGCAGCCGTGACGCTACGCCCTGAGCGTCGAAGTCTATAGACAAATTCTCGCCGGTAATGAGTAGTACGTTAGCCCGTCGCCGCGCGTTCCGAGCGCGGTCATACTTCGTATTGATACTGCCTAGCTTTTCCTGGGACATGGAGTTCAGTGTACCGGCGGTTATCTCTACCGCTTTCCCTGATTCATCTATCGCCATCAGGTAGTTCTCAGCTAACACGTCATCCCGAAAATCAAAGCTCCCCTCTCTCGACTGACCGGAGATTAGCTTTGCTTTCGCTTCGTAGTGGAAAGCATCATTCGTCGCTTTGGTCAACGCCATAACGACGCTCGACTTCCCCACACCGGATACCTCGCCGTGCGACACCATAATCTCTCGCCCCGGCCCATGTAGGGAGTAACCTATCCGCTTCAGTAACGGTATCCACTGCTCCAAGAACGGCGGCACGTCCTGCGGTTCCTCGACACTGGCCCACCACGCGGGGAACGAGTAACGCGGTAGCATCCACACCTCACCGGCCGGCGGCCGTACAATACGTTTGTCCGCGTCTGCTTCCTGGAACGACATTATCCGGCCGTCCGTCAACCGCGCATAGCCCGCGTGCTTGACCTGGCTATCATCAGCGAACGGGACGCCGCCAAAGTGGTTCAGGTAGCCTGGTAGTGCCGACGCGAAGGCGCGATAGAAGTTATATCGCTCCGGCCAGCCGCGCTCTATCATAGCGATACAGGCCGCTAAATCCTTCGCCGTAGCGCGAACTGCCATAGGATCATCATTCGCAGGATGCTCTAGGTATAGTTCTACCGCCGCTTCCATCTGCTCTTTTGCTTGCGCTCGTACATCTTCAATCAGCGTTATCAAATGCTTCATGCCGTCCTGAGTATCTAAGTGCGTATACATTCCATCACTGGTACGCACTAGAATAGCGTTAGCCGCGCTAAGTTCATAGAACGGCGGCTGCCCGTCTTGCTGCCCGAACATATACAGCAGGTTCAAGGTCATTCGCTCGGCGTCGGTATTGATACAGCGCGAGAGTAAGAATAGATCAGATTCCTCGTCGCGTTCTTCATGTAGGATAGCGCGTAACCGACGCTGTAGCCGAGCATCACTAATCAAGGGATGTATCCACTCGTGCTCACGAGCATACATTATCAGCGTCGCAAACGTAACATCGCCAGAGAACCCCGGCCAACGCTCGTCTACATCGCCGTCTTTGTATTTACCGGAGAGAACCCCCGCGAGTTCGCCGGTTGACCACGCCTTAGCGAGAGTAAGGCCAGCCTTCGGGTCCCAATCCTTCAAGGCCATCAAGACCTTCAACCAGTTGGGATACGCTATATCAGGGGGGATATGCAACAGCATATCCTCAACAATCGGCAAGGGGTAGTCGGCGGCATACGTGGGGTTTATAACCATCGGAAAACCTCGTGTATCAGGATAGGAAGCATTAGGGATGCTCCCTTCATATAGAGAACGGTTGCCGGCAGGCGCGGGCTACGGTTCTCTATGTAATATCAGTATTGCAGGCCATCACTCGCGGCCGCAAGCCATTTTAGTGAAAGTAGTTTACTAGCAAATACTTGTCACACAACTGACACATAACGTAGGACGACAAAACACCCTCGCCTCATATGCCGGGTCCTAAAGCCGGCGGCGAGGGTGTCTGCCGATACAGAGGTGCGGCGAGTGCCGCTTATTCCTACTATCATTATAACAAACTCAGCGGGAACGCGCCGCTCGGCGTCCAGCAGGGGCAAAGCACCGCGCAATCCTGCCGACGAACGAGAACCGCCGTGACATGGGACCCACCAACTACTACTACTACTACTATATGTATATAGTAGTAGAAATGTACTTCTTCCACCTGGGGCTAGTAGTAGTAGTAGTAGTTACACAAACCTATGTCACGGCGGTTCTCCCAGCACCTGCCGGAACTTTCGTGACAGTGTTGCGGTATCGTGCTGCCGCCGAGCGTCACGGCTGACCTGAAAAGTGTGACGCTCTCTCTGGAATCCGTTACGCTTGCGCCGACATGGATTGCTATTACAACTATAGTCGCAGCCACTAACTCGTGACACGGAGGGAGCTACGCTCCCTCCGTGTTCGGACCGGCGCTCTGCTAGGATGCTGGCAAGCTCCGGCCGGACTTTCGCGCACCGCCGCCAAACGCTTGCATATACTCTCCTGATTCGGTATAGTTACTCTATCAAGCGGCGGTCGCAGCGGCCGGAGAGGAAGCAGCTATGACACAGACGGCGATGGTTCCCCAAGAAACACCAACGGCAGCGGTCAGCGCCGAGCTACGCGAACGCACGTTTGCCGCAGCGACGGCCAGGTTAGCTACCCGCACGCGAAAGAACTACCGTAGTGCCTGGCAGCGGTTCCTATCCTGGTGTGAGGATCGGGACGTGAGCTATCTCCCCGCGTCGGCGTTGACGACGGCGGCCTACTTAGAGCATCGCGCCGAGACAATGACCGGTCCGGCGCTCGGCACGGTCAAAGCCGCGATTGCCTTCATGCACAACGCCTCGCTAGAGCCGAATCCTTGCGATACTGAGCTTGTCCGCTCTACCCTTACGTCACTCCGAAAAGCCAAAGTCGCCGCCGGCGAGGCACAACAAATCGCCGCACCGTTGACGGCTGAAGACTTGGACGCGATAGAGCAGACGGCTTGCCAGCCCCGGCACGGTCGCGGCCGGAACATGGAGACGCCGGAATACGCTCGCCGCCGCGGACATAGCGAGATCGCGTTAGTCCGCACCTTGCGCGATGGTGCGCTACGCGGCGCTGAGGCGTCGGCGCTAGAGTGGCGTGACCTCGACTTTCAGCCGGACGGCACTGGCCGACTGATTATCCGCAAATCCAAGACGGACCAACTTGGCAAGGGTAAGGTCCGGTTTTTGACGAAGCGCACCGTCGCCGCCTTGCAGACGCTGCGGCGTGAGCGTTTGGAGCAGGTAGACTACGCGCGGCTGATGCGGCGTGAACGGGAAGGGAAGTCGGCGGAAACGTGCGGACCGCGTGACAAGGTATTCCGGCTCAGTGTCTCGGCTGTTTACCGGACAGTGCAGCGCGTTACCGCAGCCGCTGGCTTGCACGGCCGGTACACCGCGCATAGTGGCCGCGTGGGCCTGGCGGTAGAGCTATCCCGCCGGAACGTGCCGACACACAAAATCCAAGCGGCTGGTGGTTGGGAGAATGAAAACATGGTCAAGCGGTATACCCGTGCCGAGGAAGTCGCTCGCGGCGCGGTTGCCGAGTTTCTGGACGAGTAGCCAGGCGGTGCGGCGGTGCGGGAACGGTCAGGGCTATCTGCCGCAGTTGTCTCTTTGCGAGCGGTGCGAGTGGTGTTCGCGCCCTCTTGCGGCTCGCTGAGAGGCGGCGGTTGACCCTGGCACAGATTGGGTATAATGCCGCTAGACCGACTACACGGGTGTCAAGGGAGCACGGCACTGGCTGAAACCGCCAGTCAACGGGCCATTCGAGGCAGCCAGCCCGGAGCAGCCGCGTCAACGGGAGAGGGAGAGGCAGGTACACACATGGGTGAAGGACTAAAGTGGAAAGGCGTGCAAGAGTGGTCGAACGGTGCAGTAAAAGTAGCGCTGACCTTGCAGTTTTGGCAGGAGGACGGTGTTTGGGTCGGTGAATGTGTGGAACTCGGGACCGCAACCGACGCTGAGACGCCAGACATCCTCCTCAACACGTTGCCTAGCTTGGTCACCCTCCACCTGAACGGACTAGAGGACATCGGGGAGCGGGAGCAGGTATTCCGGGAACGTGGGATTATGGTGACGCCCCTCCCCTCGGCCAGGGTGGTGGCCGCTGGGGAAGACGTGAGACAAACAGCCCCAGAACGGAAGCAACATTTGCCGTTGGAACACCCACTGTCCTCCGCCGCGACCACCTGGGCCACGGCGGCATAGCGTGACCGAGGAAGTGGGGGGCTGATGGCACCAGCATTGCCAGCGGTGACCGGCATGGAGTTGATGCGATTGCTTGAAAAGGACGGCTGGGACAAAGGACGGCAGACTCAACACGGCCGCTTCTTCTCGCGGTCAAGTCCCGGTCAGGCCAGACCAGCATCAACGGTTATCCCGGCTACGAGTCGTTCACTTGCTCCAGCGGTGCTGAGTCGCATTCTAGGGCCCAAACAGACCGGTATCGGCCGCCGAGGATTGGAGCAGTTGATTCAGCGTTACGGCCTCCGTTAGGCTGCTGTACACCGCGCATAGTCCGCGTGTCGGCCTGGCTGTCGAGCTATCCCGTCGGGGGATGGCGACACATAAAATCCAGCTTGCCGGCGGCAGTCCCAACGCAAGCAGGGAACCGGCAGCAGCGGCGCAAGCGAGCACGGAAAATCCGCGACCGGTGGAAGCGCGGGCGGGGATAAATTGTATGGATACGGTGCTGCGCCAGTGAACGGCGCGCTGCCAGTTTGGGCCGAGGAACTCTTGGCTGGGCTGATCGTGCTCGGCTTGCTGCTCGCCGTCTGCTATCTCTACTGGATTGCGCGGCATGAAGCGGGCGGTGGCAAGGCTAGGCAGTAGCCTGTAAACTCCCGAACCGGGCAGCGTTGATTCTACCCGATAAGCAAAATTCTGCAATCGGCTTGACATTTACTCCATAGGCACGTAGCGTGGTACCCGCTTCCTCGCACGGAGCACCGTCTCGCTGTAGCCGCACGTGGTAGCTGTGCGGCCTCTCGATGAATACAGCGGGACGTAGTTTCGTGCGAGGAACCGCTACCGCGCATCGAGAGGCCACCCCGTCTCCCGATGGAACCACGACCACCTTTCCGGGTGGCTCAGTACCGACTGTGGGAGGGCATCTTATGTTTCGTTGGCTCAGTACGCTAACTTTAGCACTGCTTACGCTTACACTCACTGCTGCTACGCCCTCCACTTTTGCACCTGGTGCTGTAATCGGTTTAGTCGGGACCCCGCATTTATGGATTGCCGATGCACAAGGTATCTTGCACTGGGGCGGCGATACTCGTGCGCTTGCTAATAAGCATGTTGATTGGAACAATCGTCGAGATATTCCGCTTGCCGAACTACAGACGCTACCCGTTGGCGATCCCTGGCTGTCTGCTGGATTGCTCAAAGACGGTGACCCAATTTACTTAGTGAAGTGGGAGAGCAACTGGTCCCAACCGAAACTGCTCCATATTCAGTCTATCGCAGACGTAGAACTCTTTGGGATCAACAGCAATAACTACGGCAACTTTGTATTGGATAAAACGTCTTGGGAACAAAAGTACGGTCTAACAGCCGCGAATTTACAACGAGAACAACTAGCGGCGGCAGTCAAGCCGCCAACTCAACAGACTTGGACTTCGTCTACAGGTAAGCAGCTTCACATTGAGGTTATTAGCTATGATCCAGACGGTTGGCCGGAGTTGGTTGAAGAAAACGGTTTCAACGATCCGCCTCGTAACGGTTATCGTTATCTCATTCTAACTATAAAAGTAGATAACTTAGCATCAGGTGAAATTATCGCAGGCTGGAAGTTGCAATCAGGAAGTGAGCAGTTTAGTGACGGCTGTGGCGTGGTGCCAAATGCTTTTGGCGGTGTTATTCAAAATACTATAATACCGGCCGGACAAAGTGTCACCGGAAACATTTGTTTCCAAGTGCCGGAGCATCTACGTAATCTGATGTTGGTTCCACATTCATTGTACGGTTGGAGAGGTAATCCCGTGCATGTTGTGGGAACAGAAGCGCTTCCAACGACGAATTGGAGCGGCATTGAGCGCGTATGTCACTGCGCTCGCACACGAGTAGACGGCGGATGTGATCGCCGATTTCGGCCGATAATGGTTTGTTCATGGCAGCGTTGATAAGCAATACTGTAACTCAAGCTGCGGCCGGCGCCGCGTTCAAGGATAGCTGGCATCTCTCTGACCTGGACGTGGCCTGGCTGGGCCTCATTGCGGACCAGCATCCGGCGATCTATCAGCTCCTCACCGCCGCTGGCCTCACTCGGAAGTGCCCGCTCGCGGTGCGGTAGCCCCAGCCCTAGACGAGTAGGCGGCCGGCGCGGCGACGCGGGAACGGTCAGCGGTAGTCCGCTGGTCGTTCTCCATTTTGCATAGTGTTCTCTAGGCTAAGTGCGAACATACCAGCGTATGCACGCTCATGGAGGTGAGTTGATGAGGTTCTGCATTACGGGCTATGGGAGCATCGCCGCCGTGCATCGGGATGCGCTGCTGCCGATGGATGGCGTCGAAATCGACTCGGTCGTCGGTCGGCTGATCGAGCCGACCCGCGAGTTTGCCGCCAGCTGCGGGGCGCCGCTCGCCACGCTCGACCTCGGCGCGGCGCTCGCGCGGCCTGGGGTGGACGCCGTGCTCATCACCTCGCCCAGCCAGGTTCACTACGCACAGGCCCGCGCCGCGCTCGAAGCGGACAAACACGTGCTGCTCGAAATCCCGATGGCCCTCTCCTATGCCGAGGCCGCGGCGCTGTGCGACCTGGCCGACGCGCGGGGCAAGACGCTGATGATCTGCCACACGGAGCGGTTTTGGGCGTCCACGATGGAGTCAAAGCGGCGGATCGTCGCCGGCGCGCTCACGCCCTCCCACATCCACGTCGAATGGCACTTCTTCCGGCGCGAGAACATCAACTGGATGGGGCGGCGGCGCAGTTGGACGGACAACCTCTTGTGGCATCACGGCGGTCATGCCGTTGACCATGCGATCTGGCTGTTCGGCGAGGCGCCGGTAGAGGCGCGGGCGTTCTTTGGCCCGACGGACAATCCGTTGGGTATACCACTTGACGTCTCAGCGCAAATGCGATTTCCGAGCGGCGGCCTGGCAACCCTGGCCCTCAGCTACAACGCCATTGTGCCCGCGGCCGTGCAGCGGTATACCGTGATTGCCGAGGAGGATTTCCTCGTCTATGACGCCGGCCGCTTCACCGACCGCGACGGCAACGTGCTCTCCGAGGAGACGAACGAGGACGCCGTGCCGCGGCAGAACGAGGAGTTCGTCAACGCCGTCAGAGAGGGGCGCGAGCCGCTGACCTCTGGTCGCGCAATCCTCGGATCGTGCCATGTCCTAGAGCAACTGGAGCACGGCGGGAGTTGAGGCCTCATCCCCGGCCCGTCATCCTCGCGCACGCGGGAATCCCCGTCCCCCCGCCGCAGCGGGGGGACCATAGGGGGGCCGAGGTCACCAATCCAAGCGCAGCTTCGTCCAGCGAATGCCGCAGCGGTCGTCTTCCTGGCACCAGTGCGTAGCGAGGTAGGTGCCGTCTTGCAGCCGGATCGCAGTTGGAAAACCGAAAGCGAAGGCGTCTAGCTCCTCCACACCCGACTCGATATCCTCCGGTCGTTCGTGCTGCGCCCGCGCGTCGTAGAGCACGCCCTCGAAATGAACGGACCATTCGGTTTCGGTGCAGGTCACCAGGTTCATGATGATTGCCTGGTCGCCATACCGGCGGTTGTACAGGACCAGCAGCCGGTCGCCGCCGAGCGGGATCGCCGTCATCGTCTGCCCGGCGATGCCGGTCGAGCGCGCCGGCCCCCACGTCAACCCGTCGTCGTGCGACAGCGCAAAGCTATCCGGTTGATCCATGGCATCACCCAACGTCACGGTCCAAGCCGTTGCGATCAGGCGGCCGGGTGCGAGTTCGGCCAGCTTCTGCTCGAAATAGCCGTAGCGCTCCCGCGGATCCTCGAACACCAACGCATGGCGCGGCCAGGTATGCCCGCCGTCGTTGGAGATCGCCACCAGCACTTGCTCGCCGAGCCGATCTTGGGCGGGCAGCGTAGCCGCCGGCGCGAGCAGCCGACCCGATGCGAGCGGCAGCGCACCGTGAGAAATCTCCAGCGGACAGTCGGCCGGCATCGGGACGACCGAGGGGCCGGACCAGGTGTGGCCGCCGTCCGTCGAGCGGCAGAGCACCGGTTCATTGCGAACGTGCCCAAACCCTTGCCCAGGATCGGGATAACTGCGGGCGCCGTAGGCAAAGATGGTCCGCCCGTCGGCCGCCAGTGACAGTTTCAAGGCGGCGGTCGTGTGTGGATCAGTAGTCGGGCCGAGAATTGTCCCCTCGACCGTCCAAGCCTCCCCACCGTCAGTAGAACGCGCCCAGTCGGTGCCGCCATGAACGAACGCGCCACCCCCCACGCTGAACGAGCAGAGGATGTCTCCGTTAGGCAGTTGTACCGCCTGGGGAAACGCCGAGTCGCGCCGATCTATCCAGCCGGTGCCAACGATCTCGATTCCCGGCATGACACCCTCCTCTCACGGGCCTGGCCGGTGATAAAGCCCTCGCCATAGGTGACTGCGACCTCACTCACTCACCCTCGCTCGTGTAGCCCCACTCATCCACGACCCGCTTGCTTGGTCGCAGGTTGGAGGGCGTCGTCAGCTCTACGCGGTTGCCGTCGGGATCGCGCACGAACACGTACCGCTGCCCGTCGTGCCGCTCGCCGCTGCTCTCCGGCTCGTACCCGTGCGCTTGCAGTGCCTCCAGCGCCGCCGCGAAGTCGTCCACCTCGAAAGCGGCGTGGTAGCCCGCCGATTCGCCGTCTGCCGGCTCGATCAGATGCATCATAGAGCCGTCGGCCATCCTGGTCCAGATGACCCGCTGCCCGTCCACCATCGAGGGGATCAACTCCAGTCCGAGCACGTCTCGGTAGAAGGCCAGCGAGCGACGGCGGTCACTGATGGGATAGCCGATGTGGTTGACCTTGGTCAGCTTGAATGCGGGCATGCGGCCCTCCTTCCGCGCTAATGCAGGCATTCTACCGCCTCGCTTATCGCTCGGTCCCTCCCTCGCCCTCCCTCGTTGCAATGGCCGCGGGTCAGGGAGGCGGTACCGTCTATCCCCTCCCCCGTCGGAACGGGGCAGGGCGAGGGAGCTGACAAGGGTAGGTTTTTTGTAGGGGCACGATGAATCGCGCCCAGCCCCCCCGTCATTGCGGCGAAAGCCGCAATCCAGCCCCCCAACTGCCGCTTGTCACACCGCTCCCGCTTCCCTGGAGGGCAGCAGCGGACCGGCGCCGCCATCGCCCCCTTCCCTGCAGGGAAGGGGCCGGGGGTTAGGTCCAATCCACTACCCCCTACAGATCAAGAGTCATGCCGTCGCGCGTGACCAAGACCTCCTCGCCGAGCAGGCGGCGGGCCTTCTCTGCCTCGCCCTCGGGATCGGCCAAAATCGCTCGCCCATGATGGATGAACGCGAGGCGCCCGTAGGACTTGCCACTGCTGCACAGATAGGCGCAGACATCCTCGACGGCATGATGGCCGGTTTCCATGAGAAAGAGATCGCAGTCGTCGAGCAGCGGACCAAGCTCGCTCGTCGCGGCCGCGTCGCCCGAAAACACGACGGCCTTGCCGCCGGCCTCGATGCGAAACGAGAACGACTGCCACGGCTGCCCGGGGTCCGGCTCCCCGAGGTGGCGATTGTGCAGCGCGATCACCCGCAGATCGCCGTCGTCATAGATCACGCCGTCCTCGTACCGCCGTGCCCGAAGATCGAATCCCAAGTCCATCTCTTTGGCCGGCCCTCTTACGACGGCCTGCACGCCTTCCCAGACATAGAGATCGGGGATGAAAAGCGACACGGTCTTACCGGCCATGCGGGCAGCGCTCTCGGCATCAACGCGGCCGAGCTTGGGGATGGTCCAGATAAGGTTGGCTAACCCCCCAATGTGGTCAGTGTGCGTGTGGCTGATGAAGATTGCCCGCACGGACACCAGGTCCACCCCCGACGTATGGGCGGTGTACGCGCATCCTTCCCCGGCATCGAACCAGTAGACCCCTCCCGCCCATTCGACGGCAAAAGAGACGTGCCGGTAGCCGGGCACCGGCTCCGTGCCACTCCCGGTCCCGAGAAAGTTGAGTCTCATGTGTTGCTCCCTCACTGTCTAGCCATCGCTCGCGTGTTGGCAGCCATATGATAGCGAGAATTCGTGGCGCCCGGGCCGCACCCCACCCCGGGCCGCTGACTGGGGTAGGTACAGGTTAAGCCGTAGGGGCGCAACATGTTACGCCCGTCCCCCCGTCGGGACGGGGGGACTATAAGCTCACAAGGGTAGGTTTTTCGTGTAGGGGCGCGATAAATCGCGCCCAGGCGCTCGTCATTGCGGCGAAAGCCGCAATCCAGCCCCCAGCTGCCGCTGGTCACACCGCCCCCGCTTCCCTGGAGGGCAGCGGCGGACCGGCGCCGCCATCGCCCCCCTTCCCTGCAGGGAAGGGGCCGGGGGTTAGGTTCAACTCACCTCCGCCGAAAAACCTACCCTTGTCAGCGCAGCCTTCTCCCCAGCGCACCTCCTGCCGATTTTCCCGGCCGCAGCAACGTATGTATTGACAAACAAATCCTAGTCAGTTATTGTGATAACAAGTTCATGGCGCAAGGACACCGGCCGCCGTGGTGCGGCAGGGAGATGGACGTGCGACAAGATACCCCGAGAGCCGGTTTCCGCTGGGTCCCAACCGTTGGGCGAGCGGCGGGACGTTTCCGCTCCCTGACCATCGCCGGTCGGACCCTCGTCAGCACCATGCTCGTGATCGCCAGTCTCTTGTTGGCGGCCGGCCCGGTTGCGGCGCAGGAAGCCACGGCGACCCCCGTGCCGGAGCCGACGGCAACGCCAGTGCCACCCACGGCAACACCGGTCCCGCCCACAGCGACCCCGGTACCCCCTACCGCCACGCCGGTCCCGGCGCCATCCATCAGCATCAGCGTCAGCAACACGGGCTACGTGACCTGGTCGTTCTCGCCGCCATCGGGGGTGAACTCGGTGAGCTACGTGGTGCGGTGGGGTAGCAGCAACCACCTGGTCAAGAACACGAACAGCTACCAGATTCCGGGGTTGAGCCCGGGGTCGACCTACGCGATCTCCGTCAACGCCATGTACACCCAGGGCGGTAAATTGAAGCAAGTCAATTCCAGCACGAAGAACATTACGGTGCCGACGCCCACGCCCACGTTCACGCCGACGCCCCTCCCCACGGCCACGCCGACACCGACGCCGCCACCGCCTGCACCGCCAGGGAACGTGAACATGAACGTGACCGACACGGGCTACGTGTCGTGGTCGTTCTCGCCGCCGGAGGGCATCACGTCGGTGAGCTACGTGGTGCGGTGGAACGAGCAGAATCACATTGTCTACAACGTGAACAGCTACCAAATCACGGGGTTGACGCCGGGGTCGACCTACGCGATCTCCGTCAACGCCATGTACACCCAGGGCGGTAAATTGATACAGATCAATTCCAGCACGAAGAACATCACGGTGCCGCTGCCGGCGACGGCGACACCCACCGCGACGCCGGTACCGACGGATACGCCAGTGCCGACGGCGACACCGGTCCCACCGACGGCGACACCAGTGCCACCCACCGCGACGCCAGCGCCACCCACGGCGACGCCGGTCCCGCCCCCGTCCATCAGCGTAACTAACACGGGCTACGTGACCTGGTCGTTCTCGCCGCCGGCGGGGGTGAACTCGGTGAGGTACGTGGTGCAGTGGAACAGCGACAACCACATCGTCGATAACGTGTCCAGCTACCAGATTCCGGGGTTGACCCCGGGGAATACCTACGCCATCTACGTCATCGCCATGTACAACCACGGCGGTCTGCAACAAAAGAAGTCCGGCACGAAGAACATCACGGTGCCGACGCCGACGCCGACGCTGACGCCGACGCCCACGCACACTCCCACTCCCACTCCCACGCCTACACCGCCGCCCGCATCGCCGGGGACCATAAGTATCGGCGTGACCAACACGGGGCACGTGTCCTGGTCGTTCTCGGAACCCGAAGGGGTGTCGGTGAGCTACGTGGTACGGTGGAACAGCCACAACCACATCATGCAGAACGTGAACAACTACCAGATTCCTAGCAATCAGTGGAATCCGGGGACAACCTACGCGGTTTCCGTCACCGCCATGTACAGCCC
>DAOUJP010000011.1:0-43780 GCA_034422515.1 Chloroflexota bacterium | reverse complement strand
GCTCCCCGGCCGTCTGCCGGGGGGCCAGCGCCTGGTTTGGCCCCCCGCACCGGCCCGGTTCCACCGCTGTCCGACGGAGAACATCCGCGCAACGAGGTTATGCAAAGGTCTCCGTGTGCGGGGGAACCTGACTGACGCGGCGCACGTGCGAGGCCTCATTGGGTCTATCCCCGCGTGTGCGGGGGAACCATGTGAGCCTTGCGCTCGCTTGTGCCCCATGCCGGTCTATCCCCGCGTGTGCGGGGGAACCGTATGGTCCTCCACCTGTGGAACCAACTCCAACGGTCTATCCCCGCGTGTGCGGGGGAACCATATGCGCGTGCGGGCACGGAACGCGGTGGGTCGGTCTATCCCCGCGTGTGCGGGGGAACCTCTCTCACGGAGGAGATTTCGGGAGCGCCGCACGGTCTATCCCCGCGTGTGCGGGGGAACCGGCCGGCGGGGCCACGTGGACGTGGATCGGCGCGGTCTATCCCCGCGTGTGCGGGGGAACCCGGGTCAGTAATCCACCGATAGGTCGGAGCAGCGGTCTATCCCCGCGTGTGCGGGGGAACCCAATGGCGCCGACGGCGAGGCCGCAGCCGCGACGGTCTATCCCCGCGTGTGCGGGGGAACCTCGACTTCCTTGTCCTCCAGCTCATCGCACCAGGGTCTATCCCCGCGTGTGCGGGGGAACCCCGAGAACCTGACCTTTGCGGGCGTGGACTACAGGTCTATCCCCGCGTGTGCGGGGGAACCCTACCGACGCCCCAGCCGGGCGAGTCCACCTGGGGTCTATCCCCGCGTGTGCGGGGGAACCCACGGTCCGGCAGTAGGGGCACTGGTAGCGGATGGTCTATCCCCGCGTGTGCGGGGGAACCTCTTGGCTCATACTGTTACCGGGAGTAATGCCGGGTCTATCCCCGCGTGTGCGGGGGAACCAGCTTCCGTATCATCACGTCCTCCCGTGCGGCCGGTCTATCCCCGCGTGTGCGGGGGAACCCTGAAGTGGTTGGATGCGCTCCGGGGCGACGAGGGTCTATCCCCGCGTGTGCGGGGGAACCCCTACCGCACCGCTCGCCAGGGCATACCGTGTCGGTCTATCCCCGCGTGTGCGGGGGAACCGCCGCGATAACGTCCGTCACGGCTGCCGTATCCGGTCTATCCCCGCGTGTGCGGGGGAACCGCCCGTTGTGCCAATATCGCGCCAGCGCTCGCCGGTCTATCCCCGCGTGTGCGGGGGAACCGAGGCAACGAACCGCGCCATGTCCTGCAAGACGGGTCTATCCCCGCGTGTGCGGGGGAACCTCCGAGTGTCGGACCGGCCGGCAGCCACTGTAAGGTCTATCCCCGCGTGTGCGGGGGAACCGGCTACCTGTATCCGCTGCCGCAGCGCCGCTGAGGTCTATCCCCGCGTGTGCGGGGGAACCCAACGTGCGTAGGAAGTCAATCAACGCCGCCGGGGTCTATCCCCGCGTGTGCGGGGGAACCTCTCGCAGCGCTCGGTATGTGCGGCCATAGCGGGGTCTATCCCCGCGTGTGCGGGGGAACCCGCCTTTTTCTGCTCAAACGGTAGGCTGTCCAAGGTCTATCCCCGCGTGTGCGGGGGAACCGTCGTCGTTCGCGTCTAGGTACCGAGTCAACACGGTCTATCCCCGCGTGTGCGGGGGAACCAAACAGCGGGAACGCGCCCTTCTCTCGCGCCAGGGTCTATCCCCGCGTGTGCGGGGGAACCGCCATGCCGCTAACCGCTGGCCCTAACCCAACGGGTCTATCCCCGCGTGTGCGGGGGAACCGTCCCAAGTTAGTAAGCTCGGCGGCGTGCGGACGGTCTATCCCCGCGTGTGCGGGGGAACCCCATTGGATAGGATGCTCACACACGCGGTCCGCGGTCTATCCCCGCGTGTGCGGGGGAACCAAGCGGTTATTGACCGCCTGGTAGCTGGCGATGGGTCTATCCCCGCGTGTGCGGGGGAACCGTTCATGGTATCCATGCTACGTCCTCCCTATCGGGTCTATCCCCGCGTGTGCGGGGGAACCTGCATGACAATGGCTGTAACCATCGTCTTACCGGGTCTATCCCCGCGTGTGCGGGGGAACCATAACAGAATTAAGCGTAAAGCGTGTCGGCGCGGGTCTATCCCCGCGTGTGCGGGGGAACCCAACGCTAGGGCTACGGGGCGCCGTCCGCGAGTGGTCTATCCCCGCGTGTGCGGGGGAACCGCCGGGCCTATGCCAACCTCCAAGAGGCGCTACGGTCTATCCCCGCGTGTGCGGGGGAACCCGACCCGGCCATGCCGGAACGGTACGTGGACCGGGTCTATCCCCGCGTGTGCGGGGGAACCGCCGCCGCGTCCATCTCTGGTGCTATGGATACGGGTCTATCCCCGCGTGTGCGGGGGAACCGGGCTCGTGGTGCTGGTAGTCACTGGCCTCGCGGGTCTATCCCCGCGTGTGCGGGGGAACCAGCGGCGTGCTCTGGGTAGTCATTGGCGTCTCCGGTCTATCCCCGCGTGTGCGGGGGAACCGCCAGGCCGTACAGCGCTAGTCCTACCGCATCGGGTCTATCCCCGCGTGTGCGGGGGAACCAGCACGCGCCGAGCGCCGATACGCTCTAGCGCGGGTCTATCCCCGCGTGTGCGGGGGAACCAGCGTCAACACGTCCTGCAAGGCGCCGCCAGCGGGTCTATCCCCGCGTGTGCGGGGGAACCGTCCGCGTTCGGCTTTTCATCTAGCGAGCCAACGGTCTATCCCCGCGTGTGCGGGGGAACCCCGCAACGCTGCTACACCATCAGGCCGAAGCGGGGTCTATCCCCGCGTGTGCGGGGGAACCTCGCGCATCGTGGACGCGATTGTCGGGCAGCGGGGTCTATCCCCGCGTGTGCGGGGGAACCGGCAATATCCCCGGCCTTTACCGCGGCCTTAAAGGTCTATCCCCGCGTGTGCGGGGGAACCGCGTCCTCCCGTAGTGTTGCGCGATGCTCATAGGGTCTATCCCCGCGTGTGCGGGGGAACCGCCTTCGTCAAACGGCGTCTGTGCCGTAGCAGGGGTCTATCCCCGCGTGTGCGGGGGAACCCTCCCTCCGGTACCCCTGAACGGAATCGAACCGGGTCTATCCCCGCGTGTGCGGGGGAACCGCCGCCTAGTACGTCGTCAATCTGACCCTTCAGGGTCTATCCCCGCGTGTGCGGGGGAACCGATCCTGGCCTTGGCGGTATCACGGACGCCGAGGGTCTATCCCCGCGTGTGCGGGGGAACCCGGCCCCACGACAATCAGCGGGTGGAGACCCCGGGTCTATCCCCGCGTGTGCGGGGGAACCCCTACAAGTGTACAGTGTTTCCACTGCTTCTCGTAGGGTACCTCTGGAACACTACTCGCCGATTCCAACAGCCGCCACATGCAAGAGGCTAGTGGTACTTCACCAAGTAGACGCCTTCCGCATCTACAAGCTCTTTGGGCGCCGCGCCCAGGGTCCGGATTTGCTGCTCGCCCACCACTGCCGGGTCACGCCACGTCATCACTATCGCGCCTTGTTTTAGCTCCCCATGCCACTGCGCCAGCACCTCCCACACCCGCTCCCGAATACCCTGCGTCATCTGGGGCGAGGTGTACACGCCAGGCGCGATCTCCAACATCGCCGAGGCGAGAAACCCCCGATACCGCGCCTCGACGTTAATCGTGACGACGACGGTCATGCTGCACCTCACTGACTGGCGCCGGCTGACGTTCCCGCCGCTGATCGGGAGGCGGCACGTCCTCGAACAGCATTTTGATCCGGTCAATCATTTTGGGGATGACGGCCTCGGTGCGGAGCAGCTTCCCCGTGGTGCGCCTGGTGTGCCGCTCGATATCGAGTTTCGAGTTGGCTGTGACCTCCCGTGCTGCGGTGAACGCGGCCGGCAGCAAAATCGTGTCGCGGAACAGATCGGCGATGTCCAACGCAAAAGCGTCGCCGCTGTGCTCGTGAATGAAGCCCAACTGCGGAATGGCGCCAACAGCCGTAACCGCAATCACTGCCGCCGCCGTGACCGCGACCGACGCATGGTTGATGGCTTGATTGGGCAGGTCTGCTACCAGGGGGTTCGCTCGGTCGTAGCGCCGTCCTCGCCAGGTGATTCCATAGCGTTGGGCCAGGTTCCGGTACGTCCGCCGCATGCGGGCGCCCTCCATCCCGCGCAGGACATCAAGGCTCTGGTGCGGGAGCAGCTCACCCAGGCGCATGGCATACATCTTGCGGGCGATAGTAATGCGGCTGCCCTGGGGATCGCCCCAGGCCCACATCTGCCGGCGGGCGATCTCGGAGGTGTCCGGCAGCAGGGGTGGTGCCGTGTAACACCGGACACCATCCGTGCCGACCGCGACGAGCGCGGTCCCGTGGCGCGCCAGCAGGCGCAGCGCGTCGTGGCTCACCGTCGAGCCGGGACCCAGCAGGATCATCGAAAGGGACTGGAACGGAATACCGTACTCACCGTGGTCGAGCGCGCTGTCCCGATCAGAGGCGGCTTGGCGCTCGAAGCGCAAGGTGCCGTCCCGCACGGTCAGCGCACCCCGACTCAGCCAGAGCAGCCCATGGCGGTCCGCGTGGGGGATCCGGGCCGTCTCCAACCCAAGCCGGCCGCGCAGCAGGGGGGTGCCCCCGGCTGCGGCTGCAAGGCGGTCACGCGGTAGCATCGGTCACCTCGGTCGGTCCCCGCGGCGGCGGGGAATACCTCTGCGGGCAGGCCAACGCCACACGAATGGTGCCAGGTGTGGTGTGGCGTTGGCCCGCCGGTTGTTAAGGTACGTCAAGCGGCGGCCTCCGCTCACTGGCCGGTAGCCCGGCGCGGTGGCCGGAGCAGGAGCATGCCGTAGCCGTAGGCGCGATGCCGGCCGATCCCATGGGCTACGAGGCGCGTGAAGGCGTCGGCAGCGGTGACGGTCAGAGTGCCTTGCAGCACCGCGTGCGGCCCCTCCGTCGCGGGGGTGCGGCGCTTGCGTACCGCCCGCACCCGCTGGAACGACTGCAACCGCGTCGTCGCCTGGTCCAACTCCGCGCCACCACGCCGTGCCAGCTGTGCGGCCAGCCATTCGGTGTAGACTTCCTCCCGACTCCGTGCCATCGTGCCCCGCGGGTGTTGGCTCGCCTCCCACTGCCACACGTCGGTTTCTGCACCAGGACGCCGGATACCACCCCCGTGCGTGTTGAGGCGGCGCTCTTTGGGGCGCGCCACCGGGCGAACGAGCACCTCGAACCCGAGCCGCTGTCCCGCTTGCCAGGTCGTGGGCATCTGCTTGCTGCACAGGCGCGCGGCGGGCAGCACCTGGGCCTGGAGCGGACAGGCATAGGCCGCCGCCGCCTCGCGCAGCGCCGCGGCGTCGCACCGCGCATAGCCGTAGAGCGTGCCGCACCGCCGCCGGCCACGTTCCGGCCGCGGGATCACCACGCGGAACGGCTTGGGCGCCAACTCGCAGCCAAAGCTCTGGACCAAGAGGTGGTGCAGCGCATAGCCTTCATCGAACGTATTGCGGGCGATGAGGCCGCGTTCGCCGGCCCAGCGGTGGAAGGCGCTGACATCCAGCGTGGCCCGGATCATGTGCAGCGGTGCAGCGGTGGTCATGGCTGCGTCTCCTCCTGCGATGCGGCGGGCGGGAACTTAGCGACCGGCCGCGTGCCCTCGCACACTTGACGTCCGCCGCCGTGCAGCCCAGACTGCCAGTTGCGCTCGTCGGTCAACTGGTGCGTCCGGTTGGCAGCGTCGTCCGCCGCCGCGTCCTCACCGGCCGGCCAGAGCAGCCGTACCAACTCATCGGCGCTTCTCGTCGGTTCCTCTGTCGGTTCCCCTATTGGTATGTCCATCAGCGCCGCCAGCGCGGTGCTGCCCTCCCGGAAGCCCCGGCAGAGGCGGCCGGAGGGCAAACACGGCTTGCGCCCGATGAACAGCGGCCGTTGGGGTTCGTCCAGCGCCCTCGCGAGGTCGTCGAGCGTCGGCGCGTCGGCGGCCGGCTCCAGGCGTAGCGCGACGGTCACGCGCATATCGGCCCAGTAGTCACGGTAGCGTAGGTGGGGCGCATCGTAGGTGTTGGCGCCGCCGGCCCGTCCTTCGGGAATACCGCGAGTGGTCCAGCCTTGATCCTTCTTGTTCAGCTGCGCGGTCTGGAAGTCGGTCAGGCGCACGCCGCCGGCCGGCTCGCGGTCAATGCGGGCAGCGAACACCAGCCGGTCTTGCAGCCGTTGGTGGCGCTTACCCTCGATGCGTCGCCAGCCGAGCGCGTTGGCCAGCAGGCCGGTGAGCATGGAGACCGCCGGGAAGTCGCGGATGACGCCGTAGTTGTCTATCGTCTCGCCACCGAACGCCATCAGAGGCGCTTCGAGGTTGAGCAGCAGGTGCCGCATGGCTCACCCGGCCTCGCCATTCCGGACCGTCTGCGCGGCCCAGACGGCCAGGTCATCGAGGCAGAGCCGCTCCGCCTGGGGCACGTCGCAATCGTCAACCGCCATCACGCGCCGACTCTCCCGCGGGCCATAGGCGGCATCCAGCTTGGACAGGTGGTCGGTCAGGGCGTCCACGGCAGCCTTGGTCCGCGCCTTGACCGGCTTACGGAAGGCGTTGGCGAGGCTCCGCGGCTGGCGCGACCCGGCCTCAATCAGCAGTAGGTCGGCATAGCCGTAGGGCGCGGTGGAGCCGAGCTTGGCCCCTGGCGAGACGGTGGCGATCAACTGCACCAGGTGCTCCACCACCCGACCGGCGAGGGTCCTGTCCGCGTCGGCCCAGTCCTCGGCTTTGCAGCCTGTCAGGTTGGACACCAGCCCCGGCACGTCCACGACGACGTAGCCATAGAACAGCCCCGCCGTCAGCTCCATATCGCCAATGTGGTCGGCGCCCGGGTCCTCGTCCACGTCCCGCAGGTCATCCACCACCGAGAAGTAGTCGCTCTCGCTTTCCTCCTGGTGGACGGTGAAGGCGTGAGCCACGTGGATGGCGGCGTCAATGTTCGCGCCGGGATCGGACGTGACCATCCGGCCGAACAGCGCGCCGACGAGTCCACCAGGCAGACTGGTTTGCTCGCGGAAGGCACGGAAATTCTCGCGCTGCTCGTTGCGGCGCTGGGTGCTGAAAAGCAGTTTGGCGGCGTCGGCCGCAGCCTTGGCGTCGTCGGGATGGGCAGCGCAGATCGCAGCCGCCTGCTCGCGGAGGTATTCGACCTCCAGCCGGCCGAGCAACAAGGGCTGCCGGCCGCTCCTACTCGTGCCGCTGTCTCCGTATACGCCCTTCTGGAACTCCGCCTCAACATCGTCTAGCACGTCCTCGTCAACACCGTTGGCCTCCCGGAGCGGCTGCATCACGCTGCGCGTGACAATCTCGCGCGAGCGAGTAGCGTCTACGGCCCCTTCAATGCGATGCAGCGCGTACTCATGCTGCTTCTCGTCTTTCGGGTCGCGCCAGTGCCGCTTGAGGCACTGCGACGAGACGCGGGTACGCACGACATCACCGAACGGCATCCGCTTGGCGAGGCCACTGTCATCGCGGTTTAGCAGCGCCGCCGGATACGAGTGCAGGGTGTGGATTTGCAGAAATCTCGGGGTAGTCACTTCATGCCTCCTTACTGCGTGTTCGCTTCCTGGTTTTGGGTGCGCTCGGCGTAGTTCTCAGCTTGGTAGTAGGCACGGGCGATTTTGATGCGGGCTTGGTCAGTCTCATGCTCGTTGCCTCCTTCGTTGAGGACGAACCAAGCCATCTCCCGCCAATTGAAGGCGCATCCTTCAAGCATGCGGAATAGCCGTGCCAACAGGCGGTGCAGCGTGGGGCCTCTGGCGGAGAGCAGCTTGGCTAGACGGTCATCGCTGTAGAAGGGGACTCTTTTCCCGTCCCCTTCATACAATGCTCGGCCGACGGATATTCTCGGTTTATGCGCCAATCCCTCACCATGGGATACCAATGCCATGCCGTGGATAATCAGCCCCCATTTCCTGAGGTCGGGGTTTCGGGGCATTCCCTGCCTGGACATCAGGCGCCAGAAGGGGGCCGTGTCTGGGTTGTCAGGATTCATGCGACGCAGTTTGGCATGGTCGCCGCGCTCGAACTCTTTGGCCTCAATCGTTTCGGCCAGTCCGGCGATGGTGGCATTAAAGTCCCGCGGTAGTTGGCTGTTACTCCGACGGCGTTTGGCCCGACTTGCTGCCGCGCTGCCGGCATTCTCGGTTGAAGGTCCATCCTCAAGGACGCTCTCGATTTCGTCCCAGTCCTCGGGATACCAAGTGTAGGCCGGGATGTGATGGCGCAGCGCCTCCAGCCATTCTCGCTGCTCGGCGGTTGGCTCCCGGTCGCGTCCTCGCTTCAACTCGGCTGCGACCAGTTCGATCCGGTCGTTCTCCGCGTTCCTCCGGTACATCACCAAGTCGGGGAAGCCTCTGCCCCGGACAATATGTGCGCTCTCCCGATCACGGAGATGAAATGGTCGCCAACCGTGCTGCTGCGCTGCATCGAGTACGTCCAGAGTAAAGGACCGTTCTCTTGGTGGTCGCTCTACGTGAACAGACGCATCTGCGTGACCTTGGGCTTCTGCGCCTGCGGCGGTGGATCGCTGTTCGGTCATTCCTTACCATCCTTCTCCGCTTCATCGAACAGAAACGGCAGTCCTTCACTCCCTCGTATGCGCCCCCAGAACACATTGTCGGCGCGGACCCTAGCCCGGAAACGCTGGATGGCTGGACAGGGCAGGGAATCCTCGGCAGTCTGGAGAATCCGCCAGGAACGGTCTACCACGCCGTCCTTATCATTCTTCAGCCACCGGTTGCGGATTTGCGTCCGCTGGCCCGGATCATCTGCCTCGAACTCGTCTTGCAGCGCGTCGAAGAACGTTGTGTCAACGATCTCGTCGAGCTTGTTGGCCCAAGGGTTGGCGCGGGCACGGTGCTCGTCGGTGACGCTATCGGTGTTGCCCCCGGCGGCAAACACGGAGACCGCGTGCCGTAGAATGCTCTGAACCTTGCCAACCTGTTCAATGCGCTCTCTAGCGATGTCGCCGAGCACCTTAGGCAACCCAGCACGCCCAAAGGCTGCTATCACCTTGGGGCGTAATGAGATGATCCGCTCGTGATAGCCTTCGGTTCCGCCTTCTCCACGCACCATGCCACGGGCAACTAACTGCATCGTTAGCGACGAATCTTGCTCGGATTGCAGCGGGCGCAAGAGGTATGGCTGTTCCCACACATCGGGCGAGGTAAGCCCATCCACTACCCTCTCATAACCGAATTTACGCGGCCCCAGAAAAGCCGGGGGTGTTCCTCTGGGGTTAGTTTTCTTGCCAATCGGTATCCATGGGTCTCCGGTGAGACCTTTGACATCAATAATCCGCCGAAAATCTGAACTGGCACGAATGGCGGCCAATCGGCTCCCTTTCCAGTTCAACCGAATTCGCCGGCAAACCTCAATATAGAAAGGGTCCAGCCGATTGGGGAGTAGCACTTCCTTCCTTTTGCCGTCCCACCTATCTGTCCACACCAAACCAATACCGGCATCGGTCATCTCGTATTTGTCTAGTAGCACCGCCCGGTGTTCCAAAAGCGCCATCATGTCGCGCTGGATGTGAACGCCGTGGCGAGTGGAGGGTGTGATGCTGAATGCGGGACGGTTTCCATAGCCGCTGGGCATACGGGAAATCCCATAGGTCTTACTGCCATCGTAGCCCGCCATAGTCTGGATGCTGACGAGCGCGAAGAGCCAATCGTTGATTGTGGCCGTCGCCGCGACCGCTGCCTTGAGGTCATGGTTTTTCGACGTGACTAGCATGTCCAGCTTGTCGGGCGCCTCGACCGCGGTCTTGAACTCGGCGAGCTTACCGGGCGCGGAGGCCGGGGGCTGCATGAAGGCAGGACTGATGATGTCCTCGACCACCAGTTGCCACGGTTCATCGTTGGGATAGCAGGGCGTGAGGCCACGGATGAGGTCCTGCCATTCCTCGGCAGTGTCCGGCGGCGTGCTGCGGCCGGCGTGGTGCAATGCCAGGGCGCCGAGCTGGACGAGGAAGGCGTGCCAGGCGTGGCGCTGGTGCGGCCGCAGGGCCGGGAAGACGTCTACCTTATCCGCCATCAGCGCCTCGTAGACCTGCGGCAGCGTGGCCGGCACGCCGGAGTCGGCCGTTGTATCCATGCGGATCAGAGGTTCGGTCAGGATGTTGAACATGGTTCTCGTCCTCGCTATGGGGTATCATCATTCAGAACGGATGTTCTGCTACGGCGGTTGCGCCGTGTGTTCTACCGGGATTCAGGCAACTCTCGCCTCGGCTTACCGTCAAGGGCCACTTGCCCTCCGGTGCCGTCTTGGCCCGGGACTACTGCTACCTGGCAAAGCACGTCCTCAGTGATGATCGAGACGCACATGGGGGCCTCGGCGAGTTGGGCTTGCAGGACAGAACCCTTGCCTGTCTTGAGGCCCAGGAAAACTCTTGGCGCGTCGCTGGCTGTCATAGCTGCTCACTCCTCCTCTCGTGTGATGCGGCGGCGCTTTCTCCAGCATACCACAACGTCTTAGCATTGCAATGCAAGGCTTGGCGAGAAATGCTCCGTCGGATATAATACGGGACGTGGGGTGCTGATGTCAAGGCCCCGATTCCCCGCACCAGCGGGGATAGTCCCCCTTGAATGGCGATGCTCACACATCGCACATTAAGTTCCCCCGCACGCGCGGGGATAATCCGCCGGGGCTGCGGCGGCTAGAGGCGGCGCAGCCCCCGGGGGTCGTAGCGGCAGCGGCGCTCGCCGACGGGGAACTCGAACCCGTCACCGACGGGAGTCGGCGCTACCGATTCCGGCGTCTCCCCGTCCGGCAGCCAGCGCAGCGGCAACGATAGCCTGTCAATCTGCTGCGAGGCATCGAATGGGCTGGGCTGGGACGGGTCGAGGCGTATATCTAGCCGGTCATCGCCGAGGCGCGTGCGCACCCGCTCCTCGACATTGGCAAAGGCGATCTCGCCGTCGAGGAAGTGCTTGTCGCGCCGGATGATGTGGCCGCGCGCGGTTTGCCGGTCGGCGATATACCCACCTGCCATACTGATCGCGTGCTCGTGCCACTCATCGCCCATTTCCCGCGTGATGACCTCCAGTGCATCATCATGCGTGGCCCGCTCTACCAACTCGCGGTTCATCGCCGGGATGCACCATTCGGGATGCTCGGCAATCAGCCGCCGCGTCGCTTCCAAGACCTGCAAGCTCCCGTAGACGTGGCCGTGCGGCCCCAAGCCGTTGGCGTTCGGCGTGTACTTCAGCAGCGGCGCGAGGTCGTTGTCCGGCGGCGTCAGGACGAGGCAACCGGGCGTCGTATAGCCGGCCGGCCGGCCGTGACGCTTATGCCGGTGGAGGCGGCCGATGCGCTGGAGCAGCACGTCCACCGGGCAGAGGTCGGTAATCAGCAGGTCGGCGTCAATGTCCAGCGATTGCTCCAAGGTTTGCGTGCCGACGACGATATGTCCATCGCCGGGCCGCTGCTTGCCAAGCCGCCGCTCCACCTCCACATCCAGCCGCCGGCGGTCCGCGGCGGCGAACCGGCCATGATGCAACGTCCGCTTGCCGCGGACAGTGAACAGCAGTCCGGCGTCGGCGGGGCCAGCCAGCGCCTCTAGCAACTCCTGGGTCTCGATGGCGTAGTCAACCGTGTTGCGAACCACCAGTACCTTGGCGCCGGCACGAGCCGCTTTCAGGGCGCGGTGGGCGGTGTCGGCACAGTCGTGCATCCTGGGCACCGCCGCGATGCGGACGCGCTTCTCCTGGTTGTTCTCGCCGGCCGGAACGACCGCTTCACGGCCGTCTCCCGGTGTGGTGACGGCCGGGTAGGCAGTCTTGATCGCGTCCTCCAGCGGGAGGTGCGGGAGCTCGCTTTCGCGGCGTGGCCGGAAGAGCCAGCGCAAGCGGGCGGCTGAACCGAGCGTGGCGGACATCAGCAGCGCATAGCCGCCGGCGCCGAGATGGGCAGCGAGCAACTGCTCCAGAATGACGCTCATGTAGGTGTCGGAGGCATGGACCTCGTCTACGACCAAGAGATTGCGCGCCAGGCACGCGGCCCGCATGTGGGCGTTCTTGACTTGGAGCGCGCCCAGCATCGCCTGGTCTACCGTACCGACGGCAATCTGGGCGGCGAGGAACCGCTTGGGGTGTTCGCTGGCCCACGGTCGGTCACGCTCCAGTTCACCGGCCGCCCCGTGGTCGTAGAGCGGCAAGGCCACATCGGCGGCGTCCGCGCCGGGTTCGTAGCCGGGGACGGCGAGCACCACGGGCGGCCGGGGCGGGGGAAGCAGCTTGCCGATGAAGCGCTCGACGCGCCCGTGAATCTGGACGGCGGCCGCGCGCGTGGGCAGTGCAAAGTAGAGGCCGTCCACCAGTCCTCGCTCGTACATGCGGGCGAAGCGCCAGAGCGCGGCCTCCGTCTTGCCGGAGCCGGTCTCGGACTCGATGATGACCAACTGCCGGTCCAGCGGCGTGCCCTGTGCAGTCGCTTGGATGGCGTTCGGCGTGGGCACACCGGGGATGTTGAACAGCTCCCCGAACCCCGGTACGCCAGCAAAGCCGTTCCGCTGATCGGACAAATGCAGCCCTATGGTGCTGATGGCCTGCTTCGCCTGTCGCTGGGCGGCCTCGAAGTAGTCGCCTCGGTGTTCGTCAACAAACGGGAACCAGTACTCGTTGGAGCCAATCCAGTCGGCCCAGTTGCAGAGACCCAGAAAGTGGTGCTGGAACGCGGGAGCGGACGGCAGCGGCGGTCCGCCGGAGTCGAAGGCCGCCGGAAACCATTGGCGCACCAGCTTGCCGATACGGGCGACGCAGCGGCGCGGACCGAGGTCGCCAAAGGAGCACCAGACGCGAGGGTTCGCTGACCGGCTGTCGAGCAGATTCAACGGCGTGCCGTGGTGCGACAACGCGGCGACGAATAGGGCACAGGCGGTCTCGCCGCCCTTGTCATCCCACTCCAGCACGTCCTTGTCCCAGCCCAGCGCCTCGAAGAACCACGCGACAGTTACATCGTCCTTGCCGGTGAGCACCGGGACCAGGTCTGCCGTGTGTCCGGTGCGCGGCGGTTTCCGCTTGCCCGGCAGGTCAACCGGACGCCAGATTCGCGCCTGGAAGCCGACATTCACCTTGCCGATGTCGTGCAGGGCAGCGAACACGGCGAGCCGCGCAGCGGTTGCGTCGTCGAGGTCGTCGAGGCCAGCGGTCCGGGCCAGCCGGTGCCGGATCGTCGGCTGGGACAGCAATGCCTCGAAGCAGGCGCCCACATCGGCCAGGTGGTGCTCAAGCAGGTGAATGCGCTCCGGCGCCTGGCGGTCGGCTTTGGCCCAGAAGAGCCTGGTGTAGGCCGGTGTGTTCTCTACTCGGCCGACCATGGATTCATTACCTCAACGCCACAGCCGGCAAAGTCATCCACATCCCTGGTCGCAACCCGTGCCCCTCGGGAACGGGCAATGGCTGCGATCTGGCAGTCAGCTTGACTGATTGGCCGGCCAGCGGCACGGCGATCCGCCGCGATCATGGCATATGCACGGGCGGCCGCACTGTCGAAGGGCAAGATACGTTCGGCGAACAGGACACCGAAGGCACGCTCAGCCGCGGCAGCCAGCCCGCGCCGCCGTCTTCCAACGGGCAACAGGGCGATGCCGCTGCGGACCTCCGCCTCGGTGACGGCAGTCACGAACAGCGTATTCGCCAACTGCTGGTCCAGCCAAGCGAGGACCTCCGGCCGTGGGTGGTCCCGCATGAATTCCGAGACGACGTTGGTATCAAGAACAATCATCACCGTTGGCTCAGTCAAATCGGGGCGGTTCCCGCATCGGTTCCCGTGGCGGGATATCCAACTCTACGCCGCCGAAAGGCTTGAATAACTCATGGAGGGCCGTGCCGAGGTTCTTTACGGGGGTCTTCTCCTGCCCGAGCGCGGCTCGCAAGATGTCATGCACCTCCTCCTCCAGCGAGTGGCCATGCTGGGCCGCCCGGAGGCGGAGTCGCTGCCGTAGGCGCTCATCAAGGTTACGGACTGTGATAGTGGCCATGCCAGCACCTCCGTCTCTTCACTCCATCCTACCACGACTGCACGGCAAGCAATGGGCCGGCGGGCGGCAGCGAGCCTCGCAGTCCAGACTGGAGAGCGGATTAGGTGTTCCGCGGGTATGAGCAGTGTTGCCTCACCCTCGCTACCGTCCTATAATTACCGGACCCAATGGCTGACTCGCGGGAGTTGGGTGCTTACAGGGGCACGACCAATTCAAACGTGGTACCACGTACAGTCCCCTTAGGCCCACCATTCCGCACTCTTGTTCGGGTCAAATGCTCTAACGTGTTCCTGCCCCCCGGCAGTATCTCACGTGGCTGGAAAGCCAGCCTGGCAAGCGTAGACAAGCATAGAGTGGATGAGGCTGGTCAATGCGCGTGATGGTCTTGGTGAAGGCAACGAAGGACAGCGAAACCGGCAGCTTGCCTTCGAACGAGGTCCTCGAGGCCATGGGCCAGTACAATGAAGCACTGTTTCGCGCCGGTGTGCTGCTGGCAGGAGAGGGCCTTCAGCCGTCCTCGAAAGGTAAGCGCGTGTCTTTTGACGGCCCGCGCCGCACGGTCATTGATGGCCCCTTCGCGCAGCCCGGGGAGTTGGTCGCCGGTTTTTGGCTCTGGGAAGTAAAGGACATGGCCGAGGCAGTCGAGTGGGTGAAGCGTTGCCCTAATCCAATGCCAGGCCCCAGCGAAATCGAGATTCGTCCGGTGTTTGAGGCCGCAGACTTCGGTGACGCCCTGTCTCCGGAACTCAGGGCACGGGAAGACCAAATGAGACGAACCGCGTCCGGCCGCTAGAGTACGAACGACGCATCCCCGGCCTCCTGTGCATTATCGGCCAGCGTGTGCTCACCAGTGAGCACGTTGATGGCGACGTAGCGGCCACGCGCTTGCGACTCCAGGGAGACCCGGAGATCACGCTCATGCCGGCCGGTCGTGTACGAGGAGCGCAAGACTGGCGGTATAGCCGTGGACGTAGCTGTGCTTGCCCCGTCACTCAATCTGAACTACCGCTGACGGATAATCAAGCACAAGCCTATGACTCGCAAGGAGCTTCAGACCAAGTATGGCCAAGGTACCCCTGCCCACAAGCACCTCTACCGACTGACGACCACCAAGGCACTCAACCTCTGCGCGATAGACCGGTACAGTTTGTAGCTGACCATCTGCAAGCAGCACTGCTCGCAACGCACGCCTGGCGAGACCCAATCGGTTGGCAATAGTTTGACTGGTTGGAGCGCACCTGTGAATCCTGTGTCAACGATGAACTCGACATCTTCCGAACCGGCAGGACCATGGACTCCGATTGTGACACGAGCAAGCCCTTGTGCGTCGAGGCGCGGATTCGACACTGCTGCGTGAAGAGGCATATCGCTGCTCAAAGCAGATAGTCAGTCGCAGCGTAGCCAACTCGTACCGTATAGAAGACCTCGCTCGGCCAGCGCTCGAACGCCTGATCTTCAGCCTCCTGTGCGCTATCGGCCAGCGCGTACTCACCGGTGAGCACGTTGATGGCGACGTAGCGGCCACGCGCTTGCGACTCTAGGTAGGACTTGAGATCGCGCTCGTAGATGCCGCGGCCCAAGCGCACAATCGCCTCGGCGCTCCACGTCGCAGTCGAATCCTGCCGACCATCTACCTGCGGAACGGTAGCCGCTGCCATGTCAATCCTTCCCGGCCCATGATACGACGGATCGGAGACTGCTCGCTCATTCCGGTGGGTCGTACACGAGGAGGGCGAGGCTGGCGGTGTAGCCGTGGACGTAGCTGCGCTTGCCGACCGGGCCGATCTCGCCATTGCAGAAGAAACCGGCCAGCGGCAAGGGGCCGAGGGCGCGCGCCACGGCGTCGGCGTCGTGGTCGGGTGTACCGAACAGGCCGGCGCCCCGGCCGGTGCAGGAGCACAGTAGGGCCGCCAACGGTGGTGCAGCGGCGCCCTCGGCTTCCACTGTGGATAGCATCGTGTGCAGTTCTTCGTCGGCGGCCGCCCGGTCGCGGAGGTGGAACTGGAGCGTCTGGCCCACCTGCGGGTGCGCGCCGACGGCAATCACCCCGTGCTCGCGGTCGAACCCCAGCAGATTACGCACGAGAAAATCGCCGGGGCCGAGGGTCATGCGATGCTCGTCCACCGCAAGCCCGACGAACGGGCCGCCGCGCTGGGCACGGCGCTGGACCTCCGGCGGCAGTGCCTGCAACGTGTCCACCAGCACGTCGAGCGCCGGCCGGCCGGCGATGGTATGGATGATCGGCCCTTCGCTCTCGGTGATGGTCCACGGCTCACCGATGGGAATGCAGCCCTGGGCAACCAGCGTCCGCACCGTCCAGTCGCCGCCCAGTCCGATGAGTAAGGCGCCCTCGTCGCGGACGGGTACCGGCTGGTCGCCGTCGTCAATGAACAGGTGGGTCTTGCGCTGCCATTGGTTGCCGGAGGCCAGCCCCCCCACGACCGTCGCGTCGGGGAAGGTCTGCGCCAGCCCCACGACCAAGGACTCGACATCCAGCCGAAACGGATCGGCAAACAGGAGCCAAGCGCGAGCAGCGTCTGCATCGGGACCGAGGGCATCGTGCAGTGCCGGGGCGAATTGGTGCTCTCCGTCATCTGCATCGTCGGCAACGTCGAGCGACTCCTGGGTGATGTAGCGTGGCGTCAGTTGCACGCCCGGCAGCCGCAGCAGCAGCACGGAGAGCGCCGGTTGCTGCTCGATCTCGCGCTTTGGCCCAATGACCCCGGTGCCGCTACAGCCCACCAGCAGCCGGGCGTGGGCCGCCGAACGCGCCGCGGTCACGATGTCGGGGAAGTCGTCGGTGTAGTGGGCGCTGGCGAACAGCAGGGCTAGGTCAACGGGTGGCGGCTCGGACGCTGCAGCAGGCGACGCGGTAGCGCCCTCCAATTGAGTCCGCGCCCGCTCGATAGCTCGCGCGAGCGCCTGCCGCCAGTCACCGTGCAGCGCAATCCCGGCGCCGGCCGCGCCGCTGGCCGCTCCAAGCTCTGACATCATGGCGTGGCCGCTCCTTCCTCCGTGCGCTCCTCATATTGAGGATAGCCCAAGGCGCCGGTCACAGGCAGGGTTGCCTCAGGCCTTATCACTCATTGGACACCAGACCACACATGGGATAGATCAAATAGCACTGTTGGTGAGCGGACAGCACACGAGGGCTACTTGGGCAGTGCTCGAACTACTGCGTATACTGAGAGGACCCGCCGGGGGCCGGTTGGGAAGCTGGTCGGAAGCAAGGCACAGACGAGGGAGACAATGGCAGGAGCAGAAATCCGCAGTCCGGATGAGCCGTTTGCCCGGATTGACGTGGAACGGACCAAGGAATTGATCGCCGCGGGCGCCGCCGTGATTGACGTGCGCGAGCCGGACGAGTGGAACAAAGGGCACATCCCTGTAGCGACGCTGGCGCCACTCCAGCAGTTCATGATGGCGCCGCAGAACTACATCGAGCAAGAAGACAATATCGTCTTCGTGTGCGCGGTAGGACAGCGCAGCGCCATTGCGTGTGAAATGGCCGCGGCCATGGGGCTGGAGCAGTTGTATAACCTCGAAGGCGGGACCATTGCCTGGATGCAGGCGAACGAGCCGACGACGATCCCGGATCCTCCCGTCGCCGAGTAGCTGCCGCGCCGGCAGTGGAGGGGGGCCATGAGCCAGGAGCACCGGCAACCCGGCACAACGATAGCCATTGTCGGCCTGGGGTTGATCGGTGGCTCACTCGGCCGCGCTCTGCGGCTGGCCGGCTACCACGTCACCGGCTTTGCCCGCCGACCGGCCGTGCGCCGCCGGGCGCTGGCACTCGACGCCGTAGACGTGGCCGCGACCAACCTCCGGGAGACGGCAGATGCCGAGATCATCGTGCTCGCCGTACCGGTGCTGGCGACGCAAGCGGTTTTCCGGCAGCTTGCCCCACAGCTCCACCCCGGCACTATTGTGACGGACGTAGCCAGCACGAAAGCCCGGGTATTGGGCTGGGCGGCCGAACTCCTGCCGGCGGGCGTTCATTTTGTCGGGGGGCATCCGATGGCCGGCCGGGAAACGGCCGGGATCGAGCACGCGGCGGCGGACCTTTTTCGCGGCCGGACCTGGTGTATCGTCGCCCCGGACGCTACCCTGTCGGCAGCCGTGGCGGCGGTGACCGCGCTGGCGACCGCGACCGGCGCGTTGCCCCTGGCCCTCGATGCCGCAACACACGACGCGGCCGTCGCGGCGACCAGTCATGTCCCGTTTTTGGCCGCGAAGGCATTGGCTGAGGCCGCGTTCATGCAACCGGACTGGCCGCGCATCCAACCACTGGCGAGTACCGGCTTGCGCGATACCACGCGCCTGGCGAGTGGTAACGCGCTGATGCACCGCGACATCTGCGCCTCCAACCGCGCCGCCATCCTGCAACAGCTCGACCACTTCCGGGAGCGACTGGCGGCGCTGGCAACGCTCATCCGCGAGGGGGACGACGAGGAACTGTTGGTGTACTTCGAGCGGCTCAAGACGAAGCGGGATCGCTTCGTGGCCTACTTGGATGAGCGCCGGAACGCATAAGGTTGCCGAGCGGAGGCGGCCTACACGAGGCGGTCGAACGGCACGCCATCGTCGTCGCGGCGGAGCAGATGGCGCAGGAGACGACGCGCGGCCCGGCGGCGCTCCGGTCGCAACTGCGATCCGAGTGCCGAGCCAAGCAGGAGGCCACAGGCCGTACCCACCAGGACACCGGTGAGAAACCCCCGGCCATCAGCACGCACTTCCACTGCGATTCTCCTTCATCCAGCAACCACTACGGCATGTGGAGGAGCATCGTCGCTTCCTCCCAGAGCCGCTCCAACCGATAGTAGTCACGCGCTTCCGGCGAGAAGAGGTGTACGACGACGCTTCCGTAGTCCAGCAAGAGCCACCCGGAGCCGCCACCGGCCATGCCCTCGGTACGGAGCGGTTTTTCTTGCCATTTTTCCCGGATGCCATCCACGATAGCGCTGACCAGTGCCTTGAGATGGCGGTCACTATTGCCGCTACAGATCACGAAATAGTCGGCCACGACCGAGGTGCGCTGGATGTCGAGCAGCATGAGGTCGGCCGCATTGCGGTCGGCCGCGCAGTCAACGATGTCTTGGGCCAGCGTGAGCGGCGCGGTCACTTCAGTAGCCATGCCGGCACGGCGGTCATGGTAGCCGACCGCCGCTGCACTCGGCTCGGTCAAGGAACGTTCGCTTACCATCTACTAGCGAGTATACCACCCCGCGCCGGGAGCCGGCAGCGGCAGGCGCCCTCCCTATGAACGAACGTATAAGCGATGCTCGTGGATGTATGCCGCGACGGCCGGCGGCACCAGTCCGTGGATCGAACGGCCGGCGGCGATCCGGTCGCGGACCAGCGTCGAGGAGACAGACTGCATCGTGATCGGCAAAACGGTCATCCGCGACTGTGCGGCCGGGAGGACCGCGATCAAGCCGGGCGGGACCGCCTTTGGGTAGCCCGGCCGCCAGGCAACGAGCACCCGGCAGAGCGACAAGAGCCGGGCGGGGTCGCGCCAGTCCGGGAGTTCAAGCAGCATGTCGGCGCCGGCAATGAGGAAGAGCGCCGGGCCGGCGCCAACCTGGACACGCACCGCTGCGACCGTATCGGTCGTGTACGAGGGGGCCGGCCGGTCCAAATCCACGCGGGAGACGGCGAACCGGGGCCGGTCTTGCAGGGCCAGAGCGAGCATGGCCAGCCGATGGTAATTGCTGGTCGGCCGGCGGGCTTTCAGGGGCGAGCGTTGTGCCGGGACAAACCAGACTGCGTCCAAGTTGCTCGCCGTGGCCACCTGGGCGGCGAGTGCCAAGTGGCCGTTATGGACGGGATCGAAGGTCCCGCCAAGTAAGCCGAGCCGGCGTATTCTGCGGCCGTGACCGGTCTGGATCGCAGACATAGCCTGATTGCGCCTGTTTGTCGGTCAGGGTGACGCGGTGTGCGATGCGGTTCAGGGTAGCACGTCGGCCCCTGGCTAACGTCACGCTGGTATCATGCGCGTTTGACCTACGGATACGCTATACACACAAGGGGGCCAAGGAATGATCGTCGTCATCAACCGTCTGCACGTCCCGGTCGATTACGCGAGCCATCTGGAGCGCGCTTTCGGCGATACGCACCGCATGGATGCGGTGCCCGGCTGTCTTGGGTTCGAGCTGCTCCGCAACGAGATCGGCGGTGAATACCTGGTCGTGACCAGGTGGGATACGCGCACAGCCTACGAAGACTGGCGGGCCAGCGATACCTTCCAACAAGCCCACGCTCGCGCCAACCCCGACAGCCCGGTCAAGGCGGAGTTAGGCGTGTACGACGTACTGACGCAGACGGCCTAGGGCACTGCCAATGAGGAGGACCTATGACAAGACTCGATCCTTACGCTCCAGTGCCCCCGGAGTTGGCGGCCCAGGTCCAGGAGCACCTAGGCCAGCCATACCACAAGCACGTCTATCGCGACCCGGACGGCTACTATCTCGCAGAGGTCGTGGAGCTACCCGGTTGCATGAGCGGCGGTGACACCGAGGCCGAGGCCCTCGCTAACCTCACCGAGGCCATGACCAGTTGGCTTGAGTCGATGCTACTGGCCGGGCAACAGGTTCCCGAACCGCTCAAGGAAACGACGTATAGCGGCAAGTACGCGCTGCAGATGCCGAAGAGTCTTCATCAGCGGCTGGTCAAACAGGCCAAGCGCGAGGGGGTCAGTCTCAACCAGTGGCTCGTGACGCTGCTGGCACAAGGATCGGGAGCGGCCGGCTGAGAGGGCAGCGCGGGAGCGGTTTCTGCCCGGTCAGTCGGTGATCTCGACGAGTTGGCCGGTTGCGGCCGACTGGTAGAGCGCGTCCATCACGCGCTGCACGTTCAGCGTCTCCTCCGGTTTCACCAGCGGCGCGGCCCGGCCCAACGCCGCTTGCACAAAGCGCTCCACGGACGGCTGCCGGCGCCACGTGACCACTTCCTCGGCAGGAGCGGCCTCCGCACCGGCAGCGGAATCCTCAGCCGCGGGCGCCGACGGCTTGGGCTGCTGCGGTGGTGGGTCCGGTGCCGGCGGGGGTAGCTCCGGGGTGACATCCTCAGGCGCCCCGTCCACGTCGCGCACGATCTGGAACGGATCGAGGCGGGCGCTGCCCTCGGTGCCAAAGAGCTGGGTGTAACTGGCGCCGCGCTCGGTCATTTGCAGTAACCAACTCGTCTCCAGCATGAGCGTGGCGCCGTTGTCGAAGCGGACGAGGGCGGCCGCGAGGTCTTCCACGTCGTACTCTTCGATATTGATCGTGCCCATCCGGTTCTTTAGGCCCGGCCGATGCGCCAGCGCCATATAGGTCGCGCCGAAGACGGCGACCGGGCGGGGGCTGCCCATCAGCCACATCGTCACGTCAAGAGCGTGGACGCCAATGTCAATCAGCGGGCCACCACCGTTAAGCTCCTTGATATGGAACACGCCCCACGTGGGCGCGCCACGGTTGCGTAGCGCGGCCGTCTTGGCGTAGTAGATGTCCCCTAGCTCACCGGCATCTACGGCCCGCTTGACCGCCTGCGCCGCCGGCGCAAACCGCTGCTGATGACCGATGGTGAGGACCTTGCCCGCGCGTTCGGCAGCCGCCACCATGTCCTGCGCTTCCGCGACGTTCATAGCCATCGGCTTCTCGCACAGCACGTGCAGGCCGGCATCGAGCGCCGCCACCGTTGCCTCGCGGTGCATGAACGGGGGCGTACATACCGAGACCGCATCAAGCTCGGAGAGAGCCAGCAGTTCATGGTAGTCCGTGTACCAATGCGCCAGGTCAAAGCGCGCGGCAAAGGTTTTGGCCCGTTCGGGTCGCACATCGCAGCAGGCCACCAACTCGCAATCGTCGGGGAGCGCCTTGTACCCCGGCGCATGTGCCCCCTCGGCGATACCACCGCTGCCGATGATGCCAACCCGCAACTTGTCCGTCATCGTGGTCGCTCCTTCAATCCCGGTATCGTGCAGCGCCGCTGTGAGCCTACCTATCGCCGCCACCACGGGCAACCGTGGCGGCGCTGCAAAGGCAGTCGTCGCTCCAACGGAATGCCGGTTGTCGTACCTCTGCCGGCCAAGTGGTATGCTGATCGTGCCGTCCAGCGGACAGTTGGCTTGCTAAGGAAGAGACCATGATAGTCACGACAGCCACGACAAACCGGCCGCTAGCGGTTACACCGAAGCGGATGACCGTCGCCGAGTTCGAGCAATGGCAGTTGCCCCTAGACGATGCTTACCGCTACGACCTCTGGGACGGCGAGGTGATCCAAATGGCGCCAGCGAGTCCGGAACACGGTAGGGTTGCAATGTCCGTCGGCAGTCTCGTGCATGTCCACGCCCAACGGCATCGTCTGGGTCATACATATGCCGCTGAGACCGGCTTTGTGCTTGATGAGATTCGCCAGCGAGTACTAGCACCCGACGTCGCTTTCGTCACGCGGAGCCGCATACCCACCGGCTCCCAACCGGGCTTCTTTCGCGGCGCCCCCGACCTCGCCGTGGAGGTGCGCTCGCCGAGCAATTCGGCGCGGGAGTTGGCCACCAAGGCCACCGGGTATCTCGCCGCCGGCACCCGCCTCGTCTGGGTGGTTGAGCCGGCCAGCCGCACCGTGACGGTATATCGCCCCGATCAAGCACCCCAAACGCTAGGCCCGGAGGCGCAACTGGACGGGTACGACGTGCTGCCAGGGTTCCGCGTGGCCGTCGCAGCGATCTTCGACGTGTAGGGCACGCGAGGATGTACACTATGACGCCAGCGACAGGCTTTCCAACGGGCCGCACCACAGCGAGTGTGCCGCTTTGCGTTGGATGCTGTCGCCAGCCAGCAGAGAGAGGCAGCATCAATGGCTACACAGGCCAAGGACGACGAACCGAGATTCAACTTCGGCGCCGGCATGCCGGATCCCAAGACGTTTCCAGCGCGGGACTTAGCCGTCGCGGCTGCGCGCGTAATCGAGCGTGAAGGGAGTTCATTGGTCCGCTACCCCGGCAACTGGGGCTATCCCGGCCTGCGGGAGGTAGCGAGCGAGCGCTTTCACCGGAACCATGGCGTTGAGGTCGAAATTGACGACATCGTGCTGGGCAATGGCTCGATGCAGCCCATCAATCTTGTCGCCGCGGCGTGGGCCAAGGCCGGCGCGCCGGTCGTCGTGGAGGAATTTACCTACGCCGGCACGCTGGGCGTCTTTCGACATCATCAGGTGGACCTGGTCTCGATACCGTTGGATGAGCAGGGGATGCGAACCGACGCGCTCGACGCGGCGCTGGACCGTCTACGCCAAGCCGGGACGCCGGCGCAGTTCATCTACACCATCGCCAGTCACCAGAATCCGAGCGGCACGACGCTACCGGTCGAGCGCCGGCGAGAGCTGCTGGAGGTGGCCACAAAACACGAGGTCGTGATTGTCGAGGACGACTGCTACGCCGACCTGCGCTATCGCGGCGCAGAGGTGCCCTCGATCTACGCGCTGGCCGAGCCGGGACAGGTGCTGTATATCGGGTCTTTCTCGAAGATTCTCGGTCCCGGCGCCCGGCTCGGGTACTTCATTGCCCCGCCGGTCTTACGCGATCAGCTCCTGGCCCACCGGAGCGACGGAGGCACGTCCTCGCTGGCAGCGATGATCGTGGCCGAATACCTGCGCGAGCACATGTGGCCCCATGTCGCCGAGGTGAAAGAGTTGATGGCAGCCAAGCTGGCCACCCTGCACGGTGCCCTCGCCGAGTGCTTGGGCGACATCTGCTCCTGGACCCAGCCCACGGGCGGCCTCTTCCAATGGCTCAAGCTGCCGGACGACGTGGACACCGCGCAGTTGCAAACCCTCGTCGGCCGACAGGGCATCGCCTGTGGATCGGGCCGCTCCTTCGACGCGCAGGATCGCGACATCGCCTACCTGCGACTGGCGTTCGGCTACATTGACCAAGCCGACATCATGGAAGGTGTCGCCAGACTGGCCCACAGCATTCGGAAATCCCAGACGGGAACCGCCAGCAACGGCGCCGAGCAGCGGGCCGCGGCCTGCTGCTAATCGTCCCTCCCTCGGTAGGCTCTTGGGGACACAGAGAACATAGAGAGCACAGAGTAGAGAGGCCGGGAGTGAGGTCCGGCCCGGCACGCTACGTTCCGGCACGGGCGTAGGCGATGAAGCCGTAACCGGTGTCCTCGAAGTAGGTCTCGCCGGGGTAGGACAGTACCTCGTAGGCGATGAACATATCGTCTACTGCCGCCGCCACGTTGAGGGCTACGGCGGCCAGCACGGTGGCGGTGAACGCGCTGCCCACGGCGATCAGCACGGCAGCGGACAGCAGGATCAGCGTCAGCAACACCAGCGGCGCCAGGCCCATGGCGAGGTATTCGTCCCGGCGGAGGTAGCTGCCGGGGGCGCTCACGTAGAAAACCGTGCCAATCTTCATCCGCCGCCTGATTCTGAACTTCGGACGGACGCCGAACGCGCGGAAGGCCAGGGCGTGGGTAAGCTCATGGATTGCCAATATCAGCACTAGGCCAATAACCATCATGGGGAAGCTCGTGTCGAGTTCTCGCATGTCGGTCGTCATGGTCACGAAGGTGATGGCAACGAACAGTGCGGCGAGGAACAGCGCCAGCGTGAGACCGGCAATCGCTATCGCGGTCTTGACCGGTGTCTGACCGAGCATCCACCGGGCCACTTCGACATAGTCGCTCGGCAAGCGCTTTGCCATCGCAGCCCCCTAGTGTGGTGCAATTGCGATGTGTCCCGATGCTACCGTAGAGTGACACCCGATCTCCAGACAAGCATATTTTTACCACAGCGTACCCAGTGAGCGAGAGCACGTCCGCTACGTCTCTGCCCGCCCGTAGGCGATGAAGCCGTCGGCCGTGTCTTCGAAATAGGCCGTACCCGGATACGAAAGCACCTTGCGGGCAATGAGCATGTCCCCCACCGATCCACCCACGTTGACCCCCACGGCGAACACCACGACGCTGGAGACGGAACTGCCCGCGGGGAGCAGCACGGCGGCGACCAGCAATAGCACCGTCAGAAGCGACACCGGTGCCAAGCCCACTGCGAGGTATTCGGCCCGGCGGAGGTAGCTCCCGGGGGCACTCACGTAGAAGAGCGGGCCGAGCCTCGTCCACAGCTTGAATCCGAACCTCGGCCGGGCGCCGAATACGCGGAAGACAACGACGTGGGTGACTTCATGGAGCGCCACTCCCAGCACCAGGCCGAGGAGTATTCCTTGTAGATCGAGGCTGATCGTGTCTAAGCCGGTCGCCAGAGACACGAGAACGAGGGCCGCGAACAGTGCAGCGAAGAACGCGATGAACGAAAAGCCGGAAAGCACGATCAAGAGCCAACTCGGTGTCTGATCCAGCCTCCATCCGCCAATCTCAGCATAGTCGCTCGGCACGCTCTTTACCATCACAGCCTCCTAGTGTGGTGCAGGTAGGCGCCGCGCGAGCAGCCGCAGCGCCGCGTAGAACCCGCGCTGCACCCGCGATCCTGCCAGCCGGCTGATCGTGTAGGCATCGTTGGCCTGGTGCAGCGCGTAGCTATACGTCGGATACGTATGGATCATCGTCAGCGCGCGCACCGGCAGCTTGTGCTGCATCAGCATGGCGACCTGTTGGATGAGTTCACCGGCGCGCGGGCCGACGACGTGGGCACCGAGGATACGCTGCCCTCGCAACACGAGCTTGATGAAGCCATCGGTCGCGGCATCGGTGACGGCGCGGTCGGTATGGCTGAGGGGGAAGTGCTCCACCGTGACCTTGCTGCCGTGACGCTCACGGGCCTCCTGTTCGGTGCAGCCAACGCGCCCAATCTCCGGCTCGGTGAAGGTCGTCCACGGCACCACCGTGTAGTCCATTTTCTCCTTGATCCAGGGGAACATGATGTTGCGGATGATCAGGCGCGCCTCGGCCTCGGCAACGTGGGTGAAGCGATACCGGCTGCTGACATCACCACAGGCCCAGCTGCCGGGCACCGTCGTCCGCAGGGAGGCATCCACACGAATGCCCTGCGCGCCGACCACAACACCAACCTCGGTCAGCCCCAGGTCCTCGACGTTGGGACGGCGCCCGGTGGCGACGACGATCCGGTCGGCTACGACCGCGCCGCGCTCGCCGTCCGCCGTCCGGTAGATCACGCGGTGCGTGTCGGACGCTGCGGCGGGCACTACCTCCTGAGCGGTTACTCCTTTCAGGATGGCAACACCCTCACGCTCCAGGAAGGTCTGTAGCGCCGGCGCTACTTCCCGCTCCTCGCGCGGGAGCAGGCGTGGGGACCGGGAAAGCACCGTGACGCGCGACCCCAGCCGTGCAAACGCCTGGGCCAACTCGACGCCGACGGGACCGCCGCCGATGACCGCCAGTCGGTCCGGTAGCTCCTGGAGTTGATCGAAGACGGTCTCGTTGGTGAGGTAGCCGGCGGCATCCAGTCCGGGCAGCGCCGGGACCGCCGGGCGCGAGCCGGTAGCGATCACGATATGGCGCGAGCGGAGTCGACGCGCACCGACCGCGACGACTCCCGGCGCGGCGATGCGGGCGGCGCCACGAACAACCGTGATGCCCTGCCGCTCCAAGGCTTCCTGGTTTTCGGAGGCCTCAATCGTCGTCCGCGCCGCATGAACGTGCCGGATGACTGCCTGGAATTCGAGTGGCGGCGCATCGGCCTCGTTGCCATTCCAGCGCGCTACCTCACGCGCCGCCTGGGCCAAGGCTGCCGCGTGCAGCAAGGCTTTGCTCGGCACACAGCCGGTCCAGAGGCACTCGCCACCGAGACGACCCCGCTCGACGAGGGCCACCCGTAAGCCGAGTGTGGCGCCGGTGATGGCAGCAGCGAGTCCGCCGGAGCCGGCGCCAATGACGGTGATGTCGAACTGGGGCTGCGTCCTAGCCATCGGGTATGCTCAACACGCGGCGCGACCGAGCAGGGCCGCAGCGCAGGCTACGCCGGCAGCTCGTTGCTGCGGTCGCGGACGGTCGTGGGGCGGATGACAAGTTCCTCGATAGGGACCCGCGCCGGCATCGTGGCGACAAAGAGAATCGCCTGCGCCACATCCTCGGGCCGCATCATCGTGGCGCGGGCCGCGGCCGTGGGGACGACGGTGCGTTCGTCAATCATCGGGGTATCCACCTCGCCGGGATAGACCACGCAGGCGCGAATGCCGTGTCGCCGCTCTTCCTGATTGATCGAGCCGTTGAGCGAGGCCAGCGCAGTCTTCGTGGCGCTGTAGGCCACGCCGGACACGTGCGACGGACGCCGCCCGGCGCCTGAGGAGACGTTGACGATGAGGCCGGCGCCCTGCCGGCGCATCATCGGCAGCACTGCCCGCACACACCAGTAGGCGCCGTTGAGATTAATGTCAACGACCCGCGACCAGTCGGCGGCCGAAATGTTGTCGAGGCTGCGATATTTGGTGTTGATGCCGGCGTTATTGACGAGCAGGTCGAGACGGCCTCCGCCCAACGCCTGACAACGCGCCACGGCCGCTTCCACCGCTGCCAGGTCCGTCACATCGGCAGGGAGCGCCCAGGCTTGCCCGCCCGCCTGCGCGATCTCTGCGGCGACCTGCTCTAGGGGCTGCGGTCGGCGGCCAAGCAAGCCGACGCCAGCGCCCGCTTGAGCCAGCGCGCGCGCCGCGGCAGCGCCAATACCCGTCCCGGCGCCTGTGACCAGCGCGACTTGCCCAGCGAGCGGTTGCGAACCCGGCTCCCCACCGGCCAGCGGCGGCAGCCAAGGGAATCGCTGCGGCACATCCATGCGTCTTATTCCTCCGTCGGGGATGCACACCATCCGTCAGTCCAGCCCCCCTATAGGCCCCCCGCGCCGCAGGGGGACGGCGAGGGTGGGGGACAGGGCCGGTAGAATGGTGCTCAGGATGCTAACACACGCTATGCACCGAGCTTCACTCGACGGCAAGCTCTACGAGGCACACCGATAATGTGCGAACAACCCAACGAACCGCACGCTGAGCCAAAGTACCCCGCACCCTGGGGAATGCAGGAACGCGCGGACATCGAGCGATACGTGCGCGGGTACCGCGAGTTCCCGGAAACGGACGCGGAGATTGAGGCGGCACACGCAGCCGGGCAAGAAGCGTTGGCGCAGGAACCGTGGGGCTAGTGGATGACCGCAAGCAACTCCCGCGCCTCGTCGGCGCGGTCCAGGACAAAGCGATGCACGGCCGCAAAGCGGTCCAACACCTCCCCAACGGGGCGCCCTCGCACCTGCTCCACCCAGGCCCCTCCGCCCTTATCGAGGCAGTATCTCAGGGGTCTGCGGAGACAGGAAAGCCCATAGCGGAGCGCCAAGCTCGCGGCGTACCCAAAGCGCGCGGCTTTGGGGTCGCCCTGCCAGCCGGCCGCCTGCAATCCGCTCACGTACCCGGCGAATACACGTTCGTCGAGCGCCTCGGCCTGGGCTACGTCCATCCGGTCGTCTAAGAAGCTATAGAAAACCAGCGGCGCGATGTCGTGCCCGATCTCCGCGATCCCCGCATGGGACCAGTCAATCGCGACGGTTTGCAGCCGCCCGGACTGGCCGCGGCGAGCAAAGACGTTCGATGGGGCAGCATCGAGATGGCCGAAAGTCTTGGGCAACCGGTCCAGCGCCGCCAGGAACAGTTCTCGATCCGCCCAGAAACGGAGTAGATCATCCACGCTCCGACCAGGGAACGCGCGGTGCGACAGCGGATGGTCCGGGAGACGTGGCGGTCGTGCGACATCAAGAGCTTCTTCCTCTGCGACCTCGCTACGGATCCACTCGCGCAGCACCCACGGCCCCGTGGGGAGGGAACGACCGACCAGATAGGCGCCGTTGAGCTGGCCGAGATGGCGAGCGGCCAAGCGATAGCGGTCCAACGGCCACGGCTGGCCCACCTCGTCCACGACCTCTTCCTGCCAAATTCGGAACGTATCCCCGTGCGCCTCGACACCGTAACAGCGCGCCGCTACAAGTCCGCCGGGTAGGTCATGCAGTAGTCCCGAGGCATTGGTCTGCGCCTCCCGCCTACCCGAGGTACGCTCCCGACGGACGATCTTCAGGACCAACGACCACGCGACCGTCGTGCCCGCCGTGCGAGCATGACCGGTGAAACGGAACACGTTCCGCCGCTCGGCAGGCAGAGTTTCCACCTGCCAGTCGGTGACCGTCGCCGTTGCGCTGTCGAGGGCTTTGCGAACCGGGGGATTCAGGGTCTCCCGGTCAATTGCTTGTAGCGCCGTCTCTATCTCCACGTTGCTCCTCACCACGCTCCCGGTAGTCTCCGGTGCCGCTTCCTTGTTGCCAAGGTAGGCGCTGGGAGGTGGCGCGTCAACTGACCGTCAGTCAGGTTGGGCAACGGCAGCCGGTCAGACCGCCGCGTCGAGGCTTGCTGGTGGCAACGTCGGCGGCTACAATCTCACGGCATTAGCCGGTACTTTCTCCACCTGTCAGAGGGGAGCGCCGCACCGGCGACTACGAATCCTCACCCTACCGTAAGCAAGGGAGTCTATCTTCATGCCGCCTACGCATACCGTGACGTTCATTCCCGGTGATGGCACCGGGCCGGAGATCGCCGAGGCCACCCGTCGCGTGCTGGATGCCGCTGCCGACGTTGGCGGGTTTGCGTTCGATTGGGACGTGCAATACGCCGGCGCCGAGGTCGGCGAGCGCACTGGCGAAGTGCTGCCGGAGCACGTCCTCGATTCGATCCGCACCAACAAGGTCGCCATCAAAGGCCCGCTGACCACGCCGGTCGGTAAAGGCTTTCGCAGCGTCAACGTCGCGCTCCGCAAGGAACTGGATCTCTACGCCTGCCTGCGTCCCTGCCGGACCTACGCCGGCGCGCCCTCGAAGTTTCCCGACTTCGACGTGGTGGTCGTCCGCGAGAACACCGAGGACCTATATGCGGGAGTGGAGTTTCAGGAAGGCACGGACGAGGCTGCGCGGCTGATCGAGTTCATCGGCGAGATTGGCGGTGGCACTATCCGCCCCGACTCGGGTATCAGCATCAAGCCGATCTCGATTAGCGGTACCGAGCGGATTGTGCGGTTTGCGCTGGACTATGCGCGAGCAAACGGACGCAAGAAAGTCACGGCCGTCCACAAAGCCAACATCATGAAGTTCTCCGACGGCCTCTACCTGGAGGTAGCCCGCCGGGTAGCCACCGAGTATCCCGACGTCGAGTTCGACGACTGGATCGTGGACATTATGACGCAGCTACTCATCACGCGACCGCACGACTTCGACGTGCTGGTATTGCCCAACCTGTACGGCGATGTAGTATCGGACCTGTGCGCCGGAATTATCGGCGGCGTGGGGCTGGCGCCCGGCGCCAATATCGGCACCGAGGTTGCCGTGTTCGAGCCGACCCACGGCAGCGCACCGCGGTATGCCGGTCAGAACAAGGTCAACCCCATGGCGATGATCCTCTCCAGTGTCTTGATGCTGCATCACCTGGGCGAGACGGAGACGGCCGACCGCCTCGAACAGGCCGTAGCGACGGTGATTGCCGAGGGCAAGAGCGTGACCTACGACCTCAAAGCCGACCGTAACGACCCCACGGCGGCCGGGACCTCGCAGGTCGGCGACGCAATCATCGCGTCGCTGCACGCGGGAGGCTAAGGGAGCGAGGGAGTCAGCCCCCTATGGTCCCCCCGCAGTGCGGGGGGACGGTAGCGGCGGCGATGCGGTGGGGGACGGCCTAGCCCCTCCCCCGTCGGGACGGGGGAGGGCTAGGGAGGGGGCCAGACCCAAGGACCAGGATAGAAGCCATGAAAATCCACGAGTATCAGGCGAAGGAGCTATTGCGGCCCTACGGCTTGCCCATTCCACCGGGCGAGGTGGCCAGCACGCCGGAGGAAGCTGCCGCCATCGCGGCCCGCTTGGAGGGGCAGGTTGTCGTCAAGGCGCAGGTGCTCGTCGGCGGGCGCGGCAAGGCCGGGGGCGTCAAGCTGGCGGATACGCCCGCCGAGGTCCGCGAAAAGGCCGCCGCGATCCTGGGTATGGACATCAAGGGGAACCGGGTCGAGCAGGTGCTGGTGACGCAGGCGGCCGACATCGCGCGGGAAATCTATCTCGGCGTGGTGCTGGACCGTGCCACCCGGCGCGTGATCCTGATGGCTAGTAGCGAGGGCGGCGTGGACATCGAGGAGGTCGCTGCGACGACACCGGAAAAGATCATCAAGGTCGGCGCCGATCCGCTGCTGGGGCTGCAAGACTTCCAAATGCGCCAGGCGGCCTTTGCGCTCGACCTGCCCGGCCCGCTGCTACGACCGTTCGGCGCCATCGCCCGCGGCCTCTATCAGGCGTTCATGGATTACGATTGCTCGCTCGCCGAGATCAACCCGCTGATCGTCAACACCGACGGCGCGCTGCAAGCGATTGACGCCAAGATCAACCTGGACGACAACGCGCTCTATCGCCACGCCGACTTGGTGGAGCTACGCGATCCACAGGAGGAAACCGCTGCGGAGCGGGAGGCCCGCGAGCACAGTCTGTCGTATGTCCAGCTCGACGGCACCATCGGCTGCTGTGTCAATGGCGCAGGACTGGCGATGGCGACGATGGACCTCGTGCAGGCGGCTGGTGGCGAACCGGCCAACTTCCTCGACATCGGCGGTGGCGCGCAGTCCGACCGCGTGATCGCGGCGCTGCGGATCATCCTGGCCGACGAGCGCGTCCGGGCCGTGCTGTTCAACATCTTCGGCGGGATTACGCGCTGCGATGAGGTCGCGCGCGGGATCGTGGCGGCGCTCCCCAGCCTGCCGCGGCCGGTGCCGCTGACCGTGCGCTTGGTCGGCGTCAACGAGGCGGAAGGACACCAAATGCTGCGCGCGGAAGGCATTACCGCCGTGACCTCGATGGCCGACGCGGCCCGCGCGGTGGTGGAGGCGGCACAATGAGCATTCTCGCCGATCAGGACACGCGGCTGCTGGTACAGGGCATCACCGGCCGTGAGGGGTCGTTCCACACGCAGCAGATAATCAAGTACGGGACGCAGGTCGTGGCCGGCGTGACCCCTGGCCGCGGGGGGCAGGAGCATCTCGGAATCCCGGTCTTCAACACCGTGCAGGCGGCGGTGCAAGCGACGGGCGCCACGGCGTCCTGCATTTTCGTCCCGGCACCGTTTGGTGCTGATGCAATCCTGGAGGCGGCCGACGCCGGCCTGGACCCCATCGTGGCGATCACCGAGGGTATTCCGGTGCTGGACATGCTGCGCGTCTATCACACCGTCAGACAGCGCGGCGCCCGGCTGATCGGGCCAAACGGACCGGGGCTGATTAGCCCCGGCCAAGCGAAGATCGGCATTATCCAGGGCGCCATCGTCACGCCGGGTCCGATTGGCCTGGTATCGCGTTCCGGCACGCTGACCTATGAGGTCATCCAGCATCTCACGAATGCCGGCTTGGGCCAGAGCACCTGTGTCGGTATCGGCGGCGATCCGATTGTCGGGAGCTCCTTCATAGATATGCTGGCGCTCTTCGAGTCCGACCCGGCGACCGAGGGAATTGTGCTCATCGGCGAGATCGGCGGCGACGAGGAGGAGCAAGCGGCGGAGTACGCGCGGCAACACGTCGGCAAGCCGGTCGTCAGCTTCATCGCCGGACGGACGGCCCCGCCGGAGAAGCGGATGGGGCACGCCGGCGCGATCATCTCCGGCGGCGCCGGCACCGCCGCCGGCAAAATCGAAGCCTTGCAGGCCGCCGGCATCCCGGTCGCCGAACTCCCCTCCGACATTCCGCAACTGCTCACCGCCGCGCTGGCATAGCCCTTTCCCGCCGCGCGCACTCCCTCTGCTATGCTCGGCACAGGGAGCGCGTAGGCTATGCCGTCAACTGCGGTCCAGTCCCCACCTCGCCGGCAGACAGCGGGCCTGCCCGCTGCCTTGCTGACTCGTTTGCGGGAGATGGCTGAACGGTGGCGGACAGTGCTTCAGGCCGAACGGGTGATCCTGTTCGGCTCGGTTGCGCGCGGCGAGGCAACTCCCGATAGCGATATTGACATCCTGGTAGTGGCTGCGACTACCGAACCGCTCTACCAACGTCTCGCCACCGCTCGCCGCAGCGTGCGCGATCTCCGATACGGCCTGCCGATTTCGCCACTCATGTTGACGCCAGAGGAGTTGCAAGAGCGGCTGGAGCGCCGTGATCCCTTCATCACAGAAATCATCGCCACCGGGATCGAATTGTGACTGCCCGGCCCAGCGAGAGTTGGCGCCGCTATGCACGGCGCGATTGGCGGCGCGCCCGGATCATGGCACGCGAGGGCGATCTTCAGGCTACAGGTATGTTCCTACAGCAAGCTGTCGAAAAGTACCTCAAAGGATTTTTGCTAGACCAAGGATGGGATCTACGCAAGACCCATGAACTGGACCTACTACTTGAAGAGGCAATCAAATATCAGCCGCGCCTTGCAGCGTACCGCGATGTATGCGAGCGAATGTCGAGTTACTATCTTATTGACCGCTACCCCAACGATCTTGCCTCCGGTCTGGATACTCGGCAGATAGATTCCGATGCTACTGAGGCATCTGCACTCATACTCAGCATCTTCCCGGACGAGGCTCTACCACCCATCGGTTCAATGAGCAGTCCAGCTTCTGACTGAGTATCGTGTGCCCCGGAACTGCTTTCTAGCGCCGGCCTAACGCAGGCGCTCACCATCCGACCCGGTCGGTGAGCGCCTAGCGTCGTGTTTTCAGGCCAGTCAGCAGACGGCTTACTCTTCGCTTTCCTCGTCCCGAATCTCTTCCAAGGAGTCCGGGGTGATCTCGTCCACCGTCGCCATCAGGTCCACCTTGGCCTGCACCATCTCGCGCGCCTTCCGCACCGTCTCTTCGTCCGGCGCATCGTAGACGCAGTAGCACTTGCTCATATCGTCGGCCAGGAAGGTGGATTCCCACTTGCATTCGGGAATCTTGGGATAGATGTCCAGCGACTTCACCTTCTTAGCCATGTACTTATCTTTGGTGAGGTCCTTGGGCAAGTTCCACTCCACCATGAACTTCGGCATGTCGGCTCTCCTTCCGTGGATGTGTGTGGTGAGGTATAGCAGGCCGCTCACGATTTAGCCAATCGTGAGCACGCGCCGCGATCCGCTACCCGCCGTCAGTAGGGCATCGGAATGGGCCGGGGGTTCTCCGGTGCGACGTAAATCGCGTCGGTCGGGCAATACTCCTCGCAGATGAAGCACGACTGGCAATCTTCCTGGTAGGCAATATAGGCTTTCTTCCCCTTCTCCGGCCCCTGCAGGCGAAAAACGTCAACCGGGCACACGCGCACACACAGATTGCACCCGATACACAGCTTGTCCGAGACGACTTCGACGGCCATAGATCGCGCTTCCTACGTTCCCAGGCGGTTCATGCGTATGGCGGTATCAGCCGGCAGCGGCTGGCAGTGGCATGGCCGGCGTCGGCGCGATGCAGCGGGCCGCGTAGGCCGCCAGCGGCACGGGCAGACGCCGAAACTCCGGCGCCGCCCAGAGCGCCTGTTCGCTGGCGCTGCCGTGCGGCGCAGCGACGAGCCACACCCGCCACCGCTCATCATCGCGGGCCGGAAAATCCTCGCGGTAGTGCCAGCCGCGGCTCTCCTCGCGCATGAGCGCCGCGCGATACATCAACTCGGTCGTAAAGCAGGTAGCAATCGTTTCGTGGCACTTGACCAGTTCGTGCCAGTCGGCGGCGTGGATGACCGGCAGCAGCCGGTCGCGCACGCGCTCGGTAGCCGCCAGTACATCGCGCAGGCGGTCGCCGTGCCGGTAGATGTTCGCGTCCATGCCGATGACCTGCTCTTGGAGCCGCCGGTAGATGCCGTCGGGTGTGGCACCCGTATTGCGCTGTTGCGGGGCTACGGCGGCGGTCACGGCGGCGGCAACGCTCGCCTCGTCCGGCGCCGGGGCGTCGTGTTGTTGGGCGAACTGCGCGGCGGCGATGCCGGCCTGCGCGCCGCTCACACCGGCCCACGCCAGGTTCAGGAACGTGATGCCGCTGCCGGCGCCGATCAGCGGGCTACGGCTCGCGGCGTCACCGGCAGCGTAGAGACCGGGCACGGTCGTCGCGCCGCTGCGGTCGAGCAAGCGCACGCCGGCGCTGGCCGAGACGGTGCCGTTGAATCCAGGGAACCACTCGCGCGGCGCGTCGAACGCATCAATGCCGGTGCGCTCCATACCGCGCCAGATCAGGGCAAAGTCCCGCTTCCACTGCTCGCGGGCGGCGGGCGGAATACCGGTGAGGTCGTACCGGATGGGGCCGCGGCCGGCGCGCACTTCCCCGGCCATCGCGCGGGGGATGAGGTGCGTCGGCGCCGGGTCGCGCGGCGAGTAGCGATGGATGAACGTCTCGCCGTGCTTGTTGATGAACTTGCCGCCGATCGCTGCCAACAGGCACTGACCGTGCGTATCGGCGTGGCGATAGGTCGCCATGTAACCGTTGCCGAACTCCATGCTCATCAGCTCGGCGCCAACGTCCCAGGCCAGCTTGTACGCCTCGCCGCAGACCATATCGTGGCCGAAGTGGGTGCCACGCCAGCTACATCCCCCAGCCGCGAGCACGACGGCCTGGGCGCGGATGACCGTGACGCGCTCCTCTTGGCGGCGCAGGGCGACGGCGCCCACCACCCGCCCGTCCTCGACCAGCAGGCTGGTCACGACCGTTTGGTCCAGCGTCTTGGCCTTGCGCTTGCCGATGGCCACCTTCCGCATGAACTTCATCAGTTCGGCGCTATCGAAAGCCACCCGTGCAACCGTATGGCGCCCATGGACTTGCCCGCGGCGACGGATGAGCTGTCCGTCCGCGTCCACCGGGATCGGGCCACCCCAGGCGACGATCTCCCGCAGGCGCTCGTAGTTGTCGCAGACGACGAACTCGGCCCACTCCGGGTCGAGCAGATAGTCGGCGTCTTGGGACTCTTCGGCGATGAAAGTGTCCAGGTCGTCGTCCGGGGTCAGGCAGAGCACCACCGCCCCGGCGAACACGCTGCACCCACTGGCGCCGGCAAACCCCTTCTCCACGAGCAAGACCCGCTGGCCCTGCTCGCGTGCCCGGATCGCCGCCCAGAGTCCGGCCAACCCGCCGCCGATGACGAGCACGTCGGTCGTAAGGCGCTCCGTGTCCCTCGCCACAGGTGTTGTGTCGCTCATGCGTCGCGAATACCTAACGTCCAGGAGAAACGATAGCGCAGCCGTTGGATAATGGCATCCAGCGTGTAGCCGATCACACCGATAATCAAGATGATCGTCATCAATTCGCCGTAGCTGAAGCGGTCGCGGGTATCCAGGATGTAGTAGCCCAAGCCGTTGTTGACACCGAGCATCTCGGCCGGTACCAACACCAGCCACGCCACCCCGACCGCCAGTCGCAAGCCAGTGAGCACGTCCGGGATGATGGCCGGAATAACCACGCGGCGCAGCACCGCCCATTCATTCGCACCGAGGGCGCGAGCCGCGCGAATCCACTGGCGGTCCACGTGGCTCACTCCGGTCGCGGTGTTGATGAGAATGGGCCAGACGGCGGCGACGGCAAGCAGGAAGTAGATGGGCCGGTCGCCCACACCGAAGAGCATGATCGCGACGGGCATCCAGGCCAGCGGCGAGATCATGCGAATGAACTGGAACAGGGCGGAGGTGCCCAACTCCAACCGTCGCCAGTAGCCGATCATCAGCCCGACCGGCACACCGATGGCAATAGCCAGCGCCAAGCCGATGCCCACGCGGAGCAGCGAGGCCGTGATATGCGGCCACAGCACGCCGGTGCTCACGAGCCGCACGGCGTCCGCGAAGGTGCGCTGGGGTAGAAAGGACTCCGCAATGGGAAAGCGCGTGGCCCAGATCGTCGCTCCGATGTGCCAGATGACCAGACCGACCAGCAGGCCAACGACGGGCCACGTCCAACTGCCGGCCCGCTGCTTGACCGCCCGCAGCCAGCGGGGCGTGGGACGCACGACCGCCGCCGGCTCCTCGGCAGCGAGCGGTCGCGCCAACTCATCGGTGGTTTCTGCCACCATTGCTCCTTCCTCACGGCTCGGCGGCGCCGGAGTGCTGCTAGAGCGAGATGACCTCTTTGCGGTCAAAGGCTTGCGCGGGGTCCACGCCGAATGCCTGTGGCCCGCCGGCCTTCTCGTAGGCATTCTTGACTAAATCATACTCGATTAAGTCCTTTGCCGCGAAGTCGGGGGCGAGGGCACCCAGGAACGACCGATCTCCCTGCACCATCGTCTGCTTCAACTGCGTGACCAACTCCATCGTGTACGACGGGAACGGGTACGGCTGGAAGCCGATCCGCCCGGCATCCCACTCGTCGTTACGGATCGCGTTCGTGCCTTGCGGGCCGTAAGTATCCAGGTCGTACTTGTTCATCGCCCGGTTGATGACCGGTGTTTCGAGCGGCAGGTACCCTTTCCCGCCTTTCGAGAGCACGCCGGGTACCTGGGTCGTATTTTGGTGCGCCCACAACTGCGCGGCGACCAGCCCGTTGAGCACGCGCTGGGACCACTCCGGCCGCTCCTTGATGCTTTCCTCGTGCAGCACGGCAACGCAGCAGGCATGGTCCCGCCACACGTCACCAGTGAAGCGGATGATCTTGCCTTGGGCTTTCAGCTCGCCCGCCGCGTTGAACGGCTCGGCCACGATGTAGCCGTCAATACCGCCGGTACCCAAGGCCGTGGGCATGTCGGGCGGCGGCATCACGAACAGATTGACTTCGGACGGCTTCAGCGTGGCGCCCCGGTCCTTCGCCACGGCCGTCAGCCCGGCGTTGCGGAGCAGCATCTGGAGCACGACGTTGTGGATCGAGTACCAGAAGGGCACGGCGATCTGCTTGCCGGCTAAGTCCTCGATGTCGTTGATGCCCTCACCCGCGACGGTGAGTGCGGAGCCGTTCGTGTGGTCCCACGCGACCACCTTCACCTGCTGCTGCAAGCTGTAGCGCATCCAGACGGTCATCGGCATCAGGAAATGCGCCAAGTTGACACTGCCCGCAAAAAAGGCTTCCGCCAGCGCGTTCCAGCCACGGAAGAGCGTCGGCTGCTCCACCGTCAAGCCCTCGGCCTGGAAAAACTCGTTGGCGTGACCAATGAGCAGCGGCGTCGCGTCGGTAATCGGCAGATAGCCGATCTTGACCGGCGTATTCAGCTCACTGCTGGTAGCTGCCGACTGCGCTGGCGCTGCGGGAGCGGATTCCTCCTCGGTCGGGCCGCAGGCGGCCAGCAGCGGCCCCAGCAAGGCGCTCGTAAACGCCAGCCCGACGGTCCGGAAGTGGCCGCGGCGGGTGAGATGCGGTAGCGGGTGATCCTGTCCATTCTCGGCTCGCTCTGTCATTCCTGTCTCCTTCGCTTTGTCGTTGTGGTGGCCCCCTATGGTCCCCCCGCTGCGGCGGGGGGACTGGCGATTCCTTCCCTTGTGCGTCAGCACGGGGAGGGATGGGGTGGGGCTACTCCTGTGCTCTTAGATGCTGTAGTGTCCTTCCTGCCGCACCGCCAGCCCGAACTCCCGATAGACATGATCGCGCAGGCGCAGCAGCGTCGGATCGTTGCGGTCACGCGGGCGCGCAATCGGCACCGGCACGACCTCCCTGATCCGGCCGGGCCGAGGCGTGAGAATCGCCACGCGGTCGCCGAGGTACAGCGCCTCGTCAATGTCGTGCGTGACAAAAATCGCGGTCATTCCCCGCTGCTTGACAATCCGTACCAGCTCATCCTGCATGGTCATGCGGGTGAAGGCATCGAGCGCATTGAACGGCTCGTCCAAGAGCAAAATCTCCGGCTCGTTGACGAGCGCCCGCGCAATGGCCACCCGCTGCGCCATACCCCCCGATAGCTCGTGGGGCCGCGCTCCCTCGAACCCCTCCAAGCCGACGAGCGCCAGGAGATCACGCACGGCCCGGTCCTTGACGCGGCCATCCATGCCGGTATTCCGCGCTTCGAGACCGAAGCGGACGTTCCGGTACACGTCGAGCCAGGGGAACAGGGCGTATTGCTGAAAGACGAGGCCGCGGCGGTGGCTGGGACCGTCCACGGGCCGGCCATCTACGGTCAATGACCCGGCACTCAACTCCTCCAGCCCGGCGATGACGTGGAGCAGTGTAGACTTGCCGCAGCCACTCCGTCCCAGCAGGCAAAGCAACTCACCCTCCGGCACGGCGAGGGTGATACCGGCAAAGGCCACGACCGTCCCGTCCTCATCCGCACCGTTGGCCGGTACACCGGCTGGCGACGCCGGCTGCGACGCCGCGGACTGCCCGTGCGTGGCAAACACTTTCGTCGCATCGGTGAGCGCGATCTTGCCGGCCGGGATCGGCGCTTCACCCGAATGCTCGGCCGCTCGCGGCGCTTGGTACATACCTCGCTGCTCTCCGCAGGGGCTGGATCGTTCTATACTGCGGTTAGTTGATACGGTTACTCAACTTTACTGACAAACGGATGGTAGCAGGCTAGTGCCGGCGCTGTCAAGGTGGCGCGGGGCGGGCACAGAGGTTGTCGCTTGGGCAGATTGCCCGTACAGTTATCGAATAGTTGCCCGCAGAAAGGGGCCGCCCACTGCATGATTCCGCAGTAGGTTCGGCAGTAACCAGGATAGATGCACCCACATGCCAGGGAGAGGCAACCATGGCACACGCGGTTTGGAGGAGTGCATCGTGGCTCGTGCGACCACCCTAGACGTTGTAGCCCATCGTGGCGTTGCCGAGCACGCGCCCGAGAATACGCTGCCGGCCTTCCTCCGGGCACTCGCGGTCGGCGCAGACGCCGTGGAGCTTGACGTGCGGCTCACGCGCGACCGGGTGCCGGTGGTGTACCACTACTACTATCTGGATGAGATCACCACGCTCTCTGGCCCAATCTACGACTACACACTGGACCAACTGCAAGCCGCCCGGTTCCTCTCCACCGGCGGCGGCATCGAGCCGTCGAGCACTGGCGACTGGCGCATTTCGACGCTGACCGAGGTCTTGGACGTCATCGGTGGCAAGATCGGGCTGGAGATCGAAATCAAAGGGCCGGAGCCGGAGGCGTCTGGCATCGTGGCCGCGGTCCTCGCCAAGTACCGACACCTGTGGGACGGCATCGAGGTCACGGCGTTTGAGCCGATGCTCCTGCGGGACATCCAGCAGCGGTGTCCCGGCTTGACCACCGACCTCCTCATGCCGCAGCCCCCGGATTGGATGCGACAGGACGTGCTGACATACGAGGCCATCCAGCGCGGCCGTTTGGCCGGAGCTAAGGCGGTGCATCTGCCGGCCACGAAGCTCTCGCCGGCAGTGGTCTCGGCCATCCGCTCGCACGGGTTTGACATCCATGCCTGGGGCGTGAACGACGAGGAGACACTTGCTCACATGCTCGACTTGGGCATCAGGCGCGTCTGTACCGACAACGTCCCGCAGATTGTCAATGCGGCACGCCGGATGACCGCGGCAACACCAAGCTCCTGACCATTCGGGACCGTTTTCGGACCTGCTTGTCGCCGGGCGGCGCAACCGGCGGCCGCTCCGGAGACCGGCTGCACCTTGACCGGCTAGGAAGCAGACGCTACTATCAATTTCAAGGTACCCGCTGCCTCGCCCACGGCTGTATCCGGGGCAATCGCTAGGGCTTGCCGGGAGGCGCCATGGCCGTGACACCAACCGCACCGGTTGCACCCGCCACCCGAGATGTAGACATGATGGCGGATGTTGCCGAGGTCAACGAGCAGATCGGCGAGGTCAGGGAACGGGTCGCCCGGATCGAGGGCCAGCTCTCGCACCTCGCCACCACGGCCGACCTCCGGCAGCAGGTCGCTGAGGTCAAGGAGCAGATCGCCCAGATCAAGAGCCAACTCCCCCACCTCGCCACCAAAGCCGACCTCCAAGAGCAGATCGGCGAGGTCAAGGAGCAGATCGCTCAGATCGAGGGCCAGCTCCCCCACCTCGCCACCAAAGCCGACCTCGCCGACGCCACGACCCGGCTGGAGCGCGCCGTGCGACGGCAAACGTACTGGCTGGCGGGTACAATGATCGCCGTCAGCGGGCTGATATTCGCGGCAATCAAGCTGCTGTAGCCGCGGCGGCCGCGGCGGCCGCTGAGTCGTCCGGTTGCACCTTGACTGGTATGGGGGGTAGTGCTACTATCGTCTTTGAGGTATCCGCTGCCCCGCCTACGTTATGGATGGCAGGCAGTGGTGCCGCAGTTGGAGCGACAACGAGGGAGTCCGTGCAGATGGTAGCCATAGAACCGCTCGTAGCCGAGCCGACGGTGATGCTCACCGACGAGGCAACCACGGAGCTACGGCGTATTGTGACCGAGGAAGGCGATTCGTCCTTGGGGCTGCGCGTGTTCGTCAGCCCGGGGGGCTGCTCCGGGCTATCGTATGGCATGAGCCTCGAAGATCACTCCGACGACGGCGACGAAGTGATCGAGCAAGATGGGCTGACGGTCTTTGTAGACGAGTTCACGGCCAACTTCATTCGCGGGGCGCAGATTGACTACGTGAAAGGGCTGATGGGCGCCGGCTTCACGGTCCACAACCCCAACGCCGTCAAGGCGTGCGCGTGTGGGTCATCGTTCGATACGGGCAGCAACGCCGAGACCGCGCAGAAGTGCGCCGACTAGCCCGCTCGCGTCTCCAAGCAGGTATCGTCCACCGGCGCACCGACATTGGGTGCAGCGCGGCGAGCGCACGAAATCCGCTATGGCCGTAGCACCGACGGGGTGTGGCTCAGCCTGGTAGAGCGCCTGGTTTGGGGCCAGGAGGTCCCCGGTTCGAATCCGGGCACCCCGACCACTCATCCCCTACATGGAGCTGTAAGACCGCCCCCCGCTAGTGGCTCAGGTCGCGCAGCGGCGCGATCTCCTCTTCTGTCCCGGCAGCGACGAGCACGTCACCCGCCGCCAACGTTCTCGTCCCAGGGGGGTGGGGAGTGAACAGCCCTTCTCCCGCCGCCTTGACGGCGATCACGGCCGGCCCATGATGCTCCGGGGCAATCCGCGCTTGCAGCTCGGCGATGGTGAGCGCACACAGCGGGGAGGTCGGTGTCAGTTCTACCTGCTCCGTGAAGAAGGGCAAGTCATCGTCGTAGAGCACGGAGTCGATGTACTCGGCCACCACCGGGCGCGTGAGCAGCGTAGCGAGCTTGCGCCCACCGACCGCCGTAGGCGCCAGCACGAAGTTCGCGCCGGCCCGATACAGCTTGCGCTCGGCGCTTGGCTCCTCGGCGCGGGCCGCGATGATGAGGTCCGAACTCAGGCCGCGCGCCGTGAGCGTCACATAGATGTTGATGGCATCGGTACTCGCTGCGGCGACCAAGCCGCGCGCCCGATCAATCCGCATTCGCTGGAGCACCGCGTCCTCGGTCGCATCGCCGGCCAGATACGGCACGTTCCAGGTCTGCAGATCCTCCGAATGCCTATTCTCGGGATCAACCACACCAAAGACGGCACCCTGTTGGTGCAGTGCCAGGGCAACCTGCCAGCCGACGCGGCCCAGGCCACAGATGATGTAATGATCGTGCAGATCACTGAGTTCCCGTTCCAATTTGTTTTCTCCCCACAAGCGTGCCAGGGGACCACTCGCCAGTTCCGCCGCAACCGAGGCGACAATGAGGAATCCGGCGCCGATCACCACAATGCTCCAGATGCGACCGGACATTGTCAATGGGTGGACCTCTTGATAGCCGATGGTGAAGATGGTGATGATGGTCATGTAGAAAGCATCGAACCAAGACCATCCTTCGATGACCCGATAACCCGTGGTGGCAGTAGCCACCCAGGTCACGAGGATCAGCAAGGCCCAACGCAGACGGCTCCCCAGCCGGACCAACACCTTGATCGCTAACATGAGTCCCCTGCGGGTGTCGGCAGACGCCATATCCCCCTACCCGTAGCCGAAACGCCGGTCGCATCAAGATACGTTGGACAATAGCACCACCCACTGATAGCGTCAATCCTTGCCACAGTGGCCCGAAATCACGGCCGTCGAGCCGGGTCATCGTGGCACCATGGCCTTCTCGCTCAAGCGTCATCGTCAGGGAGGAGGCCGAGCACCCAGTCCACCACCCGGTCGAAGAGCCGGATCGCCTCGCCCGTGCTGAGGTGGAAGGTGTCGTGATACCAGAACAAGAAGACGGTCCTGGCTCGCGCCGGCTGCCCATTCGCCAACTCGGCGCCCACCTCCGCCACCAGGAGGGCCAAATCGTTACCGAATAGGTGCTTTGCCAGCACTTGCACTCCTGGCCCTTGGGATGGCCAGACGACACTGAGTGTATCCGGCCGGCGCACCACTCGCAGCCGCCCGTCAGCAAGCAGTCCCGCGGTGATCGGATGGCCTGCATCTACGATCTGGATGTCAGTTTGCGCCGGGCGCGTGCCTCCCCAGGCCGCCAACTGGGTTGCCTCCAACACCCGCCGCGGCTCCCAGAATATAAGCGGTGTCTCAGTCTGGGCGTAGCGGGCCGCCGTGTCGAAGTCTTGGATATTGGAGCTTATCAAGAGCAGATCGTGGCCCGTGGCGACCCGCGCCGGATCGTGCGCGCTGCCGTCGCCGGTCCCGACCACGGTGACGGTGGCGCCGCGTGCTTCCAGGTGCATCACGACGGCAGCATCGCCCGGTGCCAGCTCTGCGGGATGATGCACCAATAGCGCAATCCGGGTGTCCGGTGGCAGCGGTGGTAGCGGCGGCAAGGCTGCTACTGCTGCGAGCTGCGGGAGGTGCTGCCGCAGCGTCTCCGGGTCGCTGAGGTCACGCAAGCGTTGGGCCTTGGCATCCAAGGAATCCACGAACCGTTGCAGCGCCGCTTCCCACTGCGACACGGCCACCGCCGGCGCCTGGTCAGGTAGCCAGCGGGCGGCCTCAGTCGCCATGGC
>DAOUJP010000010.1:0-292120 GCA_034422515.1 Chloroflexota bacterium | reverse complement strand
GGTCATGGCCGCGGTCAAGGTGGTCTTGCCGTGGTCCACGTGGCCGATGGTACCCACGTTCACATGGGGCTTGGTCCGCTCGAATCTCGCCTTCGCCATGATCGCTCCTGCTCCCCTTACACCAGAGTCTTCGGGGGTGCTACTGCCATCAAGCCGGCAGTAGACACCTACCTACGTTCACGTATGCACTTGTACCGCCGCGATGGAACCTTGGGAGCTTCGATTCTGGAGAGACCGCGCCAATCCGTCTCTCTGATCACCGGCTCCCGCTGAGGACACGCGCGAGGACGCTACGACGATGCGAGCGCGGCCTCAACTCGGTTGCTACGCACTGGTTCGTAGAGCGCAAACTCCATGGAGTACGTGCCACGCCCCTGCGTCAACGAGCGCAGCGTATTCACGTACCCGAACATCGTGGCCAGCGGAACCATAGCCTTGACAACATGCGTGCCCGCGCCGGCTTCCAAGCCTTCGACGCGACCATGCCTTGCGCTCAGGTCTCCTATAATATCACCTAGACTCGATTCCGGCACGACAACTTCCACGTGCATAATCGGTTCCAGCATCAGCGGGGCAGCGTCCCGCACTGCCGCCCGCAACGCCATGGACCCGGCGATGCGAAACGCGATCTCCGACGAATCGACATCGTGGTACGACCCGTCGTAGAGCGTAGCCCGCAAATCCACCAAGCGGAAGCCCTGCGGTCCGCCACTCTCCAGCGCCTCCCGCACGCCGTCTTCGACCGCCGGGATGTACTCTCTGGGGATCGCCCCACCGACGATCTTGTTGATGAACTCGAACCCACTCCCGCGCGGCAGCGGCTCGATCTCTAGCCAAGCGTGGCCGAATTGACCCCGACCACCCGTCTGCCGGACGAACCGCCCCTCGCCCCTGGCCGACCGCGTGATCGTCTCGGTGAATGCGACTTGCAGCTTGCCGATGTTGGCCCCGACGCGGTATTCGCGCAGCATCCGGTTGACGATTACTTCCAGGTGTAGCTCGCCCATCCCGGAGATGATCGTCTGCCCCGTCTCGTGATCGGTCCGCGTCTGGAAGGTGGGGTCTTCTTCCGCCAGCCGCGCCAGCGCGATGCCCAGCCGATCCTGGTCGGCGGAGGTCTTCGGCTCGATGGCCTGCGAAATGACTGGCTCCGGGAAGCTGATGGACTCCAGCATGACCGGATGATCGGGATCGGTGAGCGTGTGGCCTGTCACCGTGCTCTTGAGACCTACCGCCGCCGCAATGTCCCCGGCGAAGACCTCCGACACGTCTTCCCGCTCGTTCGCGTGCATCATCACGAGCCGGCCGAGGCGCTCCCGCTTCCCAGCCGTGGCATTGAGCAGGTAGGTGCCGGTGTGGAGTGTGCCCGAATACACCCGCAGGTACGTGAGCTTCCCGGCAAACGGGTCGGCCACGATCTTGAACGCGATGGCCGCGAACGGCGCCGCATCGTCAACCGAGCAGATCACCTCCTCGTCGTCCTCGTTTCTGCCGCGAATCGGCGGCACGTCCAGCGGCGATGGAAGATAGTCAATGACCGCATCGAGCAGCAGTTGGACACCCTTGTTCCGCAGCGCCGCCCCGCAAAGCACCGGCACGAGGATCGTGCTGATGGTCGCCCGCCGCAGCGCCGCCCGCAGCTCGTCCGCCGGCAGCGTTTCGCCCTCCAAATAGCGATCCAGCAGATCGTCGTCGGTCTCGACAATCGCCTCGACCAGTTTGTCGTGGTAGGCCTGGGCCTCGGCCTCGTGTTCCGCGGGAATCGGGATGATCTGGCGCTTGGTTCCGAGGTCGTCACCATGCACAACTGCCTGCATCCCCAGGAGGTCAATGACCCCTCGGAACTCCGCCTCGCTCCCTATCGGCAGTTGAATGGGTACCGGGGTTGCCCCTAGCCGGTCGCGGATCATGCCCACGCAGCGGTGGAAGTCCGCACCCACCCGGTCCATCTTATTGATAAAGGCGATCCGCGGCACGCTGTAGTGGTCGGCCTGTCGCCACACCGTCTCCGACTGCGGCTCGACGCCGGCTACTCCGTCGAAGACCACCACGCCACCATCGAGCACCCGCAGCGAGCGCTCGACTTCTACCGTGAAATCCACGTGCCCCGGCGTATCAATGATATTGATGCGATGGTCGTGCCAAGCCAGCGTCGTGGCCGCGGCGGTGATGGTGATACCTCGCCGTCGCTCCTCCTCCATCCAGTCCATGGCGGCCGCGGCGTCATGGACCTCGCCCGGCCGGTGAATACGGCCGGAGTAGAAGAGCACCCGCTCGGTGACGGTCGTCTTGCCGGCGTCAATATGGGCAATGATCCCGATATTGCGCGTCCGCTCCAGCGGACTTACGCGCGCCATAGTTCCTGCTCCTAGGTAACCGGCACCGCCGCCCGGTTCGCTGGCGGCACGTACCCTTACCGTTCTTACGCTGTTGGTGTGGCGTCGGCCGCGAGCGGCAAGCGCCGCAGACTAACGGCCGGCCTGATCCTGCGCGGTGCTTACCAGCGGTAATGGGCAAAGGCGCGATTGGCCTCCGCCATGCGGTGCGTGTCTTCACGCCGCTTGGTGGTGCCGCTATTCCCCTGTGCCGTATCGAGCAACTCGGCAGCCAGCCGCTCCACCATCGTCCTGCCGGGCCGCGCACGGGCGCTCTGCAGCAGCCAGCGGATGGCGAGCGAGGTCCGGCGCTCGCTCCGAATCTCCATCGGTACCTGATACGTGGCCCCGCCGACGCGCCGGGGGCGCACCTCCACTGCCGGGGTCGCATTCCGCATCGCCAACTCGAAGACTTCCATCGCATCGTTCGCATCGCCACCACGCTGCTCGGCGATCCGATCCATGGCGCCGTAGAAGATCCGCTCGGCGAGGCTCTTTTTGCCCCGCGTCATGATCTTGTTGATAAACCGCGTCACGTCCGCGCGACCATACCGCGAGTCCGGCGGTACGGGACGGCGGCGGACGGTTCCTCGTCGAGGCATCGTACTATCTTCCCTCTGTGTCCCTACTGGGCAAGGCCGCCGGCGCCATCCTTCTGCTTCTTCACGCCATACTTCGACCGCCCGCGATTGCGCGGTGGTCGCTTGACGGCCGACGCCGTATCCGGCTCCACACCGTCCGTATCGAGTGCTCCGCGGACAATGTGGTAGCGCACGCCGCCGACGTCCTTGATCCGCCCACCGCGGATTAGCACCACCGAGTGCTCCTGCAAATTGTGCCCCTCACCCGGGATATAGGCGGTGACTTCCATGTTGTTCGTGAGCCGGACCCGCGCGACCTTCCGGTTTGCCGAATTCGGCTTGCGCGGCGCAGTCACTTTGACTTGCAGACAGACCCCCCGCTTCTGGGGTGCTGGTCGCTGCCGCACCATACGCCCCCGCTGGGCATTGTAGGACCAGTGGAGCGCCGGGGACTTGACCTTCTTGCGCGGCCGCCGCCGTCCCTTGCGGATGAGCTGATGAATAGTGGGCAAGACCAATCCCTTCCTATGCCGGTCCGAGCCAAACGGTTACTACGCCGGCACTAGACGCCTGCTACGGAACAACTATAGCACTTCTCGGCCCCGCACTCCCTCGTGCCGAGGCGCGCAAAACACCCCAAGCACCCCGATGGTGCCGTAGAGCCGAGTATACAGGCACACGGCCGCGCCAGTCAAAAAGACAGCCGACCACCCCGCCGCTATCAAGCGCACAAGCCGGTGCAAGGGTGTAAGATGGTAGCGGGAGCGAATTGGGGGCGCCCTCACATCCATGCATGAGCCATCCGGTCTCGACATCACCGGCAGACTGCTGGCCGTCATCCTGCTGGTCTTTGCCAACGGCTTTTTCGTTGCCACCGAGTTTGCCTTGGTGGCTGTGCGGCGTACCCGGATCGAGGAGCTGGCGGCGCAAGGCCATCCGCTGGCCCCGGCCGTGCTGCGGGTCATCTCGCGGCTCGACGCCTTCCTCGCCGCCTGTCAGCTCGGCATCACGCTCGCCTCCCTCGGCCTCGGCTGGATTGGCGAACCGGCACTCGCCGCGCTCATCGAGCCGCGCCTGCACTTCCTGCCCGACAACTGGGCGTTCATCAGTGCTCATACATTGGCCGCGATCATAGCCTTCACGATCATCACCGTCCTCCACATTGTCCTCGGCGAGCTGGCGCCGAAGAGCCTCGCCATCCAGCGCCCCGATGGGACCTCCCTCGCCGTAGCCCGGCCCATCGAGGCATTCCTCTTCTTATTCAAGCCGGCTATCGTGACGCTGAACGGCTTGGGCAACTTGCTGGTGCGCTCCATCGGGCTACAGCCAATGAGCGAGGAGGAGCGTGTTCACTCGGTCGAGGAATTGCGCTACCTGGTTTCGGCCAGTGGCGAGGCCGGTTTGGTGGGCACAGAGGCCAAAGAGATCGTCGAGCGTGCCCTCGCGTTCGACGCGGTGCCGGCACGCTACGTCATGGTCCCTCGCACCGAAATGGCCTGTGTTCCCATCGAGGCCTCGCTCGACGACGCCCTCGCCGTCGGCATCAAGCACCACCACACCCGCCTCCCGGTCTACGCTGGCGACCTCGATCACATCGAGGGCATCGTGCATCTGGTCGAGGTCCTCGCGGCCACGCAAGTGGCGCCGCAGCCGACCTTGCGCGATATCATGCAGCCTGCCCTGCTGGTGCCGGAGACCATCCATGCCGGCACGCTGCTCACCAGGATGCAGAACGAGCGGGTCGAGATCGCCATTTTGATGGAGGAGTACGGGAGCACGGCCGGCCTGGTCACGCTGCACGATCTGGTCGAGCGATTGGTCGGCCCGGTGCTCGACGCGCAAGAGGTCGCGCCGGACGCCATCGAGCCACTACCCAACGGAGAAGCCCTGATCGGCGGCCTCGCCCTCGTGCAGGACCTGAACGCGCACTTTGGTCTCCACATCGAAGACGACGAATTCGATACGGTCGGCGGCTTGCTCCTGGCCCGGCTCGGCCGTATTCCGGTGCCCGGGGACCGGCTGCCGCTTGGCCGCTATGTCCTGCGTGTGGAAAGCCTCGACGGCAACCGCGTCGAGTATGTCCGGCTGCTCCGAGTCGGGCGTAACCGGCAGTCCGGCTCCGAGACGGAGCCGGGCGATGCACTGGAGGACGGAGAACTGCGCTCCTAACTACCGGCTGCCAGCCGGGCCGTTCCCGGTCCACGGGGTAATGTGGACGAGTGTCCCTTGCGGTCCCCAGCGCCCCAGTTGCTTGATGGCCTCGGGACTCATGCGGATACAGCCGTGCGACGATGGCGCTTGTCCTAGCTTGTCCAGGTCTTGGTACACCTTCCTGCCATCCACATAGGTATACGGCGCGCTGTGAATCAGAATATCTCCCAAGTCCCGGAACAGGTGCCAGGCATTATCGGCATAGCCGCCATAGGCAAAGAAGGTGCCCACGTAGTGCGATACGTGGCCGGTCCACTGCGGCGTGTTCGTTAACCGGCTCCCCGGTACTCCGCTGCTAATCGGGTAACGCTGCACCTCCCTGCCGTCCTCATAGAGGAACATCGTCTGCCGATCCTGATCTATCAGGATGAACTTGCCCTGCGCTGGCGGTTGGACCACATAGCTGCTCTGTAGCTGCGGCTGGACGACGGCGGTGGGCACCGCCCGGACGACGACCGGTGCCGGCACCGCTGTCGGTACGGCCGTTGGCTCAGGGACCGGCGTCGGCTTGACCGCTGGCAGCGGACTCACCGTTAGCGGAGCGGTGCGCTCGGAGTCCTGCGATTGAATAATCAGCCACGCCAGGCCGCCGATGATGATATACAGCGAGAGAATCACACCGTAACCGGCCGGGCCTCTGAGATAGCCGAGATAGCCGCGGAGTGTTCGTGCCGGCCCGTCAGGTGCAACGGAATCGGAATCGCCGCTCATACCGAAACCTCGCCGGCAGCACTATGCCGCGCTGACAAACTGCATCGCTGCCAGCATCCCCTCGCGCTGCCGAGTCCAGTCGGTGTCGACCTTATCCGGCAGCAAGATAATCGCGGACATGATGCCCTCGCGGTCCATCCAGTCGCTCGGATCACCCGTGATAGTGCGGTCTGCCCAGGTGCGGATCATCCGGAAGCCCGTCACGTCCGACAGCAGCTTGCCCATCGGGAGGGAGGCCGTGGAGGTAGCTTGGCCCAACCCCTCGCCGGGGATCACCAGCCCGTTTGGTACCGACGCTTGATAAAAGATCACGACTTGCGCGTTGCGCTCCCGGACCAGGTCACGCAGGGCTACGCTCTCCGGCTCGGAGAACGGCGCCGCCCCGCCGCCGCCCGATTTCACTCCTTCCGGCGTGTGCGGGTCGGCCGACCAGCGGATATCCCAGTTATTACCCAGGTATACGCCGCGACTGTTCGGCCGACTCCCGGCTGCCATGCCGTCCGGGTTCAGGACCGGCACAAAGATCGCGCGGACATCGCCGGGGACCTGCTCCGGATTATCCCCGAAGAAGTCGGCGGCCTGCTGCACCAGATCGCGGGTGTTGGGCGTCACGCCACCCTGCAATGCGCCCACGAACACCACGGCCTTGTCACCGGTACCAACCCGAATAGCCTCGATAGCGCGGCCGCCGGCAGACTGCCCGATCACCTCCGTAGACCGGAAGACGGTCGGCGTGGGTGGCACCACCTCCGTCGGGACCGCCGTCGGTGGTGGTGACTGCGTGGGCTGCACTGATACCCCGCCGGTCACGCCGGCCGGCGGGGTAACGACCGTCGCCGGGACGGCGGTCGGATCGGCCGCTTGCGGTTGCCCCCGGCGGGTGAGCACAATGAACACGACAATGATGATCGCCAAGATGACGAGGACAATCAGTCCACCGAGCACCGGTGGTCGCATGGTGCCCCCTCCAGAGCGGTTCCGCCGGGGCGGCCGGCTGCCGCGCGGGGTCGAATCAAAGCGCTCAAGCGGTTCAGGCGTTGCCATCATGTGCTCCCATGCACGTGCGCGACCTCATGCCCCTCACATCCCCGACGTTGAACATCATAGCACCCATAACCCGAGCGACACTCAGGAGGCCGCCCCGGGGCCGGTCATTCGGTGCCATGACCGACCTTTCCGGGTGAATGCGCGAGAAGTTGTGCAATGAGGTCGCCATACTGCTGCTCGGAATCGTCCTCCGGTGCATAGCCGATCACCTCCCGGGCGTTGGCAATGCTCCAGAAAGCCCGTGTGTTGTGCGAGATACCGTAGAACACCTGGAACGGAATGCCGTACTGGTCCTCGATATCCGGTGCTTGCAAGGATTTGGTGAACAACTGCGCCAGGTCCCGCGGACTGATGTAGGCCCCCAGATCGCGCTTGAACTGGGTCGGCTGCCCCTCATAGTTCGCCTGGGCCAGGTCGCGCGGCGCCCCGATCCGTATCTGGACGACGTCGAGCTTGCGCCCGTAGGCCCCCTGCGCGTAGAGAAATCCCAGATGCTCATACGTCGCCTTTGCCCACCCATAGAACGCCACGGCCAGCGGCCGCTCCTCCGGCAGCACCACGTCCTTCTGCCCGGCATGGATTAGCCACTCGTACCAGTCGGCCGCATGGTTGGAGCTGGCCATGACCACGCGCCGCACGCCCTCTTCCAGCGAGAGCTGGTACACGTAGTAGGCCATATCCAGGTTGGTGCGCTCGTCCCAATACGTCGCTCCGTTGGCCGTATCCCTCCACGTCGAGCGGTTGAACGCGAGGTGGACCACCGCGTCGACCCCTCTGAATAAAGAACGATGCTGCTCCAAATCGGGTTCGCGGAGATCGTGCCGCACGATCCCCTCGATGTGCCGCCCCGCGCGATCCTCCTCCTTTATGTCAACGAGCCGCAGCTCATAATGTTCGCGCAGGGTAGGTAAGAGCTGGGCAGCAACGTAGCCACTGGCGCCTGTCACTAGCACGGTCGGGCGCGATTGATCGTTTGTGGGAGAGACCATCCCTGCCTCCTCGCCATTGCGGGATTGTCTGCGTCGTGTGCTCGATTGTAGAGAGCATCACTACGACGGGCAAGCCACGCTTGCTTGCAATGTCCATAGGCGGTACGGTCAGGGTAACACCGACGCCGTGCATGGACCGACGATGGCGCTAGGGAGAGGAGCATCATGCAGCCAGTAATGGGAGTTGGCGAGCGCGACCGGCAGACCGGCACCTGGGACGCCGGGCCGCTACGTTTCGAGGCGTCGTTCCGGTATATCAGCGGGGATCGCGGACCGAGCGTGCGGGTGATCGCGCGCCAGTCGCTCGGTGCGGCCGCTGCCGGCAAGCAATTGCTGCGCTACGACTGTTTTCAGCACTACCCCCACTCCCACCTCTACCACGCTGATGGGACGGGCGGCGACCGCGTGCTGCGAACGGGGGTGAGCGCCGCTGCCGCCGTGGCAGCCGCCCTGGCCGACTTGCATACCGCGCTGCCGCAGACCTTGCAGTCCCTAGGCTACGACGAACTGGCCGCCAGCCTCGACAACCACGCCGCCGCCCTATCAACGGCCGTCACTGCCCTGGGCCAGCAGTTGACCGCCGACGCAGCCGACCTATAGGCCGGCCTGGGCATCGTCATTCCCGCTCACGCGCCCATGAACGCCGCGCGGCCGACCGGCGAGGTCGCAGACCACCTCGGTCACTGCGCCCGGCAGCGCCGCGCGCACGAGAGCACTCAGGGTGTCCACCTGAGCCGGGTCACATTCGTACAGCACGTGACCGGGGCGATGCAGCAACTCCGGCTGCGCGGCGAGCTGCGCCAGCAGGCGACGGTACACCGCTAACCCGTCTCGTCCACCGTCCAGAGCGGCATGCGGTTCGTAGTCCCGTACCGAGACGGGTAGGGTCGGTAGCGCCTCGCTGGGGATATACGGCAGGTTGGCCACGATCACGGCCGCGGCCTCCGGCAGCGGCGCCAACAGGTCGCCGCAGCGGACCGTCACGCGCTCCGCTGCCCCCTGCCGGCGGGCGTTTGCGGCCACCAGGCTGATGGCACGGCGGTCGTTGTCGAGCGCGTAGACCCGGAGCGTCGGCCGCTGCACTGCCAGGCTGACCGCGATGGCGCCGCTGCCGGTCCCAACGTCGGCCACGACCCGGCGACGGCCGTCAGCAGGCAGTACCGCCAGCGTCCGTTCCACCAGGCACTCGGTATCGGGACGCGGGATGAGCACAGCCGGGCCGACCGCAAACGTCAGGCCCATGAACTCCTTGGTACCCGTCAAGTAGGCCACCGGCTCGCCGGCGGCGCGCCGCTCTAGCAATCCGGCGAGCCGGTGCCACTGCCGCGGCGCCAGCGGCGCCTCCGGATGCGCCACCAGTGCCGCCCGCGACCGTCCCAACACCGTCCGCAGCAGCACCTCGGCATCGAGGGCCGGCGACTCGGATTGCACGACCGAGTCTGGCCGAGACAGCCTAGCGCGAGCCGCGCCCAACGCAGCCGCCACAGTCCCAGGGACGGCTCCGCGACAATCGTCCATTATCACACAGCAGCATCAAAGCTGACGGCTGACCGCTGACAGCCCATAGCTGTTATCATGGCCGGCGCTACAGCACGCCGCATGAGGAGTACGGCCATGACACCGGAAGAGAACCTTGCCAGCCTCGGCATTACCCTGCCGCCGGTCGCCACGCCCATTGCCAACTACGTCCCCAGTGTACGGACCGGCAACCTGCTCTTTGTCTCCGGCAACGGTCCCAGCGACGAGCTTCCCAACCGTGCCGGCAAGCTCGGCACCGACCTCACCGTCGAGCAAGGCTATGAAGTCGCGCGCGATGTCGGCATCAAGCTCATCGCCTCGATCCAGGATGCGGTCGGCGACCTGAGCCGCGTCAAGCGGATTGTCAAGCTGCTCGGCATGGTCAACTCGGCGCCCGATTTCGCCGATCAACCGGCCGTCATCAACGGCTGCTCCGATCTATTGGTCGCGGTCTTCGGCGACGCTGGCAAACATGCCCGCTCGGCCGTCGGGATGGGCGCCCTGCCAGGTGACATCGCGGTCGAGATCGAGCTGATCGCCGAAGTCGAGTAGCCCTCCTACGCGGCCAGGCTGACGAACTTTCAACTCCCGGCGGATCATCGGGGGAGGCCTCTGTATGTTCTGCACGCAATGTGGGCATCGGCTCGCCGAGCAGGACGTCTTCTGCTCGCAATGCGGGATAGGGAGGTCCTCGGAAACGGCGAGCCACCCCCCTGATGCACCGCCGCGCCTAGATCGCGGCCACGTTCTCCTGCCGAAGGTGGGTTCGACGGTAGGACATGTGTTGGACACTCTGCGTAACGCAAGGGGATGTACCCTCCTAATCGGCGCTGGATGCTCTCTCTCAGCGGGTATTCCTTTGGCCAGTGGGTTTGTCGCCAAAATCGAGGAGATGTATCCAGCACACTTCCGCAGCGCTCAGGAAATCGGGACGACAGCACAGCCTACATACGCCGAGTGTATGGCTCAACTCTCGCCCAGTCAGCAGCGGGACCTTATCAGTAAGTACGTTGATCGGGCACAGATCAATTGGGCTCATATCGCTATTGCACAACTCATGAAGTACGGTCACGTGGATCGGATCCTGACCACCAATTTCGATCCACTCGTGGTGAGAGCATGTGCATTAGTTGGAGATTTCCCAGCCGTCTACGACCTTGCTGCCTCACAACTCTTTCACCCTGAGAAGGTTCCAGAGAAGGCGGTGTTCTACCTGCATGGACAACGCACCGGCTTCGCCCTTGTAAACACCAGACCCGATGGGGAGAAGCAAGCCAAACACCTTGCACCGGTATTTGAAGATGCTGGCCATGAACGCATGTGGATCGTAGCTGGCTACAGCGGCGAGAGTGATCCCGTCTTCACGACTCTGTCGAAAATCCCCCGTTTCGACTATCCCCTCTACTGGATCGGCTATAGACGGGAAGACCCACCACCACACGTTAAGGAAAAACTGCTGGGACCCAATAGGCACGCATTCTATGTCAATAGCGATGGCGCAGATGAGTTCTTCATAGAGATAGCCAAACAGCTAGGTTGCTTTCCGCCAGAATTCGTGGGGCGACCCTTCTCCCATCTTGACACCTTGCTCAGGAGCCTCACCCCTTTTCCGCTGCTTGGTCAGGATCAAGCAGCGGAATACGATACGCGACCACGCGAACTGATCCGCGCCGCGATCAGGCAATACGAAGAAGCACCTGACGAAGGTGCAAAGCCTGCGGACGAGTCGGTAACTTCTGAAGGCACTGCTGACTTCTCAGCAGAGACGCTGGAAGCTACTACTGCACTGATGGTGGGTGACTACGAGCGAGTCCTGGCGCTTCAGCCAGAGCACGGTAGAACGATGCCAGCCGAGCTTGCTGACTCAATTTCATGGGCCTACGTAATGCAGGGAAACGAGTTAAAGGCGCAGGCCGGGCGACAGCAAGGCGAGAAAGCCGACCAACTCTTCGCTCAGGCAGAGGAGAAATACGCGGCCGCCCTAGAGATCGAGCCGGACAAGCATGAAGCATTGAACAACTGGGGCAGCGCGCTAGCAATGCAGGCCGAGCGACAACAGGGCGAGAAAGCCGACCAACTGCTCGCCCAGGCGGCTGGGAAGCTCGCGGCCGCCCTAGAGATCAAGCCGGACGCTCACAAAGTGCTGAACAACTGGGGCGGCCTGTTGCAGTTGCAGGCCAAGCGACAGCAAGGCGAGAAGGCTGACCAACTCTTCGCTCAGGCAGAGGAGAAATACGCGGCCGCCCTAGAGATCAAGCCGGACGCTCACGAAGCACTGAACAACTGGGGCGGCGTATTACTGGTGCAGAGTGCCTGCAAGACGGGCGTTGAAGCCGAGCGCCTGCGGAAAGAGGCCGAAAAGAGGCTGCTTGAGGCCGAGAAAATAGCCGCCGGTAGCGCCGCCTACAACCTGGCATGTGTAGCTGCCCTCCGGGGCAATACTCATGCTTGCCGGGAGTGGCTAGAAGCGGCAATCAAACACGACAGTCTCCCTTCGCGGGCGCATTTAGAGTCGGACTCGGACCTCGACAGTGTCCATAACGAGGCCTGGTTCCAGGAAATCCTGTCAAGTGCTGACTAACACCCTTAGACCATGGCCTAGTTAAGAGAAGGAAGTAGCAGGGCGTCGCCGCCGAGGAGGACGAAAATCGCACCGGCCACGAGGACGGGGCTGTAGGCGAAGGTGCTCCGGCGCGAGCCGCCGGTAAGGAGGATGGCTACGCCGACCAGCCCTCCTAGCAGGAAGGCGATCAGGAGTGCGGGGAGCACCTGCGGCCACCCCAGGTATAGGCCGATCAGGGTTGCCAGCTTTACATCGCCGCGGCCTATACCGCGCCGGTAGAGCAGCACGAGCGCGCTGAAGATAATGAGTGCCGTCAATCCACCCAAGAGCGCGGCGCGCACGCCCAGCCCCGGCCAGAGCCACGCGAACAGCGGACCGGCGATCAGGCCGGGGTAGGTCAGCCGGTCCAAGACGAGCCGGCATTGCACGTCCACCGCCGCGATCACCAGCAGCAGGGTGATGAAGCACGCGGCCAGTATCAGTTGTAGCCCGGTCTCGAACACGGCTGCGGCGAGGCCAAAGAGCGCCGCCGTCACCGGCGCCAACACCCACACCGGTACCCCCGCCGGTTGGCCGGCGGCGCGGCAGTCGGGATGGCGCGGCCGGCGCCAGCCGAGCGGCGTGGTGCGGCCCCGGCGTGCCAGGATGAGCACCGTCGCGGCTACGCGCACGGCCAGCCCGACTGCCCCTCCCAGCACAGCCACAGCCGTCAGCACCAGCAGCGGTATCAGCATCTCCCGCGCTACGGCTTACCCCTCGGACTGCAACGCCTCGCGTACCAGGTTCAGGGCATAGAGCACGGCGCGGCGGCGCACCGTGACCGGCGAGGTCGTCTCGACTCGCCGATGCTCGTCCCAGTCTCCGTCGTGTCCCAGCGCAATGGCGATCCGCTTGCCCCGACTGCGCTCCGATAGCTGTACGTCCACAGCCGTCACTGCCAGCCCCAGCTCGGCGTCCCACTGCTTCATGGCGCCCACCGCCAGCTCGCGGGCACGCTTCTGCGCCAGCAGATCGGCGGCCTGCTCGTCTATCGGCCCCATTGCGCCGGGCGTCAAGGCCACCGGCAGCACCGTCCCGCCCCGAAAACGGTCGCCCGCAGCTTCACTCAGCTCTCCGGCGACCAAGCCGCCGGTGTAGTCCTCCGCCGTCGCGATAGAGAGGCCGCGCGCCCTGAGCAGACCGGCCACCACGTCCGCCAGCGCCTCGTCGTCGATGCCGTAGATGGAATTTCCCAAGATAGCCCGCACCCCCGGCTCGAACTCGTCGAGCATCGCGGTGGCGGCCGCTTGATCCGGCGCCTTGGCCGTCACCCGGACGTGAATACCGTCCTGTTTGGCGTAGGTCGCAATCGTCGGGTTGACTGAGTTGAGCAGCGGATGGATCATTTCCTCGACGGTAGATTCGCCGAGGCCGAGCACCTTCAGGAGGCGCGTCAGGATGATCGTGCCACCTTGTTGCTGCGCGAGCCGGGGCAGCACCTCGTTGCTCCACATGCGATACATCTCGCTCGGCACGCCGGGCATCGTCACGATCACGCGACCGTCGCGCTCCACCCACCAGCCCGGCGCCGTCCCGACCGGATTGTCGAGCGCCTGCGCCGAGCGAATGAGGGTGGCCTGCTTGACGTTGCGCTCCGGCATCACGATGTCGCGCCGCGCGAAGAACGCCCGTAGCTCGGCCTCCAGGTCCGGCTGCACGACCATCTCCTCATCGAGCACCGCACTAATCGCCTCGCGGGTGAGATCGTCTTCCGTCGGGCCGATACCACCCGTGATGACGATGAGCTCGGAGCGGTTCCAGGCCCGACGGAGATGATCGGTCAGCCGCTCCAGGTTATCGCCAAGCTGGCTGATCCAGTAGCAGTCAATTCCGAGCCCCGACAACTCCTCTGCCAGATACGACGCATTGGTATCGGTGATGTGTCCTAGCAGGAGTTCGGTCCCCACCGATACGATCTCGGCACGCATCTTCCTCGTTCCCTTCCCATGCAGCAGCCGCGGCAGTATAGCAGGGCAGGAGAGTCTAAAGGGTTAGGTACGGGACAACCCGTAGGGGCGCAACATGTTGCACTCGTCCCCCTGCACGGCAGGGAGGACCATGGGGAGGCCGCAGGCGACGGCGCCTTCCCGGTAAGTACGGTACGATTAGGACCGTCGAGGACACGACCGATGGCACAACTAGAGTCCGCTTCACCTACCGTCCCTGCCCCGCCACGCCCGGCGCCGGCCCGTCGGCGCGCCTTGTTCACCGGGCTACCGCTCTTCTATCAGCTACTGCTTGCCAACCTTGTGGTCGTGCTCATCGGCGCCATCATCGGCACCTCGCTGACGCGCCGGCTCGTCGAGACCGGCGCTTTTACGCTCTGGGCGCATGTCCTGATGATCGTCGCCGCGGTAGCCCTCAGCGCCATTTTCACCGCGCTCATTCTCTATGCCGCCTTTCGGCCGATCCGCTCGCTGCGCCGGGCAATCCATCAGGACCAGGCCGGCGACGGTGTACCGCACGTGCAAGTCGAGCCACGCGGCGACCCCGATCTCCAAGCCGTGGTCGAGGCGCTCAACAGCCTCTGGGCGCGGCTCAGTGAACACCAGCGCCAACTCGAACGCACCAACGCGCGGCTGGCCGAGAAAAACCGCGAGATGCAGCGGCTAGCCGCCCAGGTGATCGCGGCCCAGGAAGAGGAGCGGCGCCGGGTGGCCCGCGAGCTACACGACGAGACGATGCAGTCGCTCGCGGCCCTCAGCGTAGGGCTGGAGCACGGCCTTCAGGCGATGCCGGCGGAGGTGCCGCGCCTCCGCCGAGCTAATCATCTCGTCGCCCGCTTACAGCGGCTCGCCGAAGATACGCTCGACAACCTGCGGAAGCTCGCCCTGGCGCTGCGCCCGTCCGTCCTCGACGATCATGGCCTCGTCGCGGCCGTGCATTGGCTGGCTTCCACGCACGAGGAGCACCACGGCATACCGGTCGAGGTGCAGATCGCAGGCGAGCACGCCGCCGGCCGCCTCTCGCCGCCGGTAGAGACGGCGATCTTCCGCATCGTGCAGGAGGCACTCTCCAACGTGGCCAAGCACGCCCGCGCCGCCTCCGTGCTGGTCCGGCTGCGGATAGACGAGCAGCTCCTGACCGCCGAGGTCGCGGACGACGGGATCGGGATTGACGAGCGCCTGCTGGCACACCCGCCAGCGGAAGGCACTACCGCCCAGCCTGGTGCTGCCGGCACGCCACCATCACCAACGGCGGCCAGCGCGCCCCTGGGGCTGTTCGGAATGCGCGAGCGCGCCGCGCTCCTCGATGGCGAGCTAGTGGTCCAGCGCCGCACCGACGGCCACGGCGGCACGCTCATGCGCGTCACCATCCCCCGGCCCTCGGACACCGCCACGAGCGAGGCCCCGGCTCGATGACCACGGCGGCAGCGCGCCTGCCCGTCGGTGCGGCCGCCGGCCAGTCGCCGCCCATTCGCGTGCTCCTAGCAGACGATCACGCCATGCTGCGCGAGGGCATCCGCCTCTCGCTCGAAGCAATGGGCGACATGCTGGTAGTGGCGGAGGCCGAGGACGGTGCCAGCGCGGTGCAACAAACGGCCGAGACCCGGCCGGATGTCGTCGTGCTCGACGTGACCATGCCCCGGCTCAACGGCCTGGAGGCCCTGCGGCAAATCAAGCGTGAGTACCCCGACCTGCCCGTGCTGATCCTCAGCATGCACGACAACGAGACGTATGTGTTGCAGGCGCTCCAAGCCGGCGCGAGCGGCTACGTGCTCAAGCGCAGCGCCGCCCGCGAACTGGCGGCGGCCATCCGCTCCGTCCACGCCGGCGACGCCTACTTGCACCCCGGCATTGCCAAGCGCGTCATCACGGATTATGTCCAGCGCCTCGATCCCGCCGAGGCCGCTGGGCCCCTCTCCGCCCTGACTGCCCGCGAGCGCGAGGTATTGCAGCTCGCCGCCGACGGCCGGACCATCCGCCAGATCGCAGCCCGACTGCACCTCAGCCCGAAGACCGTTGAGCATCACCGCGCCGCTGCGATGAACAAGCTCGACCTCCACAACCAGACCGACCTGGTCAAGTACGCTATCCGCATCGGCCTGACTGAGCCGTGGAGCACAACCTAGCCTCACCAGTTCTCAGCCGTCGCCGCATGATCGTCAATGCTCGTAAGGTACCCGAGGACCGCTCACAGCACCGCTGAGGCAGGAGCATTGGCCCCATTGTGTATCCTGTGACCAAAGGCTAATCTCCGAGCAGTCCGACCACCGACGAAAGTAGGAGTTGCAGGGCGTGTGCGGAAGGACAAAGTAGCATGCTGACCCACATACGCTTGGAGAACTTCAAGTGCTTTGAGCTCCTGGAGTTGCAGCCGGGCCGCATCACGGTGCTCATCGGACCGAACGGCGCCGGCAAGTCCAGCGTGCTCCAAGCGCTCATGTTCCTGCGCCAGTCGCTCGGTCAAGAAGAACCCCAATGGCAAGGCCCATTCGTCAACCTCGTCGGCTTCCCACAAGCACTCTACAGCGGCGCTACGGAAAGAGAGCTTGCCATCGCTTTTGAAGGCGAGCGTGCCCTTGACGGAACGAGACTCGGTTTCACATACCGAGCTACCTTCTCCGACGATGGGTTGACTGCCAACATCGGCACGGTTAATTGGGTAGGCTACCGGCTTGAAGTTGTATGGCGAAGTGGCAAGGGGCAAGACTGGATCGGATCAGGCTTCAATGACAGTGGTGTGTTTCGAGGCGAAGCCTCGCGAGTGATCGGCAACCCTCATGAGCGCATAGTGTGGCGACGGGGGAGCGACCCAGCTGAAGAGCAAGAAGAAGCTGTTCAGACACAGCAGATGCTGCAAGACACCATCCCGGACGCAATACAATCCTGGCGGTTTGGCCCTCCGGTGCGCGGGTTCATCAAGAGTGGCTACTCACTCACCAGCGAGAAACTGAAGGAGCTTCTACCAGCAGGACCTTACGACCACCTCTCACAAGAACTAGCTAGCACACTTGGGTATGACAAGAAGGGGAGACTGGAAATCGGAGCCCTGATCGAACGTGTTACAGGGGTGCCTATAGAATATGGATTAGACGAAGGCCCCGAGGCAACAGTCAATGCTGTCAGCCGGATCGCCCAGGGTGAAATCCCAATTACCAACGAAGGATTCGGAACGAACCAACTCACATTCTTGATGTACCAACTTGTCAAGACACCGGTAGGTGGACTCGCCGGCATCGAGGAGCCGGAGACGCATCTCCACCCGAAGGCTATTGCGAAACTCGGTGACGTATTCGTGGAGGTAACGACACAGGAGCACAAACAACTGCTACTCGCCACCCACAGCGATCACCTGCTGCTGAGCCTGCTCAACAACGTGGCCGAGCGCAAGCTGGCCGCCGACGATTTGGCGATCTACTACTTTCAGTTGGAAGATGGCAAGGCCACGGCCCGCCGGCAGGAGGTCACGGATGATGGGCTGGTGAAAGGCGGCCTGCCGGGCTTTTTCGATGCTGCACTTGAGGCCCAGCGCCGGCACCTCGACGCTGTAACGAAGCACCAGCCTCTCGAAGCTGTAGCGTAGCAGCCATGAAACATACCTTTGTGCTCAACGAAAACATCGTTATTGCCGTCTCGACGCTACGTAACGAACGAGGCCAACCCGACCGTACCTCTGCCGAACTGGTCAACGCTATCGTAGCCAACTGCCACCGGATCGCCTGGAGTCCTGCCCTGAATGAACGGTGGTCACGCCAGGTACAGGCACTCCAGAACAGCGGCATGGCGATAGATCCATCATTCATGACGCTATTCTCGCAAGCCTTCACTGTTGATGGGAAAGTGCCGCAGACGGGCAATCCCCCTCCACTCACGGGAGAGGATTCCTGGAGTAGCAAGCTCCAAGACGATCAAGACTTCCTGCGGCTGGCGGCGCACGTTCAGCCCTCTTTCCTCGTCACGACCGACGAGCCACTCAGAAGTGACGTGCTTCGCCTTGGCTTGGACGAGACGTATTCTTTCCAAGTGTTGTCCCCGGACGAAGCGATTCCCCTGGCCCAACAGGGTGACGCTGCCGATAGCCACAACTAAGGAGGTGCCGGCATGAACCTGGTGATGATGGTGCTCGATACGCTGCGCTATGACGTGGTGCATCATCGGGGCATCACGCACGTCCACACGCCCAACCTTGATGCCCTGCGCCGCGATAGTGTCAGCTTCAGCGCGGCGTTCGGCGAGGGGGAGCCGACCATTCCGGTGCGCCGTGCCCTCATGACCGGCATCCGCTCTTACCCCTGGCGCTACGAATACGACACGCAGGGGGTCTGGCCACGTATTCAGGGCTGGCACAAAATCCCCCCGGAGCAGCCGACTATTGCCGAAATCCTGGTGGAGCGCGGCTACAAGACGGCGCTGATCGGCGACGTGTATCACATCTTCAAACCCACGATGAACTTCACGCGCGGCTGGGTGAATTGGGAGTTCGTGCGCGGGCAGGAGAGCGACAACTGGCAGGGCGGCAAGCTCGACTCGATCCGCGCTGAGGCCGAGCGTTGCGTCAAGGGACCGTTCACGCCACAGGAACAGGCCGTCTTGATCCAGTATCTGCTTAACAAACGGGCGTTTGCCCAAGTAGACGGCCTGACCTCCGGCACCGTCTTCCGCCGCGCCGTCGAATGGCTGGAAGACAACCACGACGACGGGCCGTTTGCCCTCTGGCTGGAGGCCTTCGATCCTCACGAGCCATGGGACCCGCCGCGCGACTACGCGGATCGCTACTGCCCCGATTTTGAAGGTACGGAGTTCATCCTCCCGCCGGCCGCGGCGCAGGTCGGAACCGAGTTGGAAAAGGAGCGCACCAAGGCCCTGTACTACGGCGAGATCACCTACATGGACGAGTGGATTGGCCGCCTCCTGGATACGTTGGCGCGGCTCGGCCGCCTCGAAGACACCGTGGTGATGTTCACGTCCGACCACGGCACCGAGCTACTGGATCACGACCGCTTTGGGAAGAGCGCGCCCGCCCTCCACCCGTATACCACCCAGCTCAACTGGCTGGTACGCCACCCCTCCCGCGTCGCCGGCGGCCAAGAGTTGACAACCTTTGTCCAAGGCCACGACATCCTGCCTACCGCGCTGGACATGCTCGACATCGCGGAGCCGGAGCGCGACGATACCGTGGCGGCGCTGGCCGGCCGCAGCGTCTGGCCGCTGATTCGTGCGGCCGGGGGTGAGGCCGTGCCCGGCGCAGCGGTGGACGCAGCGCGCTCCGGCCGTGACCACGTGATTACCGGGTGGGGTCCATACGCCAGCGTGCGGGACCGGCGGTGGAACTACATCGTGGACTGCGAGCGACCGGACGAGGACACCCGGCTCTTCGATGTCGTCACCGACCCCGGCGAGCACCGCAACCTTGCCGCAGACCATCCTGCCGTCGTGCGCGAGTGCCGCCGGCGCCTCGAAAACCTCCTCGGCCGCGAACTGCCGGCTACCTTCCCCAGCCAGTATGTATCAGGAGACGCCCCGGCGCGTCTGTACTACGGCTCCCGCGCCCCGCAAGCGGATCAAGAGGCCGGTTTCGTCTAGCCCGCCGGAAGAGATGCAATTTCCCGAAGCGCCAACAATCGCTAACTGACGCCGTGCTGTGGACGGCCTATTTCAGGCACCGCTAAGTTGCGACAAATCTTGCGGGCTAGGCGGTCTGGGATCTCGCGGTGCCGCGGAACGGCCTCCACAGCCCCGTTCGTCGGGTTCCACCACAGCGTATGAGCACGTCCTTCACGCTTCAAATAGCAGCCATGGCGGCGCAGGTGGCGCAGTAAGGTGCTCCGCTTCACGCGACTACGACCGTCTCGTGGAGCGCATCCGGCGGCGCGCCACGTAGTCCATCCTCCCGGCGGTCTGCGAGGATCAGCGCAATCGCCTCCGCAAGACTCTGCTGCGCCTCGTCCTTGGTCTTACCTTGACCGTTGGCGCCGGGAATCTCAGGACAATACGCGATGTACCACGCGCCGTCCCGCTCGATGATGGCGGTAAACTCATTCCGCATCTTGCACTCCTTGAGGGCCAAGGGTGCCCCCGGGGTGACTCGAACACCCGACCCACCGCTTAGAAGGCGGTTGCTCTTCCACTGAGCTACGGGGGCAGCATATGAGTAAGCGTTCGATGCTTGCGTGGCACAGTTACCCGCGGCCGACTGCTGACCGCTGATCGCTGAATGCTCTTACAACCCCATCGCCTCGACCAAGCCGCGCACCGAGGCAGCGGTCTCGTGTAGGGCAGCGCGCTCGCCCGCCGACAACGGAATCTCGACGATCTCCTCGACCCCTCCGGCGCCGAGCTTGACCGGCACGCCGACATAGAGATCGTGGATACCGTACTGCCCCTGCACGTAGGCCGAGCAGGGCAAGATGCGCTTGCGGTCGAGCAGGATCGCTTCCAGCATCTCGACCACCGCTGCGCTCGGCGCCTGGAACGCGCTACCGGTCTTGAGCAAGCCGACAATCTCCGCACCACCATCGCGCGCGCGCTGCACAATCTCGTCCAGGCGCTCCTGCGACAGCAGCTGCCCGACCGGTACACCACCCACCGTCGTATAACTGACCAGCGGCACCATGTCGTCACCGTGTCCCCCCAAGACGTAGGCTTGCACGTCCTTGACGGAGACTCCTAGCTCCCAGGCCAGGAAAGTCCTGAACCGCGCCGTATCGAGGATGCCGGCCTGCCCAACGACCCGCTGCGAGGGGAAGCCGCTGACCTGGAGCGCCAGCTGCGCCATCGCATCCAGCGGGTTGTTGACCATCAAGAGGACGCAATTGGGCGAGTACTTGGCGACCTGCGCCACGTTCTCCGTGACGATCTTCCGGTTGACTTCGAGCAGGTCGTCGCGGCTCATCCCCGGCTTGCGCGGGGCGCCCGAGGTGAACACCACGATGTCGGAGTCGGCGGTCGGACCGTACTCGGTCGTGCCGGTGATCGCGCAATCAAAACCGACGACCGGCCCCGCCTCCGCCAGATCGAGTGCCTTGCCTTGTGGCAACCCGTCAACAATGTCGTACAGCACAATATCGGCCAGCCCGGTCTCTGCCAGACGCTGCGCCGTCGTCCCGCCGACGTTCCCCGAGCCGATAATCGTTACCTTCTTCCGCACCAAACCGCTTCCTTTCCGGGCCACTGCCGTGGCTAATGTAGCTGGCGCTCTGCTCCCCGCCGCGGACCGCAATCCTGTCCCGCCGGAGACGCTCGGCGCACAAGGCAGACATGTCGCCGGCCTATCGAGGCGAGGATAACAACGGCGTTTTGCCGCGGTCAACTGCCGCGCCACCAACCGCCCGCTGTAGCGTGGATAGTCTGCTCGCTTGACTCAACGTCGTGGCTCGCCAGCGCCAATGTGCCAGTGCAGGTGCTGCGAGTCCTGATATTTGCCCAGGTTGGTCACGACCCGGCAGCCGCCATGCTCCGCCACGACCTGCGCCGCGACCGTTTTCACAACGGCCATCAGCTCAAGGAGTAACGGGGTATCTCCGCTCTTGAGGGCGAGCAATGAGCCGATGTGTCGCTTGGGAATGACGACGATATGTACCGGCCAGTACGGACGTGTGTGGTGGAAGGCAAGTACCGTGCTGGTCTCGACCACCCTTTCCACCGCTGTACGACCGCTCAACACCTCGTCGCAGTAGAAATCGGACGTTGCGGATATAGGCATCTTACTGGCTTTATTGCCCACTCGCTGCAGCCGAGCACGAAGTCGGCCCCAGCCTCCACAAACATAGCACCTGACCCGCAGCGGCATCCTCCTATGCCGCCGGTGGATCGGCTAGACTGGTAGACAGTGCCGCACGCTCGTTGGTATGCTTGCGGGCTGGGCGCGAGGCCCCGCGTGGGGATGCTCGCGCTTGTTAGCGGAAAGGATACGCTGAGGTAGCAAGGGCTGATGATTAGTCATGACGTGTTGGTTATTGGCGCCGGGCTGGCCGGCCTGCGCGCCGCCTTAGAAGCCCAGTGGAAGGGCGCCGATGTCGCCATTATCACCAAGGTCCACCCGGTCCGTAGCCACTCGAATGCGGCGCAGGGCGGCGTCAACGCGGCGCTGGAGGCCGGCGATTCCTGGGAATCACACGCCTACGATACCGTGAAAGGCAGCGACTATCTCGGCGATCAGGACGCCATCGAAATCTGCGTGCGCGAGGCCCCCCAGGATATTGTCGAGCTGGAAAACATGGGGGTGATCTTCAACCGCGACGAGACGGGCAAGCTGGGTACCCGCAACTTCGGCGGCGCGTCGTTCGCGCGGACCTATTTCGTCGCCGACATCACCGGCCAGGCCATGCTCCACGTGATGTACGAGCAGTTGATGAAGGAGCAGGTGCGCGTCTACGAGGAATGGTTTCTCACCGATCTGGTCATGGAGGACGGTGCCTGCGTAGGGGTACTGGCCCTGGAGATCCGCAGCGGTCGGCTGGAGCTATTCCGCGCGAAAGCGGTCATCCTCTGCACCGGTGGACTGGGTCGCGTCTTCGAGCCGAGCACGAATGCCTTGATCTGCACCGGCGACGGTATGGCGCTGGCCTACCGCGCTGGCGCGCCGCTGATGGACATGGAGATGGTGCAGTACCATCCCACCACGCTCAAGTCCAACGGCGTGCTCATCACCGAGGGCGCCCGCGGTGAAGGGGCCTACCTGCTCAACGCCAACGGCGACCGCTTCATGTCCTACGAGCGGTACGGCGCGACCAACGCGATGGAGTTGGCCTCGCGCGATGTCGTCTCCCGCGCCGAGCAGACCGAGATTGACGAGGGCCGGGGCGTTGACGGCTGTGTGCTGCTCGACTGCCGGCACTTGGGCGCGGACCTGATCCGCACCAAGCTGTACCAGATTTGGGAGCTGGCCTACGACATCGCCAACGTAGACATTGCGAAAGAGCCGGTACCTATCCGCCCCGGGATGCATTACCAGATGGGCGGCATCAAGACGGACGTGCTCGGTGCGACGGTCGTTCCGGGCCTCTACGCCGCCGGGGAAACGGCGTGTATCTCCTTGCACGGAGGTAATCGCCTCGGCGCCAACTCGCTGCTGGAGACGATTGTGTTCGGCCGGCGGTCGGGTGCGGCGGCGGCCGAGTACGCTGGCGCGCGGGACTTTGCCGCTCTCAGCGAGGCCAAGCTGCGCGATGAGGAAACGCGCATCGAGCAGATCATGGCTCGCCCGGCCAACGGCGAGCGGACGGCGGGGCTACGCCTGGAAATGGGCCAGGCGATGGATCAGCACGTCGGCGTCTTCCGGGACGAAGCCGGGCTGCAGGAAGTCGTTGGCGTGCTGCACAACCTGAAGGAGCGATACCAAAAGCTGCCCGTGGAGAACCGGGGCAAGGTCTTCAACCTGGACCTAGTGTTCCACCTAGAGTTGGAGTTCATGCTTGATCTGGCCGAGGTGATCGCGGTCAGTGCGCTGGACCGGCGCGAAAGTCGCGGCGCGCACTCGCGCACCGATTTCCCGGAGCGCAACGATGAAGAGTGGCTGAAGCACACGCTGGCGGCGTGGTCGGAGGATGGGCCGCAGATGTCCTATCTGCCCGTGACCATCACCCGCTGGCAGCCGGAAGCACGCGCCTATTGAACAGTACCGTCCCCGGCCGCCCCCGAATCGGGAGGGGCCAGGGGCGAGGTGTAGACGGGAGGAACCGTTGGCTATCGAAGCACGCTTGCGCGTCCGCCGCTACGACCCCGAATCCGGGGGCGAGCCGTACTACCAGGACTACGAGACCAGTGTGCCGGAGTGGGGCACGGTACTGGATGCGCTGATCCAGATTCGCGAGGAGCAGGACGGCACGCTGACGCTGCGCTGCTCGTGCCGCAGCGCCATTTGCGGCTCTTGCGCCATGAAGGTCAACGGCGAGTCGGCGCTGGCCTGCAAGACCAAGTTCGTGGACATCGCACCCGACGGCGAAACCGTCACCGTCGAGCCGATGGGCAACCAGCCCGTCGTGCGCGATCTGGTCGTGGACATGCAGCCGTTCTGGGACAAGGTCCGCGCCGTCCAGCCATACCTCCAGCCGGCCGGCCCGCCGGAGAGCGGCCGCGAATACCTCGCCCCCGACGACGCAATGCAGCATCTCAGCGGCGTGATGAACTGCATCATGTGCGGCGCGTGCGTCTCGGAATGCACCGTGCTCGAAGTGGACGACAAGTTCCTCGGTCCGGCGGCGCTCGCCAAGGCGTACCGTTTTGCCGCCGATCCGCGGGACGACAAAACCCAAGAGCGCCTCGTGGATCTGTTCGATATGGACGGCGGCATGTGGGACTGCACCCACTGTTTCGAGTGCGTGCAAGTCTGTCCCAAGGGCGTTGAGCCGATGGAGCGGATCGTCAAGCTGCGCGAAATGGCGATGGACGCCGGGCTGAAGGACCACAACGGCGTCCGGCACAGCAAAGCGTTCGCCGATTCGGTCGAGCATAGCGGCTGGCTGGACGAAACCCAACTGGCCGTCAATTCCTTCAAGCTAACCAGCGTCAAGGAACAGCTCGGCAATATGCCCGTCGCCCTCCGCATGTTGATGGCCGGGAAGATGCCCAACCCGATCCACCGCCCGATCTCCAGCGTGCGGGAAGTGCGGCGCGTGTTCGATGAGACCGAGCAGCAGCACCAGCAGCAGGTTGCCGAGTCCACTTCGCAGAAAGAGGCCTAACGACCGATGAATGCACTGCGTTACGCCTGGTTTCCGGGCTGTGTGTCGCGCGGCGCCTGTCGCGAGCTATACAAGTCCACCCGCGCGGTTGCCGAGCGGCTCGGTATTGAGCTGGTGGAAATGAAGGAAGGCGCTTGCACCGGTGCGGGCGTGTTGAGCGAGCGGAACCCGGAGTTGGCGCAGGCGCTCAATGCCCGCACCTTCGCCATGGCCGAACAGTGGGACCTGCCCATCCTCACCATTTGCTCGACCTGCCAGGGCGTGATGAGCGGGATCAAGCACATCCTCGATACCGACGATACCGCCCGCGAGCAGGCCAATCAGGCCATCGCGGCCGACGGCTATACCTACCGCGGTACCAGCCGCGTCACGCACCTGATGTGGATCATCGTCGAGGAGTACGGGCTGGAGCGGCTACGCGAGCAGGTTGTCCGGCCGCTCGCCGGGCTGCGCGTCGGTCCGTTCTACGGATGCTACGTCTTGCGTCCGCGCGAGGTGCTGGCCTTCGACGAGTACCCCGGTCGCGGCACCTATCTGGAGCAGATTATCGAGGTGCTGGGCGCCGACCCGGTGGACTACTACGGCAAGAGCAAATGCTGCGGCTTCCCGATCCTGACGATGAACAAGGCCAACTCCCTCACGATGGCCGGGACTCACATCGCCGAAGCCCAGGACAAGGGTGCCGACTGCATGGTGACGCCGTGCCCACTCTGTCACCTCAATCTCGATGCCCAACAGCCCGACGCGGCCAAGTACGTCAACCGTAGTCTCGACCTGCCGATCCTCCACCTGCCTCAGTTGATCGGTCTGGCCCTCGGCATGGAGCCGGGCGAGCTAGGTCTCGGCCAGCACGTCATCAAGACGAACGCGGTCGTCAGCAAAGTCTTCGCCGCGGCCGCCTAAGCGCCGCCGCTTTCCAGGCGCTACACCCGCGCTAACACGTCACTACCAATGAAGCGGTAGCGTTGGTGTGGTAGGTGTAGCGTTGGCCGTTATGCTCCATCACGACCCGATAGCCGGGCGTCACGACCTGCGCGTAGGCAAACCCCTCTTGCGGGCAACCTAGACTGGCATCGGGCCATGCGACCGGCTCGACTGACACCGCTTTCAGCCGCGACGCTGCGACAGCGAGACGGCCGGCCAGCTCCCGGCGCACGGCCTGCACGGCCGCCGGTTCAGCGGTTGGCGCCACCGGAACGGCAGTTGGAGTCGCTGCCGCCGGCATGGTAGTCGGAGACGCCGGCGACTGCCGCTCTCCCCTCGCCGCCGGCGCGCCGGGCGGCAGCGCCTGGCCCTCCGATCCACCGCAAGCCGACAGCACCACGAGCAGCACCGCAAGGGCCGCCGCCGCCCGGAGCAACCGCAGGAACGCGCTGAAATGCATCGTAGCCTCCTCCTTTTGGAGGACTCCCCTTCCCCGTCAGGGAAGGGGCCGGGTGACAGGTCAAAGCCGCACCACACCTGGCACTATCCGTGCGGCTTTGGCCTGTCAGGGGTTAGGTCCAGCTCTCCGCTCCTACAGCGTCGGCACCAGCCGGCCGGCGATGATGCGGGCAGCGTTCTGCAGGCTCTCGGTCAACGACGGGTGGGCATGGATGCTGTCCAGCAGGTAGGTGTAGGGGATTTCGTTGTCAATCATCACGGCGGCCTCGCCAATCACGCTGTCGGCTTGGGCGCCCACCGCCCGCACGCCCAAGATACGATCATCGCCCGGCGGGCCGACAACCAGCTTGACATAGCCGTCGAATGCCCGCATCGCATGATAACGATGGTTGCGGGCATTGAGGAACTTTGCCACGCGCACGCCGTCCCCGTACTGCTGCCGCGCCAGCGTCTCCGTCAGCCCGGCACCGGCCAGCATCGGCATACTGAACACGATGAACGGAATATGCGACGAGCGGAGGGTCGAGGGCTGCCTGAGCATGTGCTTGACGGCGATCCGGCCTTCGGCCTCCGCGATGTGGACCAGAGCCAGATCAAGCGGCGTCTTGCGCTCGCCCACGTCACCGACCGCATAGATGTGCGGCACGCTCGTCTGCATATTGTCATTGACATAAATCACGCCGCCTCGGCCCGGCTCAATGCCCATCACGGACAGGTTGAGCGTGTCCGAGCAGGCAATCCGACCGATGGCCACCAGCGCCCGGTCGGAGATGATCGTTGACCCGTCCTCCAGCATCGTCTTCACCCGGCCGCCGACGCCACTCACCGAGCGCGTGCGCGCTCCAAAGCGCACGTGAATCCCGTTGCGCGTGAAGACGGTGGTAATGAACGCGCTGATGTCCGGGTCCTCGTGGCTGAGGAGGCGGTCGGCGGTGTCCAAGAGTGTGACGTGAACCCCGAAAGCGGTAAAGATCGAGGCAAACTCACAGCCGATCACGCCCGCGCCAACGACTGTGAGCGAGCGAAAGGATTCGTCCACGTCCACGACGTGGTCACTCGTCATAATTAGCTTGCCGTCCACCTCCATGCCGGGGAGCACCCGTGGCCGCGAGCCGGTGGCAATCAAGAAGTAGGGCGCCCGAATCCGCTGGCCGTTGACCTCGAGCGTGTGCGCGTCAACGAAGCGTCCCGTTCCGTTGATGACCCGCACCTCCAGCTGCTTGAGGTAGCCCAGGTTAATCTCGGTCAGTGTCGCCGTTCCGGTGCTGAGTTGATCGTGGATTTCGTCGAACCGCACGTCCGGACCGGACGGGTCATAGCCGCGACCCATCTTGAGCGCGATCAGCCGATCTTTGGCCAGCTCATACATCCCCTTCGACTTGTAGGCGCCGTGCAGACCGTAGCCGAGCAGGTCCCCGCCGTTGATGAGCGTGACCGCCATACCCTGCGAAGCTGCATAGAGCGCCGCGGCCATGCCGGCCGGCCCGGCGCCGATAATGGCGAGGTCGCAGTGCTGGTCCGCTGATCCCATTGCTCTCGTGCCTCTCGTGCAGTCAGCCGCACCGCAACCGGTGCGCGTCTAACTATAACGCGCCGGAGCCAGGGAGTTTGATACCATGTGGTGGCGATGGTGGAGGTTTATACGCCTGCTCGCCGGGCGGAGTTCCTGTTGGCTAACGCGATTGATGACCTAGACTACGCACGTGCGCGAAAGGACGTGCGCGACATGGGACTTGACCCGGCATCAATTCTCCACCCTAGAGCAGCGCGACTTACCATACCCCTGCCCCGCACGGCGCCGAGCCTCACCGTGACGGTATAATGAGGAGAGTCACTCGACGCGGCACGCCTCGCGAGTCTCGGTAGTCCGACCGCCTCGCGCAGCGCCCGCGTCGCTTGTCGTCTACCCGCCGGCCTCAGTGCAACTGCCGTCGCCGGACCCGCTACCAGCCTCCGAGGGAACAACACACCATGCTACACGTCCACAACATCACCATCCGCTATGGCGGCCAGGAAGTGCTCGATGAGGTGACCTTTTTCGTCGGGCCGAAAGAGCGCGTCGGGCTGGTCGGCGACAACGGCGCCGGCAAGACCACGCTGCTGGAGATCATCGCCGGCCAGCGCCGTGCTGACGATGGGTTCGTTAAGCTCGATCCCCACAATACGCTCGGCTACCTGTCACAAGAGAGCCAGTGCCGGCTGGGTATCACGCTCGAAAACGAGATGCTGTCGGCGTTCCCAGGCGTGCTCGCGGCCCGCGCCGACCTGGCCCGGCTGCAAGACGAAATGGACGCCGCTGCCACCAGCGGCGATCTGGACGCAATTGATCGCCTCGTGGAGGCGATGGCCGCAGCGCAGGACGAGTACGACCGCCTCGACGGCTACACGGTAGACGCGCGGGTCGGCGAGGTGCTGCATGGCCTGGGGTTCGCACAAGACGACCGCCCCCGCCTGACCGATGAGTTCAGCGGTGGCTGGCAGATGCGGATCGCCCTCGCCAAGCTCCTCGTCAGCCAGCCCTCCTTACTCCTCCTTGATGAGCCGACCAACCACATTGACAAGGCGGCCCGCGACTGGCTCGAAGGCTACCTGGAAGGCTACCGCGGCTCGCTGATCGTCGTATCGCACGACCGGGCGCTGCTCGACAACGTAGCCAAGCGCATTATCGAGCTGGAGGACAGTGTTGCCACCTCCTACACCGGCAACTACTCCGACTATCTCCGGCTCAAAGCGGAGCGGCGCCGCCATCACGAGGCCGCCTACCGGCGCCAGCAGAAGTTCATCCGGCGCCAGCAGACCTACATCGAGCGTTTTCGGGCCATCGCTACCCGCGCCGCGCAAGTCAAGGCCCGCGAGCGACAGCTAGAACGGCTGGACCGGGTCGAGGCGCCAAAGCCGGAGCCAAAGAGCATTGACTTCCGCTTTCTGGGCGGCGGGCGCGGGTCACGCGAGATCATCACCTTCAAGGACGTTACCAAGGCGTATGATGACCTCGTAGTGCTGCGCGACGTGTCCTTCACGCTGGAGCGCGCCGACCGCGTAGCACTCGTTGGCCCCAACGGCGCCGGTAAGACGACCCTGCTCCGTCTGCTGGCGGGCGAAGAAGAGCCGACCACCGGGGAGGTGCTCTTGGGCAATGGCACGCGCGCCGGCTTCTACGCCCAGCACCAAGCCGAGGCGCTCGATCCGAACAAGACGGTCCTTGAGGAGGCGCTCGACGCCTCGCGGACCGGCTCGACGGCCGCGGCCATGAATGTCCTGGGCCGCTTCCTGCTCGCCGACGATGCCCACAAGGAGGTCCGCAAGCTCTCCGGCGGCGAGCGCAGCCGGCTCGCTCTCGCCAAGATGCTGCTGAGACCGGCCAACCTCCTGCTGCTCGATGAGCCGACCAACCACCTGGACCGTCGCAGCACTGCGATGCTGGAGTCGGCTCTGCTCGACTACGCCGGGACCGTCGTGGTTGCTACCCACGACCTCTCGTTCCTCACTCGCGTAGCGACCAAGGTGGCTACTTTCGAGCACGGGGAAGTGACCGTGCGGCTCGCCGACCGGCCGCTCGACGGCACCGAGCCAATCCCCGCCCGGCGTCGGCGCTCGCGTAGCGCAACTACCAAGCAGCGTAGATCGAGCCGCCCGTCCGCCGCCCGCCGCGAGCCGGTCGGGGTGTCGTAGACGCTGCCGGTGCTGGCCCCCCTATGGTCCCCCCGCTGCGGCAGGGGGACGGCGGCGTGGGCCGCTGCGGTGGAGGCACGACATGTTCCCTCCCCCGTCGGGACGGGGGAGGGCGAGGGTGGGGGCCAGGCACCCCGGACGCTTTTTCCCGTTAACATCCTCGGACGTAGCGTTCAGCCTCGCTGTGCAACTCGCCGCAGCGTGTCGTGGAGGTCGCCAATGCCGCGCAATGCGCCCCAGCCGCCGGTCGCACCGGGCCAGCCCGCGCTCTTCGAACCGCCGCCCGACCCACACCAGCCGCTCGCCGTGCGGATGCGGCCCCGCACGGTGGACGAGTTCGCCGGCCAGGAGCACTTGCTCGGTCCCGGCAAGGCGCTGCGCCGCGCGCTGGAGCAGCGCCGCCTCGGCTCGGTCATTCTCTGGGGACCGCCCGGCACTGGCAAGACCAGCCTCGCCCAACTCCTCGTCCGCGCGTTGGCGATTGAGGCCCATTCGCTCAGTGCTGTCACCTCCGGCGTCGCCGACCTTCGTCGCGTCCTCACGGCCGCCCGTCGCAGCCGCACCCAAGGCCGCCGGACGGCCTTGGTGCTCGACGAGGCCCACAAGTGGAGCCGCACGCAGCAGGAGGTCTTGCTGCCGGCCGTCGAGGACGGCCTGGTCCTCCTGATCGGGCTGACGAGTGAGAATCCCTATTTCGATCTGGTCCCGGCGCTCCGTTCGCGCGTTCGCATCCTCCGGCTGGAGCCGCTTCCCGCCGAGACGATCAAGCTGCTCCTCCAGCGTGCCCTGCGCGATGAGGAGCGCGGCTTAGGCCGCGAGGACGTGGAGGTGGCTGCCGACGCGCTCGATCTACTCGTCGCTACCTCCGGCGGCGACGCACGCATCGCGCTCAACGGCCTGGAAGCGGCCGTAGACATCGCGCCCACCGACACTACCGGCCGCCGGCCCGTCACGATTGAGACCGTCGAGACGGCGATCCAGCGCCGGCAGGTACGCTACGACCAAACCGGCGACGACCACTATCAGACCATCTCGGCCTTCATCAAGAGCATTCGCGGCAGCGATCCCGACGGCGCGGTATTTTGGCTCGCCAAGATGCTCAAAGCCGGCGAAGACCCACGCTTCATCGCCCGCCGGCTGGTCATCTCCGCCTCGGAAGACATTGGCCTCGCCGACTCCCAGGGCCTTGTGGTCGCCACGGCGGCCTACGAGTCCGTAGAGCGCGTCGGGCTACCCGAGGCCGGTCTCATCCTCGCCCACGCCACCGTCTACCTGGCCACGGCCCCGAAATCGGTGAGCGCCGCCAAGGCCGTGTGGCAAGCGCAAGCAGCCATCGAGTCCGGCGCCAGCCTGGAAGTGCCCCTCCACCTCCGCAACGCCTCGTTCAGCGGCGCGCAGCAGCTCGGCTACGGCCAAGGCTACGAGTACAGCCACGACTTCTCCAGCGACGACCCGCGGCGCTACCGCCAGCACTATCTCCCTGCCGGCGTGTCAGGCCCGTTCTACCAACCGGGTCGCGACGGCGCGGAAGCGACCATCCGCGAGCGCCTCACCCAGATCAGGCGCTGGCGCGCGGATTCGGGGGAGGAGGGCAGGCCCCCACCCTAGCCCTCCCCCGTCCCGACAGGGGAGGGGATGAGGCGTGGGCTGGCGGCGCGCTCCGCTATGGTCCCCGACAGGGGTGGGTATGGGACATGCTGTAGGGGGGCCAGGGTTGGCAACGCCGGGGCTTGCCCGCACACCGCCGAGACCGTATGCTTGCCAGAAGTCTGACCGGCGCATCCGGCGGCTATGCTCCTAGGAGGCTACACCGATGCAGTTCGTAGCGATGACTGATGAGCAGCAGAGCTTCTTGGAGACGAACGGTTATCTGATCGTGCCGGGTGTGCTGGACCAGGACATAATCGAACGCCTGACCGCAACGATAGATCGCCTCTATCAAGCGGCCGTGCGCGAGGACCGGCTCAACCAAGCCGGCGCATTCGAGCTACGCAACTGCATTGCCCACGACGATGTATTCCTCCCCTTGCTCGACTGGCCGGAGACGGTCTCCCTGGTGCCGTACATCCTCGGCTGGAACGTCCAGCTCGACACCTCGCACGTCATCGTCCGGCCGCCACAGCCGGCGGATACGGCCGCCGCCTACAAAGCCATCGGCTGGCACCGCGACGGCGGGATTGCCGTCCGCCAACTGCCGGAGCCGCTGCCGCGGATGCGCCTGAAGATTTGCTACGTCCTCAGCGACCTCAGCCAACCCGGTCGCGGCAATACCCGCTTCATTCCCGGCAGCCACGCGCGCCTCGGCCGCCCCTCACATCAGGAGGGCGCGGTTGACCCCGACGGTGCCATCGAAGTCCTCGCCAACCCCGGCGATGCCGTCCTATTCGAGAACCGCCTCTTTCACGCAGTCGGCCCCAATCTCAGTACCATCACCCGCAAGACCATTTTCATGGGCTACAGCTACCGCTGGCTCCGCCCCCTGGACTTCGTGACCCAGCCCCCGGAGCTGATCGCCAAGGTCAAGGACGACCCGATCCGTTGGCAACTCCTCGGTGCCTGGGCCACCCACATGGCCTTCTCCCTGCCCAAAGACGAAGACGTGCCCCTACGTGCCTGGTGCGAGCAGCACGGCTTGGATGCCGCCTTTCCCGACATGGTAAGGCCAGCCAAATAAACCCCGCCTAATCCCGTCACTCCAGCTTTCGCCGGAGTCCATCGGTGCCAGGAAGTACATTCCCCCGCGCCGGTAGCAATGTGGATAAGCGATGAGCGAGAAGTCCCCACCAAATGTAGATTCATTCGACGCCGGTAAGGTGGATCTGTCCCTCTTCCACAGTCGCTTAGTGCGTGTCAGTGACCGGCTACTTGGCCGGCAGAGTGGGGGCTGCCGGCGCCTACTCCTGTGGCTGCTCGGGGTAACGACATCCTTGTTGGTTGGCCTCGCCATCGTCGTGATCGCCTTAGCCGTCTCGTTCTCCGACCAGGAGACCGAGCCACGCCCCGAGGCCGCTGCGTCACCGGTGGTCCAGCAAGTGCCTTCCCGCCAGGCAGCAGCTACCGCTACGCCCACCTGGGAGGAGCGCAGAGCACAGATTCCGACTATCGGCTATAGAGAACTGTTCAGAAACAACGAGCAGTACATCGGGCAGCACTTCTACTTCCGCGGCAAGATTGTCCAAGTCATCGAGCATGGGGAAGACACCTACGACTTTCGAGTCGATGTCGAGCCGGACTCTTTAAGCAGCGCCATTGTCTATCTTGCCGACTACACGGGGCGGCGGTTGCTGGAGGACGACCGGATAGAGTTTGTCGGCGCAGTAGCCTGGTTAGAACGGTACGAGTCCATCTCTGGGCAGAGCATTACCATTCCCAGAGTCAAGGCGGTGGCAGTGCGCTGGTTTGGTGAGACGGGTGCGGGGACTACGGAGCGTACCGCCACTGCTACCACACCGCCAGCGACTCCGACGGCTGTACCTACCCCTACCTTGACGCCGACCGGTGCATCAACCGTTACCGCGGCGGCCATCTCTCCCCCAGTGACTCCGACGACTGTACCTACCCCTACCTTGACACCGACCGGTGTGCCCACGGCCACCGCTCCCACGGCCACCGTATCACCATGCGCCAATGGCATCGCGGTTTCCGCACCACAGGACAACCCCGGCCTAGTCGCGGATTGCACGGCGCTGCTGCAAGCTAAAGACACGCTGGCCGGTAGCGCCACGCTGAACTGGAGCGCGGACCTTGCTGTTGCCAACTGGGACGGCATCACCATCGGCGGCGCGCCGCATCGGGTAGTCATGCTGGTCCTGTCTGATCGCAAGCTGACCGGCACTATTCCCCCTCAGTTGGGCGCTCTCACTCACTTGCAATCGTTGGACCTCCGAGACAACCGACTGACTGGCGCCATCCCCTCGCAATTGGGCACCCTCTCGCAACTGCGGGAGTTGTCCCTCGGCTACAACCAACTGACCGGCCCCGTCCCGCCCGAATTGGGTACCCTCGTCTCGCTACAGGGCCTCTGGCTCCACGTCAACCAATTGACCGGCACGACCCCCTCCCAGTTGGGCACCCTTTCGCAACTGCGGGAGTTGTCCCTCGGCCACAACCAACTGACCGGTACCATCCCGCCGGAACTGGGTGCCATCGCTAACCTGGAGGTGTTGTATCTCAGCGACAACCAGTTGACCGGCACTATCCCGCCTCAGTTGGGCGCCATCGCCAAATTGCAGGGATTAGGACTCAGCGAAAACCAGTTGTCCGGCCCCATTCCGCCCGAACTGGGCGCCCTCACCTACCTGGAGCAGTTGTGGCTCGACACCAACCAACTGTCCGGGCCTATCCCACCCCAACTAGGCTCTCTCGTCAACCTGCGAGCGTTGACTCTCAACATCAATCAACTGTCGGGCGTCGTACCGCCTCAACTCGGTTCGCTCGCCAACCTGGGGTTCTTGTCCCTCGGCGGCAATGCACTCACCGGATGCCTGCCGCCGGCACTGCGCCGTGTCGCTAGGAACGACTTCGACGAGGCGGGCCTCCCGTTCTGCAGCAACACAGCAGCAGTGCCTCCGGCCAATGCGCCAGCGGCTACCGCCAGACCTACGCCGGAGCCGCCGGCATCTCCCACACCCAGCCCAACGAACACCCCGGAGCCAGGACCGGCCTCGGACCGGGCCGTGCTCGTTGCGCTCTACAATGCGACGGACGGCGCGAACTGGAGGATCAAACGGAACTGGTTGAGCGACGCACCACTCAGGCTCTGGGCCGGCGTCGAAACTGACCGCAACGGCCGCGTCACCAGCCTGGACCTCGGTTCAGTCAGTGGATTTGTAGGTCTCGGTAATAGCCTGGCGGGGCCGCTGCCAGCGGAACTGGGCAGACTGACCAGACTTGAGAGACTGAACCTCGACGGCAACGACCTGACCGGGCCGCTACCGGCCGAGTGGGGCAATCTGACCAGCCTTACCTATTTGAACCTCGGTGACAACAACCTGACCGGGCCGCTACCGGCTGAGTGGGGTAATCTGACTAGCCTCACTTGGTTGAGCCTCACCAACAACGAGTTGACAGGCCCAATACCGGCTGAGTGGGGCGATCTGACTAACCTCACGTCGCTGTGGTTCTACAGTAACAACTTGACCGGGCCGCTACCGCAGAGTCTGACGAGGTTGACGAGGCTGCATAATTTTCACTTCCACAACACGGGGCTGTGCGTGCCAGCTAACGACGCCTTCCGGGTGTGGATTGAGGGCATACACAGCGTCGAGGGCCAGTGGGGCTGTCCCGCAACCTGAGGGGCTACGCTATGTCGCTACTAATGACTTTGCCAAGCTGGCACTCCCGTCCTGTGGGGCTTGATGGCTCTGGTGTAGGTTCCAGCCAGCTCCAGTAGTCCATTCGTTCTACTTGACTACTGTAGACCTAGGAGGTACCATGGATACTGAGAGGTATTCTCCCAGTCTTCTATACCTCCGCTCCCTACCAGGAGGTGTACAGCGCCTTCCAGTCTTTCTAGTAAGCAAATAAAAAATTAGATGATATCGCGAAAAATCCGGCATAGGTGTTCTGGCGTCTACATGTCCTTACATAATAGCAATTGTTATCTTTGAGGTAAAGATTCTTTGTGGCTGTAAATACAGCCTAGCGGCTGGAGAGCACGGTGCAATCCCGTATAGGTCACTACGGGATTACTTTTCACGCTGATATCACACACTTCCATCTCAACAGATTTACTGCCGGAAACTTCTGAAATAGAACTCGTCACGACCGCTGGCACCAGAGATGGAATCGTGCCGAGTAGATGTTTTTACTTGGTACGCTCCAAAAAAATACAGGTTGACGGCGCCCGCAGCGTCGACCGGAAAGGAGACCTGAATGGAGTACGACTTTATTCAATTCGCTTACTACCTGATCACTCTTGCCCTTGTGGTCAGAGCACTACAAACGATCTTCCGATAGCTTGACGTAGAAATACTAGAACGTCCTAGAATACTGCGGGCAACCTTCCAAACGATACACCGTCTTCAGCAACAAACCATCCGACACGGTGAGGTTTAACTTCACAACCTCCTGTTACATCAAGGAGGCCTACACACATTGGGGCCGGGTTTCCCCGGCCCCTGTGTTTTTAACGCTGGGGTGTCTGTGGTACGAACGCCGAGAGCAGAGAAAGGAGTCTCACCATGAAACCGAGACGATTTAAGAACAAGCGCACGGTACGGATACCCAAAGGGGAACGGTACCCTTACCTGCCGACCAAGCGCCAGGCGCCCAAAGAGCCGAAGATGGTTGTGGAGAGGGAGCGGCTGGCTGCCCTTAAGCCGCCGCCTTCTCTGCACCTCAAGCCCCCCAAATGGTAACCGGAAGGGCCAACACAGCATTCGCATCAACGGCCAGTGGCGTGTATGCTTTCGTTGGACGACCCAAGGCGCGATGGAGATCGAAGTTACCGACTACCACTGAGGAAAACATCCATGACCACCCTTGACCCGATCCACCCAGGAGAGCATCTGGTAGAGATTCTGGATGAACTCCACATCAGCCAGGACCATCTAGCGCAGACGATGGGCGTGGACCCAATACGCCTCAACCAAATCATCCACCATCAAGCGCCGATCACGGTCGACACGGCGCTGCGGATTGGAGCAGCCTTGGGGATGACTCCCGATTTCTGGCTTAATCTCCAGCAGATGTACGACCTCGATTGTGCTCGCGCCGCAAATGGCACCAACGTCAGCGAGTCGCTCGCCAACACGCCCACCTGAGGCCGATTCCGGCGCAAGCCGGAATGACGGGCAGCGGCCTACCCCCGCTCCACTGACCACTAGTCACCGGCAACTGGCAACTAATACGTCGCGCGCCCCCCGCTGATGTCGAAGACCGCGCCCGTGCTGAACGAGCACTCTTCCGAGGCGATCCACGCCACCAACGACGCGATCTCCGCGATCTGGCCCGTGCGCTGCATCGGAATGCGGCTAATCATGTACTCCACCATCGCCTCGTCCGTCTGATCCAGGATGGCCGTCCGCACGACGGCCGGCGTGATGCAGTTGACGCGCACCTCCGTCTCGGCCAGCTCCTTGCCGAGTGCCTTGGTCAGCCCGATGACCGCGGCCTTGGTCGTCGAGTAAGGCACCACCCGCGGGTTGCCTTCTTTGCCGGCAATCGAGGCGATATTCACGATGCGACCGTAGTCCTGCGCGAGCATGTGCGGAATGACGTACCGGCAGCAGACAAACACGCCACGCAGGTTGGTGCGGTAGACGCGATCCAGGTCCTCGCCGGATAGCTCCCACAACGGCGCCGTCGGCCCGACAATCCCGGCGTTATTCACGAGCACGTCAATCCGGCCCCAAGTCGCCATCAACTCCTCGACTGCCGCCGCGACCGCCGGCTCGTCGCCCACGTCGGCCACCGCCAGCCGCGCCGTGACCCCCTCGGCCACCAGTTCTTTGACCGCGCGGCGTCCCCCGGCCTCGTCAATGTCTACCACAAACACCTTGGCGCCCTCGCTCCCCAAGCGGCGGGCAATGCCGAAGCCAATCCCAGTCGCCGCTCCCGTCACCAGCGCCACTTGACCCGTAAATCGCTGCATCGCTCACTCCTATCACCGCTCTGCTCCCGATAGTATATGCGTAGGCTCGCCGAACTTGGCCCCCTCCCTAGCCCTCCCCCGTCCCGACGGGGGAGGGAACAGTCCGTCCCCCCGCCGCAGCGGGGGGACTATAGGGGGGCCAGTAAGCCACACTATGCAGATGCCGTCCCATTCGTGCTACAAATTCCGCGCCGGAGAACGACAACTGCCGGCACATGAGCATGGAAAACGAGCCAGTTGCGGGCAAAGTCACGTCGCTTGATGCGGCCGTCGCGGCGGTGCAAGACGGCGACGCCGTGGCGGTCGGCGGGTTCGTCGGAATCGGTCACCCGGAGGCACTGACCGCCGGCCTGGAGACGCGCTTCCTCCGCACTGGCCGGCCGCGCGGCCTCACCTTGATCTACGGCGCCGGGCAGGGTGACCGGGGGCGTCGCGGCCTCAATCACCTGGGTCACGAGGGCCTGCTGCGCCGCGTGATCGGCGGTCACTGGGGACTGGCCCCGCACATCTGTGAGTTGGCCTTGGCCGGCAAGATCGAAGGCTACAACTTCCCGCAAGGCGTCATCATACACCTCTTCCGCGACATTGCCGCCGGCAAACCCGGTACCATCACCCAAGTCGGTCTCCGCACCTTTGCCGATCCGCGCCTGGAAGGTGGGCGCATCAACCCCCAGGCTACTCCCACCGATCTGGTGCAGGTGGTCCGCTTGAACGGCGCCGAGTACCTCTTCTACCCCCGCCTAGAGCTGGATGTCGGCCTCATCCGCGGCACGACCGCCGATCCCGACGGCAACATCAGCATGGAGCGGGAAGCGGTCTACGGCGAGATGTTGAGCATCGCCCAAGCCGTGCATAACTGCGGCGGCCGCGTGATTGCACAAGTGGAGCGCGTGAGCGCCTCCCGCCTCCCACTGCGCGACATAAGAATTCCCGGCATCCTTGTGGATACAGTCGTCGTCGCGGACCCGGACGAGCATTGGCAGACGTTCGATGAACGGTTCAATCCCGCCTACGTGGCCGATATGAGCGCCGACCTGCCGGCGCTCCCCCGGCATCCTCTGGACGCCCGCAAGGTGATCGCCCGCCGGGCAGCCCTTGAGCTACGGCCGGGTGACATCGTGAACCTGGGCATCGGCCTGCCGGAAGCCGTCGCGCCGGTTGCTGCCGAAGAAGGAATCATGGACGATCTCGTCCTGACCGTCGAAACCGGGGCCATTGGCGGCGTGCCCGCTGGCGGCCTCTCGTTCGGCGCCTCGTATATGCCTACGGCGTTGATAGATGCGCCGTATATGTTCGACTTCTACGACGGCGGTGGCCTCGACATCGCCTGCCTGGGCGCGGCCCAGATTGACGCGCAGGGCAACGTCAACGTCAGCCGTTTCGGTCGCGTGATGCCCGGCGCCGGCGGCTTCGTCAACATCAGCCAGAACGCCAAGCGGGTCGTCTTCTGCGGCACGTTTACGGCCGGCGGCCTCGCCGTAACGATTGACGACGGCGCCCTGCGTATCCGGCAGGAAGGCCGGCAGCAGAAGCTCGTCGGGCAGGTCGAGCAAGTCACCTTCAACGGCGCCTTGGCCCAGGCCGCCGGCCGGCCGGTCCTCTACGTCACGGAGCGGGCCGTGTTCACTCTCACCCCCGCGGGCCTGACCCTGACCGAGCTGGCCCCCGGCGTGGACCTGGAGCGCGATGTCCTCGCACAAATGGCCTTCCAACCGCGCATCAAAGCCCCCCTCCGCCCGATGGACCCCCGCCTCTTCCACCCCGAGCCAATGCGCCTCGCTCCGGTATAGTAAGCCCATGGACCCTATCTCTGCGCCCTCACCCGGATGGCTGCCGTTTGTGGTCGGATTCTTGCGCTCACTGGTGATGCCGGACCTCAGAGTAGAAATCTTACCCCCTGTCGCTTCTGGCCAAGCTGGTTCCTTCCGCATCAAGTTCACGAGTACCTCCCCCAGCATCGGGCGGGTGGATGGTGTAAAGCTCGTTTGGAAAGTCAAGAATCGTGCAAAGTGCGAGAGGCACGTCAAGAACGCCCAAACCAGTGCCGAAATAACTGTCCCGTTGCCCGTGTCAGGACTGCCCGAGGAAGTTGAAGCCGTTGTCGATTGCTGGGAGCCGCCACAAGAGGGCCGGCCCATGGAAGCGGTGCTGAAGGTGAAATTGAATAGACTCATTAGGTCTGAGTGGGAGTTTCCTATTCGTACTGTCCCTATTCCTGTCTTAGGCCCAGCGGTGGATCCGAAACGCATCCGGCAACTGGTAGTCAAGGATAATGAGATCGCCGACCACGAACATAAAGGACTCAGTATTGAGAGTGGGCCCGTGGAGCACGCCTTTTGGCACGATGATGAGATTGAATTTCGATCCAGCATCGTCTTGCGTAACAGTTGGATGGATAGCTGGCGTATTCGCCACTATGAAGGCCAGTTTCGTGTCGGGACATTTGTCAGAAATTATGAATTGGTAAGGGCAATACATGTGCATGATGTGAGAGTTGGCCCACTATCTACGGTACAGCTTCGGTTTTCCACTCGATGGAATCCCGAAAAGGAGGTCAGAGAGTACCTGGGCCTCTGCAAGCGATCACCGTCCACCGCGGCGCCCGCAGCGGAAAAGGAGGTCAGAGAGCGCCTGAGCCTCTGCGAGGACACCCTAGTGCGTGTTTCCTACGATGCCTATGTTAAGGTCAGCTATGAGCGCGAGAGCGAGGAACCGATGGCGGATGAGATCAAGGATAATTTTCATTCGTGCTTCTATATTAAACCCAGACCATCTACACCTGACGGATCGGGAATCGGGGCTTAGATTAGGTGTGAGACAGCCATGCCAGACAACACGCTGTATTACGGTGACAACCTCGAAGTGCTCCGCGAGCATGTCCCCGACGAGTCGGTAGACCTCATCTACCTCGATCCGCCCTTCAAGAGCAACCAGAGCTATAACGTGCTGTTCGCCGAACGAGACGGCTCACAGTCGGCAGCACAGATCAAGGCCTTCGAGGACACCTGGCACTGGGACCAGGCAGCAGCAACCGCGTACCGAGAGGTCGTGGAAGCCGGCGGCAAAGTCTCCGAGGTCCTGCAAGCCTTCCGCCTCTTCCTCGGCGACAACGATATGCTGGCGTACCTGTCCATGATGGCGCCGCGCCTCGTCGAGCTGCATCGCGTCTTGAAGCCAACGGGCAGTCTCTATCTCCACTGTGATTCGAACGCCAGCCACTACCTCAAACTATTGCTGGACGCAATTTTCGGTGGGGAGAGCTTTCGGAGTGAGGTTATCTGGCAGCGGACCAGTTCGCACAATGACGCCAGTCGTTTCGCTCATGTGACCGATACGATCCTGTTTTACGCGAAAACGAAGAAGCGTATATGGAATCGCGTATACGTTCCCCACGACGAGTCGTATGTAGCTAACTTTTATCGCTACGAGGATGAACGAGGGAAGTATCGACTCCACGAGATCATACGCACGGCATCAATGGGGCCTAGACCTAATCTCGCATATGAATACAAAGGCTATGTTCCAGAATTCGGCTGGCGCATGGAACGCAGTAAGTTGGAGGCTCTTGACAATGAAGGGCGCCTAGTATGGTCAAAGAGTGGACGGCCATACCGCAAGACCTATTTGTCTGGCGGACGAGCACCGACGAATCTCTGGACCGACATAGGGAATGTGTCCGCTCAGTCCAAGGAGCGCCTTGGCTATCCGACCCAGAAACCGGAAGCCCTGTTGGAGCGCATCATTCTGGCTTCCTCCAATGAAGGCGCGGTCGTCCTCGATCCGTTCTGCGGCTGTGGGACCGCAATTGCAGCGGCGCAAAAGCTCGGACGCCGCTGGATCGGCATTGACATCACCCATCTCGCCATTAACCTCATTCGCCATCGGCTCCAGGATGCGTTCGGACCGGACATCGCCCAAACTTACGAGGTGATTGGAGAACCCAAGGCGCTGCCGGACGCCCAAGCACTCGCCCAACAAGACCCGTATCAGTTCCAGTGGTGGGCACTAGGGAAGGTGGGGGCGCGGCCACTAGAGCAAAAGAAGGGAGCAGACCGCGGCATTGACGGCCGGCTCTACTTCCACGATGAAGGTCCCAAGGGCCGCACCAAGCAGATCATCTTGTCGGTCAAGGCCGGCAAGACCGGCGTGGCGCACGTCCGCGACCTCCGGGGCGTCGTCCAACGCGAGCAGGCTGCTATCGGCGTATTCATCTCGCTGCAAGAGCCGACGCGAGCAATGCGGCAGGAAGCCGCCAGCGCCGACCCTTATCATTCCCCAGGCTGGGACCAGGATTACCCAGGCTTGCAGCTACTTACCGTTGCCGACCTGTTCGCCGGGCAAGGGATCGCCTATCCTCACATGGGCAACGTCACCTATCAGCGGGCGCCACGCGCCGCGCCAGCCGTGAGCACGGCGCCACTACGGCCCCAGGAGTAAGGCCCCAGTCTTGGAGGTCAGCCCATGAGAGTCTACACTTACTCGGAAGCTAGGCAGAACCTTGCGTCGCTCCTGGAGGTTGCCCAGCGGGACGGTGCGGTCCGGATTCGTCGTCGGGACGGTCGGTCGTTCGTCTTGCAGCCCGAGCCGGCCCGTGGCTCGCCCCTCGATGTCGCTGGTGTTGATCTCGGCGTGACCACCGAGGAGATAGTCACTATCATCCGCGAGGGCCGGGAGCGTTACGGCTGAAGCCCACCAAGACTTGGGGAGACGAAACAGTGAGCACCACGGATCCGGTCATTCTGTCGGCAGCGCGGACGCCGTTCGGCCGCTTTGGCGGCGTGTTCCGCGACCTATCCGCCGTCGAGCTAGGCACCGTCGCCGCGCGCGCGGCCCTCGAACGCGCCCGGATCGCGCCGGACGATGTTGATACGGCGATATTCGGCCAAATCTACCAGGGCGGGGCCGGCATGAACCCGGCGCGGCAGGTGGCGATGGGCGTCGGCGTGCCCAATCGCGTCCCGGCCATGACGATCAACCAAGTCTGTGCCTCCGGCTTGCAGGCCGTCGCGCTGGCCGCCCAGGCTATCCGGCTCGGCGAGGCGGAGGTCGCCTTGGCTGGCGGTATGGAGAGTATGAGCCAGGTGCCCTACGTGCTGCCCGATGCACGGTGGGGCGCGCGGCTGGGCCACGCCCGGCAGCTCGATGTCCTGCTCCACGATGGCCTCTGGGATGCCTTCCACGACTGCCACATGGCTACCACGGCCGAGGGCCTCGCCGCGGAGTTCGGCATCATCCGCGCGGCGCAGGACGAATTCGCCCTACAAAGCCAGCGCCGCTACGCCGCGGCACTCGCCGCCTGCCACTTCGCCGATGAGATCGTCCCGGTCGAGGTGTCTCAGCGCCGCGGACCGCCCCGCCGCGTGACGGCCGATGAGCACCCACGACCGGATACAACGCTGGAGGCGCTCGCCAAGCTGCCGCCGGTCTTCGCCGGCGGCTCCACCATCACCGCCGGCAACGCCGCTGGCATCAATGACGGTGCCACCGCTCTGATCGTCGCGTCTCCGACGTGGGCCGCCCGGCATGGTCACGCACCCCTGGCTACGCTCAGATCGGTAGCGGTCGTCGGCGTCGAGCCGCTGCGTATGGGTATCGGGCCAGTGCCGGCCATCCGCACCGTGCTGGACCGGACGGGCTTGACCCTGGCGGACATTGACCTGCTCGAAGTGAACGAAGCCTTCGCGGCCCAAGTGCTCACCGTCGAGGCGGAGTTGGGCTGGGATCGCACCAAGGTCAACGTCAACGGCGGTGCAATTGCCATTGGCCATCCGCTGGGAGCGAGCGGCGCGCGCGTGCTGGCAACGCTGATCTTCGAGCTGACTCGACGCGATGCCACGCGCGGTATCGCCGCCCTCTGCGTCGGTGGTGGCATGGGCATCGCCGCCCTGGTAGAGCGAGCCGCCGCATCCTAGCATCTGCGAGCCGATAGCCTAGCCTGTTCAGTAAATTGCATCGCTTCCCGGACTCACACTGCGTCCCCTCGACTCGGTTGGCTGTTCTTCACGAACACCTGCGTAGTTGAGTTTGGCGTAGCGTCGTTCCGCTTCGAAAAAGCCTTCTCCTTTACGACCGTATGGACGTAGATGGGGACTTGCGCGCGTAGGGCGAGCGCGATGGCATCGCTCGGACGGGCGTCAATCTCTTTGATCTGACCATCGCGTGCGACAACAACCGCCGCGAAAAACGTCTCTTGTTCCATCTTGGTGACGCGCACCTCCTGAATCGACGCCCCGAAAGCAGTCGCCAGGCCCAACATGAGATCGTGGCTCATCGGTCGCGGCACTGCCGTTTCCTGGAGCTTGAACACGATAGCCTCGGCCTCGGCCGAGCCGATAATGATGGGCAGACTCCGGTCGCTATCCGGCTCCTTGAGTACGACCACCCAGGACCTGATGTGTTCCTCGCCAATGTGATAACTATCCGCCCCCTCGCGCAGGGCCGCACGGGACCTGTCATCAATGTTCATGCGGATGCTGTCCACGATCATCTCGACATACGTCATCGCCAACCTCCTCGGTCGCTTGCGTCCGCTAGGAGCATAGGGTGGCCGGTCGGAACTCGGCGTAGCCCTCGCTCGTCAGCTGCGCCAACTCGCGCCGCAGCCGGCCACGCGCATGGTGGAGCCGTCCGCGGATGGTGCTCGCCGGCACCGCGAGCAGCGTAGCGATCTCGTCATACGTCAGCCCCTCTATATAGTGCGCCACGATGGCCCGGTGTTGCTCTTGCGGTAGCGCCGAGATCGCCCGCCCGATGGCCCGCGCCAGATCGTTGGCTTCCCAGGCTGCCTCGGCGGAGACGCCATCGCCAGCCAGGTGGCGCTCGACGGTCACTGGCGTCTCCACTAGGAGCGTGTCCAGCGACTGGGTAAACCGACGCGCCGGCGCGCGCCGCCACCAGAGCCGCGCACGATTGAGCGCAATGGTGTAGAGCCACGGCCGGAAGCGTTCCGGCTCGCGTAGCTCCGAGAGCCGGGTCACGGCCTGGAACATCGTCTCCTGGGCTAGGTCTTCCGCCTCCGTCCAATTCCCGATAGCCCGCGCCAGGAGCTTGTGTACGAGCGGCCAGTGCCGGTCAATCAAGGCCGCGACGGCGGCAGCCTGGCCCGCGCACGCCGCGCGTACAAGCTGGCCGTCGGTCGCATTGGCGGCAGCCATCATCGTCCCTCACCCCATGTAGATGACGCGCGGACGCAGATCGTCACAGCCCACCGCCGCGACGCCTCCCGCGCCGGTCGGAATCCATGTCCCCTTACGGAGCGAGAGACCGGAGGAAGGCCACACACCACTTGGAGGCACCCGGCCGACTGGTACTTGGCAGAGACGCCCTAGCAAGGGTGGCCCGCTACCAGCCGTAGGCGAGCCGGCGAGCCAGCCGCTCCGGCAATCCGGCCTGCAGCATCTTCTGCTGCACGCGCTCTACCGGGTAGGGCACCCGCCGCAAGGTGATAGTGGCAACATCCATATCGAGGAGCATGTAGGCGGCCTCGGGATGGCCGTCGCGGGGCTGACCCACGGCCCCGGGGTTGATAATCAGCCGCCGGTCGTCGAGACACAACGGCTCATCGGGCTGCGGCACGATGGTCTCGTAGGTCTGAGCGCGGGCCTCGGGCGAAGGTTGCCGGAAAATCAGCGGTACGTGGGTGTGCCCCACCAGGCAATAGCGGCTCGCAAAGTAATCGAAGTTCAACTGCGCCAGCCGCACGTTGGTCAGATACTCCCAGACCGGGTCCAGGGGACTGCCATGCACCAGGGTAAAGTCCCCGTGCTGCTCCTCAGTCGGCAGGCTGGCCAGGAACGCCCGGTCCGCCATGTTGAGCTGCTGCGCCGTCCACTGCACGGCCATATCGGCCTCGCTGTTGAACGCCTCGGAAGAGTCCATCTTCCCGCCGGCCGCGAGGTCGTGGTTGCCGGCGATGCAGCTGAACTTGCCCTCGCGTGCCCGCCGGATACAGGCCGCCGGGTCCGGCCCATATCCTACGAGGTCACCCAGACACCAGATCGCATCCACGGTCCCCATGTCGCGCAGCACCTCATCGAGGGCCTCCAAGTTCCCGTGGATGTCCGAGAGAATTGCAATCAGCATTGGCGCTCAGAGCGCGATTATATCACAGCCCTCTCGCCCTCCCCGGTATCCGACCGGAACCTGACCACCAGCCGCGGCCGCGCCTAGTACCCCTGCTGCTTGCAGCCTGTTATGAATATCCGATACACTTCCTCATCCGAGTAGTACCCGAACGCACACACGCCGCATTCGGCAAGCGCGAACCCTGCCGAGGTGCGGATTCCGTGTCCCTTTGCGGATCACGTTGAGGGTCCGACATACTCGGGCCAACGTTCACCACAAGGAGATGTACTATGCGCTACCGACTACCCTGGTTTGCCGTCATCGTCCTCATTGGCACGGCAATCGCAGCCTCGCCGGTGCTGGCCGGTCAGCCAACGGCGGCTGACTGCACGTTCATTTTGGGCTTCAAGACGCTCAAAGGCCTGATTGCTGCGGCGGAAGGGCCGGCGACCGTCGGCGAGTGTCTGGAGAATCAGCGGTTCGATGCCCACGGCAACGCCGCGCAGCGCACAGCCGGCGGACTGATGGTCTGGCGCAAGGCTGACAACTGGACGGCGTTCTCTGACGGCTACCGCACGTGGGTCAATCAAGGGGAAGACGGATTGGCAGTCCACATCAATGGCGCCGCAGCAATGCTGGCCGGGCCGGACGGCACCGCGATGGGCACGGTCACGCTGACGCAAGGACCATTCGGCGTCCTGATCGCAGCAGACTTGATGGGATTGACGCCCGGCGGGCACGGCTTCCACATCCACGAGTTCGGCACCTGCTCACCGAGCTTCGCAGCAGCCGGTGGGCACTTCAACCCCGGCGGCACCGGGCACGGCTTCCTGGATGAAGGCGGGGTCCACGCCGGTGACACGCCGAATGTCTACGCTGCAGCCGACGGAACGGCCCGCGCCGATATATTCACCGCTGCCGTGACGCTGGAGACGGACGCCGCCCATTCGATCTTCGACGCCGACGGCTCCGCGATCATCGTCCACGAGAAGCCCGACACCTACGGTGCGGACCCTGGCGCCGGTGCCCGTGTTGCCTGCGGCGTGATCCAACGCAACCCCATTGGATAGCAAGTAGCGCTCCTGCTCTCCCAGGGGGGAGCGGGAACTACTGGCCCCCACCCTCACCCTCCCCCGACGGGACGGGGGAGGGAACCTGACAGCTGGTGGCAGCCGCGGTGGCCGTGCTGCCGTCCCCCCGCTTCATACTCGCCCAGGGCCGCTCGCAGCGGGGGGACCATAGGGGGGCTTGGAGCTTGCCCCTAGCCCCCGGCTGTGTCCGCCAGCTCTTCCGCGCGGGTAATGAGGCGCCGCAGCTCCGCGAAGCCGTGCTCCCAGAAGGCCGGGTCGCGGTAGTCCACGCCGAGCGGTGCCAGCAGCGCAGCCGGACTGTCGCATCCACCCGACCGCAGGAGATCGAGAAAGCGTGGCACGAACGCGCGGCCCTGCTCCCGATACAGGCTATACAGTGCCAGCACCAGCAGCTCTGCAAAGGTGTAGGCGTAGCAGTAGAAGCGCGTGTGGATGAAGTGCGGAATGTACGACCAGCCCCAGCGATACCCCTCCGTCAACTGCACCGCATCGCCGTAATACTTACCGTTGGCCTCAATCCACAGGTCCGAGAGGCGGTCGGACGTGAGGCGGCCGTCGCCGCGCGCCTCGTAAGCGGATTGCTCGAAGCGGGTGAGCACGTTTTGCCGGAAAACGGTGGCAAAGATGTCCTCGACCTTCGCGCAGGTCAGTGCCAACGCCGTCGCCGGGTCTTGCTCCGACGCCACCAGCCGGTCGAAGACGGCGATTTCACCGAACACCGACGCCGTTTCGGCCAGCGGCAGCGTGGGATGATAGTTGAGTAGCGTTTGCTCCCGTGCCAGCCAGCCGTGAACCCCGTGACCAAGCTCGTGGGCCACGGTCATCACGTCCCGGAACGTGCCGGTGTAGTTGCACAGCACATACGGATGCGTTTGGGGCGACGGCGACCAGCAGAAGGCCCCGCCGCGCTTGCCCGGTCGCGGGTCGGCGTCAATCCACCGCCCGTCGAAGAACCGCAGCGCAATGTCCCGGAACTGCGGATCGAAAGCCTCGTAGGACTCCAGCACCATCTCCCGCGCATCGCTGAACGGGTACTCACGATCCACGTTGCCGACCGGCGCGTATTGATCGTAGAGCCGCAGCTCCGGGAGTTGTAGGAGCCGGCGCTTTAGCTCGAAATACGCCTGTGCCAGGCCGTAGTTCGCCTCCGTCACCTCCATCATCGCTGCGACGGCCGCCGGGTCCACCTCGTTGGACAGGTGCCGCTGCGCCATCGCGTCCGGGTAGTCACGCAGCCGGTCCATGTTGAGGTGATCTTGGATCAACGTATCGTAGACATACGTCAACACCGCGCCTTGTTCCTGTAAGATGGCATAGAGCGCGTCGTGGGCACGGCGGCGCAGATCGCGGTCCGGGTGGTGGAATAGCGCCAACACCTCATCGAGCGTGTGATCGCGCGGCGTCCCATCGCGCTCCACCGAGAACGTCAGCGACGACGTGATCTCGGTGTGCAGCCTCGCCCAGGCCAGCGGACCGGTCAGGTCCTTCTCGTTGACGATCTGCTCTTCCGGCTCGCTCAACAGGTGCGGCCGGTACTTCCGCACCTGTTCCAGATAGTGGCGATGGGTAGCCAACTGCGGATCGTCCAAGAGCGCCTGGGCGGTCACATCGTCTACGCGGGACCACTCCAGATCGAAGAACAACACCAGGTTTTGGATTTCGGTCAGCTGCTGCTCCGTCCGCTGCTCCAGGTCGCGGTGCTCGTCCCGGCCGGTATCCGCGCTGTACAGCAGCCCGGCATATGCCTGGAGCCGGCCGCTCCGCTCATGCAGTTCCTCCAGTGCCGTGACCGCCGCCAGCAGCAGCGCGGCCGCCGGTCCGCCCTCCACGTCCACCGTGCCGCGATAGGTGTCCGCAAACGCCGCCGCCTCACTCCGCAGCCGCTCTACGTCGGCAGCAATCCGCGGGTCGTCATACGCACCGTACAGGTCCGAGAGGTCCCAGGTGATCCCTTGGGCCACCGCATCGTTCGTCTTCGGCATCCATTCCTCCCCGATAGCTGGCATAGTTGCTCCTGAACTCTAACACCTCGCCGCGGCAGGCATAGGCTGCGCCGGCCCCCCTATGGTCCCCCCGCATAGCGGGGCCGGCGCAGGACACGACTGCTAGACTCCCCCAACACCAACGGCAGAAATAACACGCCAGGGCTACTCTGCACCATCGCCTCAGTCCGTTCGGTGTAGCCCTGATGGTAAGGAGCATACTATGGATATTCCCCTCGGCTGCTTTAGCCGTCCCTGGGCCGCCTTCGACTTCGATGAAACCCTGGCCGGGATCGCCGCCGCCGGGTTCGACCACTTCGGCTTCCTCGGCCTCAATCACGACCAGCCCCCGCTCAATGACGACGGCGCGGCCATCCCGGAGACGGAATCTGCCGTTCTCGCGCAACTGGAGCGGCACGGCCTCGCTCCGGCCATCCTCGTAAGCACGGTCCTCCTCGACGCGCCGCGGGAGGCGGGCTTGGCTCGCCTGCATGGCTTGGTGGACCAGGCCGTTCGCTTCAACGTGCGCGTCATCCTGGAGCAGGGGCACGGTCGGCCAGAGAACTACGACCGCTACTTCGATCTCATGGGTGCAGCCGCCCCCTACGCCGCCGAGCACGGCGTCACTATTGCCGTCAAGCCACACGGCGGCCTCACTACGACCGGCGCCGATTGCCTGGCGGCCGTCCAGCGGGTCAATCATCCGGGCTACCGCCTCTGCTACGACCCCGGTAACTTGCTCTACTACGCCGGCGAGGACCCCGTCCAGGCGCTACGGAGCTTCGCACCCTACGTCGCTGCCATGTGCATCAAGGATGAAGTCGGCGGGCAGGGCGGCTCGGTGACGGTCTCGCCCGGCGATGGCGACGTGGACTTCCCGACCATCTTCCGCATCCTCAGCGACCACGGCTACGCCGGCCCCAGCATTGTCGAGACCCTGGGGGCCGGCGGCAGTCGCGCCTCCGGCGATGCCGGCGAAGGCCAAGACACGATTGAAACCGTCAACCGCGAAGCCGTCCGCGCGTACACCTATCTCCGGAGCCTGCTAGGCTCCATATAGAGTGACCAGTGACCAGTGCCCGGCACCGACCCACTGACTACTAGCCACTGCCCAAGGGGGGAGCGTCCCGTGTCCGACAACCCGCCACACACGCAGCACCGGCCCAACCGCCTGATTAACGAGACCAGCCCGTATCTCTTGCAGCACGCCTACAACCCCGTGGACTGGTACGCCTGGGGACCGGAGGCACTACGGCAAGCACGGGAGTTGGATAAGCCAATCCTGCTCTCGATTGGCTACTCCGCCTGCCATTGGTGCCACGTGATGGAGCGCGAGTCGTTCGAGGACGAGGCGACGGCGCGTCTAATGAACGACCTGTTCGTCAACATCAAAGTGGACCGCGAGGAGCGCCCCGATCTCGACTCGATCTACATGCAGGCGGTGCAGGCACTCACGCAGCACGGCGGCTGGCCGATGACCGTCTTCCTGACACCCGATGGCGAGCCGTTCTACGGCGGCACCTATTTCCCGCCCGTTGACCGCTACGGAATGCCGAGCTTTCAGCGCGTGCTGCAAAGCGTGGCCGACGCCTATCGCCAGCGGCGGGACGCCGTTGACCGCACCGCCCAGCAACTCACGAGCCTGCTCCGGCGGTCCGCGGTGGAGGTACGCCCGCCGGACGATGACGCCGCCCTCCCGACGGCTACCACCCTGAACCAGGCCACCCAGACGCTCGGCGCCGCGTTCGATACCCGCTACGGCGGTTTCGGCAGCGCGCCCAAGTTTCCCCAGCCGATGAACCTGGAACTCCTGTTGCGCCGCTCGCACCACCCCGCCAACGCCGCCCTCTTACCGCTGGTAGAGAAGACGCTGGAGAGTATGGCCCGCGGCGGTATCTACGACCATCTCGGCGGCGGCTTCCATCGCTACTCCACCGACGCGCAGTGGCTCGTCCCGCACTTCGAGAAGATGCTCTACGACAACGCCCAGCTCGTCTGCGTCTACCTCCACGCCCATCAGCTCACCGGCAAGGAGCTATACCGGCAGGTTGTCGAGGACGTGCTGGCCTACGTCGAGCGCGAGATGACCGACCCGGCCGGCGGGTTCTACTCCACGCAGGACGCCGACAGCGAGGGTGAAGAGGGCCTGTTCTTCGTCTGGACACCTGAAGAAATCCGGCAGGCACTTCCGTCTACCGGATCGGGGTCCGGCACCGGCGATGAGGCGCGGCTCTTGGAGTTGTACTACGACGTCACGCCCGACGGAAATTTCGAGGGCAAGAACATCCTCCACGTGCCCCGCGATGAAGACGTGGTAGCCCACTTGGCCGGGGTTTCCGTCGAGCAACTACGCGAGACGCTTGCGCGTGCCCGTCAACGCCTATGGGCGGTGCGCGAGCAGCGGATAAAGCCCGACCGCGACGAGAAAGTCCTGACCTCCTGGAACGGTCTGATGCTGCGGGCGTTTGCCGAGGCCGGCGCCGTGCTTGACCGGGACGACTATCGCCAACGCGCGGTAGCGAACGGCGAATTCCTCTGGGAGCAGCTACGGCACACCGACGATGCCGGCCGGGTACGGCTGTTCCACTCCTGGAAGGAAGGACGCGCGACGCTCAACGGCTATCTGGAGGACTACGCCTACCTCGCCGACGGGTATCTGGCGCTGTATGAGGCAACCTTCGATCCCGTCTGGATCACCCGCGCCAAGGCACTCACCGACACCATGCACGCGCTGTTCCTCGATAGCCCCGGTGGCGGCTTTTTCGACACCGCCAGCGACCACGAAGAGCTGATCGCCCGGCCCAAAGACATGCTCGACAACGCCACGCCGGCCGGCAACTCCGTAGCCGCCGAGGTCCTGATCCGCCTCGCGGCGCTCACCGGCGATTGGGACGCCGCCGAGCCGGCGCTGGCGCTCTTCCGCGCCCTCGGCAATACGATGGCCCAGCATCCCAGCGCCTTTGGGCGCCTGTTGAGCGCCCTCGACCTCTTCCTCGCACCGCCCAAAGAGGTAGCCATCGTCGCGCCACCCGGCACGACTGCGGCCGACGGCCTCCTCCGGCTCGTGCTGGAGGACTACCTGCCCAACTGCGTCCTGGCGTTCCGCTCGGAGGACGACACGGCAGCCGCCGACCTCGTGCCGCTGCTGGCCGGGCGTGAAACGATCAGCGGCAGCCCCACCGCCTACGTCTGCCAACGGTTTACCTGTAAACTGCCGGTCACGGATCCGAGCGCGCTCCAAGCACAGCTCACCGCCTAGCGCGCTGGTCAGTCGCACGAAAACAACACCCACCCGTCACAGCGGCCCCATCCGTCATTGCGGCGGAAGCCGCAATCCATGTCCCCCGCCGCAACGGGGGGACCATAGGGGGGCAAAGGAGCAACATCAATGACCAAACAATTGCACGGCAAGCGCGTCGTCTTCACCAGCGAACGGCAGGTAGAGCTGGAGGACTTCACCCTCGATGCGGCGCTCGGCCCCCGCGAAGCGCTCGTGCGCGGCAAATACAGTGTCATCAGCCCGGGGACGGAGGGAGCCAGCTATACCGGCCTGGTGCAGCAGATGGCCACCATGCGCGAGCATCGCCCGGCCGGTGATTCCCGCCCGGAACCGTATCCCCGGCCTACCGGCTATGGGCACTTGGGCGAAGTGCTCGCCGTCGGCAGCGCAGTCGAGGGCATACAGGCTGGCGATACGGTCACGAGCTTCGCCAACCACGCCTCCCTCGCCAAGGTAGACACCGGCCACTTCTGCCTACCGGTCCCCGCCGCCCTCGGCCTCGACGACCGGCGCGCCGTCTTTGTACGGATGGCCGGCGTCGCCATCACAGCCGTCCGTAGTGCCAACGTCTCTCCCGGCGACAAAGTACTGGTGGTTGGCCTGGGACTGGTAGGCAACTTCGCCGCGCAGCTCTTCCAACTCGCTGGCGCCGAGGTGCTGGCGAGTGATCCGATAGCCGAGCGCCGCGCCATCGCCGCCCAGTGCGGCATCGCGCGTACCGTCAACCCGATGACCGACGACCTCGCAGCCGCCGTGCTCGATTGGACCGCCGGTCATGGCGTGGACATCGCCGTAGAAGCCATCGGACGCTCCGAGCTGATCGCCGAGGCCGTCGAGCTGACCCGCCGCCACGGCGAGTTGATCCTGCTCGGCAGCCCCCGCGCCCACCACACCATGAACGTCACCCCGATGCTCACCCGCATTCACTTGCAAGGCATCACGCTGCGCGGCGCCCTGGAGTGGCTCTACCCCATCCCCGACACACCGGGCCTGAAGCACTCCATCACTCGCAACTACCGCCAGTTGCTGGAGTGGATGGCCGCGGACCGCCTGATCGTTGATCCCCTGCGGACCCACGTCCTGCCGCCGGCGCAGTGCGCCGCAGCCTACGCCGGACTAGCCAATCAGCAGGACCGCTACCTCGGCGTCCTCTTCGACTGGACCTCCACCACCAGCGCCTGACCCCCTAAACAGCCCCGGCCCCGTCATCCCCGCGAAAGCGAGAATCCAGGCCTCCTCTCCCAGCGGAGAGCGGACCGCAGTGATTCTGAACGTTAGAATCAGGCGAGATCAGCACTGAGCGAGCCAGGTCGTAGACTAACGCTCTATAGACGGTAATCCTACCACTTTACTGATAAGGCGGCATCTCCTTAGATCAACGCTGGTAGATGGTGATCCTACTGGTGTCACTACACCTTCCACTACTACGGCATCCCCATATTCCACAGTCAGAAACTTGTCCCTGTCACTATCACTGCGATAGTAACAAGAGACTCTTTCCATAAAGTTGTGTGGCACTCTATAGTGAGCACCCCCCCTGGCGTAAATACTCCTACATCCAGAAATGTTATCCCAATATTGTCATAGTAATGTGTCACTCCATCGCTTCCCCATCCAAACAATACCCCTCTAGCTACCCTGCCCATAATGCGGACAGTCTGACCTACATGATTCTTGTAGGCGTTAAAACGATCATATTCAATTGTATCCATCTTGAATAGGGGTACATCTGTGTCCCCCATTTCCCAAGTAAATGATTCTGTGTTGAGACGTGACTGTAGACCATACGGTCCGTTTATCCAGGTACGGTAGCCATCCGTAAATGCTGTCCAGTTATCAGCCTTACGCCATACCAATAGCCCACCCGTAGTCTATTGGAGTGCATCACCGTTCTCTGGGTTGAAGCGTTGATCTTCAAGACAATCGCCAACTTTTTCTGTGCCTTCTGCTCTATCAATCAAGTCCTTGAGCGTAGCAAATCCAAGTATAAAATCGCACTGACGAGGTTCACTATCCGTAGCGAAAATCTTTGAAGTTGGCACAGTCAAGGAAAGTAGCAGTAGAAATATAGCAATCAGTAGGCGCATAGTCCACCCTCACTTACCCGATTACCCACCACCGCGAAAGCCTCGTAGACAGTCCCAGACAGTGTTGTTACGCTTTTTCCCCTTGATGAAACACTCGACGCGACAGATTTTCTTCCCACCTTCACCAACGTCAAATACCAACAACAGTCCAAACTTGTATTCGTAGCAACCGCGTGTTCTTGTAAATTCACGCAATTTGCACCTGTCTCTCTTCAATCCTCTTTTCATGCTTTTCGATACCATATCCTCCATGGTAGTCTTCTTAGCTTCAATCACCAATAGGTTGGATCTATCCTCTCCGCGCCGATGAACGATAATATCCGGGTAGACCATCCTATCTCTTGAATCATCTTCACCAATACACTCCGCAAAGCGAGGCAGTATCTTGGCATTAAGACCATGTCTATTGTATTCGCAATCCACATTCAAATGCCTAAACTGGCACTGCAAATGCTCGGCTAGTTTATGAGTGATAGACCTTTCGTTTGCACATTTTTCAAGCAAATCGCGATCCGATTTAAAGAAACCACAGAGCGCTCTCCTTACCTTCGCATATACATCATCTATAGTATGTGCCTCCTGGGAATCCCCGCTGAAACCATCCTTCCGGCTCACCATAACGACTCATCCCCTGATTCGGATGGCGAGACCATGCCACGCGCCAACGCGGCGCGCTCCTCGAACGCAGCCGACCTCACCGTCTCCTTGCTTGGTAGTCGCCGCGCGTACTATACCATGAGTGTAACCCCGATGCTCACGATGAATCACTTGTAGAGGATCACGATGCTCGGCGCGCTGGAGTGGACCTACCCCGTCCCCGCAACTGGCCTCTTCCCAAACGCCGACTCGCGGCATCGTATCTTGTGAGGGGCGCAGCGGCGCACTGACGCTTTCCAGTCCGCCGCCTCGCCAGCGCCCAGTACGGAGGCCGCCCGTGAGTGACGTAGTGACTTCATCCACTGCCGACCTAGTCCGCCGCGGCCAGACTGGGGATAAGGGCGCGTTCGGGCAGTTGGTCGAGCGGTTTCAGGCGGAGGCCTATGGACTCGCTTACTACCATCTAGGTCACCGCGAAGATGCCTTGGATGTTGCCCAACAGGCATTCCTCGCCGCGTATCTGCACCTCGACAGCCTGGCCGACCCGGCTCGCTTCGGCGGCTGGCTCGCCCGCATTGTGGCCAACGAGTGTTTGCGTTGGCGTCGCCGGCGGCGTCCGGCACTCTCGCTCGATACACCCGCCTTGGGCGATCTGCAGGATGGGCGGGCAGTGTCCCCGGAGCGTGCAGCCGAGCACGGCGAGCTACACCAGGACCTCAATCGTGCCCTGCTGGCCTTGCCGCGACCACAGCGCCTGGCCCTCACGCTGTACTACGTGGCCGGGCTGCGCTACCGCAAGATCGCCGAGGTTGTGGAGCTACCGATCACTACGGTGAAGGGGCGTATACAGGAAGGTCGCAAGCGTCTGCGGCGCATCCTCGGACCTACGTATGAAAGGAGGTTTGCTCCCCGGCAACCCACTATCGCCGAGCAGCAGTCAAGAGCCGCAGTAAAGGAGCAGGTCATGGCACAGCTTGAGGAGTTGGCTATCCGCTACAAGGTACGCGATGTGTACGATCTGGGCGACCAACTACTGATCGTCGTCAGTGATCGCATCTCCGCGTTCGACGTGGTGCTGCCGACGGCGATCCCCGGGAAGGGTAAGGTGCTCAACCAACTCTCCGCCTACTGGTTCGAGCAGACCCAAGACCTCTTGCCCAACCACGTGCTGACAACGGACGTGGACGAGTATCCGGCGGAGCTACAGGCACACGCCGCCCAGCTCACCGGTCGCAGCATGGTGGTGCGACGGGCCGAGCGGATTGACGTCGAGTGCGTCGCGCGCGGCTACATCACCGGCTCGGGCTGGGCCGAGTACCAGAAGTCGGGGACCGTCTGCGGCATTCGGCTGCCGGCGGGGTTGATCGAGGCGCAGCAGCTCCCGGAGCCGATCTTCACGCCAACGACCAAGGCCGAAACCGGGCATGATGAGCCGTTGACCTTCGAGGAGGTGGAAACGATGGTCGGCCGGCCGCTCGCGGCCCAGCTACGCGACGCGACGCTCGCGGTCTACTCGGCCGCAGCGGAGCAAGCGCGGGAGCGCGGCATCATCATCGCCGATACGAAGATGGAGTTCGGCATCATCGAGGACAACGGTAGCGCCGAGGGTCAGTTGATCTTGATTGATGAGTTGCTGACGCCGGACTCGTCGCGCTTCTGGGATACGGAGACCTACGAGCCGGGCAGCAACCCGCCCAGCTACGACAAACAGTACGTCCGCGACTACCTCAGCGCCACTGGCTGGAACAAAGCGCCGCCGGCCCCGCCGCTACCGCCCGAGGTGGTCGCGCGGACCCAAGAGAAGTACACCGACGCGCTCCGCCGCCTGACCGGCCGCGAGGTCGCGTAAAAGCATATCCGGCCTCTGCCTACTCAATAGAGGCATGAGGCCAAGCGGACACGAGCACTGAGCAGCAAGTTCAATGGCAACGCTCACGGTAAACCAGACCTTTCTCCCCGCCAACTGACCACGAAGTACGACTCCGCCCTCGGCCGACTCCCCCTCTCCACTTGGTGGAGAGGGGGCCGGGGGGTGAGGAGTGGAGCTTGTCGTTTCACGTGAAATGTGTTACAGGAGTGCTCAACCTTCATCGGCGTACCGCTAGATACGCTATGTCTCCGGGAGGATTGAGCCAGTGAACCTCATCGTCATCATGCTGGACAGCCTACGGCAGGACCACGTCAGCCTCTACCACCAGGGACAAGCGCCATTCGCTGATGTTGCGCCCTGTCAAACGCCCAACATTGATGCCTTTGGGCAAGAGAGCCTGATCTTCGAGAACGTCTACCCGGAGGCGTTCCCGACGATACCGGTCCGCACCGCGCTACTCACCGGCCAACGCACCCTCCCCTACCGCCCCTGGCAGCCGCTGACCGCGGAGGACGTAACCGCCACCGAGCTACTGCGCGGCGAGGGCTACGTCTGCGGGCTGATCTCCGATACCTACCATTACCGGGCGCCGGGCATGAACTTTCACCGCAACTTCCACTCCTATCGCTGGATCCGCGGCCAGGAGTACGACCCCTACGACTCCGGCCCGGCGCAGCGCAACCTGGACGATTACGTCAACGCGCACTACCCGCCGCTCTGGCGCGAACGGATACATCAGTTCCTCGCCAATACCGATGCCTTCACCGAGGAGCAGCGTTGGTTCCCGGCGCAGGTCGTGGACGAGGCCCGCACTTGGCTCCAGCGCAACCGCTCCCACGACCGGCTCTTCCTCTGGATTGATAGCTTCGACCCCCACGAGCCGTGGGACCCGCCATCGCACTGGGATACCTACACCGACCCGGCGTACCGGGGGCCGCGTCTCATCCTGCCGATGGGCGGCCCGGCCGCCGAGTGGGCCTCGCCGGAGCAAATCCGCCACATTCGCGGCCTATATGCGGGCGAGGTGGCCTTCGTGGACCACTGCCTCGGTCAACTGTTCGCCACCCTTCGCGATCTCGGTTACTACGACGATTCCATCATCCTGCTCGTTGCGGACCACGGCCATCCCCTCGCCGACCACGGCAAGTTCCTCAAGGGCACCGACCGCCTGTACAACGAGCTGCTCAAGGTGCCGTTCCTACTCCGGCTGCCCGGCGGTCGTGGCGGCGGCCAACGCATCAGCGCGCTGGCCCAGTTCCACGACGTGTTACCCACCCTGCTCACCATGATGGGCCGGTCCAACCTCACCGCCGACATGCACGGTCACAGCTTTGACCGCGTGGTACGCGGGCAGACCGCCGCGCACCGCGACCACATGATTACGGGCTACCACGCCGGCTACGAGCGCTGCATCCGCGATGACCGGTGGAGCCTAGTGCTGCGGCCACCCGACGAGCCGGATGAGCTATACGACCTCACCGCCGACCGCGGCGAGCGCCGCAACCTCATTGACGCCCACCCGGAGATCGCCACCGCCTTGGCCCGCTCGTTCGGCTCGCTCTACTACCGCAGCGGTGCCCCCGTCGCGGCGGTCAAGGGTGTGCAAGGCGCCTACGAAGTAGCCTCCGGCAGCGTGGAGTAGCACCGGCTCACTAAGCGTGACGGCCGGTGCGGACAGGCCTACTGTTCGCGCGTCCCGGGAGTGGCGCTCGCAGCGACCCGCACGATAGCGTCCAGCTTGGCGCGAATCTCCGCGTCAATCTCGTCTTCAGGGACGTATTCGGCAAGCTCGTAGAAGTCCTTCTTGTTCATCAGGTTAGGCAAGCCGAGCTTCTGGAAGTAGTTCTGGAACAGCGGAGTCAGGAAGTCATCGCTCACCTTGACCTCGCTGCTCCATGGTGAGCCTTTGCCCAAAGTCCGCATCGCCCTCTGAACCTCCTCGATGGCCTCGCGCATGATGTGTACCCGCCGGTCGGCCTCTGCGGGCGCAAACAGGGGTCCGAGGGTGTCTCCTTCTCCTACTGCCCGCGCATACCTCTCCAGAGTCGCCTGGGAGCAGACGTAGTTCTCGATCTCCCGTCGCTCCCACATCAGACATTCGACCGGATCAATTGTCGGGACGCCAGATTCGCGGCGGTCAAAGAGCGCCGCGCCTCGCAGGTGCGGCAGCGCCTCCCCGAGACCGTAGTGGTGACGTTTTACCGCGGCCGGCTGGTTCCCAACGTAATGCACGAAAGGGCGCTCCAGCACTTGGGCCGCCTCGCCGTGACCGAGGCGCCGGGCAAAAGCCTGCAAGATGGAAAGGTCCGTGGAGCCTTCCAGATAGAGCACCCAGCCCGTCTGCTCGGCCTGGTAGTAGTGCTCGAATCCGATCTCCGTGAGCGCCTTGCGGACCTGGCTGCCGCGGTCTTCAATCCGATGCGGCGGGCCGACAAAAGCGATCACCATGTCTCTGCCCGCGGCTTCATTCAGGAGCACCTCGGAGTGGCTCGCCGCGATGATCTGGCTGCCGCTCCCGGCTGCCGCCTCCGTGAGCAGCCGATATATCTGGCGCTGGCGCAGAATCTCGAGGTGCGCGTCCGGCTCGTCGAGCAAGAGCAAGGCGCCAGGGTTGGCGTACATGTACGCCAGGATGAGGAGTGTCTGCTGAAGGCCCCGGCCGCTGGAAGCGAGGTCAAGCGTCACCCCTTGCTCCTGGTAGCTCATGGCGATCTCGCCGCGCTCCTCGATGTAGTGCGGAGGTTCGAGTACCGCCCCGAACAACCCCTCGATCTGTGCAACGAGCTTCTCCCAGTCACCCGGATGCTCTTGGTAAATGCGGAAGCAGAGATTGCGTAGGACCTCGGCCGTGCGGCCTTCTCCCACACGCACATTCACGGCACCGTGATCGAGGCGTGTCTCTGTCGCCGCGAGGCCGGACATCGGGGGAAGGAAGGCTATCTGCGTTGCCCCGGCCTCCGGCGGAATTGACATTCGCTCCGGTGTCTTACCCTCGCCTCGCCGCAGCGGGCGGCAGTAGAACGACTCCTCGTTCGCAAAGTCGAACTCCAGCCCGCAGGTCCATTCACTGCCTTGGGTGATGCCATTGACAATGACATCAATCCGGACGTTGCTGGTCTGTGGGCGACCTCCGACCTGCTGCACGTCGCGTACATGGCGCCTATGCCACAACAGACGCGCACTTGGGACAGGTATGGAGACGAGGTCCCTTCGGTTAACGGTGACACCCGGACGCCTCTCTGGTGTACTTCTCCCCGAGCGCTTCTCGTTCCAGCGATTCAGGCCGATATCCCAGAGCGCTAAGGCTTGCATCGCCGAGGTTTTGCCCGAGTTGTTCGGGCCGATGAACACGACGGGATTGCCCAACTCGATCTCGACTTCCGCGCCAAAACGCTTAAAATGGCGGATGATGAGCTTAGTCAGCATCGGATACCCTCCCAGTTGTTCGCTCCACGCCCCTCACCAGCACCACGTAGTCTCGCTCGATCTCGCGATGGAAGCTCTCTGGCAGCCTCGCCCACTCACGCGCCTCGATGAGAAAGGGAATGTTGGATTCCCGAAAGGCTTCCGTCAAGTCGGAGAGCTTGCCGATGGGCAGCCGCTGCAAGTCCGGGCCGCGCAGCACCAAGTCAAGGTCGCTGCCACCATGGCCTCTGCCGTTGACGCGGCTGCCGTAGGCCCACACTTCAACGCCCGGCAGTTGCTCGCGCAACATCGCCTCGATCTGCTTGCGGTGCCTCGGCTGCAAGTCCAGGCGCTCAATCATCCCACTCCTCCCGCTCCCGCGGCAGGACCGGCCGCGAGTGGCCCTACATCGCCGCCGCCGGTGATGTGCCCTCCGGCCCGCCCTCGATGGGCCGCAGCAGCAGCAGCGGCTGGTCGGTGTGGACCAGTTGGCCGTTCTCCGCGACGACGCGCTCCACCACCCCACGGTGCTCGGAGCGAATCTCGTTGAAGACTTTCATTGCTTCTACGAGCGCCACCACCTGATCCGCCTCGACCGGATCGCCAACCTGGACATACGGCGGGTCTTGCGGCGTTGGCGACGTGTAGAACATGCCGGTCAGCGGGGTCCGCACGGCGAGCAGGTCCTGATCGGCGACCTCAGTGGTCGCGGGAGCGGTCGCCGCAGCGGTTCTCTCGGCCGCAGGACGCGCTGCGGCGGGAGGCGCCGCGACGATAACCGGTGCATCAACGGCTGTCACCCGGCGGCGCACGTACACGCGCAGCCCGCCGGTACTTAGCTCCAGCCCCGCGAGGTCCGCGGCTTCGACGGCGGCGAGCAGGTCCCGCAGCCAGTGGAGGCGTTCGGGGAGCGGCCGGGCGGTGTCAGGGGGCATAAGCCCGGAAGACGAGACTGGCGTTATGACCACCGAACCCGAAGCTATTGGACATGGCTACGTCCACCCGCGCCGGCCGGGCCTCGTTGGGGACGTAGTTCAGGTCACACGCCGGGTCCGGATACTCGTAGTTGATGGTGGGCGGGAGCGTGTCGTCCAGCAATGCCTTGATCGTGAAGACCGCTTCGATACCACCCGCCGCCCCCAGGGCGTGGCCGATCATAGACTTCGTGGAGCTTATCGGTAGCCGGTCCGCGTGCTCCCCGAACAAGGTCTTGACGGCGTGCGTTTCCAAGCGGTCGTTGGCCTCGGTGCTCGTGCCGTGGGCATTGATGTAGTCCACCTCGCCTACGTCGAGGTCGGCCTTTTGCAGCGCTCGCTCCATCGCGCGACGCGCCCCGGCGCCTTCCTTTGCCGGCAGCGTGATGTGGAAGGCATCGGCCGTGGCGCCGTAGCCGACCAGTTCGGCGTGAATCCGCGCGCCTCTGGCTTCGGCATGTTCGAGGCTTTCCAGGATGACGATGCCGGCGCCCTCGGCCGGCACGAATCCGTCGCGCTTGGCGTCAAAAGGCCGCGAGGCCCGTTCCGGCTCGCCGTTCTGCCTGGTGAGTGCCCGCGAAGCACAAAAGCCGGCCAGACCGATGGGCACGATGGAGCCTTCCGTGCCGCCGGTTATCATCGCCTCGGCATCGCCCCGGCGAATTACCTCGTAGGCTTCCCCGATGGCGTGTGCTCCACTGGAGCAGGCACTCACGATGCCCATATTCGGTCCGCGTGCCCCCACGTCTATGCTGACCTGGCCGGAGGCCATGTCGGCAATCATCATCGGCACCAGAAACGGGCTTACCCGCCGCACACCCCGCTCGTCGAGCACCTTGATCTGCTCGGTCAACGTAATCAGGCCACCGATGCCGGTGCCGATATAGACGCCCGTGTGGTCCGCCCGTTCCTCCGTGACTTCCAGGTCGGCATCGTGCAGTGCTTCCTGGGTTGCGACCAGACTGAACTGGACGAAGCGGTCGGTACGACGCACGTCCTTGGCATCGAAATAGTCGGTCGGATTAAACCCCCGGACCTCACCGGCAATCCGGCAGGGGTAGCCGGTGGTGTCGAACGTGGAGATCGGCACGACGCCGGAATCCCCCGCGATGACCCCCTCCCAGCTACTAGCCACATCCAAGCCCAGCGGGGTAACCGCCCCCATGCCGGTGACTACTACGCGGCGACGCTCGGTTTCCGCCATGTTCGCCTCTTCTCAGCCCAACTCGCGTTCCCGTGTGGCTGCACTTCCCGTTAGGCTGCCGAGTATAGCATAGCCTATCGGGGTGCCATATGGAGTGGCGCGGCAACCGAAATGGCGACCAACAACTGCCTTGGTCCGGGGACGCAACTGCCCCGGCAACACGCGAGGTGTACCGCTGTCAGGTACGAGTAGCAACGGATACCGTAGCTCGCCGTGCCCCCAGCACAGCGAAGCTCCCTAGCGGATATTCCTACCCGCTGACCCGGCTCATCGACTGCCGCTCACGAGTCCGCGTAGACACTGACTTGGCGCTGGTTGCGTCGCCGGTACTCCCACTTCACGCGCCCGGACACGAGCGCGAAGAGGGTGTAGTCTCGCCCTAGCCCGACGTTGTTGCCGGGATAGTAACGGGTGCCACGCTGCCGCGCCAGGACCTCACCGGCATGGACCAACTGCCCGTCGAACCGCTTTGCGCCGAGGCGCTTGCCGATACTATCGCGGCCGTTCTTGGTACTCCCGACACCCTTTTTGGAGGACATCCGTTCTTCCTCTCTCGCTACCGCCAAGGACCCTGCTGCCCCAGCACTCGCCTCAACTCGCCGCGGCCTCGGTGCCGGCGCTACCGCCCGGGACAATGGAGGTGATCTTCACCCGGCAGTAGCGTTGCCGATGGCCGGTCAGCCGACGATACCGCACGCTCGACTTGTACTTGAAGACCGTGACCTTGCGACCCTTCACTTCATCGAGCACTTCCGCGATCACACGGGCACCGGGTACCGTCGGCCGGCCGACCGCGACGTGGTCGCCGTCGCGCACCAGGAGTACCCGATCCAACTCCAGCCGTTCGCCGGGCGTGGCCGCCCGCCGGGCAAGGTCCAGCACCTCACCCTCGCGTAAGGAGTATTGCTGCCCGTGATCCTCTACAATGGCATACACGCCCATACTTCCTTCTGCTCTGGCATTGGGCGCCGGCTGCGCCGCGTCGCCCGCGCTCACACAAGCCCTATACCGTCAAGCCGGCGTGCGAGCCGCTCGCTGCCTGCGGGGATAAAGGCAGCACTCAAGGCCACCTCCGCACAGCCTCGCAGTCTAGCAAGGGAGCGGCGATTCCGTCAACTTTCGCTGCTCCACGGTCGCAATACCCGGGCGCCGCCACCCTCTTAGTGTAGGTGGCGGATAATGCTGACCGCGCGTCCCTGCACGAGCACGTGCTGCGGGTCGGCATAGATCGGCTCCATCGTCGGATGCGCCGGTTGTAAGCGAATGCGGTCGCCCTCGTGATAGAATCGCTTCAGCGTGGCGGTACCCTCAGCATTGGGACCATCGGTCAAGAGTGCCACTACAATCTCGCCGTCTCGCGCGGTTTGTGCCGGCTCGACCACCACCAGGTCTCCGTCGTCAATCAGGTCTTCGATCATGGACTTGCCGCGCACGCGCAGCGCATACGTGTCCGGCGGTACCTGGTCGGCACTGAGCTGGAGGACATCGCTCCGGTCACTGATCGCGTCAATCGGCTGACCGGCGGCGATCTGCCCAATCACGGGCACGGTGCGGAGGCGCGGCCGCGGTGCCGCCGGGCCATGCACCAGCCGTAGCCCCCGGCTGGTATGGCGTTCGCGGATAATGTAGCCTTTCTTGGCCAGGACCGTGAGGTGGTAATCAACGTGGCTTGTCGACCCGATACCGGCCGCTGCGCCGATTTCCCGGTTCGTCGGCGGTCGCCCCTGTTCCTCGATGTATTGCTCGATGAAGCGCAGGATACCCTGTTGCCGCTCGCTAAGAGTTTGCATCGGCTTGCCTTTCTCCTCGTTCGATCTGCCGGCACGCCACCTCAAGCAGGAGTGGCGGTGTACTAGGCGCTACACAACGCCTGACGCGGGGAACGCCTGTTCTATGAACAATATACGGGAGTGACCGGGCAGTTGTCAACCACAAGAGAAGACAAGTAGTATCAGGCACGATGAGTAGAGAAAGCGGCGTTATCGAGTGGGCCGCCGCATCGGTCTGGGGCGGCAAGCGTCGTGCAGAGTCCCCTCAGGCCCAGCATCATCACCTCCCGGCAGACGAGGCGGTTGGCCGGGGTACGAGCGACCTCTTCCTCGTGATTGAGGGGGTTGGTGACGACTCATGCCTCCTGTTTGGCGAGACCCTCGTCCAAGCACTGCTCGAGGAGCCGGAGTCCCCCCCGGCCTCAGCCTTGAGCCGCGCCTTGCGTGCGGCGTGCGTCCGCCTCGAAACCCATGCCCTCGCCCCAGCGCGTGAGCTTATCGCGCTGGGCGCCAGTGCGGTGCTGATCCAAGAGCATGGCATGGTGCTCGCCCAACTGTTGCCGGCACAGATCTACCTCCTCCAACAGGGACAGGGTTCCCTGCGGATGTGGCCGGACACGCCGGTTGCGGCACCGCAGGGCGAGTCGTTGCGGCGCGGTCAGGCCAGGCGCTGGGACCTAGAGATCGAGCACGCGCGGGCCACACTGCGCCAAGGCGCGACGTTGCTTATCAGCACCTCGGAGCTTGCCGCTCGCCTGCGTCCTGCCCACGTGCGGCGCGCCCTGGATCAGGACAGCGCCGAGCAAGCTGCAACCTGGCTGTGTAACCACTTGGCGCGCGGAGCACCCCACTTCGAAGCCTTGGTCGTCCGCACGGCTCCGGCGTCTACGAGCGAAGCGGGCTGGGCGGATGGACAGGAAGACCTGGGGCCGGAGTGGGACGAAGCAACTGGCAGTGATGCGCCGCCGGTGAGACCCAGACCGGCGCGAGCCGGCTACGGCCGGCCCCGGTCGGCGGCGCCGGCGGCCGGTTTTTCGGGGATGGTCGCCGGTGCTTGGCAGCGCTTGGACGCGGTACTCCAGGGACGTCTGCGTATCATTCTGGTCGGCCTGCTTGCGGTCATCTTGCTGATCTTTATCCTCAGCCGCTTGAGCGGCGCGGGGCCGACTCAGGAAGTGGCCACTTCACCCACACCGAACCCCCAAGCTCTGGCGGCGGCCGAGCGGGCCGTTGCCGACCTGGCCAGCGTGACCGACCGGGAGCAAGGACAGAACGCCGTCGTCGAGGCCCTGGCTAAGATTAGCGCCCTCGACGCGCGTTCCGAGGAGCGCGCTGCCGAGCTACGGTCGGCCGTCGAGGCGCAGAGCACCCGCATCGCCGGGCTGGAACCACCGCCACCGCTCGTGCCGTCCGTCCTCTCCGCCGAACAGATCAACCGTCCCACCCAGTTCTCCGCAGTCACCCGCTTCGGTGAACGCCTCTTTGTCCTCGATGGGCCGCGCGCCGTGCTGGCCGTGCGCCCCGGCCAAGGGCCCGAACTGCTGCTGGAGCGCGGGGGCAACAAGGCCGGGCAAACCGTCGGTGATCTGGCCTATCTGGTCACCACGACTGACGGAGTCGTATCTATTGACAGTACGGGACACTACTGGTTCCTCACCGCTGACGATACGATGCGCGCTGGGCGTTTGCCCGGCGCGGCCGGGTGGCAGCGGGTCCTCGGTTTCGAAACGTACCAAGACCGCCTCTATGCAGTGGATACGGGTACCAACCAACTCCTGCGCTGGCGGCCGACGGCGCTCGGGACCTATGCCCTGCCGCCCGATGAGTGGTTTGGCACGTCGGTACCCGCTGAGATCGCGACGGCGCTCGACCTTGCCATAGACGGGGACATCTTCGTGCTCGCTGCTGATGGTGGCATCACGCGGTACCGGAGCGGCGAGCCACGGCCCTTCACCCTGCAGGGCCTGGAGCGTCCACTGCAAAACCCCCAGGCGATCACGACCGGCGTGTCCATCAACTCGCTCTACGTGGTGGACACGGGCAATAGTCGCATCGTGCAGCTCGCCAAGAGCGGGCAGTTCGAGCGCGAGTTAGTCGGAGTCGCCAACCCGGGCGAAGAAATCCGCGACGTGTGGGTTGACGAGGCCGGTGACCGCATTTTCGTACTCACGGAGCAGCGATTGAGCGAGTACGTCCTCCCCGCCGAAGGCGGCCCGACCGTAACGCTCACACCCGTCGAGACATCGGCAGCCCAGGGTGGTTAGCGCCGGCCCGGCAGCCGGTCCCCTCGGTGAATCAAGCCTCGGTGTCCGGCGGCTGCCGGCGCCAGCGCAGCGCCCGCCAGCCGACGAACACCAGCACGACCAGCACCAGCACGACCAGGGTGCCGTTTTCGTAGGGTTTCATATAGTCCCGGAGGTCTGCCCAGTTCTCGCCGAGGACGCGGCCGACGTAGGTCAGAAACAGGCTCCACAGCGCCGTGCCGAGAGTGGTATACAGCAGGAATCGATCAACGCGCATCCGCGTATAGCCCGCCGGCACGGAGATGATACTGCGAATGATCGGGATGAGCCGCCCGAAAAAGATGACCGCCTCACCGTACCGCTCGAACCACGCCGCCCCGCGGTCGAGGTCCTTTTCGGAGATAAAGACGTATTTCCCGTAGGCTGCGACCAGCCGCCGCACGCCGGCCTCGCGCGCCACGTACCCAATCGCGTAGAGCACCACTGCCCCGATCAGCGAGCCGGCGGTACCCGCCGCCACGGCGCCCCAAAAGTTCAGCTCTCCCTTGACCGATAGCGCCCCGGCGAACGGCAGCACCATCTCGGAGGGAATGGGTGGGAAGATGTTTTCGATTGCCATCACGAGGACAATACCGGGATAGCCGATGGTGGCGATCAGCTCCTCGATCCAGCCCCCTACCTGCTCCATGAGGTGCGTCATACCGCGTCATCCCTCCGTGTTTCTGTCCTGGTCGGCGTATCCGGCGCGTGTCGAGCGTTGCTCCGTGGGCCATCATCCGCGCCAAGGAGACGCGGAGCCGGCCGATAGTTAGCCCGTGCATCTCTGCGTGCCGCGCCGGCGAGGACAACCGGCAACCGCCGCACACACAAAAAAGGGCCTGCCGAGCGGCAGACCGAAGTGGCAACCAAGTCACCGTTGGGAGCGGGCAAAGGGACTCGAACCCTCGATCTCAACCTTGGGAAGGTCGCGTGTTACCAACTACACCATGCCCGCACAGGCCGGCTGAAGGCATCGTAACACAGCCGCGCCGCCTCGTCAAGCGGCCCACCCCACCGGCTATGGCCGGGCACGACAGGCCGGAACGTCGTGTACCTTTCCACAGCAGGGCGCAAACGGCGGCGCGAAGCGCGAGGAGTGCTGCTTGGCCTTGGCGCTCCGAGCACTGGCACGGCATCGGACTGTGGGTCCACTTGGCGGGGCTGGCCTCTAGTTCCCAGGTAACGCTAGAATCATTAGCCTGAGTGGAGTTCATGTACCATGACAACCACCGCGTCTAGCCGACTACATCCTCACCTTCAGCGGCTCGTGGACTATATCGTCCAGAAGTTGAGCGATCATGAAGGCACCGCTGCCCGTACCCGCTTGGCAAAGCTGCTGTATTTATTTGACATCGAATATTATCGAGTTCACGGTCACCCCTTCACGCGCCTCCAATGGCGGTTTCTGCACTACGGACCATACGACACTGCTCTGGAGCCATATCTTGGTAGCGATGAAGCCACGACGACCTCCGGCCACAGAGCTTACGTGGCGCTAGGGAGCTATGAGGACGTGTCGGTAGATGACATCCTTACTCTACCTGATCGCGTGATCCTAGACCGCATTGTGCAGCAATGGGGACTGGAGGACCTGCCGGTGCTGCTCGATTACGTGTACTTTGGGACAGAGCCGATGGAGAACGTGGCGCGGGGCGAGGTGCTGGATTTCTCGCGAGTAGTGAGAGCCACACCAAAATATCCGCAGCCGCAACGGGAGCCGCACCGCCTGTCGGATGAGGTGCTCGCGGACTTACGACGCCGGCTCGCTCGCCGGCGCGAAGCACGCCGGGCCGGAACTAGACCAGCGCGTGCTCCGCGTGACGCTGTATACGAGGAGGGTATGCGGCTGCTCAACGCCGAAGATCAGGTGCCGCAGACTCGCCGCCGCCTCGACGGCCGAGCAGTACAGATCACGCCGGAGGCAGCGAACACGATTCGTGAGCAGGCCGAGTAGGGCGGAAACATGATCGAGCTTTTGGACCGCTACTACATGCGGCAGCCAAAACCACTGGCGCATTCTCAATGTGAACCGGGCCGCATCTGCGACACCGCCGCCGTTTATCTGCTTGACGCAGCACGAATTCCGGTTCTGGAGGCCGGAGACATCAATGCCAGGATGGTGCAGAGCTACATTATTAGACAAGTGGGAACTCAGCATTTCCGTGATCGCCAAGGAAGCTACCCGGTCTATGAGATCGGTCAGCGTTCCGACGAGGTAGACGTTGTCCGCCGTCATAAGTGGCGACCGGCCGTCGTCGTGTCCTCACCATGCGATTCCTGGCAGGATCACCCACGCCAGCACGATGAAGGCTTTGTCGTTGCCCCACTGTATGGCTTCCAGGCAAGAGGCACGAAACGTCCCTACTCACAAACCTTCATTGATCGAGTAAAGGCCTATGCCTATAATCAACTCTTCTACATGCCTCCGGATACCCAGTATGGTATTCGGGAGAGCTTCGTGCGGTTTGACCGGCTGCAAGTGGTTCACGAGCGTTGGCTCGTACCGCGTCCCGTAGTGCTTGATATAGACTTCCTGGATGCCTTACAGAGTTGGCTTCAGGCTTATCTCGGCGGTGACCTCACGGCACTGAATGATGTCCTATCCCTCTACCGGGAGGAAAAGCTGTCTGCGCTGGGCATAACAACCTGAGGTTCCGACACGCAGATACGGTGCGTTCGGCTCTACGCCTCATTGACCGAGTGCCATCGTCCAGTTAGGCTTAGAGCCAGCCGGCGTGCGGCGGCCTTTGCACCGGCGACTAGGAACCAAGGAGTAGGCCACAACCATGGACCTTCAGCCCAGCCGCGTAGGCGCCGTAGACCGTGATGGGCAGCCGTATGACCGGAGCGACCCGGCCGGCTACGGCACGTCCGTCACCAAGCCGGCGGGCTACGATGCCTTCTGGCAGGAGACCTGGGATCGGCTCCAGGATATTCCGCTGGAGCCGGAAGTGCGGCTCGTGCCGCTACGCTCTGACGATGAGGTTCTCGTCTACGAGGTCTTCTACACAAGCTGGGAGCGGCTGCGGATCGCCTGCTGGTACTGCGTGCCGCGCCATAGCGCCGGCCAGCCCAACCCGACCATCGCCATCATGCCGGGCTACGTCAGTGAGCCGTCGCTCGCAACAGGCAAGCAGTGGGCACGCGAAGGCTATGCCAGCGTGGTAGTGGCCCCGCGCGGCAAGCTGCGGTCAAACGGCGTCTTCAACCCCGGCTATCCCGGCCTGCTCACACATAACCTGACCGACTACCAAACCTACGGCTACCGCGGCTTCTACTGCGATGCCTGGCGCGCGATTGACTTGCTCCTCAGCCGCCCCGAAGTGGACCCGGAGCGTGTCGCCGTGACCGGCGGCAGCCAAGGCGGTGCCCTGACCATCGTCACATCGGCCTGGCATCCCGCCATCCGCGCGGCCTGCCCCGGCGCGCCCTACCTCTGCGGGATGCGCGAGGCCATTGACCTCACCCACACCTATCCCTATGAAGAGCTTAACGACTACCTCCGCATCTATCCGGACCGCCGCGCGGCGGTCCTGCGGACGCTCGATTTCTACGACGGCATCAATATGGCACCGCGCATCAGCTGCCCGACGCTCATGAACATCGGGCTGGCCGACCCCGTCTGCCCACCGGAAACGGGCTACGCCGTCTTCGCGGCGGTTGGCGCGGCGGTCAAGGAGCTACGCGCCTATCCGGGCGAGGGGCACGGTGCCGGCGGCGCCAAACACGCCCCGCACGTCCAGGCGTGGATGCGCCACCATCTTCAGGTCGCCGCCTAACGCCCGACTGCCCGCCCTACGCTCGCGCATCGGCGACAAGCAAGGACTCGAAGGGGATCCAATGCAGACACCGACGCTGCCTCACCAACCGGAGCCGGCGGATTTCGATGCTTTCTGGGGCACGGTAGCGACCGAGCTGGCGCACACGGAGGTGGCGCCCGAAGTCGAGCTACTGCCGCTGCGGTCATCGGCGGAGGCGCTCGTGTACGGCGCGCGCTTCACCAGTATCGGCCCCTACCGCCTGTTTGCGTACTACGTCCAGCCGCCGCCTGCGGCCGGCGCGGAGCCACGTGGCGTGGAAGTGCAGCTACCCGGCTACGGCAGTGTAGTGCATGTGCCCGTGGGCGACCTAGACCACCGCTGGCCGGAGCAGCGCGCCGTGCTGACCCTGTGTCATCGCGGCCAACGTCTCAGCGACCGGCCCTACGCCGCAGCCTACCCCGGCCTGCTCACCGACGGCATCGATTCGCCGGAAGCCTATGCTTATCGCGGCATCGTGGCCGACGCCTGCCGCGCCGTGGACTTTCTCCTGAGCCGCCCATCGGACGAAGTGGACCACAGCGCCATCACGGTCGCGGGCAACGACCTGGCCCTCTTTGTGGCCGCCCTGCGTGGCCGGGAGGTTGCCGGCGTGCGCGCCGCGCCATCGTTGTTCTACCGTCTGGCCGATGTGCTCCCCACGACCAACGACTACCCACTCGCAGAATTCAACGACTACCTGCGGACCTACCCGGAGCGCGCGGCCGACATGGCCCGCACGCTAGGCTACTTCGATCCCCTCGCCGCGGCGCGCCGGGCGGCTTGTCCCGTCCACGTCGGTGACGACGATTTCCTCACCCCCCTGCGCGCAGCGTTAGGCGCCAACCTCGCCCCCTCATCCTGACGGACGGCACAGCACGCCGTAGGGGCGCGATTCATCGCGTCCAGATGCTCGTCATTGCGGCGGACCTACCCTCTTCCCTTTAGGGAAGGGGCCGGGGGGTTAGGTCCCACCCCGGGAGCCGAGCCTTAAAAACAGGCAGGTACCGGCGAGATCGCCGATACCTGCCGCAGTTGCGTGCTTGGCAAGCGGCCGCACCCCGGAAGAGGTGCAGCGGCCTCTTGCTACAGGGTGTTCGTGCCCAGCTTGGCGTTCGTGAACACCTCTTGAGCACGGCGCGAGAAGTCGCCCGAGGACATCTCGTTGGCCTCGTGCTTGCTCCAGTCGTCCTTGATCGCGTTCCACGCATCCGAGTATTCCTCGTACTTCAGCATCCCGCAGAAGCTCGGATACTCGGTCAAGGCGTTCTGCAGCGGCGCGCTGCTGGCAACGCTGTCCACCCCGGTGATGCTCTCGAAGTCGCGCTGGGCGGCTTCGGAGTACGTCTCGTCGAGGTACGGCGCCACGATGTGCTGGTTCGACGGTGGCATCAGGCCGCCGTTCTTCGGGTCCTTCACCAGCCACATGAAGAACGTCCAGGCTGCCTCCTGCTCCTCCGTCGTAATCTCCTTGGCGACGTGCATGTTGTGCGGCCACACCCGCCCCGAGATGTTCTGACCGGGGAAGATGGTGTTGCCGTTCGTGTCCCAGCCGGAGAACGGTAGCGTCGCCAGGCCGGCTTCCACACCGGTTGCCTTCGCGTCACGCAGCACGTTGTGCGGGCAGCAGGTGTAGTACATCGCGACTTTCCCTGCCGGGAAGCCCTTGCCGATACCACCAATCGCCTTCGAGAACTCCGAATCCATGATCAGGCGGTGCTTGTGCCGGAGGTCCTGCCAGAACTGGTTGCCCCTGATGAACAGTTCGTGATCCATCGTCGGCTTGATGGCAACGTCATCCCACGAGGAGTGGCCGTACCAGGTACCCCGGTTCCAGTGGTAGCCATGGCCGTTGCCCATCGCGGCGGCGTCATCGCCCAGCGCCTGCTGCAGCTTCTGCAGCGTCTCCAGGAACGACTCCATCGTCCAAGACTGGTCCGTCACGTCCGTCGGCGGGTGCGGCAACCCGGCCGAGTCGAAGAGGCCCTTGTTGTACGGGAACGAGTCGGACGACTGCGACAACGGGAACCCGAACATCCGGCCAGCGTAGCTGTACTGCTCCACCGACCAGCGCAGGAAGGTCTCCGTCGGGACGATCTTGTCCCGCTTGAAGTTGTCCGTCAACTCCATGATGCTGCCACCGCGCGCCAGGTCCAGCCACACGCCCCAGTCGTTCTGCACCATGTGTGCCGGCACACCGGCCGAGGCGCGCACGATGAACGCTTCCTTGCGCGAGGTCTGGATCGGGCTGTGCTCGAACACGATATGCGGGAACTCCTCTGCCACCCGCTCGTACATGAGGTTGTCCCACTCGTAGTTCACCGTCCCGGGGAAGTGCTTGTTCAGATACGTGAGCTTGATTGGCGCCTTCGCCTGCGCCTCGACCACCACCTGCTTCTCGACGGTGACGACCTTCTCCTGGACGACGACTTGCGTCTCCCCGGCTTGCCCGGTGGCACCTTGCGCCCCCGCGGCGCCTTGCGCTCCCGTGGCGCCTTGCGGGCCGGCTGGTCCGGCTGGTCCGGCCGGCCCTTGCACGTAGCGGACCTCGATCTCACCACAGGCCGCGGCGAGTAGCCCCCCAATTGCCGCTGCCGCGCCTCCCAGATACCGTCTGCGGATTACACCTGCCATCGGCGTACCTCCTAGATACTCGCTCCCCGCAGGGAGCGGCGTGTATGCTCGCCCAGTGTGACACGACGCCCGGCGAGCGATCAGGCGCCCCACCCTTGCTGCGCTCCTCCAGGCTGCAAGGGTAACGCGCATAGGATACAGTGCGGATTGGGTTGCTGGCAAGTCCAGGGCTGCGGCACCCGCCAGACCGGCCCAGCAACCGTCCGCCACCACCGCTAGGTCCACCCCGGTGTGCGGATCGTGTCTGCAATCGCCACTGCCCGTCGCGTTTCCGCCGCCGACAATGAGGGTACTTCCACTGCGGCGGCGTTCGCCTTGATCTGCCCCCGGTTCTTGGCCCCGGCAATCACGCACGACACGCCGGGGTGATCCAGCACGAAGCGTAGTGCTGCCTGTGCCATCGTCCGCCCCGTCCCGGCGGCCAGGAAATCGAGCTGCGGCAACTTCTGTAGCGCATCCACCGACTCCGGCAACTGGAACCGGTCGTAGCGCACGTCCTCCTCCGGCACCGCCGCCGCCCGTGCTCCGACGTACTTCCCGGTGAGCATCCCCTTGGCCAACGGCACGCGAATGAGCGTCCCGATCCGCTCTTCCCGACACCAGTGCAACAAGCCATCGGCCTCGCGCTCCAGCAGGTTGTAGCCGATCTGGAGCACGTCAATCGGGCCGAGCGTGCGAAGCTGCTTGATCGCTGCGTGGTCATTCGTGGAAATGCCGTACCAACGGACCTTGCCCTGCTCGCGCAGCGTCGCCAGCGCCTCCATCACGGCCGGCATCGCCGGCGTGGCGGGAACCGCATGGAGCTGATACAAGTCTATGTGGTCCATCCCCAGGCGGCGCAAGCTCCCCTCACACGCCTCGATGATCCGCTGCCGCGCCGTAGCGGCGATCAGCGGACTGCCGGCCGATCCCATATTGGGCGCCGGCCGCGTGAACGGACTCACTTTCGTCGCCACGATCCAGCGGTTGCGCCGCCCGGCCAGCGCCTTGCCGGTGACGATCTCGCTGTGGCCGGCTCCATAGGACTCCGCCGTATCAATCAGGTTGACGCCCAATTCCTCGCCGCGATGGATCAGCGCCACCGCCTCGCGGTCATCCGTCCCCGTCCAACCGAGCATCCGCCCGTCGGGCTGCTGGCGCATCCCGGAGAGCGGAAAAGCGCCCAGCCCAATGGCCGACACCCGCAAGCCCGTCGCACCGAACGTCCGATATTCCATCACCAACCTCCTTACCTCCGCTCCCGTCTCCCCGCCGCAGCGGGGGGTCATAGGGGGGCTACATCCCACTACCCGATTAAGTTGTCAACTTTCATCCAGGGAAGGAGCGGGGAGTAGGTCCACCCCGCCTGCTGCCGAGAAACCTAGCCTGGTGAGAGCCAATACCCCCTATCCCACCCCCTCGAACAGCCGGACGAAGTCCCGAAAGGACACGGTGTTATCCACATTCTGGCACTCCAACGCCAGCGGCGACGTGCTGCGGTCGGTGTACGTCCACCGCGGCGGGGAGGTGAAGTGCCAGCGCCGCAGGGAACTATAATACGGCGCGAGCAGCGCGTCGGTCCGGGCATTGCGCGAGCCGCTCGGATAGGCAAAGTGCGTCGGCACCGCACCCATCCCCTCACGATACATCGCATGGGAGCGCTCTATCTCGGCCACGACCCCGGCGTCACCCGTCGCCGCCTGCACCTCGGCCAGCCGCGGATGCGTCGCGGTGTGCGCGCCGATCTCCCACCCGTCCGCTACCAGCTCGGCCGCCTGCCGCCAACTGAGGCCGGGCTTGGCCACCGCGCCCTCGGTCGAGGTGGCCACCGCCACCGGCTGCCCGTCTGTGGCCGCCGCCACGGCGCTAATCAGGTAGCACGTAGCCGTCAGCCCGTAATCACGCAGGATCGGCCAGGCCACCGTATACGTATCCAGCCAGCCGTTGTCGAAGTGGAGCACGACGGCCCGCTGCGGGATGCTGACGCCCTGCTCCAGCCAATCCACCAGGCGCGTCGTCGAGATCACCTCCCAGCCCTCGGCAACCAGGTAGTCGAGCTGCCGCCGCAGCGCCGCCGCCCCGATGATCCCGGTCGCCCGCTCCCCCGACGGCGCTCCCAGCGCGTCATGGCCGTCGGGATACACATGATGGTAGACCAGTATCGGCACCCGCTGGTTCATCCCGTTCACCTCCACGTTGCCAATCCGGCCCTACAGCCGCAGGTAATCGGCTGAGGCTGCGAACAGCTCGTCCGTCATCCGCCGCGCCTCGTCCAGGCTGCACTGCGTCGTCGTCAGCGGGTCGAGCGCAATCGCCTGGTGTACCGCCTCCCGATCACGGTTCAGGATCGCAGTGACCGCTCGCTCCTGTACGTTGACGTTCGTTCGATTGATCGCCGCACACTGCTCCGGCAGATCACCGATGGCACAGGGATGCAAGCCGGCGTTGTCCGCGAGAATCGGCACCTCCACGTTACAGCCGGCCGGCAGGTTGGCAATCAGCCCCTCGTTCGGCACGTTGCCATTGAACCGGAACGGCGTGTTCGTCTCGATGGCGTGCAGGATGAACGAGCAGTATTCGTGCGTGCGCTCGAACGGCAGCGGCTCGCCGCTGCGTAGCTCCTCCCGAATGTCCTCGAAGTGCTCCGCTCGACGCGCCGCGTCACCGCCGGGCACTTCCACCGCCTTGCCGCCGCCATCGGCCGGCGTAAAGCGGTCCCGCAACTCGGCGGTGCGCCGGAACCAGGGCGTGTACTCGGACATGTGCCGGCTCGACTCGGTGACGAAGTACGCGAAGTGCCGGAAGACTTCGAAACGCACCCGGTCCTGGGCATACACCGCCGCGTCCTCTAGCTTCTCGCGCAGCAACGGATACAGGTCCTCGCCCCGATAGGTGCCGCGGCGCAGTTCCAGAAACCAGGCCTGATGATTGATCCCGGCCACCCAATAGGCCAGATCCTCATACGGCACGCCCATGTACCGCGCCAGTTGCCCGGCCGTACCTTGGACGCTGTGGCACAGCCCAACCGCTGGCACGCTCGTCGCCGCGCCAATCGCCCACATATTGATGTTCATCGGGTTGGTGTAGTTCAGCAGCAGCGCCTGTGGGCACAGTTCCTCCATGTCGCGGGCAATATCCACCAAAACCGGCGTGGTCCGCAGGGCGCGGAAGACGCCGCCCGGCCCAATCGTATCGGCAACGGTTTGGTAGACGCCGTACTGCTGCGGAATTGCGACGTCGCGCTCCCGTAGCTCCCGACCGCCAACGTCAATCGAGGTGATCACGTAGTCGGCCCCGTCGAGCGCCTGCCGGCGGTCCTCGGTCACTTCGATCTGCGTCGGCAGACCCTGCTCCCGAACCATGCGCTGCGCCAGCTGCCCCATCACGTCGAGGCTCTCGGCGTCAATGTCCATCAGCGCAATCGTGCCGTCGGCCAGCTCCGGCCACGACAGAATATCTATGGTGAGCCGCCGGGCAAAGACGACACTACCGGCACCGATAAGCGCAATCTTCGGCATGATCTCCTCCTGCTATACGGCTACCCCTCCGCCGGACCAAGCTCCTCTGCCACCTCTAAAGCGCCGTTGACCAGCGCCGGCTCGACCTCCGGGCCGAACGGTCCCGGCCGCAGGTACTCGTAGAATGAAGTCGCCGGCTCGTAGCCGCCCTCCGTGATGATACTGGCAGCGCACAGATAGCCCACGTACCCGTTGGCATAGCCCACCGCCAGCGTCATATCACCCCGCGCCGGGTCGGCCAGCCCCCGCTCGACCAGCCCGCGCTCTATCGAAAGGCCGATCTCCAGCGTCGTTTCTCCGGGCAGCGCCACAAGCCAGTGCCGCCCCACGCGCAGCACCTGCACCTCTGCCATCTCGGACTCCGGCAGCGGCTCGCCGCGCGCAAGACAATCGAGCAGGTGTTGTGCCCAGAATGCCTTTGGCCCGGAGAGGGCCGCTCGCAGCTCGGCCGCGTCGGGGACGTGGCTGTATGGCAGACGTACCATCCGCTGCCCCATGGCGATGCTGCTCACCGGCGCTGCGACAATACGCTCTGCAACCTGCACGACCTCGCTGCCGAGCATCCGCCCCAACACGGTCAGTTCGTGCTGCGTACCGGAGCGAAAGCCGCCGTCGGGCGCCAGCAAGTGCGGCCGCAGATTGCCGAAGCACGCCGGCAGGAACATCGCCGGCGGGCCGGCGCCCCCTCCGTTCGCGCTATACATCGCCGCAGCCGCGCGCCGCGCCGCCCCCGGATACTCGCCGCTATAGAGATAGCTCTCGTCGCGCAGCACGCCGGGATGGGTTGCGTAGGCAAACAAAATAGCGACCGGATCAGCCACCGGTAACGGCGTATCGCCGAGCGTGCCCGGCGCCGCCGGCGCGTCCGCTGGGTCCAGGCGCAGCACCCGCACGCGGCGATCCGCCAGCCCCTCCGGGTTTGCGCGCATCACCGTGCCCGCAGCGGTCCGCACCCGCCGGTTGACCGTGAAGTTGACCTCGCCCGTGCCGACGCCGAGCGTGACCGGCGCCAGCCGCCGGCTCGCCGTGATGATCGCCTCCGCAATAGTCCGCTCCATCCACGCCAGGTACTCGCCGTCAACCACCTCCGCCGCAAACGGCGTCACCAGCGGCGCCGAGTGCGAGTGCGAGTACGTAATCATGATGTTCTCGCCGGGCACGCCGCTGGCCTGCGCCGCCACTCGTATCCGCTCGGCCGATTCCGACTCAAAGCCGCACAGGTCCGCGGCGACAACGGCCGCGCGCGTATTCCCGTCGTCCAGGACGAGCGCCTGCGCCTCTACCTCGTCGAGCGTGCCCGTCGCCGGCCCCTGCCGCGAGCCATAACCCTCCAGCAGCAGCGGCCGGTCCGGCGTGATCGTCACCGGCGCGATCCCGGCGTATAGCTGTGTTACCTCTGCCATCCTGTTCCTCCCGGCACCGGCACCACGTGTAGGCTGCCGCTCTCCCATCAACCCTCCTCACCAGGGTAGATGTTTTGTGTAGGGACGCAATTCATCGCGCCTAGCCCCCCTCATTCCCGCTTCCCCTCCGTCATTCCCGCGAAAGCGGGAATCCACTCCCCCTCTCTATCGCTCGGCGATGGAGAGGGGGCCGGGGGGTGAGGCCCATCCTGTTCATCATTCCATCCTGAAAATCCTGATGCAGACAAAAACCTACCCTTGTGAGGTCAACCCTCCCCTACCGCCGCCCTGCGGTCCGCCGCTTGGCTTTGGGTCGTCCCGGTTTGAGGTACAGGCAGTCCATCCTAGCGACCTCGAACGCCGTCTTGCCCCGCTTGTTTGTGATCGTCGTGTCGGCACCGAGTGCCATCAGCTGCTCGGCGGCCGCGGCCGATCCCCCGTAGGTAGCGAGGTGCAGCGGTGTCCGCCCCTTGATGTCCTGCGCGTTGACGTTGGCGCCGTTCTGCACCAGCAGCGCGATCACCCGCTCAATAGGCGGGAACGTCCAATCGGCGGGTGTAGCGCCGTGCGGCTCGGCGGCCTTATGCAGCGGGGTCTTCTTGCCGGAGTTGAGCGCCCCGATTTCCGCGCCGCCGGCCAAGAGCACCTCGGCACATGTTCCGGCGCCGGCGGCCGCGGCCCAGTGGAGCGGCGTTGTCCGGTCGGAATGCCGGGTGCCCACGGCAGCCGGGTCCTCCGCCAGCAAGGCCCGCAGCCGCGCCTCGTCGTCGAGAGCACAGGCCGAAAAGATGTCGTAGTAGGCCCCGTGCGTGAGCAGTATCTCGGCGACCTTCCGCCGCCGGTCCCGCCAGAGGCCCGCGTGTACGGCCCGCTGGAGCGCCGTATCGGCGTTTCCGTTCAGCCGAACCTCCATGGCCTTGGCTGCTCCATGCGCGAGCAGCAGCTCGGTCAGCGCCGGGTGCCCGAACATGGCCACGATGTGCAGCAGCGACCGGTGCCCGGATGTCAGGCCGTTGTGTGGCGGCTCGATACCGACCTGTGCAGCATCGGCCAGACCGGCCTCGAAGATAATGCGAAACCTTTCGATGCCCAACTGCCCGTGCGCCGTGCTCCAAGCCCCTTCATGCACGGGGCTAAAGCAGTCCTTGGGGTACTCGAACCGCGCGCCGTTCTCAACCAAGAACCGGACCACCTCGGCACTCACCTCATCAGGCTCCCTGGAGCGGATCGCAGTAGACAGGGCCATCGCACCGGCCCGCTCGATGATGGAGGGGTGCTCGTCCAAGAGTGCTTTCATCCGCCCGAGGTCCTGCCCCCAGTTCCCGTCCTTGTCCAGCGCCGTCGCCTCGACAAACTCCTGCTCTGCCGCCGTCAGATCCGACCGCGTCCGCCGGCACCACTCCAATTTGTCGAATACGTTCCAAATCCAGGCCCGACTCATCCGTCACCCCATCCTTCCCTACGACCCCCGACCGGCCGGTCCTTCCTACTCGACAACCTCGACCCGCTCAACCTGCCCCGACCGCCACGAGCGATAGCACGCCTCGACCACCGCCAGGTCCCGCAGTCCCTCTGTGCCCGTGCTGACAGCCGCTGCCTCGCCACGCACCGCGTGCAGGAAGTCGGCAATGCTCATGTTATAGCTATGGTCATAGCCGTCATCGGAGATCACCACCTGCCGCCCCCCGGGCAGGTCGCTGCGGTGCAGGATCAGGCCACCCTCCGCCGAGATAATGTCCAGACTGCCTCGCGTGCCGTAGGCGGCGCCGACCGCCCCCCGATCCGGCGTCCGCGTGGCCCAGCAATATAGCGCCTCACCCAACAGCCCGGACTCGAAGCGCAGCACCACCACGGCCGTATCCTCAGCCTGCCAATCCTCCCGCACCGTCCCGGCCAGCGCCGATACGTGCGTCACCTCGCCGGCCACCGGACCCGCCAGCACGCGCAGCATGGCGAAATAGTGCGGCCCCTGGTCCAGCAGCATCCCCCCACCGGCCTGCGCCGCGTCTTGGCGCCAGCCCCGCACCATCCAGCGCTCCTCCAAATACCCGATCCGATGCGCCCGCACCACGGCCGGCGTGCCGATCTCGCCAGCCGCGATCATGTCGCGCGCCCGCACCACCGGCTCCTGTACTCGCAACTGCTCGTTGACACACAGGATCACCCCGGCACGCTCGGCCGCGGCCAGCATCCGCCGCCCGTCGTCGAGCGTCGTCGCCATCGGCTTCTCGACCAGCACGTGCTTACCGGCACCAGCGGCCGCGATGGCCGGCTCCGCGTGATACGGGTGCGGCGTGCAGATATCTACCGCCTCCACCCGCGGATCGGCCAGCAGGTCGTCGAGCGCCGTATAGACGCGACAGTCGGCGCCGGACCGCCGGGCGTGGCCGGCCAGCGTCTCCGCTCGCTCCGGCACCGGATCGCACGTCGCCACGACCTCCCCAAGCTCCCGCAAGGCCGGATAGGCGTGTTCCACCCGCTCCGTCGCCACCGTCCCACACCCAATCAACCCCACTCGCACGCGCTTCACCATCAACCACTCCTCATCCCCGACCCTGGCCGCTGTGGCCCAACCTGTAGGGGGGCCGGTACCCCACCGGACTCCCCTTCCCTGCGAGGGAAGGGGCCGGGGGTTAGGTCAGCGCCCATGCTAACCGCACCGCCAGCACCTGTCCAGGCACACCCAATGGTATCCTCACCCTGCACGTGCCCGGCCAGCCGCGCTCTGCCGGCACGCCGATCCGTACCGCTACCCTGGGAATTGTTGTGCGACAGAGACCGTCACCATCCGGCAAAGCACGCGGTCCTAGCCCCTCCAAGCCGACCCTGCCCCTACCGCCTCGCTTCCTCACTATTGCCGAATTCCCAGGCACCAGCGTCCAGGCTGAGGAGTATTCGCGCCTCATCGGCGCCTGGGGCGAGGCCTCTGCCCTAATCGGCCGCCGCTGGGAAGAGCTTGGCCTCTCCCTCCTGGAAAAGCGCCTGCCCTGGTCAGTCCCGCTCGGCGCCGGCCGCACCGCCACCATCACTCACCTCATCAGCGTCGATTCCGGTCCCGACGCCGGCCCCGCCCTCCACGCCGCCGGCGTATCGGCCCCGGACCTCTTGCTGCTCGGCACCCTGGGACGCAGCGACCGGCTGGTTGTCCAGGCTGCCGATTTCAAGGCGTCGCTCGATACGGCCAACCCGGTGCAGGTGTCGGCGGCACGCCTCGCCGGCAACCTGCCGCGCATCGCCAATGAAGTGCCGGAGGTCGCCGCGGCCATCCTCACCCAGGCCCCCTCCCCGGCCTACCACGCGGCCCTGACCGCGCTCATGGCCGGGAACGTGGGTAGCACTATCGTCCCGGAAGGCATCTTCATCGCCCCGGACAGCGCCTTCAATCGCTGGCTTCACAAGCTGCTCGCCAACGTCCGCCCCGGTGTCCGGCTGCCTCGGCTGCCGCGCGGTGCCCCGGCCACGCGCTCCCGTGGCGATGGCTTTCAACTGTTGGCGCACCTCGAACCGGTAGCGCCGGCAACCATGTTGGGCACGCTCGAAGGCTGGTCCGAGGCCGGGCGGCTAGCGGCGCTCGATGGCCGCCGCTTGGCCACGGCAGAGCTGACGCTGGCCGAGCGGTACTGGCGGCTGGGCGCCGGCCTCCATGGTGCCCTGCGGACCTTCTACCGGCCGGTCCTCGCCCAGCTCCCGGCCGCTTGGGACGCCACGCCGGCGCTCAAGCGACTCGTGCGCCGCGTGCGGCCGGCCAACGCCGCGGCGCTCCTCAGCGCGCTGGCCCGCGTCGTCGAGCAGCGCCGCCCACAATGGGCACGCGAAAAGGAAGTCTTGCGCTGTCCCGTCGGCTTCCGCGCCTGGCTCCGCCGCGCCGAGCAAGCCGGCTTGGCGGTCGAAACCGGCGAGTTTGCCGGTATCGTGCGCCGCAAACACGGCTCGCTGGCGGCCAGCCACCGCGAGCGCGTCACCACGGCCGCACGGCAACTCCACGCGCAAAGGCAGACCAACCGGCAAGTCCTCGCCGCGCTAGAAAGTCGCAGCAGCGAATGGCACGCCGCCACCGACGAGGACATCGCGGCAGCAATAGCCCAGTTACAGGAAGAAGAAGTATCCGAGGAATAAGCGTGCGCCGCCATGACCCCCCTTCCCTGGCAGGGAAGGGGCCGGGGGGTAGGTCCAGCCCCCTACCGCGCCGCGACCGGCCGTTGCAGCAGCGGCTTGAGCACGATCAGCGCGATCAACGCCGGCACGAGCATCTCGGCCGACCGCGCGCTGTGTTCGAGGAGCGGGATCAGCCAGTCCAGCAACGCCGTCTGGCCACCGAGCGGCTCCAGCAGGGCCAAGAACGGCGCGGCCCACGCCGAGCCGGCGGCGCTGACCAGCCAATCCACCGCCACTACCAGCAGCACCGCCGGGTCCCCACTGCCAATGAACAACGCCGGCAGCACCGCCAGCCCCGCCGCCAACGGCCACCACTGCGCCACCCCGTTGTGCTGTGCCGCCGGTAGCGGCGCCTCCTGCGCCGGCAGCGCGCCGATAATCCCCGGCAGCAGGTTCGGTGTCGGCAGCTGCTCCGGGCCGGCCCACAACGCCTGCTCGATGTCCAGCCAGCGTGCCCACTCCCGCTTGCACTCCGCGCACTGCCGCACGTGGCGCGGCGGCGCCGTCTCCCCGGCCGCGGCCGCCCGCGCGGCCAGGCCCGGCAAGCGTCGGCGGGTGAACGCACAGATCAAGGCGCCCAAGCGCATCGCATCCTGCTCCCGTCTAGCATCGCTGGTCGGTCCAGCCGGACGTGTGCCCGCGCGGGCGGTTCGTCCTCGGAACCGGTCGGTACATCAACCGCTGGCCGCCCCGGCCACTGCTGTTCGAGCCGCTGCTTCAATTCCGCCTTGGCTCGGTACAGATGCGTCTTCACCGTCCCCAGCGGCAGATCAAGTATCTCCGCAATCTCATCATACGTCAGCTCGCGCAAATAATACAACACCAACACCGCCCGGTAGCGTTCCGGCAGCAGGTCCACTTGGTGCCAGAGCCACTCCCGCAGCTCCCCCGCCTCGGCCGTGCGGACCGGATCGCCTTCCCGCGCCGGCAGCGCCGCCGCCACCGCTTCACCGTCCGCCACCTGCGGCCCCTGCCGCCGCAGCGCGTCCTGCCGGTTCAGACTGAGGTTGTAGACAATCCGGTACAGCCAAGTACCGAAGCGCGACCGTCCGCGAAACCGTGGCAGCGCCTGCCACGCGCGGATGAACGCCTCTTGGGCCATATCGGCGGCGTCGTCAGGATTCCGCAACAGGCGCAAGGCCAGCGCGTAGGCCGTCCCCTGATAGGCCTGCACCAGCACCGCAAAGGCTTGCTGGTCCCCGCCCTGACTGCGCCGGACCAGGTCGGCCTCATCCGCCCCCGGCGCAATCGCCGCTACCCGGTCCGAGCCTCCGCCTTGCTGACCCACCGCTCTCTCCACCTCGGCTTCACTGCCAGCGGCCCCCGCGGCCGCTCCGGTCTCTGCCCCTTAGACCGCCCCCGCCCCAAAAGGTTTCAACCCCCGCCTCATTCTACCCTCAGCCCTCCTCAGCCCGTCATTGCGGCGAAAGCCGCAATCCAGTTGCCGCAGCACCCAGGCCTCCCGCTTCCCCGCTAATCCCACCGCCATAGACGCGCAGCACGCCACTCCCGTCCCCCCGTCGCAGCGGGGGGACCATAGGGGGGCTGGCCCCGCGGGCGAGAGCCAGGGTGAGGGGATTGTCAGCATCAGGATTCCCCGGACTAGAGGATAAGCAGGACCGATAGCTTCCCATGGCCCCATCCCCTACCTCATTGTACGGTCAGGCTAGACGTGGAGATAGCTCAATAGTTGCCGTCACAAGGTCAATCCGCTGACCGCGCCTGTCTCTGCCCACCCAGCCCACTATCGGCTCTAACCATGAGATCGGCACGGACAAGCCTTCGGACTTGGCAGAGAACCACACTGTCACTTCATGCTCCCTAAGCAAATCCAGGATAGCTTTCTCAGCACGTCGTTTCTGTCGAGTGCCCTCTGTGCTACCCGTCATTATGTTGTCCAGTGCGGGCTGGCTCACTTCGACAGGAGCATAAGGCTTTTCTTGGAAGGCCTGCAGTGCCGCCTGCGCCAGCGGTAGGTAGTGCTCATCATCCCACGACCACCTGTGATGTCTAGGATCAAAGTCGTAAGAGCGGACGTTGGTAAAGTTTGCACGAAGGGGCCGGGGGCAGCCATTCCGCAGGCGAGCAGCCCGCAGGCGAGCACGCTGGCGCACGGCAGGTCGGTTATGAGGTAGGCGATACTCACGTTTTGGCAAAGTGCTCACCGTACCTGCCATCGTTCTCTCCCTTCACCTCACCCAAACTAAGAAAGAACGGTCAATGTGTCAGATTGTAGGATACACGTGCTTGCAGTAGATGCAGAGCGATCTGCCAATGGGGATGGCGTTCTTATTGAACTGCCATTCCACCTTCGGCTTCCTCTCTCTGTTGACGGTAAACATCGATAGGCTGCGTGCCTTCTCGTATCAGAAACTGTATCCCTGCCACGATGAAGGAACGTGTTGTTTTCATCATGCTAGTGTGCTCCTCATCGCTAAATAGTTCTCGGTGTCCATGTCGGTGTTTCTTCGAGAACTCTAGCAAGAGATTGAGGTCTGAGCTTTTGGTGCCTAGCTTGCTGTGAAAGATGTCCCAGTCGGAGCTTGTCAACTTCTCGCTGCTCTTTTCCTTGTTGACGGTGCTACGCACAGCATGTGCTAGTGTTTCTATAGCTCTGTAGAAGAATAATGGACTGTCATACGGATGTAGCAATCCGTAATTATAGTCTGCCAAAGCGTTTCGCAGGTCAGGTGTAGAACCCAAATATTGTCGAAAGGCATCGGAGTCGAAAGGGGCCTGCTCATCAATTCTGGCCGGACTTGCGCTCACTATCTGGTTGTCGGCAGTCTTGCAGTATTCGATGGTGGGAAACAAGCCAATGCCTTTTTCTCCTACGATGGTTAGGACTGCGTTGTTGATGATATGGCGTGCTGCCTCGAACGTACTGCCTACCTCATAAGAACGGTCGTACAAAAACTCCACTATTACGACACCGCCTTTAGCGATGCAACTGTATTTTATGAAGACACGTCTATTTCCTTCATCAAAGCTACTAAATTCCCCGCTATCATTCCACTGCACCGGAGCTACTGCACCATTCGCTAGACTTACTCTGCCGACGACAATCGTGCTCACTCTACTTACCTTTCTAGTTTTTCACCTCTTCAACATCCTTAGCAAGTAAGATGTTGTATACTGGCCACGTCACCTTTCCCCACTAGGCAGATTCCTGGCCCGCCCAAAGGCTAGAAACACTCGACCGCAACAGCCTTTCTTCTCCATACTACCCGTCACACAATACCCAACCGTCGCCGTCATGGTCAGGCACAGAGGGTAATCTACTGTGCCAAAAGGCAAAGCGCACTCTGCCATCATCAAAATCAACTCTCCTTCCGATAGATAGTACCCTAGCTTGATGGCAGTCCGCAAAGACATCTGGCACTGTAGACGGTAAAGAATGGCGCTCCAATATGTTCACGTCAAATCCATGGCGTCGTTCCCACTCTGTCCTATCTATAACGAACTTTCCGTAGTTCGTCTCATTGATGCCAAACAGTTCAACATCTCTGATGTTGAGTATGTGGTACAGCTTTGGTACTGCCCAATTGGTTTCCCACTTGGGAAGGTAAATAGGATCACCGTCCTTCAGCAAGCCAAGAGAAAGCCAAGGGTCGCCAACCTGGTAGCCGTATCCACGCTGCAAGTAGTTACCTTCTAGCGTATGGAGCCATACATGGCGGTGCCTGCTCCAATCAACATGTCGTCCTTGAAGAGCGCGTGTATCGCCTGCCCAATGAAGGACACCTTGCCAATCGGCAACCCATATGTGTGGTGTCGTATCGAGTTGTACTACTGTGCCATGCTTCAATGCACTCTGCGCCTTAGCAGAGCGAGAAAGAGCCAGCACGGAAATGCCGCCAGCCAGCAGAGTGCGTCTGGGCCACATAGCGAGGTGTCTCCCTTGCAGTTGGGGACTGTGGCTCACTACCAATGAACCGCACCATCCCAGCAACGTGCCGCAAGGCAGCGTGAGGCCACAATCCCGTCAGGCGGCGCGTCGCTGGGTATCGGCGTGCGGTCACTCATTGGTCTGTGCGCCCAACACTGTGTCGTGAATACCGCTACACGGTATCCAAGAGCACCATCATAAATAAATCACACGAGGAAGTCAAGCCCGCCACCCGAGGGCATGGCCCCCCACACGCAGCAACGACAAGCGGCAAAACCCCCTCTCTATCGCTCCGCGATGGAGAGGGGGCCAGGGGGTGAGGCCTGCGCCTGCGCCTCAACTCCCGTTCGTCTCGATAGTAATGCGCCGCGGTCGCTGGGCACGCGCCTTCGGCAGCGTCAGCTGCAAGATGCCCTGCTCCAGCTTGGCCTTCACCTCGCTCCCCTCCACCTCGCCGGGCAAACGCCAGGCAAAACGGAACTCGCGCGGCTGGATACCCTGCCAGATGGCCGCCGCCTTCTCCGGTACCTCCCACGCGCTCTTGCCGCTGATCGAGATCACGTCGCCCTGCAGCGAGATGTCCAGATTGTCGGCCTGTGCGCCGGGCACGGCCACATACAGCTCGTAGCCCTCCTCTGTCTCGTACAGGCTCGGCACCCCGGCCGCCACCATCCGCTCGTCGCCCTCCGCAAACCGCGGAAACACGACGCTCTCGCGGAACAGCTTGTCCACCATCTCGCTCAACGGCCGCCCCGTCCCAAACGGATTGTGTCGCGTGATGTTCTCCATCGTCCTTTACCTCCTACGGCTCGTAGTGCCGGCCGTCACTGGCCGACCTATCCACTCTCGTCACCGACCATTCCGGTGACACTCCTATCCTATCACCTTATGCGGAGATTGTCAAGAGTTCTGATGGTATTACTATCAACTATTCCCCAGCCGCTATAATACGACCACACCGAGAGGAGGAGCAACCCCATGAAAATTGTCATCCCCGACGACTATCCCCCCGCCTACGCCGACTATCCCGACGAAGTGGCCCGGCTACAAGCCGCCGGCGACGTGGCGCTCTACGATACCCGCGCCGCCGACCTCGATGAGTTGGTCGCCCGCCTGGCGGACGCCGACGTCGCCGTCACCGTGCGCGCCTACACCGTATTCGATGCCGACTTGCTCGCCCGCCTGCCCAAGCTCAAGCTGATCGCCATCGTCGGCACCGGCACCGACCAGGTGGACCTACCGGCCGCGACCGAGCACGGTGTCCTCGCCTGCAACGCCCCCGGCGCCACCACACAATCCGTCGCCGAGCTGACCATTGCCCTCATGTTCGCCGCCGCCCGCCGCCTGCCGCTCACCGACCGCAAGGTCCGCGGCGGCACCTGGTACCACGAGCAAGGCTGGGAGCTGCGCGGCAAGACGCTCGGACTCGTCGGCCTCGGCCTGATCGGTCAGCAAGTGGCCCGCATGGGCGCCGCCCTCGGCATGAAGGTCATCGCTTGGAGCCTCACCCACGATCCCGACCGGGCTGCCGCCTGCGGCGCCGAGCTTGTGCCATTCGACGAGCTACTTAGCACGGCCCACGTCCTGTCCCTGCACCTCCGCGCCACCGAGCGCACCGCCAACATCATCGGCGCCCGCGAGTTGTCGCTGCTACGCCCCGGCGCCCTGCTCGTGAACACGGCCCGCGCCGCCCTGATTGACGAGCAGGCGCTCCTCGACGCCCTCGACCACGGTCCGCTGGCCGTCGCCGGCCTCGACGTGTACTGGCAAGAGCCGCTCCCACCCAACCATCCCCTACTCACCCGCGACAACGCGATCCTCGCCCCCCACATCGCCTGGGTCACTGACGTAGGCTCGGCCAATCAAGTCCGCCTACCCGTGGACAACGTCCTAGCCTACATCGCTGGCCAGCCCCAGCACGTCGTCAACCCCGACGCCCTCCACCACCCCCGCCAGCAACGGTAGCCGCGGTCTAGCCCTCCTCCCAGCGGGAGACGGCGTACACCCTCCCCCGTCGGGACGGGGGAGGGCTGGGGTGGGGGCCACCGGTCGCCGTCCTGACCCCCCTTCCCTGAAGGGAAGGGGCCGGGGGTTAGGTCCAGCCCACCACCAGGAACCACCAATGCTCAGCCAACCCACACGCACGCTGATCGCCAGCCCCCGCAATCCGCGGATCATGCAAGTCCGCAAGCTCGCCACGCGCAAGGAGCGCAGCCGCAGCGGCCTGTTCTTCACTGAAGGCATCCGTCTCGTAGCCGAAGCCATCCGCAGTGGCAGCGAGATCGCCTCCCTGATCGTCGCCCCGGAGCTACTGACCAGCGACTATGCCCACGACCTGCTTGCCCGCCAGGTGCGCCGCGACGTGCCTCGCCTGGCGGTCACGGCCGCGGTGATGCAGAGCCTCTCGACGCGCCAGCATCCACAGGGCCTCGCGGCGGTGGTGCGCCAGCGTTGGCACTCCCTCGCCACCGTCCAGCCGGGCGACGAGCTATGCTGGGTCGCCCTCGACGCTCCGCAGGACCCCGGCAACGTCGGCACCATCCTCCGCACGCTCGACGCGGTTGGCGGCGCCGGACTAATCCTCCTCGGCGATGCCACCGACCCGTATCACCCGGCGGCCGTGCGCGCCAGCATGGGCGCCATCTGCACCCAACGCCTGGTCCGCACGACGTTCGCCGCGCTCTGCGCCTGGCAGCAAGCGCACGGCTACCGCCTCGTCGGCACCGCCGTCAACGCCACCCGCGACTACGACGCCGTTTCTTACGCTGCCCCGCTCGTCCTGCTCATGGGCAGCGAGCGCGAAGGACTATCGGCCAACCAAGCCGCCGCCTGCGACGACCTGCTACGCCTCCCCATGGTCGGCCGCGTCAACTCGCTCAACCTGGCCGTAGCGACGGGCGTCGTGCTCTACGCGATATTCCGCCAGCGCCAGCACACCAAGCACCCGCCGCTCCCCCGCACGGCGGCGCGACCATCGGCAATCCAGGCGCAGCCACCCTCCGTCCCCCCGTCGGGACGGGGGGACCCATAGGGGGGCCAGCCTCCCGCACCACCTCCTAGCCTAGCGCCCGTTGTCCTTCCCGTAGATCACCAGTCGCGCCGTCTCGGAGATCGCGTGGTCGTGGTGCGTGGTGTCCAAATAGACCTCAAAGCTGCCCGGCCCCAGCACTGCCAGCGCCCGGATCACTGCCGGCTCATAGCTCAGGTAGCCGATGCCGCCAAAGCAGCACGGGTCGGAGTAGTTCAGTATCTGCACCTGATGCCGGTCTTGGCCATAGGAGCCGAGGAGATACAGCTCCAGGTAGTTGGCAATGCGGTAGAACTCCGGTAGCGACTCCTCATAGTCCCCAATCTCCACCTCCGAGCTGAGGTAGAGCGGTAACGTGCCGGCCACCGGGTAGCTGTAGGCCACGCGGGGGTCCAAGGCTGCATACAGCGTCGTGGTCCAGCCCCCTCCGGAGACGCCCATCATCGAGACCGACCGAAAGTCATGCGCTTGCTCGACGTAATTCAACAGCATCGCCACCGGCTCCAGGAAGAACTGCAGCGACGAGAATGTGGCCGTATCCAGGTAGCGCAGATGGTCGTGCGTATGCAGTCGCAGTCTGCCGAACCGTGGTAGCTCCACGACCGGCCGGTTGTTCATACCGAGCAGCGGCATGGCAAACGCGGCGACCGTGTAGCCCTTCCCGAGGAAATAGGCAATCGTTCCCTTGCCCAGGAGAAACCCGCCCCGATGCCCCTGATGGTAGATCATGAGCTTGTCATTATCCCGCTCCGGATGGAAGAGATAGACGATAGAGTTGACACCATGGGCCATCTCTACCGTGATTCGATCAATACTTTGGAGGTTACCCAAGCTGCTAAAGTCCGCATCGGTGATATTCTCCGTAATCAACGTCGGTACTTGTTGCGGAAAACCACCATCATGCCAGATATAACGGATCAGCTCGTCCCTCCGCGCCAAGACCTCGCCCTCGCTCGTCAGCGTTATCAGGCGCGGCACGTCAGTACCGTAGGGTGCGGTGCTGCCGGTGTGGTCGGGGGTATGCTGCTCCTGGTCGAGGACGATCTGCACGTGGACCGCCTCGAAATCCGGCGCAAAGAGTGCTGACCTGATGCTCGTCAGGGGATCCCGGGGGAGTGCTCGGCCGGCTACGAGCAGCAGCAGCGCCAGCAGGAAGTAGGTGGGGGGCGCCAAGAGCCGACGTAGCTTTGTGGAGCGACGCAGCGTAGTAAACGAGCCGTACAGCCGCAGCATAGCCGGCAGCCCGCTACTCCCGCTCGATCGTGCTGGTCAACCTGAAGGTCTGCAAACGGTCCCGATACAGTTCGGCCAACTCCAGCGGGCAGACAATGACGGTGGCCACACCCTCCTCGTGCGCCTCCAGCATGATGGCCTCCGCCTCTTCCCTACTCAACGACGGTACCGACTTCTGCAGCGCGCGCACCACGTAGCCCATCTCGTTGAAGTCGTCATTGTGGAGCAGCACGCGGTATCGCGGAATCAGGCGCGACCGGCGCTCGATGTCCGGGGCCAGCTCCGGGGGCGCTATCTCTGGCGCAATCATGCCACTGTTCCCCTCTGGAGACCGTTGCAAAAATCGTCATTCCCGCGCCAGCGGGAATCCCCCCTCTCTATCGCTTTGCGATGGAGAGGGGGCTGGGGGTGAGGCCTATCCCTGTGAGTAGAACGCTGGGCAGTGCTGCCCTGTTGCTGGCGCGGCCAAGCCACGCCAACCGGCCGGAAGCACTGCGACGCCCACCGCTGCCTATGACTCTGCGACCGGCTCTTCCAAGCGGTACCCCACACCGGGGACGGTGCGGAGGTAGACCGGCTGCCCCGGGTCCGGCTCCAGTTTCTGCCGCAGCCGGTGGACGTGGACCTTCACCAAGTCCTCGTTGCCGCTGCCTTCATAGCCCCAAACGTGCTCCACGATGGCCGAGCTTGCCAGCACGTGACCACGGTTAATCATCAGGTAGTGTAGAATCCGGTACTCCAGCGGCGTCAGGCGCAGTTGCGTCTCGCCGCGCGTGATGCTCCGCAAATGGGTGTCGAGCACCAAGTCACCACAGCGCAGCTCGCGGTCGGAGCTGGCCGCCGGCTGATACGTACTGGCTCGCCGCAGCACCGCCCGGATGCGGGCCACCAGTTGGCGCGGGCTGAAGGGCTTGGTGATGTAGTCGTCGGCGCCGAGGTCCAGCGCCTCCACAATGCTCGGCTCGTCCTGGCGGGCCGTGAGCATCACCACCGGCACGGTCGATTCCGCCCGCACCCGGCGCAATAGCTCTACCCCATCCAGGCCGGGCATCGTGATGTCCAGCACCACCAGTTCCGGCGCCTCACTCTGGAAACGCTCCCAGGCTTGCTGGCCGTCGAAGGCCGCTGTAACCTCGATGCCGTCGCGGCGCAAGATATAGGTGATGACATCCACCAGGTCGCGGTCATCGTCAACAACGAGCACGCTCATCGCACCACTACCTCGCGTTCAGGCAGCGGGGGCCGCGCTGCGGCCGGCCGATCCGCCCGGTCCGCATCACCGCTTTCTATTTGCTCGTGCAGACCGGGCGTGGTCACGCTGGCGACGGGGATGGTAAACCACACGGTCGTTCCCACCCCCTCGTCGCTCGTCAAGCCGATCCGACCACCATGCGCCTCGACGATGGCCTTGGCGATAGACAGTCCCAGTCCCGTCCCCGGCGATCCCTGCGTCGTCGTCGCGGAGCGGAAATAGCGCTCGAACACCGTCGCCTGATCGGGCAGCGGAATACCGGCGCCATGGTCCGTGACGGCAATCCGCACCTGCCCGGCCGCCGTCGTCCCGCCTTGCCAGGTGGCCTCGACCACAATATCGTCGCCGGCCGGCGCATATTTGATGGCGTTGGTGAGCAGGTTGGTCATCACTTGGGCCAAACGATTCCGGTCGGCCAGCAACGGCGGTAACGTGTCCGGCAGATCGCGCACGACGCGCTGCCCACGCTCTTCGAGCAGCGAACGTACCGTCGCTATCGCCTGTCCGCACACCACGTCGAGACGAGTCGGCATGACGTAAATATCGAACCGTCCCGCGCGGATACTGCCGGCGTCCAGCACGTTGTCCACCAGCGTCCCCAGCCGCACCGAGCTACGCGAGATACGCTCCACCGCCGACCGTAGCTCGGCCGGCGTCATCAGCTCGTAGTCGCTTGCCAGGATTTCGACGGTCGCCAGCAGCGCCGTCAGCGGTGTCCGCACCTCGTGCGCCACGCTGAAGAGGTATTCGTCCTTGAGCTTGTTCAACTCGGTCAGATTTTCGTAGGTTTGCTGCAAGCTGCGACGCATCTCCTCCATCCGCGATGCCAGGAGCGCCACTTCATCATCACCCGTGACGGCAACCGGCGTCTGCAAGTCACCCTGACCGATCTGCTCGGCCGCCTTGGTCAGCCGGCGCAGCGGGTGGGTCAGGCGCATTGCGACCGCATAGCCGACCGCTATCGCCACCAAGGCAATGGAGCCGATCACCGGCAAGAAGACCCGGAACAACGACTCGCGGTCATCCGCCAACGTGTGTGCCGGCACACCCACGGCATACATACCGAGGCGCTTGCCCGCCAGCGTCAGCAGCGGCTCGTACAGCGTGAGCATGTGTGCCTCGAATACCCGGATCAGGCGCTCACTCGATTTGCCCTGCCCCAAGACCCCATCGCGCACGCGCACGTCGGCCGACTGTCCTAGCGCCTGCTGCAAGCCCGGGAAGGTTGTGGCGGCGAGCCTATCCAAGCAATAGATACTCGAATCCAAGCCAATGTCGTCTTTGATTTGCTCGGTAAAGCCTTGGTCGAGCGGATACGCCACGTACACCGCACCGAGGAGCCTCCGTTCGGCGCCCACGATGGGAATCGCTAACGACATCGCCAGCGCACACGTGTTTTCCAGCCCATCGGTCTGGTAGACAATCGCCGGCGGGGGACTCTCGCCCTGTAGGGCGTGGGGCACACCGGGTATGTGATACAGCGTGGTACTCGGCAGACTGGCTCCCTCCGGTGCCGAGCGGGCGACAACACGCCCGTTGGCGTCAGTCACCGCCAGGCTGTAGTGTGGGTGGAGATCGCGAATCGGCTCCAATAGCAGCGTGATCGCCAACCGCTTCTGCTCAATCGATACCTCACCCTCCTCCGTGGGTGGAGCGGTGCCCACCTCGGGCCGCTGGACGACGACGACCACGTCCTCCGCGATCTGCTGTCCGACGCTACGCGCCGCTTCGATCCGCTGCTCGTACAAGAACGCAAACGTCACGGCCGCATCGCGCAGCCGGTCACTCGCCGTCTGTACCAGCTTCTGGTCGGCAATAAACCAACTGACCGTCCCGGTGATACCCACCGTCAGGAGCACCAAGAGCACCGCGCCCGTCACCAAGCGCACACGCAGGCTCACGCGGCCCGTGCCAATGTCTTCTGCCGCGTCGGTCCCGGTCAATGCCGTCGTGGCCATAGTCCCTCGCACCAGCTACCCCCGAGGAGAGCGTAGGACAATGCTACGATACTCCAGGTATCGGTTGTGTCTCAGTATACTCTGCGTGCCCCCCAAGCCACCGCAGAAACGGAAGGTACCGCTGTCCCCGCTTCCCGGAACGACGACACAGCCAGCCCGTCATCCCGGTGCGGAGACCTTTGCGGAACCCGTCATTCCCGCGCAAGCGGGAATCCAAGCCCCTCTCTCCCTGGGAAAGGGCCGCCCCCAATGCCGTAGAGGCGCCACGTGTTGCGCCCGTCCCCCGCCGAGCGAACCCGCCCTCAGGTCGTAGCTACGTCTTGACCGCGTAGTTCGGCGCTTCCCGCGTGATGACCACGTCGTGCGGATGACTCTCCCGCAGCGCCGCCGGACTGATGCGGATAAAGCGCGTCCGCGCCTTCATCTCCGGAATGGTCCGCACCCCGGCATAGTGCATCCCCGCCCGCAGCCCCCCCACGAGCTGATAGACGACCTCGGACAGCTTGCCCCGATACCGCACCCGGCCCTCGATACCCTCCGGTACCGTCTTCACCACGCCGTTCTGCGCGTAGCGGTCCCGCGCAAACCCGCGCGTTTGCATCGCCCCGACCGACCCCATCCCGCGATACTCTTTGAAGTGCTCGCCCTGGAAGATCACCAAATCGCCAGGCGACTCCTCCACCCCGGCCAGCAGCGAGCCGAGCATCACGCTATCCGCGCCGGCGGCGATGGCCTTCGCCACGTCGCCGCTATATTGCACACCGCCGTCGGCGATCAACGGGGTGCCCGTCTCTCCCGCCACCTGAGCACATTCCATGATCGCCGTCAGCTGCGGCACACCCGCAGCCGACACGACGCGCGTCGTGCAGATCGCGCTCGCGCCGATACCCACCTTGACCGCATCGGCCCCGGCCGCAATCAGGTCCCGCGTCGCCTCCGCCGTTGCAGCGTTCCCGGCGATTACGTCAAGATCGCCGTAGCGGCGCTTCAACGCCCGGACCATCGCCATCACCCCGGCAGTATGGCCGTGGGCCACGTCCACCACGAGCGCGTCCACCCCCGCCCCGACCAAGGCCTCCGCGCGTTCCAATCCCTCTTCACCCACTCCCACCGCCGCAGTCACCCGCAACCGGCCGCGCCGATCTTTCGTCGCGTGTGGAAAACGGAGCTTCTTGTCTATGTCCTTGACCGTAATCAGCCCCTTGAGCATCCCGGCCGCGTCCACAATCGGCAGCTTCTCGATCCGGTGACGGTGCAAGATGGCCCGCGCCTCGTCGAGGGTGATCCCGACCGACGCCGTGATGAGCGGCATCGGCGTCATCAGCGCCCGCACTTCTTGCTCCAAGTCGTCCTGAAAGCGCAGGTCGCGGTTGGTCAGAATACCGACCAGACGACCGTTGTCGGTGATGGGCACCCCGGAGATGTGATACTTCGCCATGACGGCGAGCGCATCGCCCACGAGGTCATCGGGGCCGAGCGTGACCGGCTCGACGATCATGCCGGCCTCCGAGCGTTTCACCTTGTCCACCTCGGCCGCCTGTGCCGCCGCGGGGAGATTGCGATGGATCACGCCAATCCCCCCCTCCCGCGCCAGTGCAATCGCTAAGCGGGCCTCGCTAACGGTATCCATCGCCGCCGACACGATCGGCACCTGCAAGCGAATGCGCGGAGTCAGGAAAGTGCCCACGTCGGCGTCCGCCGGCAGCACGTCCGAGCGACCGGGCACCAGCAAGACATCTTCGAAGGTGAGGCCTTCACCGATGATCTTTTCCTCGTTGGTGAGGTCAAGGGCGACACTGGGAGAGCTACCCACAAACGCGCCGACCGATTGGCTCATCTGCACGCTCCTTTCCGAATGCCCAGCACCGGGATAGCGACCTGTCCTCAATAAAAGTAGCACAATCTACCGGCCGCCGAGTCGCGGCCGCAACTCCGCCCCTCCGTCATTCCCGCGTAAGCCGGAATCCATGTCCCCCCGCCGCAGCGGGGGGACCATAGGGGGGCCAGCCTCACACCGGCACCCGCGCAACGAAATACAGCACGCGAGCGATGATCTCACCGCTCACCACGGCTCCCGTCGCGATATAGAGCAGCCCCGTCGCCGCCATCATCGAGCGCGTGCGGGCCGTCCGCCAGATCATCCAGCTCAGGATCAGCGGGAACACTACCCCGATACCAACCCGTAGCCCGAACCACCAGCGATAATGCTCCAAGAGCGCCGCCGGCCCGGTCTCCGCGGGCGCCGCGACCAGGGCTGCCCCGGCCATACCCAGGACCAAGAGCGCCTGTACCCCCAGCGCAGCCGCCAGGCCGGCATTGATGAGCAGCAACGGCCGCGGCGAGAGCTGCGGCGTCACCAGATACCAGTGCCCCAGCATCCAGCCGCTCCACACGCTCCCCAGTACCAGTGTGCCCGCCGCCGTAGCCAGCAGCGCCAGACCAATGAGCACCCCTGGCGTCGCGGGCGGCAGATACGCGGCCACCCCGGTCGCCAGGCTGGCCAACCCCACGCCAACGGCCACTAGCCCCACCCGCGTCGCCAGCCGCGCCCGCTCCACACGAACCAGCAGCAGGTGAACGACCAGCAGTGCCGCGAAGAGGGACCACAGCACCGGCTCATACGCCACCCACGGCGCCCGCGCGTCATAGGGCAGCAGCGACGCCAACGGCAGCCCCCACCGCAGCCACAGGCCGAGCGCCATGAACACGAGCAGGACCGCCCCGTTGAAGAACAGGTACCCGCCGGCCAGCGGCGTGCGGAGGTGCGCTGCCAGGCTGGTCAGCAGCCCCCCGGCACTCAGCATCACAAGCACGTGAAAAAAGCTAAGTGGCACCGCCTCCACAGATCATCCCCCTCCGGTGAACGGGAATACCCGCAGCATTATACGGCGCACCGCCCCACCTCCGTCATTCCCGCGAAAGGGGACCTTTGCTGAACTCGTCATTCCCGCTTTCGCGGGAATCTCCCGTTCCCCCGCCGCAGCGGGGGTGCCACAGGGGGGCCAGCACCCCTCACCCACACCGCATCGCCACGCCCGATACCCAGCGCGGCAGCCGCGCTCCCCTCGCGCACGGCCAACTCCAGAAAGCCGGCACTGCCCCAGATCACTAACGCCTCACCGACGCCAGCGCCCGCATAGCTCTCGACCGGACCGCACAGGCTGTGAGGACCGATGTCCACTCGCAGCGCCCCGCCCGGCGCGGAGAGCTGCTCCCGCCGAATGTTGGTGATAGCGTTCCCGAAGTGGTCCACGTGCAGGATTTCGCCCCGCAGTCCGTTCCCGTCCCGCACCGGCCGCGGCAAGGGCGCGCCCGCCAGCGTGCTGACGGGGCTGCCGAGTTGCTCTAGCCCGATCCCGGCCGCCAGATGCGCCGCGACCGGCGCCATGATGTCGCGTCCGTGAAACGTGTGACTGACCTCACTCGCCGGCGCCAGCCAATAGCGCGGCTCCGTCAGTTGCACCGCTCGCCATCCGTCCGCAGCCAGCCCCTCCACGACCCAGCGCAATAGCCCGTTATCCGGCCCAACGAAAGAGTGCCCGCCGGCCTCCACCGCGATCAGCGGACGGTCGGTACCCACCCCAGGGTCCACGACCGCCAGGTGGACACTACTGGCCGGGAAGTACGGGCAGGCCACCAGCAGCTGAAACGCGCCGGCCCGGATGTCCTGCGGCGGTACCGCGTGGGTCAGGTCCACGACCGCAGCCTCAGGACAGATGCCGGCAATCACCCCCTTCAGCACCCCCACGTAGCTATCCCGACTACCAAAGTCGGTCAGCAAGGTAATCAGCGGCTGACGAGACGCCATAGCTCACCCGGTAGTCGGAGCCACTACCCCACGTAGCTAATCCGATAGATCGCGTTCGTGCGGTCATCGGTGACGTACAGGCTGCCGTCGCCACCGACCACCGGCTCAACCGGCCGGCCCCAAGCATCGGCCGGCCCCCGCGGCCCGGTCAGCCACCCACGCGCGAAGTCCAGCGGTGCCTGCGCCTGACCGTTGATAAACCTGATCCGCACCACCTTGTATCCGGTAGCCCGGCTCCGGTTCCACGAGCCGTGGTAGCCCACGAACAGATCGCCCCGGTAGGCCGCCGGAAACTGCTCCCCGTCGTAGAACACCAGCCCCAGCGGCGCCGAATGCGCCTGTACCGGCACCGTCGGCGCCGTCAACTCGGCGCACGACGGGTTCCGCGCCGGCACCCGGTCATCCACCACCCACGCACCGTCTCCGCCCTGATAGCAGAAGGGCCAGCCGTAGTCAGCGCCCTCCTGCACGCTCGTCACCATGTCCGGCGGGATGTCGTCGCCGAGCAGGTCCCGCTCATTCACCACCGTCCATAGCTCGCCGGTCGCCGGATTGAACGTCAGACCAACCGGATTACGCAGCCCGGTCGCGTACTGCCGCTCGCCCGTCCCGTCCGGCCGGTACTGCATCACCCCGCCGCGCCGCCCATCCCGCTCGATACACACGTTGCACGTCGAGCCTAACGACACGTACAGCATCCCGGCCCCGTCAATCGCCAGTCCGCGATAGTGATGCGGTTGGCACCCCGAATCGGGCAGCCCGTCCACGATCACCTCCGGCGAACCCACCGCCCACTCGCCAGGCACGTAGGCGTAGCGCACCACCTGCCCCGAAAGCGCCACGTACAGCGCACCCTCGCGAAAGACCATCCCGTAGGGGCAATCGAGGCCGGACGCCACCGTCTCCACCCTATCCACCACCCCGTCACCGTCGCGGTCGGGCAATGCGACAATCCGGCCCCGCGCCGGCAGCGTGGCGTACAGATCGCCATTCGGCGCCACGGCCATCGTCCGTACCCCCGGCAAGTCGGCCGCAAAGACACTGATCCGAAAGCCTGAGACCACCTGAAGCTCGCGCGACCGCGCAAACGGCCCTCGCTGAAACTGCGCCGGCACCTGAAGCGTCGTATCCACCATCGTCCGCGTGTCAACCGAGAGGGCCGGTGCGGCCGTTGCCGCCGGCGGCGCAGCGGCAGCAGTAGGCGCCCCCGCCACCTCAGCCGCCGGCTGCGTCGCCACCGCGCCCGGCGCCGCCGTCTCACCACACGCCACCAACACTGCGCCAGCCAGCAACAGCACTGCGACGGTCAGCACCCGCAACTGGCGATCAAGCAAGTCCACACCTCTGATCCATCAGGTCCGCACCACGTCCCCCTGCCACGCGGGGGGACCATGGGGGGCCCAGTACTCCCTACTCCACTCCGGCTCCGACCGGAATCCCCGTCCCCCCGTCGCAACGGGGGGACCATAGGGGGGCCAGCAACCCTACTCCGCAAGCCGCGCCAAGTAGCGCCCCACCTCGTAAGCGTCCGTATCAATCAGCAGGTGCCCATCAATCTCGACCACCGGCGCCAGCCACTGCCCCGACTTCTCCACCATCTCGTCGAAGTACCGCGGATTACTATAAACCTCGCGCTCCTCATACCCGATCCCGCGACTATCGAGCAGACTGAGCACCTCGTAGCACCAGCCGCACCCCCGCTTCGTGTACACGATCACCCGCTCCGGGCCGCTGTTTCCCGTCATTGGTCCACTCATCCGTCCGTCCGCTCAACCCAAATCCAACCGCCCCAGCGTCGTCACCGCCGCCCCTGCCTCAACCATTTCCGCAATCGCCCGCTCCGCATCCCCCGCCGCCACGTTCACGCCCCGGATGGCGTCGAGCAGCACCGTCGCGCTAAAGCCGGCCCGCAGCCCGTCCAGCACTGTCGAGCGCACGCAGTAGTCCGTCGCCAGCCCACCGACGAACAAGTGCCCGACACCCAGCTCCCGCAGCGCCTCCGCCGCCCCGGCCCCACCCACAGCGCGCCCCTGAAAGACCGAGTAGGCGTCCTCGCCCGGATCATCGCCTTTCGTCACGATGATCGCCCCGTCCGGCAGCCGCAAGTCCGCATGAAACGCCGCCCCCGGCGTGTCCTGCACGCAATGTGCCGGCCACAAACCACCGCCCGCCTCAAAATGCACCGTTCGTTCGGGATGCCAGTCCCGCGAGGCCAACACCGGCAGCCCCGCCGCCGTGAAGCGGGAAATGTACTCGTTCAGTGGCGCCACCACCTCGTCGCCACTCCCCACCGCCAACGCCCCACCCGGACAGAAATCGTTCTGCACGTCCACCAGCAGCAAAGCCCCCCTGACCATCTCCCGGCCCCCTCACCCACACTCTAGCACACCCCCACAGGCCAGACCGCTTGCAGTGAGAATCTTCAATGTCTGCTGGTATGCCGAAAGTTAGCTTTCGTCTAGTATGAAGCTTAGGAACTGAGGCGTAACCTCAGTAATTCCATATTTTTGCTTGTCACCTCCACCACCCCAGCGACCTATCGACCAATCATAGAAAAAACCCAGACTAAAAAGATGTCTGCAAAGAGCCTGGGCTTGCTCTAGCTGGAGTGTAGGCAGCTTTTCTACGATGTCCGCAGGCTCTACGAAGCCGGAGGAATCAGGACCTCGCGGCTCCTGAACCTTCTCACATGCAATCTGAAGAATGTGGATCTCTGCCAACGTGAGTTCACCCAAGAGCCAGACCATAAAGTCCCTGAGAGGGTCGCCGACGAACTCAGTCATGGCACTGTTCACCAGTGTATTGCGGAAGAGGCAAATCTTCTCGGTCTCATACTCGTGCATTACTCTGGTGGATACGTTGAAGAAGAGTGACGCGAATTCGTCACTCTCCAGAAAACCGCGATCCAACTTGCTCTCATCAATGCACTCAATGCGCCTACGTAGACCTTGCAGAAAATCTTCATAACGCTGCAACTGAATACGATTCCAGCGCGACGCAAAGAGGGTATCAATGATGCCACCCACGGGAGGAGGTATTAGTTGTGCAATAACGCGAAGTGCAAGCACGCCAGCCTCCTCAATGGACTGCGCGTCACGATCAACAGGCGCTAACTGGTCTTGATCTGCCATCGTCACGTGACCTCCCAATGCCCCAAGGATACTCCTGTCCCGTCCGCAGTCCCTCAGCTTGCGGGGCAGCCCCGTTGGCCATAGAATTGCTCTATGCCGCGCAGCCACGCATTGAAGGCGCTGTCGGCCGGCACGCAAAGCCCCGTGTCCCTGATATCAAGCCGTTCCAGATTGGTCAACCCGATCAAGCTGGGTGGCAACGGTCCGCTTAGATTGCGGTTGCCGCCCAGATAAAGCGCCTCGAGGCTAGTCAGGTTCCCCAACTCTACTGGCAGTGGCCCCTCCAGATTGTTGCGTTCGAGAGACAGGTGCTTGAGGCTGGTCAGGAGGCCTAACTCTGCTGGTAGTGGCCCCTCCAGGTTGTTGTCCCAGAGCCGCAACACCTCAAGGTTGGTCAGATGGCCCAATTCCGCTGGTAGCGATCCCACTAGGTTGTTACTGAACCAGCCACCGGGAGGAATGAGGTCCAGATTGGTAACGCGGCCGTTCTCATCAGTCTGGACACCCCACCAGAGGCCGATTGGTTCATCGCTCAACCAGTACTTGTTGTTTCCCCAGTTCGCGCCGCCTGTCGCGTTGTAGAATTCGACCAGCACATCCCGGTCCGAAGCCAGTCTTGGCTGCGGCGTGCTCGCTGGACTGATCGTCACGTTACATCCGGACCAGAGGGAGAAAGTGCCTCTGACCACGTGCTGAAGCCATGTCCTGAAGGCACTGCCAGGCGGCGGGCAAAGCTTCGTCTGGCCGAATTTGAACTCTGTCAGCCTCGTCAACCCCGTCAGACTCTGCGGCAGCAGCCCGCCCAGGTTGCGGTTGCTGTTGAGAACCAGCCTCTCGAGATTAGTCAGGTTCCCCAGTTCCACCGGTAGCGGCCCGGTCAGATCGTTCCCGGAGAGGGACAGCACCTTAAGCCTGGTCAAGTTCCCCAACGCCGCTGGCAGTGGCCCCTTTAGGCCGTTGTCATCAAGCTGCAGCACCTCGAGATGGGTCAAGTGGCCCAACGCCGCTGATAGCGACCCAAACAGGTGATTACCGCCCCAGCGATAACCAGAATCGAGTACTAGCTTGGTGACGCGGCCGTTTTCATCAGTCTCGACACCGTACCAGAGGTTGAGTGGCGCGTCGCTTAACCAGTTCTGTTTGTGCTCCCAGGTCGCACCACCCGTCGCGTTGTAGAACGCAATCAGTGCAGCCCGGTCGGAGAGTGGCGACACAGGCACCGGTGCGAGGGTAAGCGTCACGCCGGGTGGCACGGCACTCGCCAGCGGTTGCCGCTCCAAGCTCGCCGCTTCAATGCCGTAGCGTTGCTCCCAGGCAGCTTTGTCAATGACAAAGTTCCCGTAGTTGCTGCCGTTGATCCCGAACAGTTCCACGTCCTTGATGGACTGAATATGGAGCAGCTTGGGTAGTGGCCACTCTGACTCCCACTTGACCTGATAGATCGGATCGCCGTCCTTGAGCAGGCCCGCCGACAGCCAGGGATCGCCAATCGGATACGTCTGCAGTTCGGCCAGCGACACGTCGCGCCGGTCATTCCAATTGACATGCTTACCGCTCAAGGCGCGGGTGTCACCGCCCCAATGCAGCACGCCGTGCTCGTCGGCAAACCAGAGATGCGGCGTGCCTTGCAGCGCGACGACCGTGCCATGAGAGAAGGTGCCCTGCGCTTGGACCCGAGCGGTGCCGCCGAGGATGAAGACAGCGGCAGCCAGGGCCAGGAACCGCAGCATTGCGTTTCTCATGAAGATACTCCCCTACCGAGAAGGGAGTATATCTTCTTTTTATTTATATTCTCAAGCTGTGACCGGCACCGACAGGGCCGGAAACGCGATCAATCCGGCCGTTTCGAACGCTGCGAGCGTACTCTGCATGAAGTTCTCCACTCCTACCACGGGCGGAGTATCTATCGCGCATCTATACGGTCAAGCTACCGACGGTCGCAGCAAGGACTAGGTAACGGCCATCCACCCCTCTCCAAATGTTGGAGAGGGAGCCGGGGGGTGAGGCGAGCGGTTAAACCGGCCCTTAGAACCGATGGCCGAAACCGGCTACTCTGGCCGAGTTGTCCTTCAGCGGCACGCGCACGTCCTCCGGCCCCGGCATGTACTGAACAATCGGGCCGCGCCGCGGATGCGGCGAGAGATTCGGCGCCGAGTAGTGCAGGATCATGCAGTGGAAGAGCGCGACGCTCCCGGCCCGCGCCGGCGCCTCGACGACCGTCGCGCCGGGCACAGGCTCGTCGCGCGCGAGTGTCGCGGCGTCGAGCAAGCCCCACGTATGGCTACCCGGGATGAATTGCAGGCAGCCGTTCTCCGGCGTGGAGTCGTCCAGATACGTCTGGGCCGCGATGAGCGGCGCGTCCTCCGGCGTCACCGCCCGCCCCTGCACGATCAGGCCGGGGTGCGCCTCGCGCGGCGCGTAGCTGGCCAGGTCCTGATGCCACTCCTTGGCCGATCCTTCATACGGCGGCTTGACCATCAGCTTGGTGTGGTGCAGCCGCACCTCCGCGCCGATCAGGTCGCGGGTTGCCCCTAAGATCGTCGGATGCGCGGCCAACTCCCACCACACCTCGCCGTAGCGGACGAAGTTGTTGATCTTGCGGATAGAGGTAGCCTCATCGGCCCTCTCGATTGAGAAATCGGCGTTCTCTGCCGCCGTAGCGACACCGTTCCGCAGCAGGTCGTCGAGGTTGGCCCGCAGCCGCGCCAGCAAGTCGTCACCCAACACGTCCGACAGCACGATAAAGCCGTCACGATTGAACGCGGCAATCTGATCCGGCGTAAGCACGCGCGTCGCTACAGCAGCCATCACACCATTCTCCTCTCACTCCCCCACCGAGCGTCCAGCCGACTATGGTACCAGCGCCCCCACGCAGTCGTCATTGCCTTGAAGATAATGCCTATCCGTCATTCCCGCGCAAGCGGCAATCCACGCCCCCCTGCACAGCGGGGGGCCATAGGGGGGCCGGTATTGCAACTACCCCCCGGCCCCTTCTCTCCCGGAAAGGGAAGTCCGCGCGGCGGCCGGTAGCCCCTTCCCTCCAGGGAGGGGGTTGGGGGTAGGTCCGCTATCCAGCGCCACGAGCACCGCCTCGGCCACCTCCGCGACCGCCGGCCAAGCCGATTCCCCTTGCCAGGCGGCGCGCACCACCCGAGTATGCTGCCCCAGTGGCCGCCATACCCTTGGGTCGGTCGGGCCGAAGACCGCCACGGTCGGTGTCCCGGTGAGCGCTGCCAGATGAGTGATGCCGGAGTCGTTGCCCAGGTAAGCGTGGCAGCGGCCTAGCAGCGCCACAAGCCGGTCGAGCATCGCTGGCGGCACCCGGCGGACGGCGGCGCCGGCCGGCGCCGCCACCCTGGCCGCGGCGGCGTCGTCCGCCGGCCCCGCGATCAAGAGTGTCACCACGTCCCGTGCGGCCAGTAGCGCAGCGACGGACGCAAATCGCTCCGCCGGCCAGTTCTTGCGGGCGCTGCCGCTGCCCGGATGCAGTACCACGACCGGTTGGTCCTCCGAGAGACCCAGTTGCCGCCAGAGGGCATTTGCCCACGCCTGTGCGTCCGTCGTCGGCTTGAGCCGCGGTAAAAAGGTCGCGCTGCACGGCCCCTGCCCAAGCCAACCGTCGAGCGTTTGCACCAGGTAGACAGCCACGTGGGGCGGATTGGCACCCGGCTCGGTAGTACCGTCCGTGTACGCGCCCGGCGGCAGCGACGGTGTGCTAACCACCGTCCCGCAATCGAGCGCGGCGAGTGCCTGCTGCACGTCGTCGCTCCGCCGCAGCCACAGCACTGCTGCCTCAGGACGGTCGAGCAGCTTTCCGATGCGGCTCGCCGTCTCCGGGGTACGCACACCATCGGCACCGATGAAGAGCGGGGCCAGCGCGAGGTGCTCGAACGAGACGACCCGGTCCACGAGGCCCAGTTGGCGCAGGAGGCCGGCGGCCGGTTCGTTGCCCCAGTAGGTCAACTGGGCGTGGGGGCAACTCCGGCGCAGCCGTGCCAGCGCCGGAGCGACGAGCAGCGTGTCGCCGAGAGCACCGGGCCGGGCCACGAGTACGCGCTGATAGGTCAAAGCCGCACCACACCTGGCACTATCCGTGCGGCTTTGGCCTGTCACCGTGTGCGCCGCAATCATGCCCGTCGCAGGATTTACTCGGCAGGCAGGTCCGGCCCCGTCTCTTCCTCGGGACCGAGCACGAACAGCGGTTGCCCGTACTCGACCGGCTGCCCGTCCTCGACCGCAATCTCGCTGACCCGCCCGGCGCAGCTGGCCTCTACGTCGTTCAACACGCCCATCGCTTCGACGTAGCCGAGCACCTGCATCGCTTCCACAGTGGCGCCGACCTCGGTCCGTGGCGCCGTATCCGCCCGGCCGCTGGCGCGGAAGATGCCGACGCACGGTGCGATCATCGTCCAGCTCTCAGCCGGCGGCGGCGCGTCATCGCTCGGTGCCGCGGCCGGCGGTGGCAGTTCTTGCTCTGTGGTCGCGTCGGAGGTGGCCGCTTCGGCGGTTTCTGCGTCGGCGGCGGCGATGACTGTCTCCGGCGGCGCGGCAACGCCCAGCGGCCGCTTGATGGCGAAGACCGTCTCGTCCTGCTCGATACGTAGCTCCTCGACCGCCGTGCCCTCTAGCAAGTCTACGACCGCCGGGAGGTCGCGGTGCAGCGCCGCGACCAGCCGTTCTCCTGCGTCCCGTGACAAGCGGCGGCGCCGGCGCGTTCTCCGCCGGCCGGCGTTGTCGTCTCTGTTGCGGCGTGCCAAAGCTACTCCCTCACCCGCTCCAGGTAGTTCCCGGTACGTGTATCTACGCGGATCAGCTCGCCCGGCCCAATGAAGAGCGGCACTTGCACCACGGCCCCCGTCTCCAGCGTCGCCGGTTTCGTCACCCCGCTCGCCGTGTCGCCGCGCAGGCCCGGCTCCGATTCGGTCACCCGCAGCTCGACGTTGGGCGGTAGCTCGATACCGATGGCCTCGTCGGCAGCGACGTTGAGGTCGAGCGTCATCCCCTCTTTCAGGTACTTGGTCGCGTCACCCACCGCCGCCGGTGAGAGCGCAATCTGGTCGTAGGTGTCCGTGTCCATGAAATGGAACAGGTCGCCGTCCGTGTAAAGATACTGCACGGGCCGCAGCTCCACACGAATGCGCGTGAACCGCTCACTCGCCGGGAACGTCCGGTCGGTGATGTGCCCCTCGCGGAGGTCCCGCAGCCGCAGCCGTACCAGTGCTCCGCCGCGTCCCATCTTGATGTGCTGGTATTCCAGAATAGCCAACGGGCGCCCATCAAGCTCGATGGCGACGCCGCGCCGTAACTCGCCGGCAGTGATCACGTCTTGCTGCTCCTTCCTCGGTCTCGTGCCTGCTGCGCCCCGACCGCCTGCCCCTCGCCGGGGAAAGTTGATTCCCTCTCCTGTCGCAACGGGGGATGATTAGGGTGGGGGCAGCAGCACGGTCGGCTGCTTGTGGGCGCTGGTGAGCACTTCGATACCGTCCGCACCCACCACAACCATATCCTCGATCCGCACGCCTCCCCAATCGGGCAGATAAATCCCCGGCTCCACCGTAACGACGCAGCCTACCGGAAACGGATCGTCCGAGGCGATTGGCGAGAGGCGCGGCGCTTCATGGATCGCCAGCCCGACCCCGTGCCCGGTGCCATGCCCGAACTGATCGCCGTAGCCCGCCGCCTCGATGACCTCCCGCGCCAGTTCATCGGCCTCGACGCCGTTCAGCCCGGCTTTCAGACCCATCTCGCACGTCTGCTGTGCCCGCAAGACGGTCGTATAGACCTCCCAGAAACGCTCGTCTGGCTCACCCAAGACGAACGTGCGCGTCAGGTCCGAGCAATATCCGTCCAAGCGAGCGCCCATGTCAATGACAATCGGCTCACCGGCTTGGATTGGCCGGTCGGTCGGGTGATGATGCGGCATCGCCCCGTTCGGGCCGGCCGCCACGATAATGTCAAACGACAGGCCGTCCGCGCCCCGCTCGCGCAGGTCGACCTCCAGCCGCCAGGCAACCTCCCGCTCCGTCATCCCCGGCCGCATCGTGGGCGCCACGTCCTCCATGGTCCGGTCGCCGATCAGTACCACGCGCCGCAAGGCGGCGATCTCGTTGTCGTCTTTGGAGGATCGTGCAGCCTCGATCCAATCCGTCACCGGCCGCAATTCTACCTCGCTTTCGGCCTCGTCCAGAGCCTCGGATAGCTCCGTGTGCTGCTTGACGGTCACGTCCTCGGCCTCGAAGGCCAGGTTTGACAGCCCCAGATCGTCCACCTGCTCTGCCAGCCCCTCGTGCAGCTTCTGCACCTTGACCACCTCGAACTCCGGCGCTTGCCGGCCGGCCTGCTCGATATAGCGGAAGTCGGTCAGCAGCCGCGCCTCGCTGGCGGTGATGAGCACGGCCCCGGCGGTACCGGTGAAGCCGGTGACGTACCGGCGGTTATCGGCCTGCGTAATCAGTACCGCCTCGCAGTCTTCTGCGCGGAGTTTCTCCCGCAGCCTACCCACGCGGTCAATGGTTGACACGACCCGCTCTCCTTACCTCGGCGGTGTGGCTCATCGGTTTATCGCGCCTAGTCGCTGGTAACGCTGTTGGTTCTGGACGTGCTCGCTCAAGGTGCGGGCGAACACGTGCGAGCCGTCGCCGGCCACGTCGTTCGCCACGAAATAATAAAACTCGTGTGCTTCCGGGTCCATGGCCGCCTGCAACGAGGCGAGACCAGGATTACAGATCGGCCCCGGCGGCAGCCCGGCATACCGATAGGTATTGTACGGTGAGTCAACCTTCAAGTCTTGGAAAAGCAGCGGGCGTTTCCACCATGTTTCGGTATTCGCCTGGTAGCCCAGCGCGTATTGGACGGTCGGATCGGCATACAGCCCGATACCGTGGCGCAGGCGGTTCATGTAGACGCCAGCAATCCGCTGGCGCTCGCTGGACAGCACCGCCTCGCGCTCGACGATAGAGGCCAGCGTCACGACCTCATGGATCGTGCGCCCCTGCCGACGGATTTCCTCTCGCATCGCCGGCGTCAGCACCTCCCCGAACTTCTGCAGCAACGTATCGAGCAGCTCTTGCGGCGTGGTCTCCGGCGTGAGCCGGTAGGTGGCCGGAAAGAGATAGCCCTCCAGCGAGGCGCCGTCGGGGCGTGAGCGCAGCCACGAGTGGGTCGCGGCCCCCCGCTGGGCCAGCGTCAGGAATCCCGATTCATCCATGAGCTGGAGCGGCCGGAGCGCCGCGGCGAACTCCTCCATCCGCCACCCTTCGATGAAGACAACCTTCAACTCCTTCACCGTCGCACGCTGCAGCACAACCAGTAGCTCTTCAATGCTCATGTTGCGCCGCAGTTGATACTCGCCGGCCTGGAGCTTGCCGTCCACGCCCCGCAGCCGGGCCGTCACCCGGAAGAGCAGCGGGTTGTCGAGCAGCCCAGCGCGTTCGAGCGCCTGCGCGATCTCCTCCGTGGATTGGCCCTCGTGGATCAGAAACGGGACGACCGCCGCATCGTCCGGCTGACCGGCCGGCGTCGGTTCAATCGCCGGTGCCGCCGGCTCCCCGGTCATGTTGAAGAGCAGGACGATGCCCACGGCGGTACCGACTACCAGCAACAGGAACAAGACGGCGATACGCATGGCACGTCGCTAGGAGGGCGTGGTGATGTTCAGGGCATCCAAATAATCCTGCAAGATCACAGCCGCCGCGGCCGCATCCAACCGCTCGCGCGCGGCAATGCGTGCCGGCCGACCGCGCCGCCGGCGGCGCCCGCCGCTCTCACGCAGCCGCTCGCTGGCCTCCAACGTCGAGTACCGCTCGTCCCAATAGACGACGCTGAGGCCGGGCACCTGCTCCAAGCGGCGCGTGAAGTCCTGCACCCGCTGCGCTTGCTCCCCGATCTCGCCCTGCGGCGTATACGGCAGCCCCACCACAATCGTCTCCGCGCCCCGGTCGGCGGCCAGCGCGGTGATGGCGGCCACGACCTGCCGATCCGACCGCCGCGTGAAAGTCGTCAGCGGCGTGACGACAATCCCTTCCGGATCCGCCCCGGCCACGCCGATCCGCCGGTCTCCCACGTCGAGCGCGAGATAGGACACCTTGACTCTCACCTGGCCTGGCCCCCACCCTAAACCCTCCCCCGTTGCGATAGGGGAGAGAATCCGCCGTCCCCCCGTCGCAACGGGGGGACCATAGGGGGGCCAGCAAGCCCTCTCCATCTTACCACCCGCACCGGGCCAACCATGGCCTTGAACGGAAGGCTTGCATGGGCCGGGCCGCTACAGCCCCAGCGGCAGCGGCCGGTCAGTAGCCGCCAGCGGCTCGATCAGGGACGGATCGTCGTAGCGCGGCGAGCCAACCCGCGCCGACACCGGGTAGGCAGTCATGGCAGCGGACGGGTACGGTCCCAGTTCCCGCTGCCAATCCCGGTCCGAATCGGTATCCAGCCACGCCGCCTCCTGCTCCGGGCGCAGGATGACCGGCATCCGCGTGTGGATGGGCGCCATGAGGTCGTTGGGCGTGGTCGTCAGGATCGTGAAGGTCCGCAAGGCTGAATCACCGGAACTACGCCATTCTTCCCACAGGCCGGCAAAGGCAAACGGCTCGTTGCTCTTGAGGGCAATCCGCATTGGCACCTTGCCGCGCGCGGTGCGCTGCCATTCGTAGAAGCCGTCCGCGAGCACGAGACAGCGGCGTTGCCGCCAAGCGTCACGGAAGCTCGGCCGCGTAGTCACGGTTTCCAGCCGGGCATTGATGAGTGGTGTCCCGCCGGTCTTGTCCCGCGCCCACGCCGGCACCAAGCCCCAGGTGAGTAGCTGGATGGCATTCGGCTCCGCATTGACGATCACGGGCAGCTGCTGCGTCGGCGCAGCGTTGTACCGGGCCGTCACCCCACCGGCCGGCGCCTCCGCGCCGAATCGCAAGGCCAGTTGCTCGCCATCGGCTGTAATCATGTACCGCCCACACATGAACTGCTGCCTCCCGCCGCGCTGACCCCCCTTCCCTGCCAGGGAAGGAGCCGGGGGGTAGGTTCAGTACCCCCCGCTCTGCCCCTACTCTGTGCTCTCTGTGTTCTCTGCGGCTGAAAACCCTTCCGGGGGGTGAGGTCAGTCAGACCTCTTCCCGCCGCCAATCGCGCGGCAGCGGCTCCAGGCCGTGCTCCGTGACACGGATGAACTGGCCGCGCATGTGTCGGATATGATCGTCCCGGTAGACGAACAGCACCACGTCCGGGGCCACCTCGACGAACTTGCCGCTGGCCCACACCGGCCAATCCACGGCGGTACCGGCATCCCACGACCGCCCGCCGTCCAGGCTGGTATGGATGGTGGTATTCGGGAAGCGGTGCGCGACCAGCAGTGCCCCACTAGACGTGCAGATCATCCCGGCCGAGTAGCCGGGAAACGGGCCGATGGCAACGGCGTCCCACGTCTGCGCGGCGTCGGTAGAGGTCGCCTGCCACATCGTCGGGCTGTAGATTGGACGGCAATACGCCAGCAGCCGCCCGTCCGCTGTGAACGCCGCGACCGGCTCGATCAGGTCCAGACAACCGGGCAGCACGCCACGCTTGCCGCCCTGCTTGCGGACCCCGTCCACGTTTACCGGCGCCGCCCACGACTTACCCCCGTCGGTGGAGCGGATCGAGTAGACCTGTGCCTTGAAGGACCCCCACGTATAGAGATCGTGCTCGTGACTCTCGGCCAAGGCCCCGTGCAGGAGCACGACCAGCGTGCCGTCGGGCGCCTCGTAGATGCCCTGCCCGTAGAAGTTCGGCCCTAGCCGCGGATCATCGGGCCACGGCTCGGTCAACGGGTACGTCTCCACCGGCCCCCACGTCCGCCCGGCGTCGCTCGATTCGCTCCGACGAAACGCGCCGTCGGCGAAGTTGCACGCCCACAGCCGGCCCTCGCGCGTGACGTGCAGGGCGCCGACGCGGTTCGCGGGCAGGACCAATGGCTCATCCCAAGTCGCACCGCCGTCGTGCGACCGCGTGGTGTAGTTCAGTTCGCGGTCATCGAACGTCAGCACCAGCGTCCCGTCTGGGAGTCGCCGCAAGCTGTGCGGTTTCTGCCGGTCCGTGCCCCCCTGGAAGTCCGGGAGCAGCGCAAACCAGGCCCTCTGCGGCGGGTCCGGCGACCAGTCCAAGGGCAGCACCGCCTGGTCCGCCGCCACCCGTAGCTCCTTACACCGAAACTCGCCGTAGCCGGCCATCCCGACGCAGCCGGGCGTGTCATCGGCGCCGTAGGTGTCGTCAGTCACGGCCGGCCCCGGCACACCGTCAACCCAGGTGCGGATGTGCGGCCCCTGCGCCTCGACCCGCAAGCGATACCACCGCTGTGTCTCCGCTGGCACGCCGGGCACTACTTGCAACGCGATGTTCCGCGCCCAGCCGGAGGTATCCATCTTGGAAATCGCCAGCCAGAAGTGCTTTGCCCGCGTGGTCTGGCCTACCCACGGGGTATGCACCCAGTAGTAGTGACGTGCATCCTGAGCGCGGAGCATGATGCCGGCGTCACCGGCGCCGGTCGCGGCGTTGCCGGCCTGCACGTCACACTCGACCGCAACGTCGCCGTAAGCCGCACCCGCGTAGATGGCCATTCGCAGCGAGAACACGTCCGGCGGCACCGCATATTCCGCCTGCCTGTCCCGCCACCGGCCGCCGATGAAGGACCAATCTGCGCCTTGCTCGATCTTCAGCGTTTGCATGTCCGCCTCGCCCCGTCATTCCCGCGAACGCGGGAATCCACGTCCCCCCATCACAACGGGGGGACCATAGGGGGCCCAGCCCCCCCACCGACCTACCAGTAACCCCGAAAGCGCCCTTCCCAGTACATCCACAGCCAACCCACCAGCGAGTCATGGTCCAGCAGTTCACCCTCAATCCTCCAGTCCGGGGGGAGTTCTTGCGTTGGGTCTAGGGGCATGATGAAGCGGAATGTATCGAGGTCGAGCTGCTCCAGGATGGTCCGTGCCACCCCGACTAAGTCTTCACCCGGCAACCAGCGCTGCGCGTTGACACACCCCCAGCCAAAGGCGGCGCTGCGTCCGGTGCGCGTAGGGCCGCCACCCCAGCCGCGATCCACCGGGGTGAGCTTCCCCGTCCGGGGGTCGCGTGTGGCCGCCGAGTAGGCGGTGCCGTCGAGGAGCACGGCATCTTTGGTCACCGCGAAAGCGTTGGCCATGAAGCGGCGCCACCGGTCGCGGTGCCACGGATCGAGTTCCATCAACAGGCTCGGAAGATACAACATGCGCGCGGGAGCGACCCCCGCCCCTCCACTGACCCCACCCAGCCACCTCGTGTCATTCTCGCAGGCCCGATACCAGCGCTGAATCTCGTCGAGGTACCGTGGCTCACCGGTGGCGAGCCAGGCGTGATACAGCACGGGTGCGTAGATCACCCCGTGCTCCCAGTCGCCCTTGGTCCAATCCCAGCCGCCCGGATCGAACGTGTGCGCGAAGTACCCGCCCGGCTTCGGCCAATACCCTTGACGAATCTCATAGTCGGCGAAGCCGGTGAACATCTCGTCAATGGTGCGGGTGTCCTCCGGCCCCGCGATATGGCGGTAGGCAGCCAAGCCCACGGTCACGCACTGGAGCTGATCGCCGGAGGACTGCGTGGTGGCGACACCACCATACGGCTTGGTCAAGAACCCCGGCTCGTCGAACTCGGCGCCCATATCGTAGATGTGTTTCAGGGCGGCCAACGTGCGGCGGCAGATCGCCAGCACGTCGGGATCGCTGGTACAGCGGTAGCGGTACGACATCGCCCCGAGGTAGTAACCGGTATTGGCGGACGTGTTCTCCCAGGCGCGCCAGACGTGCATCGGCGGCAGCCCGAGCTCGGCTTCCGTCTTCCCCTTCAGGGCGCGATGCGGCGCCATGCCGTGTTCTTGAAGTGTGTGCTCCTCGACCACCGCCTGGATACGCAGAGCTTTGCGCTCCAGCTCCTCCGCCGTCATCGCTGGCATACTTCCGTCTCCCGTAGTTCCGGCATTGACCCGGCTGACATAATCATACTGGCTGGCTTCTCCTACCGACGACCAGCAGGACGCTATCCGGCAAGGCGTCATTGCGGCAGAACGCCTCCGCCGCCTCTTCATTGAAAATCAGCCCTTGGACTCGCTCCCCTAGCCAGCCAATCCCCCCTCTCCCAGGGAACGTGAGGCAGCGTGGCAGCGCTCCCGGCAAGCATCAGGTATGATAGGCGTCTTTGTCGCGGCCGTCAGAGCGCACGCATAACGATGTGCGAAGGAGCGGATCATGTCGCGGACCATACGTATCGAGAAAGCCAAGTACGACGGCACCGTCCAGGCCGCCTGGGAGAGCGAACTGCTTGATCACGCCGGGTCCCTGCTGCGATCCGTCGTGCCCGGCGGTAGGCCGGTGTACGTGCTGGACCGGAGCCGCTGGGTCCAGAGCGGGCAGACCACCTGCGCGGTCGAGCTGTACTTCGATGATCGCTGGTACAACGTCTGGCACTTCCGCGACGGCACGACGGAGCTGTGGTACTGCAACGTGGCCATGCCCGCCACCTTCGACGGCAAGACGCTCCGCTGGATTGACCTGGATATTGATATTCGCTGCTACCGCGACGGTGTACCGGAAGTGCTCGATGAAGACGAATTCGCGCAGCACCGGATTGAGCTGGGCTACCCCGCTGAGGTTGTCGAACGGGCATTCGCCGCGCGTGACGAGGCCCTCCGGCTGGCCCAGGAGCGAGCCTTCCCGTTCGACTACGACACGCAGATCGGCGCCCTCCGGTGCTGACCGCCGCGCAGCCGGCCCTCCTATGGCCCCCCCCCGCTGCGTCGGGGGAACGGCGCGTTCCCTCCCCTGTCGCAACGGGGGAGAGTGATGGTGGGGGCCACGCGCGCGCCCCGCGCCCGTCCGTCCGAAGTGGTACGCTGCTCCGAACGGAGGGAGCAAGCTATGGTGAGTGACCGTGCCGAGCGCCAGGCTATAGATACCCACGTCCACGTGTGGCCGTTGGACGACGCGCCGGGCCATCAACCGGCCGCCGATGGCAAGGTGTCCCCGCCCGACGCCGCGGCGCCCGTGGAGTGGCTGCTCCAGGATATGGCCGAGTACCACGTCGCCCATTGCGTCTTGGTGCAGAGCAGCGCGTTCGGCTGGGACAATACCTATATGGTCGAGTGCCTGGAACGGTACCCCGGCCGGTTTCGGGCTATCGGCCTCGTGGACCCGGAAAGCTCCGCCAACGCGCGTGACCTGGAGCGGTGGATGGCCCAAGGGCTGGCCGGCTTCCGCTTCCATCCGCTCTACTACGACCGCGAGCTGCGCGGCGCCTGGTGGGTGGATGCGCCGGAGCACGATGACCTCTGGGCGGCGGCTGCTACTACCGGGGCGATCCTCCAGTTCCACATGCTGCCACGGCACGCCCCGGCCTTGGCGCGCATGATCGAGCGCCATCCGCAGGTGCGGGTGATCGTGGACCACATCGGCAAGCCCGACGTGACCGAGGCGCCCCCCTACCCGAGTTTCGACCCGGTATTGCGCCTCGCCGACTACCCGCACGTCTACGCCAAGATCGGGGACTATCAGATTGCCAGTCAACAAGCCTTCCCGTGGGCGGACACGTGGCCGTTCGTGCGCTTGCTGGCTGACCGTTTCGGCGCGGGACGGATGCTCTGGGGCACCGGGTACCCGCGCACCGCCCGGCTCGTTCCGCTGGCGCAGGCCCTGCGCTACGTCGAGCAGGAGCTACCCCTGACACCCGACGAGCGCCGGCAGATTCTCTGGGACACCCCGACCCGCCTGTTCGGATTCGCCGCCGAGCGCTGAACGTTGACACCGCCGCCGTACCGCAAAGGAGTGGGACCGATGGTCGAGCACGGAATACAAGGTGGGCTGCCCGATCTACGGATTACCGATGTCAAGGCGATCTGCACGGCGCCGGACGGTATCCGGCTGGTGGTCGTCAAGGTCGAGACGAACGAGCCGGGACTGTACGGCCTGGGCTGCGCGACGTTCACCCAGCGTCCGCTCGCGGTCGTGGCGGCCGTGGATGACTATCTCCGGCCGTTCTTGCTGGGCCGCAATCCCGACGACATCGAGGACATCTATCAGACGAGCTACCTCAGTAGCTACTGGCGCAGCGGCCCCGTCCTGAACAATGCGCTCTCGGGGGTGGATCAGGCGCTCTGGGACATCAAAGGGAAGCGGGCCGGAATGCCGGTGTACCAACTCCTCGGCGGCCAGTGCCGTGACCGGGTGCCGCTCTACGCTCACGCCTCGGGTCGTGACTTTGAGGAATTGGCGGATCAGGTGCGGGCGTATATGGCGCAGGGCTACCGCTACGTCCGCTGCCAGGCCGCCGTGCCTGGTCTCTCCACCTACGGCGCCGCCGGCGCCGCGGATGGGGCGTGGGAGCCGACGCCTTATTGCCAGCTGGTGCCGAAGATGTTTGCGTACCTCCGCGAGCAGGTCGGCGACGAAGTCGAGTTGCTGCACGACGTTCACGAGCGCATCCCGCCGATCCAGGCGGTCGGCTTGGCGAAGGATTTGGAGCAATACAAGCTCTTCTTCCTCGAAGACGCGCTGGCCCCCGAGGACAACGAGTATTTCCACATGATCCGCGCCCAGTGCAGCACACCGATTGCCATGGGCGAGCTATTTGTCAATCAGGCCGAGTACGTGCCCCTCATTCGTGACCGCCTCATAGATTTCATTCGCGTCCACGTCTCGACGATTGGCGGACTCTCCATGGCGCGCAAGCTGGCGGCGATGTGCGAGTTCTTTGGCGTGCGGACCGCCTGGCACGGACCGGGCGACGTATCGCCGGTGGGTCACGCCGCCAATCTCCAGCTGGACGTGGCCGTCTGGAACTTCGGTATCCAGGAGCAGCACCCCTTTGGCGCGAACACCCAGGAGGTATTCCCCGGCTGTCCCGAAATCCGCGACGGCTGTATGTGGCCCAGCGACCGGCCGGGGCTAGGCGTGGACGTTGACGAGGCGCTGGCGCAGCGGTTCCCGTTCCCGGACGATCCGCTCAACGGCTCGTGGGCGCCCGTCCGGCGCATTGACGGCACGGTAATCCGGCCCTGACCGGCCACGTATATCCGGCGGATTGTGCCGCGTTGGCATCGTTATGCCGGCTGCCCACGGCCCCGCCCGGCTTGCGTAGCACCTGGCGCTGCGGCGATAATAGCCGGCACCCGTGTCCCCACTCGTCCACCTACCCCAGGGAGCGGCCGAGGCTGAGGCCAGCAGCCAGCAACGATGCGAATCCTGATTACCGGCGTCCGCGGCTTTGTCGGGCGGCATCTGGCTGCGTATTGCCTCCAGGATGCACGGAACGAGGTCTGGGGCCTGGACCGCCCGCGTCCGTCGCCCGTCGGGCCGCCGTTGCCGGCCCAGGTGCGCCTCCTGACCGCCGACATCACTGAGCGGGCGATGGTCGTCGCAGCGGTACGGGAAGTGCAGCCCGATGCGGTGTATCACCTCGCCGGCTGGAGCAATCCGGCCACCGCCCACGCCGATCCCACCGGCATCCTGGCGGCGAATGTCCACGGCCAACTCCACGTACTGGAAGCAGTCGTCGCCGCCGGCAATCGGGCCAGCGTCTTGGTCGTCGGCTCCTGCAAGGAATACGGCGCCGGCCCACCGGGGTCGCAGCACACCGACGAGTCGGCCGAGTTGGCCCCGCTGGACCTCTATGGCGTGACGAAAGTGGCCCAGGACATGCTCGGCTACCATTTCGCGGTCAGCCGGCAGTGTCATGTCGTGCGCGTGCGGCCATTCAACCACACCGGCCCTGGACAATCGGAGACGTTCGTTGCCTCGGCCTTTGCGCGCCAACTGGCCGCGATCGAGCTAGGCCAACAGCAGCCGCGCGTCATGGTCGGCAACCTCACGCCGGTGGTTGACTTCACCGACGTGCGCGACATGGTGCGGGCCTACGTCCTCGCCCTCGCACGCGGCGAGCGTGGCGCGGTCTACAATCTCGGCTCCGGCCAGGGTGTGCGGATCGGCGATCTGCTCGACATGCTGCTGTCGGTCAGCGGCCTGGCCGGCCAGGTGGAAGTGCGCCCGGACCCGGCCCGGCAGCAGCCCGGTAGCGTGACCCGTATCGTGTGCGATGCCAGCCGCTTCCGCGCCCTGACCGGCTGGCAGCCCCGCTACACTCTGGCCGAAACGCTCCGCGACCTCTACCACGACTGGCTGGACCGCCTCGCCGGTAGCCGGTAGTCAGTGAAGTGGTTGGAGTGCGGCGAGCAACGTGTCTGCCGAGAGCCGGTGGGAAGGGCCAATGTGGTAGAGTAGCGTGTCGTTGCTCATGGTTCCGCCGTATCCTCGGCCATGAACCGGACTCGCCGCCCTGAGACTCACGATGGCTACCACGGTGCCCGTGCCCACTCCCGTCACCATGCGGCCCTACCGTGAGCAGGGCACGATTGACTACGCCCGCCTCGACTTCGACCCCGACGAACGGGAGCTACCCCCCGACGCCATGGAGCAAGAACCGGCCGTCCAGGAAATGCTTGGCCTGCTCGCTGGCCACTTCACCGATTTCGGTGAGCGCCCGGATGTCTTCCTCAGCAGCAATACGATCCTGTGCTATGACCGCACCGACTTGAACGTGCGCGTGGCGCCGGACGTATACCTGGCGTTTGGGGTGGATACGCAGGCGATCCGCCAGCGCCGGCTCTACCTACCCTGGGAGGCCGGGAAGCCGCCGGACCTCGCCATGGAAGTGGCGTCAGCCAGCACGGCGCGGCAGGACGTGACGGCCAAGCGGCAAATCTACGCGCAGATTGGCGTGCGGGAATACTGGCGGTTCGACCCGACCGGCGGCAAGTATCACGGGCAGCCACTCGCCGGGGAGCGGCTGTTCGAGGGCGCGTACCGGCCGATTGAGTTGACGCGGGAGCCGGACGGGGTGCTGAAGGGGTACAGTGCCGTGCTGGGGCTGTACCTGTGCTGGGCACGGGAGTTGCCGCGGCTGTACGACCGGGCGACGGGCGCCTATCTGGAGAGCGGGCGCGAAGTGTGGGCGGCCCGACTGGCGGCCGAGGCGGAGCGGGATGCGGCCGAGGCACAGGTCGCTGTCGAGCAAGCCGGCCGTGTAGCGGAACGGGCCGCCCGCCGCGCCGCCGAAACCCGCGCGGCCGAATCTGAGGCCCGCGTCGCCGAGTCTGAAGCCCATGCTGCGGCCGAAACCGCCAAACGTCGCGCCGCCGAGGCCGAGTTGGAGCAACTCCGGGCGCAACTGCGGCGCGCCGCCGAGGGTGGCTAGGCCACGTATTCCTGCTCTAGCTCGCGCCAACCTGGCACGTCCACGATCTCGTTGAAGGCGCCGAACGGGAGCAGCGTGCTGCCGGCGGTGGTGCCGGTAGTCTTGAGGCGTTTTGCCACCTCCTGCACGGCGGCCGCGGCAGCGTAGAGCGGCGAGAGCGGGAAGACCACCATCTTGAATCCCAGTTCTTCCAGCTCGGTGGCCGTCAGTACGGGAGTGACGCCGCCCTCGATCATGTTGGCGAACAGCGGTGCGTCGGGGATGGCCCGCGCGATGGTCTGCAATTCCTCCAGCGATTGCGGCGCCTCGACAAAGACAATATCGGCGCCAGCATCGCGATACGCCTTCCCTCGCTCGATAGCGTCATCCAAGCCGACGACGGCGCGGGCGTCGGTGCGGCCGATCAGCACCAGCCCGGAGTCGCCGCGGGCCGCCACGGCCGCGCGTATCTTCTGGACGTGCTCCTCGCGGGGGATGACCCGCTTGCCTTCCATATGGCCACACTTCTTCGGCCACTCCTGGTCTTCCAAGATGATCCCGGCAACGCCGGCCGCGACGCATTCTCGTACCGTTCGCACGACGTTGAGGGGATTGCCGTACCCCGTATCCATGTCCGCAATGACCGGGATGGATACGGCGGTAGCGATGTTGCGTACCCGGTCCAGCACTTCCGAAGCGGTCAGTAGACCGATGTCCGGCATCCCCAGCGTCGAGGCAGCCAGGCTGTATCCTGACGTAAAGACGACCTCGAAGCCGGCGTGCTCCATCAGCCGCGCGGACACGGCGTCATATGATCCCGGCAAGACGATAATCCCCGGCGCCGCCAGCAGCTCCCGCACCCGTTGTGCTCCCGCGTTCATCCGTCTCCCTCCTCCGGTATCGGCAGTGCGATCATTAACGAGTTAGTGCAGCGAGACACTCTACCATCCTAACGCCGGCAACCGGATGGTCAGCCGTAGGGCGGAGCACGTAGCCTCCCCACTGCTCCGGTCCCGTCATTGCGGCGCAAGCCGCAATCCAGGTCCTTGCCCGTGCCTACCTCTGTGCTCTCTGCGCGCTCTGTGGCTAAAAAGCCTTCCGAGCAGGAGTGCGGCGCTACCTCGTTGGCAGCGGCAGCCAGCTCTCTGCGCCGATGGTGGTCGTGCCGCCGTGGCCCGGATAGACCTGCGTCGCCGCCGGAAGCTCCGCCAAGCGCACGAGACTGGCCTGCAGCGCGCCGGGATCGCCACCCGGCAGGTCGTAGCGACCGTAGGACCCGGCAAAGAGCGTATCGCCACTAATCAGCAACGACCAGACGTCGCTGTAGAGGCAGATGCCCCCCGGCGTGTGGCCGGGCGTGTGCAGCACGGTGAAGGTGATTGCACCGACCTGGACCGTGTCGCCCTCCGTCAGTGTACGGTCGGCGTGACTCGGCGGAATGTCCCACGGCAGCGGTCCCAGTTCGCCCTTCGGCCGGGCCAGCCGCGCGGCATCGGCCGTATGGATCGCGATTGGTGCTCCGGTAGCTTGGGCCAGCGGTGCATTGTCCGCCACGTGATCCCAATGGCCATGTGTGTTGACGATCAAGACGATCTCGACCCCAAGATCGCGGGCAGCTTCCAGGACCGGCGCGGTGGCGCCCAGCGCCGGATCAACCACCATGGCCGCCCCGGCGGTGCGGTCCGCCACCAGCAGCACGTTGTTATCCAGCGGTCCCACCACGATGATCCGGATCAGCGGCGCGTCGTCAGCTTGATCCGATGTCTTCATACCGGTTCATTGCTCCAGAGCGAGAGTCTTACGCAAGTAGGTTTTCGTGTGGAGATTCCGGTTGGACCTATCCCCCGGCCCCTTCCCTCCAGGGAAGGGGTGTCATCAAGATGCCCGGCAGCCCCTTCCCTTCAGGGAGGGGGGTGGGGGTAGGTATGTCCCCGGCCCCTCAGCCGCGCTCGTCCATCGGCTGCCACGTGCGGTCATAGGGGCCAACGTACACCGACAGTGGCCGCATCAGCCGATTGCCGTCGAGTTGCTCGACCATGTGCGCGGTCCAGCCGGCGGTCCGGCCGATGGCGAACATCGGGGTGAAGATTTCGGAGGGAATCCCCACGGTATGCAAGATTAATCCGGCGTATAGCTCCACGTTGGCGTAGAGGTCCCGGCCCGGTTTGACCTCGGCCAGCACCTTCACCGTGGTCTGCTCGACGGCTTGCGTCAATTCGAGCAGGGTGCGCTCGCCGGTGGCCGCAGCCATCCACTCGACGGCTGTCGTCAGCACCGCAGCACGCGGATCGCGCACCTTATAGACCCGGTGCCCAAACCCCATGATCCGGCGACCCGCCGCTAGCTCGGTCCGCACCCACGGCTCGGCCTGATCGGGCGTACCGATTTCTTCGAGCATGTTCAGCACGGGGCCAGGCACGCCGCCGTGTGCCGGTCCTTTCAACGCGCAGATGGCCGCGGTCAAGGCCGACACCATGTCCGAGTTCGTCGAGATGACCACCCGGCCGGTGAACGTGGAGGCGTTGAGGCCGTGCTCGGCGATCACACCCAAGTAGGCGTCGAAGGCATCAACACGCGCTTGGGACGGCTCTTCCCCTTCGAGCATGTACAGGAAGCCCGCAGCCAGTCCGTGCTCCGGCTTGGCGGCCACCGGCTCCTGGCCGTTCTTGAGGCGCCAGGTGTGGGCAATGAGCGCCGGGATTTGCGCCTGCAACCGCGCCGCGCGCAGCAGATTTGCGTTGATGTCCAGCTCGTCCACGTCCGGGTCGTCGAGCGACAACATCGAGGCCGCCATCCGCAGCATGTGCATCCCGCTCGTGTGCGGCGCCAGTTCGCGCAGCGCGGCGATGGTCGCCGCTGGCAGGTCACGGGCCTGGTTCATGTCGTCGCGGAGGGCGGTGTATTCCTGGCGGTTGGGTAGCCGGCCGTACCACAGCAGATACGCGACTTCCTCGAACGTAACCCGGCCGATCAGCTCGCGAATATCGTAGCCCCGCAAGGTCAGCCGTCCATTGGCGCCATCAACCTCAGCGATGTGTGTAGCGGCAGCTAACACACCTTCCAGCCCCCGGGCGATTTGCGCTGTGGCGTTGGCCTGCTCCGCAGTACGCATCCACTAACCTCTCAGTCTTGTTTGCTCGGTACGCTGCTAGTCGCATCCCAAGGCCACGCGGCAGCGAGCCTACCTTCAGCCAGGTCCGGCGCTGGCTACAGGGATTATAGCGGGTACTAGCGGCACTGCCTGCTGCGGCCCGTCACTCGGCGGTTCTGCTACTCTTGTAGCACTATCGGTATTGTTGCGTCTGTAGCCGGCTGCGCTCCGTTGCCTGTCGCCGGCCCTGGCGCATATCGAGGCGAGTACCATGTGGCAATACTGGGGAATGCGCGTGGCCCAGCGACTCGCGGCCCTGCTGCCTAGTGCTATCGGCGAGCGTCTCGCCGTGCTGGTCGGGGAGTTGGTGTTCCACCTGTGGCGGGAGAAGAGCCGCTCGACGATTGAAAACGCCGCCCAGGTGCTCGACCTGTCGCCGGACGACCAGCGGGCGCGAGTCCTGGCGCGGCAATGCTTTCATCACTATGCGAAGTATCTCGTGGAATTTTTTCGGTTGCCGTTTCGCACCTCGGCCGACTTACGTGCAAAGGTCAGTCAGCTGATCGGCTGGGAGCACATCGAGGCGGCGCTGGCGCGCGGCCAGGGCGTCATCTACGTCACAATGCATTTCGGTAACTGGGACATTGGCGGGGCGGTGGTCTCCGGACGCCATCCGCTTTCGGTCGTCGCGGAAACCTTTCAGCCCGCGCGCCTGGATGCATTGGTGCGGGGCAGTCGGGCCAAGCACGGCATGGACACCATCCCCCTGGAAAACGCCGCCCGCCAGGTGCTCCGCGCGCTGCGGCGCAACGAGGTCGTGGCGCTCGTTATTGATCGCCCCGTCCACGAACAGCAGGGCGGGGTGCCGATACGCCTCTTTGGCCGTGATACGCGCTGGCCGGGCGGCGCTGCCGCGCTGGCTATGAAGACCGATGCCTTGGTCATCCCTGGCGGCTGCTGGCGCAATCCCGACGACACCTACACGCTGATGGCGGCGCCGCCGATCCGCTGCGAGACGACCGGCGACCGCGACGGCGATCTGCGGCGCAATATGCAGCGCATCGTGGAGTCGCTGGAGCAGATCATTCGCCGCCACCCGGATCAATGGTATATGTTCCGCCGCATGTGGCCGGCACCAGGGACGTGACGCGGGACAGGACTACAGGTCTACGGCCGGCCGTGCCCCTACGGGGTTGGCCGGTATCTGCCCCGGTCAGCGTGTCCCGCGAGGATGAATAGGCGGCCGTGATAGCGACGATGCTCTTCCGCCTGGGGATGACCGTTGCCCCGTGGCTGCCTAGATCGCTCGTCTATGCCGGTGCCCGGGCCTTTGCGTCGCTCCTGACCGGTACCCGCGCCAGCGGATTCCGCGTCGCTGCGGTGAACCAAGCGGTTGTCCACGGCCGTCCGGCTACCACCCCCGGCGTGCAAGCAGCGGCCCGCGCTTCCCTCACCCACCAGGCGCTGAACTATGTAGACCTCTTGCAGCTTGGGCGGCTGCCGGCTGCCGCCCTGCTCCAACGTATCGAGGTGTCGGGCTACGAGCATCTCCGGCGAGCACACGCGGCCGGGCGCGGCGTGCTCATCGTCAGCGGCCATATCGGCAACCTCGACGTGGTCGGGCAAGTGCTGGCCTTACGTGGGCACCGTGCCCTGGTCCCCGTCGAGCGCATCCGTCCCCCGGGACTCTTTCGGTACGTCTCGGCCCTGCGCGCGCGCTACGGCCTGACCTTGATCCCGGCCGAAGCGGCCTTGCGGCCGGCGCTCCGGACCTTGCGGCAGGGAGGAATCGTCGTCCTCATCAACGACTGGGATCGGCCGGGCAACGGGGTCCCCGTCCGCTTCTTCGACCGCGAGACCCGGCTGCCAGCAGCGCCGGCGGTACTCCACCTACGCACGGGAGCACCGATTATCCCCTGCTACGTGCATCGCCGCCCGGGCGGGCGGTACGCTGCGTGGGCCGAGCAGCCCCTCCACGTACCGAAAATGGGCGACACCGAACAGCGTATCCTTGCTATCATGCAGAGCGTCGCCGCGTCGCTTGAGGCTGCGATCAGACGCGACCCGACCCAATGGGTGCTCTTTCACCCGGTTTGGCCCCGGCCAGCCAACGCGGAAAGTGTGCCTGATCCAGTTGGTCGCAACCCAGCCGGCGCGTCCTGAGTGGATAGTGACCACTCAGGCACCAGGCGACGGCAGTTGTCGGTCGGCCGAGGGGGGCGACCTGCGTGCCCGGTACACCCGGGGGCAGGCCGCGGCGGCAGCCATCCTCACCTCGCCGTCCTCGAAACCTGGCAATAGCCGGTCAGGTCTCATTGAGCGAACGATGAAGATTGCACTCGTGTCGCCGTATGACTACCCCTATCCGGGTGCCGTCACCGAGCACATCTCGTACCTGAACCGCCACTTCGAGCAGGCCGGGCATGAGGTGCGTATTTTGGCGCCCTCCTCCCATGACGACGTTGAGAAGCGGATGCAGCATGTGTACCGTGTCGGCAAGCGCATCATCGGCGTCCCGGCGAACCAGTCTATTGCCCGCATCACCCTCTCGCTGAACCTATCGCGTGCCGTCAAGCGTATCCTCGAAACCGAGAGCTTTGACGTGATCCATCTGCACGAGCCGTTGGTACCGGCCTTAACACCCACCGTCCTGCGGCGCTCGCGCACGGTCAACGTCGGTACGTTCCACGCCAGCCGCCGCAAGTATTTCGGCTATTACTACGGGCGTCCCCTCCTCAAACGCTACATCCGGCGTATCCACGGCCGTATCTGCGTCTCCAATGCCGCGCGGGACTTCGTAAGTCACTACTTCCCCGGCGACTATCGGATTATTCCGAACGGTGTTGACGTAGATGCCTTTCGCGTGCAGCGGCCGCTCTTCCCGGAGCTGAACGACGGTAAGCTCACGATGCTCTTCGTGGGCCGGCTGGAAAAGCGGAAGGGACTGGTCTACCTGCTCCGTGCGCTGCCCTATGTGCAGCACCACTTCCCGCAGCTACGCCTGATCGTGGTGGGTGCCTTTGACGAAGAGGACATGCGGGAGTATCGGCAGGTCGTCGCGGAGTTGGGCCTGCGCGATGTCGTCTTCAAGGGCTTTGTCTCGACGGAAGACAAGCTCCGCTACTACCAGACGTGCGACCTTTTCGTGTCTCCCGCGCTCGGTCGGGAAAGTCAGGGCATTGTCCTGCTGGAGGCCATGGCGGCTGGCAAACCGGTGATTGCCTCCGACATTGACGGGTATCGGGCCGTCTTGCGCCACGGCTTTGAGGGGCTATTGGTGCCACCGGAGAGTCCGGCTGCGCTGGCCGTCGCCATTGTTCGCTTGTTCAGCGACCCGGCGTTGCGCGAGGAGATGGGCCGGCGAGCACTGGCGCGAGCGCAAGGCTACGGCTGGCCCATCGTCGCGCGGCAGCTGCTCGACTTCTATGCGGAAACCATCGAACGGCAGCAACCGCGCCGCCTCCTGCCGCACACGGCCCTGCCGATCGTGTCGAACGGCGCCTGACGGCGCCAAGGTGGGACGGTTTGGGGAGGGAACGCGCGACATGACCGGCTGGCGGCAGACAATCCAACGGCGCACCCGCGCGGCAGCGGAGCACGCCGTCGGCCCATTGGCCCGCTGGGGCGTCTCTCCCAACCAGCTCACCGTCGCCGGCTTGCTGCTCAATGCCGGGGCTGGAGCTATCCTAGCGCTCGGCTGGCTGGTGCCTGGTGGTATCGCCGTGCTCGTCGCCAGCGCCTTCGACCTCTTCGACGGCGCCCTGGCGCGCGTCGCCGGCCGGGAGACGCGCTTCGGTGCGTTCTTCGACTCGACGCTGGACCGCTATTCGGAGGCGCTGCTGTTCTGCGGCTTGCTGATCTGGTTCACGCGCACCGGCGACTGGCTCGGCGCCCTCCTCTGTTACCTCGCGCTGCTCGCCTCCCTGATGGTGAGCTATACGCGCGCTCGCGCCGAGGGGCTGGGGTTGGAGTGTGAGGTCGGCTGGTTCCAGCGCCCGGAGCGGATGGTTGTGCTCGGCGTGGGCCTCCTGTTGCCTACTCCCGCCCCTATAGTCAGTCTGATTATCCTCGCCGCGCTTTCCCAATACACCGTCATCCAGCGTATGATTCACGTGTACCGCTTGACGGCGAGCAAGGAACGGGGACAAGAGTAGGTAAACCGGCCCCCCTCTATCCCCTGCTCCGCAGGGAGACGATCCGTTCCCTCCCCTGGAGCTTGCTCCGGGGGAGGGCTAGGGAGGGGGCCAGGGATCGAGCCGGGAAGAGCACCATGGACGATCAGGAAACGCGGACCGCCACGGTCCACCGCACAACCGCCGAAACCGATGTCCGGGTCGCCCTGTCTCTCGACGGGAGCGGCGCGGTGACGGCCGAGACCGGCCTACCGTTCCTCGACCACATGCTGGCGCAGCTTGGGCGCCACGGCCTCTTTGACCTGACCGTGCATGCACGTGGCGATTTGGAAGTTGACGCCCACCACACCGTCGAGGACGTGGCCCTCACGCTCGGTCAAGCCCTCCACGAGGCACTCGGAGCACACCTCGGTATTAGACGCATGGCCGATGCGCTCGTCCCCCTGGACGAGGCGCTCGCCCAGGTCGCCGTGGACCTCAGTGGCCGGGGCTATGGGGTGTGCGATCTGGGACTACGCGGCCCGGCCACCGGCAACATCGAATCCGACCTGTGGCGGCACTTCCTGGAATCGCTGGCGCAAGCCGGGCGCTTCACGCTCCACGTGCGCGTCCTGGCCGGACGGAATGACCACCACCGGCTGGAGGCGGTCTTCAAGGCGCTGGCCCGTGCGCTCGACACGGCCACCCAGCGCGATCCTCGCCGCGCGGCCCAAGTACCGAGCACCAAGGGCAGCCTCACTGCCTAGGACGTGTCTGCAAAGTAACATTCTGCAGGAGGCAGGTTCCCTCCCCTGTGCGCCAACACGGGGGAGGGCGAGGGAGGGGGCCAACGTTCGCCGTGCGGACTCCCCTTCCCTGACAGGGAAGGGGTCGGGGGTTAGGTCCTCCGGCTCACCTCCTGCCGCTGCGACTCCCTCTCCGGACCACTCGTTCTTGGCACTGCATCCACTCTGCGGTACATGGTGGTACCCGGTGCTGCCAATGGCGTGGGCCACCGCCGATGTCTCCGCCACATCCACTCCACAACATCGCACGGGGAGACCTAATGGACTTTCAGGCCGCGATTCGTTTGGTCATTGCCGCCGGCTGTGCCGGGGCGCTTATCTTGGCACGCTGGCGGCACCAGCGCGTGCGCTCACTCAGTACCAGCGACGGTCGCTCCCGGACGGTAGGTTTACGACCGGGCCGAGTGACCGCGAGCATCTACTGGCTTGGCCTCACGACCAGCGCCGCCCTCGCCGGTCAAGCCGTCGCCAACCTCGCGGCCGCCTGAGCCGATCTGTCGTTCCTGCGAAATCGGGAATCCAGGCATTGGAGACTGAAGTGACGACCCTCGTTCCGTCTCGTCATTGCGGCGGAAGACGCAATCCAGACTCCCTCTCCACCATGTGGAGAGGGCCGGGGTGAGGACTACCCACTACCTCGCGTGCTCGATCACGGTCACGATCCCAAACTGGCGCAGCGTCCGGGAGCCGCTCCCAACGTGCTCTACCTGCGCCTCCGTACACGATACGCAGATAACGGCTGCGGGCCGCGGGCGCTCCGCGGCGAGACGACCGGAAATGTTGCCGACCAGCACATGCTCCAGCCGCGGCCCAGGCCCGGCCTCAGCCTCAATCAGTGCCCAGAAGGGATACTCCCAAGCATTCGCGCCCAAGACCAGCCCGATGTTCCCGCGCGACTGCGAGTTGAGATAACCGATGGCAGCGCGATAGTCCGCGCCGAACGGCCTGGTGGCGAAGTATTGATCCGCCCGCTCAGTCGAGAAGATGGAGCGTGGCCCATAGAGTGGGCGCGTTTCGTTGTAGCCGATCAGCACCAACGCCGCGACCACCAGCACCGCCGCCGCGCCCTGCCCGATCCGGCGTGACCAGCCCTGCGACAGCGCGATACCCACGGCCGGCGCCCACAGCACGAACAGCGGCAGGTGCAGCCGGCTGTGCCACGGCTGCCACTTGAGCACCAGGCAGAAGAGCAGAAAACCGGCCACCAGCATCCCCGCGTAGAGCAGCACCGGCCCCCTTCTCAGCGCGCCGCTCGCGCCGGCCGCGACGATGGCGTACAGGATCAGCAACAGGTGCAGCGGATTGCCGGCAATATCCTCGTGCATGTGGAACGGTTCGACGCGGAATTGCTGACTCTCCGGCGTCGTCGCTTGTCCCCAAGTGGTGCGCGGATCGCTCGCGTCTATCCCGATGAGCGCGTGTATCCACTCGATCCACTGCGCGAACTGCTTCCCGATCTGCGCGCGCACCTGCTCGGAGCCAACCGGCACGCTGGCGTGCAGGCTCGCGTTTCTGATGACGTTGGAGAGCAGCATCCCCGCGCCGCTGACCTCGTTCGTATAGGACGACGTGCTCGCTCCGTCCTCCCAAACCAGTGGCGTGCCGTAGAGGTCTGCGTTCCGCAGCCAGTGACCGAGGTTGAGCGCGAGAACGACGCCCGCGATCAGCAGGATGTGTTGGACGCAGCGCCAGCCCATGAACCGTCCGTAGCCGACCAGCAGCCACACCAGCAGCGGCGCGGCAAAGAGGTAGGCCGTCGCTTTCGTCAAGACTGCCAGCCCCAGGGCTGCGCCCACCCCTGCCGATATCCCCCAGCCGGGCCTGCGGATCGCTACCAGGACGAAATAGGCCAGGCAGACCAGCCAAAAGGTCACCACGTAGTCGTTTTGCGTGCTGGAGGCTTGCAGCATCCCCATCGGCAGCGTCGCCGCAACCACGCTCGCCACCACTTGCCCCGCGCCCGCCGCCCCGAGCCGCTGCGCCAGCAGCGACACGCCGACCACGCTCCCGACCATGCCCAGCCACTGCACCAGGTTAAGCAGCCGATCACTGCCGGCCAGGATGTGCAAGTGCGAGAGGATGAATTCTGCCCCCGGGGGAAAGTGAAGCTGGCGCGGAATGTGCGTCGGGTAGTGCCCCACGCTCTGGTTTTGCATCCAGTGCATCACCCGCGGCAAGTGGTAGGTCATCGAGTCATAGGTGTTCGGCGGTGCGACGATAGCCGTGACGCCAGCGATCACCACAATCGCCCCCACGCCGCAGAGCGCCAGCACGACCATACGCCCAGGAAGTCGGCCCGGCCGCCCCCCCCGCGCCGCCGCGCGACTCTCCCTCTCTACATGGTGGAGAGGGGGCCGGAGGGTGAGGCGCCGCACGAGCAAGAGCATGCCCAACGCCGCAGCAACAGCCAAGCTCCAGAGCACCACCACCCATGGCCAGATCAGCAGGCCGAGCAGACTCAGCCCTTCCGTGAAGGCTGCGACGAGGACGCCCCAGACAACGGCACCGGCCAGCGACGTCTCCCGCCAGTGGTGCCCCCGGCCGCTCAAGCGCGCGGCCTGACCGCAGCAGAGCACCAGGAGCACCAGGCATACGAGCGGTAGGAGTGCGGCTGCGCTCATCTCCAGGCAGGATACAGTGGAAGAGCCGTCAGCCGTCGGCTTTGATCCCTCCACCGCTTCAAGCAAGATGCTGACGGCTGAAAGCTGATAGGCGGTAGCGTAGACTGCATCGCCATGAACGTGTTCGCTGATTCCTACACCGTCGAGGCCGTCGTGCGGCGCTATTACGCTGCGTTAGAGGCCGGCACACCGCTCGCGCCGTTCTTTGATCTGGATGGACCGTGCCAGCCGGTGGTCAAAATCGGCACCGAGGCCGGTGAGTTCGATGTTGGCCGCGTCGCCGTCGCCGCCGTCTTGGCGAAGGTCGGCCGCGAGCTACGGGACAAGCGCTTGGAATCGCGGAGTCTGTACGTGCAGGTGGCCGGCGATACGGCCTGGTTTGCCGACGAGGTGTGGTGGGCCGGTACGGCCGGTAGCGCGCCTTTTGCCGGCTGCACCCGCTGGAGCGGCCTGCTCCGCCGCCGGGCAGCGCAGTGGCGATTTGTCCTGATGCACGTGTCCGAGCCAGTCGAGTAATCTGCCTGCATCGCGCCTCGTCACCCGGCTGCCGTAGGGGCAACCCTTGTGGTTGCCCAAGTCCCCCCGCCGCAGCGGGGGGACCATAGGGGCCCGGAATCCGGCGGTCTGGATTGCGGCCTGCGCTGCAATGACGACTATTTCTCCAGGTCGAAAGGGAACAGTCGAAGATGGGAACGCCAGTGCTGCATCCTGACCGCGAGACCATCGTGGTGCTGGATTTCGGCTCGCAGTACAGCCGCTTGATCTGTCGGCGCGTGCGCGAGGCCCGCGTGTACGCCGAGCTGCTGCCGTGGAATGCCCCGGTGGAAGCCATCCGGGCGCTGCATCCTGTAGGCATCATCCTCTCCGGCGGCCCGGCCAGCGTGTATGAAACAGACGCCCCGACGGTACCGCCGCCGGTATTCGATCTTGGCGTGCCGATCCTGGGCATCTGCTACGGCATGCAGCTGCTGGCCCACCAACTCGGCGGCACGGTCGCCCCGGCGCCGCGGCGGGAGTATGGCGCCGCTACCATCCACGTGGCGGCAGCCGAGCAAGGCGGTACCGACGTGGCGAGTCGGCTCTTCCGCGGGCTGCCCGCCGAGCTGACGGTATGGATGAGCCACGGCGACCACGTCGAAGCGCTGCCCCCCGGCTTCCGCGTGCTGGCCCGATCCGCCAACTCGCCCGCAGCGGCGATGGCCGATAGCCAGAGGCGCGTCGGATTGCAGTTTCACCCCGAGGTCGTCCATACGCCGCAAGGACAGCAACTGATCGAGAACTTCTGCTACGGCCTCTGTGGTGCAACCGGCGGTTGGACCCCCGGCTCGTTCATCGTCGAAGCGACCGAGCAAATCCGCCAGCGCGTGGGCGCCGGTCGGGTCGTCTGCGGCCTCTCCGGTGGCGTGGACTCGGCGGTGACGGCGGCGCTCGTTCACCGCGCTATCGGCGATCAGCTGACCTGCATCTTCGTAGACAACGGCCTGCTGCGCCGGAACGAGGCCGCGGACGTGATCGAGACCTTTCAGCGCCACTTGGGGTTCGAGCTAGTGGTAGCGAACGCGGCGGATGAGTTCCTGCGCCAGTTGCACGGTGTCACCGACCCGGAACGCAAGCGCCGGATTATCGGTGAGCGGTTTGTCCGTGTCTTCGAGCGGATCGCCGGCAACCTGGGTACCGTCGAGTTCCTCGCCCAAGGCACCCTCTATCCCGACGTGATTGAGAGCGGCGGTGACGACGCGAACACCGTCACGGACCAAGGGGAGAGCGGGGGCGGTGAGGCGGCCGCGCGGATCAAGACGCACCACAACGTCGGCGGGCTGCCAACCGACTTGCAGTTCCGGCTGATCGAGCCGCTGCGCTACCTCTTCAAGGATGAAGGGCGCGCCGTAGGCACAGAGTTGGGCTTACCGGAGGAGCTAGTCTGGCGCCATCCGTTCCCCGGCCCGGGCCTCGCCGTCCGTGTCGTTGGCGCCGTGACCGCCGAGCGCGTTGCCACTCTTCAGCAGGCCGATGCGATCTTCATCGAGGAAATCCGCGCGGCCGGCTGGTACCGGCGGCTCGGGCAGGCCTTCGCCGTACTGACCCCGCTCCAGAGCACCGGCGTCATGGGCGACTTCCGCACCTACGGCCATCTCATCGCCTTGCGCGCCATCCTGACCAGTGACTACATGACCGCCGACTGGGCGCCCCTCCCCCACGACCTGCTCGGCCGGACGGCTACGCGCATCGTCAACGAGGTCCCCGGTGTCAACCGCGTCGTCTACGACATCACCTCCAAGCCCCCCTCCACCATCGAGTGGGAATAAAGTATCATGCTATGCTATGGTGCTCAGAGGAGGAGGTGATAAACGTGAGTACTGAGACGGTACCGACAATAGAAGACTACACACGGGCGTTGCAGGGGGTGGAAATTCCAGCCTATGAGCAGATGCAAGGTCAGCTTGAGCAGGACCATCTCTATGAGTGGGCTGTAGTGTGTGGTGGCAAGCTGATCGGGACCTATGAGGAGTTTGAGGTTGCTGCTGATGAAGCGACGCGGCGCTTCGGACGTGGACCATATCTGATTCGGCAGATTGGGGCGCCACCACCGTCGTTGCCTGCGTCAGTGCTCTACAGGCCGGTCTATGGCTAGTGTGCGGGTCCAGTGCGGAATAGTTACTGATGGTGGAGGCGCGCTCGATCCTGATGGTCTGGCTCTTCATGGTCCGACGGTGATGGTGAGGGTTGGATATGATCCTGGCTATCGGCTGGGTGGCCCGGCTCCAAACCTTCATCCCGACTTGGTTCCTGCGTTGGTAGATACCGGAGCGCGTGAGTGTTGTATTGATTCAACCTTGTCCGAGGCGCTACAGTTGCCCGTTGTAGATCAGGCGATGATAGGGGGCGCGGGCGGCTCAACAGTGGTGAATGTTCATCTTGCACAACTCTATATTCCCGATCTGAACTGGGTCATTTCTCGCCGGTTTCTTGCCGTTCACCTTGTCGCTGGTGGTCAACATCATGGAGCATTGATTGGGCGTGATCTCCTGCGCTATCACATGCTTTCCTACAATGGGGTGACGGGCGACGTGCTCCTGAGTCGTGAGTAGCTATCTTCCTCGCCCGCTGACCGCGAGAATCCGCCCGGATTCTGGCCTATGTCGGCGCCCACCTCTACTCTGTGCTCTCTGTGTTCTCTGTGGCTCAAAAAATCCTCAATACCGCCCCGCCTCATCCCCGTACCAGGTCGTCGCCGGCAGCGCATAGGTGGTCGTGATCGGCGGCTCCAGGCCGGTCCCGGCGCGGACCAGTAGCGCCAGCATCGTCACGAAATCGTCGTGGCCTTGGTGATCGGGGACAAAGAAGGTCAGTTGCCCGTTCGCCCGCGGCAGCATTCGCGCCGCCCCGACCTGCCGCCATAGCTCCGCCTGCTCGGCCGAATGGTCCGACTCCCAGACCAACAGCCGCGCAGCGTTGACCGCCGCGAGGAGGTCGTAGCCCAGACGCGATTTCGTCGCGGCCGTGAACACAAGCGGCTCGACCACGGTCGGCCCTAGCGCCCGCTGCAGGCGCGTGGCGAGGTCGGCGCCCAGCCCGGTGGCATCCACGACCATCCGCCGGCAGTGCCACACCTCACTCAACAGGTGCGCCAGCCGCGCATACTGCTCATGCAGCGGCCGGTTGGTCCACCAGTAGACCTCGACCAGCCGCAGCCGCACCTCGTCGTCGGTGCGCGTGACGGCGGCGATCCCGACGACCGTGCTGTCTCGCCTCTCCGCTCCCTGGCCGCTGTCCAACGGCGACTGGTCACTGTCCCCGGTAGCGGCGCCGGCAACGTCTATCGCCGCGACGTATTCCTCCCCGTCGGCCGGTGCAGGCTGGCGTGCGTGCGTCCCCTGCAAGAGCAGGCGTTGCTCCGGGCTGAAGAGGGCGCTCCGGTCGGCGACCGTCTGCAAGAGGTATTGGGTGCGGATGATTGGGTGTTGAGCGCCCAAGCGCTCGATCTCGTGCTCGACGAATTGGCGGTAGGCCGGCATGGCCCTAGCTCCGACCGTCCAGGGGTACTCGAAATGGCGCTGCTCGCCGCCGGCCCGCTGGGCCGCCAAGTTGTGTTGGCGCGCCTGTTCGAGCAGCGTGTCGTCGGTCCAGGCCGTGCCGTACAGCACCACAACCGCATTGTGGACCGCCGCCATCGGCAGGAACTCACGCTGAAACTTCTCCTTATCCACGTCCTGCGCTTCATCCACCTCCAGCAGCAACGAAGCGGTCGCGCCGACCACTTGGGCGCTCGGCTGTGCCGAGTAGAACGTAGCCCTGGCCCGGCCCAGGGTCAGCGCCTGGCGGTCCTGCCGGATACCCCGGGCGCGATGCAGGGGATTGTCGAGCAACTCCCGCAGCCGCGTGAAGCTCGTCACACCCTGGGGCTGCCAGGTCGGTGCCGCTTTGATGATCGTCCCGCCGCGCTGCGCCTGGCGCGTCAGCAAGTAGGCCTCGATGACGGCGCTGACCTCGTTCTTGCCCATCTGCCGCGCCATCATCACCGTCCACCAGCCGCCGCGCTGGCTATCGTGGTGTTGGCGCGCCAGTACGTCAGCCACGATGGCGTGCGCCACCTTCAGCTGGTACGGCCGGAGCGGCCGGCCGAGCGCGTGCCGGGCGAAGTCACCGATGTCGGCAAGCAGCCCTCCCAGGATAGGGCCGTGTCGAGTCGCGGACTTGATGGACATAGGAGTGTGTGGGCCTCTGGCGTGAGCAACACGCCCCGCCGGGGCTGGGACGGCACCGCTCCGGCGGGCCGGAGCGCGTAGTCGGGTGTGCGTATCGGTCCATATTGGGCAAACCGGTCCGGGCCACAACGGCAGGACCCCGGACCGTTGGGTCCCCACTTCTTGAAGGCAGCCTCTAAAGGGCCGTTGGCTAAGGCGCCGCGGCCCGCCGCCTAAACCGCCGCCGCACGGACGCCAGGCTGGGTAGGCCCAATGCGCTCCGCAAGCCCCAGAATACGGCGAGCAGACCGATAAGCCCCCAAACGACGGCCCAGACGACCGCCGGAATTGGCGTGAAGCTCGCCGCCAGTTGGGCATCGTTGTGTGCGTCCGTTGCGGCGGTGAGGGCAAAGAGCGTCCGCAGATCGCCGAGGGCGGCTAGACACAGTTGGAGGGCCAGTAGCGCGCAGACAACCTGAAGACTCCGCCGCCCCAGCCACTTCGCGGCGGCGGCGGCCAGGGCCGCCAGGCCGAGCAAGGCCAGCACCGCGTCAAAATCGCTGCGGGACCACACGATAGCTACGACCGGCAGCAAGACGGCGTGCCCGACCAGCACCCCGCGCAGCAAGTCCGGTCGTCCCAAACTGCGTAGCCACAGGGCGCCGGTGACGGCACTCCCCAAGTAGCCCGCCGCGGCAATGGCGAGCGACCAGCCCCCGGCGATCAGCGCCGAGCCGCCGCCAAACCCGCCGGCCTCAAGCGCGATACCGGCGACTTGTCCGCCGGTCAGCAAGGCCACCAGCGCGTGCCAGACCTCGTGGACGACGGTGGCGTAGGGGCGTACCGGCAGCAGCACAATGCTGCCGAACGGGACCAGCCACAGCACGGCGCTCAGGCCGGTCCCCGTCCAGGCGGCGGCGCGGCCCGACAGCGTAGTTGACACCGGTCCCTCCTCCCCTTCACGGCTGCACAACCCTTCACTAAAGTAGACCGCCCCCGGAGTGCGCGAGTTTCAAGGGCCTCAGCCCTACCACTGTACCGCCCGTCCGTGTTGGGCGCAGCCTCCCGGCACGAATTTTGGACTCGTTCCAAAAAACCTCTTGACAAGCATCTCTGAGCCGTGTATATTGAACGTGACCTAGAAATATAGAACACGTTCTACCTGTCGAGCGAGACACGACGGCGCCTGACTGGTGCCCCGTGCCGGAGAGGGAGCCATGCCGACAACCGTAGCGGAGCCGGGCCGCACGACCAAGGGCGAGCAGACACGGGCACAAATCCTCCACACCGCCCTTGATCTCTTCCGCGAGCGCGGCTACGAAGAGACCACCATGCGCCTCATTGCCCACGAGGCCGGCGTCGCCCCCGGCAACATCTATTACTACTTCCGCTCCAAGGAGCACCTGATCCAAGGATTCTATGCGCTCTCGCTCGACGAGCACGTGGCCGCGTCCCGGCCGGTGCTCGCGCAGGAAACCGACTTGCGCGCGCGGCTGTTGGGCGTGATGCGCGCCAAGATCGAGACCTCGGAGCCGTATCATCGCTTCTCCGGCCTCCTCTTCAAGAGCGCCGCCGACCCCAGCAGTCCGCTCAGTCCCTTCAGCCCCGAGTCGCACCCGGTCCGGCAGGCGAGCACCGCCCTGTTTGCCGAAGTGCTCACCGGCTCCAGGACCCGCGTGCCCGACGACCTGCAAGCCGAGCTACCCAACCTGCTCTGGCTCTACCACATGGGCATCATCCTGTTCTGGCTGCACGACAGTTCGCCCCGGCGCGCGCGGACTTACCGTCTCATCGAGCACACGGTCGAGCTGATCGCGCGAGTCATTGGGCTGGCGGCCGTGCCCCTGCTGCGTCCGATCCGCACGCGGGTCCTGCGCCTCCTGACCGACTTGCGCCAGGACACGTCGTAGCGTGCCGGCGTGCTGCATCGGTGTCGGGGATGTATGTAGCGCGGGATGTCGGCAATGAAACGGTCAGTTGTAGCGTAGAGGGAGGGAATCATGCCCTTGCGAGCCGTCCTCATCACGCCGGCCCGACGCTTTATTGCCAATCGCGCGGGCCTCGGGTACCAGATTCCCTTGGGGCTGGTGTTTATCGGCGGGCCGTTGCTCGATGCCGGCCACGCAGCACGCCTGATTGACAACGACGCCTACGGCTGGGATGACCGTCGCCTCGCCGACGAGGTAGCCAGCTTCCGACCGGACTGTGTGCTGCTCGGCCACACCGGCTCGACCGCCGCCCATGCCACCTCGCTGGCGACCGCACAGGCCATCAAGCGCCGGCTGCCCGACGTGCGGATCGTCTACGGCGGCGTGTTCCCGTCGTATGCCGCGGAGCACTCGCTCCAAGAATGCGCCGCCCTCGATGTCGTGGTGCGTGGCGAAGGCGAGGCCACCTGCGTCGAGCTACTCGCCGCGTGGGAGCACGGCACCGGCCTGGAGCAGGTGGACGGAATCACCTGGCGCGACGGCGACGCCATCCGCACGAATCGCTCGCGCCGCCCGCTCCGCTGCTTGGATGCCTACCGCCCCGGCTGGGAGTTGGTGGATTGGCCGCGTTATACGCTGTTCGGCGTCGGGCGTTCGGCCGGAATGCAGTTCAGTCGGGGCTGCCCGCTCACCTGCATCTACTGCGGCCAATGGATGTTCTGGAAAAAGTGGCGTCATCGCAGTCCGGAGAACTTCGTCGCCGAGCTACGCACGCTCGCCGAGCAGTATGGCGTGAAGATCGTCTGGCTGGCCGACGAAAACTTCGCCGCCAGCCGCGAGGTGGTAATTGAAGTCTTGCAGCAGCTCATCGCTGCCGACCTCGGGCTGTCGCTCAACATCAACATGACCGCAGCCGACGTTGTGCGCGATGCCGATATGCTCCCGCTCTACAAGGCCGCCGGCGTGGACTACGTGGTCATGGGCGTGGAGACGCTCAACGACACCGTAGCCACCGCCATTCGTAAGAACAACCCCTTCGCCGTCTCTCGTGAGGCCGTCCGGCTACTGCGCGAGCACAAGATTATCAGCCTGACCAACATCATCTACGGGCTTGAAGACGAGACTGTCGGCACGCTGCTCACCAAGTTTCGCCGGTTGTGCCAGCTCGACTCCGACATCCTCAACGCCGTCTATCTGACGCCCCACTTCTGGACCGCCGACGGTCGTGCCACCGATCCGCACGACATCATCCAGACCGATATGTCCCGCTGGACCTACCGTAACCAGGTCATCGCCATACCGCGACTCGCTCCCTGGCTGCTCTTTGCCGGCGTCAAGCTCACCGAGGGCTTGTTCCACTTGCGTCCCCGTGCCCTGAAGCGCCTCTTCTGGGGCAGCGACCGGCGCGTGCGCCGCATTCTGCGCTCGTCATTGGCAGTGGGGGTGCGTGTCGTCCTCGCGGAGGTAGCGCAGTTCCTCTTCGCGACGGAGTTCTCGCCGCGCGGCGCGCTCGACCATATTCCCGGCGCACCGGCTCGCCGCCGCCCCGCGCCGTCCAAGCGGCCCAGGCTGCGGGAACCGCTGGTAGCGGCCGGTGCGAGCGCGGCTGTCCAGGCCGGTTGAGGACCTACGGCCAGAGAGCGGTAGTAGTCCGAGCGAAGAACAAGAAGGGAGCCGGATGGCGTGTATACGATTATCGCGGGCGGATCGGGCCTGATCGGTCGCGCCCTGACCGAGGACCTGACCGCGAACGGACACGAGGTCATTGTCTTGAGTCGCCGGCCGGAGCGGGTGCGCGGTTTGCCTCCCGGCGCCCGCGCCGTCGGGTGGGATGGCCGCACGCCGGAGGGCTGGCAGCAGTACGTTGAAGAGAGCGATGCCATCGTCAATCTCACAGGCACCCGCATCGCCCCCTGGCCCTGGACCGCGGCTCGGAAGCGACAGATTCTCGATAGCCGCGTGCATTCCGGCGCAGCCGTGACCCAGGCTGTCGCGGGTGCTGCCAAGCGGCCCCGGGTAGTCGTGCAGGCATCGGGAGTCGGCTTCTACGGTCCCCGCGGCGACGAGGCCATTGACGAAACCGCCGCCCCGGGCGACGATTTCTTGGCGCAGGTCTGCATCGCCTGGGAGGCTACCGCCGATCCGTTGGACGCGCTCGGTGTGCGGCGGGTGATTATTCGCACCGGACACGTCCTGAGCCGCACCGGCGGACTGCTGCCCTACCTCGCGCTGCCCTACCGGCTGTGGATCGGCGGCCCGATGGGTAACGGTCGCCAGGGCCAGCCGTGGATCCATATCGCCGATCACGTCGCTGCCGTCCGCTGGCTCATCGAGCACGAAGTGGCAGCCGGCGCCTTCAACTTGGTAGCGCCGCAGCGCGCCACTAACGCCAGCATGAGCCGCGCCCTTGGCCAGGCGCTCGGACGACCAGCAGTTGTGACTGTCCCGGCTTTTGTGCTACGTCTCCTCTTGGGCGAGGAGGCCACTATTCTGCTGGACGGGCAGCACGCAATCCCGGCGCGGTTGCAGGAGTTGGGGTTCTCATTCCGGTTTCCCACTGCCGAGGCGGCATTGAGCGATCTCTTGGGCTAATGCCGCCGGCCTCGCCACCCATGCACAGGCACGATGTAACGGGTGCGGATAGAAAGGAGCAGGAGCGATGCCACATTGGCGCAAGGCACTCATCAATCCGGAGACAACGGCCTTGCAGGATCGGTCGTTAGGCAACGACCGGCGCGCCCTCAAGGTACATGTCTCCGGCTTGGTCTGCGAGACGATCTGAGCGCAGCGGACAATGGTGGCCCTGGCAGGGTTGCCCCAAGTCGAGGCCGTGAGCTTTGAGCGCCAGGACGATAGCTTCACCGTGCGCTATCGCGGCGAAGCGCTCCGGCTGGGACCGGTCGCCGCGGCGGTACGGACGGCCGTGGTCGGTAAGCCGATCCGCCGGTTGCTCGACCGGCTGCGCCGCATGGTCGTCAGCCAGCCTACGAGGAGGTAATGGCCCCCCCTATGGTCCCCCCGCTGCGGCAGGGGGGACAGTGGCACGGGCACTACGGTGGAAGCCGCAATGGCGCATCGTTTTCGTGGAGCAGAACTGCGCCGATTAGGCGACAGGATAGGGAAGGAGAGAGGACATGCGAACCATCATTACCGGCGGATCGGGCCTCATCGGTCGCGCACTGGCGGCGGAGTTGGCCGCTGCCGACCACGAGGTCATTCTGTTGAGTCGGGCGCCCGGACGGGTGAGCGGTCTGCCCGCGGGAGTACGCGCCGTCGGCTGGGACGGCCGCACCGCCGAGGGCTGGCAGGACCTGGCCGACGGTGCCACTGCCATCGTCAACCTGGCCGGCGAGAGCATCGCCGCCGGACGGTGGACGGCTGCGCGGAAGCAGCGCATCGCCGACAGCCGCCACCAAGCGGGTGCGGCCGTAGTGCAGGCCGTGGCCGGCGCGGAGACCAGGCCCCAGGTCGTCATCCAGGCGTCCGCCGTCGGCTATTACGGCCCCCGTGGTGACGAGACGATCACCGAAGATTCGGCCGCCGGCGACGATTTCCTCGCCCAGATATGCGTCCCTTGGGAGACCTCGACGGAGGAGGTCGAGCGGCTGGGCGTGCGTCGGGCGATCATCCGCACCGGCATCGTCCTCAGCCGTGAAGGCGGCGCCCTGCCGCAGATGATGCTGCCATTTCGGCTGTTTGCCGGTGGGCCACTGGGTAGTGGACGCCAGGGGTTCCCCTGGATTCACCTCGCCGACGAGGTGAGCGCCATTCGCTGGCTGATTGAGCACGAGGATGCCGGCGGCCCGTTCAACCTCGCCGCCCCGGAGACGCTGACCAATGCCGAGTTCGGTCGGGTACTGGGCCGCGTCATGCGGCGGCCGTCCTTCATGCCGACGCCCGGCTTTGCCCTGCGCCTCGTCTTGGGCGAGCTATCCACCCTGCTTCTCGACGGCCAGCGCCAGATGCCCCAACGGCTCCTGGACCTCGGCTTCACCTTCCGCTTCCCCACCGCCGAGGCAGCACTACGCGACCTCCTCGCCTGAAGCAGGCGCAGCGTCCCTCACCCCACGCCTCTGGCCCGTCATTGCGGCGCAAGCCGCAATCCAGGGCCATGCATAGCGCCCGGTCGTCGCGCGGACTCCCCTTCCCTGCCAGGGAAGGGGCCGGGGGTTAGGTCCAACCCACCGTCCCGTCCCCGCCTCCCCGCGAGCAGCCGGCGCAGCGTGTCATCTTCGCTGCCCAGTGTGTAGACTGATGCCGGTGAGTGTGTAGTGACCGGCGGCGAAGGAGTTCGGGATCATGCTTGGCGAGTTGGAGTCGGGAGCAGTCGGGCAGTTTCAAGAGGCCTTGGTAGAGGCGAATTATCCGCTGACGACCGACCGCTTCCTACGGCTGCTCCGGGATGGTGAGCGGCCAGCGTCATTGGTCCGCGATGCCCTCAACGCTGCGGCCCCGTTCCTCACTGTTCCCTCGCATATCATGGTCAACCCCCAGGGCGAGTTCATGGGCGTGAACTACGACCACTGCGTACTGGGCCTGCGCGCCTCGCACCGGATGGTGCCGTATCTCCCCCGTGACCATCAGATGCTCTCGATGGCGCAGGCCATCTGGTACATGCCCCAGGGTCTCGACGTGTGGGATCAGCTGCTCTGCGAGTTCCCCGGTCACTACGCCCGCGACGACAAGCATTGCGGCGACCAGCCTGGCGGGCGCACGCCCGACGGCCGCGACCGCTTTGACGGCCCCACCTGGACCGCCCCCAAACAGTGGTTCCAGACCGACCACACCCCCATCGTGGACGGCACGATCCCCGACCGGCTCAATCGGTTCGCCGCCAGCATCATGGAAGGCGATAAGCAGATGGCCTATCAGCTCTCGTTGGGGCTACACGCCGAGCCGGACCCGGCCGTGCGCCGCCAATTGGAGTCGCAGTTGCTCTTCTGCGGGATCGTTGACCTCCAGGAGACCCTGCTCGGCGGGCGCAAGATGCAGAACATCGGGCACAAGGCACTGCGCGCGCGCGCCCTCGTCCATCTCGCCGAGGTGATCGGCTGGGAGCACGCCGCCGCGCTCCTCTACTGCGTCGTACCCGACATCGCCACGATGCCGCGGCTCTACACGCTCTTCGATCTCTCGACCCAGACCCTCGGCATGAACTTCCGCCAGGACCTCTACACGCTCAAGCGGCGGAACGACCAGCCAATGACCGACGCGGAGCGCGATGCTTTCGTAGACCTCATTCTGCACGCCGGCGCGCGCGAGGTGACGGAGCACATCACCGCGCTGCTGCGCCAGGGCAAAGCGCTGATTCAGATTTCGGACACCATCACCGCCGCCTTTGCCAAGCACGTCGTTGACGACATCTGGAGTCGGCGCAGCTTTTTCCAGTCCGGCCACGCCTACGACTACAGCAACGTCGTCAGTTTCTGGCTCCGCAACTACGACCACCCGCACCAGGCCAAGGCGCCGTACTTCCAGGGCCTCTTCATCAACGATGTCATCCAGGTCAACAACCAGTTTCCCCAGGACCCCACCAGCGAGGTCTACCTCGGCGACTGGCGCGACCACCGGACGTGGGCCGACGGCTTCACCGTCAGCGAATGTTTGGGCCGGTTGATCGCCGCCGTAGAGGACGTGGACGCCGCCCGCGCCGAGGCCCTCACCCGGTCATACCTGGAGCGCACCTCCGAGCGCCGGCCGCTCATGGAGGCGCTTTCGATCTGCTCCAGCAAGTTCCAGAACGACCCCCACCAGCAGCGCAACGCAGCCACCTCTATCGAGGAGTGGGAGCTGACCACGGCGCCCAAGTACCGCGATACGATCCTCATTGCCTGGGCCAAATACATCGCCGGCTGCATCAAGCGCACCACCGCCCTCGACTGCACCCGCCTGTTCGAGGAGCGATTGGGCAAGCACAACGGCAGCACGGTCATTGCGGCCAGCCCGCTACAAGAACGCGATCAGGGCGTCATGGGCATGACCCTGGCCAAGCCGGCGGACGATGCCTAACGTCTCGTCATTGCGGCCGGACGATGCCCCCCTATGGCCCCCCCGTCCCGACGGGGGGACGGTCCATTCCCTCCCCTGTCGGGACGGGGGAGGGCTAGGGAGGGGCCAGAGTGAGTACCACGCGAGGACTAACGATGGACGGTCCGCGATCCCTCCATAGCGACGAGTGGGAGCAGTTGAACACCGTTGTCGAGACGGTCTTCCGTCCCGGGATGTTCGAGCAGTATCCCCAGCTCTTCAACGAGGCCAACCGCGACAATCTGCGCGTCGTCGCGGCGGACGGTAAAGTCGTCTCGCACGTGGGCATGATCGAACGTCCGGCCTCCCTGCTCGGCTGTGCAATCCAGGTCTGCTGTATCGGTGGCGTCGCCACCCTGTCCCACTACCGCGAGCGCGGCTACGCCTCGGCCGCCTTTGCCGATGGCGTCGCCAAAGCGCGGGCCGACGGCGTAGACCTCATGCTGATCTCCGGTGGCCGCGGCCTCTATCTGCGGGCGGGCAGCCGTCGGATAGGTCAGGACCGGGAGTTCACCGTCACCCCGGCCGCCGCGCCGCGCCTACAGGCCACCACTACCGGCATCCGCGTAACAGCGGTCACTGCCGAGCATCTCCCGCTACTCCAAGACCTCTACGCCGCAGAAGCGGTCCGGTTTGTACGCTGGCGAGAAGACTGGCACATGGCCTTCGACTGCAAGTACGTCATGAACCGTCCTACCGAGTTCCACCTGATCTACCGCGGCGACGACCCGGTGGCCTATCTGCTGCTCCAGCATCCGCGGCCGGGCGCCACAGAGCACGACCCCAGGGTCGTCGCCGAGTTCGCCGGTGACCGCGCGGCGCTGGTCTGTGCGCTCGGCCAGCTGGCCGCTGAACGAGACATCGCGCTGCGTGTTCACGTGCTCCGTGCGGATACGGTGCTCGCCAGCTTGCTCGCCGGAGCGGCCGTCCCCGCCGAGCCGGCGCCCTTCTCCGGCACGCTGCTTGTCATCAACTTCGTGCAGTTCATGGAGCGGCTGCGCCCCTTGCTGGCCGAGCGGCTGGGTTCCGAGACGGCGCGGCAGCTCACCTTCCACGCCGCAGACGACCGCTTCACCATCGCCAAGGGGACGGAGAGCATCACCCTGAGCGGTCGCGGCGACCTGGCGCTCTATCTGTTCGGCTCGCACGACGCGGGTGAATCCGTTGAGCCGCTCGGCTCACCCGCGCTTGCAACCCAGCTACGCCAGGCGCTGCCGCTTCCCGCGCTCTGGTATGGCCTCTCATACGTCTGATCGCGCCGGCCCGTGCCGAGCGACAGCGGCCGGCGGCCCCGCTTGCTCCTGCCGGTGATGAGCAATGAGTACGAGCCACGCACGAGCAGGAGACTCGCGGCCCGCTGGCGGTGCGGCCGCCTCCCTCCTGCCCCTCTCCGACGGCAAGCAGTCGGCCATCCCCCTCCCGGCCCGGCACACGACTATTGGCCGCGCGGCCGAGTGCGCTGTCGTCCTCGACGACCCGCGTATCTCCCGGCAGCACGCCACTATCACCGGTGACGAGCCGCACTACCACGTGTACGACGCCGGCAGCCTCAACGGTACGTTCGTCAACGGCCGGCGTGTGTCCGCCGACACCGCCACCCGGCTGCACGCCGGCGACGAGCTACGCTTTGCCGATCTCCGGTTCCGCTTCCTCAGCGGGCCAACCGGTCAGTCTCACCCGCCACCCGCCCGGCTCCGTTTCGATGACGTGGCCGCCGAGGTCTACGTCGGTGCCGGCCGTGTCGCCTTGGCCCCGAAGGAATACGCGCTACTCCGCGTGTTGTGGCAACACGCCGGGCACGTCTGCTCGAAAGAATGCCTGGCCCAGTCCGTCTGGCCGGAGTACGAGGGCATCGTCAGCGATGCCAGCATCGAGTCCACCGTCAGTCGCCTCCGCCGCAAGCTCGCCGCTGCCGGCGGTCACCGCGCCTGGGTGCAGACGGTGCCGCGCCAGGGCTACCGCCTGGCCGGTGACGAGGAGTAAGTCCAACACCGCCCCCTACAGCTCGATAATCGCCCGCCCCAGGATTTCACCACGGGCGAGCGCCGCAAACCCCTCGTTGATCTCCTCCAACCGATAGCGCTGCGTCACCAGCGCCGTGAGGTCCAGCTGGCCCTCTCGAAACCACTCCAGGAACAGCGGGAAGTCGCGGTCCGGCACGCTGGAGCCGCCCACCGAGCCGAGGTACGTCCGCTGTCCGAACAGCATTTCCTCCATATCCAGGCCCACCGGCTCCACCGGCACACCCACCAAGACGGCGGTCCCGCCGCGGTCGCCGCCCCAAACGCCGTACTTCGTCGCAGCCAGCGTCTGCTGCATGGTCACGGTGGCGCCCATGCAATCGAAAGCGAAGTCCACGCCGCCGTCCGTAAGGTCGTGAATCCGCTCGACGGGGTCGCCGACCGTCGCATTCACGCCGATTGTGGCGCCAAACCGCTTGGCGAACGCCAGCTTGTCCTCCGCCACGTCCACCGCGATGATCGGCGCGGCCCCAATGACCGCCGCAGCGGCAATCGCCGCCAGCCCGACGCCGCCAACTCCGAAGACGGCGACGCTCTGGCCCGCCTGCACCCCGGCGGTGTTGCGGACGGCGCCCGCGCCCGTCATCACCGGACAGCCGATGATCGCCGTAACGTCCGTGGGTACGTCGTCCGGCAGCGGCACGACGTGCTGCTCGTCCGCGATGACGTTGTCGCCAAAGGTGAACATAAATGTCCGCCCGGTCGTCGCCTCCGTGCCGTCGGGCAGGGTGTACCACGTCCGCTCCGGCGTATGGTCGGCCTTGGCAAGGTCCCGCGGCAGCCACGTCGTCATCACCCGGTCGCCTTCCTTGACGTGCTTGACCTGCGCTCCCTTCGCCAGCACCACCCCGGTGGACTCGTGACCGATCAGTAGCGCACTATCCCGCGGGCTGGGGCTGTGGATTTGGTGCAACTGCGAGTGGCACAGTCCGGTAGCAAACTGCTGCACCACGACCTCATACGGGCCGGGGTCAGGCAGTTGAATGTCCATCAATCGCAGCGTGGGCTCATCTTGTGGTAGTACCACCACCCGGGCCGGTGTAGGCATAGTAATACCTCCTCTCCGTTGCCCAACAGCATACGCCCACCAGCGTCGCCAGACAACGCCTCACCCCCTCATCCGAGTGTGTCTTCCACCTACCGGAAGAGGGGTACTGCCCGGCTGCTGCCCCTTCTACGCTGTGGGCCTCTCGCGCCGCAGAGCCAGCATCGCCGCAGCGGCGCTCGCAGCCGTGATCGCTGCTATCGGCCCCAACAGGGTGTCCTCAGCCCTGGCCGCATAGATGAAGCCGCCCACGAGGCCCAGGCCCAGCAGGCCGATTTCGATACCGTTACGCACCAATCTGGCTGCCAGGTACGTGCAGATGAGTACGTTGAGCGCGATCCATACCCAAGAGAACGGCGCCGGAGTCCAGCCAAGTACGGGTACCGCTATCAGCGCATAGCCGGACCAGGCCTCCGGGAACAGGTCGAAGGCGAAATGCACAGCAAATCCGAGGCTCACACTCATCGCAAACCAGCGCCGCGGCAGCGACTGGCTGCTCGCTACCCAGGCGAAGAGGATGAGCGGGAGCAGCGGACCGTGCGTGATGATCGAGCGGTGTAACAGCAGCCCGATCCGCTGGTCAATGTCCGGCAGTTCCAAACCCAACGGCAATCCGACGACCAGCGCGATCAGTGGCGGCAGATACCTCAAAGTGCCCCTCACAGCGGGTACTGGCCAATCTGCTCGAACAGCCGCGCAAAGCGGGCGACGTTATCCCAGTTGATCTCGATGCCGAGGCCGGGGCGGTCGGGTACGGCCGTGGTGCCGCCCTCCATGTCTATCAGCCCCTCCACCAGCACATCCTCGACGAATAGCTCGTGCATCACCTGGTGGCCGTCGGTCAGGTTGGGGATCGTCGCCAGGACCTGCAAGGCTGCCAGCGTGGAGATACCCGATTCGCCGATCACGCCATGCCGGTTGAGCGCCAGCCCACCCGCGGCAGCGACGGCGGCCGCCTTTTTGAGCGGCAGCAGCCCGCCGGTTTCGTGGAAGCCCAGCACAATCACGTCGCTGGCCTGGCGCCGGATGACTTCGAGCACGTCGTAGTCGGTGAACACCGCCTGGTCGAGCGCGATGGGCACGTCTACCTGCTGGCGCAGCGACACCGCCCCGTCGAGATCGTAGAAGACCAGCGGTTGCTCGACCCAATCGAGACCCAGCGGGGCCAGCAGCCGGATCATCCGTACCGCCGTATGCCGGTCCCAGGCCTCGTTCGCATCAATCCGCAGGCGCGGCCCCTCACCCACCGCCTCCCGGACCGCTTGCACGGCGGCATAGTCGCGCTGCTCGTCTACCCCGACCTTCATGTACAGGACATCGAAGCCGCGCGCGACGTACCGCTGCGCGTCGGCGGCGAGTGCTTCCGGCTCATCCCCTTGCAGAAAGCCGAACCACGGAATCTCGTCGCGTACCTTCCCGCCCAGCAGGTTGTAGACCGGCTGGTTAAGCGCCTTGCCGCAGATGTCCCAGAGCGCCATCTCGACGCCGGCAAACGCCTGATGCGCGAACCGGCGCTGGTTGCTCCAGGCCCCGCGCCGCAGCATCAACTCCAGCAGATGCTCGATGCGGAACGGGTCGGCACCGACGAGCAGATGCTCCACACCGTGGATCGCCGCAGCCGTCGCTACGGCCGACCGCGATCCGCAGGCATCGCCGTAGCCGACAATCCCCTCGTCCGTATGCACCTCGACCAGCACGTTGTTCGTGCCCTCCGGTGCGCCGGGCGACCAGACATAGGGATGGTGGTGCGGGATAGCGAGCGTGTGTGTCCTGACCTCGGTGATCCTCACGTCCGTTCCCCTACTGCTGCCTCGTGGACGACCACGCCCGCTTTCAGCACTGCGAGCGGCCGGCGCAGCGCCTCCAGATCGGTCAAAGGGTCCGCGGCCAGCAGCAGCAGATCGGCTTCGTAGCCCGCGGCGATCCGCCCGCGCCGAACGAGACCCAGCTGCTCGGCGCCGTCGCTCGTCACGGTGCGGAGCGCCTCGGCATTCGACAGGCCCTGCGACGTGAACGCCGTGATTTCATCGAGCAGCGTGTCGAATGGCGTGTGGGTCGCTCCGCAGTCGGTGCCGCCGACGATATTCAGGCCCAGGCGGTGGAAGGGGCCGACGTTGGTCAGGCGGGCCTCCAGCCGCTCGATAGCCGTCGGGTCGTCCGGGTTCGCGGCCTCCCCGACCTGCCGGAAGTGCTGTGCCGTGAGAAAACCACCGTAGACGGTCGGACAGACGGCGATGCCGCTATCACGCACGCGACAAGCCACGTCTACGTCTACTCGCGTGCGACCGTGCGAATCGAGGAAGCTCGCGTGCTCGATCATGTCCAAGCCGGCCTCCACCACCCGCTCGATAGCCGCCGTGGCGTGGCAGTGGGCCGTCACCTTGATCCCGTTGGCATGGGCGACCTCGCGGGCGGCCCGCATCATCTCCACCGATAGCTCGGCGCGGTGCGGCTGCGTCCCCGGCGTCAGCCCGCCGCCCGAGGCCATCAGCTTGACCCAGCGGGCACCCCCCGCGATCTGCTGCTCGATCCGCGCCCGTAGCTCGGTCGGCGAGGCCACTTCACCGCCGAAAAAGTGACCATGCCCCCGCGGCCGGCAGAGCGAGGCCCCGCTGCTGACGAGGTGCGGCGCGACGACCTGCCCCGCCGCGACCTCGGCTTGCAGCTGCCCCATCAGCGCGGCGGGCGCGCCCACGTCCCGCACGGTCGTAATCCCGGCCCGGATCGCCACGCCGAGATTGTGCCGTCCGACGGCGAGGTGCTGCTCGTCGCTCGCCGCCAGGTAGTCCAGCCGCGGCGTGCCGCTCGCATTGAGAAAGCAATGCACATGCGCGTCAATCAGCCCCGGCGCCAGGTAGCGCCCGCGCCCGTCGAGGCTTGGCCCGGACCAAGCCGGCGCGACAGCCAGCACGTCACGTATCACCCCATCCTCGACAACCACCGACCGCGGGCCGTAGACGCGGCCTCGCACCGGGTCAACGAGCGATACGTCACGAATGAGCAGTGCCGTCGTCATTGCACTTCACCTATCCTCGTCGGCCCCCGTCATCCCCGCTCCCACCTACACCAGCGCCGCTGCTCTGGCCCCCACGCGGCGCTCCTGCATGGCGCAGTCCAAGGCCCGCCCTAGGTCTAGGCTGAGTACCCATGGCACTGAAGTCGCTGCGGGGTTCGCCACGCCTTCCGTCGTAAAGAGACCGGCTGTCGAGATCACGGTCTCGATCTGCACGGCGCCATCTTCCGAGAGACGTACCCGGCCGTGTCGTACCTGGTCGGCCAGCTTCTGCGCGAGCCAGTCGGTAAATGTGGGGATAGTAATGGTGAGTGGCTCGTTCGTGTCCACGTCTACCCGGACATAGAACTCATCATTGAACAGCTTGGCTACTCCTGCCCGGTGCTCGCTCCCGGGTAACAACACATCCAGTTCATCCGCCTCCTCATCGTAACGCCATTCGGCGTAGGGGAGGCCCGCAAGGATACGCTCCTGAAACGTCGGTCGCTGGTCTTGCAGTGCCATTATGCTCGCCTCCATTGCAATTGTAGCTTGCTCAACCGCAAGCTATCTGCGATCCACATGCTCCGCACAAACCCCACGACTTCCTGCAAGCGAGGCTCCGGAAGCCATTTTACAACGACCACGATGGTGTTCCCCGCAAACTTCCCATGGCAACGTCCATAGCCGGCGAAATGCACCACCTCGGCATCTGGGTTGCCCAAGAGCCGAGTACGCTCCGTAGCGACGGGTTCGTGGTAGACCTCATCAGGGTCATGGATAGCTTCAAGAATAGCTGACTCGTGGGCAATGAGTTCGTCTCGCCGCTCCCCCTCAACCTTCTGACGCCATACCGCCTCGGCACAATGAATTGCATGGCCCCACGGGTCTATCTCGATCCACCTCCACATGGTTACATGGCCTTGTGTACCTGAGTTGTCTCCGTGGTCAGGGGCATTGCAACCGTTTTGGCCTCGGTCGCCACCTACTCTCGACGCCGCAAAGCAGAGTATCCGTTTCCCGATAGTCTGAGATACTACCAAGCCGGACTGCAAGGGGCCTTGGCTACCCTGATCACGGCCGCAGTGGTACAATTGTTCTGCCGAGTATCCACCTACAAAAATATATGGGGGCGAGCCGTGGCGAACGTCGAGCACGAGCATACGCTGAACGTCTGGCTGGCCGAGTTGCTGCGGCGCCGCGGGCTGAACGCCCGGCAGGAGCGCAAGCAGGCCAACCGGCGGCGTATTGACGTAGAAATCCACGTCGGCAACGTCAAGATCGCGCTGGAAGCCGAGCAGGGCCAGAACAGCACCAAGCAACGCGACGCCATCGCCGATGCCGACGGCCGGCTGCACCAGGGCAACGCCGATTGCGCCATCGCCGTCTGCTACCCCGACGGACTCACCGCGCGGCACCAACTGGAGGACAGCCGGGTGCTATGGGCCATCCGCGCGCCCAACCACCGCGCGCCTGCCAACGAGGTCCGCTGGGCCGACGCCGACCTCGACGAGCTGGTATCGGTCATCAAGCTCGCGCCGATGCAGCTGGGCAATCCCGATCACGCCGCGGCGGCCCTCTCCGCCAGCCTCGACGCCGCCGTCGAGCGGTTGAGCGAGAACCAGAAGCGGGAAATCGCCAGAGCACTCGACCTCCCGGCCGGGAAAGCGACCCGGCTCGGCGAGGGCCGGAGCAGCCGGTGGAACCAGGCCGCCAAGCGGGCGATGCTCGTCATTGCGACGGCGATGATGTTCCATTCGCGGCTGGATAATCACCGCCAGGAGTTGAAACCGGAATTCGACAGCCGCTATGACCCCGGCACGCCCTTCACCGGCAGTTGGCCGCCGGCCATGGCCCAACAGTGCGCCAAGGCCAGCGATCCCATCGGCGCGTTCGATGAAGCCTGGGACTTGTGGCTGGCGGTGGACTACAAGCCGATTTTTGCGACCGCCCAGAGCGCGCTGCACGGCTGCCCGCACGACCACGCCTTCACCGCCGCCGTGCAAGAGACGGCCGCGGCGGCCCTCACCCTCACCCGCGACATCAGCGGCCTGCGCCACGACCTGCTCGGCCGCATCTTTCACACCGTCCTCGACAGCGCCCGCTACGACGGCTCGTTCTACACCACAACACCGGCTGCGACGCTGCTCGCCTCGCTGGCAATCAACGAAAACACCTGCGACTGGAGCGACCCCGCGGCGGTTGCCAGGCTGCGGATTACCGACCCGGCCTGCGGCACCGGCACCTTGCTGATGGCCGCCGCCGAGCGTATCCGCGAGCTAACACAGCAAGCGGGCAATACCGAGGACACAGCACGGGCACTGATCGAGCAGGTCTTGAGCGGCTACGACATCAACCTGACCGCCACCCACATGGCGGCGACCACGCTGGGCCTGCTCTCGCCGACTACGCAGTTCCGCAACATGAAGATCGGCCGCGCCTTGCTCGGCGTGGACCAGACCGGCAAGGCGTATCTCGGCTCGCTGGAGTTTCTGGACCGCCAGCCGATGCTGCTGCCCTGGCCCAGCGCCGAGCAGGCCGTCTCCCAGGTGGACACCGGAGACGAGATCGTGACGGCCGAACCGGCCGACCTGGTGATTATGAATCCGCCCTTTACCCGCGATAGCCTACGCCACGACCAGTTCAGCAAGACCGACGAAAAGAGGATGAAAGACCGGGAGAAAGAGATTTTCGCCAACACTCCCGTCCACTTGTCCAATAACGGCGGGCCTTTTCTTTATCTTGGCGAGTTTTTGGCCAAGGATGACGTTGGAGCGGTAGCAGTGGTATTGCCACTGGTGGGGGCTACGAATTACGCAACGATGGGCATGAGGCGACGTTTGGCGGCAAGATTCCATGTCGACACCGTCGTTACATCCCATGACCCGGAACGCATTTACTTTTCCGAGAATACGGACATTGGCGAGATGCTGGTGATCTGTCGGCGCTGGCCGGCGGACCAAGACTCCAAGCCGCCGACGCGCGTCGTCAATCTGGCCCGCAACCCGGCCACCCCTGCCGAGGCGATGAGTCTCGCCTGGGCCATGGCGGACGGAACGGTGGAAAGCCGGGGCTACGGCACGATGCAGGCGTCGCCGGCAGATCGGATTGCCGACGGTGACTGGGGCGCGGTGCAGTTCCTCTCGCCGTATCTCTGTGCCCGGTTTGCTGCGCTGCGGCGCGGTGAACTGGGCGCTGTGGCGACGTTGGGCACAATGGCGGACATCGGTCCCGAGGGGAGACGGATCCGGGATGCGTTCATCCGCTCGGAAATGCCGGACACGCACGGCCGGCTGGCACTGTGGCAGCACGATACCGATGTAACGCAGACGATGGCCGCCCGCCCGGATACCCACATCACCGCCAAGCCGCCCCGCGCGCACTTGGCGGAAAAGTATTGGCGGCAGCGTGGCACACTGATGCTGCCACAAAGGATGCGTCTCAACACCGTTCGGACAATCAGTGTCCGGTTAGATACTCCGGCGTTAGGATCGTTATGGGTCCCTTGCAGATTTACGGTTTCCGAACCCGACAGTGCGGTTTTGGAAAAGGCCACCTGTGTGTACCTGAACTCGTCTATCGGTATCCTCGCACTACTAGGCAATCGCACAAACAAGATACCCTCGTACCCACACTTCTCCCTTGACGACCTACGTAACCTGACCGTCCCCGACTTCCCCTCCCTTGGCGACGCCGCGCTCACCCACCTAGCCGCCGCCTACGCTGCACACGCCGATGCCACTCTGCTACCATTACCGCAGATGAACGAATGTTCCACTCGCCAGGCCCTCGACCAAGCCGTCTGTACCGCCCTAGCCCTGGACTCCGAAACCGTCGCCACCATCCGCCGCCACCTCGCCGCCGAGCCATCGGTGACGGGCAAGCGGTATGCTCCCTGACGCAGCGCGAGCGATCACCGTAGCCGAGCGTTGTCACGGAGTAGATGCAGCATGGACTGGTTCTTTGGAGTCAGGGTTGCCGTTTAGTTAGAGATATGGAAGGCGTAGATGAGATGTCCGGACCTAATAGGCATATGTTGATTGCTGGATACATAATGGCTTCGTTTGCACTAGCCGAGTCTGAGATGCGTAATGTAGTGGCGCTTGGGAACTGCAGCGAAAGCGCTATAGATGCGTATAACGATGGCGGCGCCGGCATTCGATTGCCCAAAGAGTTCGTAGATAAGAGAGCAGAACTTTGTGAACTGGGATTCTCCAAACTTGCCGATGAGTTGTTTACCCTGTTTCCCTACACCGATACTCACGGCTGTAGGAACATAGTTGATCGGGTCATCTCCAAGAGAAACCTATTTGCACACCCTATTGTTAGACCATGCTCTCCATATTGGCTATCTATACCTCATAAGAGCACGCTTAAGCGCTTGGATAGATCGCATGTGTGTGATGGATGTGGTAATAGACCGAGTGTTTGTTCATGTCCAGACATCGTCCATGGTGTCATAAGACTTGATATAGATCGGGAGTGTGACGATACTACAAAGGCGCTGTGTCTGCTAGATTCGCGCATCCTCATACCCATAGCTAAGAAAGAAGGTTTTAGATATGATGGGTTTCTGGACTGTAGTGACCAGGGGATGCCGACTGTCGTCTATCTGTCGACTTAGGGGTTCCCCCAGTCGGCGCTGCATCACTCCAGCGATGCTCGACTTCACCAGTCCTCATGCAATAGCCAGCGCCGCACCCATGCTATAGTCTGCCACCAGGTATCCTTATGTCGTGACCGCGCCCGGCCCGCCCACTACGAGGCTCCCGATGACTGCCACAACCACCCTCACCCCCCCGCCGCCCGCAGCGCCCGCCCGCCTGGCGCCGCTGCCCGATCCACCCAAGGCTCCCGATGCCATGCAACAGTCACCCTACACTTCCCGGGCGTACTTGATCCTCGACAACTACTTCCGCGCGCGGCCCGACGTGCTGGTCGGGAGCGAAGGCTATCTGTGCTACGACACCCACGACCGCGCTCGCTGGGTCAAGCCCGACTGCCTGGTCGCGTTTGGGGTAGACCCCGCTGCCATTTTCGAGCGCAACGGCTACGTGATTAGCGAAGTCGGCAAGCCGCCGGAGTTCGTGCTGGAAGTGGCCTCCGAGAGCACGGGCCGGGAGGACTACACGCGCAAGCGCGACATTTATGCCGACTACGGCGTGGCCGAATACTGGCGCTTCGACCGCACCGGCGGCCAGTACCACGACCGGCCCCTGTCCGGCGAAACGCTGGTCAACGGCCGTTACGAGCCGCTCCCGCTGAACACCGACGCGGACGGGGTGATCCGCGGCTACAGCCCGGTGCTGGGGCTGGAGCTACACTGGGATACCGGTCGGCTCCGGTTCTACGACCCGGTGGCCGGCAGGTATCTCCGCGATCTGCAAGAAGCCGAGTCCCTGATTGAGCGGCTGCGCGCCCAACTCCGCCGCCTGCAATCCGACTGATCGAGAACGGTCTATCATCTCTCGCAGCCAGTGGCTACGGTCCGACTGGTTCGCGCTGGGGCGGCTCGACCGTGCATTCGGGCAGCGCCCGCAGGAAAGCCTCCGGACCAGGCGGCGCATACACCGCCAAGACGATCATTTCCTCGCCGCCCGTATTGAGTGTCGAGTGATAGGCGCCCGCGGCGATGTGGATCAGGGTCCCCGGCCCCACTTCCCGCGTGACCGGCTCGCCATCCACCTCGACCATCTGCTGGCCGGTACCTTTGATGACGTAGAGAATCTCCTCGGTCCCGGGGTGATTATGTCGCGCGTGTCCCTGGCCCGGTGTCACGGTGGCAATGCCGGTGCTGAACTGTTCGGCGCCGGTGACGCGCGGTTCCGACAGCCAGTTGAGATGCCCCCAGGGCATGCGCTGCGTCTCGACATCGGCCGGTTCGACAAACGTGAGCTTCCGGGCTGCGCTCACAATCCCACCTCCTGGACTGGCCTCGTCAACAGAGGCCGGTGTGTATGACAGTACGGTACACTTTTGCCGTCGTCTATCACAACCTGGCTGAGGAGGATAGCCGTGGTCGTTCGAATTGGCATGATTGGCGCCGGATTCATTGCGCGGTTGCACGCCACCGCTCTGCGGAGCCTCGGACCGGACGCCGCCCAAATCGTCGGCGTTGCCGCGCGCACCGAGGGGCCGCGCGAGCAGTTCGCCAGCGAGTTCGGCATTCAGGACACCTACACCGACTATCGGCAGTTGTTGGAGCGTGCGGACGTGGACGCCGTTGACCTCTGCGTCCCCAACCACCTGCATCACCCGATGACCGTCGCAGCGGCCCAGGCCGGCAAGCACGTCTATTGCGAGAAGCCCCTGACCGGCTATTTCGGCCGCGGCGAGGCGCCGGATCAGGTATCCAAGACACCCCGCGAGGTCATGTTGCGCGAGACGCTGGCCGACGCCGACGAGATGCTGGCCGCGTGTGCCGCCGCTGGCGTCCAGCTCTGCTACGGCGAAGATTGGGTCTATGCGCCGGTGCTCGAAAAGGCCCGCCGGCTCGTCCAGGTCAGCAACTCGCCCATCATGGAGCTACGCGGCGAGGAGAGCCACAACGGCTCGCACGCGGACTACGCCAAGCGGTGGGCTACCAGCGGCGGCGGCGCGCTCTTGCGTCTCGGCGTGCATCCGATTGGCGCCGCGTTGCAGTTGAAGCGTTGGGAAGGCCAGCTGCGGCAGGGGCGGCCCATTCGCGCCGCTGCGGTCACGGCCGAGGTCGCTACGCTCACCGACATCGGCGGCGTGCCGCGCGGCGAGGGGTCGTGGCTCGTCACCGACTGGGTAGACGTGGAGAACTGGTCCACCACGATCATCCATTTCGAGGACGGCTCGCGCGGTGTCTTCATCGCCTCCGACAACATCCTCGGCGGCATCGTGAACTACCTGGAGCTGACGCTGGCGCACGGCCGCATCAAGTGCAACATGACGCCCAACAATATGTGCGAGGCCTACGCCGCCGACGGCACGGTCTGGGGCGATGAATACATCACCGAGAAGATTCAGACCAGCGCCGGCTGGACGTATCCCAGCCCCGACGAGGACTGGGTCCGCGGCTTTCCGCACGAGCTGGCCGATTTCGTCGCGGCGACGCGGGACAATCGCCCGCCCCTGTCCGATGGCGAGCTGGGCCGCGATTGCGTCGAAGTGATCTATGCCGCCTATCTCGCCGCCGAGCGCGGCGCCCGCGTCACCCTGCCTTTCAGGGCCAGTTGAACGACCATCGGCTATCAGTTGTCAGCCATCAGTTAGGGAGCGTCATTCCCGCTTTCGCGGGAATCCACTCCCCCTCTCTATCGCTCCGCGATGGAGAGGGGGACGGGGGGTGAGGATAAGAAAGTGAGTGCCATGATGCCACCAACCGAAGGACGCCGCCTCTACTTCCCCGAGGTACGCCAAGCGGTCTGGGAGCGATTTCCCCTACCGCGGCCCTCCGAGCTACAGCCCGACCAGGTGCTGCTCCGCGCCGTAGCGAGCGCGGTCAGCGCCGGTACCGAAATCGCGGTCTACAGCGGCACCCACATCACCTACTCCCTCTCGTCCAGCCAGGCCGGCCAGCCCCGGCCCATGTCGGGAGTGCCATCGCGCCCCGGCTACGCCTTTGCCGGCACGGTCGAGGCCGTCGGGAGCGCCGTCACCGCGGTCAAGCCGGGTGACCGCGTCGGCTGCGCCGTTGGACACGCCGACTGGGCCGTCGTGCGCGAAACCGGCCAGGACCCGGCCAAACCCCAGCGAGAACCCAGCCTCATCCACATCCCCGACGGCGTCACGTTCGAGCAAGCGGCCCTCGGGCGCCTCTTTGCCATCCCTATGGTCGGTATCCGCCACGCCGAGATCAGGCTCGGCGAGCGCGTGGCGGTGTTCGGTCAGGGCCTCATCGGGCAGCTCGCTGGACAGCTCGCCCTCGCCAATGGCGCCGGCACGCTCATCGCCGTTGACCTCTGGGATCACCGGCTGGCCGTCGCCCAACGGCATGGCGCAACGCACATCGTCAACGCTGAGCGCGAGGACGCCGTCGCAGCCATCTACGACGCCACGGACGGCGAGGGCGCCGACGTCGTGATCGAGGCCACCGGCCATCCGCCCGTCATCAACGACTCGCTGCGGGCCGCCGCCCTGCGCGGCCGCGTGGTGCTCGTCGGCAGCCCGCGCGGCCGGGTGGACATTGACCCCTACACCGACATCCACAAGAAGGCCGTCGTCGTGATCGGCGCGCACGCCAGCGCCGTCACCCAGGCCCGCAACTACAGCGACCGCTGGACCACCCTGGAGAACTACCGGCTTTCGGTCGAGTTGCTCCGCCAGGGCCGGCTCCACACCGAGGGACTGATTAGCCATCGCGTGCCGGCCGACGCGGCGTTGGACATCCACGCGGCGCTCGCCGCCCGACCGCAAGAGCACCTCGGCGTGCTCATCCAATGGGCCACCGCCTGATACCTACCAGCTTACTACGAGGTGACTGCACGTGTCTGATCGAGGCCACGTCCTTGTCGTCGAGCCGATCCACGACCGCGGCGTTGCCCTCCTGAGCGCCGCCGGCACGGTGGTTGTGGCGCCCGATCCCAGCCCGGAGACGGTCCAGCCGCTGCTCGCCGACGCCACCGTCATCGTGCTGCGCGCCACCCGGCTCACGGCCGATATGATTGCCGCCGCCCCCCGGCTGCGGGTCGTCGGCCGCCACGGCGTCGGGTACGACAACGTGGACGTACCGGCGGCTACCGCCCGCGGCATCCCGGTCGTGTATACGCCGGAAGCGAACAGCGAATCGGTCGCGCAGCACGCCTTTGGGCTGATGATTGCGCTCTCCAAAGAGCTTGTCGCCGGTGATCGCCTGCTCCGGCGCGGCGACTATGGCACCCGGCACACCCTGCGCGGCGTCGAGCTGGCCGGCCGCACCCTCGGTATCGTCGGCTGCGGTCGCATCGGCGCCCGCCTGGCACAAATGGCCCGCGCCGCCTTCGATATGCGGATCATCGGCTTTGACCCCTACTTGGATGCCGCCCGCGCCGCCGTGCTCGGCATCGAGCTAGTCACCGACTTGCCGGCCCTGCTCCGGCCGTCCGACGTGGTCAGCGTCCATACGCCCCTCACGCCAGCGACGGTCGGCCTGCTCGGCGCCGACGAGTTGGCCGCGATGAAGCCGACCGCCTACCTCATCAACACGTCGCGCGGCGGGGTCGTTGACGAGCCGGCGCTGGCCGCCGCCCTCCGTGCCGGACAGCTGGCCGGCGCCGGCCTGGACGTGCTCGAACAGGAGCCGCCACCCCCCGACCACCCCCTGCTCACCCTGGAGAACGTCATCCTCACCCCCCACTCCGCCACCCAGACCGAAGAAGCGCTCCGCCGCACCTCCGAGCACGTCAGCGCCGGCGTGCTGGCCGTCCTCCGCGGCGAGCGCCCGCAATGGTGCGTCAACCCCGAGGTGTTGGGAGGCTAATCACCCCGCGCCGGCAATAATCACCTATGGTATAGTGTTATCGTGTAGCGCGGTACCATCGAGACCGGCACACAAAGGAGGCGCAGGACATGGGCGTTTTCAACTGGCCTATCCGGCTGGACAGTATGGACGGCCAGCGGTCGCTGGAGATCGAGGCGATGGTGGACACCGGCGCCAGTTACACCATCGTGCCCGCCAAGCTGCTGCACGACCTGGGGGTGTCGCCCATCGACAAGATCGGCCTCGTGCTGGCCGATGGGCGTGCCGTGGAGTACGACCTCGGGCGGGCTATGGCCACCATCAACGGACGCACGGAGGCGACACTGGTCGTCTTCGGGGAGCATGGCGCCCGCGCCCTCTTGGGAGCCTACACGCTGGAAGGACTGCGCCTGGCGGTGGACCCGACTCACGGCCGGCTCGTCCCGGTTACCACCGCCTGGGCGTAGAGCGTAGCAAGTCGGGTAAATGAGGCGGCATCCCCTATACTCCCGTATACTAGGGTTGCGGGCCGCCGAGCAGTGAGGAGCGCACGATGACCGCAGAAGCCGTCGTTGCCGAGCCACACACGGTCACCAGAGCCGATATCCAGGAGTCGGAGGATCGCATCCACCGCGAGTTGCAACACTATGCGACCAAGGCCGATCTGAAGGACACGGAGTTACGGCTTGGAACTGAGATCAAGGATACCGAGCTACGGCTCCAGGCCAACATTAAGGACACCGAGTTGCGGATCCAGGCCAGCCTTCAAGACATGGAACTGCGGCTCCAGACGCAGATCAAAGACGCGCAGATGTGGCTGCTGCTCCGGCTGGGTGGCCTGATTGTCGCCGCGGTCACCATCGCGGTCGCCGCCCTCAAGCTCCTCGAAGGCGCGGGGTAGTACTTGTCGGAGTCGGGCCTTGGCCCGGCTCCCTGCATTTCTGAGGTCAAGGTACTCAAGACTTTAGTACTCGTCTACCGCGTCGTAACCTTCCCTTGTGACCTCAAAGAGTATTTCTCTGGACGTTTCCCTGACCTGTTCGACATATCCAAAGACATCTAACTCTGCAAGGCCAGTCATCCAGGGAGCAGCTACTTTATCTTCTCGACTGGAAACCATAACTCTGTTACCAATGCTAATCTTATGCCGTCCTAGATACTCACGAGTATACGTTATCCTACCATCACTATTGGCAGCATTTAGCAATAGTTCCACTGCTTGGTCTGTCAGTTCCGATATCGGCATCACCATATCTGATGGTATACCAACATCAGTAATATCATCTCTCCATTCGGCGCTTTCATGTACGATAGGCAACGCTCGGAGAATTTCCCGCAATGCCTCAAGGTCGGTTTCAGGAGTTACACAAACATACGGTTCTAGAAGCTCAGGTATTGGTGCCACATTTCCATTAGCATCAGGGAAACGTAGCGTGATGATAGAAAATACATTGGGTCTTTTTCTTTTCATCATGACCGCGTATTCCATCTCAGCCGCCAGATACCCTTCATCCTCGAATGATGTAGTTACGAAGAAGACAGCGGCACAAGATTCTTTCATTCCTCTCAGAAGACCACGTTCAAGTGTAGTTCCTGCCGGCATGGCATCTTCGTCAAGCCAGGTTTCGTAGCCTAGTAAATCCAGAGTTTCCTTGAAATCGAGCACAAGGGCCTTGTCAGAACTCTTGTGGCTCAGAAATATCTTCCTTGGTTCGTCAGCGATCATACCGACCTCCAGAACATAGATGATACCAGATGGGCTAGATGATCAGTCTAGCATTCTTCGGCCGACGCTTGCCCCCATGCACCGACGGCTCCGCGCACCACTTCGCCGCCAGCCGCCGCACCGCTGCGTAGGTCGCCTCGTCGAAGCCGAGCAGGTCGCAGCCCACGCGCCGGTCGAGCAGCGCGCGGTTTGGGTCCGCATCGGCCAGGTAGGCCGGCTGGAGTTGGAGATCGCGGAACTCGTCGAAGATCGTCTCTGCGGTGGACAACTGCTCATCGTTGAGCGTGCGGAAGTCGAGCACGGGCAGGGTTTCTGCCGAGCGGATTGAAATAGCACCCCGCCCCGCTACTTGCTTGTTAGCGTGCCACCAATGACTGACTAATCCTAGCGTGCTGTTACCCCAGATGGCGAATGCGTAGTCGAACCTAGCATCACTAAATATCACATTCGGCCAGGCTCTACCGCCTATGGTGGGATAGTCAGTTATTGCCACACTTAACGGTTGAGAATTATATCGAAATTCCAGGGTTTGGTGAGAACGACTAGCCTTATTCCAAGCCTTTTGCGCTTTCACTTCCATGTCTTGCCGTACTAGGAGTTGCATATCAGGATCACAAACCATTCGTGTTTCGTTTTTGGCATTGTGATTCCACAGGGAAGGATAGGTAGCTGTCGGACTAGCTGGTGCTTTATCAAAGGGACCCCGAGGAGGATTCCCAATGATATCGAGACTATACAAGCCAAGTTGTCCTACGACACCTAATACATCCGTGTGTAGTTCAAGAGGCGTAAGGTTTCCAGGAAGCCAGAGCCTTGAGTGGGACAAGGCATAGGCGGTTTGCGCCAGGGAGTAATCAGACAGACGAACACCGCCCCATGCCGAGCCATCTGTCTGGCAAGGAGCAGTCATCATTTCTCCCGCTAGATCATCGCCGATCACCAAGGGAGTACCACCATATGGCCCATCCTCAACCTTTCTGATATAGTCGAAACTGCCGATATTTTGGGCTATCGCATTGGGGTGAACAAACCCGCTAGGCCGACGCTTTAGTGATGTGAAGTGAATACGCCGCGTCGTAGCATCATCTGGTGTATCTTTGCGGGCAATAACCAGACACTCTGCCATGCCAGTATCCGCCGAAAATGACAGATCATCATTACTCACAGCAGCTAGACTAAGTACAGTCAAGTCTGTGTAGTCTTCTCCCAACATTTGCCGGAATCCTTGCCAAGCCAAACCTCCTGCCGCTGACAGAGGCAAGACCAAGGCCAGTACACCGCCGGGCTTGAGCTTGCGATGGCCCAAGGCTGCGAACGCTGAAGCCATGCCTGCATTACCATGATAGCAAGTCTCCTTTTTGAGTACACTCATTCGCTTGCTCATATCCCTTTGGTCCGCATCACTGGCATTGAACGCAGCAAAGGCGGCACCGTATGTACCGACATACTCTCCCTCGTTGGTAGTGTTCCGGGTAAACGGTGGATTCATAATGACCAGATCGAAGCTCTCGTCAGGGATGTCGGCGATGACCTGCGCCGCCGTTTCCTCGCCAGCGCTGCCGGTACGGAGCGCGGGGTCGCTGGTGTTGAACAAGGTCAGGGCTTGCGAGGCTTGCAGCAGTTCCAGCGAGCCGATCTTCGTGCTGCCGTCTTCCTGCCGGCCGTAGGGCATGGTGTAGAGGCGCGAGTTGCCGAAATCAACGGCCGGTTGCACGCCGGAGAGCGTGGCGCCGGTGATGTGGATGGCGGAGGGCATCACGTCGCAGCCGTACAGCACCTCTTCCATCATCACGCCATGCAGGGCTGCCGGGTCGCCGCCGGCGCGTTCGTGCCGGGCGGCCAGCCGCTCGTACACCGCCGACAGCAAGGCGCCGGTGCCGCAGGCAAAGTCGGCGACGCGCAGTGTGCCAATCGCGGCCGGGTCGGACCAATCCACGCCGGCCAGCTTGGCGACGGCCAGCCGGGCCAGCAGCGCCGCCGAGGCCGGCAGCGTGTAGAAGGTGGCGAGGTACTTGCGGTCGGCAATGAGGCGCTGGAAGATGCGGCCGGTCAGGTCGTGGGCCTGGTCTACGCCGGTGGCGCTGATCGCCTGGGCGGTCTCGCGCAGGCGGCGCAGGATGAGGGCCGCGTCGCCGGCCGGGAGCTGGGAGAGCAGGTCCTTGGCGATGGCGAAAATGGGCCAGTAGTTGATCTTCAGGATGTCGGTCCAGGCGGTCAGCACCTCGCCTTGCGGGTTGGCGATACCGTCGCCGCACACCAGTTGGAGCGGCTGCACCTGGTCGTGCATCCCGGCGATGCGCTCGTGAAACACCAGCGCGTTGGCGATGATGGCGCAGGCCATCCGGCGCGTCTGCGGCACGTTCTCCATGCCAAGCAGTTGCGCCATGGCGCGGGTGATGCCCGGCCGCGTGTCGTCTACGGCGTCGAGCAGCTTGGCCGCGGCGTCAATGCCGTCTTGCAGCGTGTCGGTAGCTGCATCCACCGCCCGCTGCGGCACGGAGACCAGGCGCACCAAGTCCGCCAGGTCCTCCACCGCCCCTTCTAACCACCCGCTGCCCGGGAACCGCTGCCCGCCGTCGTCATCTTCAGTGAAGACGCAGTACTCGAGGCGGGCGGCCGTCAGCGCGGCACGGAGGTCGGCCGCGTCACCCACGTCAGCGGGATAGCGCAGCGCAATGGCCGCCTCGATGGTACCTGGGTGGTCGGTCACGTCCAAGCTGAGGCGGTCCTGGGCCTCGGTTTCGACGTTGGCGGCGGGCAGGTACTCGGCCTCGATGACGACCGGCGCACGGCCGGGATCCGTGATAAGCAAGTCGGGCTGCAACCCGGGGCTACCCTTGATGACGCGGATATGCTCCGAGCGCACCTCGCTCCCAGGCAGCATGGACCGCAACAGGCCACCCAAGGCATTATTGGCACTCGGCTCCGTCTGGCGCGGCATGGAGTAGCCCTTTCCTCACTCAGCCAGCATCGAGAATGAACATCCGTTCAATAGTAGCACATCACCGAGCGGCGGTGGGGGTATTCACATGGATGGACAGGATGGGCGGGATGAGGGGGGTGCGAGGTGAGGCAGTCCCCCTCCCTAGCCCTCCCCCGTCCCGACGGGGGAGGGGATAGATTGTGTCGCCTCTCTGAGCCTCGGTCGTTCCGACGGGGGAGGGAATACTGTGCGCTCTCCGGCCATGGCCGGCGCCGCCTCCCCGTCCCCCCGTCGGGACGGGGGGACCATAGGGGGGCCGGACAAACTCACCCCTCAAAAATCGCCACCAGCTCCGGCCGCAACGGGTAGCGCAGCGGCTCGCCCGCGAAGTGCCGGCGCGCGTCTTCGCACTGCCCCAAGAAGACGCCGCGGTGCGCGCCATACGTATGCCCGCCCCGATGCGGCGTATGCACCACGTTCGGCAACGTGCGGAGCGGGCTGTCCGCTGGCGGTGGCTCCGGGTGATACACGTCAATCGCGGCCCGCAGCTCGCCGGCCGTCAGTCGCTCCAGCAGCGGCGCCTGCTCCACGACCGCCATCCGCGAGACCAGCACGAATACCGCCTCGCGCGGCAGCGCATAGATCACCTCCCGGTTGATGATCTCTAGCGTCTCCGGCGTCGGTGGGATAGCGATGAAGAAGACCTCGCTCCGCGCCGCCATCGCGACCAGATCGCTCGCCTTGCGTCCTCCCGCCGCCACCATCCGCTCGGCTGGCACATACGGATCGAACGCCTCCCAGTCCGTGTCGAACGGCGCCAGCATCCGCGCCAGATGGCGATGGATTTCACCGAACCCGGCCAGCCCCACCCGCCGGCCTTGCAGCCGGTCCGGTGTCTCCGGCCGCTCCGGGAAGTCCTCCCAATGCACCCAGCCGTTCGCACCGACAATCTGGTGCTCCTGCGGGAGATTGCGGAGCGCCGCCAGCCCCAGCGCCAGCTCGTACTCCGCCACCCACGGCGACATGACCGGCGCCGTCTCGCTGAGGGCAATACCCCGCGCCAGCGCCGCCCCCACGTCGCAGAACTCGGCTTGCCGGTAGTGGCAGGTGGACCCGATGTAGCGCAGCCGCGGCGCCTTAGCCAGCCGCTCGGCGGACAGGTAGCCGATGCCCTGATTGCCCCACCCGCACAGCACCAGCCCGTCCGCATCCGCCAGCGCCGCATCCACCCGCGCCACCCGCTCGTCCGCCGTCAAGTCGGCCCCCAACTGCACGTCCACCCGCTCCGCAAACGAGTCCAGCACCTCCCCCGCCGCCCCGCTCCAATGCCGCTCCAACGACCGCGGACCAAACACCACCACAACCCTAGGCCGTCCCACAACCACCTCCTTCGACCGCCGCCTAGACTCCCCTTCCCTGAAGGGAAGGGGCCGGGGGGTGAGTCCCGCGCCCCCTACACCGCCGGCCGCCGTTCGTGCCAGGAGGTGCTCTGCTCGTAAGCGTGCGCCGCGCGGAGCAAGGTCCGCTCGTCGAACGGCCGCCCCACCAACATCAGGCCAACCGGCAGCCCGTCCACAAAGCCGCACGGCACGGAGATGGCCGGCAGCCCCGTGTAGTTGCACGGCCGCGTGATCTGCGACAGCATCCCGGCGCCGTGCGGTTGCCCGTTGACCATGATGGACTTGTCCTCGGCTGCCGCAATGCTCGGCGCCGGCACCGCCACCGTCGGCCCTGCCAGCATGTCCACCTCCCGCCACACCGCCGTATAACGCTCCAACAGCAGTCGCCGCGCCCGCAGCGCCTTGGCATGATCGCCCGCGAGGATGAATTGCAGCGGCAGCAAGCGCAGCAGCGTCTCCTCGCCGTAATCCGCCGGCCGCGTCCGCAGCCAGTGCTCATGGTCCACTAGCGCCTCGGCCCGGATGGCGTCTACGCCGTCCATCAGCGCGTCGTGGTCCGGCAGCCGCACCTCCTGCACCGTCGCGCCCAGCGCCTCCAACTGCCCGATAGCCGCCCGCACCGCCGCCTCCACCGGCTCGTCCACGAGCGCAAAGTAGTAGTCGCGCGGCACGCCCACCCGCAGCCCGCGCAGGTCCGTCCCGGCGCCCAGCGTCTCCGGCGGCGCCGCCATGTCGCGCGAAGTGGGGTCGCGCGGGTCGTGGCCCGACATCACCGCCAGCAGCAGCGCCGCGTCCTCCACCGTGCGCGCGAGCGGCCCGATATGATCCCGCGTCGGATTGCCCCCGCGCAGCGCCCCGCGCGTCGGCACCCGGCCGTGCGTCTGCTTCAACCCCACGATGCCGCACAGCGCGCCGGGAATCCGCACCGATCCGCCGGCGTCCGTGCCGAGCGCCCCCATCGCCATGCCCGCCGCGACCGCCGCGGCCGAGCCGCCCGACGACCCGCCGGGCACGTGCTCCGGGTTCCACGGATTGCGCGTCGGGCCGTAGTGCGGATTGATCGTCGTGGTGCCGAACCCGAACTCATGCAGGTTGGTCTTGCCCACCATGATCGCGCCGGCCGCCTGCAATCGTGCCCAGGCGGGCGCATCCTCGCGCGGCACGTAGTCGGCCAGGATTTTGGAGCCGGCCGTCGAGCGTATCCCCGCCGTCTCGATATTGTCCTTCACGGCGATAGGAATGCCGTGCAGCGGGCCGACCGCGCCCCCGCCCGCGAGCGTCACTTCCGCTTCCCGTGCCGCGGCCAGCGCCTGCTCGTCGCACCGCGTGATGAAGCAGTTGAGCATCGGCTCCAGCCGTTCGATCTGCCCCAGCACCGCCTGCATCAGCTCCACCGGCGATACCTGCCGGCGCACAATGAGCGACCGCGCTTCGGCGATGGTCAGCCACGCCAGGTCGTTGCCGTTGGCAGTCACGGCGTCTCCTCCTCCAGGCGGTACGGCTGTGCCGTCAACGTCTCGTCCACCTCCACCCCCGACTCCGCAAAGCGCCGCACCACCGCCCGCTGCTCGCGCACCGCATCGAGCACCTGCGGCAGGACCCGCTCCGGTATTGGTATCAAGTCCAGCACCCGCACCATCTCTTTCAGGTCCTCCGCCGTCAGTTCCGTATCCCCATCCGCCATACGGCCTCCCTCTCACCCCAGCATCCGCCCACACCGCCCCTGATTGTAGCCGCTCCCGCCTCGCCCCTCCCCGGCCCCGTCATTGCAGCTTCCGCCGCAATCCAGGCCCATGCATAGTCCCCCGGTCGCTGCGCTGACTCCCCTTCCCTGAAGGGAAGGGGCCGGGGGTTAGGTCCGCCACACTCCCCCTCTCCACTTGGTGGAGAGAGGGCCGGGGGGTGAGGCCCGCGGCGTATAATCACCCCAGCTTGACATAGCAGCAACGGAAAGGAGCCTGTCGTGTTTACGCCCATCAAGGCCACGGCAATCTCGCTCAAGCCCAAGAAGTGGGATAAGGCCTACAACGCCGACAAACTGGAGACCCTCTTCCGCGCGGCGGCGCAGGAGCGGCCCGATCTGATCGTCGCCACCGAGGGCGTCCTCGAAGGCTACGTCGTCATGGACGTGATCGAGCACCCGGAGAAGGTCCCGGCCATGCTCGACATCGCCGAGCCGCTCGACGGACCGTATATCCGCCGCTTCCAGGCCTTGGCCCAAGAGCTACAAACCTGCCTCTGTTTCGGCTTTGCCGAGCGCCTTGACGACGACGTTTACAACAGCGCCATCTTCATTGACCAAGAGGGCGCCATTCGCGGGCGCTATCACAAGACCCAGTTTGCCGAAGGCACCCACGAATCCTGGCAGTTCAACCGTATTGGCCGGCAGATCAGGGCCTTTGACACCCCACTTGGCCGCGCCGGCATGCTTATCTGCGCCGACCGCTGGAACCCGATGATCGCCCGCACGCTCGCGCTGGACGGCGCCCAGCTGCTCCTCATCGTCTCGTATGGGTCGCGCCGGAAGGCCCAAAATGAGACCGTCTTGGCCCGCGCCCGCGAAAACGGCCTGCCCATCGTCGAAGCCAATGTCGGCATGAACCTGCTGATTAGCAAGGGCGAGGTCGCCGCCTACAAGTGGGGCATGGACCAGATCACCACCGCCGTCGTCGAGATACCGACTCCGCCCTCACAGACGGCTGCACGCGCCCAAGAGCAAGAGTACATGCAGCTCCAAGGCCCGAGCATGGCCGAGCGTTACGAGAAGACCATTGAGCGCATCCAGCGCTCGGCCACCTAGTTGGAAGCACAGACCTTTACCGTCCGGCTGGTATACTGAGCGGTGCGAGTAGCTTCACTCGCATGCTTCCCCAGGAGTAGATAGTGAATACACGCCTGCGCTAACGCATCACGGCAGAGCTACCGTCTTGCTCTAGCTACTCCTATCTACGGCTATTGACGGCCGTAGCGCGGGGCTAGGGCAGTTGGTCGAGGAGTTGCCGTGTGCAGCGCAGGTGCCGGTTCGCGCTCCTGGGCACCGCTGGGTCTGCCGCGCTCGCCAAGCGCCACCGACCAGACCCCGGCCCCCTTCATTTGCAGCGCTCCTATCACCTCCCCCGGTGTAGCCCCTGCGCGCACTCCTGCCCTCGGCCCGTGTTGTCCGTAGCACAGCGCGGCCTGTAGCTCTCGATCGGACCGTACCCGATGAGATATTCCCGTTTACACGTGAGGCGCCTATGCGCCGAGCAAAGAGACGGAAGGAGAGCAGCAATGGGAAGAAAGTCGTGGCGGAAGGGGAAGATTAGCACCACCTGGGATCCGGTTGCAGCGTGGTACTACGGCTGGGTTGGGGCCGCCGGGAGCACGCATCACCGCCGGTTGGCGATTCCGGCCCTACTCGAACTACTGGACCTGCGGCCGGGCGAACAGGTCCTCGACATCGGCGCGGGACACGGTGTCTTAGCCCGGTACGTCACCGCCCAGCGGGCGTTCTACACTGGTATCGAAGCCAGCCCGCGCTTACTAGCGCGTGCCCGGCAGAGAGCCGGCCCAGGGATGAGGGTGCTCCAGGGCGATGCCTGTCGCCTCGCAGCGCTGCCGGAGCTGCGCGAAAGCGCGTTCGATGCAGTGGCCTTCCTGTTGAGTATCCAAGACATGGACCCGCTGGCTGCCGTGCTGGAGTCGGCTGCCTGGGCGCTGAAACCTGGTGGGCGGCTGGCGATTGTCATGACGCACCCGTGTTTTCGCGTGCCGCGGCAGAGCGGGCGAGGCTGGGACAAGCAACGCAAGCTATTCTATCGGCGCATAGACCGCTATCTCTCGCCACTAACTGTGCCGATGAAAACCTATGCCGGTGGGCGGGCTGCCACGTGGAGCTACCACCGTCCGCTTGAGGACTACGTCAACGGCTTGGCGACATGTGGGCTGACTGTGGACTGCCTCAAGGAGATTCCGACGTACAAGGTAGCCACCTCTGGCCCCCAAGCCCAGGCACAGAACGTCCTCAACCAGGAAATACCACTCTTCCTCGCGCTTCGTGCTCGCAAGAGTAAGCAGTGGTAAGGAGAGTCTGGCTTCTGGGTCGGTAGCGCATCCTCGGGGATCATGCTACAGCAATCAGGAGCCGCCCAGAGCCGCTACACTGTGTTGGACCCATACCGGCGGAGGTCAAGTGCCGTGCCACAGCGTGTGCTCGTACTACATCCCACCGATAACGTCGCCACCGCCTTGGTGGATTTGGCGGCCGGCCAGACGGTCACGGCCGCCCGCCAATCAGGCACGGTGACTGTCCGCGCGCAAGAGCCGATTGCCTTTGGCCATAAGCTCGCGCTCGTGCCACTAGCTGCTGGCACCCCGGTCTATAAGTACGGCGAGGTCATCGGCGTCACCGCGGCCGACATCCCCGCTGGCGCCCACGTCCACGTCCACAACGTCGAGAGCCAGCGCGGCCGCGGTGACTTGGCAGCCGAGTAGGGGACAGGCCCCCCCGCTGCGGCAGGGGGACGGGGATTCTGGCTTTCGCTGGAATGACGAAAGGGGGACCACTAGCCACCGGCCACTAGCCACTGTCCTCGGCGGCGAACAGCGCCAGTGCCCGCTCGGCCTCGTCTGCCGGCAGCGCCTTGCCGTGATAGCTGAAGTCGCGCTCCACCCAGGGAATGCCCTTCCCCTTGACCGTGTGTGCGACGATCACCTGCGGCCGCCCGGCCACGTCACGTGCCGCGGCCAACGCCTGCCACACCGCCGCTTGGTCGTGGCCATCCACCTCTTGGACGTGCCACTGGAACGCCTCCCACTTGGCCGTGAGCGGCCGGTAATCCACCACGCGCTCCAAGAGGTCCGTCTGCTGTGCCTTGTTGTGGTCCACGATGGCCGTCAGTGACGCCACGCGGTATTGCGCCGCCGCCATCACCGCTTCCCACACCTGGCCTTCCTGGACCTCCCCATCGCCCAGCAGCACGTATACCCGGTAGTCTCGCCCGTCCACCCGGCCGGCCAGCGCGTGGCCCAGCCCGATGGACAACCCCTGGCCCAAGGAGCCGGTCGAGGCCTCGACACCGGGCAGCCGGCGCATGTTGGGATGCCCTTCGAGCGGGCTGCCGATCCGCCGCAAGCTCGCCAGTTTATCCGCGCCGAAATACCCGCGCTCGGCCAACACTGCGTACAGGATCGGCGCCGCGTGGCCCTTGCTGAGAATGAAGCGGTCACGCTCCAGCCACTCCGGGCGTGCCGCGTCGTGCCGCAACAGGCCGCCGCAGTACAGCGCCGTCATGATCTCGACCGCCGAGAGCGAGCTGGAGGGATGCCCCGACCCGGCCGCCGTCGTCATCTCGACGATGGCCCGCCGAATGCGCTGCGCCGCCGCCGCCATCTCGCCCAGCGTTTTCTCGGTCGGGGTACCCGGATCAATCCCGGGCACTGTGGCTCCCGTTGACATAGTGCGTCTCCTAACGGGCTACTTGGACTGTGCGGGCCGTCGCGGCCGTCTCGATAGCGCAGCCGCAATCTGCCGTCGGCTAGTATAGCGCCCGCCGGTTCGAGGCCATGCTACACTGAATTTGTGCGGCCTTGGGTAGCATGGATTCCCGCGTGCGTGGGAATGACGGGCCATCGGCTACCCCTCATGCACCACTCGGTAGTCCGACGGAGAGGAGTGCAACATGGTCAGCGTTGGCGGCGGCCCAGGCATTGGCGGTGGTGCGGCGATACTCCTGGTGGTCATTGTCTTGATTATCGTGCTGTGGTGGTGGCTGCGCGATTAGTACCCTACGCGCGGTCAACACGCATGGGTAGGACGGTACATTCCCTCCCCTATCGCAACGGGGGAGGGCGAGGGTGGGGGCCAGGGCCGCTAGAGAGGAGTATCCGATGCGTATTGCCGTTGGCAGTGACGAATCCACGCAGCTCACCGACGCCGTCGTCGAAGACCTCCGCGAGCGCGGCCACGATGTCACGCTCTTCGGCCCGCTGGAGGGGCGCAGTGACCCCTGGCCGCAGGTTGGCCAGGACGTTGGCGCCGCCGTGGCCGCCGGCGCGGCCGACCAGGGCGTGCTCTTCTGCTGGACCGGCACGGGCGTGTCCATCGCCGCCAACAAGGTGCCCGGCATTCGCGCCGCCCTCTGCCATGATGCCGAAACCGCCCGCGGCGCGCGCATCTGGAACCACGCCAACGTCCTAGTGATGAGCTTACGCGCCACGCCGCCGGTCATCGCCCGCGAGATGCTGGAGGCCTGGTTTGCCACTCCACCCGGCGAGGACGCCGATGACCAAGCGTGCGTCGAGCAGATAGCCCAGATCGAGTCCCGCTACGCCTCTCCGGCGAAGAGTTGACGGCGGCGGCGGCCAATCTGTGCCGGGGACTTGACGCCGGTAGGGGATACCAGGCATCATTAACGCTTGTCGGTTGTGCCCACCGGGTCCCGTAGTGTAGTGGACTAACACGCCACCCTGTCAAGGTGGAGATCGCCGGTTCAAATCCGGTCGGGACCGCCCAACCACCTATCCCTGTAGGCCGGACCCTCTCTCGGCAAGAGGTCCGGCCCTTTTACTTCTTGGCACTGCGGCGGGACACCGTCTGCACATCCTCCTCGAAGTCTTCGACATCGTATTGCGACGGGACCTTCCGTTGCCGCAGATAGGCCATCATTTCCCACAGCGTGATCCCGGCTGACCGCGCCGCTCGCGCCAGGCTAATCTCGCCGTTCCCATACTTCCGGGCACTGACCATCTGCGCCTTACTCATCTCGTCACCTACCCGTCCCGCCCCTAGTTGCCAATACTCTCTTCCACCCGGCCAAAGATATGGAGCAGCCGGGCCCGGTCTGCGGTCGGCAAGGGCGGCCCCACCAGTGACCGCACGTTGGCCTCCAAGTGGGCCATGTTGGCCGTCCCGGTGAGCACCGTCGAAATGGCCGGGTGGTCGGCAACAAACTTGTAGGCGGCGCTCGGCACCGACTCGACGTGATCGCGGAGCAGCCAGTCCAGCGGCCGGTCGTCCGGCACCGCGTCCTGATCCACCACCCCGCGTGCCTTGAGTCCCTGGATCGTCTCCGTCAGGTAGGCCGGCTGGGCGAGCACCCGCCGCACGGCAAACATCACCATCACCCCGACGTCGTGGAGCTGTGCCTGCGGCAGCACGACCCGCTCGGCGTTCGGAGCCAGCAGGTTGTAGCCCACCATCATCGTATCGAAGTGGTCATCGGTCAGCGCCTGCTGCAACATCTCGTGCGTGCCGTCGCTGCGATAGTTCTCGGTAATCCCCAGAAACCGGAACTTACCCTGCTGCTGCCAGCGCCGCGCCTCCGGCAGAAAACGCTCCATCACCTGATCGTACAGCCGCGTCTGCACCCCATGAAACTGGAACACGTCCAGATACTCCACGCCCAGCCGCCGCAGGCTCTCGTGCAGCGACTCCTCCAACACCTCCAAGGGGAACAGCGTGCCCTGTTCCTGGTCGTTCGCTGCGAACTTGCTGGCCAGCACGTAGCTATCCCGGGGCACGTCGCGCAGCGCCCGGCCGAGGATCGCCTCGCTGTCCTTATAGCCGGCAGCCGTGTCTATCAGATTGATGCCCAGGTCCAGTGCTCGATGCACCACCCGGATCGCGTCCGCCTCCGCCACGCCCGTATTCTGACCCAGGTTGCTCGGCCCCCCGGTCCCCAGCCCGGCTACCGAGACCATCAACCCCGTCCGCCCAAACCGACGATACTCCACAATGCCTCCCTCCGGTATTGCACCTCACCCCGCCCCCCGTCATTGCGGCGGAAGCCGCAATCCAACGGGCCGCACGGTCCAAGGGATAGTTGCAGGGCTAGTCACCCTGTACAACCGCGGACGCTGATACTGCCTGACTGACCTGCTGATAGACCTCGTTGAAGTCTTTTAGGCAGCGGGCTTTGCCCTCCGGGTAGTAGTTATGACCTGGTGGTGGTATGAGTTTCATCAGTGCGATGGTGGCCTCTAACTTCGCCACCGTCACGTCGGGATGCTCCGCTGGTGTCTCCATAAGCCACTCCAATCTCTAGCGGCGCGGTATCACCGTCTGGCCCTATGCCGCCGCAAGCCGTTCCAGCTTGTCAACTCGCCTTGTGCAACCCTGTGCCGCCTCAGCCGCCATAGGGCAGGAGGTGTCAGCCAATGACAACGGGATGCCAATCTTGGAACCTTTGCGCCGCTCTTCCGTTCCTGAGTTATAGTAGCCGTGCAGTGGCGGAAGGCGGCGGAATTGAACCGCAGTGCCAGCGGTAGCTTGACCGGCACCCGCTGTCACTCAGGGGGTCTCAGCCCCCGTCCGGTACACCACACCGGCAGCGCCTTCCCGGTTCCCGGCCCAGGTCCGTAGTGGACCTGGGCCGGTCTCATTCCTAGGTAACGCGCCATCTGATAGCAAGAGGCGCGAGCGGCCGCTCTTTCACCGGTACAACGTAGTTCGTGGGAGTAGAGTTGCAACCTTCCCCACACAATCGCAGCCGTCCTCCGGCCGCGCAAGGTGCGCCGCTCGGCGCTGACTGACCGACCTTGCTTTTGGTATCCGGCACGCGCGATGGCCAGCAGTCCAAGCTGGCGGACTACTTGACACTGGCCCGGTTTTGTGGCGGCATCCCGTTGACTTCTCCAAAGTCAACGTAGTCCTGCGCTCGGTGTATCCGTCGAGGTGCGGCCGTGTGCCCCCTTGCGGTACACCGAGACTGCGGTTGACTTTGGAGAAGCAGCCACATCTCGCTGCAAGGGGGCTTCTCCATGTCCCACCGCTGGCCCTGGCTGCCCGCCGTGCTCCTCGTGTTGTTGCTGACTGGCGCCGCCCCACCTCCGCTTGCGCCGGGCGCGGTCGTGGGCTTGGCTGGCACGCCGCACCTCTGGATAGCGGATGCCGCCGGCGTCTTGCATTGGGGCGGCGATACCCGCGCCCTGGCCAGTAAGCACGTCAACTGGCGTGACCGCCGCGACGTATCGCTGACCGAACTCCAGACGTATCCCATCGGGGACCCGTGGCTCTCGGCCGGCCTGCTCAAGGACGGCGACCCGATCTATCAGGTCAAGTGGGAGACGGACTGGCCCCAGCCCAAGTTGCTCCATATCCAGTCCATCAAGGACGTGGAACTCTTCGGGATTGACGGTAGCAACTACGGGCACTATGTCATGGATAAGCCGGCGTGGGAGCAACGCTACGGCATTGACGCGGCGCCCTTGGAGCGGCAACCGCTGGCCAGCGCGGTCCCGCCAGGAGTCACGCTTACGCTCATCCGGGTAGCCGGGGATACGGTACCCGCGCTAAGTCCGGCCTGGCCAAATGTGCCAACTATCCCGTTGAATACCGTGCATCGCGTCCAAGATGACGACGAGACGTGGGAGGTCACCGTTTTGGAGGTGGTCCGTGGGCAGCCACTGGCGGACTTTGCCGCCCAGCATCCGCTCTTGGGCAAAGCCTACCAGCAACAAGGGCTCCCGGCTGACCAAGAGGACTTGGCCGTGAAGGTCAGGGTGAAATATCTCGGTAGTAGTGCGCTAGGTGGTGGCTCCGGCATTCTCGGCCGCTATGTCCGGGCGGGCTGCTTCGGCGGGCATTGTACGACCGGCGGGTTTGTCGAGCCATTCGAGGTCATCATGGAGAACGGCGAGGAAGGTGTGAGCAGCCATATTGTGGAACTGGCCGCCGGTCGCGGGGACCTCAAGCCGACTAAGCCAATGTCCCCAGGAACGGAGCAGGTTGGCTGGCGGGTATGGCGCGTGTGGAAGGATATGCCCGCCGTGTTCGTCTTGGAGACGGAGTTTGTCTACCGTGAAGATGACGCGGACCTACGTGGTTACTTGGGTGTTTTCGCCCTGTCCTAGCGATAGGGGCGGCGGAAGGGAGCGGACATGGAAGGACTTGGGGTGCTCGTGGTGATTATCGTGTATTTCATTCCGAGCATTGTCGCCGGGGCGCGGCGGAAGCGGAACACGGGCGCGGTGTTCGCGCTCAACTTGTTCTTAGGGTGGACGTTGCTCGGTTGGGTGGTGGCGCTTGTCTGGGCGTTGACCGTAGACCAGCCGGCGCCGCGAACCTAGCAACCAGCGCGGCCGCCCGTGCGTTAGCGATGGGTGAGTGGGGACTTTATCCAACGGATGAGGGCCGGACGCGGCCTCGGTACGCTAGACTGGCGGCACAAGGGAGGCTGGATGATGACGGCCAGCGGCATCAGCGGAGCCAGATAGCCAACCGCCGCGCAAGTCAGACCCGGCCGTAACCCTGGACTATGCGGGGCGATTTGATGATATGGTCGCCGCGTTGCTCAGTCCACCACCGCCAACGGCAACTGACCGCGAGGACTCCGACTAGGCCAGCCACCCACGGCGCGTCGGGACCGGCTGGCTAGTCAAGTATATAGCTCCCATCCGGGCGCCAGCCTCCGGCCACGCACTAGGCGTAGTTCCCGGCCTCGAACAAGTCCAGCAGCTTCTGGCGCGCCGGCTCCGGCATGGGCTGCAACGGCATGCTCACGTGCTCTTGGCACAGCCCCATCGCCGCGTACAACGCCTTGCCCGACGGCGGGCCATACCCGGTGATGGCGTCCGAGAGCGGGATGATCTTCTTCTGAATCTCCAGCGCCTTGTCCCACTCGCCCTGCTGCGTCAGCCGATACATCTCGGCATACATCTTCGGTGCGAAGGCGGCCTCCGGCGGCGTGGTCCCCGCGCACCCGACCAGCATCCCCGCCACGAACATCTGCCCATCCGTCACCATCACGCCGAAGTTGTCGGTCACTTCCTGCGTCTCCCACGCAATGGACTGCATGATCCGCTGGTCGCCGGTAGACACCTTGATCCCGACCACGTTGTCGCGCGCGGCCAGCTCCTTGATGATCGGCGGACACACCCCGGGGCGCACGTTGGGATACTTGGTGTCGTGGAAGTAGATCACCAGTGGCACCTTGACCGCATCCGCCACGGCCCGGTAGTGCGCCTCCATTTCGTGCTCTTTCATCTTGAAGTAGTACGGCTCGGTGACATGCACCATGTCCACCCCGACCGCCTCGGCCACGCGGATGTTCTCGATGGTATGCTCCGTGCCGGGCGCCCCACAGCCCGTCACAATCGGAATGCGCCCATTCGACGCCTCCATCGCCACCTCAAGCTCGCGCTGGTGATACTTGGGCAGGAGGTTCGGCCCCTCGCCCCGCGTACCGAACATCCACAGCCCGTCCATCCCCCCCTCGACGAGGAAATTGACCACTCGCCGTGTGCCGTCCTCATCAATCGTCCCGTCGGCGTTCAGCGGCGTCGGCATGATCGGCCATACCCCTGCAAACGTAGGCTGTCCCATCGCTACACTCCCCTCTCCTCGTTCCGTTTGTGGTTTTCTCTGCCGCCAAGGCTATGAAAACAGCCCCCACCCTAACCCTCCCCCGTCGCGACGGGGGAGGGAACAGCGCCGTCCCCCCGCCGCAGCGGGGGGACCTATAGGGGGGCCGGTCTCTATCCCAGCCGAAAGTGGCTCCCGGCGATATGGCGCGTGCCGCCGAAGTTGTTCCCGTCGTCCTCCGTGAAGTAGTAGGCCGTGAAGATGCGCCCGTCATCCAACTCCGTTGCCACCGGATAGCCCAGGTCCCATTCGCTGGCATCGGCCCGGATGACCGCCTCCGCCGACCACGTGTCCCCATCGTCCTCGCTGACAATCAGCCCCATCCCGAACGGCGGCTGGCGCCGGCCGAAGATCACCACGATCCGGCCGTCGCGCAGGCGCAGCGGCCACGGTGACCGGTAGTGTACCCCTTGTCGCCGTGCCCCCGACCAGACGTGTTCACGCGTGAGCGCTGCCCAAGGCGACTGTCCCCAAGCGACAATCGGCCGTGGCTCGCTCCAGCTATAGCCCCCGTCGTCCGAGTAGTTCATCTGGATGGCGTTGCGAAGACCCTGGATGTTGAGCATATAGCACTGGAGCCGGCCGCTCGGCAGCGGCAACAGCACGGCATAGGTGGGACGTCCCCGTCCGGTTGGATCACTAGCCACTTCCGCGAGGTAGTCCCACGAGAGACCGTTGTTGTCCGTGCCATAGATACCCAGTGCCGTGTTGCCCTCGTCACTCCCGATGCTCGCCACGACTAACTGCGTCCCGTCGCCGCACTGCACCCACGGGCCGGCATCTATATGCACGTAGCTCAACCCGGTCGGCGGATTGACTCGTGTGGGCACTGTCTCCCAGGTGTGCCCCCGGTCCCCCGACCGAAAGGCATAGCACTCCACGGCTGGCCGTCCGTCCGCTCGCTCGGGACCGGTCGCCGGACGAGCAAAGTAGACGGAAGCATCCGGGCTACTCAGATCAATCTCATCCCGCGGCAGCGTGGGATCGTCGGCCTGCCGCAGGATGGCGCGCTTCTCCTCCAGCGGCAGCGAGTCGTCCCAGATCACCACCTCGTGCTCGTTCGGCCAGGTCTCGCCATGATCGAACGACCGCTGCAACAGAATCTTGGCGCGTCCCTTGTAGCCGAACTGCCCGTGCATGATGTCGCCGCGCACCCGGTAGGCGCTCGGCGCGTGATGATGGATGACCGTGAGGTGGCCATCGCCGTAGTTGTGGATGGGACACTGACGCGGATGCGCGCACATCCGCTCCTTGCTGTAGCACAGCTTACTGTGCTCTACGTCGGCCAGCGTGACGACTGCACGGTCCACTGGACTGCCTCCTCACTCGACCAGCGACGCGGCGACGGCATTGGAGATCATGGCGAGCTTGTACATGATACCGCCGCCGGTATGCGACTTGTTGGTAAAGATGGCGCAGACGACCCCGGTCTCCGGGTCCGCCCAAGCCCCACAACCGGTGACTCCGTAGTGGCCAAAGGCCCGCGGCGATACCAGGCTGCCCATGAATGGCCAGCTGCCATTATCGCGCAACAGCCACCCCAGGCCCTTGGCATAGGTCAGCCGGTCCACCGCACTGAGGCCGGGCATGTGCTTGATCCGGTCCTCGGTCATCGCCCGCACGGTGGCCGGACCGAAGATGTGCCCCCCACTATAAGCGCCTCCGTTGAGCAACATGCGGAGGAAGCGGCTGTAGTCGGTGACGGTAGTGTACAGCCCACCCCAATACGTCCCCAAGCGATGGTGGAAGTCGCTGTTCCAGTTCGGCTCGGCGGCCAGCGCCGGGGTCGGCAGCAGGCTGGGACAGATGCGGCTGCGGTCCTCGTCGCGGCGGCCGTGGAAGCTGTCACGCATTCCCAGCGGCCGGAAAAACTCCCGCGCCAGAAAGTCGCGCAGTTCCATTCCGCTCACCCGGCACACCACGTCACCGAGCAGGGCCGCCCCGGCGCTCGTGTAATGTACCCGCGTGCCCGGTGGCGCCTCCAAGGTCGTCTGATACAGCGCATCGAGCCACCGCTGGAGCGGCTGGCGCGTGCGGCGCAACTCACGATTGCGGACCAGCCCGCCCAGCCCCGACGTGTGCGTCATCAGTTGCGACACCCGGACCTCTTTCAGGTTCGGTGATAGCTCCGGGATAAGCTCGCACAGGGGTTGGTCCAGCCCGACCAGTCCCCGCTCTACCAGCAGGCAAACCGCCGCCGCGACGATGGGCTTGGTGCAGGAAGCAACCGCGAAGACCGTATCCGGCCGCACTGGTGCCGCTTCGGGCGCGCCCATCCTGCCGAACGCGCGGGGCGCCAACGACCGCTCACCGCGGCCGACCAGCATCGCCGCCCCCACCGCGGCGTTCTCCGTGACCAGCCCCTCGACGACCGCATACGCTCGGTCCAGACGCTTCGCGCTGAAGCCAAGCGTCTCCGGTGCCGGTGCCTCGGTCAACGCTGCGCTCTCCGGGTACGGTGCTGGAACACGCCGGCTACTCCTCCAACCGCACCGGATTGCGTAACACCCCGATGCCCTCTACTTCCGCCTCCATTAGATCGTCCGGCCGGAGCGGCACCGTAGCGCCCACGTCGCCGGTCGCAATGATGTCGCCCGGTTGGAGCGTCACCCACTTCGAGGCCTCGGCCACCATCGCCGGCACGCTGAACCGCAGGTCTCGCGTATTCCCCTCTTGCACCTGCTCGCCGTTCAGTCGGAAGGTGAGCTGCAAGCTGTGTGGATCGCCGATCTGGTCGTGCGGCACGATCCACGGCCCCACCGGGGCGCTGGTATCGAACGACTTGGCGACCGTCTGGTAGGCGCCCCGCATGGTGACGTCGTTGAGGACGGTGTACCCCCAGATATACTCTGCCGCCCGGTCCTCGGCGATGCTCCGGCCCTCCTTCCCGATCACCACCGTCAGTTCGGTCCCGTACACCACCGGCTCTGGATAGTGGTGCTTGGGCAGCACGACGTAATCGTCCGGCCCAACCACCATCTGCGTGAGTTTGTAGAACGGCGTCGGCTTCGGGTGCGGCTCCAGCCCGCCGATGACCACGTGGCTCTCGAAGGTCCGCCCCATACAGATCACCTTGGTACTCGGCGCGATGGGCGCCCGCAGACGCACCCCTTCCAGCCGGTACGCCAGCGGCTCACCGCCCGGACCCTCCGTGCCACCCGCCTGCAACACCCCGGCCAGCGCCCGCCGCGCCGCGGTCAGAGCGGCACTCCCGCCGGCGAGAAAGACCGCCAAGGCCGTACTCTGGTCCCCGCGGCCGGCCAGAGCACCGCACCGCTCAAGATCGTAGACGCGGCCCCCAACGACACCTCCGAGCCGAACACCGGCCCCGGCATCGTAGCGGCACACCATCAGCTCCTGCACAATGTCCCCCCTTCTCTGCACCTCACCACTTGCCCCCCGCCCTAACCCTCCCCCGTCCCGACGGGGGAGGGAACACGCCGTCCCCCCGTCGCAACGGGGGGACCATAGGGGGGCCGGTCACGACCCCAGCCGGAAGAAGCTGCCCGCGATATGCCGCGTCCCCCCAAAGTTGTTGCCATCGTCTTCCATGAAATAGTAAGCAGTGAAGATGCGCCCGTCGTCCAGCTCCGTGGCCACCGGATAGCCGAGGTCCCCGCCGCTCCCGTCGTCGCGCACAATCGCCTCCGCCGACCAGGTGGCCCCGTCGTCCTCGCTGACGATTACCCCGATCCCGCTGGGTGGCTTGCGCCGCGCAAAGAGCACCACGATCCGCCCGTCGCGCAGCCGGAGCGGCCAGGGCGAGCGGTAGAGCCAGCCACCGCCGCTCTGGCCGGGCCGGCGCCGGGCTACCCAGGGAGATTGCCCCCAGGCGACAATCGGCTGCGGCGCGCTCCAGCTATAGCCCCCGTCGTCGGAGCAGGTCAGTTCGATTGTGTTCCGGAGACCGTTATCAATGCGATTGAAGTAGCATTGCAGCCGCCCGCTGGGCAGCAAAATCAGGTTGGCGTAGCCGTGCCGGCCTCTGGCCGGCGGCTCGTTGCCGATCTGTGCCAGGTACGTCCAACTGAGGCCGTTGTCGTCCGAGCCGTACAGCCCGGTGATGGCGTTGTAGTAGTCCCGGCGGTCACTCCCGCTGTTGCGGTTGTCCAGCCACGCCGGCACGACGAGCGTGCCATCCGCAAACCGGATCGGCGCGTCCCCGTCTACGGAGACGAAGTTGAAGCCCGGCGGCGGTGCAAGGCGCGTCGGCACCGTCTCCCAGGTGCGCCCGCGGTCGCCGGAGCGCACGGCAAAGCACTCTAGCGCGGGGCGCCCTTCGGGATCATCCGGACCGGTCGCATGGCGCGGGAACGCGACCACCGCGTCGGGACCGGTGAGGTCTATCTCCTCCCGTGCTACCCCCGGCTCGTCGGCGCGATGCAGGATCGCTCGCCGCTCATCCAGCGGGCGGGCGTGATCCCAGATGACCACATCGTTCTCCGGCAGCCACGTCTCGCCATGGTCCAGTGACCGCTGGAGCAGCACCTGGGACCGCCCCATATAGTTGTGGTGGCCATGCCCGATGTTCGCGCGGGTCTCGTAGGTGGCCGGCGCATGGAAATGCGCCACCGCGATCTCGCCGTTGCCGAAGTTCCGGACCGGCGACTGGCGCGGATGCCCGCAGTACCGGTCTTTGCTGTAGCACAGCTTGATGTGACGCACGTCGGTCACTGGCGGTGTGGTGCGGTTCATCAGCAATCACCTCCCGGTTGCCGTGACGACTCCCCTTCCCTCCAGGGAAGGGGCCGGGGGGTAGGTCTAACCGGCCTCCCGCCGAAAACCTACCCCGGTCAGAGACCAACCCCCGCTCCACCCCTGGGATGGAGCGGGGGCTGAGAGCGAGGCACACACGCAGGCGCTGCCTATAGCTTGTCGGCCTGCTCCCGGTTGAACGTCTCCAGCAGCAGGTCAAGCTGGCGAGCCGTCTCGGCCACGGCGTCCTTGATGTTGAGGTTCGGCGTCGTGCCGATGTCGTTCAGCAGCGCTGCAGTGGCGCGATAGTGATCGAAGTATGCGGGATGCGACGGGCGGAAGGAGTAGTTGTCGAGGGCTTCCAGGAAGACCTTGAACGGCGGCGCATTCTCCAGCGCCGCCTGGTACTCCGCAGTCTCGCGCGAGGAGCGGCGGTTGGGCAGGAAGTACTCGATAGCCGAGTAGTGCGCCGCCTGATCGGCAGCCACCATGAACTTGTGGACTTCCCAGGCGGCGTCTTCGATGTCCGGCGGGTTCTTCACCATCTGCACGCCCCGACCGAACGAGATCACGAATGGCTCCTTCCGTGAAGGCGGTGGCGACACGTACATGTTTTCCATGCCACCAATGGCCTCCGCAAAGGTCAGGATGCGGAAGCGGCTGGTCTCGTAGTACATGCCGATCTCGCCCTTGCGGAAGTCGGAGGTCGGCTTACCGGACTCCTTGAAGTAATCGCCGTGTGGCCGATGCACCTGGTACTTATGATGCAGGTCGTGGATGAACTGGGCCGCGTCCAACCCCTCCGGGCTGTTGTAGCCCACCTTGGTGTAGTCCCCGTTGTACATCTCGCCACCGGCCTGCTTGAACAGATTGGCGAACACGGCAGCGTTACGCATGTGGGCAATCGCCCACTTGTTGGACTCTCTGCCCGGTCCTAGGGCGCCCTGCATTGTCACGCAGTAGTCCGCCAGGTCGTCCCAGGTGTAGCCCAGCTCCAGCGGCTCCAGCCCCGCTTCCCGGACCAGGTTGAGGTTGGTGTAGGGCAAGTCCGCGTTGGGGGCGATTTCCAGCGAGAACAGCTTGCCCCGGAAGTACATGGACTGCAGCACTGGCTCGTAGAAATCGTCCAGTTGGGCGGCGAAGTTCCGGTCCGCCTTGATGAAGCGATCCTGCACGTCCACCAGGATACCGGCGATGGCAAACAACCCGGCGTGCCAGGAAGGCCAGAGGGTCAATTGCGGCTGCGTGCCGGCGGCATAGCTGGCGATCAGCTTCTCCATGTGGGGACCGCTCGGCCGCGGGTTGAGGCTGACGAAGGTGTCGTCGCTCTGTTCGTTCCACCGCCTGACGTTGTCGTGCATGGCCTTCCGGCCGTAGTTCAAGGAGCTACCGTCAGCGTAGTCAACGGCCCAAAACTCCAGCTTCTTCGGCGCGATGCGCTCGGCCGGCTTCTGCACCACCTTCTCGACGGTGACGACCCGCTCAACGACGACCGGCTTCTCCACCACAACCGGCTTCTCGACGGTGACCACCTTCTCCTGCACGATGGTCTGCGTCTGGCCCGCCGTGCCGGCCGCCCCCTTGGCGCCAGCCGCGCCGGTAGCGCCGCGCTCACCCTGCGCGCCGGCTGGCCCGGCCGGGCCAGCCGGCCCTTGGACATAGCGCACCTCGATCTCACCGCAGGCCGCCGCCAGCAGACCGCCCAATGCGGCTGCCGCGCCACCCAAATACCGTCTGCGGATTACGCTTGCCATCGGTGATCCCTCCTACCAACTCTCCCCGCAGGGAGGCTACCGCTCGCCCTGCCCGTATCCACTGGCGCCCTGCGAGCGAATAGACGCCGCGGCCATAGTACCCATTTCTCTATCCGTGTGCCAATCCTCTTTCATTAATTGATCTCCGGCGTCGGCCTCCCCCGGCCCCTCCGGGAGCGGGCCGTCGCCACCAACACCACCGCCCTCCTCAGCCACGCAGCCAGGGCCTTCCTCGTGTAGTTGGCCCAGGCCCCCTCCGACCCCTGGCCCGTTGTCATTTCCCCCGGCGGCTTACGGCGCCTGCGGGATCACGACCCGGCCATCGGGAAGCACGACCCGGCAGGAGAACGTGAATGCTCCCCAGCTCAACCCTTCATCCGGTCGGTCCAGGTTCAGGGCCACCGTATTCTCCCCTTCGCGCAACCTGATCGGGACGGCCCGGTAGCGGTAGGTCGGGTGCTTGCCCAAGTCCTGGACCGGCCCGTCGTTGAGCCGCAGGAGCATCCGGTCATCCCAGCTCAAATGCATCGTGGCCGGCGTGTCCTTGTCCACTACCAGCGTGGCCACTGCCGTCGCATTACACGGCCACGTCTGGTTGGAGCCGAGACTCCGCACGTTGAACACGTGAGAGAAGTCCAGAAAGCCGTGGAACGCCTGCCGCCGAATGCCTTCCGGCAGCGCCGCCGCCGGTTGCGCCAGCGCCTCTGCACCGCGATACAGCGACCACGTTCCGTCGTCGGGACTGGCCAGGATCGCCCCCGGCCCCTCGGCCCCGATCTGTTTGAGCAGATCGTACTTTCCGCGCGGCACCTCCCGCTGTGTCAACCCGCGACCGTATTCGAGATCCGCAAAAGTCGGCATATTCACGAATTGGCGGTGTGGCTCCGTCTGATACCAGTACGTGGTCATGCAATAGTTGTGCGGCTGGCTGCCCCAGCGCATATGCAGGGATGTATTGAAGGGCACTAGGTCGTGGACGTAGAACCGATAGCCGCTCAGCACGTGCCGCGCCAGCGCCGGGCCGTGGTCCTGGTGCTCCCAGTAGGGAAAGCCCGCGTATAGATACGTGTCGGGCAGGTGCCGGACTCCACCATGCCCGGCATCGAAGGTGTTCTCGCCGCCGGCCTGCCGGAGATAGTGCGGCACAATGCTGTCCTCGCCGGTGGCCTCGCCGTCGAGGTAGAAGTTCTCGGAGCCGGAGTGCGTCCAGCGCATGCCGTCTTTACGGAGGCGGACACCCAGGGACCAGCCCAGCAGGTAGCCGCGCCCCACCGCATCCAGCGTAAAGAAGTCGTCCGCCCAGGCTGGAGCGGGGTTCTCCCGGCGCCAGGCCGCGTGAAAGCGCAACTCCTCGTCGAACGTATCGGTCAGATACTTATGCCAATCAATCGTGTAGACGAACGGCATCGGCGGTGGGTGCAGGTCGGTCGCCTCGACCTCGATGCGCGCCGAGCGGGCGAACGGCATCGGAAAGTAGCAGGCGTGTCCCCGTTCGTCTTTCGCCGAGATGAAGAAGTTGTTGATGGGATAGTAGGCCAAGTCGTGATGGATACCAAAGAAATCGGCAGCCGGCGCCTCCACGCTCGGATGCTCTTCACCGTCCCAGTAGATACGCAGGATGTAGTTGCGATAGAAGCTCCCTTGATAGTGGGCACGGAAGGCCGCGAAGATGTGCCGAATACAGCCGGGGCCTTCCAGCTCGGCAATCACCTGGCGCTGACCCGGCTTGAACGGTGGGTGTCCTAGCACCCGCTCATAGCGATAGCGCTCCGGCAGCTTCAGACGGCTTTCGATGGAAAACCCACGGTACATCGTTGCACCCCTCCCCCCGTGGCTTGCCGGCAACGTGGTGCATTAACGTAGCATGTGGGTGCAGAGCGAGTGATATGCTACATCCGCAATCCCTATGCGCTTGGAGAGGTGAAACATGCCCCCACGCTTCAATAAGATGATCGAGCTGCTGGACCAGGGGCAGCCGGTGTATAACGTCCTGGCCAAAGACGTATCCTACGAGGGTGGCCGAGCGATGGCCCAGACCTGGGCCGACTACATCAAGGTGGATATGGAGCACGCCCCGTTCGACATCAAGGCACTCGATCAATTCATGCGCGGACTGGCGGACGGGGGGCCGACCAGGAGCGGACACCGTATCCCGGCCGTAGTGGCGGAAGTGCCGGCCGAAGGCGTCAGCGCCGCGGAGATCAGGGCCAATGCCTGGATGTTCAAGCAGGTTCTCGCCCGCGGCGTGACCGGCATCAATCTCTGCCACGCCGAAACGCCGGAAGCGGTCAAAGCCTTCGTCGAGGCCTGCCGCTACCCCTTTCACACCATTGGGGTGGGTGACCCGCCAGGCCCGGCCCTCGCTGAGGGGCGGCGCGGACACGGCAACGCCGGCGAAGAAGACGCAGCCGCGATATGGGGCATGTCGGTCCACGAGTACCTGCAACGTGCCGACGTGTGGCCTCTCAACCCCAACGGCGAGCTGATGCTGGGGGTGAAGATCGAGAACCGACGGGCGCTACGGAACGCCGAACGGAGCGCACGAGTGCCGGGGATCGGCTTTGCCGAGTGGGGTTCTCGGGATATGGCCTGGTCGCACGGATACGCCAGCTACGTTGATCCGCCCTACCCCGCGGACCTGGAGGCGGTGCGGGTGCGCGTGTTCACAGCCTGCACACAGGCCGGGCTGTTCTTCCACAATGCCGTCTCGCGCGATGACGTGGTTAGCCGGTTGCAGCAAGGGGTGATGATCGGCAATCCCCGCGGCGATGCGGAAGTCGCCAAGATCGGGCGGGCCTACACCAAGCGCACCATGCCGGTGTAACCGCTGTGTGGTCACTATCCCAGCCGGAAGCGGCTCCCGGCGACGTAGCGCGTACCCCCGAAGTTGTTCCCGTCGTCCTCCATGTAGTAATAGGCGGCGAAGATGACGCCATCATCAAGCTCCGTCGCTACCGGATAGCCCAGGTCCCAGTCGCTGGCATCGGCACGGATGACCGCCTCCGCCGACCAGGTGGCGCCGTCGTCCTCGCTGACGATCAGCCCCATCCCGAACGGCGGGCAGCGGCGGTCGAAGACGACGACGATCCGGCCATCGCGCAGCCGCAGCGGCCACGGCGCCCGGTAGCGTGGGCCGCTACGCCTCGCCCCCGACCAGGCGTATCTGCGCGTGAGCGCGGCCCAGGGTGACTCTCCCCAAGCGACAATCGGCTGCGGCTCGCTCCAGCTATAGCCGCCATCGTCGGAGTAGCACAGCTGCATACCGTGGCGGATGCCCCCGATCTGGTTCATGTAGCACTGCAACCGGCCGCTCGGCAGCAGGACGAGTGCGCCATACGTGGGGCGCCCCCGCCCGGTCGCGTCCCGCGTCACTTCCGCGATGTAGCTCCATGAGCGGCCGTTGTCGTCGGTGCCATAGATTCCCAGCCCGGAATTGACCGATTCCGGCAGCCCGGTATCGCTGTCATCGCCGCCAATACTGGCCACCGCCAGCTGCGTGCCGTCATCGAACTTCGCCAGCGGCCCGCCGTCAATGTGGACGTAGTTCATCCCGCTCGGTGGCCTCACGCGCGTCGGCGTCTGTTCCCACGTGTGACCCCGGTCGCCGGAGCGCCAGGCAAAGCACTCGAAAGTGCCCTGGCCCTCCTTGTTCTTCCGGCCCGTCAGCGCCCGGCCGAAATAGATCACCGCGTTCGGGCTGCTCAGATCAATCGTCTCGCGGGGCAGACTCAAGTCATCGGCCCGCCACAATAGCTCGCGTAGCTCGTCCCACGGGCGGTTGTAGTTCCAGACCACCACGTCGCTCTCGCTCGGCCACGTCCGGGCATGGTCGAGCGAACGCTGGAGCACGATCTGGCAACGGCGCTTGTAGCCAATATCGTCCCAGCCATGCCTGATGTCGTTGAGCGTGCGGTACGTGGACCGGGCACGATGATGCATGACGGCGATCTCGCCGTTGCCGAAATTGTAGATGCCACACTGACGCGGATGGCCGCAATACCGGTCCTTGCTGTAGCACAGCTTGCTGTGCTGCACGTCGGTCAGCGTGGGGACGGCTCGGACCATGGTCGATCCTTTCCTCCGACGCCTGATGGGCTGGCTCAATCCATGTGCATCCAGTGGCGGAGCAGCCAAACGGAGCCGCAGCGCCTCAATCCTAACATCCTGTCCCCCCGCCGCAGCGGGGGGGCCATAGGATGGCCGGTCCGTGCTGAGAATCTGAGCATACCGGTGCGTACTTTTATGCGATCCAGTACACTTGCCGTATAGCATCTTTAGCATCTTTCTGGTCAGGGGAGCGCGGAGATGGCTGAGTTCGATCATTTGTTCACGCCGATCACCATCGGCAACGTCAGCCTGAAAAATCGCATTTATAGCAGTGGCCATATCCCGGCCTATGCCGAGGACGGGTATCCCGGCCAACGCTACCGAGACTATCACGTCGAGAAGGCCAAAGGCGGCGTCGGGCTGACGATCTTTGGTGGCTCGACCAGCGTCATGCCCAATTCGCCGGCGACGGCATGGTCCATCCTGGCCAACCACGACGACCGCATCATCCCCTACTACCGAAAGCTGGCCGCTGCGGTACATGAGCACGGCGCCAAGATCATGACCCAGCTCACGCATCTGGGCCGGCGTGGCGCGTCGGATGCGGAGGGATGGCTGCCCCTCGTGGCCCCGTCGCAGCTCCCGGAGCCGTATCACCGCGAAATCCCCCATACGCTGGAAGAGCATCAGATTCGGGCCATCATCCGTGCCTTCGGGCAGGCGGTGCAACGCTGCCAAGCCGGCGGATTGGACGGCGTAGAGCTTTCGGCGGCACACAACCATCTCATTGATTGTTTCTGGTCCCCGCAAACCAACCGGCGCACCGATCAGTGGGGTGGCTCGCTCGACAACCGCCTGCGCTTCAGTCTGGAGGTGCTCCGGGAGATCCGCACGGTCGTCGGGCGCGACTACGTGGTCGGTATGCGTATCACCGGTGATGAGTTGCGTGCTCGTGGATTGACGCTCGACGAGATGAAAGAGATCGCCCAACGGTTGGCGGCGACCGGCCTCGTGGACTTTTTCAGCATCATTGGCGGCTCGGCGGAGAACTGGGTGAACGTCGCCGGGGCCATCCCCAATATGATGTTCCCGCCCCAGCCCTACGTCACCCTGGCTGCTGCGATCAAGGAAGTAGTCAATCTCCCCATTCTCCATGCGGGCAAGATCACGGACCCCGTCATGGCCGAGCAGGTCCTCGCCGCCGGCTGGATAGACCTGGTGGGTATGACGCGGGCGGTGATCGCCGATCCGCACCTGCCGCACAAAGCCCAGGCCGGTCGGCTGGCCGACGTCCGCCCCTGTGTCGGCGCGAATACGTGCATTGACCGGATGTACTTCGGCAAACCCATCACCTGCATCCACAATCCCGTCATCGGCCGTGAGCGGGAGTTGGCCGCGTGGCAGCCCGCAGCGACGAAAAAGCAGGTCCTCGTCATCGGCGGCGGGCCGGGTGGCCTGGAGGCCGCGCGGATGGCTGCGTTGCGCGGGCACGAGGTCATTCTCTACGAGCGGACCGACCGGCTCGGTGGTCAGGTCCCGCTCAGTGCCGAGGCCCCCAAGCGCGAATCCATGGCCGACATTACCCGCTGGCTGGTAGCCCAGGTCGAGCAGGCGGAGGTGGAGGTCCGCCTCGGCAGCGCAGCCAGCGTCGAGACGGTCCTGGCCGCGCAGCCGGATGCGGTCATCGTCGCCACGGGCAGCCGTCCCTATCGGCCGGACCTCCCCGGATTCGCTGCGCCGCACGTGGTCACGAGCTGGGAGGTGCTGTCCGGTGCGGTCGAGACGGGGCAGCGCGTGTTGATCGTGGATGATGATGCCATCCCGGAGATCGGCCCGAGCGTTGCGGACTACCTGGCGGAGCGCGGCCGGCAGGTCGAGGTCGTCACGCGGCTGCGCTACGTGGGTGAAGGGCTGGGCGATACCACGTTCCCAGTGGTGTACCAGCGGCTGTTCGCCGCCGGCGTGGTCGCGACACCGCACGTCCGGCCGCTGTCTATTGACGGCCGCCGGGTGACGCTGGAGCACGTGTATTCACGGCACAAGGAGCGTCGAGAGGAGGTGGATACGGTCGTGCTGGCGATGGGGCACCTCTCCGTAGATGACCTGTATCATGCACTCAAGGGTCACGTCCCGGAGCTACACCTGATCGGCGATGCCATGGCGCCCCGCGGTGTCCATGCCGCCATGCTCGAAGGCACACGGGCCGCGCGGGCGCTCTGATCCCGGTTGGGAAACCCTGGACGTGAGTCACCGGTGGTGCTTCGTCCCATCGGGAGAAGCCGGCAGCAGGAAGCCGGCAGAAGAAGGAGGATTGTGATGGCCAAGCCGATCCTGACACAGCTACAAGAGGGCGTCGTACTCGGCGATGGCGGCTATATCGTGGCGCTGGAGCAGCGCGGCTACGTGGTCGCCGGGGCCTTTACTCCGGAGCTTGCCGTCAAGCACCCCAACGCCATCCGCTCCATGCACGAAGAGATGCTCAACTCAGGCTCCGAGGTCATCCAGGTCATGGCCTTCTATGGGAGCCGCGAGAAGCTCCGCACCGTCGGCGAAGCCGACCGCACGTTCGAGATCAACCAGGCCTCGACGCGGATTGCGCGGGAGGCCGCCGGTGACACGGCCCTGGTTGCCGGCGATCTCAGCGCGACCTGGAAGTGGGAGCCGGACAGCCCGTCGGCCCAGGCGCTCGTCGCCGACATGTTCGACGAGCAGATCGAGGCCCAAGACGGCGTTGACTTTTTCATCGGCGAGACGTTCTGGCACTTCGGCGAGGCTTTGCTCTGCCTGGAGCGCCTCAAGGCCAAGACCTCAGTGCCGACGATGATTACTCTGTCCTTCCGCGGCTCGAACGAGCTCGACGACGGCGTGACCGCCGCCGAGGCTACCCGCCGCTTGCGCGATGCCGGCGCCGACATCGTGGGCACGAACTGTATGCGCGACCCGGAGCGGAGCTATCCGATCATCGAGGAGATGCGCGACGCCGGCGACGGTTTTCTCGCCGCGCAGCCGGTCGGCTTCCGCTGCACCTGGGAGGTACCCTACTTCACCGGCACACCGGCTTTCCCCGACAAACTGGACCCGTTGCAGCTGACCCGCTTCGAGATGGGCGAGTTTGCCGCCAAAGCGAAAGCGATGGGCGTGGACTACGTCGGGGCTTGCTGTGGCGCGATAGGCGGCCACATCCGCGAGATGGCAAAGGCACTGGGTAAATTCAGCGCGGAAGAGGTCTGGCAGCCCAACCCGCAGGCACCGATGAGTGAAACCGAGCAGCACTGGGAGCAGCGCGGCGCCGGTCCGGTGGAATAACCTGCGCTACTCCGCCACTCCGTCATTCCCGCGCAAGGAGACCACCTTTGCATACCCCCCGGATAGCGAGCAATGGTGGCAAGGACTCATCTCCCGCTACCCTGGAGGGGCCGGGTTTTCGAGCCTGCGTGAGAAGTGGAGATTTAGCCTACCCTACGGGACATGACTAGGAAATCCTGTCCCAGCGACCTGACGGCGGCCCAGTTGGCGGTGTTCGCCCCGTTGCTGCCCCCGCCAAGCCAGGAGGCCGCTCCCGCAGCGGAGACCTGCGGGAGCAGGTCCTCACGCGCCTCAAACGGGGCTGGCTGTCCCGGCCATCCACGAGACCGGCCATCGCTTCATCTACGCCCAAACCACGCGCACGAAGCCGGATCGGGCCTCTACATAACAAACTACCCCTGAGGGGACCATAGGGGGGCTAGGCCAGCATGTCCTAGCGGCCGAGGATGAAGCCGATCACGGCGCCGGCGGCGATCAACCAGAGGGCATCTATCTTGAAGCGCGCCAGGGCTACGGCGGCCACTGCACAGACCGCGATGGCCCAGGGGGTGCTCAAGGCCACGGCGGCCAGCGGTACCGACGCCGCGGCGATGGCCCCGACGACGGCCGCGCTGACGCCCTTGAGAAACGCGCGGGCATAGGCGTTGTGCTGGATGCGGGCCAAGAACGGGCCGGTGCCGAATAGTACGAATACGAACGACGGCAGGAAGACCGCGATGGTGGCGACCACCGCTCCGGTCCAGCTCGCCGCCATGTACCCGACGAACGTCGCCGTGGTCACGATGGGGCCGGGCGTCGTTTGGCCGAGTGCTACGCCATCGAGGAATTGCTGGTGGGTCAGCCAACCGAACTGCTCTACGGCATCACCCTCGATTAACGGGATCAGGACGTAGCCGCCGCCGAAGAGCAGGGCGCCGGCCTTCAGGAAGACCCAGATCAGGGCGGGCAGCGCGCTGAGATTAGCGGTCCAGGAGGTTGCGGGTGCTTGGAGCAGGAGCAGCCCGGCGGCCGCGGCCGGCGAGCGTGGGAACCATGGAAATCGCCCGCCGGGGGGCCCGTAGAGCCAGATGCCGAGCAGACCGGCGGCGAGCAGGGAGACCAATTCGCCTCCCCGGAAAGCTAGCGTGAGTGCCATGCTCGCCAGGCCGATCAGGAGCAAGCGCCAGTCGGTGATGCCGGTGACGGCCAGCCGGTAGGCGGCGATGACGATAATCGCCACGACGACCGGCTTCAGGCCGGCAAACACCGCCCCAACTTCCGGGATGGTGCCGTAGGACCGGTAAGCCCAGGACAGCGCCAGCAGCATGACAACGGCCGGCAGGATGAACGCCAAGCCGGCAATGAGGCCGCCGAATCGCCCGGCACGCAGATAGCCGAGGTGAATAGCCATCTCGGTGGAGTTGGGGCCGGGGATGAGGTTGGTCGCTGCGAGCGCATCCAGAAAGTGCTGCCGGTCTATCCATTTGCGCCGTTGCACCGCCTCGTCTTCCATGAGCGCAATATGGGCCGTCGGACCACCAAAGCCGATCACACCCAGCTTGAAGAAGAGGCCGACCACCTCGCCAAGTGAGCCTGGTGATGCTCGCCGCGCCTTACCATCGTGACCATCCGGCGCAGCGGGCGCGTCACTGTCCGGTCGCTCCTGCTCTGTGCTCATGCGCTTGCTGCCCTCCGCTTGTCAGGTCCGCTCTACGTATACCATCTCCATCGGCAAGCAGCTGTCGTCTGTTGAGGGACACTCCGGGAGAGTCCGGAGATTATCCGGCCAGCCGAGCTTGGCCGTGACCGCCGCCGCGAGCGCATCGAGGATATCGTCCCTGGCAACTTGCCTCCTGAGGTACTTGCCAAACGCGCAATCGTATATCTCCTGAGTCCGTGGCTCAATCCCTTGAAGCACGCGGAGGCGCTCATCCTCCCCGTCCCTTGTCTTCTTCTTGGACCTCATAGGCTGCCGATGATTCAACGCCCAGAAGCAGACCTCAGGATGGACTTCTCTGACCGGCGGTGTCGCGCTCACACCACGATCCAGCAGCACCGTATCTACTTCAGCAATCTTGGGTGCTATCGCGAAACCCTGTTTGCTGATCCTTTTTCCGGCAAAGCGGTATTCGATCTCGGCAGCACCACGATAGTCGTTCGGCGCTGCCGCTGCCTGCATTACCGTCGGGCGAGTTGGCGTTGGGAAAACACTTGACATACGAGGCCAGCCGAGTAGCTGCCGGGCCTCGGGGTCGCAATCGCGTCCTTCCCCGCCCTGCGGTAGCCCAATCGGGATGTCCACGAGCACCAGCCGGGCCTCGGCATAGTGGGCCAGTAGCTCGTCAAACGTGTTGAATGCTCGCACCTCGTAGCCGTCGCAGTTGTCAAGGCCGACGCTGAACCAACCGTGAGGGCAGCCGTCCACACCGACAAACTTGGATTTGCTCATGGTCATTGGCCATGAACCTCAGTTCTCGCCGCTGCTGGCCCCCTATGGCCCCCCCGCAGTGCGGGGGGACGGTGTATTGCCTGTCCTGTCGCAGCGGGGGAGGGTGGGGACAACGCTCACCACTCGCGCAGGCTGTCGGTGGCCGACAGGCCGGCGTCTTGGCCGAGCGCAAAGGCAGTGGCGATGAGATTGCGCTCACCAGACACAATGTCCCCGGCGGCAAACAGGCCCGGCACCGGCTCGCCGGCCGCCGTGAGCATCTGCCGGTCGTCGTTGACGATCAGCAGCCCCTCATCGTCGGTCAGTACGTCCCAGCCGTCGAGATACCGCGTGTTGGGGATCAACCCCTCGTCCACAAGGAAGCCGTCGAAGTAACGCTCGGTACCGTCGGCAAACCGAAATCCGAGCAGATCGGTGCGCTGGCCGATGTGCGCCGCGATCCGCGTCTCGACAATCTCGATACCCTGCGCCTGCACGGTTGCCAAGTCCTCCGCCTGGAGGCCGTGGGGACGGCCGTTGGTCAGAATGGTGATCTTGTTGGTGAAGTCCTGTGCGCCGCGGGCGGCGCTGAAAGCGTCGTCTCCTAGGGCAAGAATGGCGAGGTGCTCGTCAATATGCAAGTGTCCGTCGCAGCGAATACAGACGTGCCAGCCGTGCCGATTGCCGGCAAAGCGGAACACCGTCCGGTACCGCTGGTAGAGCCGCTCCGCTTGCTCGTTGACTTCGATGTCGGGCCACACGTCGTCGAATCCCGAAGCCACGACGACCGTGCGGGCCTCGAACCGAGTGCGCTTGCTCGGACGCTCGGCGCGGAGCGGCTCTACCGAGGTTTCCAACGCAAACAGCGTCGGCTCGGCATCGAGCGCCCGGAGTGCGAGCACGTAGCCGGCTTGGTACTCGATACCGGTGCGCCGGGTGCGGCCGCCGATTGTGACCTCATGCACCGGGCGGCTGGCCATCCACTCGCGCAGCGCCCGCATGAAATGGCTGCCGATGACGCCTTGGAAAACGGGCGCATCCTCGATTTGCACCGACTTCGACCAAAAGGCGCGCCCCTTGAGGTGGCTGATCGGCCCGGCATCGAGCACGAGCACGTGCCGGGCTTGGTGAGCAGCAGAGATCGCGGCCTGCGCCCCGGCCGGCCCGGCACCGATGACGGCCACGTCGTAGACCGTACCGGTGCCGCTCGCAGTGGTCATAACGCTGGCTCTCCTCACCTGGACTGCGGCGATTATACCTGGGGCAGCGGCCGCGGTGCCGGTAGCCGGCCCGCGGGACCCCGGCTTGACGCTCACGCCGTACCGTCGGTACTATGCAGGGCGGGGAATCCGTTCCTACGAGGGACCTACTTCACTCGTTCCACCGGTGCGCTCCCGCACGCACCCCCCTGCTGACCATCGGCGTGCGGTGCGTTGTGTCTCAGCCTGCGGGGGCAGACTGGCGGTGGAACACGGCACAAGCGCCGCCGGCGCGCTCCGCATAAGCACAATAGCTGCCTCCTGGCCGTTGATCGGCCAGTTGGAGGCCACCCCTCAAGAGGGAGTGATCTACAAATGGAACCAATTGTCTTTGCTGGTATCGGCGTTGTGATAGCGGGACTCGCGTTCGCTGTCGGCACCGTACTCGGCCAGCGGCGACGCGACGCGGCGGTACATGCACCCGACGAGGCGGCCGCCGCGCTGCTGGCTGAGGCGCAGTCGCGCCGCGACAAGCTGCTCGCGGCGGCGCAAGACGAGGCGGCCCAGCTACGCCAAGCCGCCGAGAAGGACGGGCGTGAGCGCCAAGGGCGGCTGGAGCGCCGTCAGCGGCGGCTCAATCAGTGGGAAGAAAACATCGAGCAGCGGGCCGGGCGGCTGGAGCAGCGCGAGCGCGCCATCACGCGGGAGAATGCGAAGGTCGAGCAGCTGCACGCGCAGGCGAAGGCCGCCGCCGAGCGGCAGCAGGAGAGTCTGGAGCGCCTGAGCCGTCTGTCTCAGGAGGAGGCCAAAGAGCTGCTCCTCACGCGCATCGAGTCGCAGATTCGCCAAGAGGCAGCCCGCCGAGTCCGCGACATCGAGCGCCAGACGCAGGAGGAAGCCGAGAGCCGCGCCCGGCGGATCATCACCGAGGCGATCCAACGTTACGCTTCGGACCAAACCGTCGAGGTGACCCAAACCGTCGTGGCGATCCCCAACGACGAGATGAAGGGCCGGATCATCGGCAAGGAAGGGCGCAATATCCGGGCGCTGGAGCAGGCGACCGGCGTGGACCTCATCATTGACGATACGCCCGAGGCCGTCGTGCTCTCCAGCTATGATCCCATTCGCCGCGAGATTGCCCGGCACGCCCTCTCCAAGCTGATCCTCGATGGTCGCATCCATCCCACCCGCATCGAAGAGCTGGTGGCTAAGGCCAAAGTCGAGGTTGACGCGCACATGCGCCAGGAGGGCGAGAAGGCGGCCTATGAAGCCGGCGTCCACGGGCTACCAAAGGAGCTGATCCGCACGCTGGGCCGCCTGAAGTTCCGGACGAGCTACGGGCAGAACGTCCTCAATCACTCGCTGGAGGTGGCACTGCTCGCCGCGACAATGGCCGGTGAGCTACACGCAGATGCGGACATTTGTCGTCGTGGCGGACTGCTCCACGACATCGGCAAGGCGGCCACGGCCGATGCCGAAGGCTCGCACGCGCTCGTTGGCGCGGAGATGGCGCGCCGCCACAACATTGCCCCTAAGATTGTGCATACGATTGCGGCCCACCATTTCGAGGAGGAGCCGCAGACGGTCGAGGCGTTTCTGGTCGCAGCGGCCGATGCCATCTCGGCCTCGCGTCCCGGCGCCCGCCGCGAGACCACCGAGGACTATATCCGGCGCTTGTCCGCGCTCGAAGAGGTCGCCAGCTCGTTCCCCGGGGTGGAGCGGTCGTTCGCGTTGCAGGCCGGGCGCGAAATCCGCATTCTGGTCACGCCCGAAGAGGTGGATGAGTACGCGGCCCATCGCCTCGCCTCGGATATCGTCAACAAGATCGAAGAGTCGCTCAACTACCCCGGCCAGATCAAGGTGACGGTCATCCGCGAGACCCGCTTCATCGAATACGCCCGCTGAGGGGATTGTAGGACACTGTGGTCGGGGTAAGCGTATCCTGAATGCCCGAGCGCAAGGCTGAGGCAGCGCATTCGCTTATATCTATCCGGAATGAAAAGCTAGGGGCTATCCCCGGCCCTTGACAGACGTTCCCGTTTGGGCGGTATGGCAAAGACCGCGAGTGGCGGCCGCTCAATTGAGCGGGTAAGGGAGCAATCCCCGCACTCCTTTCCGCTGTTCGCGGTCTCCTCATTCCACCAGCCGCCTTGACAATTCCCCCACCCTTGCGGCGGCATGGGGCTGACTCGCCAGAAGTCAGCCGTCGTATCCAGCCGCCGCGTGTCTCAGTGCGAGCGCGGCAGGATGTTGGCATGTGTCCTGTTCCATGCCCTCTTGCGGCTCGTGCTGGGATGCCGGCGACTTCTGGCGAGGAGCCAACATCCTGAGTCGCAAGGGGGCTTCTCATGCTGTTCCCAGTACTCCCCGTCTGGCTCCTGTACGTACTGGTCCCAATCGAACTGTGGGCTGCCCTGGCCGGTTATACGCTCCCGCTTTGGTTGGCGTATGCTCGCCAGCGAGACAACCGGGGCAAGGTTGCCCAGGTCAATCTCCTGCTTGGCTGGACGGGCATTGGTTGGGCACTGGCACTTTACTGGGCTTGTACCTAACCCATGGTAGTTGACTGGTACTCCACTATCGCTGGTGTGTTGGTGGTGCTGGCCATTGCGGGTTGCATCGGCATATCGCAGAACAGTGAGCAGGGCTGCGGTGGTTGCTGGTTTGGTATCCCCGGTGGAGTGGTGGCTATCGGAATAGCTGTCGGTGTCTGGCGTCTCTGGTTGACTGACCAGCCGCTACACGGGATATTGTTGCTCAAGATTATTGGGGCTTGGATACTTGGCGGATTGGGATTGGCAATAGTCCTGGGTATCTTGCTGCTAATCGTGATCGGGATACAGGCCGGCTGGCGTTACTTGACAAAGTGACTGCTCTCAATGAAGAGAGGCGGCCGCTAGACACCGATGTCTGGGAGCGATGACAGAGTAGTCTATCGTGCCCGGTTGCGATCCGGGTGAGCAATGATGCTCCGTGGGTTCGAATCCCGCTCGCTCCGCTATTGTTATTCTAGCACGCCGGCCAACAGAGTCTCGAACGGCGTCTCTTGGCGAGAACGCTGAAGCTGGAGCGGCAGTTGGCACTGTGACAATGGGGATCATCACCCCAACGGATCTGTTCGAGATGCGTAAAGCAGGCTTGTTGGTCAGGGAAGCGGAAACCATTCAAGCTACGCTCCTGAAGGAAAAACCCCTATTTCACCAAGCATTCTCTGTACTTCCAGACGCTTCTCTTCGTCATTAGGGACCCTTAGAGTGAATTTATTTCCTCCTTTCTCTATAACTTCAACACCTTCGATGCTGCGTAACCTCCTAATAGTATTATCTCTATTATAGAAATTCGATACTTCCTCATAGGTAGGAGCGTTCTGTGAGCATAATTCATGCTCAAGAATCGGATTTTTCTTGCCAAGCCTTTCTGCTTCTTGCACACCCTGCTTCAGCAGATCTAGCATCTTCTCTGCGAAAAGAAGCATCATCCTCGTATCTGATAGCGAATGATGATACGCTACACTATCACCACGCATCATGGCGAATAAGTTATACTCATACAACCTGCCGGTCGGATGAACTATGCTAGAGTACCTCTGGTAAACTTTATCAAGATCGGTTATGCCAAGTCGCTGTCCTAGATTTCCGGCCTTTTTCTGGCGTCTTTTGGTCCAATACTCTCCACGCGAAAATGCATCAGCCATTTTGTCGTATCCTTGGTTTTTGCAGTCCTGAAAGACAAGCAAAGTCTCCAGAGAAGACCGCACTACGTCAGCAAGGAGGTCACAACAATCTTGCCTGACCAGCAAGCAATACGTTTTGATGCAAGACTGCATTTTGGCAGTGAGAGACAACAGCATATTTCGCACACTGAGATCCTGTCTACTTCCCGTGGAGACTGCTTTTTGCAGTTTGGTTGGATAGCTTTCTAATCTTTCCAACCACTCATTTAGATGATCGGAGCACAGTGCCGGATCGCCTCTTTCTTTTGTCGTCTTACCACAAAAGTGACAAGGCCGCGTAGCACCACCGCCCCCAATACTCACGGTTGTCATAAATCAGTCCCCTTCCTTTGTGAAAGCAGCGGCGGTGGTTGGTCTCATTCTAGCACTTGATCACTTAGGGGCGCCAGTACCGGTTGATCGAGCATCATATCGTTGAGTTTGAGCAATCACGAGAAAAACGGGCTGAATACCGAACCGTCCTCATTGAAAGAATGGCGGCGGAGTTGACGCGGCGGTTTGGTCGCGGGTTTTCTCGCCAGAATATCCAGCAGATGCGCCTGTTCTACCTCTCATATCCATCCGATCAGATTCGCCAGAATGTGTCTGGCGAATTAGCAAAGTTCTCCCCAAAACGGATCAGTCAGACGCCGTCTCGGCGATGGCGTGCTCCATGCTACGAATAATCTCTCCCGCCAAGGCCCGGTAGGCCGGCGCGAGGCCACCGAGCAGCCGCTGCATTGCTGCGTCCGGTGCGTCGCTTCCTTGGCCTTTCACCGGCGCCGGCTGTGCCCGCGGCAGCGTGTGGAGGCCGGCGGCGCGGCGGCTGAGCCAGGTTGCGCCCGCGGCGCGCTCGGCCGCCGGTCCACGCAGGAGGCCGGCGAGACGCACCGCGTCAAATTCCAGGAGGATGCCGACCTGATACAAGGTGCCGGCGCGGCGGCGGACCTGGCACAGCCCCACGACTTTGCGCCCGGCTATCAGCACCTCATAGGGCGACCGGCCACTGAAGCAAGTGCGGCGGAGCGCAGTCGCGCCGGGGCGCTCGTCGGCACGGAGGGCGGCGGTATCGCGGCGTGCTTCCTCCGGCGTGATAGCAAAGGCAGCCCAGCCGAGGCGCCGTAACGCTCGCGTCAGCGCCGTGCCGAGCCAGGCATAGGCCCGCACCACGTCCCGGTGACCCAAAGGGTGCGCGGCCGGCAGCACCACGTCGAGATTGAGCAAGCCGTCATCGGTCAGGACCGCCGTGCCGCCCGAAGAGCGCCGCACTAGCGGCAGGCCGGCGCGCTGACACGCTGCGGCGTCGAAATCGTCGAGTGGCTGCCCCACCCCGAGCACCAACGCCGGCTGCGGCGTCACGTACCAACGCAGCGCCGGGATACCGTCGGCGCCCACCGCGGCGAGCAGGTGCTCGCTGCCGGCCAAAAGGTCGGCTGCGATCCCCGGCGGCTCGTAGAAGCGGTGCCAGGTCGCGCCGTGGTCGCGCCGCGACCGGGAGCCGGCGGCGGGAGGCGCTGATTCGCGGTGGATCATCGGTAGCCGGTCGGAGGGTCAGTCGGCGAGCGGATCGAAAGCGTGCTCCGCGACAGCCGCCTCGTTGAGGTACACGCCAAGCCCCGGCCGATCCGGGACCGCCAGGTACCCGTCCTCGATACGCTCCGGGGGGTTAATTAGGCTGGCGCGGTAGGGCACCTCGCCCCAGGCATATTCCAGGATCAGGAAGTTGGTCAGTGTGGCGCAGGCCTGCACGCTGGCTGCCGCGGCGACGGGTCCGCTCGGATTGTGGGGGGCAACGAGCACCTGCCACGGCTCGGCCAGCGCTGCTATCTGCTGCAGCTCGGCGTAGCCGCCGACGTGCTTGATGTCCGGCATCAGCACGTCGGCCGCGCGCTCGACGATCATGTCGCGGAACTCGATGCGGTCGTGAAACCGCTCGCCGCTGGCAATCATCATCTCGGCGCCCGCCCGCACCTCGATCAAGCCGTCCATCTTGTCGTGGGGCACCGGGTCTTCCAGCCAGAACAGCCCGACCGGCTCTAGCTCGCGGGCCACCCGCGCGGCGATGGCCGGCGTCAGTCGGCTGTGGCAATCAACGAGCACCAGCGCCGCCGGCCCTACTGCTGCACGCACCGCCCGCACGCGCTCTACCCCTAACTCAATCGTGCGCCACGTCTCCGGTTGATCGAGATCGCGTGGCTGCACGTCGTCGAACGGCGCCAGCTTCACACCTTGAAAGCCTTCGGCTATCGCTGCCCGCGCGTTGGCCGCGAAGCCTTCCGGCCGGCGATCCTCCGTCGCGCGATTGATGTTGGCGTAGAGCCGGATACGCTGCCGCAGCGGCCCGCCCCAGAAACGGTGAACGGGCACGCCGAGCGCCTGGCCGTTGAGGTCCCAGAGCGCCTGCTCCAGTGCCGACGCGGCGGTCCGCAGCAGATGACCGGCGGTGGCGCCCGGCAGCTGCCGGCTCAACGCGGCCACCCCCGTCGCATCCTGACCAACGAGCTGCGGTCCCAGGCGATAGCGAATGGCGGCGGCGAGCAGCCGGTCGTCGCCGGAGTGGGACGCTTCGCCCAAGCCGACGAGGCCCTCGTCGGTGTGGATGCGGACAAAGAGCCAGTTACCGCGCCGGTTGACCCGGACGCCGACGGTCTCGACGGCTGTGATCTTCATGGTGCCGTTCCCTTGATTCCCGCGGGCACGGAAATGACAGAGATATGCTAATCACCGCGGCGCCCGTTTGTCTATGACGTAGATGCTCGCCAGCGTGCCGAGGAGCCACAACTTCCACGTCTCCTGCAACACCAGACCCGGTTCGGCAGCCAACATCCGCTCTACGAGGCGCTGCTCGCCAGTGAGAGCGACCAGCCGCGCCGCCGGCCGGAGGATGCGGTGTAGCTCGGCAAAGACCTGCCGATAGAGCGAGCGGTTGTGTTGGTGCGACCCATGCCGCTGGCCGAAAGGGAGATTCACCACCACCTTGTCAACGCTCCCGTCGGGCAGGGGCAGTGCTTCCGCGTTCCATTCGCGTAGCTCAATGTCGTCAGCCAGCGGACCGACGTTCGCGCGACCCGTCGCGACGGCGTTACCGTCCAGATCGCCACCCACAATCCGCTTGTACGGTCCCAGCAGCGCCCGTTCGGCCAGGATGGTCCCGGCGCCGCACATTGGGTCCAAGAACACGTCGTCGGGCTGTGGACGGGAAAGCCACACCAGCGCGGCGGCTACCGTCGGTCGGAGCGAGGCCGGGCTATGTGCCTGCTTATATGTCCGATGGCGCATGGTCCGGTCCGAGAGCCGGATACCGCAGAGGAACTCCCGCTCTAGGAGCGTGGCCCAAATCTCCAAGTCGGCGTCGTCCTCTACGCGCCGCCACTTCCGGTTGTACCGATTCAACACGCCCTGTTCGACCGCTTTCCGCAAAGTTGCCCGACGGTAAGCCGGGCCGCCGCCCTGCATCCTCGACACTACTCTGAATCGCGTGCGCCCGCGGCGCCGTCCCCGCCGCACTTGCCGGTGGATTTGCAGCCCCACGTCGAAGTAGCGTGCCCGCACCATGCGTTGTGCGAGCGATTGCAACCCGGCGCGGTCCCGCGCTACGGCGCTGGCGTGATCGGCGAGGTAGAACACGTCCTCGGCGGTCCGCAGCCGCAGCAGGCTCGCCGGGTCATCGCGGTACTCGAAAATGACCAGCCCATTCTGCCGGCGATACCGGCGGAAGCCGAGCAATCGCGCCGTCGGGCTAATATGCCGGATTTCGCGCCACGTGATCTGCTCCAGACCGGGCAGCGTCTGCGCGTAGAACGTGAAGGCGTTGTTGAGTTGCATCTTGAAGGACCACTGCATGGACCTAGCCGCACTACCATTGGTGAGGATTAGATCGTGCGGCCAGACCCACGCACCGCTTCATCCTGCCCAACGGGTCGTGCCGGACGATAGCAGAGGCCGGCATTGCGCCCCCACTCTAACCCTTGTATGTTAGGGAGTGGTAATCACCGGTGGCTACCTGGGCGTGACGGACCGGATGGCCCGGGAGTGGCGATGGGGACTTGAAAGGAAGCGAGGCGAGGCGATGAGCAAGTTGCAAGTGGCGGTGATCGGCTGTGGCGGGCGGGGGCGCGGGTATCTCCGGGAGTTGACCGATTTCGAAGACACCGACGTAGTGGCAGTGTGCGATCTCGTGGCGGCGATCCGGGAGCCGGTCGCGGCCGAGTTTGCGGTGCCGCGCCAGTATGAGTCCATCGGGGAGATGCTGGATGCGGAGACGCTCGACGCCATATTCGTAGCGACCCCGGCGCACCTGAACGCCGCGTGCGCGCTGCCGTGCCTGGAGCGCGGGGTCAATACGCTGCTGGAGAAGCCGCCGGGGTTGAGCGTGGCCGAGACGACCGGGCTACGCGACGCGGCCCGGCGCACGGGCGCCAAGGGGATGGTCGGTTGGCAGCGGCGCTTCAACCCGTTCATCCGGCAGGCGCGGCGGATGATCGAGGAGCGCGGCCCAATCGTGCAGCTGGTTGGTGAGTTCCACAAGAGTATCACCGGGCTGGAGGCTGCGGGGCGCTGGCCGGAGCAGGTCATGGACAACATGCTCCTAGAGAGTCCCATCCATGCGATTGATGTCACGCGGGCGCTGGCGGGTGGCGAGGTCGACGAGGTGCATAGCGTGGTGCAGCGGCGCCTGTCGCGCTACAAGGACGTTCACGCTGCGCTGGTGCTGTTCGACAACGGCTGTGTCTTGCAGGTGAGCGCTGCCTATTCGGGTGGCAGCCGTCTGGAGCGTTATGAGATTCACGGACGCGACATCTCGGCATATCTGGAGGGGGTGTCGGGTGGAACAGCCGTCTACGACGGCCAAACACAAGAACTGACCGGCGAGGGACCGGCGGCGACCATCGCGCAGAATCGCTTCTTCCTCGACTGCGTCAAGGAAGATCGTCCGGTGACGCTACCGGCGGCCAACCTGGACGAGGCGGTCAAGACCATGGAGCTTGCCGAGCGGATTCTGGCCGGCCTGCGCTCGTAGCAGGCGGGATCACTCCCCGGCCCCCCTATGGTCCCCCCGTCCCGACGGGGGGACGGGTGCTGCTGGGGCCGCTGCGGCGGGGGGACGGGCGCAACATGTTGCGCTCCCACGGCTTGGCCCGTATCTACCCCAGTCAGCCTGCCGCACGGATGCCCCTTCCCTCCTAGGGAGGGGCCGGGGTTAGGTCCAGGCCCTAGCGGTAGAGATCGCGCACGGCGACGGGCTGACCGCCGCCGTCGGCCGAGCGATAGGCGGCGTCGAGCAGTTCGACGACGCGCAGACCGACCTCGCCCGGCGAGCGATTCGACGCCTGGCCGAGGATCACATCCACCAGGTTCGCGGCGGTGGCAAAGCGCGGATACGACTCGTCACCTTCCAGAGGGCCGTAGCGTCGCTCGGTGCCGTCGTGCTTACGTACCGTCAGCGTGCCTTGCACTTGCTCTAGGAGCAGGTAACCGTTGGCGCAGTAGACGCGAATATCGAGCTGGCCGGCATCGCCCACGCCGATGTTGCCGGTGCTGCCGAACACCCCCACCGCGCCGCCGTCGTACTGGACGGCCATGGCGTCCACCAGGTCAACCGGCACGTCGTAGTTGTTCATGAAGGCGGTAACGCTCTGGGCACGTAGGCCGGTGACGTAGAAGAGCGAACCGGCGGAGTGGGTGATCTGCAAGTGCGCCTGCCCGCCGCCGGAGCGTTGCACGTCGGCATAGACGTTGCCGGGGCCGGTCACGGGGAACTGGAAGACCGGACGATAGGCTTCCGGATTGGAGCGGTAGTACTCCACGACCATCGAAGCGAACAGGCAGGAGGTGTGCTGGATGGGGCCAAGCTCCCCGGACGCGAGCACGTCGCGGGCGGTGCGCGTAATGTCGGTGAAGTGCCAGGGGTAGCCGACGATGATCTCGCGCTTCTGGGCCGCCGCGAGGTCGAGCAGGGCACGGCCGTCCTGGGCGGTCAGCACCATGGGTTTTTCGAGCATGATGTGGAGGCCGGCTGCGAGGCACTGCCGGGCGACGGCGTAGTGCGCGGCGTGATAGACGGCGACGACGGCGCCATCGAGGGCTTCGTTGGCCAGCAGCGCGCCAACGTCGTCGTAGGTGCGGTCAATGCCGTACCGCTCGGCGGCCGCGGCGAGGGCCTCCGGGTTGCGGTCGCAGAGGGCGACTAGCTCGGCATCGGGGTGCTCGATCAAGCCCGGAATGTGCGTATAGGTAGACCACCATCCCGTGCCGATGACTGCGATGCGCGCCTTCTTTGCCATATCGCACCTCCCTACGTCCGCTCACAAGCGGAGGCGTTCGTGTGGTGCCGAGTATACCTAGTCGTGGGTGCTGGCCCCCCTATGGCCCCCCCCCCGCTGCGGTGGGGGGACGGGGGCGAGTTGCCGGGATTAGCCCTGCTGGTCGGCGGGGTGGGCGACGACGGTGATCGCTACGTTGGTTGCCACGGCAACCGCTCGGTAGAGCGGTCACCTGTCTTTGTAGACGCCGACAAGCTGCTCCGCTTGGTCCTGCGACACGCCGTGGAGGTCAAAGCGGAGGCTGACGCTGGCAAAGTCAGCGAGGTTATCGGGGTGGCGTGCGCCCTCGATGGCAACCTCGGCCCGTTGCAACGGGAGGCCGTCCTCCGCGGCGCGGCCCTCGATCAGGAGTGCGCCGCACGCCGAGACGCCGGCCAGGAAGGACTCCGCCGGGGTCACCGCTTCGGCTGGGCCGCCGGCGTGCCCGGCGTGGTCAATGACGAAGTGGTTCGTGCGGGCGCTGTTGAGCGCTCGGCCGGGGATGCCGGTCGTCACCGACCGGACCCGATTGATCTGCATGGCGGTACTCATCCGGTGTTCCCTCCTCACACGCGGCTTGTTGGGTTGCCCGGCGTAGCTCGCCTCGCCGGCGTCACTGCCGCGTGCTCTGCGTCAGCCAGCGATACACATACTTGGTAATGAACACGTGACCGAGACTGGCAACCGCTCCCGTTGCGCCGAACATCGAGGTGATGACTATGAAGTCTGCCGTTTCAGCCTGTCCAGGAAAAGTGACCACCAGGAAAATCAAGCCGATAATGGCACCGACCACGTATCCGACGATGACAGTGGTGATGAGCACCATCGGCTCCGCCCTGGCCGGGTGGTCTCCTGGCCGTCCGCTCGACCGCCGCTGGCCCATTCGTAACCAACGGGGCACGCGCTCGGTGATGAGCACATGACCGAGACTGGCAAGCGCTCCCGTGCCGCCGAACATCAAGGCTGTGCCTACAAAAGCGGTCACCGGGTCAACCACGTACATGACCGTGACCTGGAATATGAAGCCCATGATGGCGCCAATCACGAATCCTACGCCGGCAGCGGTGAGCAGCGCCATCGTTTACTCTTTTGCCCAGCGGCCGGGGGACATGGGTTGCGGCTTGCGCCGCAAGGACGGGGGGATGGTATGTTGATAGCAATGCTACGTGTCGCCACATATCCTGTCCATCCTGTGTATCCATATGTATACCTGGCTGCTGACGCGAGCCGGGGTGGCCGTAGCGGGGGAGGACGATGATGGCGCGGGAATATCGGGTGGGTCTGATCGGGTGCGGTCGGATGGGCGCAACCATTGACGATGAGGTGCGGGACCATCCGCACAGCGACTTGTGGATACCCTTCTCGCACGCCGCGGGCTACGTGGCCGTGGAGCGGACCAGCTTGGTCGCGGTGGCCGACGCGATCCCGGAGAAGGCCGAGGCGATCCGGCAGCGATACGGAGCGCAGCGGGCCTATACGGATTACCGCGAGATGATCGAGCGGGAGCAGTTGGACATCGTGAGCGTGGCGACCCGCCCGGCCACGCACCGCGAGATCGTCGTCTACGCCGCCGAGCACGGCGTCAAGGGGATTTACTGCGAAAAGCCGCTGTGCTGCTCGATGGCCGAGGCCGACGCCATCGTGGCGGCCTGCGAGGCGCATGGCGTGAAGTTCAACTACGGTGCCCAGCGCCGGTACATGTCGTTGTACCACCGGCTGCGCGAGCTGGTTGCCGGTGGTGAGATCGGCGAGGTGCGCGGGATTACGGCGCATACCGCCCCCAGCTCGGCGCAGTGGGGGTTGACGCACACTTCCGACATGCTGCTGCTGTTGGCGGGCGATCCGACCATCGAACTGGTGCAGAGTACCGTTGACCTCGGCGGCGTGGAGTTCTCCGGTAACCACCTCGCCACGGACCCGCGGGTGACCTCTGCCTACGTGGGCTTCAGCAACGGCATCCCGGGCTACGTCGTCACCGGATTGGGGACGGAGTTCGAGGTGATCGGCACCAAAGGGGCGGTGCGGACGCTGAACAACGGCGCCCAGGTCCAGCTACGCCGCGCGGATGACCGGCACGGGGTCCTGGCAGAGGTGCCCTTTCCCGACACACCGCGGATCAGCGGGACGGTGAAGGGCATCGAGGACATCGTTGAGGCGCTGGACACGGGGCGCGAGACACAGGGCCACGTTCGCTTGGCGCACCGCAGCCAGGAGATGATCCTGGGCTTCGTGGAATCTCACCGGCAGGATGGGCGCCGCATCCCGCTGCCCTTGGCTAACCGCGAACTGTACGTTGGCCGGCCCGACTGGTAAGGCCGACACGCCGGTCGCGGCTACCGGTCAGGACAACATTGCTACTCGGTGGCTGCCGCGGCACGGCGGCGGGCCGCTGGCGAGGGTTCCGCGAACGGTTCACCGCGCTGCTCGGCCTGCATCCGCCGTTCGTTCCAAGCGTCCCACTCGGCATCGGATTCCCGATGCCCTTCCGCTACCCCCGCCGCGACCGCTCTGGCGATCTGCGCCTGCCGGCGCTTCTCGCGCCACTCTTCGAACGCTGCTGCCAACACCATCAGATACCTCCCCGTCTCCGTCGCCGCCATGGACAGCGCCGCCGCCGTGATCGTGAGTGACGACAGATCGTGCCAGAGGGCCGCCAGGCTCTCCACACCCTGCAGCACCGTCCATATTGTACCGGCACTGAACTGCACGATGAACAGCGCGAAATAGACGTGCTTGACGCCTTTGCTGACACTCCAGATGGATTCGCGCGACTCACCGGTCACGAACCGGTGCTGCTGCTCGTCGTAGGCTCGTGCCATCATCTGCCCCTCCCAGCCCGGCGGCCGCTCCGTGCAGCGCGCCGCCCGGACAATATAGCACATTATGAAAAACGATGCAAGAGTACTATATCCCAAGCGACTGGGGCGCTCCCTGGCCCCCTGTGGTCCCCCCGTTGCGACGGGGGGACGGGGCCTCGGCTTAGGCGTGGGGCTGCCCCCCTATGGCCCCCCCGCTGCGGCGGGGGGAAGGCACATTCCTTACCCTGGAGCTTGCGCTGGGGTATACTCAGGCCGGGACTTGGGTTGCCGGTTGGGGGAGGAGGCACGATGGCAAAGCGGGTACGGCGGCCGTTGAGCGTGCTCATCAAGCCGGCGTCGAGCCGCTGCAATCTACGGTGTACGTACTGCTTCTACCTGGAGAAGCAGGAAATCTACCCCTGGAAGGATCATCCGGCGCTCACCATCGAGACGTTTCGCACGTTTTGCGAGCAGTACGCTGCGGTCAGCCCGATGCTGGCCTTCAACTGGCAAGGCGGCGAGCCGACGCTGATGGGGCTGGACTTCTTCCGCGAGGCGGTGGCCGTCCAGCGGGAGGTGGCCGACGCAGCGAGCAACGGCCGCTCGGTGCCGATCACGAACGCCTTGCAGACGAATGGGACGCTGCTGAACGAGGAGTGGGCGCAGTTCCTCCGCGAGAACGGCTTTCTGGTCGGGATCAGCGTTGACGGACCGGCGGAGTGGCACGACACGTATCGCTACGATACGCGCGGACGCGCCACGCATAGCAAAGTGCTGCACGCGCTTGATCTGCTGCGTGCCCGCGACGTGCCGTTCAATATCCTGACGGTCGTATCGCAGAGCAACGTCGAGCGGCCGCGCGAACTGCTGCGGTACCTGGTGGACAACGACCTCTACGACCTTCAGTTCATTCCGTGCATGGAGCGGCTCCCTGCTGAACATCCTCATGTCGGCGAACTGACCGACTATTCGATCACGCCGGAGCAGTACGGCCGGTTTCTCACGGACGTGTTCGACGAGTGGGTGAAGATCGGCTACCACAAGCTGCGAATTCGCTACTTCGACAACATCATCCAAATGGCGCTCGGTATGCCGGCGGAGATGTGCCAACTGGCCGTTAGCTGCGGCTACCTCGTGCTGGAGCACAACGGCGACATCTACCCATGCGACTTCTTCGTCGAGCCGGAGTGGGTACTCGGCAACGTGCATGAGCAGACGATTGGCGACATGGTCTCCGGGCCGATGTTCCGGCAGTTCAACGGCATGAAGCCGGAGGTGAACGAGGAATGCACGCGCTGCCAGTGGCGACCACTGTGCCACGGCGAGTGTCCGCGCTACCGGATCAACGGCGGCGGCAGCCACAACGAGCTGACCTACTTCTGCTCGTCGTACAAGCAGTTCTTCTCCGCAACATGGTCGCGGATGGCACGCGTGGCCGATGAGGTCGGGCGCGTGCGGGCGCTGGAGCAAGGTATCCCGCTCCCGGCGCGGCAGCCGGCGCCGGCCGCAGCTGCCGCGGCAGCGCCGACGCAGCATCACGTCGGGCGCGGCGCGATCCGTCCGCAGCCGGTGATGGGACGGCCGGCGGCCGGCGGCACGGCGAAGGTCGGGCGCAACGCGCCGTGTCCGTGCGGGAGCGGCCGGAAGTACAAGCGCTGCCACGGGCGCAGCTAACGACGAGCGCAGGCCTCACCGCCTCCATTGTCCCGCGGACAAATAGGCGTGCAGTTGAGGCCAATCAATGGGAATTACATACGATAGTACCCATGAATGCTGGTGAGCAGCCAGAGTGCTACCGTGTCCGTGTCATCTGGCATACTCCTGCAACCGCGGCACCGCTTACCACGTTCTAGGGGTGATGCGGTTGGGCTGGCGGACTGGGAGGGAATCTCGGAGCGACGGATCAGTGGCGGGGAGAGTGGGATTCGAACCCACGGGCGCTGGCACGCCTACTGCTTATAAGGCAGCTGCATTCAACCGCTCTGCCACCTCCCCGATTACTGGTCTCCGTCACTCACTCTCTGGGTATCAACCACCTAGCCCGCTGGTGGACGTGAGGGGAGGCGAACCGCAGGCGCTTTAGCCTGTCAGGTCAGCGTCGCCACCCACGTCCAGTGCCCTACAGATGCCCGGCCGGAGGCTGAGTGGCCATACTGCACCCTCCGGTCCGGGTATCTACATTTAAGAGGCCGCCTGGGCCGGCTCTCTCCTAGCAGAACGGTTTAAGTTCCCCGAGGACGCGCCGCACTACCTCAGCGGCCGCTCGCGCTCGTAGAGATATTCGACATTTCCGCGCAAAACCACAGTCAGGCTGGTACTTGGCAGTTTGTATTTCATTACTACATATGCTATAATATCTTAGTAGGAGTAAAGGAGCGGCCGCCGTGACGACAAAGCAAGGGCCAGGCAAGGCCGACCGCACCGGCATCTCGTTGCTGGAACTGATGGACCGGTTCCCCGACGATGCCACGGCCGAACGCTGGTTTATCGAGACGCGCTGGCCAGACGGCCCGCATTGTCCGCACTGCGGCTCAGTGAATGTCCAGTCTGGCGCCAAGCATCCCACGATGCCGTTCCGCTGCCGGACCTGTCGCAAGCGGTTTAGCGTCCGCACCGGCACGGCGATGCAGGCCTCCAACCTCGGCTATCGCACGTGGGCACTGGCGATCTATCTGCTCACCACCAGTCTGAAGGGGGTGAGCAGCATGAAGCTGCACCGGGATCTCAAGATCACCCAAAAGACGGCCTGGCACCTTGCCCACCGGCTCCGCAAAGCCTGGGCGGTCGAGCAGGCCCAGTTTGCTGGCCCGGTGGAAGTGGACGAGGCCTATGTCGGGGGCAAAGAGGCCAACAAGCACGAGTCGAAGAAGCGGCGGGCGGGGCGGGGAACTGTGGGGAAGACGCCGGTGGTTGGTATCAAGGACCGGGCTACCAACCAGATTGCGGCCCGGCCCGTGGCGACGACGGACCGTGAGACGTTGCAGGGGTTTGTCCGCGAGCACACCGTTGCTGGTGCCACCGTCTACACAGACGAGCATGCGGGGTATCGGGGATTAGCCAACCATCAAGCGGTGCGGCACAGTGTGGGGCAGTACGTCAACGGGCAGATACATACCAACGGGCTGGAGTCGTTCTGGGCCTTGCTCAAGCGCGGGTATGTTGGCGTCTATCATCACATGTCGCCGAAGCACTTGCATCGGTATACCGCCGAGTTCTCTGGCCGGCATAACGACCGGCCTCGCGATACCGCGGACCAGATGACGGCGGTGGCGCGGGGCTTGGAGCGGAAGCGGCTGCGGTATCGAGACTTGGCTGCTGGTGGCCCGGCCTATCCTCCGAGTAGTGGCAGCGCCTAGTTGCACACGCCGCTGCGGCGATGTAGAATAAGTACAGCGGCCTCTTGTGGGCCGCAACTTGCCGCATGGGTGATTGACCTGCTCCGCTACTCAAAAAGGTTGGAGTAAAGGGAATGTGTGACCAACCAGCCGGACGTGAGAGAGAAGTGCTAACTAGAGAGCACGTCCTCTCTGGTAGCCGAAACCTGTCTAACGAGCAACTGAGCTACCGTATCGCACAAGAGACGGACTTTCTGAGCGTCCGTCCAAGACCTGTCGTTGTGAGTTGTTTCAAGGGCATCAGCTACCATAGTCCTGACGATCCTATCCACCAGAGAGACCACAGCGAAATGTTCGCCTTCTCTTGGAGTAGTGATGGTGAGAGTGGGGATACTGTTGCCGTTGACTAACTGAACAATCAACTCGGCAAATGTCGTCTCGTTGGTCGTGTCTATAGTCATTGTCAATCCTCGCAGCGTGGTCGGCACTCAGACTCTAGCAGGCAGTCTGCTCAGGTGGTAGCCAGACCTCATAGCTCGCCAATTGTCAAGGTGAACGGCTACACCCTTGCATCGCGGCTGGCCCTCCCCTACACTAGCGCCAGACTTGCCTAGAGTCTGCCGCCGCTGCGTTCTCTGTGAGCACGAGCGGGGTGTGTGTTCACGCCTCCTTGCGGCTCACAGGGATAGCGGTTGACTCTAGGCAAGTAACCACCATCCCGCTGCAAGGAGGTTGCTCATGTTGAGGATCCGTCGTGGTCTGGCGCTTGCCGTTGCCTTGGTGGCCTTGTCGCTCACTGCTGCCGCGCCCAAGTCACTTGCCCCGGGTGCGGTGATCGGACTTGCTGGAACACCGCATCTGTGGATTGCCGATAGTGCGGGGGTGCTGCATTGGGGTGGCGATACCCGCGCCCTCGCCGGGAAGCACGTCAATTGGAGTGACCGCCGGGACGTGTCGCTGGCCGAGTTACAGACGTTGCCGATTGGTGATCCCTGGCTGTCGGCCGGGTTGCTCAAGGACGGCGACCCGATCTATCTCGTGAAGTGGGAAACCGAGTGGCCACAGCCGAAGCTGCTCCATATCCAGAGCATCAAGGACGTGGAACTCTTCGGGATAGATGGGAGCAACTACGGCAACTTTGTCTTGGACAAAGCCACGTGGGAAGCACGCTATCACCTGGATGCTGACAGCCTCGAACGAGCCGCGTTGGCGGCTGCTGTGGTGGTAGCCACACCGACGGCGGTGCCGGCGCCAACCGCGACCCCAGAGCGGGAGCGGGTGTGTGTCTGCCGGCGGACACGGGTTGATGGCGGGTGTGACCGTCGGTTTCGGCCGGTGATGACCTGCTATTGGCGAGACCGGTAGCTGCATTCTCACGCTGCTGGCGATGCTATCATAGGGGTGAGGAGGCAGTGATGGCGAGGCAGCGGACAGCACCGGAACAACAGGAACCAGCGCCGGAGTCTGGCCACGAAGGGCCAGACGACTACCAAGAGGACCTCCGAATACCAGCGTCACCGGAGGCCCTGGCGAAAGCCGTCTTACGGGGCGGAGCATCACGCCGCGAGTCGCCTACGCCACCAACCGAGTAACACCCCCGTTACACCGGTGTGGGTACTATCGTATGTAATTCCCTTTCCAATCGCCCATCGGTACCATGACCGCTTCCTGCCGCATCTTGAAGTCCTTGCGGACGGTGAAGTGCAGCAGGCGCTCCCAGGCATCGCGAAAGCGATTGGGCCATTTGCCGGGGTAGGCGTTCTTCTTGTGCCAGCAGTACTCATCCACCCAGCGCCAGCCTTGCTTGCGGAGGGCCAGGATAAGCTCCAGCACGTAGGGATGGCGCTCGCCATTCACGGCACGCTCTTTGATGTTGAGCACGAAAGACCCGGTGGGGCGCAGGCTGTCCCGGATGGCCTCGGCGCGGGGTAGAAACCACTCGACATAGCGGTCGGGATGGATACCGCCGTAGTTCTTCTGGCGCTGGTCCGCATAGGGGGGCGAAGTCACCACTAGGTCTACCGTCCGCCGCCCAACATCGCGCGGAATGACCTCCAAGCAATCGCCGTGCAGGATGCGACTGGCCAAGGCCACACCGTCCGGGGGTATCCGGACGGCCTCAAACCGGGGCAAGCCTAGGGAAGCATGTTGGATTGACGCCTCGCTCGCCATGATAACACCCTTACTCTGGGAACCGGACTGACCACCAAACATGCTCAACCGATACTACGGTACTATGGTACTATGGTACTATGGTAACGATTGTGGAGTGGTTGTCCACCTGCGGCGGTATCCGGGGCCGGGGGTGAGGTGCGGCTGGACTGGCGGGCGGGGACCGCGTATACTGCTCGGAGAGTACGCACGGTGAGGAGGTGCAGCGGGAGAACATGGGAGCAGTCTTGAAGGCTGTGCTCGTTTGACGAGCGAGCGTCGTCCGCTGCTGCCCGCGCGTGCCGGCGGTAGTGGGTAAAGAGCGGCTTTTGCCGAAAAGTTCTGTCTTTGCGCGACGACAACCTGTGAAGGAGAAAGATACATGGCTAGTGTTACGCTCGACCGCCTGACGAAGCGGTTCGGTCAGATTGTGGCGGTCAACAATGTCACGTTGGAGGTGCGCGACCGCGAGTTCCTCGTGCTGGTCGGCCCTTCGGGCTGTGGCAAGTCCACTACGTTGCGGCTGATTGCGGGCCTGGAAGAGGTGACGGACGGGAACGTCTTCATCGGTGAGCGCCTGGTGAACGACGTTGCGCCGAAGGACCGCGACATCGCGATGGTGTTCCAGAGCTACGCGCTGTATCCGCACATGAGCGTGTACGACAACCTCGCGTTCGGCCTGAAGCTGCGGCGGACGCCGAAGCGCGAAATTGATCGGCGCGTGCAGGACGCAGCCGAGCTACTCGGTATCGGCCAGCTGCTCACGCGGAAGCCGAAGCAACTCTCCGGTGGTCAGCGGCAGCGCGTGGCGCTGGGACGGGCCATCGTGCGTGAGCCGAAGGTCTTCCTGATGGACGAGCCGCTGTCCAACCTGGACGCCAAGCTGCGGGTATCCATGCGCGCGGAGTTGATTAAGCTCCACCAGCGGCTCCAGACTACGATGATCTACGTGACCCATGACCAGACCGAGGCGATGACGATGGGCACGCGGATTGCCGTGCTGCGCGACGGGCTGCTGCAACAGCTCGATACGCCGCAGCAGGTATACGATCACCCGTCGAACATGTTCGTGGCCGGATTTATCGGCAGCCCTTCGATGAACTTCGTCGAGGCGCGGCTGACGGGCGATCCGGACGACATCTGGGTGGACGCGGGCAGCTTCAAGGTGCAGGTCCCGCCGCAGCATCGGAAGGTGCTGGTGCCGCACCTGGACAAGGAAGTCTTCTTCGGCATTCGTCCAGAAGACCTGTTCGACCCGAAGTACTCGCCGCCCGACATCACCGAAAACAGTTCGATCAAGGCGCAGGTAGACGTGACGGAGCTACTCGGCTCGCTGATCTACCTCTACCTGCTGATCGGCGACCAGCAGTTGGTTGCGGTCGTAGACCCGCGGACCGAGTTCAAGACCGGGGACGACGTGACGATGATGATGGACATGCACAAGATGCACATCTTCGACCGTCACAGCCAGGAGGCCTACCTGTAGCTCCGGCGTATCCGGTTTGCAGCCGAGGAGTGAGCGTGTGGGGGACGACCGCGTGGTCGTCCCCCACACTGTATTTTGGACCGGGTGAGGGCTGTCGGCGACGACGGCGAGGGGGGTAAAGCATGGCACTAGGAAGCGTGCGGAATTGGGGGTGTCGTCTGGAGACGGACCTGGTGCTCCGGGGCTGGCGCGCCGCCGTGCTGGAAAACGAACTGCTCCGGGTCACGGTGCTGCTGGACAAGGGCAGCAACATCTACGAGTTTCTCTATAAGCCGCGGGACGTGGACTTCATGTGGCGCACGCCGCAGGGTCTACGCCGGCCGCCGAGCGTGCCGACGACCCGCGCCGACGGGGGCTTTCTGGAGTATTACGAGGGGGCATGGCAGGAGATCATGCCGAGCGGGGGCCCGCCGTGTAGCTGGGGTGGGTCACAGTTCGGCCAGCACGACGAAACGCCGCAGCTCAACTGGGACGCGACCGTGGTCGAGGATCGGCCCGATTCGGTGGCCATCCGCTGCTCGGTCCAGACGGTCCGCTCGCCGTTCCGACTGGAGAAGACGCTGCGCTTGGTCAGCGGCAAAGCGGTGCTGTTCATTGACGAGCGCCTGACCAACTACGGCGCCGAGACGTGGCCCTATATGTGGGGGCATCATCCGGCGCTGGGCGAGCCGTTTCTCGACGAGACGTGCCGGCTCGACTGCGCGGCCCGGACGGTGATCGTCCACGAACCGGCACTTACTCCCACACCGAGACTGCCGGCCGGCCGGCGGTTTGCGTGGCCGCACGTAGAGGACAGCGCCGGTCGGGCGGTAGACCTGAGCACCTTCCCGCCGAAGTCGCTAGGGCACACCGACCTCGCGTACCTGACGGACCTCACGGACGGATGGTATGCCGTCACCAACACGAGCCGGCGGGTGGGATTTGGCATGGCCTGGGACCCGGCGGTGTTCCGGCACATCTGGTACTGGCAGGCCTTCGGGGGCAACTCCGGCCATCCGTGGTTTGCCGACACGTACAACGTCGGGATCGAGCCGTGGACAACGATTCCGGGATCAGGACTGGCCACGGCGGTCGAGCAAGGCGCGGCGTATGAGCTGGCACCCGGCGAGAGTCAGACGGTCCGGCTGCTGGCCGTGGCCTACGAGGGTCTGGAGCGGGTCGGGGGTATCTCGCTGGCTACGGGGGACGTTTCCTAGTGCGTTGGACCTAACCCCCGGCCCCTTCCCTCCAGGGAAGGGGGGCGATGGTGGTGCCTGCCGTCCTCTATAATCCAGGTGAAGCAGCGCAAAGCGCCGGCGTCCGGGAGGAGACGACCATGACTGCTGAAGAGAACGGCACGCAGGAGCAGGCCCCGGCCGGTGGGCGCGATCCTTGGGTGCGGGTCACACTGGAAGCGCCGCGCCCGCTGCCGCTGCCGAGTGAGACGCGCCAGCACTTGCTGAACGCGAAGCGCGAGGTGCTCTTGGCGCTCCGCAGCCTGGTGGACTCGGCCATTGAGCGTACTGAGGCACAGGTGGAAGGCCGCGCTGACCGCCGCCGCTCGCGGATTGAGATTGACGAGGGGTAGGCACAGTTACCGCGGTACCACTTGGATGCCCTCGCTGGCGAAACCTCTGTCGAACGTGAACACCGGGGCACTCAGTTCGTATGACGCAACTACGGTTGTCCAGTCCACAAAGCTCAGGCCGCGGCCCCGTTCTGCCATGAAGCGATCCCACGCTTCATCATGCATCCGACTGTCTATCCAGAGCACTTGGAGGTCGGCGCGGCGGCGCCACTCGGAGAACTCCGAGACAACTTCAAAGCCCAGCCGCCGGTGCTGCAGGGCAACGGTCTCGACCAGCGTATAGGAGGTCGTCCACAACTCTTGTTCTCTGTCCAGCAATCGCTCGTAGGCAGCGCTGGCCCGGGTGTGGAACAGATCGGTTGCGGAGCGGAGAGCATAGAAAGCGGACGTATCAATCAGCACGCGCTCAGGGAGTACCATGTGGCTCCTGCATTGCTAGGTAGTCGTCGTGCCTGGCGGCGACATCCGGCTCGGGGTCCTTACTGGCTCCGACGAACTTCATCAACTGGCGTCGCTCCCTGATCTTCCCCGGATGGATGCTGACGGACACGAGGCGCCGCTCTCTATCGAGATCGAGGGACACGCCCCTGATGGCCGAGACTCGCTCCAGCACACGGCCGCTGCCCTCGCCGAGCGGCACGGTGGTCTCGGAGCGGTACGACCCCGGGGATTTGCCCAGGGCTGCCCGAATGAGGCCCTTCAGCACCTCGTAGCCCACCTCCTCCGCCAGGCTGTCGTCCCTGATGAGATTGGCGCAGTGCTGGAGTCCCTTGGCAGCCTCCTCGGCAGTGACTGTCCCCTCGTCCAGCCTGCCGAGCACTGCCGATAATCCGTCCCGATGGTAGGCATGCTCTCGCTCGGTCAGCCCGAACGGAGAGCGCGTGCTGCGGCGGCTGGCCGGCAGCGCCGGCAGAAGCTCGGTGACGCCGGGCAGATACTTGCGGAAGCCCTGCGGGTCCGCGCGGCGCTTGGCCTGGAGCAAGGCGATCAGGCGTTCGTGCTGGGTGCTCATACGGTTTCTCCATCGTCACGGCCGTGGCGGGCAGTTACCGGCGCGACTTGGTGTTGAGGCTGACGATGCGGCCGGGGATGTAGCGCCATTGGACGGAATCCCAGTCGGAAACCCAGCGTTGGACCCGGTCGCTCGCCTGCGCCGCTGCGCGCACGTCCGCTTCGGCAGCGGTGGCCGGTAGCTCCAGGCGGTCGCGGACCTTGCCGTCAACCTGGACGACGACGGTTACCTGCTCGTCGCGGACCAGCGCCTCGTCCCACGTCGGCCAGGGCTGCTCGTGGACACTGCCCGGCTGGCCGATGCGCTCCCATAGCTCGGCAGTGACGTGCGGCGCTGCCGGCGCCAGCAAGACTAGGAGCGTGCGGATTGCTTCATCCCAGGTGCGTGTTTGCCACGTGCCGGCGCGATAGCGTTCGCCTAGCTCGTTGGCGAACTCCATGAGCGCGGCGACCATCGTATTGAACTTGAAGGCCTCGATGTCCTCGGTGACGCGGCGGATGGTCTTGTGCAGCTGTCGGGCCAGCTCCAGGTCGGCGGGGCGGCGGGCGACGGCCGTGCCATCGCCGTTGGCGGCGGGCGTGGCGGTGTGCAGGATCATGTCCCAGAGGCGCCCCAGGAAGCGCCGTTGGCCGTTGATCCCCTGCTCGCTCCAGTCCACGTCCTGCTCGAATGGCGCCATGAATAGCTCGTACAGGCGCAGGCAATCGGCACCGTACCGCTCGACCATCTCGTCGGGCGTGATGACGTTGCCGCGGGACTTGGACATGCGCCGGCCGTCGGGGGCATGGACCTGACCCTGGTTCAGCAGCTTGTAGAACGGCTCGTTTCCTGGAACGCCGAGGTTGGCATCGCGCATGACCTTGTACCAGAAGCGCGCGTAGAGGAGGTGCATGACGGCGTGCTCGGCGCCGCCGACGTAGAGGTCCACCGGCATCCAAAACCGCGCCCGTGCGGGGTCGAACGGCCCTTCGTGGTAGTCCGGGCCGGTGAAGCGCAGCTGATACCACGATGAGCAGGCAAACCCGCCCATCGTGTCGGTCTCGCGCCGGGCCGCGGTGCCACACTGCGGGCAGCTCACGTTGATCCAGTCGGTGGCGCGGTCCAGTGGTGAGCGGCCGTCACCGCCGGGGGCAATGTCTTCAAGGTCGGGCAGCAGCACGGGTAGCTCGTCCTCCGGCACGGGCACTTCGCCGCAGTCGGGGCAGTGGATGATCGGGATGGGGCCACCCCAATACTTCTGGCGGGAGATCAGCCAGTCGCGCATCCGGTAGTTGACGGCGCGCTGGCCCCAGCCGCGCGCTTCGACGGCATCGGAGATGGCCTCGATGCCGTCCTGTGCTTGGCTGGCGAGGCGGCGGTCCAGCGCCTCGACGGAGAAGCCCCACTCCGCGGCCAACTCCGCCCGTTCAGCCGGCGGCAGCTTGGGCCAGTTGGCGCGAGTGAAGGTGCCGTCGAACGAGCCGGAATTGACCATCTCGCCGGGGCCGACATAGGCCTTTGTCAGCGGCTGGCCGTCCCAGCCGGGCGGCGCGATCACCACTTTGATGTCCAGTCCGAACTCCTGCGCGAACTCGAAATCGCGCTGGTCGTGGGCCGGGACGGCCATGACCATGCCGGTGCCGTAGGTGGCGAGCACGTAGTCGGCCACCCAGATCGGTATTTGCTCGCCGTTGAGGGGATTTGTGGCGTAAGCGCCGGTGAAGATGCCGCTCTTCTCCCGTTCGGTGGCGGTGCGTTCGATCTCGGACTGCCGCTTGGCCTGCTCGACGTAGGCCTCGACCGCGGCGCGGCGCTCCGGCGTAGTCAGCCGCTGGACCAGCTCGTGCTCGGGGGCGAGGACCATGAAGGTCACGCCGAACACCGTGTCCGGCCGGGTGGTGAACACGGGCATCTCGACGCGCTCGGTCCCACCGTCGGCCGTCGGCGCGTCAACGGTGAAGACGATGTCGGTGCCGGTGCTGCGGCCGATCCAGTTTTCCTGCATCAGCTTGATGCGGGGCGGCCAGTCAATCTCGCTCAGGTCCGCAAGCAGCTGGTCGGCGTAGGCGGTGATCTTGAAGAACCAGGCGGGAATCTGCTTCTTGGTCACGCCGGGGTGGTCGCGCCAGCAATACAGCTCACCATCGTCGCCGGTCTGGACTTCCTGATTGGACATGGTGGTTTGGCAGACGGGGCACCACCACTGCCAGTTGGTATCGCGGTAGGCGAGGCCGCGCTTGTAGAGCAGCAGAAAGAACCACTGGGTCCAGCGGTAGTAGTCGGGGAGACTACTGTCAATCTCGCGGTCCCAGTCGAACGAGATACCGACCAAGCGCATCTGGCGTTTATAGTTGGCGGTGTAGCGGTCGGTGAGCGCCCGCGGCGACTCGCGCACTTCGATGGCTTTGTTCTCAGTCGGTTCACCGAAGGCATCCCAGCCCATCGGGTGGAGCACCGTGTAGCCGCGCATACGCATGAAGCGGCTATACGTGTCGGTGGGGATGTAGTTGCGGCAGTGGCCGACGGAGAGGCCGTCGCCGGAGGGATAGGGAAAGAAGTCGAGGGCGTAGAACTTGGGTTTGTCGGGGTCCTCGCGCGTGCGGTAGAGGCCTTCTGCCTCCCACCGCTGCTGCCAGGCGGCCTCGAAGTCCTGTGGGACATAGGACCCGGCAACACTCACCTCACTAACTTCTGCCTCCGGCGCGTCGTCTACGGCGGTCATCGTCGACTCCTCCTACCTGCTCGCTATCTAGGGGTAACGGTGCCAAGTAGATTATAAGATAGGCGTACATGATGACACGCGCGGTCGGCCACCTTGAAGTCAGTCGGATTGCGCCAGCGTGACGCGACGTGGAATGAGCAGGCAGCGATGAGGAAAGCATTGATCGTGGGGGCAGCCGTGCTGGTGCTCGGTGTTGCCGCCGTGCTGGCTGTCGCCGGGGGGCGCTGGAGCCGAGAGCCGGCTGAGGTGGCCGACCATGCGGCGCCGTTCGTGGCAACGTTCGAACTGCGGTTTGCAGACCCGACGCTCGTCGGACAGTCGTTCGAAGCACGGCAGAATAACCTGTCGCGGCTTGACGTGATCTTAGCCGCCGCCCCGGAGCATCCGCCGCCCGATGGTCGGCTGATCTTGCACCTGCGGCGCGATGTACCCGGCGCGGACGTGGGCACCAGCGACGACATTCGGACGGTCGAGGTTCCGGTGCGCGAGCTGGGGCTGCCGCGCCGTCCCGTACTGGACCTGCGCCCGGGGCAGCCGGCCGAACAGTGGACCGCGCTGCGGTTTGACCCTATTCCCGATTCACGCTTGCAACGCTACGTCTGGCTGCTCGAATACCTGCCCGGTCCGGCAGGTGGGCGGCTCCAACTGCTGACCCATTTCAATAACCGCTACCGCGATGGCGCACTCTACCTGAACGGGACGTTTATCAACGGCAATGCCTTGTTCCGGCTGGCCTTCAGCGGTACGAACCGGGATCATCTCTGGGTGATGCGGGACAACCTGCTGGTCCATGCGCGGCCCGGCCGGGAGCCGGCGGCCATGCTCTATGCGCTCGTGCTGGTACTCGGTGTGCTGGCGGTGGGGGTGCTCGTGGTACTGTGGCCGCTGTCTCGGCGGTTAGCGGGACCAGCCGGCGGCAGCGTAACACCCGATACGGGCACCAAGCGCCGCTGATGTGCGCTACACTTGGGGCATACGCTCCGCAGGCAGCGAACGATCATGGTCACGATAGAGGCGCCCCCCGCCGCGCCCCCTCAGACACACCCCCGGACGGCAGCCAGCGCCGCGCTCGCCTGGCTCAATGCCGGTCATTGGACGGAAGCGGCCTACTTTGCGCTCCCGGATACGAACCACATCGTGGAGTTGTCCGAGGGATGCTTATTGGTGCATGACATGCCAAACCTTGAACATCAGCGGATTGTCGACGAGCTGGGCTTTGCCATCAATCTCCTCATTCGGGAACACGCTGGAGGTCGTAAGTTCTCTTCACCAACGCCGATCCGGTTATGGGAGGGAAAAATCCGTGAGCCTGATCTGGTCTACTACGCCGCCGGTCGCGAGGACTGCTACCACGTGCAGTACGCCGACCCGCCCGATCTGGCGATTGAGGTGCTCTCGCCGAGCACGCGGCGGATTGACCGGGAGGAGAAGGCCGCCGAGTATGCTGAGGCCGGTGTGACGGAGTATTGGATCGTTGACCCGGAGGGACGCGCTATCGAGGTGCTGACCGGCGCTGGGCCGGAGGGGTACACATCGCGCCGGCTGTTCGGGCCGGGTGATGAAGTGACCTCGGTCGTCTTGCCCGGTTTGGTGGTATCGGTCGCAGAGTTGCTCCCCGTCGAATCGCCGCTGCAATGAGCTAGACTCCAGGCGAGGGTGCGGCAGGAACGAGTAATGACCGTCAGTCATACCCTGTCACCGGCGCCGGTCCTCTCCACTCGTCATTCCCGCGAAAGCGGGAATCCACAGCCGGATGGCTCCCGTGGTTGACGGGCATGGCTACCCTTGGCTACGCTACAGGGGACGTTGCCATTCGCTTGGCCCGGTCGTTATGGGTGTGGGCAAGTGGCCCCCGGTGCGATTGGACGGACAGAACGGCCATGACGACCGCGCAGCTCGATCCGGCGTTCGTCGCTATCCTCGCCTGCCTACGCTGCGGAGCAGAGGTGGCGCAGGTTGGAGAGCAGCTGGTGTGTCGGAACTCGCAATGTGGCCGGCGCTATCCGATTGAAGACGGAATTCCGGTGATGCTCAGTGCAGCGGCCGAGGCGCCTACGAGGGCGCCAGGCGGCCAGGAGAGACCATGAACGATGTCGCGGCGGCCTTCAAACTGATCCGCAACTGGCGCCGCTATGAGGCCGTGCTGCATCCGCGCACCATCCGCTTTCTCTGGCATTGGCTGCGCGGCTCGACGCACTTGCCCTATCCGCCGCTCAAGCTCCACCTGGAGCCGACCAGTCTGTGCAACCTCAAGTGTCCGATGTGCCCGCAGTCCATCGGGGCCAACACGGTCAACGGGTTCATGGACATGGACGTGTACCGGCAAATTCTGGAGCAAGTACGCGGGCACGTGCTGGAGATCAACCTGTTCTTCCGCGGCGAGCCGATGATGCATAAGAATCTCGGCGAGATGACGACGCTGGCCCATGAAGCCGGGATCGCCGTCCACGTCAACACGAACGCGACGACGCTGCGGGCCAAGCAGACGGCCGCGCTGCTCGACGCCAAACTCGACAAGCTGACGGTGAGCTTTGATGGCGCGGACAAAGAAACCTATGAGCGAATGCGCTTGGGCGCCAAGTTCGAGTTGACACTGAAGAACGTCCGCGAGTTCCTGCTGGAGAAGCAGCGGCGCAAGATACGCTACCCGTACACGGTCATGCAGGTGATCCTGCCCTACGACCCCGCGGCCGCGCGCCCGGAGACGCCGGCGGGGATGCGGGAGTTGTTCGCCGGCTTGCCGGTGGACGAGTATGACACGCGCTGGGCGCACGGGTGGGCCGGGACGATGATGGAGAACCCGGTGGCCCAACCGGAGCAGTACGGTCCCAACTACCACCCCTGCAACTGGCTGTGGAAGTCCATGGCGATCTACTGGAACGGCGAGGTAGTGTCTTGCTGCGCCGATTTTGCGGGTGAGCAGGTGGTCGGCAACTTAATGGAGCAGTCGCTGATGGAGGTGTGGAACGGCCCGGAGTTGGTCAAGCTGCGCCGCTTGCAGGTGGAGGGTCGCTACCAGGAGGCCTCGCTGTGCTCCGGCTGCGATGCGCTGTGGCAGCAAGACTCGGCTTCATGGAAGGTCTTCGACGGGATTGGCGCGGCCGCGGACCGGATAGTGCCGAGCGAGGCCACCTGGCGCCGCAAGACCGTCCCGCCCAGCCCGGCCGTGGTCAGTGCCGAGCGCACGATCACGCCGAACGAGGCGCCCTTCTCCGAGCCGATGCCAAGCCTCAACGGTGACACGCTCGCGCCGCGCGAGCCGGTGAAATCAGCGCACAACTCGAACGGCGACAACGCCTAGCTGAAGGAACGAACCACTGAAGGTCTGCCTCGTTTCCAACCTCTTCCCCCCGGACATCGGCGGCCCGGCGACCTATGTGCCCAAGCTCGCGGCCAGCCTACGCGAGCGCGGCCATCGGGTGCGGATCGTGGCCGGGGCGCCGCCGGAATTCCGGCCCGAGGCCAGCGACGAGTGGTCGGCGCTGACCACCAGGGTATCGCGCGGCCTCCCCCTGCCCCAGCGCATGGCGCGTTTTCTCGTCGCCGTGCTGCGGGTGGTCAGGTCGGCCGACGTGCTGTACGTGAACGGGCTGGCCGGCCCGGAAATGGCGGCCATTGTGGCGGGCCGGCTGCTCGGCCGGCCGGTGGTACTGAAGATCGTCGGGGATAACGCCTGGGAACTGGCGCTCCGGCGCGGCTGGACGACGGCCGGCATTGACGAGTTCCAACGCCTGTCGGTCGGTCTCCCCGTGCGGCTCGTGCGAGGGCTTGTGCGGCGGTTCGCGCGGCTGGTGACCACACTGATCGTGCCGAGTGACTACCTGAAACGCCTCGTGATCGGCTGGGGGGTCGCGCCGGAGAACGTCGTCGTCATCAGAAACGCGCTCGCGGTTGACGATCTCCCTGCTCCCCATGGGAGTGGGGCCGATGGTGAGGGCAAACATGAGGTCCGCGCCCGTTTGGCGCTCGGTACGGGCCGCGTGGTGATGACCTGTGCGCGCCTGTACCCATGGAAGAACCTGGAGTTTCTCATTCGCCTGGTGCCGGACCTGCCGGCCGACGTGACGCTGGTGATTGTCGGGGACGGGCCGGAGCGCGAGCGGCTGGAGCGGGAGGCCGTCGCCGCCGGTGTGGCGGAGCGGGTCTGCTTTGCCGGCAGCGTCTCGCAGGCCACGGTCCAGCAGTATCTCCGGGCAGCCGACGTATTCACGCTGCACACGCGCTATGAGGGGCTGTCCCACGTCATGCTGGAGGCGATGTACGCCGGCACGCCGATTGTGGCCTCGGACGTGGGGGGGAATGCCGAGGTGATCGAGTCCGGTCGCAACGGACTCTTGGTGCCGCTGGATGACCATGCGACGACGCTCGCCACGCTGCGCCGCCTGCTCGACAATCCGAATGAGGGGGCGCAGCTGGCGGCGGCGGCCCAGGTAGACGTGCGGGCGTATCGCTGGGATGTACTGCTGGACCGGACCATCGCCACGCTGGCGAGCGTGGTACCGTCGTCTCGTCGTTCCGGCTGACGCCGGAATCCGGGGCCTTGACCGGGGTGAAATGGCTATTTTCAGAGCAATGACGAGGCCGGGGGTTATTTACATGGATGGACAGGATGGGAGCGTACATTATTGGCCCCCCTATGGTCCCCCCGCTGCGGCGGGGGGACGGGACACCTCGATATTGCTGTAGGCGGGCATACTGTGGCCCCCCCGCATGACGGGGGGACAGGCGCAGCCGTGTGACGAACGGGAAAGCGGATGAATCTGCTCTTTGTCACGCAGAGCTACGACGCGGATAGCACGATCCTCGGTGTTACGGCGGATTGGGTTCATGCGCTGGCGCGGCGGTGTCGCTCCGTGCAGGTCCTCGCCCAGCAGGCCGGGAGACTCCCACCCAATGCACCCGCGAACGTAACCGTCTACTCACTCGGCAAGGAACGGGGGGCCGCGCGCCAGCGCCAGCTTGGGCGCCTGTTCGCAACGTTGGGCCATGCGCTAGTCACCGCCCCGCCAGCCGAGCGGGCGACGACGATCTTTGTCCATATGGTGCCGCGGTACGCGGCGCTCGCGGCGCCGCTGGCAAAGCTCCGTGGCGTGCCGCTCGTGTTGTGGTACGCGCAGGGTGGCGTCAGCCGCGACCTGGAGATTGCTCACCGGCTTGTTGACCGCGTGGTGAGCGCGTCGCGCCGGAGCTATCCGCTGGGCGCTGACCGGCTAGTGGTCGTGGGTCACGGCATTGACACCGACCGCTACGTCCCGCGTTCGTCACTGGGCCGGTACGACGACGGGCCTGTGCTGCTCAGTGTGGGACGCCTCTCGCCGGCCAAGGATCACGAGACGACTATCGAGGCGCTGGCCGTGCTGCACGCTCGCGCCGGGACGGCAGCGCCGCCGATCCTCCGCATCTGCGGCGCGCCGCTCTATCCGTCCGACGAAGCCTACGCCGAGCGGCTGCGGGGCCGCGTGGACGAGCTAGGGCTTGCAGAGGCGGTGCAATTTGCGGGGAACGTGCCGTACACGGCGATGCCCGCCGAGTACCGCCGCGCGGCGGTCCTGCTCCACACCAGCCGCACGGGCAGCCTCGATAAAGCGGCGCTGGAGCCGCTGGCCTGCGGGGTGCCGGTCGTGAGCAGCAATCCGGCCGTGCAGCAGGAATTGGCGGCGTGGGGCGAGCGGCTGGCCTTCCCGGCGGGTGACGCGGCGCGGCTGGCCGAGCGCGTGCAGGGTGTGCTGGCCTGGACGGCGAGTGAGCGGGCGGCGGCGGCGGCGACTATGCGCCAGCTAGTGGTGCAGCGGCATAGTCTGGAGCAGTGGGCGGATCGGGTAGTAGGGTTGCTCGGCGGGCTGGGTGGGTAGGGGATGATTCTGGCCCCCCTATGGTCCCCCCGTCCCGACGGGGGGACGGGCTAGTAAGCCGCCGCCGGGCTGAATGCTGATGGCTGACGGCTGATAGCTACTTCAGTCGGCATTGACCTGATCGAACACACGCACGACCGCTTTGGGCGGCGCGGGCGTGAGGAGGGTCACGGCGATGGCTACCGGTATGGCGATGATGAAACCGGGCGCGGCCGGCTGAATATCCATGATCCCGCCGGGACCGCCGGAGAAATATCCCCAGATCGAGGCTGTTACCGTCCCGGTGATGACCGACGCAAGCGCGCCCCAGATATTGAAGCGACGCCAATACAGCGCCAGGATGGTGACGGGGCCGAAGGCCGCTCCCATGCCACCCCAAGCGTACTCGACGAGGGTGAGTACCGATTCCGGGTTCCCAATGGCAAGCGCGGCGGCGATTACGCCAGTCACCACGAGGAGGAAGCGGCCGAGCCATACGCGGCCATAGGCTCCGGCCGCATAGAGGTACCGCATCCGATAGGCGTAGCGCCTGATGAACGGCAGATCGTCGGTGGCGACTGCGGAGGCCAGCAGCAGCTGTGAGTCGGCGGTGCTCATGATCGCCGCAATGACCCCGGTCAGGAGCAAACCGATGAATATGGGGTGAAAGAATACCTGTGTGACCACGAAGTAGAGCCGCTCCGCGTCCTCTAGGACCTCCGCCAACTGGCCGGCTTCGGTCAGAGCGGGCAGGCCAAACAGCCCCAACGACAGGCCGCCGCCGAGCATGACGGCGACCCACGCAGTGCCGATGGCGCGGCTGGCGGGTATCTTCGCTTCGCTTTCCACCGCCATATAGCGTTGCAGCACTCGCTGGGCGCCGAAGGTACCGAGGCCCCAGCCGAGAGCGGAGAGCAAGAAGAAAAAGTCTATGGTCTCTCCCGCGGTATTGGTCAGTGGATTCCAGTAGGTGGGTGATACACCGCTTGCGGTGCCAAAGAGGTCGTCCGTAGCGAAGATGAGCGTAAGCGGCAGGATGACAAAGCCGGCCAGCATGATGAGGGCTTGAAACACGTCGGTCCGGGAGACCGCCACAAAGCCGCCGATGAAGGTGTACGAGGCTACGGCGAGCAAGGTGACGACGATACCCACCGTGCCGTCAAGACCGAATACGGATTCCAGCAGCTTGGAGCCGGCGATCAGGCCGGAGCTGACGTAGAAGATGACGAAGAAGATCGTGATACCACCGGCGAGGGTCCGCATGGTGCCCGTCTTATCGTTGAAGCGCTTTTCCAGGAACTCCGGGAGGGTGAGCGACTCTTCGGCGGCGACCGTGTAGCGGCGCAGCCTTGTTGCCAGCATTTTCCAAGTGAGCCAGAAGCAGAGGCCCAGGCTGGCGAGTATCCATACCGAGATCATGCCCTGAGTGAAGGCGATGGCCGGGATGACCAGCATGGTCCCGGCGCTGGCCGAGGAGGACCCGGCGCTCATGGCCGTGGTGAAGGCGCTCATCCGCCGGCCGCCGAGTACGTAGTCCGACATCTCCCGTATCTGACGGGAGCGCACCACCGCGATGCCGATGAGCACCGCAAAGTAGGCAGCGAAGACGAACGGTATCCAGTACAGGCTGGACATCAGGCCGAACCCCCCTCTCGGTATATCCGGTCATCCCAGCTGATGGGATGGGATCGCAGCGGCTGCGGTGCTGAGTGTAGGGTATTTCGATGGCGGCCGCACCTTCCCAACGGCCCCCCTATGGTTCCCTGACAAGGGTAGGTTTTTGTGTAGGGGCACAACATGTTGCGCCCTGCCCCCCGTCATTCCCCCGTCTCATCCGTCATTCCCGCGAAAGCGGGAATCCACCCCCTCTCTATCGCTCCGCGATGGAGAGGGGGCCGGGGGGTGAGGTTTGCCCCGCCCCCCCCAATTTCCCCTTTTCCAAATTCCTCCCCACCCCCCGTTGTCTTCCGCCCCACTCCCCGTATATCAATCTTTCGACGGGAGGGTGGTGTTCAGTGTGATGACTCCGGCGCCCACGCGGCCCCGGAAGGAGGCGGTTTCGTCCGATGCCCACACGCAGCGGTGGCGCAGTCCTGCCGACGGTGCCGGGCCAGACCCGGCCCGGCACCGTAGCCCTTGCCCACTGCCCTTGCCCTTGCCCACCGTCGCTGGCGCGCGGCCAGACCCGGCCGCCCGTCGCGACCGCACTCGCCCTTTGCCCTCGCGCCACCGCCCCGGGCCACGACCGCCGCCCGGTCACACTCCCGTTGCCGCCGGGTCACTCGACCCTCCCGTCGCCGACCCGCCGGCACCGGGCCACCACCACCCTCCCGGCACCCACCCCCTTCCCCACCGGCCCGCGCCCACCGCACCCTGGCGCCGCCGGTTCCATCGTCCCACCCGGCTCCGGCCCCCCGGACCGACCGGTCGCACCGCAAGGAGCAGTCCCCATGCCCGGCCCCTAACACCTGCCGCCGAACTGAATAAACCCGCACCCTCCCGACAGGGACGGCATGTCCCCTCCCCCGCCCCAACGCTGACTGGGGTAGGTACGGGGTAAGCCGTAGGGGCGCAACATGTTGCGCCCGTCCCCCCGCGCAGCCGCGGCGAGTTCTTTGTCGATCATCCGTCCCCCCGTCGCAACGGGGGGACCATAGGGGGGCCGGGGCCGGCGTTTGCCGTAGGGGCGCGATAAATCGCGCCCAAGCCCCCGTCATTCCCGCCGCCTCCCCTCCGTCATTCCCGCGCAAGCGGGAATCCATACCCCCTCTCTATCGCTCTGCGATGGAGAGGGGGCCAGGGGGTGAGGCCCGCGCCCCCCTCCCCCATCCTGTCCATCCTGTCCATCCATGTAAATACCTACCCTAGTCAGCCGCCCCAACGGGGGAGGGCTAGGATGGGGGCGCTCCCCACGTAAAGCTGAAGAGCTTGGCAGCGCGTAGCTTGAAGTGCAGCACGACCGGCGCGCCGTCGGCGGTAGCGAGGTCCGAGGCGCCGCGCCAGCGCACGGTCTGGGCGAGCGAGTCGCCGTGGAGGGGGGCGCAGTCCGTGACTGCCCGCCCCGGCTGACCGTGGATACCGACCCACACGCCGCCGCCGCCTCGCGCCTGGAAGTTCACCCGCAGCTCGCGCCCGCGGGGCTGTACCGGGAATGTCCAGAACTCGCCTTCCTCGTCGGCGACAACGGCGCCGAGGCGGTCACGGGGCCAGCAGGCCCAGCCGGTACGGTTGGCGGCGATCACGTGGGGCCAGCGCGGGTACTTGTGGGGGTAGGACGTGCCGGCATACAGCAGTCCCACGCGCTCGTCACCCAACGGGACCAGGCCGGTGCCGGCACCTAGAAACTCCGAGTCCCACTGCCCCGGCGTCCCGGGGTTGATGACCGCGCCGCCCGGCACCTCGTTCCACACGATGCCGTCGGCGCTGGCGTAGAGCCGAATGCGCGAAATCTGGTTCCAACGCTCGTAGAACATCGGGAACATCAGATGGTAGCTCGGCTCGCCGGGATAGGACGTGCGGGCGTTGGTGTAGATGTCGTTCGAGGGAGACTCGTCGAGGCGCGGCCACAACAGCGGCTCGACCGGCGGCCAGCGGCGAAAGTCGGCCGTCTCGGTGCGGCCTACCCAGCGGCGGCCCTGGAGGTACATGCGGGTATAGAGCACGTAGCGCCCTAGCCAGGCGTCGTAGTAGGCCGTCGTGATGGTGTCAGTGAAGTGCGTGAAGAGCGGCTCCGGGAGCAGCGTCCAGTCTAGTCCGTCCGGCGACACGGCGCCGTAGACACAGGTGAATTTGCCCGGCCGCAGCCGCACGTCCTGATAGCGGGGGTGGAGCGCCCGGTACTCGGCCCAGCGGCGGTCAAACTCGTCCGCCGGCACGTGCGCCATGAAGACCAGCTTGTAGCGTTCGGCGGCCGGGGCGCTGGGGTCCTTGAAGACCGTGAAGCCGTCGAAATTGTGCTGTCCGCGCTCCGGGGGAACGCCAAAGAAGGCGTTGTTCCGGGTGCTGCCGGCAAGCTCATAGCGGCCGAACGTTGGGAGTTTCCACGTGAAACCGTCGTCGGACTCGGCGTAGTGCGCGTGCTTGCCCACCCAATACCAGAGGCGATACCGGCCGCCCTCATGGAGCAGGGCGTTGATGCCGATGTCGTAGTCGAGCGGGCCGATCTTCTGCGCCGGCTGCGCTTCCAGGCGGATGCCGTGGGGTTGGCGCTGCGAGCGGGGGCTGGCCAGCATAGCGGCAGTGTCCGCTGCGGGTGGCGACTCGGCGCCCGGCTTGGTGGGCAGCGGCTTGCCGTCTGGCGCTACCCATTCCAGGTCACCGGGGTCAATGTGGCGAAAGTCGGTGAAGAGGTAGGTCTGCTGGTCGGACAAGAGCCGCCATTCGATGCTCGTAGCCATGATGCCTCCCGTGCGGGTATGGTAGCGCAGACTGAGCCGAGCGTTTGCCGGCGCTCCGGCGCTCGACTAGCATAGGCCATGGACGATGGCGCAGCGCGCCGGGGGTAAGCGGAAGGAGACGAATCATCATGGCAGAGCCAACTCGCCTCGCGCTGATCGGCTGCGGGGGGAACATGACCAACGCGCACCTCCCGCGCCTGCTGGACCAGGATGAGGTCAGCATCGTCGCGTTGGTGGACCCGGTGACGGCGACCACGGCGGCGCTGCGGGAGCAGCACCCGGCGCTCGCCAGTGCGGCCACGTTTACCGAGCACGAGGAGATGCTCGACGCCGTGCAGCCCGAGGGGGTGGTGATCTCCTCGCCGCACGCGCTGCACCATCCGCAGATCGTGGCCGCGCTGCGGGCCGGGGCACACGTGCTGGTCGAGAAGCCGATGGTGAACACCGCTGAGGAGGCGGCCGAGGTCATCGCGACGCGCGACGAAACGGGCAAGATCGTGATGGTCTCGTACCAGCGGCGGTTCGAGCCGAGCATCCAGCAAATGAAGCAGATCATCAGCACCGGCGGCATCGGCGACGTGGAGTTCGTTACGGCCCAACTCCACCAGTCGTGGTACACGAACAACCTGGGGCGTATTGAGCGCACCGGGGCATCGTGGCGGGTGATCCAGCAGTTGGCGGGCGGTGGTCAGCTCAACGACTCCGGCAGTCACCTCGTTGACCTCGTGCTGCACCTCGTGGACAGCGCGCCGACGCGAGTCGCCGCAGCGCAACAGTATTTCACGCTGGAAGTGGACGTGAACTCTGCGATTATGGCCGAGTTCGAGGGCGGCGCGATTGCGACTATCGCTATCGGCGGCAACGTGCATGGCGGCGGGACGGACCTCACCATCGCCGGCAGCGAGGGCACGCTGCACTACCGGACCGTCGGTCAGGCGCCGCGCCAGCCGTGGGTGGAGTGGCGGCGCGCCGACCAAGCCGAGCCGCTGACCCTGCCCACGCCACCGCCACCGACCAGCCCCGACCACCACTTTGTGGATGTGATCCGCGGTCGGACGGCGCTGGCCGGCGCGACGGCGGAGGACGGCCAGCGGGTGGTGCAGCTCTCCGCAGCCGTCTGGCGCGCGGCCGAGACCGGTGCGCCGGCAGCGGTCGGCGGGTAGGGCGGGGCCAGCGGCCTCATGTAGACTCGCTCGACAGAATGTCCTCGACGCTACGAAACGGATCCGTGTATAGGTTGAGGACTTCGATCTTCGAGCGCAGCATCTCGGCCAGCTTAATGTTACCCGCCAGCACTCCGCGGATGTCTTCGCCGTCTACTAGGATGATTCGCTTGAACCTATTCTGCTTGAGCAACTGGGGTACGTTGGCTGACCAGCCTTTCACAGAAATGAACACGCCCATGGTCTGGTCGCCAGATCGTTCAACCTGTCCTCGGAACCCATCAACAGCACGCTGGTCCGCTACCTTCTTTCGCCATCTGCACTCGACAAGGTAGTACGAGCCGTTCAATTCGAACGCACCATCAATCTGTTCACCACCAGCATTTCTCCTGAAGCTTTGGTGAACGGGTATATCGGATATTTCGAAGAGCTTGTTCATAAGTTTCTCAAGTTTATAGCCGCGTTGCTGATGAGTCACACATCCATGGGAAAGGTCATCGTAGGTCTGTAGGAGTAAACGCAGTGGTGTGCCACGTGTACCAGCAAGATTGCGGTCAAGATCCCTCAACTGGTCTAAGAATCGAAGGTAAGTTAGCGAGTCCGTGCCCTTGACCATTCCGAGATACTCAATCTTACCCTTGACTACTTGTTCGAACCGGGGTGACCTTCTCCAATTAGCACGGTATCTCCTGTCGTACCTAGTCTCGAAATGATCCTGTGCTGCATCCAAACCATATTCCGCCCAAGCGTGAAGCATTGCTCGTATCTGGTTAGTATACTTGCGAGGCAAGTTGGGAGCATCGTTCACAGTAATCCCGGTTACTTCTTGCCTACGCTCTCTTCCGCTTAACCAGACTTTCTTTTCGTTGATCGTAAAACCGTTATCCTCGATTATATTCTTGAGTTCTTGTCCAAGCTGCACCTGTCCAGATTCATCCATCGTTGCAACAGCCCTGCGGAAGAACCGACTCGTAGTCGAAAAAGTTATGTCATCGGCGTATCGGGTGTAAGTACAGCGATTGGCACCGGCAAGTCGTTGCAACTGACTATCCATCTGAGCACAGATCATGTTACTGATTACCGGAGACGTAGGAGCACCCTGAGGAAGCCGTTTTTCGAAGCAGCAAAGGTGAGCAAGCACGGTCGCTACCCTTTCCGGCCGATGATACGGCTTACCCATGAACATTCCTCTGACGCGGCCAAAGTTGATCGCAGGGAAGAAGTCCTTCAGATCAAGATTGAGTACCCACCGCTTCCTCTTGTGCCGGTCCGCATTCGACCTGACGTTCCTGCTTAACACAAAGCCATGCGCGCTCGGCTTTGGGACATAGACGGCCTGGAGGACTTGATTGAGTTTCCGCTGCAATCTCTTTATGTTGACGGTAGGAGCATCAATCCCGCGCGGCGTGCCATATTTCTTAGGAACGGAGAACTTCGTATAGCGCTGTCTTTTGGGGGTTCCATAAAGCCAAAAGGTGAAAACACGATGTTCGACTTCCAAAAGCCTTGCAATGTCATGTGGATGCTCAAGTTCATAGAATCCATCTCGAAGTTGATCTGGATCACCATCTAATTCGTAGGTCATCGTTTGCATTCCAAATGGAAGAAGCGGTGCCTACAATCGAATTTCGCCCTCCTCGCGCATATGAGGAACGCACGCTGACGCCATTGACCATGGAGCCGGCGAGCGTAAGGCTAACGTTGGCGACAGTCACCGCTGGATCAGCGGCAAGAATTAACTCCGCGCTGCAGGCACCTGTACAGAGTATAACACCGCTTGTTGTTGCCCAACAAGCACAAGCGAGGGAACGAGAGGCGAGCGTTCACCCGCTAATGGTAGCCCTCAGTTCTGGGGGGTGCCGCAGGGGCCGCCGCCGGTTGCCGTTGCTACGTCGAAGCGGGTGGCATCGAAGCGATGGAGGGGCTTGTAGCTGCGGGCGATCTCTTCCGCCGAGGCGCCGATGTAGTGGCAGATGAAGGAGCGGCGGAAGCGGTCAGGGCTGCGGTTTGGCTCGGAACCGTGGATGAGGTTGCCGCCGAAAAAGAGGACATCGCCGGCGTCGAGATCAACGGGCACGGACTGCAATCCCTCGGGTACCGGCACGAATTCTTTGGTGAACGAGACGGTGGGATCGGCCTCTTCCGGGCAGAAGAGGTCCATGGCGTGGCTGCCGGGAACGACGAACAGGCCGCCGTTCTCGCGGTCGGCGGGGTCAACGGCGAGCCACGCGGCCAAGCACGTGTCCGGGTAGGCCTTCAGATAGAAGTTGTCCTGGTGGAGCGCCTGGCCGCGCGCGCCTGGCGGCTTCCAGTAGAACATGCTCTGCGCGGCGATGGGCGCCTCGCCCAATAGGGAGCGTAGATGCGGCTCCCAGCGGGGGCTGAGGAGGTAGCGGAGAGCAGTGCGATTGACGCGGTGGGGCTGCATCATGCGGGGGTACAGCAAGAGCGGATCGGCGGTCTCGGCCGGGGACGCGGCGCGAAAACAGCCGGGTATCTCGCCCTGGGCGTGCAGGTCGTCGCAGATGGCGGTAAGCTCTTGCAGCTCGGCTGTATCAAAGAGGCCCGGCACGATGGCATAGCCATCGCGGGCGAACGAGGCGATCTGCTGCGAGTTGAAGGGCGCTGCCGCCAGATCAACTGTCATCGGACCTCACTAGCCAACGAGCTACCCTACCGGCCTTGCGTCCCAGCACAGCGGCGGCTTGTCCGGTGACGATACGCGCCGCCGGCATTACCTCAGCCCGCGTCGGATTGCGCTGACGGAGCGGACTAGCCCGCTGCACGGCGAGGCCGGCCCCGCGCTGCGCCACGATGATACCCACGAGGATGGCGCCGCCGCCAGCTACCAGGCTCACCGTCAGCGGCTCGTCCATGATGAGTACGCTCAACAGCACGCCCAGCGGCGCCACGAGATACTGGAAGTGGGCGATACGGGTAGCGGGCAGCCGACTGAGCGCAAAGTACCAGAGCGCAAAGTTGAACGCGGTGCTGCCGAGGCCGAGGTAGATCAGGATGAGCTGGGTGGAGCGACTGGCAGCGAACAAGGGCCGAAAGCCTGGGCCGAGCACGAGCACCAGCGGCACTAGGGCCACGGCGGCTATGCAGCACGACACGGCGGTAATGGCGACGGCATCGCGCCCGGCCACGGTGCGTCGCGCCACCAAGATGGCCGCCGCGATGGCGATGCTGCAAGTCAGAGCCAGGATGACGCCGCGCCAGTCGGCAGTGGCGAGGAGCCGCCACCACGCGCCGCCCTCCCCACCGGCGTCTTGACCTAGCGCCACTGCACCGACACCAACGCAGGCCAGCAATGATCCGCCGAGCAGATACCAGGGCCGCGCCGCGTGACCGAGCGCGGCCGCGCCGAGCGCAATCCACAGCGGTCCGATACCGGTCAAGAGCGCCGCTACCGAGCCGGGCAAGAACACCTGCGATGACACGGAGAGGGACGAGGTGACGCCAAAGGCCAGCGTGCCCAGAAGCAGCACCTTGCCGGGCTGTGCGCGTAGCTCGTCGCGCATACGGGACAGGCCCGCGTGGACGCCGCCCAGGCGCATACACGTCAGCGCCGCGAGCGCCAGCCCGGCCACGGTGGCCCGCGCCCAGACGATGATGAACGGCTCAACCTCGACGAGGGCCAGCTCGCTGCCGGGGTAGAGCGATGCCCAGCCCCAGCAGGAGCAGATCGCGGCCAGATACGCCCAGCGTATGCGTCCCATAGAGGCCGTCAGGCAGCGAGCGTGCGGTTAATCGTGCTCAAGGATGGTACACGAGCGATGGGGAGGCGGCATTTGCCGCTGGCCCCCCTATGGTCCCCCCGCGCAGCGGGGGGACGGGCGCAACATGTTGCGCCCCTACCGCTTAACCCGTACCTACCACAGTCGGGGGAAGGCGAGGGAGGGGCCAGGGGAGGATTGCATGCGGAGGGGTACGTCTGCCCCTCTCAGGGGTTGCTAACGGGGTTGGGTCTATGGCTATAATTACTCTGTGCAGCGGCGAGGCGCCGGCAGCCGTCCGGCCCCAAGCCGTACCGTACTTGTGCCGATGCTGCCGCCGGGGTGGCGAAATGGCAGACGCGGCTGACTCAAAATCAGTTGCCCGATGAGGGCGTGGGGGTTCGAATCCCTTCCCCGGCACCGAGCAGGCCTGCCCTGGGCCTAAATCCGGCCCCCCTATGGTCCCCCCGCTGCGGCGGGGGGACGGGTGTAACGTGGAGTGAAGACAGCGACATGACGGCACAAGCTACCATCGCTGCCAAGCAGACGCTACTGAGCAATGCGGAGTTGGAACAGGCGCTTCGGCAGGTCCTGCAACTCCAGTTGTCACTAGCCATTTCCGCACTGGAGCAAACGCTGGAGCGGCAGTTGTCACAATCTACTCCTATGCCTGGGGAGGCGTTCCGGCAGATGCTAGAGCGGCAACTACCAGCGGCTGCTCCGGAGCGAGAGAAAGCGCTCCAGCAGGCGCTATTCCAGCGGCTGTCACCAGTTACGCCACAGCTCGGAGAGGCGTTCCGGCAGGTGCTAGAGCAGCATCTGGCCTCGACCGTTCGCCGCGCGCTCACCTCCAGCGAGTTGGTGGCGGAAGACACGACCAAGCCCAGCTTGAAAGAGCTACTGCTGAGGCCGGGAGCGCGGACCGAGCAGCTAACGCCGCCGCCCGAGTCCCGGCACAGTGTCGAGACCCACACGCCATAGGCCGATGTATCTCCTGGACACCAACGTCATTTCGGAGCTACGGCGCCCATGGCCGCACGAGGCCGTCTTGGCTTGGATCGCGACGACACCATCCCAGCACCTCTTTGTATCCGTTGTGACGGTGGGGGAAATACAAGCAGGCATCGAGAAAGCGCGCGAGCAAGATGAGATAAGGGCGGCGGTGCTCGAATCTTGGCTCGACGAGATACTCGTCTCCTACCAGGTATTGCCGATGGATGTGCCTGCTTTCCGGACGTGGGCGCGGCTAAAGCACGGAAAGTCGGTCAATCTGAGTCAGGACGCCATGATTGCGGCGACAGCCCTCGTTCACGGACTGACGGTCGTGACGCGGAACGTGCGCGACTTTAGCCAACTCGGTGTGGAGTGGCTGAACCCGTTCGAAGTGTAGAAACCGCTAAAGCGCCAGTCATCATGCCCCCCAGCCTGCACAGAGGGTCAGGAGTGAGGTGCGGCGCCGCTGCGCTAGGCCTACTGTCCATCTAGGAGGAGCAGGTCGCGGGCGGCCAAGCGGGGGCGCACGACGGTCAAAAAGCGGTCAAGGATTTGGTCGGGGCGGAGGTCGGAGGTATCGAGGCGCACCTTGCGCGGTACCCATGAGGCGCCATAGGCCGCCTCGAACTGCTGCTGCACGGCTTCGACGTCGGCCGGTAGTACGACGGAATGGCGGTGCGGCGCCGCGGCCATGCGGGCGCGGATCACCTCGGGACGCGCGGTGAGCAGCGCCAGGACGGCATCGCGCGGAAATTCCGGCTCGACCTGACGTTCGTAGGTCATCGCCAGGCCCGGGTAGTAGTAGCGCGGGCCGTAGATGGCCTCCTCGATGTGAAACCCAACCAGGATAATGTCGTCGTAGCGGTGTAGCAGACGCACGTGATAGTGGACCTGAAAACGCTGGTAGCGTTCCTTGATCGCTCCTGGAAGAGCGAGCATGGCCTCCTGCTCCTCTTCGCTGACGTGCTGGGCGTCGGGAATGGTGAAGTGGTCGTCCATGTGGAAGTTGCGCCCCCGCTCCAAGCCCCACGCCTGGAGCGCATCGGCGAGGGTAGTTTTGCCGACATACTCGCAGCCAACCAGGATCAGTCGCATTGTCTCCTCCCGCAGGACCAGGCGTTTGTGCTCCGCCGCTGGTACACGACAGGATAGCCGGTGCGGCCCTGGGTAGCCAGTGCGAGGGAGGGGGAGTTGACAGGGGTAGGTATTTACATGGATGGACAGGATGGGGGGCGGGGGTGCCTGCACCCTGGCATGGGGGAGGGCCGGGGGACTATCTCTTGTGAAGGGTCCGGGAGGCAGTTGGTGCAGGCGGCTGACGTTTCCACAACAGGGGCGGCCGCCCTTGCAAGCCCACGGATACAGGCTTTCTTATTGCCCTAGTAGAGGATGAGGTGGGTGGGGACCAAGCGCTGCTCCACCGGGTCCACCGCCAGGGCTAGACCCTCCAGGGTATAGGCCCCCAACAAGGGCGGGGCGTCGTCTGCACCAAACACCACCAGGGTAACTTCGCTCTCGCCGTCTATCGTTACCCACGCCCGTCCAATGTCCATAAAGACCCGTCGTCCATCAGCCAGCAGGAAGCGGCGCTGGCCCAGCGGCGCTACTCCCAACTCCCGCAGCAGGCTGGCCGGGAGCGTGGTGTAGGCAGCACCGGTGTCTACCGTCGCTTCTATGTCCCGGGTGTTCCGGCCGTCCATGCTGGAAATCCGCATCGGCCAGTTGAATGTTCCCATCAGAGAAGCCTCAGCTTGCGCTCTGTGCCATCCTATTGTAGCCGTCGACTCATTCTTCGACAATGCTCCTCCCCCACGCGCGCATACGGGGCCGGGAAAGGGGCGGGGTGAGGCCTATCCGCCTCACTCCTGGCCGTCGAAGCCGATCATGCTGGTGGGGGTGATCCGCAGCAGCACGAATTGCAGCTTCCGTAGCACGTCCGCGGCATAGGTGGCGCCTTCTTCAGCGCCGAGGTAGTGGTGCGATAGCGCCCGCACCAACTCCGGGATACGCTCGTGCGCCAGCGTCGCGGTGCCGTTCACCAAGAGCCACCGCTGCGGCGATTCGTTGAGGGCAATACAGAGCGCCACGTGCGGATTGCGGCGCACGTTCCGCGCCTTGACGGAGGTCGTTTCCACCGCGACAACCACCTGTTCGCCGTCCACCAGGTGCCACACGGGCGTCATGTGTGGGGTACCGTCCGGGCGCACGGTGGAGATGATCGAGATGTGCGGCTCCCTCAGAATGGTGTTGATCTCCCGCTGACTCAGCCTGCCCATGCTGCTGTCTCCTTCCACTCTCAGCCCTTCCCTGGTCCGGCCCCCCTATGGTCCCCCCGCTGCGGCGGGGGGACGGTATGTTCCCTCCCAGGACGGGGGAGGATGAGGGAGGGGCTGGAGGTGCGGCGTATAGTTAACGGCAGACATACTACCGCCGCAGCGCCGAGGGAGGTACGCCATGGCAACAGCACGCAACGACGGATTGCGCCTGGAAGCGGGGACACGGCTCCTATTCCTCGACATGGAGGCGGTCGAGGCGGACCACAACGTCGTCCGGCGAGTGATGACGGCTACCAAGCATCCCGACAATCCACTGCTACCCCTGGGCGATATCCACGAGTGGGATTCGGCGCAAGCGGCGCCCTGGGCGTCGCGCTCCGTCATCTACGACGAGGAAGACCGGCTCTTCAAGTGCTGGTATCACGGGACCGACCTGAGCACGGAGCGTTGGTGGGCCACCGGGTATGCGTGTAGCGAGGATGGCATCCGCTGGACAAAGCCGCGGCTGGGGCTGCACGAGTACAACGGCAGTACGGACAACAACATCTGCTTCCAGGGCTGGGGGCCGGTCATCAAGGAGCGGCCTGGCGGCGACCCGGCCCAGCGTTACAAAACGATCCTCAAGGGCCCAACGCGGCAGCACCCCATTCGAGCGGCCTATTCGGCGGATGGTATCCACTGGCAGGAAGGCGCCGAGATCGCCTTGCCGGAGTGGCAAGGACGCACACCGGATATTGTCGTCTTGGTGCGCGACGACCAGGACCCCGATCCGCAGCGCCGGTACAAGATCGTCTGGCAGACCACTCATCCAGCGAATAAGCCAGGACCGGAGCTGGTGCGTACCAAGTGCCTGGGATACGGACCGGACATCGAGCATTTGGTCGCCAGCCCGGCGAATCCCATTCTGCATCCCAACGACGGACTCGAACAGGAGAACCACTTCCTGCTACTGGCGCCGTATGCCGGCCAGTACATCATGCTCTACGAGTATGGCTGGTATCTGCCGAACGGGACCGGGAACTTCGGCAACTATTGCGCCGACATCCGGCTGGCGGTGAGCCGCGATGGCGAGCACTACACGCGCCGCCAGCCGCACCAGATCGTGATCCCCCGCGGACCACGGGGCAGCTGGGATGACGGCATGTTGGTGATCGCGGACAAGCTGGTGGTCAAAGACGATACGCTGTATCTCTACTACTGCGGCCAGGGTGAGGAGTGGACCGACTGGCCGGCGTCGAACGAGCCGGCGGCACTTCAGTACGACTCGGCCGGCGCCGTGCGGTTGTCCCGGATGGGGCTGGCGACGCTGCGCCGCGACGGTTTCGTTGGTCTGGAGACGACGGATCGTGAGACACCGGGACACCTGACGACCGCGCCTCTGGTCGTCGCGGAGCAGGGCGTGGCGCTCATCGCCAACGTAAGCGCGACGCAGCAGCGCCGCAGCTGGGTTGCGGTCGAAGTGCTGGACGCAGCGAGCAACGAACCGCTGCCCGGCTTTGCCGGCGAGGATTGTGTGCCCATTGACCGGGACGGTGTGCAGGTGGCGGTCCGCTGGCGAGAGCGGCAGCTTGCCGAGTTGCGCGGCTCGCGGGTGAAACTGCGGTGCTGGCTGTACGGGGCCGCCAGGCTGTTTGCGCTCTACGGTAGCTAGTTGAGGGCGATCAACGCTCAACGGCCATCTTGACGTGGCGGCAGGGGCCGGTGGCCCCCCTATGGTCCCCCCGTTGCGACGGGGGGACGATCTCGTCCTGCCCGCGTCGGAATCGGCAGGGCCAGGGTAGGCGCTAGGATGCGAGGCGTATAGTTAACGGCAGGCATACCCGGCGCCGGTACACATGAGCAACCTGGCCCGCAGACTCATCGTAGCCCCGGTCCTCCGCTGCCTCGACGGTGCCGTCGTGGCCGCCGCACGGCCCGTGAGCGCCGGATCGGCCGCAGCATTCCGGATCATGTTCGGGCTGCTGGGGTTCGTGGCGGTGTGTCGCTTCATCGCGATGGGCTGGGTTTCCGATCTCTACATAGCACCGGCACACCACTTCACGTACTACGGATTCGGGTGGGTCCAACCGTGGCCGGCTTGGGGGATGTACCTGCACTTTGCCTTGCTGGGGCTGGTCAGCCTGGGGGTGGCGCTCGGCTACCGATACCGGCTCTCGATTACAGCGTTCTTCATCCTATTCACCTACATAGAGCTGATAGACAAGACTACCTACCTCAACCACTACTACTGGGTCAGCCTCGTCAGTCTGCTGATGATCTTCATGCCCCTAAATCGGACGGCTGCGCTGGACGCCTGGCGCAATCCGGCCTTGCGTGCCGCGACGCTGCCGGCGTGGGTCCATTGGACGCTGCGTGCCCAAGTAGGCGTGGTCTACCTGTTTGCGGGGATTGCCAAGCTGAATCCCGACTGGCTGCTCCACGCCCAACCGCTGCGAATCTGGCTGTACAACAGTGGCGACCTGCTGCTGGTCGGGCCGCTACTCAAGGAGGCGTGGGTGGCCTACGCCATGAGCTGGGCCGGGGCCGCCTTCGATCTGACGATAGTCGGCTGGCTGCTGTGGCGGCGCAGCCGACCCATCGCGTATGTCGTGCTGGTGGTATTTCACCTGCTGACCTGGCTGCTATTTCCCATCGGGATGTTCCCCTGGATTATGAGCGCCGGGGCGCTGATCTTCTTCCCGCCCGACTGGCCGCAGCGATTGCTGGCCGGATTGCGCCGCCGGCCCGGCGTGGCGGTTGTGGACGCACCGGGGCAGACGGAGCAGCCGCGACCCGCCGTATTCCGACCGACCTGGCACGCTCGTGCCGGGGTGGTCATGCTGCTGCTGTTTGCCCTGGTCCAGGTAGTGGTGCCGCTGCGCCACTGGGCCTACCCTGGCAACGTGCGCTGGAACGAGGACGGCTACCGCTTTGCTTGGCGGATTATGCTGACCGAAAAGACGGGCCACGTCCGCTTTCGGGTGACCGATCTGGCAACCGGCGAGGAGTGGCTGGCGTACCCGGAGGAGTACCTGACGCCGTTGCAAGTCGAGCGTATGGCCTACCAGCCGGACATGATCCTGGCGACTGCCCACCTCATCGCGGCCGAGGCCAAGCGGCGGGGGCGCAGCGTCGAGGTGCGGGCCGACGCCTTCGTGGCGTTCAACGGCCGGCCGGCGGCGCGATTCATAGACCCGGCGGTGGATTTGGCACGCATCGAGCCGAGTCTGCGCCCCAGCCGGTGGGTGCTGCCGGCGCCAACCGCGGACCGGTGAGCGGTAGCACGCCCGGCGTTGCACAGCGGAGTGTGCGGCCCGCGGTGCTACCGGAGGCTATCGCCGTCGGTATCGCTGAAGCCGACGGAGACACCGAGCAAGCTGACCACCTCGGTGTTGAGCGTGCGCCGGAGGTCCAGCAGGCGTTCATGGACAGCCTGCACCCGCTGCGGCTGCTCCTGGAGCGCCACCCGCAGCGGCGGCTCTACGGCTTCGATGGCCGTGAGCGCGGCGGCGAATTGGTCGCGCATCCGCTGGTCCGTCTCGTCGGACAGGGGGACGACAAGCGCGGAAATTCCGAGCGCGTCCGATTGGTCGTCGCTCCCGTCGTGGCCCAGGTACATGTCCCGCATCCCTAGTATCTCGTGACGCAGGTCAGCGAGGGCGTTGTGGCCGGCGCCGCCGGGGATCGCCGCGGGATCGGGACCGCCTTGGCGCAGTCCGAGGGCGGCTGCCAGCCGCATGTCCGTGATGGTCCGGAGCAGGAAGACTTGGGTCCGCACCAGCTCGGCGACGGCTTGACCCTTCAGCAGGGAGCTTGCGGAACGGCCTGTGAAGAAGTCCCGGTACGCGCGGCCCTTTTCCCCGACTTCGGTCCAGTCGGCAGCGATGGCTTGGGCCTCGGACTCGACCACGCTGCCCAGAGCCATCAAGTAGCGGCAACGCACCGAGTCGGAACCGGACAGGCGCTCCAGCGCAGTATTGCCGAACAGGAGGTACTCGATGGCGCCGAGGCCGCGCTGCGTGGAGGACAGGCCCTCGCGGACGGCCGCCGCGGTTACGGCCGGATTACCCGCCAGCATCTTTTCGATTCGTTCGGGGTCAGTGGGAGACCAGTCCATGAGACTGACCGCGCGCCGGTCCATGACCGGACCGAACCAGGTCGCCTCCGAGCGCATCCACGGCTCACGGACATCCCGCCACGCTTGCTGCGCCGCCTGCAAGGTGGCTTCCGAGGGGGCAGCGCATAGGCTGTCGAGCGCCTGGCGCAGGTCCTGAGCCTCTGCGGCCAACGCCTCGTAGCCGGGGACGATAATGCGGTCGGTGAGGCTGATGAGCACCTCGGATTCGTCAGGGGCTGCACTCGGGGTGCAGCCCCCAACGAGGATGAGGAGGGCACCGAGGAAGGGCACTCGTAGTATGCGTAGCATTCGAGACATTAGATCGCCTCCAGGAACTCCAGTAGCGCCGCGCGCTCTTCCGACGACAGGCTCTTGAAGTAGTCACGCGACTGCTGCGCTTCACCGCCGTGCCAGAGGATAGCCTCCTCGATGTTCCGTGCGCGCCCGTCGTGCAGGAGCATCGAATGGCCGTTGACGACCTCGATCAGTCCCAGTCCCCACAGGGGCGGGGTGCGCCATTCGCGGCCGGAGGCCAGACCGTCGGGCCGTCCATCGGCCAGGTCCGCGCCCATATCGTGGAGCAGCAGGTCGGTGTAGGGAAAGATGACCTGATCGCGGAGCGGCCGTACCGGGTGATCTTCGGCCGTCACATGGCGCGGCGTGTGGCAGGCGGCACACTGCGCTGCGACGAACAGGCGGGCGCCCTGGCGAACCTCGGGGGCATCCACGCGGCGCATGGCCGGCACGGCCAAGGTCTGGACATAAAAGGTCACTTTCGCCAACCTGGCGTCCGGCATCTCGGGTGAACCGCCGGAGGGCGCTTGCTGGCAGGCAGCTTGCGCCGGAGGGCAATTGTCCGTGGGAAAGAGGCTGGACGTAATCCCGATGTCGCCGTGGAAGGCGCCAGCGCCTTGTTGCTCAACGGTAGGCTGGTTCGCCTTCCAGCCGAAGCGGCCCACGGCGGCCTGCTCGCGGCGAATATCCCACACCCGGTTGACGCGGCCGGAGATGCCGTCGCCATCGGCATCTTCAGGGTCGGACAGCCCTACGATGCGTTCCTCGGGGATCGCCTCCAGCAGGCCCATGCCGATGATGGCGGGGGCGATCCGCGGCGAGATCATCACCTCGGGATGCAGCCGGCCCAATGCCGGCTCGACGATGACGTAGGTCGGTCGGCGGAGGGAGTAGGCGGTACCGTCGGGGTACTGACCGGGTAGCTCCTCGTAGCGGATGGCGATGCGCCCTTCGACCGGGACACCCAAGATGGCACGGTCCTGCAACTGGCCGCCATAGGTTGGCTCATCCACCGGACCAGCATCGCCTGGCACGCTCAACCAGAGCAGCAGACCTCGCACCGGGTCATCGTCGTGATCCGGTGGCTTGGCCCGGCCGTCGTGGCTGTGGCAGGAGGAGCAGGACTGGGCGTTGAACGTCGGCCCCAGCCCGTCGCGGGCTTCCGTCGAGGCCGGGGCAGTGACCCAGTTCTGGTTGAAGAAGCTATCGCCGACCTCAAAAATGCGCCGTTCCTCATTGGTGAGGTTGCGGGCAGAAAGCTCGAAGGCGTTGCGGCCGGCGCTGAAGGCGGTGGTTTCGCCACCCAGCAACTCGTCGTACACCAACCCGAGGTCGGTATCGCCCCTGCCCACATCACAGCCGTACATTGATCCGAGTGCGGTCGCCAGCAGGAGAATGCCGGCGACCAGCACCCAGACCCTAGAACGGATCATACGCCAGGTCTAACTAGCTTACGCTGATGGTGATGCCGATGTGCTGGGCGGCATCCACGATGGTGTCGGTTTGCGATTCCAGCGAGGAAATCGTCGTCTGGATAGACTGCCGGCCAGCAGACTGGTCGGATACACCCTCCAGCAGGTGCTGGTCGAACGGCGCCGGAATAGCGCGGGCCAGGTTCACGCTACCCCGAATCTGGGCATTGAGCTGCTCCGCTAACGTCTCGTCGTGGGCGGCGATCAGGTCTCTGATACCGGTGCCGGACACGGCGCCGTAGTCGCCCATGTAGACCATCCGGATGCCGAGGGCATTGGCAACGATGTCCGCCGTGGTGTTGTCGGCGAAGCAGGAATGCTCGTCTTCCTGGGAGCGCTCCTCGAACGCGACGGTCATCCGCTCACCGGCCAGCTCGCCACGACTCAGCTCGCCCATACCGGTGATGATCCGTCGCAAGGCTTCATCCGAGTCCAGCGCAACGAACTCGGCACGGTAGTTGTCACTGCGGCCTGGCGCCCACGCATCGACCATGTCCTGGAGATGGGTCAGCAGCAGGTCGGATGCCACCCGGAGGTAGGTCGCGCGCCGCGTGGCATTGGTGTTCGTTGTGTAGTCCTCGACCGGCCGCGCGCCCGGCCCGTCCTTGTTCATGTCCTGCCCCCACAGCAGGAACTCGATAGCGTGCCAGCCCGTGGAGACATTCTCCTCACCGCCCTCCTCATTGAGAGAAACCAGCAGGTCGGCGTTAATCACCGGGAACTTGCTGGCGTCGTTGACGATCCCGGCATTGGGGTTGCCCTGCACGTAGTCAATGTAGGCTTCATCGAGCGGCCACGCATTGATCAGGCCTTCGGGACCGTTCTCGGGATGATCTATGGGGCCGTCGTAGAAGCGGAAGACCTCCGTCACGCCGTAGTCATCGCGGGCCAGGAGCCACATGCGCTTGGCTGCTTCCAGATGCGCCGGGGTGGGGTCGGCCAGGAAGCGATCAATGGCTTGGTCCATGGCCGTTGCCGAGGCCAGGCTGGTCGAGTAGAGATGATGTACCCCGTCAGCGTAGTTAGTAACGGCCGCACGTTTCAACTCATCGTCCGGCCCGCTCGCCCCGATGTCACAGCCCGCCAGCAGACTGCCGGTCAAGGCTATCAACAGACACAGCGCCACAATCCTTCTCACGTAACCTCTCCTTACCTTGGCGGATTACCACCACTTTTTTCGAGAGTTAGTATAGACGAATCATTTTGATTCGCCAAGGCTCAGATTGGATTCTCGTATCCTCTGGCATCCCGGAGACTACAATCCGGCTCCGTCGGGTCACTCTCCGGGCGCAGCAGCGAGCCGGCGCGGTGCGGAACGGCTAGGATAGGGGGGCCGCGGCGGTGCGGCGGTGCGGTGTACTCGTCATAACCCGCCGCGCGGCAGCCGGGCCGGAGCGAGATTGATCGGACAGATCGGGAGCAGCCATGATCGAAGTGCAAAACGGGTATCCCCATCCGCGCGTCCGCGAGGCGGTGTTGTTTCCGTTTGATGAGGCCAGCATCCCGTTCACGTCGGGGCTACGGCTGCATATGGTCACTTCCAAAGCCAGTGGGCGCGAGGCGCTGGCGGTGCTGCCGGGGCCGGCGGGCGCACCCGACGATATGCGGGTGCGGTTCTATGGGGCGGTGATTCCGAGCGGCGACGAGCTACGGATGTGGTACATGGGCGCGGGCAGCCGCGACGGGTACCGGGCGGACCGTCTTTGCTACGCCGTCAGCAGCGACGGGGTGCATTGGGAGAAACCGGCGCTCGGCTTGGTGGAATACAACGGGAGCACGCAGAACAACCTCGTTGACCTACGGAACGGCGCCTGCGATCTGCTGTCCGTGCCGGTGCTCTACGACCCGGACGACCCGGACCCGCAGCGGCGGTACAAGCTCGCGTTCGAGTGCCGCGAGTACGAGAAGCTCTTGTCCGTGGCTTATAGTCCCGACGGCCTGCGCTGGACCGAGTCGCCGCACAATCCGGTCGGGCCGATGCTGGAGATGAGCGGCGTGATCCGGCACAACGGCTGCTACTACATCAACGGGCATGGGGGCTTTCACTTTGGCACGGCTCGTGAGCTGGTGACCTGCGCTTCCTACGACTTCGAGCACTGGACCGAGGCCACCGCGCGCGGGTTCCGGCGCGACCCGCTGCCGCTGCTCGATATGGCCGGTATCACGACCAGCCGGAACGCCGGCGAGCAAGTCCACTTGGGCGCCGGTTTGTGGGACCGGGGCAACGTGATTCTCGGCGTCTACGACAGCTGGCACGGTCACCCGTCCGGCGACCGCGGGCTGTTGACGATGGACCTCGGCTTGGTCATCAGCCACAACGCGCTGCACTACCATGAGCCGTTCCCCGACTTCCGGCTCGTTCCGGCTACCGAAGAGCAGGGCGGCGCCGGGGCGCTGTTCCCGCAGGAAGGGCTGCCGCCGATCATCGGCGGACCGGCGCTCAGTCACGGGCAAGGGATGTGCAACTGGGGCGATGAGACGCTGCTGTGGTACAGCGTGTGGATTACGGGCGGCGTGCGTGTGGCCCGCTGGAAGCGTGACCGGCTGGGCTGCTTCCGTGCCTTTCAGCCCGAAGAGCTGAACCGGCGGCCACCGGAGCGCTGGGAACGCGGCACGCGCCATTGCATCACCTGTCCGATACAGGTCAGCGACACGCCGGTGCGAGTGTACACCAACGTGGCCGGGCTGTGGGAGCACAGCGAGATCACGGTGGAAGTGCTGGACGAGCAGTTCCGACCACTGCCGGGCTACTCCGGCGCGGCCTGTGTGCCCTTGCGGGAACCAGGCATTCGGCAACCGGTGGTGTGGAAGGATCGGGACTCGGTCGGCGAGATTGACGGACCGTTTCGGCTGCGAGTGAACTTCAACGGGCTGCGGCGCGACGACGCGAGGCTCTATGCGCTCTATGTCGCGTAGGGTGGGTACCGGCCCCCCTGTGGTCCCCCCGTTGCGACGGGGGGACGGGGATTGGGCCTCACCTCCCGGCCCCCTCTCCATCGCGGAGCGATAGAGAGGGGGAGTAGATTCCCGCCCCGTATCGGGGTACGGGACATGCTTTCGCGGGAATGACCAGATCGGGAGGAATGGCCGGGCCGGAGCGGCTGAGAGGAGGACGGCATGGCTGATCGGCCGAAGAACGTGCTGTTGCTGTGGACCGACCAGCAGCGGGCCGATACGGTCGGGCCGAGCAAGGACCCGCGGCTGCAGATGCCGAATCTGGAGCGGCTGGCGCAGCACGGCGCGCATTTCCAGTATGCCTACTGTGCCCAGCCGGTCTGTAGTCCGGCGCGTGCTACGGTGATGACCGGCGTGTACCCGCACACGCACGGCGTCGTGGACAACAATATCGTGCCCGATCCCGGTATCCCGATGATTACCGAGCTGCTGCGGCCGGCTGGTTATGTCACGGGCTACAACGGCAAGTGGCACTTGGGCAACGAACTCCAGGCGCAACGCGGCTTCGACCAGTGGGTGAGCACCGAGGAAGGCTACGCCCGCAGCCACGCCGAGGAAGGGTATAGCTCCTATCATGAGTTCCTGGAGGCGCGTGGGTACACGCCCACCGATCCGCACCTGGACGGTATGACGTTCGCTCGCCACACGGCGGCGGCGCTGCCGGAGGAGGACGGAAAGCCGGCCTTCCAGACTGCCGCGGCCCTGCGCTTCCTGGAGGCTCACCGCGACCAGCCCTTTTTCCTGTCGGTGAACTATCTGGAGCCGCACGCGCCCTTCAGCGGGCCGCTGAACGGCTTCTACAAAGCCGAGGACATGACGCTGCCCGACAGTTGGTACGGCGAGATGGAGGCGAGCGTCCCGCTGCGGTACCGGCGCCTGCGCGGCGCCTACGCGGGAGCGTACATGGCCGGCCATCCCGACTGGATGAAGTCGAACGACGAGTGGGGGTGGAAGGAGCTGAAGGCGCGCTACTGGGGCTTGTGTACGTTGGTGGACAAATACGTCGGCCGGATTCTCGACCGCCTTGAGGAGCTTGGTCTTGCCGACGACACGATTGTCGTCTACACCTCCGATCACGGTCATATGATGGGTGAGCACGGGCTGTTGAACAAGAGCGTGCTGTACGAGCCGTCGGCGCAAATCCCGTTCATTATCCGCGTGCCCGGCTTGCCGCCACGGCAGGTGACAACGCCGGTCGGACATGTGGACTTGATGCCAACGTTGCTCGAATTGCTCAATCAGCCGTTGCCCGACCACCTGCAAGGGAGCAGCCTCGTGCCGTTGCTCCGAGACGGTGATGCCAACCCGGAGGCAGGCCAGACGATCATCGAGTGGAACGGGAGCCTGCAAGACGATGCGGTGGCGACAAGGCCCGGCCCGCACGCGCCGCTGGCGCCGGGGGAGGTGGACGCGGATCGCACGGAGATACGGACCATCCGCCGCGGCTCGTGGAAGCTAAACGTCCACGCCAGCGGCGAGCATGAACTGTATGATCTCCAGACGGACCCGGCGGAGCGGCACAATGCCTTCGCCGATGCCGAGAACGCGGAGGTGGTCCGTGAACTGGACCGCCGACTACGCCAGTGGCAGCGGGAGACGGCCGATCCGTTGGCATTGCCGGCGCTGGGGTAGGCACGGAGGGAGGGGAGCGATGCTGATTATTGACGGTGACTACCCGATGGCCTACGGCGGCGTGGACCTGGACCGTGATCTGACCCGGCCCATCGAGGAGGTTCGCAGCGCGAGCGAGCGGCGGAGCCTGATTGACGGCTGGCCCGACGAAGAGACGATGGCGTCGCTGCCGGAGATGCGGAAGGGCCGGATTGCCGCGGCGCTGGTCAAGATCGTGGCGCGGATCCGCCGGCCGCAGGGCACCATCTGGGGCTATCGCACCGGCCACGGCGCTTACGCCGCCGCGCAGGCGCAACTGGCGTACTATCGCGTGCTCGGATCGGTTGGCGAGGGCCGCATCCTGACTACCGGCAGCCAGTTCGCAGATCACGTGCAGGAGTGGGCGGCGGCGGATGATACGACGGGGCTGCCCGTCGGGTTTGTGCTCGGCATGGAGGGGGCGGACCCGATTTTGTGGCCGGAGCAGGTTCACGAGTGGTGGGAGGCGGGCCTGCGGGCCATCAACCTCTCCCACTATGGCATCAGCACCTATTCTCACGGGACCGGTACAGGTACCGAGGGAGGGCTGTTTCCACCGGCCAAGGACCTGCTGCGCGAGATGGAGGCGCTCGGGATCGTACTGGACATAACCCACGTATCCGACCGGTCGGTCCGCGAGGCGCTGGACCTGTTCGGTGGCCCGGTGATGGCCAGCCATCAGAACTGCCGCGCGATTACGCCGGGCGAGCGGCAGCAGCCCGACGATATTCTCCGGCAGGTGATCGCGCGCGACGGGGTGATCGGGCACTCGATGGACACGTGGATGCTGTACCGGGGCGGCGTTGACTGGGCCAATATCCCCTCGCGGCGGGAAGTGTTCCCGCGTGAGGCGGTGACCTTGGACGACTTGGTGGACCACATTGACCACGTCAGCCAGCTCGCCGGCAACGCTCGCCATAGCGCCATCGGGGGCGACACGGACGGTCAGGGCGGCCGGGACGGTGCGCCCTACGAGATAGATACCGTGGCCGACTATCAGAAGCTCGCCGCCGTGCTGGACCGGCGCGGCTATGCCCAAGCAGACATCGAGCGGATCATGTTCCGCAACTGGCAGCGGTTCTATGAGGAGTCGCTGCCGCGGTAGCACGCGCCGGCGAACTCCAAGTGCGCTGCGGCTCCTGGTATCGTAGGGGCGGCCGCTGCGTAGACGACGCACACGAGAGGAAGTCCGATGGGGATTTACGAGGACCTTGGCCTGCGCCCGGTGATTAATGGCTACGCCACAGTGACCCGGCTCGGCGGCTCGCTCATGCCCCCGCCGGTGGTGGAGGCGATGATCGAGGCGTCACGGCAGTTCGTGGAGTTGGAGGAGTTGCAGGCGGCGGTGGGGCGGCGGATTGCCGAGCTGACCCACAACGAGGCGGCTTATGTCTCCAGCGGCGCCGCCGCCGGCCTGACGCTGGCCACGGCCGCCTGCGTCGCGGGCACCGACCCGGCGATGATTGCGGCCTTGCCACACCCGCAGAAAGTACCCGACGCGCGCTGCGAGGTCATCTTCCAGCGGTGCCAGCGCAGCGGCTACGACTATGCGGTGCGCCAGGTAGGCGTGGACATGATCGAGATTGGCCCGGAGGAGTCTTCACCAGCGGACTTCCCCGCGGTGCGCCAAGAGCTGGAGCAGGCGCTCTCGGAGCGCACGGCGGCGGTACTGTACTTCGCCCGCGGCGAGGACCACCACGGCGGGCTGCCGGTGGCGGAGGTGGTCGCGGCGGCGCACGCGCGCGGCGTGCCGGTCATTTTGGACGCCGCGGCGCAGCTTCCGCCAGTGGAGAACCTGTGGCGCTTCACGCAAGAAGGCGCCGATCTTGTGATTTTCAGCGGGGGGAAGGGCCTCTGCGGGCCGCAGGCCACCGGGCTGGTGCTCGGACGGTCCGACCTGATTAAGGCCTGTGCCGTGCAGGGCAACCCCAATCAGGCCATCGGCCGCCCGATGAAGGTCGGGAAAGAAGAGCTATGCGGCTGCTTGGCCGCCGTCGAGTGGTACGTGGGGCTGGACCACGCGGCCATGACGGACCGATTCGAGGCGCAGGTCGGTACGGTCGTCCAGCGGCTGGCCGGACGGCCGGGGGTCAGGGCACGAGTCGAGATGCCCAGCGAGGCGGGGCAACCGCTGCCGCGGGCGCTGCTGCGCTTTGACGCGGCGGTGGCGGGACAGAGCCGCGATCAGATCATGGAGCAGTTGCAGCAGGGTGAGCCGTCAATTGAAGTGTCGCCAGAGGGCGACGATGGCATTTACGTCAACCCCCAGACGCTGATGGAGGGCGAGGAGGTGGTGATTGCGGACCGCCTCGCGGAGATTTTGGGGTAGATATTTAGCCACAGAGCACACAGAGCGGGGGCTGGACTGCTGGAATGAGAAGGCTGCATTATGGAGTTCCTACTGATTCTAGTCCTGTTTGTGCTTTTGTGCGTTGGGCTGCCTTGGTTGCTAGTCCAAGGTATCGGTACAGTCGGGAGCCGCCTGGAATCTCGAAGGGTGCGTTACCTTGAAAATATGGCAAGAAACCCCAACGCTGATCCTGTAAGTGTCATGGGGGAGTACCTTGACCTAGCAGGCTACAACATCTATAGAGTAAGTGAAAAGAGAGTAATTATTAGTTGCAAGGGCCTTGATGAACTTGAGATTGTAATATGGAGTGACTTCCGTAGAGGAGAGCCTTATGGAGTCGCCGGAGCTTTTGGGGTTGGGGGCAGTTATCACGCATCCGTAACAGATGCGTGGGTGAAGGGAAGAAGCCTGTTTGTAAAGATGGCACAGTCTCCCGGTTATGCTGCTCAGAAGAAGGTTGAGGCCATTGCACAACTAGCTAGAGAACGGCAACACGTAGAGGCGCAAGAAGAAAGGAATCGCATCTCTCCTGCGAAGGGGATCACAAGGCCTGGACAAGCTCACCACTGATACTTTAGTAGGGTGCAGCACATGGGGTGAGGTCTGCCGCTGGAGCGGGGACGATCCCTAGCGGCTGGCTTGGGGCGTGCTCTGGCGGAGCTGCTGCTCGAATTGCAGTACGCCCTGCAAGGCGGTCATTGCGCCGTAGAGCATCCGGAGGTGGCCGACAAGGGCCGTGTAGCGGTCGTGACTGACTTCATAGAGAGGCGTGAACGAACCGACCACGCCGGCCATGATGATAATGTCGCGTCGCACCCGCGCGAACTGCTCACTCGCACCGGGCCGGTCGGCAAACGCCGCGCGCATACCGTCCAACTCTGCGCTCAGGCTCTCGATGCTTTCTAGCAGCAGGACCGTCCGTTCGCGATCCGGTGTGGAGCCGCTGACCAGGTTGTCGTGCTTGAGCATGGCTGCAAAGGAACGCAGCCGCTGTCGCGCCTCGTCGTAGGTCAGGGGCGGAGTCGGTGACGGTCTGGCAATCCCCTGGGCACGGGACGGTGCCGGTACGGCGGCCACGGGCAACGCCGGGGCAATGCCGGTTTCGTTGCCGACGGGTACCACGGCCGGCGATTGGTCTTCCGTACCAAGTCCTTGGGCAAGGCTCACCAGAAAGAACGCCGCTATCAGCCCGAGGCCCCAGAGAGCGATGATACGCAACTGCCGAAGCATCATCCTCCTCGACTAGGCCGGCGGTAGGTCTTCGCGCAGTCCTGACATGATGGCTTCTGCCAACTCCATCGTCTTGATGGCCTCGTCGAGGTTGGCGGCGGGCAGCGAGACGGGGCGGTCTTCTTTGATGCAATCGAGGAAGTAGCGGATGTCCTCGCGCCGCCCGCCGGTGCCTAGCTCGCGTAGCTCGTGCCGCTCGCCATCGCAGAATACCGTGCCCTGGCTGATGCCTTCGAGGTAGGCGGAGATGTCGCGTCCATGAATCTCGTAGCGTTGCAAACGCGAATCGGTCGTGTAGTTGGCGATCAGGTGGCCGAGACAGCCGTTCTCGAAGAGGATCAGGGCGCCATGCACGTCCTTGTACGGTGAGCAGGCGCGGCGCACGACGCTATGCACTTCCGCCACCTCGGCGCCGGCAAATACCCGGAGCAGGTCAATCGAGTGGATTGGCGACTCCATCAGCATGTTGTCGAGGAGGATTTCGGGAAAGGCGGTCCGTCCCGGTGAAGTGGTCAGGGCGCCGCGACCGGCAAAGCCGCTCATGCTCTTGTGGAACTCGCCGACGACTTGGACGACCGGGCCACGCTCCTTGACTAGCGCCAGCGCCCGATTGACGAGCGGGTGGAAGCGATAGCTCCAACTCACCATCGCCTTGGCACCGGTTCGGGTGGCAGCGGCGCGTAACGCCTCTGTCTCGGCTACGCGCAAGCCTGGCGGCTTCGTCACCTCGGTATTGACGCCGCGCTCCAGGCAGCGCAGCGCGACCGGCGCGTTGAGGTGGGCCGGGGTGATGACAAATGCGGCGTCGAGGGTCTCGTTATCGAGTAGCTCGTCCACGTCGGCATAGCGACGGGAAACGCCGAACTCGTCCCCGGCACCGTCGCGCGCGGCCGGCACGGGATCGCAGACGGCTACCAACTCCACGTCGTCAAAGGTCTGCAAGTGCGCCAGGTATCCCCGGCGCCCATTCGGTCCGCAGCCGACAACCGCTACTCGCAGGCGAGACATTGCTTACTCCAGTTCCGTCATTCCCGCGCAGGCGGGAATCCAGGGCGCCCACGAGGGGCGCTCCTACGACTACTCGGCCTCGACCTGTGCGATCATCGCTCGCAGCTCGGCGGCGTTAATACGCATGGCATCTACGTGCGTGCCGCCAGGGGGCGTGAAGTGCGTTGCCAGGGCGAGCACCGCGTCGCAGCGGTAGTCTCGTAGCTGGCGGAGGATCGGCACGTAGTCTACGTCGCCGGTGGCCAGCGAGCGGTATTCGAACTTCAGGTTGGGGCCGTCAAAGACGTGGACGTTCTTGAGGTGGAACGAGTGGAGATACGGGCGCGCGTTGTGGAAACCGGCGGTCTCGACATGGCGCTCGCCGGAGTTGAAGTTGTCCGATGGGGTCCACATCAACTTGACGCGCTGGGAACCGAGCGCCTCGGCGACGCGGCGGAAGTTGGTGGTGGTATTCGTGTAGATCCACGGCTCCTGCGAGAATACGAGGTCCACTTTGTAGTATTCCGCTGCTTCTACTGCCGGCGATAGGGCGTTGACGAGCTTCTCCAGGTCAATATCGGCGATGACACCGCCGCCGGTGAGCCAGCGCATGGGCCAGGTGGGCTTGCCGGCCGAGTATTCGCCGGGCCAGGCAAAGGAGTGGAGATTAACTGCACCGATGTCCAGCCGGGCGGCGACTTGCATCGTCCGCACCAGATCGTCGAGATGCCGCCGGTAGACGGGGTGATCGTGGGGATTGTCCAGCGACAACTCGGTCAGGTGCAACTGCTTGAAGGGAATCTCGGGGCTGATAACGGAAATATGCAGCCCGTATCGCGCGACTTGGGCAGCGATCCGATCCCATTCCGCCTCCGACAGCGCGGCCATGCGATCCACGCCCGGTAGCCGATTGAACCAAACGGACTCCACACCGACTTCTTGCGCGATGGTGAGCATGTCATCGAACGAATCGAGTCCCAACTCCATCAGCCGCATCCCGAGCTTGAAGCGGTAGTCGTCCCGGCCGTTCGTAGCCATGGTGCTCCTCATCGTCCTGTGCAACGGGAGGGGACAGCATTGCACCTACCCCATACGCATCAAGCGAAGGAGAACGGGGAGCATTCCTGGCAGCATGTGGGTAGTCAGCCGCACACCCGCAGCCAGGAGCTTTCCCGATGAGGACCATACCACACGTCGCCCGGCAAACCAGTTGTGTGCCGCGCCGCTCCAAGCTCACCAGCGCGGGCGTGGAGCAGGTCTTGGCCGTCGCCGTGACCCAGGTGCTCCAGGCCGCACCGGGGGCCATCCCGCTCGTGCGCCGCTTGGCGGCCGTGCTGGGGCAGGACAGCAGCACCAGCACCTTGCCCGCAGCCCACGCGGCCCTCAAGCTGCCCGGGCGCTGGGATCTCTGCCCCGGGCAGCTTGCCACCCATCCCCTGCGCGGCGCCCTCTTCAAGAATGCGGTCGTGGCGGAGGCGCTCAAGCATCGTTTCAATCGAGGCTATCAGTCTAACGTGTCCTTTTTCCGCGATGCACGGGGGTTGGAGTGCGACCTCCTCTATGAGACCGGCTCCGGCATGGGGGCCATTGAGATCAAGGCTGGCGCGACGATCACCTCCAGCTATTTCCAAGCGCTCAATCGCGTTGCAGCATTGATTCCGCACCTCTCTGCGAAAGCCGTCGTGTATGGCGGCACCACCCGTCAACTCCGCAGTGACTGCGAGGTGGTGCCGTTGGGTGACGTAGGTGGAGTGCTCGCACGACTGGAAGTCAATCAAGAAACCGCCGCCTCCTCACACTGAGACAGGCGAACGCACGTCAGCACCTAATGATGCGGCACGGCTGCCAGCGGACGCACCCTCTCTCCGGCCCTCACCCCCGGCTCTCCCTGAAAAGGGTAGGGATTCTAGCCAGAGAGCGGATTCGCTGCCGCCAGCCCGGCCGTGATAGGAGGCACCGGGCAATGTACTCCCCATGAGGCACCTTCATATCTAGGGCCAACCGCCGCTCCAGGGCCAATGGAGCCAACGCCGTGCCTTGCAGCGAGAGCAGGCCATCTGGCTCCAGCCGGGACGCCCCCCGTGCTTCGCGGAACTGCTCGCGCAGTATCACGTGGAGCGCAGCCGACAAGGTGCGCGCATCCTCATCCACGATGGCCCGGCAAACCGCGATCCCCTGCACGTATATGGCCCAGGTCTTGCCCACGCGGCCTAGCTGGCTTGCCTGCTCCGCCCAATGACGACACCCGGCGTCGTCTCCAGCCACCAAGTCACGCAACGTGCAGATGTATAGTTGTTCGACAGGGTGGCGATTGATCTGTGCCTCGTTGAACTGTTGCATCAGGGTTGAGCAATCCTGACGCTGCCCGGAGGAGCCAGCTAGGGCCAGGCAGTGCAGGGCATCCTGCGGATCATTTTCTCTATTAGACCGTCGGGCCTCGGCGCGCACCTCGGGATCGCCCGCCCGCAGGGGGAGGCTGTACAAATGGTGATAGAACGTGCAAGCGTGGGTGAGATGTGCGCGGGCCGCCGCTGCCTCGCCGAGCCAAGCCTGGCACAAGCTCACGGCCTCGGCTCCCCCAGCGGCTGATCTGATCCGCACGACTACAGCCAAAGGTGCAGGGGGAGGAGTCAGACACTCCTGCAAACTCCTTCGGTACGAGTTGATGTAGTCGTCCCTCAGCGCCTTGACCTGCTCTCGCTCTGGGCGTGGCTTACGTGTTGATGTCTCGCTCGTGACACCGTCCAGCCGGATGGTTTCTCGCTCAATGCCTATTCTCCACAGAGAACGCCACCACCGGCTACTATTCCAGTCGATATCTTCGATTTCGACGCCTGCGGATTGGAATTCACTCAGCGCCTGCCGCGCACTGTCCACGTAGGCCTGCCCACCTTTTGGGGCGGTTCCGATAGCTCGCAACCGTTCGTCCGGCGCCGGGTCCCATCCAAACTTATTCTTCGCTTCCTCTGGCGAGATCTGCACCAACTCCGGCCACCCTCCACCATGATATTCGGGGTGAACTCTATACTCTTTCCACAACCTCCCCGTCTCCGGACACCCGTAAAGGTTTTCCCATGTATCGCGGTCGTCAGCCAATTCGTGCAAATGACTGTGTTTGTACACCTCGACATCAGAGTTGATATGTTCTATCTCTGCACAGCGGCAGATGATTGTCCAACTCCCTACTAGCACCTCAGCACCTCAACCATGCTCCAGTGTTGTAGCAATTGGCGGCGATACTGCTGTAGATGAGTTTACCGAATTCAGGTGGGCATCGGAAATGACGGGCGGCGCGGTGGTTATCCCTGTTGCGAGCGGCCGGTGTGCTTAGAGGGCGGGGCGGGCATGGGCGTGGGGCTGGCTCTGCTCGTAGGCGTGGGCAACGCGCAGGAGGGTCGCTTCATCGAACGGGCGGCCGATGAATTGCACGCCGACAGGCAGGCCGGTCGCGTCGAAGCCGCAGGGCACGCTGAGGCCGGGTAGTCCGGCGATATTCGTGGGAATGGTGAAGATGTCCGAGAGGTACATGGCGAGCGGATCGGCGGTCTTCTCGCCGAGCCGGAACGCCGTCGTCGGGGTCGTCGGACCGACCACCACGTCGCACTGCTCGAACGCCGTGTCGAAGTCCTGCTTGATGAGGGTCCGTGCTTGCTGCGCCTTGCGATAGTAGGCGTCGTAGTAGCCGGCTGAGAGCGCGTAAGTACCGAGCATGATGCGGCGCTTGACTTCAGCGCCAAAGCCGCGCTCGCGGGCGAGGTCCATGGCGCGCCACATGTCGGCCTCGTCGGTCGCGGCCAAGCCGTACTTCACGCCGTTGTAGCGGGCGAGGTTGGCGCTGCACTCGGCCGGCGCGATGATGTAGTAGGTCGCCAGCGCATATTCGGTGTGGGGCAGGGTCACGTCAACGACCTCGGCGCCGAGCGCAGCGAGATCAGCAATGGCCTGCCGGACGAGGCGGCTGACGTCCGGCTCCATCCCGGCGATGAAATACTCCTGCGGCACACCGACGCGCAGGCCGCGCACGTCGCTGGTGAGGGCGGCGCGGAAATCGGGCACCGCCTCCGTGCTCGCCGTGGCGTCGCGTGGATCGTGACCGGCGATGGCCTGCAAGAGCAGGGCGCAGTCCTCGACATCGCGGCCGAACGGGCCGATCTGATCGAGCGAGGAGGCAAAGGCGACCAAGCCGTAGCGCGAGACGCGGCCGTAGGTAGGCTTGAGGCCAACCACGCCGCACAGCGCGGCCGGCTGGCGGATGGAGCCGCCGGTGTCCGTGCCGAGGGAGACGAGACATTCCCCGGCGGCGACGGCGGCCGCCGATCCGCCGCTGGACCCGCCGGGCACGCGGTCGAGGCCCCACGGGTTGTGCGTGGGAAAGAAGCCGGAGTTCTCGGTTGACGAGCCCATGGCGAACTCGTCCATATTGGTCTTCCCGACGATGACCGCGCCGGCCGCCTGCAAACGGTCCACCGCGGTCGCATCGTAAGGAGGGACGAAGTTTTCGAGGATGCGCGAGGCGCAGGTGGTGAGGGTGTCGCGGGTGCAGAGCACGTCCTTGACGGCGACCGGGATGCCGGTTAGCGCCGGTGTCGCGGCCGGATCATCGGCGGCGAGGGCGGCATCGGCCGCGCGGGCCCGTTCCAGCGCACGCTCCGCCGTGACCGTGAGGTAAGCGCGGACCTGCGGCTCGACACTTTCGATGCGGTCGAGCACCGCTTGGGTCAACTCGGTCGAGGAGATGTCGCGGCGGAGCAGGCGCTCGCGCGCCGCATGAGCGGTGAGGTCCCAGAGCGCCGTCACGGCCGGCCTCCGACAAGCGTGGGGTTGAGGGCCGCGGACCTATCCCCTGACAGGCCAAAGCCGCACGGATGGTGCCAGGTGTGGTGCGGCTTTGGCCTGTCACCCGGCCTCGACCCTTCAGCGCCGGGACGCTGGATTGCGGCGCAAGCCGCAATGACGAACGAGATGCGGCACTGATCGCTGACGGCTGACCGCTGACGGCTGACCACTGACGGCTGATTGCTGACCACCGATCATTCCTCCAGCACGGCCTGGACCTTGAAGTAGTCACCGTCGCGCCGCGGCGCGTTGCGGAGCACGTCCTGCGCCGGCAGGGAGGGCCGCGCCGTATCGGCCCGCATGATGTTCGTGCCGCCGATGACCTGGGCCGTCGGTGGGATGTGGGCAGTATCGAGCTGTTGCAGGCTACGGAAGTGCTCCAGGATGCGCGATAGCTCCGCTGCCAGCCGCTCCTTCTCGGCGGCACTGAGGCCCAGGCGGGCCAGCGCCGCGACGTGCTCGACCTCTGCTTGGCTAATCACTGCGACTGCTCCTCGTGGGCGATGCGCTTCCGGCCCCCTATGGTCCCCCCCGCTGTGCAGGGGAACGGGGATTCCCGCGCAAGCGGGAATGACGGATCGGTGGCGCGACAGAGTATAGCACCATAGGGTCAGGGGTTGCTATCATACACATGTATGTACGGCATAAGTGCGGCGATTCCGCTCCGTCTGCCGCTGACGGAATGCCGGGCCTGGCTCAGACACCATCTCGCCACGTGGCGGGAGGCGCTGGAGCAGCACCGGCAGGTGTCCGTGCCGGTCCTGCTGGCGCTGTCCTTCTTGGCCGGCGTGGGGGGCGCGGCGCAGGGGAACGTCGTTGCCGGGGCGCTCGTCGTGAGCGGGATCGTGGGACTCGTGCTGGCCGTGTGGCTGGGGCGGCGACCGTGGTGGTTCATCGGCGGGCTGTGCCTGTTGGCGAGCGCGTGTGGCGCCGCGCGCTGGCTGCACCACACGCCACCGCCGTCCCCGGCCGACCTCGCCTTTCACGTCGAGGCGGCGCAGGCAGTGCGCGGAATCGTCACGGCGGCGCCGATCCAGCGGCAGCGCAGCCAGCACGTCACCATCGGCGTGACGGAGGTGGAAACAGAACGCGGCCCGCAGCCGGTGGAGGGCCGCGTGACGGTCTGGGCACGCCCGTACCCGGCCCTGCAAGTCGGCGACACCGTGACGCTGGTAGGCACAGCGCAGCGGCCGGCGGCGGCACTGCCGGCCGGCTACGCCGCCTACTTGCAACGCAACGGCGTGCAGGCCGTCATGTCGTTTCCGCGCGTCTACGTGCGGCGTGCGGAGATACCCGACGGCTGGCCGGCACGCATGAGCCGCCTGCGGCTGCACTTGCGCCGCGTCATTGACACCCACCTGCCGGAGCCACACGCCGCCCTCGCCGCCGGCATCCTGCTGGGCCAACGCGCCGACATTCCGCGTGGCCTGAACGAGCAGATGCACCTCACCGGCACGTCGCATATCATCGCCATCTCGGGCGCCAACCTCACCATCATCGCCGGGCTGTTGAGCTTGGTCATCCGACGGAGCGGACGTGCCCTCGCCGGGCTTGCCGGGCGGCTGGGTCGTACACCGGCACTGCCGCTGACCTGGCAGGCCACGGTCATCGCGCTGCTCGCCCTGAGCGCCATTTGGGGCTACGCCTGGCTGGTCGGCTGGGGGGCCTCGGTCGTGCGCGCGACGGTCATGAGTTCGTTGGTGCTGGCCGCGCCGACGGTCCAGCACCGCTCGTTTGCGCCCACATCGCTGACCTGGGCGGCCGTCGCGATGGTGGCCGTCCGCCCGACGACCCTGTGGGACGTTGGCTTTCAGCTTTCCGTCCTCGCCACTGCCGGCATTCTGTTCCTGGCGCCGGCGCTCCAGACGCGGCTGCACCGACTGCCTGGCTGGCTCGGCGAGCCGCTGGCGCTCACCCTGGCCGCGCAGATCGCCGTGCTGCCCGTACTGATGGTGACGTTCGGGCGCGTATCCCTGATTTCTCCCGTGCCGAACGTCATACTCGCCCCGCTGTTCGCGCCGATCATGGTCAGCGGCCTCGTGCTGCTGGCGCTGGGTGGGCTGGCGCCGCTACTGGGGCCGTTGCTGACCGTCGCCACCGACCTGCTCGGCGGGATACTGTGGGCACACCTGACAGTGCTGATCGAAACGGCGCGTCTGTTCTCTGGCGTGCCCGGCGCCGCGCTAACGCTGCCGCCATTGCCGCCCATCGTGGCCCTGCCCGCCTACCTCGGACTGGCGGGGCTGGCCTGGCGGCTGCGGCGCCGGCCGGGAGCAGCGCCGCTCGCAGCCATCGGGAACGGCGGCTGGGCATTGCTGGCGCTTGTGGGCGGCCTGGTTGCCGGGATTGCCGGCTGGCACCTGATCTCGACGCGGCCGCCGGCAACGCCGGAGCTGTGGCTGCCGGCCGTGACGGACGGGCGGCTGGCGCTCCTCCGGCTCCCGTCCGGCGCCACGGTCCTGATTGACGGCGGCGCAACCCACACGGCAGCCGTGCAGCTACTCGGCCGCGCGTTGCCGTTCTGGCAGCGCCGCGTTGACCTTGTGATCGCCACCGATCCGCGAGCCGCGACTCTGACCGGCCTACTGCCGGTCCTGGAGCGGTATCAAGTCGGCCGGGTCCTCGACTCGGGAGGCCGCTACCCGTCCGCACGCTCCCGACGGTACGAGCAGATCATCGGCGAGCGGCGGTTGCAACGCCGGTCGGTGCGTCCCGGAGACCGTATCCGGCTGACCGACGACGTTGCGCTGGAGGTCACGGCCGCCGCGCCGCTGCCCGTCTCCGGGAGCCGGTACCCAATCACCAACCCGGCCGCTGCGCTGGCCCTCGCCATCCACACGCCCGCCGGCACGCTCCGGCTGCCCGGTAGCACGCTCTGGTCGGACGCCGGGCAAGACCCGGCGGCGCAGCGAGCGGATACCGCCGTCCTGGTGCGCTCGCTAGGCTCCGATACCGACAACTCGGCTCCGCTGACCGTCGTGCAAGGGCAGCGGCTCGGCCTGCTACAGGCCGGGCGGCCGGCGCTCTCCGCCGCTGATGGCGTGCGCCTGCTCATCGGACCGCGCGGCGTGGCCGTCCGCCCCTTCACAACGGGGTGAGAGCAGCGAGAGAGTAGGGTCCAAGTCACCGCAATGCTGTAGTCGTTGCCATCGTGTAGAGTGTGGAAGGGAGCAAGAGATGCCTACTGTGAAAGATCGGCGCGTAGACCGTGTGACCGGAGATGCGGAGATGCGCCGGCAGAGCAAGATACCATCGGTACTCGCCGCCGAGCTACAGACATTCGACCGGCAACGTGCCAAGCTGCTCAAGGCCTACCCGCAGCAGTATGCGCTCATCAAGGGCAGGAACCTTGTTGGAGTGTTCGAGTCTGACCGAGAAGCACTGGACACCGGCTATGCGAAGTTTGGAGCCGCACCCTTCTTGGTCAAGCAGATACGAGCAGAAGATGATCCCGTGCGCCTCATGGTGATGGGCCTGTCGCTCTGAGGCAGCTTCGTGCCCACGATCACCTATAACCGACGAGGCCGGTTGGAACTCTACCGTGAAGGAGCAACAATCGCGGTAGAGTTCTCGATTCCCGATGAGTTGGCTGCGTCGCTCCGCAAGCAGGGGAAGGCCGTCCCGCAACCGGTAGCTCGGACAGCCCTGATAGACACGGGTGCAACCGTCACCGTTATTGACGCTGGGGTTGCCCGACAGCTGAGGTTGAACCCCGTTGACGTAGGAGAGGTCGAGACGGCCGGCGGCACGGAGGAGTGGTTGCGCTATGACTTCAAGGTCCAGTTGCCGGCCGGCCTCCCGGCAATAGCCGTCTATGTGGTCGCATCACCGCGCGAGAACACCATTCTCATCGGCAGAGACATTCTTTCCTACGGCACGCTCACGTATCGAGGCAGCGACGGGTCCTTCACGCTTGACCTCAGTCCTCGATCCGCCTAGTTCCCCCACCCCTCTTCCGTGCCGGAATCCCCGTGCCAGAGAACGGCGGCGTTGCCTTGACGCGAATACTGTTCTTATGTACAGTATTCGCGGAGGACGAGCGGGCGCGTCCGTAGGACAGTGAGGCCAATGGAGTGGGAGCGACAAGCAGAAAGCACCCTGAACGCATGGGCGGCAGCCGCACAGGAGGGTGACAAGGCGGCCCGGCTGGCGCTACTTCAGCAGTTCGATCCGTTGATCCAGAGCACCGCGTCCTGGCTCTGGCGCGGCGTGACCCGGTCGCGGCTGACCAATCTCTACGAGCGCGCCGACCTCACGCAGGAGACCAAGCGCTTGTTTCTCGAACTGGTCCACGAGCACACGCTGCGGCGCGGGCGTTCCTTCACGCCTTTCATTGTCACGATGCTCCGCTGGCGTGCTCGCAACTTCCTGGCACAGGCCCAGCGGCGCCGGACGCCGGGGCGGCGCCAATCTATTGACGACGAGTGTACGTTGGAGAAAGTGGCGCAACTGGGCCACGCGCTGTTCCCGGACCCGGCGCCGCTGGGCCTACAACGGGCGGAGTTGCTCGTCGCCATGCAGCAACTCACGCTGCGCCAGCGGCGCTTGCTGTATCTGCACTACTGGCACGACGTACCGGTCGCCCGGCTGGCGGCGGCCTGGGGTGTCAGCCAGCAAGCGATCCGGCAAGCCCTACAACGGGCCCACCGCTCGCTGCGCCGCCATTTGGCAGCCGACACCGGTGCCGAGGTTGAACGGTCCTAGACCGCCGAAAGGCCGGGCGCGGTGTCAAGCGCCGCGCCACACGGCGCTCTCGCGCTGAAGAAGGAGCACTTGCGCCGAGTGCGTCGGGACAGAAGATGACCGCGGGATTTCGAGCGGCAGACTGCCCGATAGGGTGAGTGCCCTAGGATTCGAGCATCGCGGTCGGGGTCCGGGCAACTATGGCCTCCCGACCGCGTTCCCGCTGCTCCCGATCCCACGTGACCAGCGGCACACCCAAGCGTCGCGCCAGAGCGACGTAGAGCGCATCTGCACCACGCAGGCGCAGGCCAGCCGCCAAATCGGCGCCCAACTGAGCCAACTCAACATCCACCGGGATGAGTCTGGCGCTAGGAAGTCGCTGTAGAGACGCAATTGCACGAGTGCCTAGATCGGAGCGCCCCGTGCGTCGGGAGATCGCGCCTGCTACCTCTGCCAAGGCCAGCGCCGACTGGGCTGGTGGTGGACATCATCGAGGATGAACCGGCTCACCCAGACGCTGGCATCAACGACGTACACGCTACAACTCTCGCCGTTGCTCCTGCACAGCCTCCGCCGCGGTCACCCCCGCCGGCCAAGCCGCGCTAATCTCCGCGGCCAGCGCATCCATCTCTGCCCGGACCTGGGCGGCCTTGGCTCGCCGGCGGTCCGGTACTGGGTGTACCGCGACCGGCCGCTCCGGACCGGAACTCAGGGTCTCCGGAGTGGCAGCATCGGGTGCGGGTGCCGTCATGGTTGTCCCCTCGCAGCAAGTACAGGATGGTACGCTACCGTCGAGTGTCCTAGGCTTTTGTGCCTAATATAGCAGGGTGGCCAGGATTATTCACCAAGGGCACGTTGCCACCGCCGCGGCATCAGTAGAGCGTCGTGATCCCCAAGAACGCGGCCGGGATGAGGAAGAACACGCCGACGACGTAGGCGAACGCCAGCGGCTTGCGTTCGCTGGCTATCGCTGCGAGACGTTCGGCCCCCAACAGCGGTAAGCGGGCCAGCCATGGGATACCGTAAATCACCACCACTCCGAACAGGTTGTAGATCAAGTGAACGAGCGCAATCTGGAGCGCGGGCAACGCTTCCGCGCCGGAGACGGCGGTGGCGGCGAGCAAAGCCGTGACCGTGGTACCGATGTTGGCACCCAGGGTAAACGGATACACCTGCGTCAAGCGGAATACACCCGCGCCGGCCAAAGGCACGATCAGGCTCGTGGTAGTGGAAGACGACTGGACCAGCACGGTAATGCCCGTGCCGGCGGCAATGCCGGCCAACGGTCCACGCCCAATCGCGAAATGCATGATCTCCCTGGCGCGGCCGACCATCAGCGCCTTGAGTAGCTTGCTGATGAGGGAGATCGAGAGAAAGATCAGGATGACCCCGACGAAAATAGTCAGCAGCCCGTCAAAAGGCTGCGGCAGGACGTGCGTCCACTCCACGAACACCTTGATCACCGGTTTGGTGGCACCGCTGACGACGTTCAAATGGGTCGGCGCGTAGGAGCCGCCGCCGACCAGGAGGTTGCCGATGAATAGTCCCATTCTTTCGAGCGGGCGAAACAGGATTTCCAACGGCAGAAAGATGACGATACTGAGGAGATTGAAGCAGTCGTGAATGGTCGCGGCGGCAAAGGCACGCCGGAACTCCTGCTTCTCGGCCACGTGGCCCAAACTGACCAGTGTATTGGTAATCGTCGTGCCGACGTTGGCGCCCATGACCATGGGCACGGCAATCACTACGGGCAGTCCGCCCGCCACCAGCCCGACGATGATGGACGTGACCGTACTGGACGATTGAATGAGAGCGGTGGCGATGATGCCGACGAGCAAACTCAGGAAAGGGTTGGTAGCAAACGCAAAAAGCTCCTGCGCCCGCTCGCCGGCCACGGTCTTGAAGCCCGCGCCGATAAACCCGACGGCGAGAATCAACACATATACGAGCACCAGCACGCTCACCCACCGCAGCAGCGCGCTACGTTGCCACGCGGGCTGCGATTCCCCGACGCGCTGGGCCAGCGATTCATTCATGCCAGGGGCCTCTTCATGGAGGACGCACCGTATGTTGAGCGCAGGTCGAAGATTCTCGCGTCTACGGGTCCACCACACCTGACGGCAGGCAGGAATGCCACAGCAATGGAGAAGCGCCGGAGGCGAGTATACTGGCCGGCCGATCAACACCCGGCGGCGGCGGCCGGATTATCCGGCAATTTCGGCGGCCTACCTACCTATTCACGTGCCTTGTCGGCTACACTACTAGCGTGAGCAGTCCGAGTCGCTCATTGATTCCCCATGGTCATCGAAACAGCGCCGTCCGAGCCGTGGATTAGCCCCAGCGCACCGCAAGAGTTGCGTGCTCAGATGGGGCGTCCGATGCCGCTCGAAGGTCCCCTGGAGGATGCGTTCGGGCGCCGTATCCGCAATCTGCGGGTCTCGCTCATTGATCGCTGCAACTTCCGCTGTACCTACTGTATGCCGGCCGAGGGCTTGGAGTGGCTGCCACGCGACGAAATCCTGACCTTTGACGAGATCGAACGACTGGTGCGCTTGGCTGTCTCCTTGGGAATCGACGAGATTCGCCTCACCGGCGGCGAGCCAACTTTGCGGCCCCAGCTACCGGAGTTGATCGCGCGCCTCTCGGCTATCCCCGGGCTGAAGAGTCTGGCCCTGACCACCAACGGCTTCTTGCTCCGCAAGCTGGTTCCGGACCTGGCCGCAGCCGGCCTGACGCGCATCAACGTCAGTCTGGACACACTCGACGCGCATAAGTTCGCGGCGATCACGCGGCGGAACGCCATCAAGGCGGTACTCGACGGGCTGGAGGCGCTGGAGGAAGTACCGAGCATCCACCCCATCAAGGTCAACGCGGTAGCGGTGCGCGGCTTCACCACTGCCGATGACATTCTCGCCTTTGCCGAACTAGCGCGTCGCAAGCCCTATGTCATCCGCTTCATCGAGTTCATGCCCCTCGACGCCGACGGCCATTGGGACCGGATGCAGGTCCTGAGCGGCGATGAAATCAAGCGCACAATCGAGTCGGTCTATCCGCTCGTGCCGGTGCGGGTCGGTGCGAGTAGCACGGCTCGCGTGTATCGCTTCGCCGACGGCAGCGGCGAGATGGGCTTTATCAACCCCGTGAGCCAGCCGTTCTGCGCCTCCTGTGACCGCATTCGCCTCACCGCCGATGGGCAACTCCGGACCTGCCTGTTCTCCATTGACGAGACCAACCTGCGCGACCCCATGCGGATTGGCGCCCCCGACAGCGAGTTGGAACTGCTCCTGCGCCACGCTATCTGGCGCAAAGAACTGAAGCACCACATCAACGAAGGCCCGTCCTTCAAGCGGGCCTCGCGCTCGATGTCGCAGATCGGTGGCTAATTAGCCAGCAGCCAGCAGCTTTCAGCCGTTAGCTAAAAAAGCGGGTATATAAAGGGGGCCATGGCCGTCGTCTGGGCCAGGAACACGAGCGCGGCGAGCAGGAGCAGCAGCAAGAGCAGAGGAATGGCCCACCACAACTTATGCGCCCACAGCAATCCGAATAGTTCACCAACCGTTCCGAGCACCGCGCCGGTTTGTCCTAGCACCCGCGATCCCTTGCTACCCGCCATCGTTCCCTCGCTGCTCTCCTGACTGCCAGCTTAACCTAGCGCGTGACGAGGAAGTTACCCAGCACCAGCGCATCCAGGCCACTGCGCTCGAAAGTCGCCAGCGCGTCGGCCGGGGTGTTCACGATTGGCTCTCCACGCAGGTTGAAGCTCGTATTCAGAATCACCGGCAACCCGGTCATGGCCTCGAACCGCTCGATCACGCCGGCATAGCGGGGATTGACCGCCGCATCCACCGTCTGCGGCCGCGTCGTACCGTCTACGTGGGTGATCGCCGGCAGCCGCGCACGCTGACTGGCCAGCACGTCCACGACGTAGAGCATGAATCGCGCCGGATAGGCGGTTTCCGGCTCTGCCAAGTCGAAGTAGCGGTTGGCGGCGGGCAAGGAAACGGACGGCGCAAAAGGCCGGAACGGTTCGCGGAGCTTGACCCGGCGATTGACGCGATCTTTGATCCCCGCTCGCCGCGGGTCGGCGATGATGGAGCGGGCACCAAGCGCACGCGGGCCATACTCGAACCGTCCCTGGAACCAGCCGAGCACCTGGCCTTGCGTCAGCCGCTCGACAACTGCCGCCTGCACCGCCTCGGCGCTGCCCAAATCCCGGTAGGCGACGCCGGCCGCGTCGAGCGCCGCCCGTATCTGCCCCGGAGAGTACGCCTGTCCCCAGTAGGCATGATCCATCACAAACGTCCGCGGCTGCCCGAACACGGCGTGCTGCACCCAGAGGGCCGCGCCCAGCGCGCCACCGCTATCGCCGGCCGCTGGCTGAATGAACACCCGCTCGAAAGGACCTTCGCGGGCAATCCGGCCGTTCGCCACGCCATTGAGCGCGACGCCCCCGGCCAGGCAGAGGTTAGGCAGGCCGGTGCGGTCATGGAGGCGCCGGGCCATCGCCAGCATCGTCTCTTCACAGACCCGCTGAATGCTCGCCGCCACGTCAGCATAGTATTGCTCGACCTGTTCTTGCATAGGATCGCGCGGCGGGCCGAAGAGCGCGACAAACTTGGGACTGTAGGTGTGCTGCACCGATTGGTGGAAGGAGAAATACGACATATCCAGGTGCAAACCGCCGTCCCGGTCAACCTGTACGACCTTGTGTATCCGGTCAACGTACCGCGGCCGGCCATAGGCAGCCAGGCCCATCACTTTGTACTCGCCCTCGTTCACCTCGAAGCCGAGCCAGGCGGTGAAGGCGCTATAGAGCAGGCCGAGCGAATGCGGGAAACGCAGCTCGTCGGTCAAACGCAGCGTCGTACCCTCGCCCACGCCCAAGGCGGCGGTCGTCCACTCGCCCACGCCGTCAACGGTCAGCACGGCCGCCGCCGCGAACGGAGAGCAGTAGAACGCGCTCGCCGCGTGGGACAGATGGTGCTCGCAAAACAGCAGCCGCTCGCCGGGCAGCCCAAAGCGGCCGCGCAGCTTGGCCTTCACCCACAGGCGGTCCAGCAGCGCGGCGATCATCGCCTCGCGGAAGTAGCGGAGTGACCGCGGCACCGTTGCGATAGCACTCAGCAAGACCCGCTCGAACTTGAGGAGCGGCTTCTCGTAGAAGACCACACAGTCGAGATCGTCGGGGTGCAGGCCGGCCGTTGCCAAACAGAAGTCAATGGCCTGCTGCGGCCAACGGTTGTCGTGCTTGATCCGCGAAAAGCGTTCCTCTTCCGCCGCCGCGACAAGCTGGCCGTCAACCAACAGCGCCGCCGCGGCATCGTGGTAGAAGCAGGAGATACCGAGAATCCGCATCAGAACTGGCGCCGCGCCCACTGCTGGAGATCGGGAGGCTCCGACCGCACTCGCCACACGGTCCGGCCGGCCGGCGCGCGACGCAGGCGCAACGGGTCACTGCGCCAGCGGAGCAGCATTCCGAGCGGGATGATGAGCAGCACGTACACCACGGAATACAGCAGACGTGCCTGCCACGTCGCGACGACGGCGGCGAAACGACGCCAGCGGCGCCAACCGGCGCGGGGCGATCCACCGGCTTGGAAGAGGACAACGCCCCAGCCGGCTACCAGCGCGCCCAAGCTCACACCGAGCAACGTCTGCCACCCAAAGCCGGGACCGCTCACACCCCAGCCAACGGCGGCCAGCGCGGCGACAAACAGCGCCAGCCCGGCCCCGAAGATCAGCAGGGACACCACCCGTCCGAACATCACTGCCCCACACGGTCACTTCCCGGCTCGGACTTGCCCCCTCCCTCGCCCTCGCCCGTTGCGACAGGGGAGGGAGCATGCCGGCCGCCGACACAGCCGCCGCCGGTGGAAGTGCTCTGTCCCCCCGTCGGGACGGGGGACCATAGGGGGCCAGCCCCCCTACGCGCTGCGCGCTGCGGCTCGATAAACGTAGCCTCCGCCAGCCAAGAGGACCACGCCAGCGACGGTCCCGACGATCTGCTTCCAGCCGAAGCCGGCGACAGAGAACGGCAGCAAATCCGCGCCAACCGAGACGATCAGCACGATTGCTCCGACCACCAACAACTCCACACCAATCGCCTTACGCCCCATTTCAGCTCCTCCCTCACACGAGGCAGACTACCACCCGCCAACTGCACTGTTTGCGCGCCGCCCCGTACACAGGTGCTCGGCAGCATGACGTACAATTAATAGCTGCCCCGGCGCGACGGTCTCCGCGCGGATAGAAACACATACCCAACTGCCAGGGGTGAGTATCCCAGTTCCATAGTAGGATACTATCTTCCGCACAACTTGGCCTACTCCCGGCAACCACCGGTCATGGGACCATAGGGGGGCGAGGCCCGTCATTCCCGCTTGCGCGGGAATCCACGTCCCCCCGTCGCAACGGGGGGACCACAGGGGGGCAAGACCGAGAGGGAAGGAGCACGACGATGAGCCGACGTTCCTCGCGCCGCCGCGGGCGCGGGCGGCGCCGCGGCCGCGAGCAGCAACCGGCCATGGACATCTCGACCAAGTTCGAGCCGGTTGCCGGATTCCCGCCACCGCCCGCGCCCCAGGCGAGCGCACCGGCCGACACGTGGCCGGTCGCCGTTGACGACTGGCGCTGGGACATTCCGCTGGGCGCCCAGGACGGGATGCGCGTACCGGGGCGCGTCTACGTCAACGATGCGTTGCGCGATCTGCTCCAGGGCGATGGCTCGGTACGCCAACTCGCCAACATGGCGACCCTGCCGGGCATTCTCGGCCGCGCCCTGGCGATGCCCGACGTACACCAGGGCTACGGCGCACCCGTCGGCGGCGTCTTTGCCACCGACGCAGCGACCGGCGTCGTCTCGCCCGGCGCCTGCGGGTACGACATCAACTGCGGCGTCCGCCTGCTCCGCGCCGATCTGAGCGAGGACGACCTGCGCGACCGGCTCGACCGGCTGGCCGATGAGCTATTCAGGCAGCTACCGAGCGGCTTGGGCAAGGGCAGCGGCCTCGGCAAGGGCCAAGGCAAGCGCGAGCGAGCGTTGACCGACGGCGCCCGCTGGGCCGTCCGGTCCGGACTGGGCTGGCAGGAAGACCTGGAGTATTGCGAGGCCAACGGGCAGCTACCGGGCGCCAACCCCGACCACGTGAGCCGCCGCGCGTTCGAGCGCGGACTGGGCCGCATCCAATCATCAGGTCGTGGCGGCGGACAGCTCGGCTCGCTCGGCGCCGGCAACCACTTTGCCGAGGTTGGGGTCGTTGACGCCGTAGCAGACGAGGCGGCCGCCGCGGCGTTCGGCCTGTCGTTGGGGCAAGTAGTCGTCTGGATTCACACCGGCTCGCGCGGCCTCGGCCACCAGATTTGCACCGACTACTTGCAGACCGCGCAGGCCGCCGGCGCAGCCTATGGAATCGAGCTACCGGACCGGCAGTTGGCCTGTATGCCGATCCGATCCGCGGCCGGCCGAGCCTACCTCAGCGCGATGACCGGCGCGGCCAACTTTGCCTGGGCCAACCGGCAAGTCCTGGCGCACCTGATCCGCGAGGGCTTTGCGGCGGTGTTCGAGCAATCGGCCGAGGCGCTGGGTATGCACCCGGTCTACGACGTGGCGCACAACATCGCCAAGTTCGAGCGGCATCGCATCCCCGGCGAGCAGGGACCGACGCGGCAGGTGCTCGTCCACCGCAAAGGTGCCACCCGCGCCTTCCCTGCCGAGCACGCCGAGCTACCCGCCGCCTACCGGTCCGTCGGCCAGCCGGTGCTAGTGCCCGGCGACATGGGCCGCTATTCGTATGTCCTCGTCGGCACGCCGCAGACGATGACCGAGACGTTCGGCTCGCTCTGCCACGGGGCCGGCCGCCGCTTGTCCCGCGCAGCGGCCAAGCGGGCAGTATCCGGCAAGGAGCTGATTGCCGCCCTCCGCGCAAAAGGCATCGCCGTCCGCGCCGGCTCCGTCCGCGGCCTCGCCGAAGAGGCCCCGGACGCCTACAAGGACGCCTCCGAAGTAGTCGGCACCGCCGTCGGCGCCGGCCTCGCCCGCACCGTCGTCCGCACGCGGCCGATCATCGTGGTCAAGGGCTGAGACCGCCCCCCTGACAAGGGTAGTTTTTTACGTAGGGGCGCGATTCATCGCGCCCAGCCCCCCGTCATCCCCATCGCCTCATCCGTCATTCCGGCGAAAGCCGGAATCCAGGGACACACTTGGTGCCCCCCGGCACGCCCGCGCAAGCATGTCCCATCCCCGCTACGGGGCCGCATTCCAACGCCGTAGGGGCACAGCATGCTGTGCCCAGCCCCCCGTCATTGCGGCGTAGGCCGCAATCCAGGACCAGCCCTAGTCCCCGACCCGGGCCCTCCACCCCCTCTCTATCGCTCTGCGATGGAGAGGGGGCCAGGGGGTGAGGCCCGCCCCTCCCCTGTGAGGCCCGCCCAACGCCGCCTTGTCGCTTTTTTATACGTCCGCGTATACTTAAGTTGGCTGTCAGCGACGTGCTGGACACCGCGGCAGCACAGGAGGAGCGATATCCATGGCGGAAAATGGCGCTGCGTCGCCAACCTTGGTCATCGAGGATCTGTACGCGGCGATTAATGGTCAGGAAATCTTGCACGGGATCAACCTGACCCTGAACAAGGGCGAGGTTCACGCCATCATGGGGCCGAACGGCTCCGGCAAGAGCACGCTGGCCTACGCGCTGATGGGCCATCCGACCTATGAGGTCACTCAGGGCCGCGTGCGGTTCAAGGGTGAAGACCTGCTGGAAATGGAGCCGGACGAGCGCGCCAAGGCCGGCCTCTTCCTGGCGTTCCAGTATCCGACCTCCATTCCGGGCATCAACATGGGCAACTTCCTGCGCCTGGCGGTGCGGGCACGGTTTGGCGAGGAGCGCGCGCGGCAGTTCCGCAAGCTGCTCACCGAGAAGCTCCAACTGCTGAAGATGGACCGCTCCTTCATGCGCCGGTATCTCAACGACGGTTTTTCCGGCGGCGAGAAGAAGCGCTCGGAAATCTTGCAGATGGCGTTGCTGGAGCCGGAGTTCGCCATTCTCGACGAGACCGATTCGGGCCTGGACATTGACGCCCTACGGGTCGTCGCCGACGGCGTGAACGCCCAGATGAATCCCGATCTCGGCGTGCTGGTCATCACCCACTATCAGCGGCTGTTGAACTACATCGAGCCGGACTTCGTGCATGTACTCCTCGGCGGACATCTGGTACGGTCCGGAGGGCCGGAGTTGGCCTTGTATCTGGAGGAGCACGGCTACGATCCGCTCATCAAGGAGCTACGCGCGGCGGACCAGGCAGCCGTGTCGGACACAGCCGACGGAGCCGGTATCGAAAGCGCAACCGAGATGCGCGAGCACAGCGTGGTCGGCGGGGACGAGCACGATCCCTTCCGGTCACATGGTCGGACTGCTATCTAAGCAGGTGAGCGTTCAGCGTTCATAAGGAGTAAGAGCATGGCAGCAGAGCTAGCGGTAGCAGCCCGCGACCCGGAAAAGCTGCGCTTGATGCAGGAAGCGGCGGCGCAGCTGCCGACCGAGTATTCGGCCGGCTGGCACGACGACGTAGAGTACACCTACCGTTCCGAGCGGGGGCTGAACCGGCGCGTCGTCGAGGAAATCTCTTCCATGAAGAGTGAGCCGGCTTGGATGCGTCAGTTCCGCTTGGACGCGCTGGATCATTTCGAGGCCCGGCCGATGCCGCAGTGGGGCGCGGACCTCAGCGGCGTGGACTTCGACAACATCCACTACTACATCCGGCCCACCGAAAAGCAGGGGCGCACGTGGGAAGAGGTGCCCGACGACATCAAGAATACGTTCGACAAGCTCGGCATCCCGGAAGCGGAGCGCAAGTTCCTCGCCGGCGTGACCGCCCAGTACGACTCGGAGGCGGTCTATCACAGCGTCCGTGAAGAGCTGGCCCAGCAGGGCGTCATCTTCACCGACATGGATAGCGGCCTGCGCGAGTACCCGGACCTGGTGAAGGAGTATTGGGCCACGGTGATCCCCTACAAGGACAACAAGATCGCCGCCCTGAACTCGGCAGTGTGGTCGGGCGGATCGTTCGTCTACGTCCCGGCGGGGGTTCACGTCGCCATTCCGTTGCAGGCGTACTTCCGCATCAACTCGGAGGCCGCCGGGCAGTTCGAGCGGACCTTGATCATTGCCGAGGAAGGCAGCTACGTCCACTACATCGAAGGCTGCACGGCGCCGATCTACACCGAGGACAGCCTGCACTGCGCGGTCGTCGAGTTGATGGCCAAGCCGGGCGCGACCATCCGCTACACGACCATCCAGAACTGGTCCAACAACGTCTACAACCTCGTCACCAAGCGCGCGGTGGCCCAAGAGGAAGCGACCGTCGCCTGGATTGACGGCAACCTGGGCAGCAAGGTGACGATGAAGTACCCGGGCGTCTATCTCACCGGGCCAAAGGCCAAGGCGGAGATCGTCTCGGTAGCGATGGCTAACTCCGGCCAGGTGCAGGACGCCGGCGGCAAGATTTACCACGCGGCGCCGGAAACCTCTTCGACCATCAACTCGAAGTCGGTGACGCTCGGCACGGGCCAGGCGTCGTTCCGCGGCCTGCTGAAAATCTACAAGGGCGCCGAGAAGTCGGCCTCTCAGATGCGCTGCGACGCCTTGCTGCTGACGCCGGACTGCCGTTCCGACACTTACCCAACCATCGAGATTGACGAGGAAGACGTGTCCATCGGGCACGAAGCCACGGTCTCGAAGGTCGGCGAGGAGCAGCTGTTCTACTTGCAGAGCCGGGGCCTCTCGGAGGCGGAAGCCGTTACCCAGGTGGTAAACGGATTCATGGAGCCGTTCAGCAAGGAGCTACCGATGGAATACGCGGTGGAGCTAAACCGCCTCATCCAGCTCCAGATGGACGCTGCCGTCGGCTGAGGCACCCGCCATGCCCACCGCCACCCCACCATTGCGATGAAAATAACACCTACCCGTCGTTCCCGCGCAAGCGGGAATCCGTCCCACCCTGAGGGAGAGGGCGGCCGGCGAGTAGGCATCCCCATTCCCTGAGGAGAGTACGTGTGAGTGTAGCCTCACCGGTGCGGACGGTCGTGCGGCGCCGCCGCCGGTCCGTGACGCGCAAGCCAACCATCACGGCGGCTGCGGTCGCCGCGCTGAATGCGTCGCGCGACGACCCGGAGTGGGTCCAGGACCTGCGCCGCGCCAGCTTCGCGGCGTGGGAGCGCCTGCCGCTGCCCACGCCGACCACGGAAGGCTGGCGCCGCACCGACTTGCGGCCGATCACGTCACGGCTGCATACCGTCAAGCCGGCAGCATCCCGCAACAACCGGCACGACGTGGCGCTCGGCGATCTCGACGCTGGCCTGCAAGCGGCGCTCGATGTGCGTTTCCCGGTGGGAGGGCTGGTCATCCAGCAGGACTCCACGACCGTCCACCGGACCCTCGCCGACGAGCTAGATCACCAGGGCGTGCTGTTCATGGACATCCATGCGGCCGTGCGCGAGCATCCCGATCTGGTGCGACCCTACCTGATGAACCTCGTGCCGGTGGGCTGGCAGCCAGGCGAGCCGTCCAATGCCGGCAAGTTCGAGTCCCTGCACGGCGCCTTGTGGTCGGGGGGCGCGTTTATCTACGTGCCGCCCAACACGGAGGTCGAGCTACCGCTGCGGATGCTCCAGTGGACCGGCACGCCGGGCGTGGGCAGCTTTCCGCACACCGTCGTCGTCGTTGACCGCAATAGCAGCGTGACGTGCGTGGAGGAAGTCCACTCTCCCACCTTGTCGCCGGCGGCCCCGCCGCTCTTTACCAGCGGCGTCACCGAGTTATACGTGGAGGACAACGCGCGGCTCAATTTCCTATCGCTGCACGAGCAAGCGACGGAAGCGCATACCTTCATCACGCAACGCTGCCGGCTGGGCCGCGATGCGTATGTCAACTGGGTCATGGTCGGGATGGGCAGCGCCTATACCCGGGCCACGGCCGACGTGGTGCTCGATGGCCGCGGCGCTAACGCCGAGATGCTGGGCCTGGGATTCGGCAACGGCACGCAGGTTTTCGATTTCCACACGCTGCAAGACCACGCGGCACCGAACACCGACAGCGATCAGCTCTACAAGACGGCAATGCAAGACCGGGCACGGCTCGTCTACGAGGGGTTAGTCGTGATCCAGCCCACCGCCAGCGATTCGAACGGCTACCAGGCCAACCGCAACCTACTCCTCAGCAAGACGGCCAAGGCCGACTCGATCCCGATGCTCGAAATCAAGAACAACGAGGTCAAGTGTACGCACGGCTCGGCCACCGGCCCGGTAGAGCCGGAGCACCTGTACTACCTGCGGACCCGCGGACTGCCGCGCAATGAGGCCGAGCGCCTGATCATCCAAGGGTTCTTCGAGCCGATTGTCGAGCGCATGGGCGTCGCGGCGCTGCAAGATCATCTGCGCCAGGCCATAGATCGCAAAATCGGCGGCATCGACCGCGACACGAGGTAACGGATGGCTCTGGAGTACGTTGTCGTTGGCGAGGTAGGCGATCTGGAATCCGGGCAGGTGATGGTCGTCGAGATTGACGACTATCGCATCGCGGTGTGCAACCTGGACGGCACGTACTATGCAATTGACGACGTGTGTACACACGACGGCGGCCCGCTCGACCAAGGGCAGTTGGAAGGCGACGAGATCGAGTGCCCGCGTCACGGTGCGCGGTTCAACGTGCGGACCGGCGCAGCGACCATGATGCCGGCGGTCGTGCCGGTCGCCACGTATCCGGTGGTCATCGAGGACGACGAGGTGCTCGTCGGGCTACCGGCGTAGGGGGTGCGGCGGTGCTGGCCCGGTTGTAGGGGCGCAACATGTTGCGCCCTTACCGGGTGAGTGCTGCCGCGGCAAGGAAATTCGAGGACAAAGACAGTGGCAGTAGAGACACTCGCAGCGCCGACGCTCGACCTCGCCGCGCTGCGGGAGGACTTCCCCATCCTCCGCCGCCGGATCAACGGCCGCCCCTTGGTCTACTTGGACAACGCCGCCACGTCGCAAAAGCCGCGCCAGGTCCTCGACACGCTTGTCCACTTCTACGAGCACTCCAACGCCAACATCCACCGCGGCGTGCATACCCTAGGCGCAGAGGCCACCGGCGCCTACGAGCGGACCCGCTCGCTCGCCGCCGACCTCATCGGAGCAACGAGCAGCGACGAGATCATCTTCACGCGCAACACGACGGAGGCGATCAACCTCGTTGCCTACACGTGGGCGAGGGAGACGCTGCGGCCGGGTGACGAGATCGTAGTGACGCGGCTGGAGCACCACAGCAATCTGGTCCCGTGGCTGCGCTTTGCCCAGGAGCGCGAGGCCGTACTGCGCGTGATCGAGTTGACCCCGGACGGACGGCTCGACCTCGACCCGCTCGATGAGCTGCTGACCGAGCGGACAAAGCTGGTGGCAGTGGGCCACGCCTCCAACGTGCTCGGCACCATCGCCCCGGTGGAGGAGCTTGCCCGGCGTGTACACGCCGTCGGAGCGCGCCTCTTGGTAGACGCCGCGCAGAGCGTGCCGCACCAGCCGGTCAACGTGCAGGAGCTAGATTGTGACTTCCTCGCCTTCTCGGCCCACAAAATGCTCGGCCCGACGGGAGTAGGCGTGCTGTGGGCGCGTCAGGAAATCCTGGAGGCCATGCCGCCCTTCTTGGGTGGCGGCAGCATGATCGGCCGGGTGACGCTGGACCGTGTGACCTGGAACGTGCTCCCGTACAAGCTGGAGGCCGGCACGCCCAACATCGCTGACGTGGTGGCCTTCGGGTCCGCCATCGAATACTTGCAGCGGATCGGCATGGTGGCGGTACGTGCCCACGAGCGCGACTTGATGGCCTACGCGCTGGAGCAGCTTGCCGACCGGCCGGAGCTTGAGCTATACGGTCCGACGGACCTCGACCAGCGCGGCGGCGTAATCTCCTTCAACGTGCGTGGCGTCCATTCGCACGATGTCAGCACGATCCTCGACGAGCAAGCCATTGCCGTGCGCGCCGGCCACCACTGCACCCAGCCGCTCCACGAGTGGCTCGACGTGGCCGGCTCGACACGCGCCAGTTTCTACCTCTACAACACGCCCGCAGACGTGGACGCGCTGATAAGCGGGTTGGACCGCGTCAAGGAGGTGTTCCACCGTGCCATTGGACGAGCTGTATAAGGACATCATCCTCGATCACTACGAATACCCCCGCAATAAGGGCCGGATCGAGAGTACGACCTGCACCTGCGCCGACGGCGATAACCCGATCTGCGGCGACACCGTTGACGTGTGTGTCTCGTTGGAAGATGACCACTTGGTAGCCGTCGCTTTCGAGGGCCGGGGCTGCGCCATCAGTCAGGCCTCGGCGTCCATGATGACCGAGGCGGTCGAGGGGCAGGCGGTCGCGGACGTGCAGCGCTGGTATCGGACGGTCCACGGGCTGCTGACCAACCACCCCGACGAGATAGACCCGGAGCTGGACCTGGGCGATCTGGAAGCACTCGAAGGCGTGCGGCAGTATCCGGTGCGGATCAAGTGCGCGCTGCTGGCGTGGGAGGCGCTGCGGGTCGCGCTACGGCAGGCACTGGCCGGCGGCGCAGCCGTACAGCAGCACGCTGTCGTCACGACGGAGTAAGGGGCACAACACCGGCTGAGTGGTGAGTGTCGAGGAGAGGAGCATACGCCGATGACAGAGAAACCCGCCCTGACCGAGACGAGCGTGCGCGACGCGCTGAAGCAAGTTGATGACCCGGAGCTAGGGATCAACATTGTCGACCTAGGCTTGGTCTACGAAGTCGCCATCGAGGGTACCGAGGTCAATGTCCTGATGACCCTCACGACACCGTTCTGCCCGGTTGGCCCACAGATCAAGGCGCAGATTGACCAGATACTCAAGAGCAACATCCCGGACGTGACGAAAGGGAGCGTCGAGTTCACCTTCAATCCGCCCTGGGACAAGGATATGATGTCGGAGGAGGCGAAGGAGGAACTGGGCATCTGGTAGGCCGGGGTGAGTGGCAGCCGGCGCCATACGGACCCCCCTTCCCTGGAGGGAAGGGGCCGGGGGTTAGGTCCGGCCTCGGCCTCTCCGCGTCGGTAGCTCGGCATGGCGTATGAAGTATTCCGATCTCGTCCGTGACCACTTCGGCTCGCCGCGGAATCTCGGTGAGCTTGCCGATCCTGATGGGATTGGCGACGTAGAAAATCCCGTCTGCGGCGACCGCACCGTGCTAACAATCCGCGTGCGCGATGACCGCATTGCCGCGGCCCGCTTTCGCGCCATGGGCTGCCCGGCCGCCATCGCCGCCAGCTCGATCACGACCGAGCTACTCATCGGTCGGACCGTCGCGGAGGCGCTGCGGCTGACGAACGAGGACGTGTCGGCTGCGCTCGGCGGCCTGCCCGCCAACAAGCTACACTGCTCGGTGCTCGCTGAGGACGTAGTGCGCGCGGCAGTCGAGGACTACCGGCAGCGCACCGGCGCCGCGGCGGAGGTAGGTCAATGATCGTTCCCCTCGCGTATGGCCGCACCGGATTGGACCTGTCCGTTCCCGACGGTCTCGCCGACCGGGTGACGGTCGTCGAGCCGCGCTACGTACCCGGCCTCCCGGACGAAGCGGCTGCAATGCGTGCTGCGCTCCGCAAACCGGTAGGGACACCGCCCCTGCGTGACCTGCTCGCGCCGACGGATACGGTAGCCGTCGTCTTCTGCGACATTACGCGGCCGATGCCGAGTGACCGTGTGCTGCCGGTGCTGTTGGAGGAAGTCGAGACGGTCGTGGGCCGCGACCGCATTGTGCTCATCAACGGGACGGGTACCCACCGCGCCAACACCCCGGACGAGCTACGCGAGATGCTCGGCCCGGAGCTGGTCGCACAGTATCGTATTGTGCAGCACGACGCCCGCAACGAGGACGAGTTGACCCGCGTCGGCACCACGCCGCGCGGGACGCCGGTGTGGATCAACAAGCACTTCTTGAACGCCTCGGTGCGCCTGCTCACCGGCTTCATCGAGCCGCACCTGTTCGCCGGGTTCAGCGGTGGCCCGAAAATGGTCGTGCCGGCGGTAGCGGGACTCGCTACCGTCATGGCCAACCATGGTGCCCGCTTCATTGCCGAGCCGCAGGCGATCTGGGGTATCCGCGAGGGCAACCCATTGTGGGAAGACTTACGCGCGGCGGCCATGATGGGGCAGCCAACCTTCAGCCTCAACGTGGCACTGAACAAGGAGCGCGAGATCACGGCCGTCTTTGCCGGCGATACGCTGGCCTCGCACCGCCTCGGCTGTGAGTGGGTCGGCGAGCACGCGATGCAGCCGGTCCCGGAGCCGTTCGACGTAGTAGTCACCACCAATAGCGGGTATCCGCTCGACCTCAACGTATACCAGGCAATCAAAGGCGTCTCGGCAGCGAACCGCGTCGTGCGCGAGGGCGGGGCGATCATCCTGGCCGCGGAATGCTGGGACGGTATTCCCAGCCACGGCCAATACGGCGAGCTACTGGAGAGTACCGCGAGTCTCGACGAGCTACTACAGAAGATATGCGCGCCCGGCTTTGCGGTGCCGGATCAGTGGCAGGCGCAAATTCAGGCCCAAATACAACTGCGCGCTGCGGTCTACCTCTACTCGTCGCTCGACGACGACACGGTGCGCCGGACCCACTTGGAGCCATGCGGGCCGCTCTCCGCGCGGTTTGCCGCGCTGCTGCGGGCCGCAGGGCCGGATGCCACCGCCTGTATCCTGCCGCAAGGGCCGCAAACCGTTCCCCACCTCGTGCCCAACGCCGGCCAAGGCGCGTGGGCACGGCAGTTGGCCGTTGCCACCGGAAAGGCAGCCTAACCCAGTGGAAAGTGCGATGCAGCAAAGCACCGTCACGATCAAGACTGCGGCCGAGTTCGAGAAGATGCGCGCGGCCGGGGCGCTAGTCGCGCAGGTCCACCGGCGGCTGACCGCCGCGGCGCAACCCGGCGTGAGTACCGCCGACCTCGATCAGATCGCCGAGACCATGACCCGCGAGGCCGGCGCCACGCCGTCGTTCAAGGGCTATCACGGTTTCCCGGCGTGCATCTGCGCCAGCATCAACGACGAGATCGTCCATGGCATTCCCAGCCGACACCGCGTGCTGAAGTCGGGCGATCTGCTCAGTGTTGACTTTGGCGCGATCATTGACGGTTGGCACGGCGACGCGGCCGTCACCATCCCCATCGGCAACGTGGACCCGGCGGCGCTCCGCTTGGTGGAGATCACGCGCGAGGCCCTGTATCTCTCGATAGCACTCGCCCGCGCCGGCAATACGCTCGGCGACGTTGGCGCCATAGTCGAGCGTCACGCCCGCGCGCACGGCTACAAGGTGGTACGCGAGTATTGCGGACACGGCATCGGCCGCGAGATGCACGAGGAGCCGGCCGTCATGAACCATGGCACGCCCGGTCGCGGTGACATGCTGCGGGCAGGCATGGCTATCGCCATCGAGCCGATGCTCCTGTTGGGTGACGACACCACCTCGGTAGACCCGGACGGCTGGACGGTGCGGACCGCCGACCGCAAGTTATCGGCGCACTGGGAGCATACGGTAGCAATCACCGAGAACGGCCCCGACATCCTGACCCGCCTGCCCGACGACGACGCGCCGGACCGCTTGCTCGCGGCAGCGATGGCCAAGCTCAACCGGCGGCCCACGCGCCGCAAGCCCAAGCGCACCCGCCGGCGGCAGCGCGGGCGGCGATAAGCAACAAGGACAACGTATGGCAACTGACGAAACGACGCTCGATCTGGGTATCGGCCCCGAAATGGAAGAGGGGCTGGAGATGCTCAGTAAGCTGGAGGGCATCACGGACATCACGGCGATGGACGGCCCGCTCCTGACCTTCACCGGGCGCCTCGTCACGACACTGGACGGCGTGAGTGGCATCGAGCGCGTAGACGTGTTCGAGTGCGCGCGGGGCTGGTATCTCTTTTTCGTGCCGCAGCAGCCGGAGAACTGGGCCGCTGCCGGCGCCGATCTCGAAGACGCTCTCGCGGATATTCCCGACACCGCCTGCGCCGCCGAGGTCCGCGCGGCCCTCCGGCAGGCCGGCGTGGAGTGATCGCGCGCAGTGCCGGGGCAGCAAGAGGACGCGGCCCGTCCCCCCGTCGGGACGGGGGGACCATAGGGGGGCCGGCCCGATAGCCCCCATGTTCATAGGAGGGCCTTGACCAGATGCCTGAGACTGCACCACAGACAAGCACCTCCGCCAGCGTACTCGATGCGATTGGCTACACGCCGCTAATCGCCTTGGACCGCCTCGGCGCCGGCTTACCGAGCCGGGTGCTCGCCAAGCTGGAGTTCTATAGCCCCGGCGGCAGCATCAAGGACCGGGCGGCCTTACGGATGATCGAGGCCGCCGAGCGCGACGGCCGGCTGCGGCCCGGCGGGACGGTGATCGAGCTGACCAGTGGCAATATGGGTACGGGGTTAGCAATCGTTTGTGCCGTCAAAGGCTATCGAATGATCGCCGTCATGTCGGAGGGCAACAGCCTGGAGCGCCGCCGCATGTTGGCCGCGTATGGCGCCCAGGTCGAGTTGGTACCGCAAGCGGGGGGCGCGCGCCCCGGCCAAGTCTCGAAGGAAGACCTGGAGTTGGTCGAGCAGCGCACGAGAGAGCTAGTCGAGGAGCTAGGCGCCTTTTGGCCCGACCAGTTCGAGAACCTCGACAACGCCGCCGCCCACGAAATGACCACCGGCGCCGAAATCTGGGAGCAGACCGGCGGCACCGTGACGCACTTCACCGCGATGGCCGGCACCGGCGGCACGCTGATCGGGGTGGCACGCGCGCTCAAGCAGCGCAACCCGGCGGTACGCTGCTACGGCGGCGAGCCGGCGACGGCGCCCTACCTGGCCGGCAAGCCGGTCACGGACACCAGCCACCAAATCCAGGGCACCGGCTACGCCCACGATCTCAGCCTGTGGGACGAGGACCTCGTCGCCGGCTACGTCACGGCAACGGACGAGGAAGCGATTGAAACGGCGCGGCTGCTGGCTACCCGCGAGGGCATCTTCGGCGGCTTCTCCGGCGGCGCCAACGTCGCCTGCGCTTTCCAGCTAGCCCGCGAGGCGCCGCCCGGATCAGTAATCGTCACGGTCGTTCCCGACACCGGCCTCAAGTACCTCAGCACCAACCTCTACCCCGACTAGTCAGCCCCAGAGCACACAGAGACTTTTGCGTAACCCGTCATTCCCGCGAAAGCGGGAATCTAAAAACTGACCCTCCCAGGTTGGCGGCAGGTGAGTCACTGCCATCCAGCACACCATCCGGGAGGTTATGCAAAGATCTCACAGAGTAGCGGCGCGGCTACCTATCCGTTGGCTGCCGCCGGAGCTGTGTCCGCAGCTGCTCCAGTTCGGCCTCGGCGGCGCGCCGCTTGTCTCGTTCGGCAGCCGCGCGAGTTTCGGCGCTGCGCCGCGCCGCCTGTTCCGCCAGCCGCTCGGCCTGCTCGACGGCGGCCTGCGCTTCGGCCGCGGCGGCCTGTGTCTCGGCCGCCTCGCGCGCCGCCCGTTCCTGCCGCCAGTTGGTCAGGTAGGTCTTGGTGGCCGGGTCGTACAGCCGGGGCCAGTTATCATCCCAGCACAGACTCAGCCCTAACACCTCGCTGTAGCCCTTCAGGATGCCGTCCGGCGCCGTGGTCAGGGGGATAGGCTCGTACCCCCCGGCCATCAGCCGGTCTCCGGCCAGCTTCTCTCCGTGATACGCGCCATCCCTCGGATCGAAGCGCCAGTACTCCGGCACGCCGATGCGCGCGTAGATATCTCGCTTCCGGCCCACATCCTCCCGGCCGGTGCTGACCGAGGCCACCTCCAACACCCAATCCGGCGGCTTGCCCGCTTCCCAGGGCAGGTAGAGCCTGCGCTCCCGGATAGCGTGCGTATCTACACCGAACGCCAGGTACACGTCCGGGGAGACGCGGACGTTGAGGTCGTCCGGGTCGTAGCAGAGGATCGTGTTGCTACTGAGGAAGGTATCGGGGCGCTGGCCAAAATCCGTGAACCGACTGGCGAGGAGACCAAGGAATTCCTGCATCGGCTGTTCTTGTTGCATCGCTTCAGGCTTCAGAACCGGCTCGTCGGGATTGTAGTCGAGGCGGGCGTAGTCAATCTCGCCCTGCCGATGGTAGGGCCGCATGGTGGTCGTGGTGGTCGTAACTACAGTTGCCATCGCAGATCTCCAGGCGGAGCACCCCCGGCCCCAGCCTGCACGCGGATGACGTTGCAGACAGCGCCGGTCGCTCCCGAACCATCACCAGCATAACGCAAGAGGTACCAGCTTGCCACGACACCGGCCGCAGCTACCTCAGCATCAACCTCTACCCCGATCAGTGAGCCACAGAGCACACAGCGAGCACAGCGATGAGCGCGCTCAGAGTGAAATGCGCTTGATTCCAGCCACAAGGCGACGCTCTCCGAAGTTGATCAGTAAACCCCGTCGCAGATTCGTAGCCTTCAGGTAGGAGAGCAACTGGGCAGTCGCTACTTCATCAAGCCTTCGCACGGCTTTGACTTCTATGACAACCTCACCTTCGACAAGCAGATCAAGCCGCTGCCCCTTGATAGCCCGGCCTTTGTAGAAAACGTCTAGCTCCTTCTGGCGCTCGAACGTAATTCCTCGTAGCGAGAATTCGACACACAGCGCCTCCTCATAGATGGACTCCAGTAAGCCAGGACCGAGATGGCGATGCACCTCAATGGCCGCATCAATGATCTTCTCGGTCAGCGGGTCTGCCATCTTTGCCCAACACTCCCTCTCTGTGTTCTCTGTGCTCTCTGTGGCTAAATTCCCTGTGGCTAACCATGCTCCGGGTGGGCGCGGCGAGTCTCGTCTAGCGGGATGGTGGTCGCGTCCAGGGTGGCGAGGTCTACCATGCGCAGCGCATGGTTGTTCGTGTCGGCAACGAAGAGCTTGCCGCGGCCCAGCGCCAGTCCGCCCGGCTCCGAAAACCGCGCCGCCGTGCCCGCACCGTCGGTATGAGCGCCAGTACCGGGGGCGCCGAGCAGCGTCGTGGCCTCGCGCGTCCGGGGATCGAGCCGCTTGATCTTGTGGTTGTAGGTATCGGCCACCAAGAGCGCCGGACCGTCGGGCGCCGTGGGCCAGAGACAGACGGCGAGCGGGTGCTGGAGCCGCACGCGCTCACCGCGGGCATCGGTATCGCCGAAGTCGAACAGCCCGGTGCCGACCAACGTCTCCACTCGCTCGCTATCCAGGTGGATCGCACGGATTGCACTCGTCTCGCTGTCCGCGACATAGAGCACGTCGGCCGCCGGATCGAGCGCCAGCCCGCTCGGCTGCGCGAAGCAGGCCTCCTGCCGCGGGCCATCGAGAATGTCCTCGCGCCCGCTGCCGGCGAACGGTGCGATGGTGCCGTTGGCCAGATCAAGCGCCCAGATTTGGTGCAGCCCGGCCATCGCAATGAACAGCAGCCCCCGATCCGGGTAGTCCTGCTTCTCGGTGTTGGCGCCACCGCCGGCCGTAGCCGTCCGTGCCGGGTCGGGCAGCAACGCCAGGTCCCACGGGGAGGAGAGGTCCGTCTGGAGGGCCGGGCCGCCACCGCTGAACGAGCGCGCCTGCTTGCCCGTGCCGGCGATGGTCGTGACCGCGCCGTTGGCCGGACTCACCCGCCGAATGGCGTGGTTCTCGGTGTCGGCAACGTAGACCGTGCCGGTGATGGGATCAACGGCCATCCCCTGGGGCCAGTTGAACTGTGCTGCTCGCGCCGGACCGTCGCGCAGCCCCGGCTCTCCGGACCCGACGACGTGGTGGACACTACCATCGAGCGTTCGTAGCCCGGTGACGACGAGGCGATGGTGATTGGAGTCGGCAACGTAGACGTGCCCGTTGCCCCGCTCGTCTACGGCCACCTTGCCGGGGAAGGCGAGTGTCGCCGCGGCCGGCCCGGTCTGCGCGGCCGGACCAGTGGCGCCAAAATCGAGTACGCGGCGGTCTAGCCAGCCTTGGGCACCGAACTCGTCCAGCATCCGGTCAATGATCGGCGCCAGTTGACCGGCCGCGAACTCGCCCTCGTGCTTGCCGATGACCTTGCCCAAGGGGTCAACGAACATCAGCGTCGGCCAGGCACGCACGCCGTACTGCTGCCAGATGGCAAAGTCGTGGTCGTTGACGACGGGGTGATGGATGGCGTGGCGGCGCACGGCCTGCGCGACGGCCTCGGTCGCCTGCTCCTGGGGGAACTTCGCCGAATGGACGCCGACGACGGTGAGTGTGTCGGCGTACCGCTGCTCCAACTCCCGCAACTGCGGAAGGATATGTAAGCAGTTAATTCAGCAAAAGGTCCAGAAGTCGAGGATCACCAGCCGGCCCGCGAGGTCGGCCAGCCGCAGCGGTCGGTCCGTATTGATCCAGTCCTGACCGCTCGGAAACTCCGGCGCCCGCACCCGGCCAGCATACGCTGTCGTCATAGAGACACCCTCCCTCCACCTAGAGCATAGCGCAGGACGTAGTCAAGCCACACCCACCCGTCATTCCGGCCCCCCGATGATCCCCCCGCTGTGGTGAGGGGACGGCGCGTTCCCTCCCCCGTCGGGACGGGGGAGGGCGCCAGCATCACGCCAGCCGGGCGCGGCGGAGGCGAAGGGAGTTGGTGACGACGGAGACGCTGGAGAACGCCATCGCTGCGGCCGCAAGCATCGGGCCGCCGAGTGCAGCGAGCAGGCCCAGCGCAGCCAGCGGAATCATCGCGGTGTTGTAGCCGAAGGCCCAGAAGAGGTTCTGCTTGATCGTCCGCATGGTCCGGCGCGAGAGGCGGATGGCAGTCGGTACGCTGCGAAGGTCGCCACGCAAGAGCGTGATCGCGGCCGTCTCCATCGCGATGTCCGTACCGGTCCCCAGCGCAAACCCGACGTCGGCCGCGGCCAGCGCCGGCGCGTCGTTGATGCCATCGCCGACCATGCCGACCACGTGCCCCTCATCCCGCAGCCTCGCTACCTCCGCCGCTTTATCCTCCGGCCGGACCTCGGCGCGAATACGGTCCGGGGCAATGCCGACCTCGCGGCCGATGGCTGCGGCGACGCGGCGGTTGTCGCCGGTGAGTAGGTAGACCGCCAGTCCCAGCCGCCGCAGCGCGGTGACGGCCGCGGCCGATGTGGACTTGACCGTATCGGCAACCCCGATAACCCCGGCCGGCTGACCGTCAATGGCAACCAGCGACACGGTGCATCCGTTCGCTTCTAGGTCCTCGGCCCCCGACTCCAACCGAGCGGTTGCGACGCCGCGCGCTGCCAACAGCCGCGCATTGCCGACGAGCACCTGGCTCCCTTCAACCTCCGCCTCCATACCTTGACCCGGCGTGCTGACAAACGCCGTCGGCTCCGGCAGCGTCAGTCCGACGGCGCGTGCATGGGTGACGATGGCCGCGGCGATGGGATGCTCGGAGCGCCCCGCGACGGCCGCGGCGCGCCGCAGCACGTCGTTCGCATCCTGTCCTTGCAGCGGCACCACTTCCCGCACGCGCGGCCGGCCCTCCGTGACCGTCCCGGTCTTGTCGAGGACGACGGCGGTGAGGGCGTGCGCGCGCTCCAGGCTGGCCGCGTCCTTGATCAGGATGCCCCGCTCGGCGCCGCGCCCCGTCCCGACCATGATCGCAGTAGGGGTAGCCAGCCCCAGGGCGCAAGGACACGCGATCACCAGCACCGTGACGGCCGTCAGCAGCGGCCCGGCAATCTCACCGGCGTCCGGTCCCAGCACAAGCCACGCCAAGAAGGTAAGCGCCGCAATCACCAGCACGGCGGGAACGAAGATCGCCGCCACTCGGTCCGCCAGCCGCTCGATGGGCGCCTTCGACCCCTGCGCCTGCTCGACCAGCCGGACAATCTGTGCCAACGCCGTGTCGGCGCCAACGCGCGTGGCCCGCACCGTGAGGGCGCCCTGTCCGTTGAGCGTCGCACCGGCCACCTCATCACCCACGCCCTTCGAGACGGTCATGCTCTCGCCCGTGAGCATCGCTTCGTCCACACTCGATTCCCCGCTAACCACGATGCCGTCCACGGGGACCTGCTCGCCAGGCCGCACGAGCACCATATCCCCTACGCGCACCGATGCAATCGGCACCGCAATCGGCTCACCGTCCCGGAGAAGCTGCGCGGTCTTCGGTTGCAGCCCCATCAACGCCTTGATAGCGGCCCCGGCGCGGCCCTTCGCGCGCGCTTCCAGCCAGCGACCGAGCAAGATCAGCGTCACGATGATCGCCGCGGTCTCGAAATACAGCGGGGGATGCGCTGCAAGCGGCCCCTGTTCCGCGATGGCAACCGCCAGCGTGTAGGCGCTGTAGCCATAGGCGGCAGCCGAGCCGAGGGCGATCAGCGTATCCATGTTGGCGGCCAGATGACGCGCCAGCCGCCCGGCCGTTGCAAAGAACTGCCAACCACACACGAAGACGACAATAGTCGTCAGGACCATTTCGACTAGCGCGCTGCCGGGAAAGCGCAGCATGAGCATACTCAGCGCCATCACTGGTGCCGAGAGCAGCGCGGCGGCAATGAACAGGTGCTGCTGTGACTGCGCGTGGGCCGCCGACCGCGGCGTATCACCCGCGCCCTCCGGCTGGCCGGCCGCCGCGGCCGGCGCCTCGGCACGACGCTCCGCCGCGCCATACCCGGCCGTCTCCACGGCGCCGACGACAGCCGCGGCGGCCGCGTTGCCTTGCACGGTCGCCGACTCGGTAGCGAGATTGACCGCCACCGCCTGTACACCGTCAACCTTGTCAATGGCCCGCTCGACCCGGCGGGCACAGGACGCACAGGTCATGCCGGTGATGGCAAGCTCCAACGGCGCTGCCGGTGGCATCTGGTAGCCGGCGCCTGCGACGGCAGCGATCAGGTCATCGCGGCCGGTTCGGTCGGGAGCGTAGCGCACGGTCGCCTGCTCGGAAGCGAGGTTGACGGTAGCATCGGCTACGCCTTCGACTTTGCCGAGCGCCCGTTGAACGCGGTTGGCGCAGGAGGCACACGTCATTCCCTCAACGGGGAACGTCTCGGTGACGAGTTCAGTGGGCGCCGACGTCCCATCCACAGCCGTCTCTGCCGTTACAGCCATCGCAATCTCCCTGGGCAGTCATGGCGAACGTGCCGGCCCCTTCCCTGGAGAGAAGGGGCCGGGGGTTAGGTCCAACATCCTACTACCGCGTACTGGCGAATACGTCCATCAGTTCTTGCAGCTTTTCATCTCGGTCACGCGCATCACCGCTGCGGACGGCGTCGGTGACACAGGATCGGACGTGCTCCGCAAGCACCTGCTCCTCGACTTTCGCCAACGCCCGGCGGATGGCGCGCATCTGGGTGAGGACATCCATGCAGTAGCGGCCATCCTCGATCATGCGCTGCACGCCGCGAACCTGCCCCTCGATCTTGCGTAGACGTCCCAGCTGGCTACGATGCTTCTCGTCCACTATTGATCGCTCCTACGACCCATACTATACCCCCCTACGGTATAGGATGTCAAGGCCACACCTGCGCTTCCTCCCTGCTCCCTCCAGTGCGAGGCGTCTATACTAGAGCCGGCAGTCCTCCTCGCCCGGAATTGCTATGACCGGCCCTTCAACTCGCAACCGCTTCGATGCCGACGTGATTATCGCCGGCGCCAGCTTTGCCGGTCTGGCGGTAGCCCGCGAGCTACGCGGCGCCGGCCGAGTGCTGCTCCTCGACCACCAGGACATTGGCGCCGGCCAAACGTCGGCCTGCGGGACCACCGTGGACGTGCTGCGGCAGCTCGACCTGATGATCGCGCACCAGCAGACGGCCGACCGGCTGGTGCTGCACATCGGCAAGCGAACGCTGTCCTACCCCTTGCCCTACCCGTACTGCACCTTCGAATACGGCCAATTCTGCGCGGCGCTGTTCGCGCAGTCGGGCGCCACGTTCGAGCGGACGCGGGTGCTCGGCGTCGCCGACGGCAGTGCGGTGTCCCAACGTCCACCGGGACATCCCGCTGGCATCACGGTGCTGACACGCGCCGGACCGCTGCGGGCACGCTACGTCGTGGACGCAACCGGCTGGCGAAGCACCATCGCCGAGTCCGTGCAGCCGGGCTTCCTGGTGCGATCCACGTTGAGCGGCGGTATCGAAGCGGAGCTACCCTACCGCGAGGACGGGCTGCACTTTTGGGTCGGCTCGGACATCATTCGCGGCGGCTACGCCTGGGTATTTCCATGCGGCGAGACCGCACGCATCGGGGTACTGGCGTTCGGGCGCACCGGCGGCCTGCGACCGGCGATGCGGAGCTTCTTCACCCGCCTAGGTCTGCCTCCGGACCCCGCGGCGCCCTACCACGGCGGCCAGCTGCCATTCGTCGCGCGGTCGGTCATGGCCGGCCCGATCTTTGTCGCCGGTGACGCAGCCGGGATGTGCTTCGGCCTGACGGGCGAGGGCATCCGTTCGGCCACCACGTTCGCCGTGTACTGCGGGCGGCTACTGCGCGAGGCACTGACGGGCAAGCGGACGGGGGCCAGCGCGGCGCAGGCCTACACGCGCTACTTTCGGCTGCGCCGGCCGTATTTCCAACTGATGACGTGGTTGCAGTGGTGGGTGGGCCGCTGGCCCGACCCGGCGCTGTTCGCGTATGCGCGCCTGGCGCACCCGTGGCCGATCTTCCCAATCCTGATGGGCGAATACCTCCGCGCCTCGCACCCCGCCTCGGCGCTGTAGCTCGCTGTCCGGAGCCTGTTGGTAGACTGTGCCCACACGGCAGCAGCAGGCCAAGCATGAGCCAGGAAACCGAAGCGCCCCCCGTGCAGCGTCGCACGGCGCTGATCTACAGCCCGGCGCTGGTCCAGGCGGCACTCCCGGCCCGGCATCCGCTCAAACTGGATCGCCCCGCGCAGGTGCGGGCACTCATCGAGTCCTACGGCCTGCTGGCCGCGCCCGGTGTCCGCGAGATCGCGCCGACGCCAGCGACCGCCGCCGCGGCGAGCAGCGTACATGCGACGGGCTACGTGGAGACGGTGCGGCGCTTGAGTGCCGGGGAGCAGGTGCCCGAGATGGTGGCACAGCGCCACGGGTTCAGCGCGTTCGGTGATAATCCGCCGCATCCGGGCATGTTCGAGTTCCAGCTGCTGGTGTCCGGCGCGACGCTCACGGCAGCGCGGCTGGTGCGCGAGGGGACGGTTGACGCGGCGTTCAACCCGGCCGGTGGCGTCAATCACCACGCACTCCCCGACCAAGCGAGCGGCTTCGGCATCTTCAACGACGCCGCCATTGCGCTGGCCTGGCTGCGAGACCAGGGCCTACGGGTGGCGTATGTGGACCTTGACGTGCATCAGGGTGACGGAGTGGAGGCGGCGTTCGTCGAGAGCGACGACGTGCTGACGATCTCGCTGCACGAATCGACCCTCTTCCTCTTCCCGGGACCGCAGGGCGGCTTTGCCGAGCATATCGGCACCGGGGCCGGCCGTGGCTATGCGGTCAACGTGCCGCTGGCACCGTATACCGACGACGCGCTATGGCTGTGGGCCTTCGAGGAAATCGTGCCACCGCTGCTGGCCGCCTTTCGGCCCGATATTGTCGTGACCCAGCTCGGCGCCGACGGCTACTATGACGATCCGCTGGCCCATCTGCGCCTGACGACGCACGCCTACGAAACGGTCATCACGCGCCTCCGCGAGCTTGTCCCTCGCTGGGTCGCCGTGGGCGGCGGCGGCTACGATATTGATGCGACCGCGCGGATATGGGCGCTGGCATTCGGCGTGATGGCCGGGGTGTCCCTCCCCAACACCCTCCCGCCTGGCTACGTGGCGGCCTACGGCGGTAAGCAACTGCGGGATCCGCCGGACGTGGCACAAGCCGCCGATACACAGCCGGCGGTCCGCGAGTTTGCCGAGGCCAGCGTCCGTACTATCCAACGCCTCGTCTTCCCTATCCACGGCCTGAGCACGGCCTGAGGGCTGGCCGTCTCCCTAACCCTCCCCCGCCGCGCCGGGCGATGAAAATACACACCGTCCCCCCGCTGCGGCGGGGGGACCATAGGGGGGGCCGGGCCAGGAAGGCAGCCAATGAGGAAGCTCAAGCTCTACACCGCTACGTCGCTCGATGGCTACATCGCCGGTCCCAACGGCGAGCTTGACTGGCTGGATGCCGCCGGCGATCTCGACTATGGCTACGACGACTTCTATGCTTCCATAGACACGACCCTCATGGGCAATGCCACCTATCACGTGACCCTCACCGTGGACACGTTTCCGTACCCGGAGAAGACCAACTACGTCTTCACCAGAAGCGCACCACCGCCGGACACGCCTCATGTGCGCTTCATCTCCGGCGACATCGCCGCCTTTGTGCGTGCGCTGAAGGATACGCCGGGCAAAGACCTCTGGCTGGTCGGCGGCGGCCGGATCAATACAATCATGCTCGACGCCGGCCTCATTGACGAGCTGATTCTGACCGTCTTTCCCATCGTGCTCGGCCGTGGCATTCCCCTGTTTGCACCGGGCGCTCCGCGCTCCGGCTTCAGGACCGTGGGCTGCGAGACCTACGAGACCGGGCTGATCCAGTGGCGCTTGATAAAGGATTAGGTACGGGCCAAGCCGTAGGGGCGCAGCGTGCCGCGCCCGTCCCCCCGCCGCAGCGAGGGGACCATAGGGGGGCCAGACTACCGGCCCCTGGCAGTTGGTGTTACAGTGGCCGTGCGGAGAGCAGCATACAAGGAGGATTCATGCGCGAGAACAAACTACTGCGCCAACTACGGAGCGGGGAGACAACCTACGGCCTCGGCCTCGGCCTACCGTCCTATCCCGTCGCCGAGGCGCTCGCGCGTCAGGGCTATGACTGGTTCTACGTTGACGGCCAGCACTACCCACTGACATACGAGCAGATGGCGCTGATGTGCTCCGCCGTCTGGGCCAATGGCGCCACGCCGATTGTGCGCGTGCCCTGGTTCGGCCTCGACCACATTCAGCGCGCGCTCGATGCCGGCGCCGGTGGCGTGATGGTCCCGGTGGTCAACACGCCCGAGGAAGCCGCAGCCGTCGTGCAGGCGGCCAAGTTCCCGCCGCGCGGCATCCGCAGCAAGGGTGGGATGCTCCATGCAGCCGCCTTCAACACGAACGCCGCCACCTACTATGAACGCGCCAACGACGAGATTCTGGTGAGTGTGCAGCTCGAAACGCGCGAGGCCATCATCCGGGCGGAAGAGATTCTGAGCGTGGACGGCGTGGACGTGGTATCCGTCGGACCGAACGACCTGGCCGCGTCCTTCGGCTATGCCGAGGCCGATGCCTGGCAACAGGACGACTTTGTCAGCGCCATTCGCGGCGCTGTCACCGCCGCCGAGCGCACCGGCAAGGCGGCCGGCATCGCTGCCCGCACGGTCGAGCAGGCCCGCGAGCGGGCCGCCGACGGCTATCGGATGGTTACGCTCGGCACCGACCTCGGCATACTCGCAGACGCCGCCGGCAATATCGCCCAGGAGCTAGAACTGGGATGAGCGTAGACGAGCGGGCGGCTGACCAGCCGGACGTGCTCGATCATCTGGTGCTGGATTTCCGCCAGATGGCCGCCTTTGCCGCCGAGCCATGGGTGTTCGTGCGCGGCGAGGGCGTGCGGCTGCAAGATCGGGAGGGGCGCTGGTATCTCGATGGCCTGTCGGGCGTCTTTGTCACCGGCCTCGGCTACGGCAACGAGCGCATCATCCAGGCGGCGCACGACCAACTCCACGCCCTACACTTCGCGCCGCCCCTACATGGCACCACGCCCCCGGCCATTGAGTTGACGATGCGGCTGCGCGAGATCGCCCCGGCCGGGATGCGCGGCGAGCATGGCATCGCCGTCAAGCTGCTCTCCGGCGGCTCCGAGGCCACCGAGACGGCGCTGAAAATGGCCCGCCAGTATCACAAGCAATCGGGCCATCCCCGCAAGTACAAGCTCATCGGGCGGTACGGCGGCTATCATGGGGGCACGATGGGGGCGCTCGCAGCAAGCGGTGGCTGGGAGCGGCGCAGCGTGTTCGAGCCGCTCGTCGCTGGCGTGCTACACACCCATCCGCCCGCCTGTCATCGCTGCCCCTTCGACAAGACCTACGACCACGGCGCGTGCGGGATCACCTGCGCGCGCTTGGTCGAGCGCACCATCGAGGCCGAGGACCCGGAGACGGTAGCGGCCGTCATCATGGAGCCGATGTCCATCTCCTCGGCCGGTTTTGTGGTGCCGCCGCCGGAGTATTTCTCGATCCTGCGCGCAGCCTGCGACAAGCACAACGTCTTGCTCATTTTCGACGAGATCATCACCGGGTTCGGTCGCTTGGGCACGTGGTTCGGCGCCGACTACTACGGCGTGGCACCCGACCTGCTCGCCTGCGGCAAGGGCATGAGCGGCGGCTACGTGCCTCTGGCCGGCGTGCTCATTGCCGACCGGGTGTGGCAGGCGTTTCTCGGTGATCCGGACTCCCGGCGCGAGTTCCACCACGGCCACACGTTCGCCGGCAATCCGGTGGCCTGCGCGGCCGGTCTGGCGACGCTCGCCGAGTACGAGAAACGCAACCTGATCGCACGCGCCGCCCAACTCGGCGGCCACCTCCGCGCCCGCCTCGAAGGCTTGGCAGAGACCTACCCGTTCGTCCGGGACGTGCGCGGAGCCGGCCTCTTGCAGGGCTTTGACCTTGCTGCCGACGCCTGGCCGGAAGCAGCCACTCCGCCGGGCAAACGGTTCGAGGCGCTGGCCCGCGAGCGCGGACTCATTGCGCGCTGTGGCAACGACTTCATTGGGTTCGCGCCGCCACTGGTCATGCAGCCGGCCGAGCTTGACGAGCTATGCGACATCGCCGCCGCCTGCTTGGCAGCCATGGCACCGTGAGAAACGCCGCTGTCGGTGCAGCAACGGCGAGGGCTGCGGAATGATGGACAACCGGCGTGGCGCGCGGCACCTGCTCGGAGTAGTGCTGCTTTCCGGCCTACTGGTGGCCTGTGGCGCCGGCGCTCCCGCCATTCCGCACCCGGTCGAGGGCCGGCAAGATTGTCTCTCGTGCCACGCCCAAGGCGTGCAGGAAGCACCGAAGATGCCCGCCGACCACACCGGCCTCCCCAACAACCGCTGCCAAGCGTGCCACACCGCGCAATAGCCCGGCGGCCGGGCGGGATGTGCCCGGAATCCCCTATGCGGCCTTGCCTCGCGCCCGGATTTCCTGCGCCAGGCGCTCCAAAACCCAGCGGCGGGCCAGCGCCGTGGCGTTCAACTCCTCCTCACGAGCAAGGGCCTCCAGCTGCGCCAGCGTGTCGGCGTCAACCGGGATGGTCACGCGGTCGAAGAGCTTCTCCGCGAACTGGACCTTGACCGGCTTGAACTCATCCCAATAGTCGGCCAGATCATGGGTATCCCAAAACTCGGCCTCTTCCTCGATAGTCTTGAACTCCGGAATACGGCTCTTCTTGCACTCTTTCTGCACAGTCATCGTCCTACGCCTCGTTCAGCCCGGCAGCAACGGCGCTCCCTACCGCCGGCCGGTCACGCCATCATCACCAGTGTAAGGCATCCTGACTCAGCACGCCGGACACGGGTCGTAGGCCGGGGCAGCAGCGCGGTTGCCCTAGTTGCCGGCTGTCCCTGGCACGTATACTGGCAGTGAGGGCGGGCAGCTCCATACTCAACCGCCCCAGGAGGTACGGGCCGTGGAATCAGCCCTGCAGTCGCCGCGTTTCTACATCACCACCGCCATTGACTACCCGAATGCCGCGCCGCATATCGGGACCGCCCTAGAGAAGGTTGGGGCAGACGTGATGGCGCGGTTCCGGCGAATGCAGGGGATGGACACGCTCTTCTCGATGGGGCTTGACGAGAACAGCCAGCACGTGCTGCGCGCCGCCGAGGAGGCGAACGTGTCGGCGCGGGCTTGGGTGGACCGGATGGACGGGGTCTTCCAGGAAGCCTGGGAATCCTTGAACATCTCCTATGATCGTTTTATCCGCACCACCGAGGAGGTGCATACCGCCGCCTCGGTAGAGCTGTTTCGCCGCTCGCTGGAGCGCGGTGACATCTACAAAGGCACCTACTCCGGCTGGTACTGTCCGAACTGCAACACGTTCTACGACGACGATGATTTGGTGGACGAGCGCTGCCCCAACCATCCGACGCTCACCCCGGAGTGGCTGGATGAGGAGAACTACTTCTTCGCGTTGAGCCGCTATCAGGAGCCGCTGGAGCGCCACATCGCGGCCCACCCGGACTTCATCGTGCCCACGACGCGGCGCAATGAGGTGCTGGGCTGGCTACGGGATGGCCTACGGGACTTCTCCACCTCGCGGCTGGTGCGGAATCTCACCGGTGAGCGTTGGGGTATCACCGTCCCTGGGGACGACGACCACGTCATGTACGTGTGGTATGACGCGCTCACGAACTACCTCACGTCCGCCGGTTTTGCCCACGACGACGCCCACTACGCCCGCTACTGGCCCGCCGACGTCCACGTGATCGGCAAAGACATCACCCGCTTTCACTGCCTGTACTGGCCGGCCATGCTGATGAGCGCGGGCGTCGCGCTGCCACGGCAGGTCGTGGTGCATGGCTGGTGGAACCTGGAAGGCAAGCCGCTCTCGAAGACTACCGGCAATGTGCTGGACCCGCGCGACGCTGTAGCGGAGTTCGGCACCGACCCGGTGCGCTACTACCTCATGCGCGAGGGGTCCTGGTTCCAAGACGGCAACTTCGCGCGGGCCAACCTCGTCCAGCGTTATCACGCGGAGCTGGCCAACGATCTGGGCAACTTGCTCAACCGGACGGTGACGATGATCGGCCGCTATTGCGACGGCCGGCTGCCCGCCGTCACCACCAGCGCCGCCGGCGAGCGGGAATCGGCCGTCCAGCACGCGGCGGAGACGGCGCTGCGGGACGCCACCACGGCGCTCGACGGCTGGGAGTTCGGCCGGGCACTCGACGCGATCTGGCAGCTGGTGCGCCGAGGCAACCGGTACATTGACGAGTCGCAGCCGTGGCGCTTGGCCCGCGACCCGGCCCAGCGCGCCACGCTGGACACGGTCCTGGCCACCAGCGCCGAGAGCCTGCGCTTTCAGGCCACTCTGCTCGGCCCGTTCATGCCGGGGACGGCGGACCGGATGCTTGCCCAGTTGGGTCTCGCCGGAATTGCGCCGGGCGCGTGGCGCGATCTGCGGTGGCAGCCCGACGGATCGGGCCGGCCGGTTCCCGGTGGCTCGCCCCTGTTCCCGCGGCTGTCGGCATAACGGCCGCCGGCCACCCGGGCCGCCGCGGACGCTGTTGACAACGCTTGGTGTTGTGGTAGACTGAGCGGTAGGTGAAAAGGAGGTGATGCCTATGGATAGTAGTAGCGCTAGTCGGCACGCCCTGTCCATGTGCATTCGCCTCGTACCTGTCGCCTAGATCAACACCAACGGCGAGCCGGAAGGTACGGGTGAATGTCAGCGCTGGGTGGGCGCGTGCTGCCTAGTGCGTAGCAAAACCGCCCGGGCATGGTCCACAGTGACCGCGTTCGGGCGGTTTTTCATTTGCCCCGGCCCCCCTATGGCCCCCCCGCTGCGGCGGGGGGACGACCAGTTCCCTCCCCCGTCGCAACGGCAGGACGGGCCGGTTCCTTCCCCCGTCGCAACGGGGGAGCAACTGTGTTGCCGGTCAAGCCGTGGCACTGGTCCGGGGCTGCCAGGGTGTCTGGTCGCGGAGCATCGCATTCAGCATCGTCAACAGCTTCC
>DAOUJP010000009.1:0-136496 GCA_034422515.1 Chloroflexota bacterium | reverse complement strand
GGTCATGGCCGCGGTCAAGGTGGTCTTGCCGTGGTCCACGTGGCCGATGGTACCCACGTTCACATGGGGCTTGGTCCGCTCGAATCTCGCCTTCGCCATGATCGCTCCTGCTCTCTACGTACTTCGCGTCACACTGCCGACAGTGTCTATCATGCTCCCGCCAATGCGAGCCAACGGGCGGAGTACTCCCAGACGGCGCCGCAACCTGCTCCCTCCGGACGGCAGGTACGCCAACGGTGGCATCCTATCCAGTGGTGGAGCAGTTGAGGAGAGCCGCGAGGGTGCCGCCGCCTTGCGCCTCGCGCAGCGCACAGGAGCCCACACCGGGAGTCGAACCCGGGACCTCATTCTTACCAAGAATGCGCTCTACCTCTACTGAGCTATGCGGGCAATATGGGCCGCAATGCCTACCCGAAGCCCAGCTTTCGGAGCCATGCCGGGCCGAGGCACAACCGACGGTTATTCTACCAATGACCCGGAACGAGCGTCAACCGGAATGACGAAAGAGGGTCGTTGCGAAACATCGTGACCGGTTTGCTAGTCAGAGCTAATGATGGACGGCGGTGCAGGGCTACTGTGCCGAGCAGGCCGCGGACAGCGTACTTAGGGAGGTTGGAGTCATGGCTAACAGCGATCCGTCTTGGGAAAACCGGCGGTTGTATCGCAGTCGCCGCGAGCGGATGCTTGCGGGCGTAGCAGGTGGACTGGCGGAGTATTTCCACATTGACGCGGTGTTGGTGCGGCTGCTCTTCGTCGTCGCGACGGTATTCGGCGGCGGTGCCGGACTCCTGGCCTACATCGTTCTCGCCATCGTCGTGCCCGAGGAGCCGCGCGGGATAAGCGACGACGCCACGAGCGATCTGCCCCGCTCGGCGGCGGAAATCCCACCGATGCCGCCGACCTGGTCCGACGACCGGCAAGCCGTTCGGCGGCGTCAGCGGGCCGCCGGCTTCATCCTGCTCGCCGTTGGCGTGATCTTCCTCTTGGCGAACTTCAATATCTTCGACTGGGGGAGCCTCTGGCGCGTGTGGCCGGTCCTCCTGGTGCTCGGCGGCGTGTTCCTGCTGCTGCGTCGCACCGGCCGGGGTAAGGACCTCTTCAAGTAGGAAGGCCAGGTAGGAAGGGAGCCATCCATGAGTAACCTCCTGAACGGCGGCGGCCGACGCCTCGGCTCGATTTTCTTGCCCTTGATCCTGATTGGGCTGGGGGCGCTGCTCTTCCTGCAAAACGCGGGACTGATCCAGGTTTCGATCTGGGACGTGGTGGGACGCCTGTGGCCGCTCATTCCCGTGGTGGTCGGCATCGAACTGTTGATCGGGCAGCGCTCTCCGCGGGCCTCAATCCTAGTCATGCTGCTTGTCATCATCGGTGTCATCCCCGCCATCATGCTGTTCGGCCTGGTCGCCGTCGATTCGAGCCAGTCGGGGAGCTGGACCGTGAATATCACCAGCGATCACCCCCGCAGTGAGTTTGCCAACTCGTTCCCGCGGATCGAGGAACAGCTTGCGGACGTGGAGCGTGCAGAGGTCCAGCTGCGCTTTGGCGTGGGTGAGCTGCGTCTGGCGAGCCTCCCCGCGGACAGCCCCTTACTCGTTGCCGGGGACCTCACCCCCGGCAGTGGACGTGAGGCCCCGACGTGGGAGGTAGGACGGATACAGAACGGCGAGCACGCCGAGATCAGGATTGTCAGCGGTTCAGGCGCATACGACTTCAACAGTGAGAACGGTGGCGAGCACTGGGATTTGCAACTCAGTCCCGCGATTCCGCTGGAGGTGGAAGTGCAGGCCGGCGCCAGTCAGATCGAGCTTGATCTGACCCGGCTCCGGGTCCCGGAGCTGCAAGTCGAGCTGGGTGCCGCGCAGGCGCACCTCCGGTTGCCGGCTCACGGGCACACGGCGGCGACGGTTGAAGCGGGGGCGGCCAACGTCACCATTGATATTCCGGCAGACACGCCGGCCCGCATCCGCACGCGCAGTGGGCTGGCGCAGATCGAAATTGATACGCGGGCCTTCCCGCGAATCGACTCGTCCGACATCTACCAGTCGCCGGGCTATGACGCAGCGCCTGACAACCGGATTGACCTGGAGATCAAGACCGGCCTCGCCAAAATCGAGGTGCGTGCGGTGCCCAGTCAGTAGTCGGTGGCAGCCCCCACCCTGGCCCTCCCCCGTCCCGACGGGGGAGGGAATATGGTCCGCGCTGGGCAGGGGGGTGCGCCGCGCTCACCGTCCCCCCGCCGCAGCGGGGGGGCCATAGGGGGGCCAGTCCCTTGTCATTCGTCGCTCTCGCCGGCCGCGGCTACTGGCGGCGGGGCAACGAGGTCGTCGAGCGCCACGGCGGGGTCCGGCTCCGGCGGCGCGGCCGGGGCCGGCGCGGGAGTGGGCCGGCGGGCGGCGGGCTGCTGTGCCGGCGGCCGCTGTGGTCGGGGAGGCTCCATGCCGAGGGCGCTGCCCAGCGCGTCGAGTGAGACGCCCGTGAGCCGCGTCGTGCCGGCGGCGCGCCGCCGCCGCCGTGCCCGCGCCCCGCTGCGGGCCTGCTTACGGAGATCGCGGAGATACGACTCGGCGATGTGCCAGACGCTCAGGCCGCCGGTTTCGACCGATACACGGGTCTGGCCCGTCGCTTCGCGGACGGCCTTCACCTGTCCAGCCTCAGCCGCGTGCGCGGCGGAGAGGGCAAAGCGGAGCGAGTTCTTGGACCGGGCGATGACCTTGATCCGTCGTTGCGTGAAGAAACGGGCCGCCTCGTCAATGATCTCGTTCGGCGGCTTCAACGATAGAACGTCCTGCAGCATGACTCCTCCTGCTCATCTGCCCCAGCGCCGGCAGGCCACCATCATACCATGTATCTCTGGGAGTGCTGGGCGGAATCAGAGGTCTGCAAGTAGGACTGTGCGTGGCCGGCGGTGATGCGCGGGCTAGAGTGGGGAAAGCGGGCCCCCACCCTAGCCCTCCCCCGTCCCGATGGGGGAGGGGATTGGTGGTGCCGCGAAGCTACGGCGCGGCCCATAGCTATGCTTGTCAGGTAGACTTGGCGGCAGCGACTGCGGGACATACGAAGAGTGTTTATGCGGCGTGCGCTCGCCCTGGCCCAACGCGCCAAGGGGCGGACCAGTCCTAATCCGGCAGTCGGCGCCGTCGTCGTGCGTGACAACCGGATCGTCGGCACCGGCTGGACCCAGCCTGCCGGCCAGGAGCACGCGGAGGTCATGGCGCTGCGGGCGGCGGGCGCGGCGGCCAGCGGTGCGGCGCTCTATGTCACGTTGGAGCCGTGTCATCGCTGGGGGCGCACACCGCCCTGCACAGACGCGATTCGGGCGGCCGGGGTTGCCAGCGTGCAGGTCGCCACGCTCGACCCGAACCCCCGCGAATCCGGCCAGGGGGTAGCGACGCTGCGGGATGCCGGTATTTGCGTCGCGGTTGGCGCGGAACAGGCGGCAGCGCGTGTACTGAACGCCGACTACGCCCGTTATGTGACCGCGCAGCGTCCCTGGATTGTGGCCAAATACGCGATGAGTCTCGACGGCAAGATCGCGACGCGCACGGGTGCCTCCCGCTACCTGACCGGCCCGACGGCCCGCGCCGACGTACACCGCCTGCGCGATGAGGTAGACGCTATTCTGGTCGGCGTGAACACGGTGCTCCAGGACAACCCGCAACTCACAACGCGCCTGTCGGCAGAGGAGTTGGGACGGGAGCCGCGCCACCCGTGGCGCTTGGTGCTCGATAGCCGAGCGCGGACGCCGCACGACTCGCGCCTGCTCGATCCGGCGCTTCCCGGCCGGACCACACTCTGCCTGACCGCGGCCGCCCCCGCCGCGCGCGTGGCCGCCCTGCGCGCGCGGGGAGCGGACCTTATCACGCTGCCCAGCAACGCGGACGGACGTCTCGATCCGGTGGCGCTGGCTGCCGAGCTGGGCAAGCGAGGCGTGATGAGTTTGCTCGTGGAGGGCGGCGCGACGGTTCACGGCGCCTTCTTGTCGGCCGGGCTGGTGGATCGCGTGACGGCCTACGTCGCGCCCCTGCTGATCGGCGGCGCGGCTGCGCCGGGGCCGGTCGGCGGTGATGGGGTATCGCGGCTCAGTGAGGCCATTCGCCCGGCGGCGCTGCGTGTCGAGCGCCTGGGAGACGACGTGAAACTCACCACCGACCTTACCGCTGTGGAGTGGCCTGATTAGTGCTGCTGCCGGGGCTACACTACCGATTGCGATATTCCGATATGATTGTTGCCTGACGATGGTTGGCTGAATATGTTCACCGGTCTGGTCGAGGAAACGGGTATCATCACGGAGCGCCGTGAGGTTGCCGACGGACTGCGGCTCGTTATACGTGCTAGTCTTGTCCTCGCGGCGCTCCGGCTTGGTGAGAGTATTGCTGTCAGCGGCGTCTGTCTGACCGTTGTGGAAAGAGACGGTGATACCTTCGCCGTGGACTGCTCGCCCGAAACGCTGCGACGCACGACACTCGGCGAGCTAGGTGTGGGCAGTCCGGTGCATTTGGAGCGCCCCCTTGCCGCCAATGGGCGGTTTGGAGGACACTTTGTGCAGGGCCACGTGGACGGGACCGGACGGGTGCTCTGGCAACGGCGGGAAGGAGATTCGCTCCTCGTCGCGTACTCGGCGCCGGCGGAGGTAGCGCCGTACTTGGTGCCCAAGGGGTCGGTTACGGTGGATGGCGTGAGCCTCACGGTCGTTGAGTGTAGCGCGACCGAGTTCACGGTGGCGCTGATTCCGCATACGCTGGCCGTCACCGGATTCGACCGGCTGAAGACCGGGGACCGCGTCAATCTGGAAGCCGATATTCTCGCCAAGTACGTGGCCAAGGCGCTCGCCGTACAGCAGAGTGGTGCTAGGCAAGGTCCGGCTGCTCCGGCAGTCTCGGGGAAAGTGGAGTGAAGGGCGTGCCGACAGCGACAACAGCGACAATTGAAGCGGCGCTCACCGACTACCGGCGTGGTCGGATGGTTATTCTTGTGGACGATGAGCAGCGGGAGAATGAGGGCGATCTCGCCCTCCCGGCCGAGCACGTCACGCCGGAGGCCATCAACTTCATGGCCACGCATGGCCGTGGCCTCATCTGTACACCGATGACCGGCGAGCGGCTGGACGAGCTAGGGATTCCGCTGATCGAGCCGGTCAACGCCGGGGATATGCATACCGCGTTCACCCATCCGGTTGATGCTCGCTATGCCACGACCACGGGTATCTCCACGGCCGACCGCGCCTCGACCATTCGCGCGCTCATTGCGCCGGAGAGCCGGCCGGAGGACTTCACGCACCCCGGCCACGTGTTCCCGTTGCGGGTGCGCGACGGCGGGGTGCTGGTGCGACCGGGGCAGACCGAGGCCTCGGTTGACCTGGCGCGGTTGGCCGGGCTGTATCCGGCCGCGGTGATCTGCGAGATCATGAACGACGACGGCACCATGGCCCGGATGCCCGATCTGGAAGTCTTCGCCGCCAAGTACGGCTTGAAAATCCTCACCATCGCCGACCTCATCACCCATCTGCAGGCCAACGGCGCACCAAGCGACGGTTACGCCCACGATGGTCTGGCCCATCGCAACGGAGTGTCAACGCATACGCCGCTGATGCAGCACCAGCTACGATGACTGCAAAGAAGAACGACGTGCCGACGGCGACGGTCGAAGAGGCCGTTGCCGACTACCGACAGGGCCGCATGGTCATCATCGTGGATGATGAGGAGCGGGAGAACGAGGGCGACCTCGCGCTGGCGGCCGAGCACGTCACGCCGGAGGCCATTAATTTCATGGCCATGTACGGCCGCGGCCTCGTCTGTCTGACGCTGACCGGCGAGCGGCTCGACAAGCTCCAGCTGGCGCCGATGACGCAGGTGAACACCTCGCGCATGGGCACGGCTTTCACGGCCTCGATTGACGCGCGGAAAGGGACCACGACCGGCATCTCCGCCGCCGACCGCGCGACCACGGTGCGGGCGGCGATTGATCCACGCACGGAACCGGACGACCTGGCGCGGCCCGGCCACGTGTTCCCGTTGCGCGTGCGCGATGGCGGGGTGCTGGTGCGGCCGGGGCAGACGGAGGCATCGGTTGATCTGGCGCGGCTGGCCGGGCTGTATCCGGCCGCCGTGATCTGCGAGATCATGAACGATGACGGGACGATGGCCCGGATGCCCGATCTGGAGGTCTTTGCTGCCCAGCACGGCCTGAAAATTCTCACCATCGCCGATCTCATCACGCACCGCCGGCGGCACGAACTGACGGTCCGCCGTGTGGCAACGACACCGATGCCCACGAAGCACGGCGATTTCACCGCCCATGCCTATGAGGACATCACTCGTGGCGAGGAGCACGTCGCGCTCGTCAAGGGGGACATTGGCGGCTCGTCCGAGCCGGTGTTGGTGCGGGTCCACTCCCGCTGCCTCACCGGCGACTCGTTCGGCTCGCTCCGGTGCGACTGCGGTCAGGAGTTGCACTGGTGCATGGAGCGGGTCGAGCAAGAGGGGCGCGGCGTGGTGCTCTACATGGACCAGGAGGGGCGCGGCATCGGGCTGCACAACAAGATGCGCGCCTACGAGTTGCAAGATCGTGGTCTCGATACGATTGAGGCCAACGAGCGGTTGGGGTTCCCGATGGACCTGCGCGAGTACGGCATTGGGGTGCAGATCCTCGCCGACTTGGGCGTGCGGCGCATGCGGCTGCTGACGAACAATCCCAAGAAGCTGGCCGGCCTCGCCAGTTTCGGTCTGGAGATCGTGGAGCAAATCCCCATTCCGGTGCAAAGCAACCCCCACAACGAGCGCTACCTGCGGACCAAGCGGGACAGAATGGGGCACCTGCTCGAAGTCTGAGCGCCCCCAGCCTGGCAGCCCCCACCCTAACCCTCCCCCGTTGCGACGGGGAAGGGAACATGCCGTCCCCGTCGCAGCGGGGGGACCATAGGGGGGCTATCCCCCGCCCTCCCCGTGCTACACTGAAGCGAAACCGCGCGACCGGTGCCTCGATGCAGGAGCGCAACTATGGTGACGACGACGACACTGCCGCCGGCACCCGCCGCGGCGGAAGTCTGCTATCCCGAATCGGACGGCCAACCCGTGGCGGAAACCGATGTCCACCGCCAGTTGATGTTCGAGTTGATCAGCATGCTCCAGGCGTTCTTCCGCGATGATCCGCACGTCTATATCAGCGGCAACTTATTCCTGTACTACCAAGAAGGCAATCCGCGGCAGGTGGTGGCGCCGGACGTGTTTGTGGTGCTGGGCGTGCCCGACCAGTTGCGGCGTATCTACAAGCTGTGGGAGGAAGGGGTGGTCCCGGCGGTGGTCTTCGAGCTGACCTCGCGCAGCACGCGGCGGGAAGACCTCCGCAGCAAGTACGACCTCTACGAGCGGCTCGGCATGAGGGAATATTTCCTGTTCGACCCGCTCGACGAATACTTGCGGCCGCCACTTCAGGGCTACCGCCTGCACCAAGGCCGGTACCGGCCGCTGGCGGTAGAGGCGGATGGGGCGCTGCGGAGCGCGGCGTTAGGGCTGGCGCTGCACGCACGCGGCGAGCAGTTGCGGCTGTATGACCCGGAGCGCCAGCGATGGCTGCCGATGCCACAGGAAGAGACGGTGGCGCGGCAGGTAGCGGAAGAGCGGGCCCTGTTGGCCGAGGCGGAGGTGGCGCGGCTGCGGGCGCTGCTCGGTGAGCGCGGCCAGTCCTCGTGAGGGGCCGCGGTTGTGCGGGGGAGTGCTTGCCCCCCTGTGGTCCCCCCGTTGCGACGGGGGGACGGGTGCCCGCCTGTGGGGACGGGGGGGCGGTTGGCAGGGTCAGCCGGACCTTGCCGCACGCTGCGGAGTGGTAGCATTGACTACGCAGGAGACCGCCAGCGGTCAGCGTGAGGGAGGCTACCGATGGGGCAGACGTGGGAAGGCTCGGTTGTCGGCCAGGGGCTGCGCGTGGGCATCGTCGCTGCTCGCTTCAACGAGTTCATCACCAAGGAATTACTCAGCGGCGCAATTGGCACCCTGCGGCGGCACGGTGTCGCGGACGACGCCATTGACGTGGCGCGGGTGCCCGGCTCGCTAGAGCTGCCGGTCATCGCCAAGCGGCTCGCGGCCTCTGGTCAATACGACGTGATTCTCTGCCTCGGTACGGTCATTCGGGGGTCTACGCCGCACTTCGAGTACGTCGCGGCGCAATCCGCCGCCGGCATCGCGCGGGCCGCGCTCGATACGGACGTGCCGGTGATTTTCGGCGTCATCACGACGGACACTATCGAGCAGGCGATAGACCGCGCCGGTGTCAAGGAGGGCAACAAAGGCGCCGAGGCGGCGGTTGCCGCCATCGAGATGGCTACCCTCGGCCAGGAGATCAACGCGGCGCTCGGATCGTCTACCCCGACGCCCCTCGTGCGGGCCGAGGCGAGCTAGGCCAGGCGGGGAGACTACCGGTGCCCTTGGCCGCGCTCGACAGCGCCGGCCTCTCCCCGGCGGACCCGCGCCGCCCGGAGTGCCGCGTGTGGCGGGGGCGGCTCACCGACGGGCGCGAGGTTGCCGTCAAGCTGGCCGCCTACTCCGACCAACCCCGGGCAACGGCCACCACTCCGGACCGGCTGGCGTTAGAAGCGCAGGTGCTGGCGGAACTGCGGCCGCGCGGCGCGCCCGTGCCGGAGTTGATTGCTGCCGAGCCGGGTATTTTGGTTACTGAGTGGTGTGCGGGCGCCACGCTCGACGATTGGAGCCAACGCCTCTCCGCCGCGGCACGACGGGCGCCGGTCGCCGCTGCTGGGCGGGGCCTCCTCCGGCTCGAAGCGGCTTTCGCGCAGTTGCCGGGTGCAGCCGCGGCGGTCGAGCGGCGGCGGCCGGCGTGGTTGGCGGCACGGAGACGGGAGTTCTGCGCCGCGCGTGAGGTGGTCCGGCGGCTCATAGACCAGCGACCGGCGCCGCGCGGTCGAGAGCGCACCATCGCCGAGGAGTGGGACGCGCTCTGGGCAATAGTGGCGGCGAGCCGGCTCACGCTCGGACCGCTTGACGTAAATGCCCGCAACGTCCTGCTGGACCACGCGGCGTCGCCGGGCGGCCGCCGGCGCTGGCGGGCGACTTTTCTCGACATGGGCGCCATCGGCCCGGATAGCCCGGCGCGGCGGCTTATCCACTACACGTTCGCCCTCGGCGCCTGGCAACCGGCCGGGCGGTGCGTGCGCGGCCTCACGCCAGCGGTCGCGCGGCGCTGGGCGGGCGCGGCCGCGGCGCAATGGCCTGGCGAGCCGGCCATGTACGTGCGGCAGTTGGATAGCTACGCTTTGCTGGCCGAACTGTCGCTTTTGGGCCAGGTCGAGGCCGTGCTGGCCGGGGAGCGGCCGGATCTCGCCGCCGCCTGGGCGGCTCCAGCCGAGCGCCAGCGGCAAGTGGCCCGCATCGTGCGCCGGCCGCTGGCAGATCATGGGCCGGCGCATACGATTCGCCGCGTGCTGGCCGCGCGCGACCGGCTATACTCTGTCGTGTAGGCAACCTGCAACTGGTGGAGGTGAGGTGAACTATGGCTACGAATGGATCGGAATGGCAGCCGCGCTCGCGCTCGCTCGTGATCGGAGGGCTGCCGTGGCTGGCGCGTATGACCGATAAAGCCCGCGCCAAAGTCGAAGGCACTATCGGCGACTATATCTATCCCTGCCCGCTGGACCAGCGCGTGCTGGCCGAGTTGGGATTGAGCGCCGACGAGTTCACAGCCATCGTCACCGAGCACGAGACGGATACGGCGGTCGTCGGCGCGGTGAAGGACCGGCTTGCGCGGTAGGGGAGGGGGGTGGCTGGCCCCCACCCTAGCCCTCCCCCGTCCCGACGGGGGAGGGAACACGCCGGCTCCCCGCACTGGGCGGGGAGCCATAGGGGGACCGCGCTTGCTATTCCGGGTAGTCCTTCCAGTAGGCTTGCGGCACGATGTCGGGGCGGGGGCTGCCGATTGGCCCTGGCGGCACGACGAATGGCGGGGGAACCCGCTTGATGGTCGTCCAGATGTGCCGCAGGCCGAGCGAGTGGGCGGTGCGCGTGGACGGGATATTGAAGGCCCCGGTCGTGTAGACCACGAGCGGCGCGTGGCTCAGAATCCATTCCGCCGCTGCCGACACTACCGCGCGCCCTTGGCCGCGACCCTGCGCGGCCGGCAGAACATCAACGCCGATCTCCCAGAGCGTGTCGGGGTTCTGCCAGACCGTCGCTAAAGCCGTCACGTGGCCGGCCTCGCGGACGGCAAAGCCGCGACTGGCGGTGTCGGTCGAGCAGTGCCAGTAGACTGCCGGATCGAGGTCACGCAGGGGTTGGCCATCCAACTCCTCGACGTGCGCGGACGGCACTGGCGTCAAGGCTTGGCGGTCGGCTAGGAAATACCAGACCGGTCCAAAGACGCTCACCCCATCGGGCAGCGTGGTGCGCGCCAGCTCAAAGACGCCCAAGATTGAGAAGAGCTGCTCCAGCGTGAGCACGCGCACGAGGCCCTGCCAGGCGTCCTGCCACTGCGGGTCGGCGAGCAAGAGAGCGCCACCGTCGGTCCGTACCGCTAAGGGGCCGTCGGGCTGCTTGGCCGGCACGACCTCTAGGCCGGCCGCCGGCAAGGCACTCACGGGGTAGCCCCACATGTCGAGCAGGATCGGCTCGACTTGGGCCAAGATGCGCTCGCGCATGGTGTTGGTGGTCATCGTTCTGCTCCTGTCCTCAGTGGTCAGCGGCGCCAGTCGTGCAGCCGACCCAGCAGATCGGCTACGACTGGTCCGTTACGTTCACGGGCATAGACGTTATGCAACTCCCAGGGATCGGTGGTGAGGTGGTACAGCTCGTTGATCTCGCGTCCGGGCGTATGGACCAGCTTCCACTCGGTGGTGCGGATCATTGACGTGAGTTCCACCTGGCGACCGGAGGCCGGCGGGCCGAACGGGAGATTGTTGCCGCGCACGGGGTCATTGACCAGCCGCGGCGACTGCGCGCCGACCTGGGCAAAGACGGTATCGAAACGAGCATCGTCCTCGCCGTCCCACGCGCGCCGCCACGACCGGCCCTGCACCCGCTCCGGCACGGCTACGCCGGCTAGCTCCAGCAGCGTGGGTAGCAGGTCCACGGACTGCGTGAGGCCGCCAAGGACATGGCCCTGCGGCACACGGTCATCCGGACCGACCAGCAGCAACGGCACGCGGACCAAGCAGTCGTAGAGGGTACAACTCTTGCCGAACATCCCGTGCTCGCCGGCGTAGTCGCCGTGATCGGCCGTATAGACGAGCACGGTGTTATCGGCAAGGCCGTGCCGCTCCAGGTAGTCAACGACGCGGCCGACCTGCGCGTCGAGATGCGACACCATGCCGTAGTAGTAGGCGAGGGCGTCGCGGATTTCGGCCGCCGGTGCATCGAACGTCCCCATGTCTTGAGCCGTCTTTAGCTGGGCCGGCGGCTTCTCCGCAAAGCCGGTTTCTTGGGGCGGGAGGTTCAGGGCGTCGCGGTCGTACATGGTGTCGTAGGGAGCGGGCGCAAAGTACGGCGGGTGCGGATCAATCCAGGCGATCTGCAGGAAGAACGGCCGGCTGCGGTCAGCGTCGTCCAGGAACTGCAAGCCTAGCTCGGTCATCCGGCCATTGAGGTCTGCGTCGGGCGGATGCGCCGTCGTGGCGACCATGTGCTGTGTGCGCCGCGGCTGCGAGCGGACCAGGTCGCTGCGCTCGCCCCACAGTTCGCCCAAAATTCCGTCGCTCATGTCGTAGGCGTAGTCGAACCCGCGATCTCCACCGGCGGTCTTGTGGAAATGCCCGACTGTGCCGGTCTGATAGCCGGCCTCGTGGAGTAGCTCGGCCAGGACCGGCTCGTCGGCCGGCATCGGCCCGCTGTTGCTGAAGACCCGGTGCGTGTGCGGATATAGCCCGGTCGTGATCGTGGCGCGGGAGGGAAAGCAAAGCGGGTGCTGGACAAAGTAGTGCCGGGCCAGGAGGCCGCGCGCGGCGAGGGCGTCGAGAACCGGAGTGTGGACGTCGGGGTTGCCGTACAGGCCCAAGCTGGTGGCCTTCTGCTGATCGGCCATCAGCAAGACGATATTCGGCGCCGGCATGTCTCTCTCCGCCTCGGATCCGTTGGGCAGCTAGACGACGGTAGCACGGCGCTCAGGCAGGGGCAAGTGTGGGGAGAGGGGCGGGCCGCGGGCGGGACCGGCCTCACCCCCCGGCCCCCTCTCCAACATTTGGAGAGGGGGTGTAGATTCCCGCTTTCGCGGGTATGACGGGGGGGGGCTGGGCGCGATGAATCACGCCCCTACAGAAAAACCTACCCTTGTCAGCCCTGTGGTCCCGGCGCTGCGGTGGGGAGGATGCTAAGGTTGTCAGCGAGGAATGTCAGGCCGCCAAGCCTGTGGTAAAGAGATGAAGCAACCGAACTCGCTGCCGTGGCCCGATGGGTGTGCCGGCGCCGTGTCATTGACCTTCGATGACGGCCATCAGTCCCACCTCGATTGTGTGGTGCCGCTGCTGGCCGAGTATGGGCTGCACGCGACGTTCTACGTCAATCCTCGTGGCGACACCGAGGCGGAATGGCGTGAGCGGCTCCTACCCTGGCGGGCGGTGCAGGCGGCCGGCCATGAGGTCGGCAACCACTCACTCAGCCACACGTGCTCACGCGCGTTACGTACCGAGGTTGAGGCGTTTCGCCCGGCGCTGGAAGAGTGGACACTGGCCGACGTTGAAGCCGACGTAGTGGAGGCCGAGCGGCGGCTCCAGGCTGTCTTGCCGCTGCCAACGGGGCAGCGGCGGAGCTTTTGCTACCCCTGCTACCACGAGCACGTCGGCGAGGGTCCCACGCGCCAAAGCTACGTGCCGGTGATCGCGCGGCATTTCATCGCCGGCCGGGGGCTGGGCGAGTTTCCGGGGAACCACCCGGCCACCTGTGACCTGCACTATCTCTGGTCGTGGCCCGTCGAGATGGTGAGCACGGACCGCCTCAGGCAACAGGTCGTGGAGCCGCGCCTGCCCGGCGCCTGGGTAATCATTACGATGCATGGCATTGGCTCGTTGCGGCGTCACCATACGGAGGCGGACCTACGCCGTCTTTGCAGCTTCCTGCAGCAACAACGACAGCGCCTGTGGGTAGCGCCGGTTGCGACAGTGGCGCAGCGAGTGATCGCTTGGCGCACGCAGCGGCGCGGCCGTCTGTAGGAGCGTCCCGCGCAAGCGCCGCCGAAGCCTGGAGGACAAGGAGAGCACCATGTCCGCTCAACTGGCCGTGAATGGCGGCGATCCGGCTGTGCCGGAGCCGCTGGGTAAGCCCTGGCCGCTCTTTGGCGCGGTGGAGGAGCGGCTGCTGAACGAGGTCCTGACCAGTGGTCAGTGGTGGCGCGGCGGCTACGCGGACGATGGTGACTCCAAGGTAGGGCAGTTCGAGGCGGCCTTTGCCCGCTTCCAGGACGCGGAGCACGCTGTCGCGGTCACGAACGGCACGGCGGCGCTGGAGTGTGCGCTCAAAGCCGTGGGTATCGGCGCCGGGGACGAGGTGTTGGTGCCGGCGGCTACCTTTGTCGCTTCGGCAACGGCGGTGCTGCTGGTCGGTGCCAGACCCGTTATCGTGGACGTGGACCCACGTAACTACACCATTGCACCGTCGGCAGCCGCGGCGGCCATCACGCCCCGCACGCGGGCCATCATGGCTGTGGACTACGGCGGTATGCCCTGCGATATGGAGGCGCTCAATGCCCTCGGCCGCCGGCACGACCTCGCTATCGTCTCGGACTGCGCCCACTCGCACGGCTCGCAGTGGCAGGGCGTCGGGACTGGTGCGCTCGGAGACGTTGGGGCGTTTAGCTTCCAGATGGGCAAGACGCTGACCACCGGCGAGGGCGGCATGGTGCTGACGAATAGCCAAGAGTTGGCTGATCGTGCCTATTCCTACCACCACATCGGGCGCATTCGCGGCCGCCGGTTCAATGAGTTCCACGTGCCGGCCACCAATCTCCGCATGACGGAATGGCAAGGAGCGATGGGCCTGGCCCAACTGACCCGACTGGCCGCGCAGACGGCGGCCCGCGAGCGGAACGCGACCTATCTGGCCGACCGCTTGGCGGAAATCCCGGGGGTGGCGCCGCTCTGGCGAGCCCCGCGGGTGACGCGCTGGGGCTTCTATTTCTGGCACTTCAAGTTCCTGCCCGAGCACTGGAATGGCGTCACCTGCGCGCAGTTCCGACGGGCGCTCGCCGCCGAAGGCGTCTCCTGCGGGACCGGCCATACCCAGCCGCTGTACCAGCACCCGCTCTTTGCCGGGGGGAGTACAGGGCAGCCACCGACGGCCCAGAGTCCGGCCAAGGCTGTAGACTTCAGGCGCATGGATTGCCCGGAGACCGAGCGTATCTATGCGACCGAGGCGTGCTCGTTGCAGCACCGCCTCTTTCTCGGACCGCGCAGCGATATGGACCGCATTCTCGCCGCTATTGGCAAGCTCTGGGCGCACCAAGACGAGTTGCGGCGGGTGGCAGTCTGAGCGGGCGCCCGGAGCGTCGAAGACTTCACCGGGTCGGCCGGCGGGCGCTACCGGAAGACAGCCAAAGGGAGCACTTGATGACTGCGGGTGAGCGGCGTTTGGACCTGGCGGAATCGTTGCGGCTGTGGGATGAAGCGGTTGAGCTAATCCCCGGCGGTTCGCAGACCAACAGCAAGCGGCCGGCCAACTACGCCTTTGGGCAGTATCCCATCTACGCTGCCCGTGCCAAGGGCGCCCGCATCTGGGACGTGGATGGGAACGAGTACCTCGATTACGTCAACGGCCTCGGCCCGATCTCGCTCGGCTACGACTACCCGGCGGTCACGGCGGCCATTCGTGAACAGTTGGACCGCGGCACGATCTCCGGGCTGCTCTGGCCGGCCGAGATAGCGGCCGCCCGTGCTCTCACCCAGGTCATCCCGTGCGCCGAGCAGGTGCGGTTCTTCAAGGGTGGTGGTGAGGCCACGGCGGCGGCGGCGCGCATCGCTCGTGGTGCCACCGGCCGGCACGTGATCCTCAATTGCGGCTACCGCGGATGGCCTGATACGTGGTCGGCCGGCCAGGACGACGCGGTGCCGCCGCCCTTGAGTGACTACGTGGTGTCTTTTCCGTTCGGTGACGCCGAGGTCGTCGAGAGTCTCTTGGCGCAGCATCGAGGCAGAGTGGCTGCCGTCTTCTTGGGGCTGCCGTATGAGGCGGAGGCCGACGCCGGCTACCTCGCGGACGTGCGCGACGCGGCCCACGCGCATGGGGCGCTGCTGGTCTACGATGAGATCGTCACCGGCTTTCGCCTGGCAACGGGCGGCGCTCAGGAGTATCACGGGGTCGTCCCGGACCTGGCCGTGTTTGCCAAAGGGATGGCGAACGGGATGCCGCTCGCGGCGGTCGTCGGGCGGCGCGAGGTGATGTCCGCTGCCGAGCGGCTGCTCATCAGCATCACGTTCGGGGGCGAGGCGCTATCGCTGGCGGCGTGTACCGCCGTCGTGCGCGAGTTTCGGGAGCGGGACGTGATCGGGCACCTGTGGCGGACCGGCCGGCAACTGATGGACGGCTTGAACGCCGCGGCCGACGAGATCGGCGTGCCGTTCCGCAGTAGCGGCTATGCCGCGCTGGCGGCGATGCGCCTCGACGTGCCGCGCGAATGCCAGGACGAGGCGTGGTTCACGCTGCTCGCCGAGTGTGCCCGGCGCGGCGTGCTGCTGCGGCGCGGCGGCCTGAACAACGTCACGCTCGCGCACACCGCGGACGACATCGCGGAAACTATCGCGGTGTGCCGCGAGGCGTTCAAGGTGCTCCACACGGCGGGCTTTCGCGGCGCGGCGGCCGCAGCGGACGGGCGGCAGGGCGTAGGCAGCTGATAGCTATCAGCGGTCAGCGGTCAGCGGTCGGTGGCCCTCTCCCTGGCCCTCCCCCGTCCCGACGGGGGAGGGGATTGACCCTCACCCCCCGGCCCCTCTCCACCAAGTGGAGAGGGGGGAATGGCCGGACCAGGATAGGTTTTCGGCGGGTGGTCGTGGGCGGGGCGCGCGGGGGGTGCTGGCGGAGGCAGCCCGTGGCCGCGGTGGAGCAAGACCGCGGGTGGGGCGGAACCTGGATGGCAGGATGCACTTGGTGTGGGTTGGACCTAACCCCCGGCCCCTTCCCTGCCAGGGAAGGGGAGTCCGCGTGGTGGTTGGAAACGGGCCGGGGGCTGGATTGCGGCTTGCGCCGCAATGACGAAATGGTGAAGTGGGCGTGCGGGTAGGTCAGGGTGTTGGGAGTGGCAGTAGTGCGGGGCAAGATTACCTGGCGCAGCCGGTGTTGGCCGGCCGGCGAGGAAACGGTGGCGATGGGTGCGGCGCTCGAACGGTGATGACTTAGCGTGGTGGCCGTAGCCGCCAGCGCTGCGTCAGCGCCCGGTGCGCGCAAGGCGGCACTCAGACGGTCGTGGACCGGTACCCCCGCCGTGATGGCGAGGGGCCGGCCATGACCCGGTGCCCTCGGGGCGGCACTCAGACAGTACTGACCCGGCGCCCCGGCCGTGGTGGCCGGGGGTACGTCAGCACCCGGTGCCGTAGAAGCGGCACTCAGGCGGCCATGCCGCGCCGCACGCAGGGCGGCGCGGGGTCGCTCATGACCCGGTGCCCTCGGCTGGGTGGCGTTGCCACCGTCGTAAGTTGACACGGTAGTACATGTACTTTCCTGCCGGGCGGTGCCCGGTGCTCCAGGAGGGGCTTGCATCTGCCAGTTCCCAACGAAGGGAGATATAGGCGAGGGTGGGGGAAAGACAACGGCCGCGCCAGTAGCCAGTGGTCAGTGGCTAGTGGTCAGTGGGGGGAGGCCGGGCGGACCTACCCCACCCCCCTCCCTAAAGGGAAGGGGCTAGAGACTGGCGAGGGGCTGGATTGCGGCCGGCGCCGCAATGACGGGAGCGTGGGCGCGATTCATCGCGCCCCTACACGAAAAACCTACCCTTGTGAGGCAGGGGGACGTTGCATCGGCGTGGCTCGCCGCAGAGCGGCGGCGTGGCGGCGTGTGTACGTGTATAATGGCGAGTGCCTACCTACAACCACTAGCTACAACTACCAGAGAGAGAGGATTAGCTCCGATGAGTGACACGACCGTGACCTTCGAGCGCATCACTGAAGTCATTGCCGCCACGCTCAAGGTTGATGCCGAGCAGATTACCGAGGACACCTCGTTCGTGGACGATCTCAAAGCGGACTCGCTGGACCTCGTCGAGTTGATTATGGCTTTCGAGGACGAGTACGGCGTCGAGATTCCCGACGAGGACTCGCAGGCCATCCGCACTGTCGGGAACGCCGTGGAGTACGTGCAGCAGCGCCTCGGCTCCTAGGTCCTCGCGCCGGGAACCCGACTCGATTGCTCGGCAAGGTGCGTATCCAAGCGGGCGAGCCGGGCGCGGGTCCGCTTGAGGCGGCGCTGGTAGCGATCTTGGAGTTGCTGCATCGCGCTCATGCGTTCCTGCACAAAGCCGACTTGCGCTTCGATAATCCCCATCGCCTTTTCCAGGCTGGCCCGTTTGGCCACCAGGTCGTCGGTTGACCGCCGCTCCGCGCGCAATTGCCGGAGCAGCTCCTCGGCCTCCACGATCTCCTTGATGAGCGAAAGCGGCACGCCGAGCAGGCGCTTCAACTCGACGATCCGCTCCAGGCGATACACGTCCATAGCGGAGTAGAGGCGAAAGCCGCCTTCCATCCGGCCGGAGGGATTGAGCAGGCCGATTGATTCGTAGTAGCGGAGCGTGCGCTGCGTCAGCCCCATCCGGTCGGCAAGCTCGCCGATTTGCATGAAGCGGTGTTCGGAATCCGACGGTGGCGACGGGCGTTTTTTCTTCGACCTCACCGGATACTTCCTTCGGTCCGCCTCATCATCCTATGCGCCACTGCGGGGCCAGTCAAGCGCACCGCCGACGGCAATGGGGGGCGGCCGGTACTACCTCGGCGCGGATGCAAGCACCGATGCGGATTGCAACACCAGGACGCGCGGGCTACACTAGCCACGATTATGCGCCGAGGCTGCGCCGCCAAGCACCGGTCTTGGCTGGTAGTGTACCGTGGGCGGCTGTGTGCAGACTGAGGCGGTGCATCTCACGTCGGGCTGTCGTGCAGCCGACAGACAGGCTCTAGGGTAGGAAAAGCTCGTGCGGGTCCTGAAGGTATCGTCGCAGTCGAAGCCGAGCGCGGTGGCCGGCGCAATTGCCGGGGTCATCCGGGACGTTGGCCGCGCCGAGGTGCAGGCCATCGGCGCCGGGGCCATCAACCAGGCGATCAAGGCCGTAGCCATCGCCCGCGGCTACCTGGCGCCGGCCGGCATGGATATTGTCTGCGTGCCGGCATTTGTGGACGTGCGCGTCAATAACGAGGATCGGACGGCCATGAAGCTGATCGTAGAGCCACGATGACTCAACCCGACAATACAGCCGCACAGGCTGACACACGCGCGGAGTCTTCGCCGGTAGCCCCAATCTCGGAGGTTGATCTCCACCTGCATACGACGGCCTCCGACGGCCTCTTCACCCCCCGCGCCCTCGTCGAGGCCGCCGCCGCTCGCGGCCTCCGCACCATCGCCATCACCGACCACGACACCACCGACGGTGTAGCCGAGGCGACGGCAACGGCGGCCAAGCTCAGGTCTTTGACAGTGATCCCCGGTGTCGAGCTGAGTACGGCTCCGGACCCGGTGGAGTGCCACATGTTGGGCTACTTCGTTGACATCACCGCGCCGGTCCTGGTCGGTCGGCTGCGCGAGCTGCGGCTGGGGCGCACCGACCGCGGCCGGGCGATGGTCGAGCGGCTGGGAACGCTCGGTTTGCCGCTGCGCTGGGAGCGGGTCGAGCAGCTCGCCGGTGGGTCCGTCGGCCGGCCGCACATCGCACGGGCGATGGTCGAGCGGGGGTACATCGCAACGGTGGCGGATGCATTTGAGCAGTATATCGGGAAGGGGCGGCCGGCCTACGTGGACCGTCCGACGCTAACCCCGGCGCAATCGGTCGAACTGATCCACGAGGCCGGCGGCGTCGCCGTGGTGGCCCATCCGCTCTCGCCGCTGATCCCGGACCTAGATGACTTCTTACACCGGCTCGCCGCCGTCGGCCTGGACGGTCTGGAGGTCTACTACGGCGACTATACGCCGGCCCAGGTGGCCGAGCTGCGCGCGGTGGCGCGGCGGCACGGCCTGATCGCAACCGGCGGGAGCGACTTCCACGGCCTGGAGGTCTTGCCGCAATACGTCCTGGGCGGCACTCGCATCCCCGCCGCGGTTGTGCTGGCGCTGCGAGAGGCACGGGCGCGGCGGCATGGTGGCGCGGGGTGATGAGGGGTGGCCCCCCTATGGTCCCCCCGTCCCGACGGGGGGACGGCGGCTCTGGCACTGCGGCAACGGGACGTGTGTTCCCTCCCCCGTCGGGACGGGGGATGGTAAGGGAGGGGGTCACTCACCACTCACCACTGGCCACTGGTCGCGCCATAGGCGCTCGACTTGTGCCGCCAGTTCATCCGGCGCGCCGCCATTGACCAGGATGACGACCGGGCGTGGCGGCGGCTCGCGGAGGAACCGGCCGGCCTTGTCCTCCCAGGGCTGCTGGGCGGCCAGGCGAGCGGCGATGGCGGTGGCGTCGAGGCCGCGGTCCTGGAGGCGCTGCTGCTGGGCGGCTGCGGGTGCAGTGACAATCCATAGCTCGTTCACCAGGCGCCCGGCGCCGGATTCGACGAGCTTCACGGCATCCAGCACGGCAACGGCGCGCCGCTCGCGCTGTGCTTGCCCCAACAGCCGCTCTTGCTCGGCGAGCACCGCGGGATAGACCAGCGTTTCGAGGTCCGCGAGTGCTGCCGGGTCCGGGAAGACGGTGCGGCCTAGCGCGGCCCGATCCAGGGAGCCGTCGGGAGCGAGCACGGCGGGGCCAAAACGCGCGGCGATGCGGGCAACGAGCGCGCGGTTGTCGGCGTAGAGCGTGTGGACGACCTGATCGCCGTCAATGACGGTAGCGCCCTTGGCGGCGAGCATCCGCGCCACGGTGCTCTTGCCGACGGCGATTGCTCCGGTCAAGCCGATGACGTACACGGCTCTATTGTACGCCCGACTCGCCGGTCGTGGCCGTCAGGCCAGCAAGCGCCGGGCGTTGTCGCGGCAGAGTTGGGCCTTCACCGAATCGGGCAGGTCGGCGTATTGGAGCGCGAGCAGCGGCGACTCCGCGATGGTCAGCGGTAGGTTGGTGCCGAACACCAGCCGGTCGGCGCCGACGCTCTCCACCAGCAGCGCGCACTCGTCGAGCGGTCCCTGCACGAGCGAGAGGTCGAACACGACCTCCGGCGGCCGGTGGGCTGCCAGGTCGCGCCACAGGCTACGAATGGGACCGGTGCTCAGTCCGGCGATGATCCAGCGCAGGGCGGGGAAGGCGGCGATGGCGCTCGCCAACGATGCGTTGCCGACGGGTGGCACCTGCACCAGCCAGTGCTGGGTGCGGGGGTCCTCCAGCCCAGTGGCGACCCGCACCGGTAGGCTGGCGTCCTGCGCGCGGCCTAGCAGGGCGGCCGCGGCGCTGCCGGCCAGGTCGTAGGCGTGGTAGTTCGGGTGCAGTTGAATACCCCCCGCGCCTGGTGCCAGCCCTAGCTCCTCCTGGCAGATCGTAAGATCATCCTCCCAGCCGGGGAAGGCCGGGTTGACGGTGTAGAAGGGCACAAAGCGGTCGGCGTGGGGCGCGATCAAGGCGGCCAACTCGCGGTTGCCGACGAGGCAGTCCTTGAGGAAGACGTTCTCCAAGCGAGAGACGGCGGCGCGTTCGATCCGCAGCGTATCCATGCGGGCGAGCAGGCGGTCTACGGTGGTGCAGGGATAGCGGCGGAACGGCCACTCACCGAGGTAGCAGTTGAGGTCAACGAGCGGGGGCAGCGTGTGGCTGATGGCACTCACGGGCCGCCATCCTTGCGCTGGGCGAGAATGCGCGCCATGTTGCCGTACAGAATCTTCTCTTTGTCGGTGTCACTCAACGCTGCACCGAGTACCTTGGATAGCTGCGAGGTCAGGGCGCGGCCGGGGAGGTCCGAGCCAAAGACCACTCGGTCGACGCCTACGGCGTTGACCAACGCTTCGACGCTGCCGTCCACCGCGTCGGTACCGGCGAGGTCGCAATAGATGTTGTCTACGCCGCGCGCGGCTTTGGCGCCGTACACGAAATCGCCGCCCGTGTGGTACATCACCATGATCGCGTCGGGGTGGCGTTGCGCCAACTCGCGGAACATCATGGGGGTGGACTCTCCGGGTAGGTTGCCGGTCGTCTTGACCCAGGTGTGTTGGCAAACCGGGACGCGGTGTGCAGCACACCAGGCCACGAGCGGGTCCAGTTCCGGCTGATCGCAATGCAGCGCGACATGCAGCTTCAGTCCCACGAACCCCCGCCGGCCGATCCACTCCTCCATCTCGGCCAGCGAGGCCGCGGTGTGCTGTGGATTCACGAAGCAGAGGCCCAACGCTCGGCCACGGCTCCGCTCGACGATCCGCTGGTTCTCGGCGTTCGCAGTGTGCAGATCCGTCGGATTGGGGAAATCGATTCTGTCCCCGGATAACCGCAAGCAGCTTGTCAGGTAGGTGACATCGAGCTTCTCCGCCCAGTCGAGGCAGCGGTCCCAGTGATCGCGCCCGGCCTCGGTCGGGGTAAAGCCGGCCCAGCTCCAGGTATGGACGTGACAGTCAATAATGGGCATGGCACGTGCCTTTCCGCCTGACTGATTGACCTACCCCCAACCCCCTCCCTAAAGAGAAGGGGCTAGAAACCGCTGGCCGGACTTGGCTTCCCTGGCAGGGAAGGAGCCGGCGGTCGAGCCCAACGATGATACACCAGGATCAGCCGGCTTCCAGGACCGACTTCAAGGTGACTAATTCCTTGTGGAGTTGGCGCCGCATCATGATGCGGACCAGGGGGCCGAGCAGCGTGAACGTGATGGTCGTAAAGAGACTGTCCGAGCCGGCGTCAATGGTGTTGGTGACCTTGGTGCCTTGGCCCGCGCGCTCCAGATCAAGCTCGCCCTCGAAAGGGAACGGCCCTTCGGTTGATCGTGTGGCGAAGTGCCGCGGCGGCTCGAAGGCTGTGACCGCATAGTCAACGGTGTGGGTCTTGCCGGCGTGGGTGTACTTGCTGGTATACGTGGCGCCCAGGCCGATGGCGCGGCCGTTGGACAGGCGCGGCTCAGTAACGCCAACGACCCACTTGTCCATGTTCTCGATATTGGCGACGAACGCCCACACGTCCTCAATGGGTCGTTCGACGACGATGCTGGTTGCGGCTTTCATCTCCTCGCCTCCCGCGCGTGACTTGGGGCGCTGCGGCCGCTGGCGATTGATAGCGCCCTGCGGCGCACCCGAACAAATGAACGAGTAGCGGGCGGTACGGTTGCTCGCCGGCCGCCGGTGCGGTGCAGCAGCGCGCGTCACTCCGGCGCGGGCAGGTGGCATACTCTGGGGGTGAGGGTAGCCGGAGAGTGAGGCGGAGACGATGGTAGCAACAAGGCGGCACTTTGACGTGATTGTAGTCGGCGTGGGGGGGATGGGCAGCGCCACGACCTATCAACTGGCCCAGCGCGGCGCGCGGGTACTCGGCCTAGAGCAGTTCGGTATTCCGCACGAGCAGGGCAGCTCGCACGGACTGACGCGCATCATCCGCCAGGCGTACTACGAGGATTCGAGCTATGTCCCGCTGCTCCTCCGCGCCTACGAGCTGTGGCAGACGCTCGAAGCGGCCGCGGGCGAGCAACTGCTCTTCATCACCGGAATACTCAACATCGGCGCGCCGGGGACCTTCAACTTCGACGGGGCGTGGCGCTCGGCACGAGAGCACGATCTCCCGCACGAGGTGCTGTCGGCCGACGAGGTGGGCCGGCGCTATCCGGCCTGTCGCTTGCCGGAGGAGATGCGGGCGCTTTATGAGCCGCTGGGCGGATTCTTGCCACCGGAGCGGTGCGTTGTGGCGCACGTGGAGCAGGCGATAGCGGCTGGGGCGGAGGTTCACGACCACGAGGCCGTCACCGGCTGGCAGCCGGACGGCGACGGGGTGCGGGTCACGACGACGCGAGACACTTACCGCGCTGACCGGCTCGTGCTGACGGCGGGGCCGTGGGTGGGCAACCTGCTGGCCGATCTGCGGCTACCTCTCCGGGTCGAGCGGCAGGTGCTCGGCTGGTTCCAGCCCCGGCAACCGGAGCTATTCCAGGTCGGGCGGCTGCCCGTGATTGGACTGGTGGGCGACGAGGGTTACGCCTACTGCACTCCGGTGTTCGGCATTCCCGGCTTCAAGATCGGCAAATACCATCACCGGAGCGAGGTCGTAGACCCGAATACGGTGAGCCGCACGTTCGATGCCGAGGATGAGACGGTTCTGCGAGCCTTCCTGCGCCGCTATTTCCCGCTGGCCGACGGGCCGACGATGCAACTCAAGGTGTGTATGTTCACGAACACACCCGACGAGCACTTTATCCTCGACCGGCATCCCGAAGTGCCCCAAGTATCTCTGGCCTCGGCGTGCTCGGGACATGGGTTCAAGATGACGTCGGTAGTGGGCGAGATCATGGCCGACCTCGCTTTGGATGGCGAGACAAAGCATGACATTGACCTGTTCCGCTTGGCGCGATTTGACGGTACGACGGCCACACCGGCCACCGCATCGGCGCGATAAAGGCCGGGCAGCGCGGTGAAAGAGCGATGCGCTCGACCTGGCTCCCGCGGCTGATCCTGCTGCTCGTTTCCGTCGCCGTCGGGCTGGTGGTAGGAGAGTTTGCGGCGCGGCTCGTCGGTATTCGGCCGATTGCCGCGTTGCCGCTGCCGGTGCAGGTGGCAATGGAGCATCCTGCGCTCGGTTGGGTGAACCGGCCGGGAGTCCACCTTTCCTGGGACACCGGCAATGCGCCGATGACCTTCTGGCCCGATGGACGCCGCGCTACCCATGCGACGGCTGACGCGCCGCCGGAGGCGGTAGGTCAGGTGGCGCTCGTCGGCGGGTCGTTCACCCAGGGGTACGGCGTTGCGGACGAGCACGCCTTTGGCTGGCTGCTTGATGCCCGCTTCCCCGGCCTCAGCGTGGACAACTACGGCACCGGCGGCTATGGCACCTATCAGTCGCTCCTGCTGCTGGAGCAGCTGTTCCGGGAGGCCGACTTCCGACCGAGCCTGGTGATCTATGGCTTTGCTGCGTTTCACGGCGAGCGTAACGTCGGGGCCTACCGGCACGTCGTCACGCTCCGCACACAGGTCGGCGAGCGGCTGGCCCCACCGCACGTACTCATCGCAGAAGGCGAACTGACCCATCGAGACCCGTTTTACATCCGAGGTTGGCCGCTGGAGGACCGCTCGGCGCTGATCTCGCTGGCGCATCTGAGCCAGCTACGCTGGACGCTGCGCGGGCGCGAGCAACAGATTGAGCCGGTGACGCAGCGCCTGCTGGTGCGGATGGATCGGCTCGCGCGGGACCGGGGTTCCCGCTTGCTGGTGGCGATCCTGGAGGGACTGCCGCGCGACCGGGAGGACCAAGCGCCGTATGCGCGCTTTCTCCAGGACCAGGGCATCGCCTACGTGGATTGCACGCATCCGGGGTATGGCGATGACCCGCGGCTCCGGCTCGGTGGGAGCGGGCATCCGAGTCCGATGCTACACACAGCATGGGCCGATTGTATCGCCGCGTGGATTAGTGCCAATGTGCCCGGCACGACAGGAGCGGCACGAGCACGTCATTCGAGTATCCGGCCCTGATGGGCGGTTTCATCGTTGGCTCTCCCGCAGGAGGGCCACGAACCCGGCCTGCACAAAATCTCGGTCGTAGGCCAGCGCCGCGGTGATGTTCCGCTCCTCCATGACGAGAAAGCTCGCGCAGTCCGTGAGGCTCCAACGCTGGTCACTTCGAGCAGCGTACCGCTCCACCGCAGCCCGGAACTGCGCGTCCGTCTGTGGGACGATTTCAACGTCGGGGTTGGCCTCAAGCTCCTGGACCATCTGTGCCGCGAAGGCCCGCCGGAACTCACGCTGGCCGGCCATGGAGTTTAATGCTTCAACCAACACCAGTTGCGTTGTCACGATGTCAGACGCCTCCAAGGCATCAGCAAAAGCCATCGCCTGCCGGTGAAGCGCGTCTCTGGGGTTCCACAACGCTATCCAGTAGCCTGCATCGGCGAAGACCACGCCCATCAGCCATCTTCCTTCGGATGGCCATAGAGGTAGTGCTTCTTGTTCTGGGCGAGGTCAGCGGGAAGGTCGTCCCACGCACCTGGGGGGATGGATTTGTGGAGTTCCGAAACCCTCTCCGCGATAGCGGCCAACCCGCGCTTTGCCACTGGAGTGTCCTCTCGCGCCACCCGGACGGCCGCGACGGACACCACGACCTCGGCGCCGTCTTCCAGATCGAGCGGCTCCAACGGCGTGAGCACCCCATTCGAGAATCTCGCCTTCACGCTCACCATCATGTCCGGCCCTTTCGTCGGGGTCTCGACTACATCCCCATTATACCTCCATGCCCACTGGCAACTCAGGGGCGGTCGTACCCGGTAGGATGCTCAGTGGTGGGTCGGGGTAGTCAACCCCGGACTACACCGCTAAATTAGACTGCAAGATGAAGGTTCCTGATTGTGTCCGGTGTGGGAGGCCAAAGGGGGCTGGACCATGACGAGTGCGGAATTGAAGATCGTCGAGGGCCTTGACGAGCAGCATGTGGACGACGCGCTCCGTGTGGTATACGACGCATTCGCCAAGAAGTTCCGCCTCGGTTTTCGGCACGCCGACGACCTCCGGCGACTCTTCCGGGACTCGGTTGATAGGACAAGCTGCCTTTCGGCGCTCGTTGATGGGCAGTTCGCCGGCCTCCTGACTATCCGAACGAACGGCCAGGAGTTCTACCACTTGAACATGGGTACGCTCTTTGCGCGGTTCTCGCCGCTGCGGGCGCTCCTCATGCTGCTCAATCTCCTGCTACTGGCCGACGAGATGAAGGGCGATGAATTCGTCGTGGAAACGCTGGTCGTTGATCCGGCGTACCGGGGCATGGGTATTGGGACGGCATTGCTGCAGAAGGCCGAGGAGCGCGCCAAGTCAATGGGCAAACGCACGATGTCGCTAGGCGTGATCGGCGAGAACGTGGGCGCCATCCGGCTGTATGAGCGGCTCGGCTACCGCACCACACAAACCTGGGACGGCTACCTCGTGCGGCTGGCAACGGGGTCGGCCGCGGTCCATCGGATGGGAAAGGCCATCGGCGATATGCGACAGGATGCAGGCGGCGAGTTAGAATAGCTCCGCTCGATAGCCAAGGTCGGCATTCGTATGACTACGCCTGCAAGACGGAAGAGTAAGGTGACACAATGGCGATTCCCGATTACCAGACTTTGATGCTCCCATTGTTGCGGATTGTCGCTGATGGCCGGGAGCACCAGCAAGCTGCTCTGGTCGAGGCATTGGCCGACGAATTCGATCTCACGCCGGATGAGCGGGCAGAGCTTGTACCTAGTGGAAGACAGACTCGACTCTACAACCGCGTATCGTGGGCAAGGAATCACCTGACTAGCGCGGTTCTGCTGCAGCGCACTGGACGAGGACGCACCCGCATTACTCAGCGTGGTCGCGAGGCCTTGCGTGGAAATCCAGAACGAATCGATAACGCCTACCTGAACCAGTTCTCGGAGTTTCAGGATTTTCGGCGACGTTCCAACAGGGAGAGCAGACGACCGCCCAGGCCAAAAGCAACTCCTGAGAATGATACTTCTGGTAAGGCATTTGAAGCTACCGCTGAGAGCGATACCCCTGACGAGGCGCTCGAAGACATCTTCGAGAGGATCAGAGCACAACTGATACAGGAGCTACGCCAGCAGATGAAGCAGACCTCACCCAGAAGGTTTGATTCACTGGTAGTTGACCTCTTGTTGGCGATGGGGTATGGCGGTTCACGCCGAGATGCCGGAGAAGTAGTCGGCAAGAGTGGCGATGGCGGAGTAGACGGAATCATCAAGGAAGATCGCCTTGGCCTGGATTTGGTCTACATCCAGGCCAAACGGTGGGAAGGGACGGTTGGATCACGGGTTGTCCGGGAGTTCTCCGGCAGCCTGGACATGCACAGGGCACGCAAGGGCGTGTTGATTACTACGTCGGAGTTCTCGCAGAGTGCGAAGGAATCTGCCGATTGGTCAGACAAGCAGATCATATTAATTGATGGACACGACCTTGCCGGGCTAATGCTTGACCATAACGTGGGCGTTAGCGAAGTGCAGAGCTACGTGGTCAAGCGCGTGGACGAAGCCTATTTCGAGGAAGAGTAAGTGGCTCTGCCTCCCCTCGTCTACCAGTAGCGCTCTTCGGTCCATGGGAGCGGCAAGCGGGGAGGTGGCGCAGCCGCTAGGTGCCGGCTTGCTGCTCGATGTGCTGAAGCACCGCGCGAGTGAGCAGCCCCGACCGCGAGTCACCGGCCCGAGTGGCAGCTTCATCCACTATCGCCAGCACGCGGGCCGGCATCGTGATGTTGACGCGGATGGTCTTGCCGGATAGTTTTGCGAGGTCAACGTCAACGAGCGCCCAAATGCCGTCGGCGAAGTCCGGATTGGCCTGATGGACGGCCATCGGATGCTGGTGGGGAGCCTGTTGACCGGCCATGAGCAGTGTTTCGATATGACCAACGATGGCCTCTCGTGCCATATCAAAGGCGTCGTCAAGGGTATCGCCGCCGGAGAAGCACCCGGGCAGATCAGGAACGGTGACCCCGTAGCTGCTGCCCTCATCCTTGTGGATCACGATTGGATAGCGCATTTGGATAGCCTCGCCGAGTGAGGTGCAGTCCCCGTCATTCCGGCGAAACCCGGAATCCATCCTGCTCATCCTTCCATCCTGAAAATCCTGATGCAGACAAACATCCACCCCAGTCAGCCTATGATCCCCCGCGCCGCAGGGAGACATAGATTCCCGCGAAAGCGGGAATGAAGGGCGCAACATGTTGTGCCCCTACGGCTTGGTCCGTCCCCACCTCCGTCAGGAGAGAACTGGAGAGTGAGATACCTCTCCGGTTGCCTACCAGTAGCGCTCTTCGGTCCAGGGGTCGGCGTTGTTGTTGTAGCCGTTGCGCTCCCAGAACCCCGGCTCGTCGTGGGCGCGGAACTCCAGCCCGCGCAGCCACTTGGCGCTCTTCCAGAAGTACCGCTTGGGGACCAGCAGTCGCAGCGGCCAGCCGTGCTCCGGCGTCAGGTCCGTCCCGTCGGCGCGGTGCGCGAGCAGCACGTCGTCGTCCAGGATGGCCTCGATGGGCAGGTTGGCGGTGAAGCCCTGCTCGCACTGGGCAATGACGTAGCGGGCCGTCGGCTCCGGCGTGACCCGCTCCAGGATGACCTTCATCGGCACACCCTCCCACTGCATGTCGAACTTGCTCCAGCGCGTCACGCAGTGGACATCGGTCGTAACCGTGGTGGTGGGCAGTGCCCGAAACTCCTCGTAGGACAGGCGCAGCGGGTGCTCGACCAGGCCGGAGACGGAGAAGTCCCACGTGGCCGGATCGAAGGAGGGTACGCCGCCGTAGTGGAGCACCGGCCAGCCTTTGGTCTCGAACTGGCCGGGCGGCAGCTTGGCGCGCTGCTCCGGCGCCAGCCGTTCGTTCAGCTTCTCGATCCGGTCGGGGCGGACGCCGCTGCCCTTGAGGACGCTCGGTAGACGGAACTTCATACGCACTCCCTTCACACCTACTCTAGCCCGGATGGGGCGTATCGGCAACCTGGCGCCGCGCGGCTACGGAACGGAGTAGCGGTGGAACGTGGCGCCGTCGGGTATCGGCTGGCCCCAGGCAATGCGGACCGCCCCGTGCCGCGTGTCGGCGAGGAAGGCACCGATGGTCCGGTCGCGGCAGATACTCTCCGGGTAGCCGTCGCGGTCGGCGAGCGCGCCGTACATGTCCTGTACGGTCATCGCGGGACGCAGCAGCGCCAGCGCGCGGCTGCGGCGCGTGAGGGAATTGGCGGCCGGCTCGGGTCGTGCCTGGCTGCGGACGTTGAGGTAGTGGTTGGTGTGGGCATAGGTGTCCGCAGCTACCTCCTCGACGGCAAAACCGGCCGGGCCGGCCTCGACGTTGACGATCCGCGTGCCCTGGACCAGCAAGTGGTTGAACCCGCCGTCGCGGGGTAGCGTGTACCGCAGGAAGTCCACGGCGCCGTCAATGTCGTCGTAGGCAAGCACAGCACGGGCGAGAAAATGCGCCGAGATACCGAGCGGATGCCGGCGGTCGTGCAGCGAATCGATCACCTGGACCAGTCCGGCGCCATTGACCGCCGCCGCGCAGCCAGCCAGCGTCTGGGCGTAGTTGAGCGCGCAGACGCGGGTCTTGCCCGTCTGCATCCGCAGCACGTAGAGATCGTCGCGCCATTCCGGGGCGAAGTCCTCCGTGTGGCCCAGCACCACGCCATCCGGCCCGCGCGACACCATACTCGTGCAGCCGCCGCCGGGCGTGCGTTGTGCCTGCCGCCGGCGTAGCCAGGGCGATTCGGCCGGTAGCCGCGCTCCGGGGCAGTTCAGGCGAAACAACTCCAGGAACGGCACCCCGGCGCCGTCGGCAATACCGGCCAGCTCGACTACCAGATCGGGCAGCAGACCCTCCGTGAGCGCGAGATATGGCTGCGCGGACCGGTAGGCGGTGGCGTCGTCAATGCCGACCGACCGCCGCCGCTCGCGCATGGCCTCGACGCGGGCGGCGATCCGGTGCTGGCGGTGGCGGCCGATGGCGCGGCCGACCTCGTAGGGCGTGCCGGCGGCGGATACGACCGGCATCCGCTCCGGGGATGGCGCATTGTCCTTGCTAGGCACTGCAATCACTCCGCTGTCTCGGCCGCCCGGTGGTTGCCCTGGGGTGGCGCTAAGATACAACTTAATGCCGTTACACGCGAGCGGACGCTCTAATGTCCTGCTCTGGGAGGTTGCGCCATACCATATCGGTCCGTCAAGTCGGCATCCAGGATGGTTCACCGATGGCGGCTGTGGCGAAATTCCTTCTACATGGTATAATCGTCGCAGTCCAGGCCAATAGCTCGGATTCGCGGTGTAGTGTTGAGGGCAGTGCGGGAGATACATATGCCGAGAGCAAAGGTGCTGTCTATCATCAACTACAAGGGTGGCGTAGGGAAGACAACTACGACCTACCATGTTGGCTGTTCTCTTGCTCAACACCACAATAAGAAAGTCTTGTTGATAGATATTGATCCGCAGACAAATCTAACCTTTTTGTGTGCTATCCCTGAGCGATGGGAGCGCTTCAAACGCAATACTGGCACCATAGCCACAATGTATCGGCGCTTTCAGGATCGGGTGACCTTAGATCCGAAGCGCTATATCTGGCGAACACCAATACGTGCTGGTAGATATGTAATCCCTAACCTCGACCTCATCCCGTGTGATATTGACTTGCTGGGTGAAGACCTCGGCGGAGGTCGCATCGCAGGTACTTTTCCTACCATAGAAGCTCTACGGAGACAGACGAAGGAGTTCTTGAGAGAACGTACATTTCTTCGCAACGCGATCAGGGAGGTCGAGGATGACTACGATTACGTTCTCATTGATTGCCCTCCCAATCTATACCTCATGACTCAGAATGCACTGGTAGCCAGTGATTGGTATATTATTACTGCAATACCTGATCACCTATCTACTATCGGATTAAGTATCCTCCAGAGAAAAGTGAGTAGTGAAGTAGGTAGTGGAGAAAATTCAAGTATAGCAAAACTTGTGGAGTCTGCTCAGACATTTGCAGGTAGCACAGGTTCCCCTATGAAAGTTGCCGATTGCGGTGGCGTGATTTTTGTGAAAGTGAGAATTGGGGGAAGCAGAATTACAACCACACATAGTGCCATTATGGAAGAGTTGAATAGCACTCTAGGCCGTGGCATATGCTTTTCGCCCCATACAACAGAATTGATAGGATACGGTGAGGCGGCAGAATTCAGTGTTCCTGTGTGGATGCATACTAGCCAGAACGCACGGAGGGCGACTGAGAAGCGGGAATACGAGAACATAACTGACGAGTTCGTGCGGAGGTTCCAAGGACTATGACCGCAACGGCGAAGTCGAGCAGAGCCAGGAATAAGGCTTTCTTGTCCGGTCTGGATGACTTGGTCAACTCCTTGCCTTCTCAGACTGAGAAGGATAGAATTGTGGAGAACTGTAGTGCTATAGCTGACTTTATCAACGATCTGCAGGAGAGTATCCTTGCCTTGCCGACGGTCGAGGATACGGCCAAAGTTCGCACCGCAATCCGAGAATTGGAGCGACTGTACGAAAAGGCCGAAACAAGCCCAACACTTGCTGCTGCCGTCGGGCTGAATGGGCGTCGAGCGACAAGACGCAAAGAAGCTGCGGTAGGTCCGGATGAGGTCCAAGAGGCCAAAGATCAGTTGAACTACCTAGAGTCTCTGCCGGTGGATGAAATCCGGGCCAAGCTGACCAGTCGAGAATTCCGGGTACACCAATTGCGTTCACTCGCGTCTTTGGTAGGTCTGAGACCCGGCCGGGGTGTTAACAAAGAGGCCTTGGCCCACCAGATCGCAATGAAGATCGCAAACTACCGGGGCTATCGCCTACTGCGAGGGGAAGGCAGACAGAAATAGCGCTTGTATCCAATATATGACCCCATCGTTTACACCTCTTGGCTCGGCGCTTAACTATTGAGCCAGATGGGGCTGGTCCAGGCGCGCTCGCCGTCGGCTTGGAAGATGCGGGCGTAGCAGTAGTGGATGGCTGGTGGGTGATTGGCTGGGGCGGGCCACTCGTCCTCGACGATGGCGTGCTGCCGGCGTGGTGCGAATGAGCGCCGCACGACACCGTTCTCCAGTAGCTCGATGCGGCTGATGTCGGCAGTGCCGAGCGCTTCCACGCGCAGGCGGTAGCGGTCCGCGCGGACCGTCGCGCCCATGAGCTGATCGTTGACGCGGAAATCCACGAGCATACGTGCCCCGGTCGTTGCGTAGCAGCGCCGCTGCCGGAGGGCCGCGAACAGGGATGGCCGATCCAGACGGTCGGCCCAGACGCCCGTAATGCCGGCCGGGCGCACCGGTCCCGGTTCGGGAAAGGGGTTGGTCGGTCGGGAATCGTGCGTATCGCTGCCGCCGACAATGCCTAGTTTCAGGCCGGCTTGGAGCGCCCGGTTGATCTTCCGCTCCTCGGCTACCAGGTCCGAGGGCTGTTTCTGGTAAATCTCGGCCAAGTCTTCACCGGCGTAGAACTGCGTATGGAAATGGCCGTGCAGCAGGCCGTTGTGCCGGCGCACGAGGTCGTACAGCGCGCGGTAGTCGGGGCAGACGATTGTCTCCGGGCTGTACCGGGCCATCAGGTTCGGATCGTGGGCGGCCTGGCGTTCCTCGCAGAGGATCGGCGGCAGGCCGCGCGTGGAGGGGTAGAAGGCGATGCGATGGCTGATGTCGGGCGGCGTGCCGTACTCCACGGCCGGCAGCGAGATGAAGGTGCCGGGCTGCTCGAACGCCTCCCACACCGCAATGAGCGTGTCCCAGGTTTCCTGCACACAGGCGTTGTACGAGAAGTACTCGCCGGCGGCGAAGTCGAGGCAGGCGACCTCTTTGGCCCATTCGAAATACTCGCGGTAAGGCCGCTGGTTGAAGGCCATGCCGTGAAGCTCGCCCCAGAAGAGCTGCGGCTGTGCCGGCGCGTCGCTCATCCGCACCGGGTTGCTCCGGCTCCGGTAGTTTCTCTCACCCGTCACATTCACCGTATCGAACGGGCCTCCGACGGCCAGCTCCACGTCCTGAGCCGAGTTGGCGAGCGGCGGCAGCGTCTTCTGCTCCACTGACGAGGCTACCGTCAACCGCTGGTCGGGGAGCTGGGCCGGATTGCCGTAGGCGTCCTCGGCGCGCAGCCGGGCGGTCGTGCGGCCGGTGGACAGGGACGGACAGTGGACACGGATGTTCGTGGTCGCGCCGGCCGCGATGGTCAGGGGGTTGCTCTGTAGGACGGAAAGCTGCGCGTCTCGCGGCTGGTAGTAGTGGTATTTCTCGCCGGGCGCGTGCTCGAACCTCAACGCGCCGGTGGGGTCCTCGACCAGCCAGAAGTGAAAGGCGTCAATCGCGTTCTGGGGCAGCGCAAAGCCCTCGGGTTGCGACCTGAGCCGGATCGTGACCGTCTCGCCGGGTCCTAGCTCGCCGCTCGTGCAGGTGACGTGGAGGCCGTACAAGAACTCCGGTAGCTGCGGAATCGTGTCCAGCGTCCGCACCACCCGCCCGTCCGCCAGCATCGCGCCGGTCCAGTCGGTACCGGCCGGTCCAGTGACCACAATGCCGTCGTCGGGCCGGAGATGCTGCGTGCGCTGCTGCGTGTACTGGCGGATGTCGTAGAACAGCCACAGATTGCCGCCGGCCCGAAAGCCAAGGTGCCCGACGGTATAGCGCAGCGCCAACTCAACCGTCGTCGCAACGGTCAGCGGGCCGGCGGCAACGACGCGCAGCCGCTCGTGATCGTTCGTCATGGGGAGGTTCTCGTGGTTGGCCTGTTCCCTCCCCCGCTACGCAGGGGGACATGGATTGCGGCTTGCGCCGCAAGGGCGGATGGGTGTGGGCGTCAACATCCTACCAATGACGGCTGTCTGCTAGGGAAGCCTCTCAAGCATCGCCTCAACCGTATTCCGGTTAAATCCAAGCGCCAGCGCCTTATAGAAATCGCTCCTGGCGTGGTCGTACTCACCTTTGTTCGTGTAGGCCATTCCCCGGTTGACGTAAGCCTCTACATAGTTAGGGTCGAGCCGGAGGGCCTGATCGAAGTCTTGAATGGCGCGGTTGGCCTTACCCTTGTATGTATAGGAAAGTCCCCGGTTGACGTAAGCCTCCACATAGTTGAGGTCGAGCTGGAGAGCCTGATCGAAGTCTTGAATGGCGAGGTCATCCTCGCCTATGCGTCTGTAGCACTCACCCCGGGCGGCATAGGTGGCGGCACGGTTAGGGTCAAGCCGGAGAGCCTGATTGAAGTCCTGAATGGCGAGATCGAACGCGACTTTGCGCCTGTAGCACTCACCCCGGGCGGCATAGGTGGCGGCACGATTGGGGTCAAGCCGGAGAGCCTGGTCGAAATCCTGAATGGCGAGGTCGAACGCGCCTCTTTCTGCGTAGAAAACTCCCCGGTAGTTGTAGGCGAGGGCCTGGTTCGGATCGCGGTCGGGGCTATCCATCCTGGGTGTCACTGGGGCTGAGAAGCCTCGGGCAGTTGTGCAAGCATTGCCGCATCCACGCTCCGTATCGATACCAAGCGCTAGTGCCCTACTGAAATCGCTCCTGGCGCGATTATGCTCGCCTTTGAGCACGTAGACAAGTCCCCGGCTGTGGTAGGCGGGAGCATCGTTGGGGTCGAGCCGGAGAGCCTGGTTATAGTCTTGGATAGCGCGGTCGAACTCACCTTTGGCCGCGTAGGCCACTCCCCGGTTGCCGTAGGTATCGGCAAGATTCGGATCAAGCCGGAGGGCCTGATCGTAGTCTCGAATGGCGCGGTCATACTCGCCTTTGGCCGCGTAGACTACCCCCCGGCTTGCGTAGGTGTCGGCACGGTTGGAGTCGAGGCGGAGGGCCTGGCCGAAGTCTTGGATGGCGCCATCGAATGCACCTCTTCCTGCGTAGAAAACTCCCCGGTCGGCATAGGCGGCGGCAAGGTTGGGGTAGGCGTCGGCGAGGTCGGGATCGAGCTGGAGAGCCTGGTTATAGTCTTGGATAGCGCGGTCATACTCGCCTTTGGCCGCGTAGGCCACTCCCCGGTTGCCGTAGGCGACGGCAAGATTCGGATCAAGCCGGAGGGCCTGGCCGAAGTCTTGGATGGCGCGGCCGACCGCGCCTTTGGCCGCGTAGGCTACTCCCCGGCTTGCGTAGGTATCGGCAAGATTCGGATCAAGCCGGAGGGCCTGATCGTAGTCTCGAATGGCACGGTCGACCGCGCCTTTAGCCGCGTAGGCCACTCCCCGGTTGCCGTAGGTATCGGCACGGTTGGGGTCAAGCTGGAGGGCCTGATCGTAGTCTTGAATGGCGCGGTCATACTCGCCTTTGGCCGCGTAGGCCACTCCCCGATTGGCGTAAGCCTCCACATCGTATGTGTCGTTTTGGAGGGCCTGATCGAAGGATCGAATGGCACAGTCATACTCGCCTTTACTCCCGTAGGCGATTCCTTGTTTGGTGTGGGCGGAGTCTCTCCCTACGATCCGCCGCCACAGCTGCCGCCGCAGCCACAACTCAAACATAGTATCTCTCCCAAGCTGCCACAGTGTCACCTGAAGAACATGAGCTTACGTAACGGAGTATGACGCCAAAACCGTTAGCAAGCATCACGGCGCCGGGGAGCCGCTGTGGTCTGCCCACGCCGCACTGGCAAAGGTCAACTGCTGATCCTTTCTTTCCTGCGCGGGCTACGGCGGGGGTCATGGTGTAAGTTGGTAGACGCACCGTGACACTCCGCCCGGTGCAACGAGGTAGTCAATCACCTCCATCCGCGCCACTACCGACACGTGCGTACCGCCTGGATTCCACCACGATGCAGCGGATGGTAGAGCGAGCATTGCGACGGGTACTCCGTCAATAGGTGACAACCACTTCCGCCAGTAGTCTACGGGAAAATCGTGGTAGAGGTGTGCGATAATCACGGGGAAATCGCCGTACTTCCAATATTCCCCATGATCGAGCAATGTGTACTGTGGAGACAACCCCGGAAGGTCGTCTCGCTGATGACATGGAGGATTTTCACGGTAGCTCGGCGCGACGCGGCGACAAGGGAACTTGGTTAATCCACGAAGGTACCGTGGGCAGATTTCCGGTAACCATGGACGGTGGAGATACCGGAGGCCATGGTTTGCCTCCACCCATGCAGCCAGGTTCTTCCGGGCACCACGAGCCGATGCTTCACTGGGGATGAACGGTGCATTAGCCATCTTCTGTTCCTTCCTTTCTCGGAGACGAGCTTCCGCAGCAAGTTGTCAAGCATGCGATATAATCCCCAACATAAAGGCCGGAGGAACGGACTGTCAAGTTATGTATAAAGAATATGCAAAATAATCAATACCCAATAGGGTAAGTAATTCCCGGTCACGTGGATTGCGGTGAAAGCCGCAATGACGGCTGGGGTTGGGATGACGGAGGTGATGTGGAGTCCCCCGGCCTTCGATGTGCGCCTAGTCCCAGACCTTTTCCCATTGGTGGGTTTCGGCGGAGCGATAGATCGCCAGTGCCAGGCGTAGCTCGCCGAGTGACTCTTCCGGACCGGCCTCCAGGGGCTTGCCATCGAGGACGGCTGCGGCGAAGTCGGCCAGCTCCGGGCCGAAGGACTGCGGGTAGCCGAGCGGCTCCTGGACGAGTTTGCCTTCGGGGTGCTCGCGGTCGTAGATGTAGAGCGCGCCGCCCTTCAGTCCGCCCTCGATCAGTAGCTCGCCGCGGGTGCCGGTGACGCGCCACCACGGCTCCGGGGCCATTACACCTTCGTAGTCCACCTGCAGTCCATCGTAGGTGGCGAACTTGCCGGACCGGAAGCGCATTAGCGAGCGCACGTGGGATTCGCCCTGCATTTGGGCGACCGGATGGTCCAACACGGCGACCACCTCATCCACCTCGCCGAGCCACATGCGGAGCGGGCGCAGCCAGTGCGAGCCGCCGTCAATGGTCATGCCACCGCCGGTCATCTCGCGGTTGAGGCGCCAAGGATTGTCACCTGGAAACCAATACGGGTCCAGGGGCATGAAGAAGGCGGCGCGGGCGGTGATGACGTCGCCGATGGCGCCCTGCTCGATCAACTCCTGGGCCTTGACGATCTCCGGCCAGTATTGGGCGTTCTCGGCGAGCATGAACACGGTGCCGGCTTGCTTGGCCGCGGCGAAAATGCGGTCACACGCCGCCAGCGAGGTCGCCATCGGCTTCTCCAGGACGACGTGCTTGCCGGCGGCAAAGGACTGGATGGCGAGCGGCTCGTGCAGGTGGTGGGGTGTGAGGATGTCCACGGCATCGAAGTCGCCGTGTGCCAGCCCCTCTTCCAGCGAGCCGAACACCTGGGCGCCGGTTTCGGCGGCGATCTCCTCCGCCTTGGCGCGGTTGGGGTCAATGGCCGCCGTGACCTGGATGCGCGGGGCGTGCTCTTTGATGCCGTTCAGGTGATACGGAGCGATTGCGCCGCACCCGACAAAGGCCAGCTTGAGTGTCTTGGACATGTGCTTCCTCCGTTAGCAATCTCGAAAAGATCTCCCACCGTCTCGCTTACGCTATGATACCGTAGCAGCCGTGGCTGGCCCCCCTATGGTCCCCCCGTCCCGACGGGGGGACGGTCTCATCCCTCCCCGTGGTAATGGCCGCGGGCCAGGGAGGCGGCACAGCCTATCCCCTCCCCCGTCGGGACGGGGGAGGGCTAGGGAGGGGGCCAGAGCAGGATTCTTTACGCAACGTCGTACCTACCCTAGTCAGGGGCGGGAGCCTGCGTGTAAGCTACCGGTGCCCAAGTAAAGAGAGGGAGCAAACCGATGAACAAGGATTTCGAGCGCCCGCCGGCCGATCTGATAACCGATCTGTACCAGGTGAGCAGTGCGACGGCCACCGGTACGCTCAGTGGGCTGGGTATCCGCGACGCCTACCTGCAAGGTCCCATCGCTCGCACGCCGGGCACCAAGGTGGTCGGACCGGCGATCACGCTCCAGTTCCTGCCCAAGCGGGAAGATCAGACGACCGGGCTGGGCGCAGGGCAGACGGAGCAGCGTAGCGCGCTCTGGGCGGTGCTGGAGCACGTGCAGCCGGGCGACGTGATGGTGGTGGATGCACGCGGCCAGATGCGGACGGGCTGCTTTGGCGAGATGCTGTTGACCTACTTCCAGGCGCAGGGCGGGAAGGGTGTCGTCGTGGACGGCTGCATCCGGGACTACCCGCAGGTGCGGGATTTCGAGACGCCGCTGCCCTTGTGGACGCGCGGCTTCACGCCCAACTCGGCCGGTCAGGTGAACATGTGGCCCTGGGACTTCAATGTGCCCATCGGCTGCGGGGGCGTGCTCGTGATCCCCGGTGACATCATCATTGCCGACGATGACGGCGCGGTGGTGGTGCCGATCAAGCTCGCGCCGGAGCTGGTCAAGCGGGCCACCGAGCACGAGGAATGGGAAGTCTTCAGCCGGCTGCGCCTGCAGCAGGGCGGCGCGTTGAAGACGTACTACCCGCTGAGTGAGGAAGGCCGCCGCGAGTACGAGGAGTGGCGGGACAGCCAGGAAGGCAACAGCTGAACGGCGGTCGTCCCAACCGCGTGTCGCAGGTTCGAGTCCTGTCAGGGGGCGATCTGGCCTGCGCCTGCGATATTCGCCGCTGGAGTCAAGCCTCTCCTTGTCCTTGCTGCACTAGCATAACGGCGTCACAAATATTGCGGGCAGGTCAGATCGACGACGGGCTAACGGCGCATGACCAAGTTTCGGCTGCCGATTCAGGTCTGCGTCTTTCTGTTCAGAGAGCAAGGAGACGGTCGCGAGTACCTGCTCTTGCGTCGGGTCACGAAACGAGGAGCGTTCTGGCAGGGTGTAACCGGGGCCCTTGAGGAAGGAGAGACGCATCTGCAAGGTGCCGCGAGGGAGGTCTTCGAGGAGACGCGGTTTACACCATCCGGAATCGAATTCGTAGACTTCACGTACCGTTTTCCGGTTAGAGACGAATGGCGGGAGGCGTATGGACCCGGCCCGGACGAGATCGTCGAGCACGTATTCGTCGCCCAGGTTGACGGTGGCGATCCGACGCTGTCCCGGGAGCACGATGCCTGGAGATGGAGCGTTCCCGAAGAGGCAGTCGGCATGCTGAAGTGGCCGGACAACATCGAGGCGCTCTGGCGGTGTGAGGCATTCCTGACGGTTGAGCAGGGAAAGAGCCGCATGTCTCAACAGGAATGACATGGGCGTGCCGATGCTGGTGATTTCGGGTTCGATGGGATCGGGGAAGACGACGGTGCTGTCGGAGTTGTCCGATCTGCTTGAGGAAGCCGGCGTGGCCCACGCGGCCGTGGACTTGGACACGCTGTCGCTCATGCATCCACGACGAGGGGAGCAGGGCGAGCGGCTGATGTACGACAACCTGGCGGCGATGTGGCCCAATTTCGCGGCCTTGGGGGCCGAGCGGCTGGTCGTCGCCTGCGCGCTGGAGGACAAGGCGGACCTGAAGTACTATCGCGAGGCCGTACCAGGCGCCGAGCCTATCGTCTGCCTTTTGGTAGCCCCCGTTGAGACGATGCAGCAGCGGGTCCGCAGCCGGGACATCGGGATGCTGCAAGAGCAGCTGCTGGCCAACTCGTTGCGGCTGGCCGAGACGTTGCCTAAGGCGCGGGCCGAGGACTTCACGGTCGAGAACGGTGACGGCCGCTCGATTACAGAGGTGGCACGCGAGATACTGGCACGGTCTGGGTGGTTGTGAGCAACTGTACCTGCCTACTACAAGGCCGCCGCGAGTACGAGGAGTGGCGGGATAGCCAAGAGGTCAACGGCTGAACGGCGATCAGCCCCAACCGCGTGTCGCAGGTTCGAGTCCTGTCAGGGGGGCCAAGGCGTACCGATTTGCGAACTTTCCGCCATGAGGAAAGGGGCAAGCGGCCCTTGACAAGATTCGGCGAGCCTCTGCCCCGGCTTTCCCGGACTCCACACCCGCCTCAGCAGCCGGTCATGGGGCACCACCCGCCCGGCCTCCATAGAGAGCGCCGCTAGCAGGTCGAACTCGGTAGACTCCGATCCGCAGCCGAGAACCTGGCGCGACCAGGGAGCAACCATCCTTGGCGATCTGGAGTCCGAAGGCTGAGGCGACTAAAGTTGAGCAGTTGACATGCAAGCATGAACTTGCATATAATGGGCCCTGACATACAAGCGAACACTTGCCTTAGGGTGGTCTTGTGGACGTATATCGTGCGATCGCTGACCCAACCAGACGAGCCATCCTGGATGAACTCGTCGATCGGTCAGGTCAGTCGCTCTTCGAACTCTGCACACGCCTGACCATGAAGCACGGAATCAACTCCTCGCGGCAGGCGATCACCCAACATCTGGGCGTCTTGGAGGCCGCCGGGCTGATTCGCACGAGGCGCCAGGGCAGGTCAAAGCTTCATTGGTTCGAGGGCGGCCCGCTGAAGGCCATCGCGGAGCGTTGGCCGATCTCAACAGATGAAAGGAACATGTGAAAGATGAGAATTCACCTGGCCGGCGTCTTCGTAGACGACCAACAGAAGGCGCTTCGCTTTTACACGGAAACGCTTGGCTTCCAGTTAAAGCACAACATTCCCTTGGGAGAGTACGCCTGGATCACTGTGGTATCCGCGGAAGACCCTGAGGGGACGGAGTTTCTGCTTGAGCCTGATGGCCATCCCGCGGTCCGTCCGTTCTTGAAGGCAATTGTGGAGGACGGGATCCCCAGTGCCTCCTTCGCGGTCGACGACGTGCAAGCCGAATACGAGCGTCTCGTGGCAAAAGGTGTGCAATTCGTACAGCCGCCAACAGACCTCGGGACAGTCATCACCGCGATACTCGACGATACGTGCGGCAACTTGATCCAGATCGCAGAGGAGAAACGTCAACCGTGACGATCTTGAGCAGTCGCACCAGTCCCATGGATCGTGGCCGGGTCGCCGATCTCAGCGGGGCACACCCGAGCATCGAACGCACCGTGTCATTGCTGGAGCGCGATGGGCAAGCCGCCAGCGCGATCACGCTTGCCCGCAGCTTTGCGACGACAGGCGCGGACCTGTGGGACGCCGTGACGAACGGCGAGCGCATTCCGCACTGGTTTCTGCCGATCAGCGGCGAGCTACGACTCGGCGGCCGCTATCAGTTGGAGGGTAACGCCGGCGGCGAGATCACGGCGTGCGAGCCGCAAGCGCATTTCGCGCTCACCTGGGAGTTCGGCGGTGACGTGAGCTGGGTGCAGGTTGGTGTCGCGGACGACGGCGCCGGCCGCGCGCGGCTGACACTGACGCACATCGCGCACCTCTCGGAGCACTGGGACGAATACGGACCGGGTGCGGCCGGCGTCGGCTGGGAGATGGGGCTGCTGGGACTGGCGATCCATATTGCGGAGCCGGACGAACCGATGCCGGACGAGGAGGCCTTTGCCACGTCGCCGGACGGCAAGGCATTCATTACCGGCAGCAGCGAGGCGTGGGGACAGGCGGCGGTCGCAGCCGGCACGGACACTGACGCCGCTCAGGCCGCGGCAGCGCGCACGACCGCCTTCTACACGGGCGAACCGGCCGCCGCTGACTGATGCGTGTGCCTACGTGTAGCGGAAGGCGGGTAGGTCCAACGCTATCCTGAGCGCTTGCTCGATCAGGTCGAGTGCCGGCGACGACAGGGTCCCTCGGCGGCGCTGGAGCCGACGTTTGGAGATGGCGCGGACCTGCTCGCACAGCGCAACACTGTCTACGGTCAGTCCACCTTCGCCAGCCGGCAGCACGACTTGGCTCGGATACACACGCCGCCCGGTTTGGAGAGTAGTGCATGGCACGGCGATGACGACTGAGCTGGCGTCATTGATAGCATCACGACTGATGATAATGACGGGTCTGCGGCCGGCCTGCTCGGAGCCGATGGTAGGATCGAGGAAGGCATCGTAGACTTCTCCGCGCCTCATCGCTGTTTCCCGGCGTGCTGTTGCTCACCGCCCTGATACGCCTCCCAGTCGGCTGGCGCGAACTCATCGCTGACGGCTTGCGCTTCATCGAGATACGCCTTATCGTCAGCCATGCCGGCGAACGCAGCGTCTATGGCAGCGCGCTCGATAGACGCCAGTTCGCGGCGTAGTGCGTTGACCACCAGTTCATTCCGGCTTCGCGCTTCTCCTGCTCTCACCGCTCGGTCAGCGGCTGTCAAGAGATCGGTCGGCAACGTGACGGTGGTTCGCGTAGTCCGAGCAGGCACGTGTAGCCTCCCAATATGATGGCATTTCTGCTATCAATTGTAGCGTAGCCTGGTATGATAGACAACGCATCAAACGCGATTCCTCTCAATACAAAGCGAGTCCGCACGCCTAGCATGACCGTCCGGCGCAGACGAGAAAGACATAGCAGGAGCCGCCGATGACCGAGGCCGTCTACAAGCTGAACCTGCCGCCGGAGACCTTCGTGCGCGTCCCGCATGGCGACATGCAGGACTTCGTGGCGGCCGTGGCGCGGGCAGCGGGGCTGGTGGCCGACCGCGCCGCCCTGTTGGGAGCGCTGCTCACGAGCAACGATCTGCGGGGCGTCTTCAGCCACGGCACCCGCCAGATTTGCCGCTATGCGCGGATGATGCGCGACGGCGACTTGAATGTCAATCCCGACGTGACGGTGCTCCGCGAAAGTCCGACGAGCGTCGTGATGGACGGCGACGGCGGCCTCGGCTACTTCCCGATGTACGAGGGCACCCTGCGGGCCATCGAGAAGGCGCGGGAGCTGGGCGTGGCCGTCGTGCAGACGAAAAACCACGGCCACATCGGCGCCGCCGGTATCTACTCGCGGATGCCCGTGGCGCACATGATGGGCGCCTTCGTGACGGCGGGCGGCACACTCAACTTGCAGCCCGGGCAGCCCGTCTACACGCCGGCCATCGGCTCGCCGGTCTCGATCAGCGCTCCGGCGGGCCGCGAGCCACCCATCGTCGTGGATTTCGCGCCCGTGTACGACCTACGCATCTCGCCGCGCTGGCCCGAACTGGCCGAGTGGATCCCGGGCACGATCTTCCGGTGCATCGGCTTGGGCATGATCGCCCAGTCATGGGGCGGCATCATGGCGGGCACGGCGTCCGCCGCCGGGCGGGAGCAGCGCCGCCGCTACCGCGCGACCGGCCAGTGCGGGTTCGCCTTCATGTTCCAGGTGGGCCTCTTTGCCGACCCGGACGAGTACGGGCGCGAGATGGACGCCCTCGCCGCGCGCCTGCGGGAGCTGGCCCCGCTCGAAGGCTTCGAGCAAGCGAGCTACGCCGGCGGGATCGAGGGCGAGCGCGAACTGGAGTTCCGGGAGCATGGAATTCCGGTCGGCCCCGAGCACCGGCGCGACCTAGAGGCCATCGCAGCCGAGTTCGGCATTGACGTGCCATGGGCCAAGAGTGGGTGAGCCGAGTTCTCACCGCTCGTCCCCATGTATGTTGGTTTTTCGGCGACGGAAGAGTCTCCCTGTGGTAGGATGCCAATTGGAGCGGTGTGCCTTCGAGACGCCACTTGGAAGGGAGGCGCGGGACTTGGGTGTTTTCAACTGGCCCATTCGGCTGGACAGCATGGACGGCCAACGGTCGTTGGAGATAGAGGCGATGGTTGACACCGGAGCCAGCTACACCATCGTGCCGGCACACCAACTGAAAAACCTGGGGGTGTCACCCATCGACAAGATCAGCCTCGTGCTGGCCGACGGTCGGTCCGCGGAATACGACATCGGAGAAGCTCGCGCCACCATCAACGGGCGGAGCATTCCCACCCTGGTGGTCTTTGGGGAGGACGGCGCCCGTGCTCTGCTGGGGGCCTACACGCTGGAAGGGCTACGCCTGGTGGTGGACCCGGCTCATGGCAGGCTGGTCCCAGCCACTACCGCCTGGGCGTAGCGGGCCGACTGCCGTTAAGCCGTTGAGAGGTGGGCCACGGGTCGAGCGTAGCAGAAGTAGGGCACGCTGGGCAGCCGTCACGTGGCGGCGGCAGTGCATAGGCTTAAGACCAGTAGCCATCGCCTGAGAGTCATCCCAGGCGGACTACCCGCCGAGTATCTTTGCCACACGCGGATCGAAGGCTTCCTTGAGCTTGGGAAGGAGGTCGATCATCCATGCCCTGATCTCCTCCAGCTTCTCCGGAGGATCGTCTATGGACCCATCTCGCCTGATACTAATGCTGGAATATGTGTACCTATCATGCCTGAGCCAGTGCCAGTCCGGACTAGGGCCAGCATCAATCCTCGCTTCAATGGCTTCCCGGTCAGCCTGCAACTCGTCGAATATCCGCTTCGTCAGCTTGTTGTCCTCCGTCCGGATATGGAGAGTTACCCAGGCACCGTTCTTCCTCTCAAGAGTTACCGCGTATCCAATGCCCCGGTTGAGGCGGGAGGGAAAGAACCGGTCGGTGTGGTCAAAGTTATAGCGGGACTTATCGGCAAAGCCGCTCCGACTCAACTCGGCGATCAGCGGCTGGAAGAATTCATGGTGCTTCCGCACCGGCGCTGGCATTGGTGGTTCCGCCGGCAGTGTGATGTCCTTGTCCCAGCCACCGGGGTACACCACCTTCCGAAACCTAGGCTCCGGGCGTGAGTGGCCGGGCCTCTTGATGACCTCGATCTTGACCCCATAGAACCTGATGCGCTTGCTTGTCCATTCGTTGAGCCGGTGTAGGGCATTGGCGTACTCATGCCTGAACTCAGGTGCAACCCATATGGCGATCTGTGCATCACATCCCGTCGCATAGGTGAGCAGCTGGCCCAGATGGCTGATGTCGGTCCACTCCAATTGGTTCTCGATGGCAACCAACACGCCCGTATCGGCTTCTCTGGCCAGGATATCGAGGTACAACGGGCCTACCGGCTTTTCTCGCTGGACCAGCTCCAGCTCGATGCCAAGCTCCTTGCCCAAGAGATGGAGATTCCGGGCCAGCCAGGGCGTGAAGTCAAGCGCCTCATGCTGCCACAACGTGCGGACATCCAATTGACCGATTCTTTCTTCAGGCGCGGTCATGTCGAGTTCTCCCCCAGCATACCGGTGTCTCCCGGCTCGACTACGAAGTCGCGGCGGTCTCGGTATAGCAGCGCACGGTTCAGCACGTAGTCGTCGGCGTCCAGGTCTATGTCGGGGCAGTCCGTCATCGTCCAGTACTTGTGCTCGCCCAAGAAGAGATACCTCCGTCTCTGACCGAAGAACCGGCACTCGACGCCTTCTCCCCGCGCAATACGCGCACAGAACGCGGCCAGGAGGTCACGCTGACCATCCTTCTTGACGACCACGTACTCATGAGGCCAAGTGTCACGGTACGTAACGGCCTCGCGCCAAGGGGCTTGGGCTATCAGCGCCATGATGTCAGGGGTATGCGGCTGCAAAGCGTCACCTCCTCCCAGCGTTCGCCGAGAAGCTCAACTAGGGCCCGGTACTCGCTGGCTGTCAACCGGATGGGGTGACCGGCTACAGAGCAGGATCGACTCCGGTAAGCTCTACCGACAGGTCCCACGGCCTTTTTGCGAGCGCGGGATCTTTGCTCAGGTCGGTCGAGTCGACTTGCTTGGCTGGCCCGACCCACTCGAAGCGTTTGCCTGGCCCAAAGTACTGACCACCTTCTACCCCGGAGGCAGTCGCGCCGAGCAGCGTTGACCAGGCTCCCTCCGCGGGCGAGCTGAGTAAGAACATGAGTGGGGAGAACATGACGCGGGTCAGACTCGGCATGTGCCGCATGAGGTCGGTCTTCGATATACCCGGATGCACACCTACCGCGATGGTGCCCGAACCCTTGGCCCGTAGCCTCCGATCCAACTCGTACATGAACAGGAGATTGGCGAGCTTGCTCATGTAGTAGCGCTCCATGGCGTTGTAACGCTCTACGGCGTTGATGTCATCGAACAGTATCTGGCCCCGGCGATGACCGACACTGCTGGTGACAACGATCCGCGATCCGGCGGTTTGCTCCAGGGTGGGCAGGAGCAGGCCGGTAAGCGCGAAGTGTCCCAGGTGATTGACGCCAAACTGGGATTCGAAGCCGTCGTTCGTGAGACGGTACGGTGCGCGCATTATCCCGGCGTTATTCAGAAGTCCGTCTAGGCGCGGTTCGGCAGCCACGACCTCGGCCGCCTGCCGGACTGAGGCCAAATCTCCGAGGTCCAAGGCGACAATGCCGAGGTCGGCGGCGGGATGTGCGGCACGGATGTTCTCGACTGCCGCTTCGGCCCTCGCCGGAGAGCGGCATCCCAGCAGGACGCGGGCGCCCCGTTCCGCAAGGACTTTCGCGGCCTCGTAGCCGATGCCGGTATTGGCACCCGTGATGAGGAAAGTCTTTCCCTGCTGGTCAGGGACATCGGTAGCGGTGAAGTTGCTTATCATGCGTTGTTCCTTTGATCGCATGGCTTCATATGCACCGGCTACCCCCGTCAGATGCGGTAGAGCGTTTCGGCGTTCTTGGAGAAGAGGGCGGTTTGCTCGTCGCGGCTGAAGGCGGAGATGATTTCGGTGTAGGCGTCTACAAGCTCGTCATACGTGCTCCACAGCCAGTCTACCGGCCAGTTGGTGGCGAAGAAGCAGCGTTCCACGCCGAACGTCTCGATGGAGGCAAGCACGTAGGGCCTGATGCTGTCTACCGTCCAGTTGTTGTCGGCCATGCCGAGGCCGGAGATTTTCCAGCGGACGTTGTCGCAGGTGGCGGCGACGGCCATGCCACCCTTCCATAGCCGGAAATACTCATCCGTGCGCTCGGCGGGTAAGCCGGTGTGGTCCACGACGATCATGACGTTGGGGAACTTGTGTGCCAGGTCGCGGAGCTGCTCCATGTCCTGCCACGCGACGGGCATACTCGACACCAGGTTGTACTTCTCCAGCAGGGCAAAGCCGCGGTGGTAGTCCGGCTCGACGAGGTAGTCGCCGTAGGAGAAGTCGCGGATACCGCGCATATTGGGCGACACGCAGTGCCGCTCCAGGACCGCCTCGACGCCGGGGTCGCGCAGGTCGGCGTGGGCGACGATCCCGTGCGGAAACCCGGTGCGGTCCGCTGCCGCTTGCAGCCATTCGGTCTCCGTGACCGGGTCCGGGCTGCCGATGGCGGCCTGCACGTGGACCGCCTTGATGACATTCGCGTTGCGGGTCTCGGCGATATAGTCCTCGGCGAAGTAGTTTCGCTCGGCGAGCTTTTGGATTTGCCACCCTAGGACCGGATGTGGTACGCCGGGCTGCCAGTGCTCGTACACCAACTCCGGGTGCTGCATATCGTAGAAGTGAACGTGCGGATCAACGAACTCCAGCGTATCCATGCGCGTATCTCCTAAGTCGAATGGTAAGACACCGCCCCTATGGCAGGGAGTTTACCGTGACGGAGTGCCGGGAAGCCGTCTACCAGTTCGTGTAGGAGCCGTCGCGGCGGTGGAGGTGGGGGGCTTCCCAGAAGCGGAACGGCTCGCCGAGGGCCGACTCGTTCACCTCGACACCTAGCCCCGGCTCGGTCGGCACGGCGTACCCGGTGCCCTCCAGCTGTGGCTGCACCGGGAATACGTCCTCGGAGAAGCCGAATTCGAGCGCCCGCACTTCCAGCCAGGCGTAGTTCGGCACGGCCGCGCCGTAGTGGATGTTGGCGGCGGTGCTGATCGGGCCGAGCGGGTTGTGCGGCATCAGGTCAATGTAGTGCGCTTCGCTCCACCCGGCGACCTTCATCGCCTCCGTGAAGCCGCCGACGTTGCAGATGTCGAGGCGCGAGAAGTTGGTCAGCCCCTGCTCGATGTAGGGTAGGAAAGCCCACTTGCTGGGGAATTCCTCGCCGATGGCGAACGGCACGTCGGTCATCTGGCGCAGGGCGGTATACGCGGCCGGGGTTTCGTCGCGGATCGGCTCTTCGAGGAAGTCCAGCGTGGCCGGGGGCATCCGCTGGCAGAACGAGGCCGCCTCGGCCACGCTCAGGCGGTGGTGGTAGTCAATGCCGAGCACCGGGCCGGAGCCGACCGCCGCGCGCACCTTGGTCAGCCACTCGGCGGTCAGCGCCAGCGACTCGCGCGGCTCGTAGAGGTCCTTGTCGCCGCCGGTGTCGGGATGGCCGGGCGTGGTGCGGATCGCCTGCCAGCCGTCCTGGTACAGCGACTGCACCTCTTCGACGAGCTGCGGTCCCATCGGCGATTGCGTCGTCACGAACCCTGGCACGTGCTCCCGATGGGCGCCGCCGAGGAGCTGGTAGACGGGCACGCCGAGCTTCTTGGCTACGAGATCATGCAGGGCGATGTCAATGGCGGAGATGGCGCCGGTAAGGATGCGTCCACCCTCGAAGTATTGACTGCGGTACATCTCTTGCCAGAGGGCGCCGATGCGCCGCGGGTCCCGGCCGAGCAGGAACTCGCGGTAGTGCTGCACCGCGCCTTGCACGGCCAGCTCGCGTCCCGAGACGCCCGACTCGCCCCAGCCGTAGTAGCCCTCGTCGGTCTCGACCTTGACCAGTAAGAGGTTGCGGATGCCTTCCCAGACGGGATAGCACAGAATGTCGGTGATCTTCATATCATACTCCTCGCGCGCGGGTACACCCCGGTGTTGGTCCTGGATTATGGACACCGCAGCCTGGCGGCGCAACGTTGGGGGGCTGGCCCCCCTATGGTCCCCCCGTTGCGACGGGGGGACGGCGTGTGTTCCCTCTCCCGTCGCAACGGGGGAGGGCGAAGGAGAGGGCCTGCGCCATCGGGCCAAGCATCTCGTGTACAATCCCGCGTGGTACGCGCAACGGCATTCGGCCTCGGAGGGACCGGACATGGCAGTAGAACGCATCGGAGTGGCTGTCCAGGGCGCGGGCAACGTGTCCACGGAGCACCTGCGCGCCTATATCAACAATCCGCATACTGAAGTGGTGGCTATCGGCAGCCGGACGCTGGAGGGCGCGGCGCGGAAGCGTGACCAGCTGGGTCTGAGCGCCGACTGTGTGCTCTACGACAGCTTGGCCGATCTGCTGGCCAATCCGCGCGTGGATGCGCTTTCGATCTGCACGCCCTCGGAGCTACACGCCGCGGAGACGATCCAGGCGGCGGAAGCGGGCAAGCACGTGGTCATTGAGAAGCCCATTTCAGTTGACCCGGCTGACTTGCCAAACATCCGGGCGGCAGTCGAGGCGGCCGGCGTGCGGACCGTGGTGAGCTTTGTGCTGCGCTGGAACCCGCTGGTCGAGACGATCAAGGCGCTGCTGGCCGATGGCGCGTTCGGCGAGCCGTTTTTCGTCCAGACCGACTACTGGCACAACGTGGTGCAATCGCGGTACCCCGGCGGTGGGGGCTACCGCCGGCATCACCCGATGAGCTCGTTTCTCGCCGGGGGCTGCCATGCGGTAGACATGGCGCGGTTTTTGATGGGCAGCGACGTGGTCGAGGTCTCGGCCTTCTCCTACGACGAGGAGCCGGACACACCGGCACCCAGGACGACGGTCGCCATCCTCAAGTTTGCAAACGGCACGGTCGGCAAAGTATCCGCCGGCACGGCGCAGTGGATGCCCTACGTCTTCAACATTGACCTGTTCGGTCCGGACGGCTCGATCCGCGGCAACAAGCTCTATACGCGCAAGCTGCCCGGCCAAACCGACTTTGCCACCATTCCGACGATCCCCCCGGACAGCGGCGCCGTCGCGCACCATCCGTTCCAGGAGGAGATAGACCACTTCGTGGACTGCATCCGCAGCGGCGTCGAGTCGCACGTCAACCTGGCGGATGCGATCAACACCCATGAGGTGTGCTTTGCGGCCGAGCAGTCGAGCGCCGCAGCCGGCCGGACTATCCACCTGCCGATGGGGTCGTAAGCGTGGAGCGTGAAGCGCGATGAGTGGCGATGTCCTTGTCCCCGGCCCCGGCGTGAGCTACGGCTCGAACGGCATGGTGGCCTCGCGGTCCAAACGGGCCGCCGCAGCCGGCCTACACGTGCTTCAGCGCGGCGGCAACGCTTTTGACGCCGCCATCGCCGTTGCCGGCGTGGAGTGGCTGACCCTGCCGGCAATGTGTGGGCTGGGCGGCGATATGTTTGCCGTGCTCTACGACGCGCGCAGTGACCGGCTGGCCGCGATCAACGGCAGCGGCGAGGCCGCGCGGCGGGCCTCCCGCGACTACTACGTGAGCCAGGGACTCCGCACGATGCCGCTCGACGGCTGGCACGCGGCGGCCGTGCCGGGCGCCCCGCACGCCTACGCCACGCTCAACCGCGAGTTCGGCACGCTGCCGCTCGCCGACCTGCTGGCGCCGGCGCTGGCCTACGCGGAGCAGGGCATTCCCGTCTCCGAGGATATGAGCCGGACCATTGCCGGGTGGGCGGGCAAGCTGGGCCGGTTTGCCGACAGCACGGCACTGTACTTCCCCGGCGGGAATGCACCGCGTCCCGGCGACCGCTGGGTGCTGCCCGATCTGGCGCGGACCATCCGGGCCTATGCTGAGGGCGGCCCTGAGGCGTTCTATCAAGGCGAGGTCGCAGCGGAGATCGTGCGGGCCTCTACTGCGGGCGGCGGCCTTTTTGGGCCGGAGGAGTTTGCCGAGCAGACGACCGACATGTACGAGCCGCTGCATACGCGCTACCGCGGCGTGGACGTATACGAGACGGCGCCGCCATCACAGGGGCTACTCGTGTTGGAGTGGCTGAACATCATCGCCGGCGACGACCTGCGCGCGCTCGGTTTTGGCTCGGCGGACACGCTGCATCTCCTGGTGGAGGCCAAGAAGCTGGCCTTCGCCGACCGCAACCGCTACTGCGGCGACCCGCGGTTCGTCGCCAACCCGCTGGACGACCTGCTTTCCCCGCAGTACGCGGCCCAACGACGGGCCGCAATCCGTCCGGACCGCGCGAACGACGCGCCGGCGGCGGGTGTGCTGCCGGAGCGGGGCGGCGACACGAGCTATTTTGCCGTTGCGGACGGGCAGGGCAACGCGGTCTCGTTCATCCATAGCCTCTCGGCTCTGTTCGGCAGTGGCGTGGTGGCCGGCAAGACGGGCGTGCTACTCAACAACCGCGCCGGTCGCGGCTTCACGCTGGAGGCCGGCCATCCGAACGTGATCGCCGGTGGCAAGAAGACGATGCACACGCTCAACTGCTACCTACTCTGCCGCGATGGCCGGCCGTTCGTCGTCGGAGGCACGCCCGGCGGCGACTACCAGCCGCAGTGGAACGTGCAGGCGATCACCAACCTGCTCGATTTCGGCATGAACGTGCGTGAGGCGGTCGAGGCGCCGCGCTGGATCAGCGTCCCCGGCACCGACCCGGAGACGCTGGATGAACCGTTCGGCTTGATCGCCGAGGACCGCTTCGACCCGGATGTGCTGGCCGAGCTAGAGCGCCGCGGGCACCGCATCCGCCGGGCCGGCCCCTGGATCAACCCCGGCGCGCTCCAGCTCATCATGTTCGGCGCAGACGGCACCCTACAGGGCGGCAGCGACCCACGCGGCGGCGGCGCCGCCCTGGCCTACTGAGGCTGACAGAATAATGGGAGACGACCCGATGACTGCCCTGGCAGAGCAGTATGAGCGGTAGGCGAGGGTGAGGCGCAGCCCGGCCCCTCTATCCCGCCGGCGCCGTCGAGGCGCGCTCGACCAGGATACCCGGCAGCAGGTCGGTCAGGGATGATGTAGCCGTCCCGTCTACGGCAGCCAAGAGATACTCCACACCGCGCCGCCCCATCTCTTCCTTGGCAAAGGTCACGGTGGTAAGCGGCGGGTCCATGTATTCGGCGGCCTCGGGCGCATTCAGCTGGACGAACGAAGTACCTACCAGGGAAATGTCACCGGGAATCCGCACCCCGGCCGCCCGGAATACCGACAGCACCCCCATCAGCTGCGAGAGGTTCTGCATATAGAGCGCCGGCACAAGACGCTTCCGTTCCAAGAGCGTTTGCGCGATGTCGCGGCCCCCGGCAACGGACTGCTCCGCGAAGAGCATGTCGTCTCCGGCTACTTGCTGCCCGGCCGCCAAGGTGGCCTCCAGAAAGCCCCGTGCCCGGAACGCATGGTACGCGCTGAGAGCGCCCCGCGATCCCGGCAGCCCGACGGCCAGCTCGGTGTGGCCTAGCGAGAGCAGGTGCTCGGCGGCGGTGCGGCCGATGTCGTGGTTGTCGGGAGCGATATAGCTGCATCCCTCGACAATCCGCTCGCACACGACCGAGGGCCGCGCAGCGCCGCGCAAGTAGTCTAGGTCGGTGCCCTCCGGACCGAACGTGAGCAGCGCGTCAACGTCCGTCGCCGCCTCGGCAACCGCCGCCAAGCCGCCGGCCGGAAAGGTATGGAGCGAGAGCCGGTGCGCGGTACCGGCCAGCGCCGCTTGGGCATGGAACAGCGCGACGACGTAGGCTCCAGGATCGAAGTCATCGCGGCGGAATACGCCAATGTGGGTCATCGGTCTGTTTATCCTTCCTCGCCGGCTGCCGACCAGCGATACGAATAGAGGCTGGAGTTACGGAGGTGGAACTGTAAGTGTACCTCGCCGCCGACCTGTGCCGGCACCACCTCTCCCCCGCGCCAGCTTACGGCCACGGCCACGCCGTCGTCCTCAGACAGCCGGCAATCCTCAGCGCCAAAGCCCTCGACCACGCCGCCCCCCGGGGTGAGCACCGCGACCCGGGTATCCCCGGTTTCGGCGTCCACGTTGATCGTCAGCCGTCGCGGCACCGTCGCATCCAGCGCGGCGGTGAGCAGATAGCCGGGGTCCATGCGTCCTTCAATCGAGACAAACCCGTCGCGGCGGATCGAGGCCACGCCCATCGCCCGTCGGTGCTTGCCTTTCGAGCCATGGTGCGTGCCAGCCCCGCCATACCAGAAGCGCAGCCGGTCGCCTACCGGCTCCGGGTCGTTGTTGGTGACGTAGACCCAGTGGGAGTCCCAGGCGCCTTCTCCACCGAGCGCCAGTACCGGATCGCGGTGTCCCACGCGCTGCCAATGTACGCCATCGCGGCTCCAGCAGAGTTGCGTGTCCAGGCGCTCGACGGCCCGGTGGTAGACCTCCAGGAAGCCGATGAACCCCGCGCCGTAGCGGACGGGCAGCATCCCGTAGAACTCGGTGTTGGGGCGGTCGTGCTCGTCGATCCGCAGGAGCCAGGCTTCCGCTTGCCAGGTGCGGAAGTCGGTGCTGGTCCAGAGCGCCAGATCGCGCTGCCGCATGACCCCTTGAGCACTGGGCCGCCGGGTAGTGAGCAGCCAGCGCCGGTCAACCGGGTCGTAGGCCGTGGCGTTACGGTCGCCGGCCCATACGACGGGCCGCTCGCTCACCATCCAGTGGATGCCGTCGGGCGAGATCGCGCGATGTATCCCGCTGGTCCGGCCGCGCTGCTCCAACTCCGGCGGATCGTAGGTCTGCGCGGTGCGTCCGGTGCTCTGGTAGAGCGTCGCGACAAAACGCTCCTCGGCGCCGGGGACATCAAGGTAGGGCATGAGCAGCCGCGCCCCGGTCTCGTGCGGCACGTTGATGACGTTGGTCGGAGTGCCGTCGGGCAAGCGCACGAAGCCATGGTCCGGCTTCTCCCACTCTACGCCATCGCGCGAGATCGCCAGGCAGTTGGCCCGGCTCGCCGGCCACGCCCGGCCGTTGATCGCGGCCAGATACCAGCACTTGTAGCGGTCGTCCGCAGGATCGTGGAGCACCTTGCTGGCCTGGATGTGGTGCCACTCCCAGGGCTGATCGGCTGGCAGCACCGGCTCCGGCGCGTCGCGGCGCAGTTGATTGATGAGGCGCGTGACGCCAACTAGCGAGTCGATCTCGTCATCGGCGAAAAACAAGTGCAGGTCAGGATCAGCCAGGCTCGTATCCGCAGACATACCTACGCTCCTCGAAATGATCGGCCCCCGTCCCCGTCACTTCCCCCGTTGCGACAGGGGAAGGGTGTTACGGTCCCCTCCCCTGTGCGTCAGCACGGGGGAGGGTCAGGGTGGGGGCCTAGCCCTCTCCCCTCGCCCGCCTACGGGAGATCGGCCACAAAGTCTTGCCACAAGGCCTCCAGCAGGGTGCGATCAATCGAATCCGGCAGCTTTGCCAGGTGGTGCCGCACGTGGAGCGCAAACGTCTCCCCGGCGGCAAAGGTCCGTGTGCCCGGATAGCCGGTGTAGTCCATCGCGATACCGTTCCCGCCGGAGGCCAGCGCAGCCGTGGTGGCCGGCTCGGTGAACACGATATGGCGCCATCCCTGCGCGGTGGGATGCCCGACAAGCGCCGGATGGTGCCAGGTATCGGCCACCCGGCCGCCACCGCGTAGCGCATGAGGGATAACGCCGGACCGCTCGAACGCCGACCCCGGCGCGACGATGTACGCATCCACGTGCCGGCCGCCCAGGCTGCGAAACGTCTTGAACTGCCCGTCCTCGGCCCAATAGAACTGGCTCTTGTCCCTGTTCGGCTCGGTATAGCAGGCGAAGAACTGACCGTAGTCGGTCAGCGCGGTCGGCAAGCGATTGGTGACGGTCTGCCGGCAGTCATAGGTGAGCACGTCGTCGCGCTCTTGCGTGCGAAACCACCACTCCTGGACCGTCTCGATCCCGTCACACGTATAGGCGCTGCTGATCCGCACGCCATCCGGTAGCTCTGCATAGCCGGACGTGGCCGGCACAAACCGCGGGCGCTTCTCGTCTCCGTAGCCGTGATCCTGCCACCACTGCCACTCGCGGCAATCCCAGGAGGCGTCCGCCAGCACGAATTCCGTCTCATCACCCGCAATGACGCAACTGGCGATGCCGGTGTGCGTATGGCCGGCGGTACGCACCTTGATGACCGCCAAGCGCCGCCCATCTCGATGCCGCAAGTCAACGTCGCAGAACGACTGCCCCTGCTCATCGCGGTAAATACCACCGCTCTCCGTACCCATCGCCCAATATCCTGCCTCTGCCCACCACCGTTTCGCATCGCTAGCCGCAACGCACGGCACCGCCTGATGGTAGCAGGTGATGGGCGGCTCGTCGGCCTCGGCCGTGACCGCCCGGCAGCCTCTTACGCGGTGCCGGGTCCGACTTCCCGCACCAGTAGCACGTGGTCGAGCATGATGTGCCCCGCGGGATCATCGTCGAACAGCTCCAGTTGCAACGTCTGGCCCGCGACCGCAGTCAGCGGGTGGACAACGAGTGTGAAGTGCTCGAAACCGAACGGCCGCTCACTTGGCCCATGCCAAACCGCGACCTCTTGGCCATCGGCCAACAGACGCACCCCGACATTTCCCTCAAAATCACCGCCAACCAGCAAAGCTAGGGAGTATCCAGCCGCGGCGGTGAACTTTGGCGAGCGTGCCTGGCCGGTCGGCGTGTTGCCCGCGTCGGGGTGATAGCTGGTCAGAAAACCGGGGCCGACATGCCCGAAAATCGGTAGCTGATCCTGGTAGAACTCGTGTTGGCCGTGGTTGGTGACGGCCGCTCCAACGATCCGCCAACCGTCCAGTCCACCCTCGAAGCGGCCGAGGAACTGCGCTCCAACGTAGTGGTGGTCGCCGACGCGCAAGCGATTGCCCGCCGGATCGGTCAGCGAGAAACGGTTCCTGGCGCGCAGGTCGCGGCCGGCAAGGCGTTCGTTGGCCCACTGATGGTCGGCGGCATCGAAGGGCATCCACAGCTCCGGATCGCCTTGTAGCGCGTAGTTTGCGCTGGCGAGGGCCGTGTATGCGCTGGTGGCTGGTCCGTGGAGTCGAAAGTTGACGCCACGCTGTTGGAGGTATCCTGGTGGCGGATTGCGGTCATGGGCCATATAGCGCGCATGGTTCGGATGCGTGGCCGGATTGTGTGCCACCGTCGCATTGGTCAGCCCGTACTGGTCGATGAATTGCAAATCCGGGACGTAATAGGGCCTTATCCCCGCGGCCATGATATACGTCACCGCATCGTCGGGAATGATCCCGCGCTCCATCTTCTCGTAGGGACTCGCCACCGCTAAAACATCGTTGGAGATCCTACGGTGTAGCGCAGCGCGTCCGCCGACAAATCGAGAACTAGAATGCCGGCGTAGATCGTTGGAGATGGCCACCAATGCCGGCATCCCCGGTGCCACCAGCAGCCACCCGGCATTCTCATCGTCGAGTTCAATGTGCCCTACTGTGTCCGGGGCGAACTGGATGTCTCCGAAGAGCAAGGCTCCCTGTATCGCGCTGGAGTAGAATAGCACCGGCACGAAGAGGGCGACCGCCCATGCACGCGGGTATTCTACCCCCCTCCGAACACATGTTCGTTTCCGCTGGAGCCTGGCCGCAAGCCTCGCTCCGAGGTACACGAGGCTCTCGGCGGCGGGCAGCGCCAGCAACGGCCAGTAGAAGTCCAGGGGACGATATTCGAAATGGTCGCCCCCGATCCGCAGCACGTAGGCCATGTGGGCGCCGATCAACAGCAGCACCAGGGCATATGTCCCATCGCGGTACCGACGCCAACGCTGCCGCAGGGCTACGAATACCAGCGGTAGCAGCAGATACAGCCCGGTCTCCAATGCCGCGGCCCACAGATAGCGAAAGCCGGACTCGTACCATGGCCGAATATGCTTGGCGTAGTAGGTGTTGGGCAGCCAGTCGCCATAGTAGCCGTAGCGGAATAGGAAGTGGGCCGTGACCACGATGGCGAAAGGGGCGATTAGGCACACCAACTCACGCCAGCCCAGCCGCCGCACGACCGTCGCCAGCGTCGCAGCGAGGCCGCTATCCTGCCCCGGCGACCACCGGACCACGAGAAGGCGTTGGGCGGCGAACCAGCCAAAACAGCAGGCGGCCAGCATCAGCCCCTCGGGCCGTGTCAAGGCGGCTGCGGCCAGGCTCAATGAGGCTGCCAGCAGGCCCCAGCGCTGATGCCGATGCACCGCCAGGCAGACCACCGCTACGACGATGAAGCAGGTGAACTGCCGCGTTTCCAGCCCGCCACCTGCGGTCCACACCGCAAAGGTGGCGCTACTGCAGAGCAGGCCCAGCGCCAGCCAGGCGAGCAAGCCCCGGTCATGGCGCGAGGGGGAGCGGGCCAGCCACCACCAGAGGGCGAGTAGGGTGAGGCCGGTGTAGGTCACCGAGAGCCAGTTGGCGGCGTGCTCCGGCCGCACGCCGAACAGGCGCCAGAGGGCGGCCAGTTCAAGGATCCACAGGAAGTTGGTGTAGCCCTCGACGTACTCGCCGGGGTTGAAGACCAAGCCGTGCCCTTCGAGCAGATTGCGGACATAGCGAAAGCTGATGAAGGCGTCGTCGGTCAAGAACCAGGCGACGCTGGTCAGCCAAGCTAGGAGCAGCAGCCAGGGCACGGAGAGCAGGTAGATAACGCGCCCGCGGCGCGTGGCAATGCACCAGGACAGAATACAGATCGGGCCCCGACGCAGCATGGCGAACGGGTTATTCAAGAAATACGATCCTTGCTTCATGAAGACGAGCCACCATTGCATACAACAGAAGCTCCGATTCCGTGTACAGAAAGTTGTCGAACTCCACGAGCGAGTCACTCACAGCGTTGGTGCGAATCTGACTGACCTGGAATCCCCGCCCTCCGTAGATACCTCGGCGGCTCAGTTCGGCGAAGAGGTCTTCTAACGACAGCGCGGGCAGTGCCGCGGCAAAATCTTGCTGGTATAGCGCCTTAATATCTTCCGGGAGTTCCGAATAGGATAGTCCTTTTAGTTTCTGAAGCACGGTCAGCCACGCGCCACCGGCAATGATGGCGGCGCAGGTACCGCTGCACACCTTCAGAAAAAGCCGCTGGTTCATCTACTTGGTCCTCGCCAGGTGGTCGGCCAAGCGGAGTGCGAGCGCCACAATCGTCAGAGTCGGATTGGCCGCTCCCACGCCTGGGAACAGAGAAGACCCTGCAATATACAGATTCTCCACTCCATGGACCCGGCCCTGAGCATCGGTAACGGAGGTGTCAGGATTGTACCCCATTCGCGTCGTGCCCATCATATGACCACCACCAGAAATCCAAAACTCCTTTGGCAAAACACTCATACGACCGAGTCCGGAACGCACCAACTCCGCATTTAGAAATTCTGCGGCAGCACGAATCTCCTCAGGATTGAACTTCAAGTTTACCTGGGCAAACGGTTGGCCAAGAAAATCCCTACGTGTTTTGGAAAGAGTAATTCTATTACTCTCAAGTGAATTCATCTCTGCGTGAATAAATGCACTTCCGATAATGGTATTTGTTCTACGCCCTAGAAGATTATTTGTAGAGCCATCCGTCATTATATTTGTGTGCTCATCTCTTATAGAAAAAACCACAGATTTGAGTGATTTTTTCGCGGAGAATTCAGAGGATAAAGAAATAGCATGAACAATCCTCAGTATGTGCTTATCCATTACTTCCTCGAGCTTCTCCCGATCAAGAATAATTGATAGGGAACGAGATACATATGCGTGATCGCAAAAATACGACCCGATGACCTTTCTGTCTCTGGGAAGAGATAGCTTCAGTAAGCGAGCATTCTGAACACCGCCGGCAGCGAGCACGATCCTACTCCCAAACACCTCGACGGGATAAGTTGGCCCCTCGGAAGACTCTCGCATGAAAACGCTTGCCGTATTGTCACCCTTTATGTTTATCTGCGTCACCGAATAATTGAATAGTACATCGGAGTTCGCGTTATTATCCACCCAACCAGCAAATGATTCATTGAAGCGTACCGGTGGACTAAAATAATAGGGTCTATAGACGATATTCGCATTGCCAGGAAACGCTACTTCTGGCCGTGTATGCACTTCTCTCGGCACCTTCAGGATTGCAGCTGCCTCCGGGTAGTATTTATAGAGTTCATCGTAAGAAAACGGCCATTCGTTGTTCAAGAAAGATCGCTTCTCCAATACAGCGCACCATCCATTCCAAACCGTAGATGTGCCACCAAAAATCCGCTGATTGTGGAGCGAGTAGTAGGGTGCAGGAAAATGGCCAGTGGCGTCCACTGTGGAGAGCATCTGTGCTTCATTGTTTTCGCTTGAACGGCGGCCACTTTCGATGACCAACACTTTGTCACCCGTAAGCTCTTCGTATTTGTGAGCCAGCGTTAATCCGGCTGGCCCCGTGCCGACGACGATCAGATCGTAGTGTGTTCTGAGGTCGGCTACTCCAATCTCCACTGCTCCGAAACCGTATCTACTCCCGGCCTACGGCTGCGACTGCGCTCCTGCCGCAACGCGCTGCGCCGCATAATATTAGCAGTGGGTGCCCCAGTTTGCCCCGGCAGTGCTTGCGAGGCCACAATACACCATCGCGGGTCGTCTCAATGGCCGGCGGCAGGCAGCCTGCCGCCGGCGAATTTGGTGAGGAGGGCATCCGACCGATGATCGCTGTACCGCCGAACCTACCCTCGTTCGAGTCCGATTTCCCGGTCCGGGCCGCGACGCATGGCCCCAAGCATCACTTCTTCGGGTACTACGACAAGACCTGCTGGGATGGCAGCGGCCGCTCCCTGCTCTGCCTGGAGGTGGACTTCATCGAGCGGCCACCGACCGCGGCCGACAGCGCCACCGTAGGTGTCGTTGACCTGGACGGCGACGGCCGGTTCCGGCCCCTCGGCCGCACCCGCGCATGGTGCTGGCAGCAGAGTACGATGCTCCATTGGCTCCCCGTGCCACACGCCACCGGTCACGTCGCCGCCCGCAACCCGCAGCCGGTGACGCCGTACATCATCCACAATGATCGTCTGGCGCCGGGCGAGGCGCCGGAGCGACCAAGTGTACGCGGCTGGGACGATCCGGCGGCCGGTGATGCTCGCTTTGTCGCCGTCGTGCGGGACGCGCTGACCGGGGTGGTTGTGCGGACGCTGCCGCGCCCGATCTACGCCCTCAGCCGCGATGGCCGGCAGGCGGTGACACTGAACTTTGCCCGCTTGCAGCACCAGCGGCCCGGCTACGGCTACCCTGGTGTGCCCGATCCCTGGCGCGATGTGCCGGAGCCGGAGGGGGACGGCATCTATTGGCTCGATGTCGAAACGGGCGCGCACCGCCTGATTCTCTCGCTCGCGCAGGTAGCCAACCTGGAGCGCCGCGCGAGCTTTGACGGCGCCGTCCACCGCTTCAACCACCTCCAGTTCGCGCCCGACGACGAGCGGTTCGTGTTCCTGCACCGTTGGCAGACCAGCCCGGATGCGCCCCGGCATCACCGCATGATGACGGCCCGGCCCGACGGCAGCGAGGTAGCGATTGTCGCCTGGCACGGCGGGGTATCGCACTTCGACTGGCGCGACCCGGACCACATCCTGGCCTGGGGGTCCCATCGGGGCATCGGCGACCGCTATTTCGTGTTCCGGGACCGCGTTGACCACCACGTTACGGTGCTCGGCGAGGGGATTCTGACCGAGGACGGTCATTGCAGCTACTCACCCGACGGCCGCTGGTTGCTCACCGATACCTACCCCGTGCGCGAGCCGTACCGCACTCTGATCCTGTACGACCTGCAAGCAGACCGGCGGGTGGATATTGGGCGCTTCTATTCGCCGCCGGAGATTACCGGCGAAATTCGCTGCGACCTGCACCCGCGCTGGAACCGCGACGGCACGCAGATTTGCTTCGACTCGGTCCACGAGGGCCACCGCCAGCTCTACGTCGTTGACGTTGGGCAGTTGGTGGGTAGTGGTCAGTAGCCCGTGGCCCGTGGCCCGTTGGCTGACCACTGGTCACGGGCCACTGACCACTGGGTTGTGCGATGCGGCCCGGCGCAGTATGCTGGACCGGCGCCTCCTGGCGAGGGACGGCCACGAAAGGACGAACGGAGAGCCATGAACGCAACCAGTTCTGCCGCCGGACACAGTATTGCGCTGTTCGCGGCGCTCGATACCAAGTCGGACGAGGCCCGGCTCGTGCGCGACATTATCGTCGCGCGTGGACACCGGGCGGTCGTGGTCAATACCGGTGTGGTCGGCGAGCCGGGGCTGGCGCCCGACGTTGACGCGGCCGCCGTCGCCGAGGCGGGTGGCGCCTCGCTGGCGGCCTTGCGCGACCGGGCTGATCGCGGCGAGGCGATTGCCGCCATGGCGCGTGGTGCAGCCGTCATCGCCGCTCAACTCCGGGCCGCTGGCCGGCTCGATGGCGTCGTGGGGCTGGGCGGCTCGGCGGGCACCGCCGTCGGGTCGGCGGCGATGCGCGCGCTGCCCGTCGGGGTGCCGAAGGTGTTGGCCTCGACCGTGGCCTCCGGCAACGTTGCGCCCTACGTCGGCACCAAAGACGTGGCCATGCTGTATTCGGTGGTGGACATCGCCGGCCTCAACCGCCTCTCGCGCGCCGTGTTGACGAATGCCGCCGGTGCCGTCTGTGGCGCCGTCGAAGCGGCCGCGCAGCACGCGCACCAGGCGGACGCCGCTGAGAAGCCGCTCCTGGCGGCGAGCATGTTCGGCAACACCACCGAGCTAGTGGACGCCGCGCGCGCCGTCTTCGAGCGGCAGGGCTACGAGGTCCTGGTATTCCACGCCACCGGCAGCGGCGGTCAGACGATGGAAGGACTCATCCGCGACGGCTTTATCGCCGGTGTCTACGACGTGACGACGACCGAATGGGCCGATCAGTTGTGCGGCGGGGTGTTCGCCGCCGGCCCGACGCGCCTCGATGCCGCCGGCGAGCGCGGCATTCCCCAGGTGATTGCGCCGGGCTGCCTGGACATGGTCAACTTCGGCAATGAAGCGACTGTCCCGGCACAGTACAAAGACGATCCGGCACGCAAGTTCTATGTCTGGAACCCGGAAGTGACGCTGATGCGGACGACCGTGGAAGAGAACGCTGAGCTAGGCCGGATCGTGGCCGAGAAGGCCAACGCCGCACAGGGGCCGGTGGAGGTCTTCCTGCCGCTGCAAGGGATCTCTATCGTGGATAGCGTGACGGACGAGGGGCCGCAGCCCTTCTGGTGGCCGGAAGCGGATCGGGCGCTGTTCGACGCGATCAAACGACACATCCGCCCCGATATTCCCGTCCACGAGCTGGATGTCAACATCAACGCCCCGGCCTTCGCCCAAGCGACGACGGATGCGCTCCTGAAGATGCTGGGCTGACGATCAGTGGCGGCCGTCATTGCGGCGGAGGCCGCAATCCAGCCCCCCGGTCATTCCCGTGCAATGAGGCATTTACAAAACCGTCATTCCAGCGAAAGCGGGAATCCACCCCCCTCTCCACATGGTGGAGAGGGGGCCGGGGGGTGAGGAGCGAACGGGGCAGGCAGACAAGAGAACAAGGAGAACACCATGCGTTACACGCGCGAGCAAGTACACGAACGACTCCGCGCCCAGACGGCGCAGGGCAAGCCTATCGTGGGCGCCGGCGCCGGGACCGGCATTTCGGCCAAGTTTGCGGAGGCCGGCGGTGCCGACCTCATCATCATCTACAACTCGGGGCGCTATCGCATGGCCGGGCACGGCTCTCTCTCCGGGCTGCTGTCCTTTGGCGACGCCAACCAGATCGTCTATGAGATGGGCGAGCGCGAGGTCTTGCCCATCGTCAACGATGTCCCGGTCATCGCCGGCGTCAACGGCACCGATCCGCTGCGGCAAATGCCGCACTTCCTCCGGCAGCTCGACGACTTGGGCTTCTCCGGCATCAACAACTTTCCGACCGTCGGCCTGATTGACGGGCGCTTCCGCGCCGAGTTGGAGGCGACCAATCTCGGCTTCTATCGGGAAGTGGAGATGATCCGCACCGCCCACGACATCGGCTTCTTCACCATCGTCTACGTCTTCACCCCGGAGGAGAGCGAGCAGATGGCCCGCGCCGGCGCCGACTGCATCATCGCGCACATGGGCCTGACGGTCGGCGGCACCATCGGGTTGGAGCGCGAGGGCGGCGTGGCGATGCAGTTGGAGGACGCCCCGGCCAGAGTGCAGGCGATAGGCGAGGCCGCCTGGTCCGTCAACAGAGAGGTCATCTTGGTCTCGCACGGCGGCCCGATTGCCACGCCCGACGATGCCCGCTACGTGCAGGAGCGCTCGGACGCCGTCGGCTTCATCGGCGCCAGCTCAATGGAGCGCCTGCCCGTCGAGGTAGCGATCACCGAGACGGTCCGCCAGTTCAAGGACACCCCCCTGCGCCAGCGGTAGCCGGTCCTCACCTCGTCATTGCGGCGCAAGCCGCAATCCAGCAGAACCGTCGTTTCCGCGCCAGGAGACCGCTGCAAAAAGCCGTCATTCCCGCGAAAGCGGGAATCCACCCCTCTCCCCGCGGGAGAGGGGCCGGGGGTGAGGGCCAGCCCACCTCGCCTCGGCTACGACTACCAGCCAGTTCCTATGCCGTGGGTATCGGCAAGTGCGGACCGATGTAGCCGACTTCGACCTCATATGTGCTTGGTTCGATACGAAGGTGAATTCGGAAATTTCCGAATTGGGTATGCAACAAGAAATCCTCCCATGTACCGTCATGAGACCTGAAAGTCCGTTTCGGACGCCATTTCTTCTTGCTTTTCCTTACCGTCTTGCTCTCATTTGTCACCTCGCATTGCCACGAGATAGCGCCACCCGTGACACGCCATTCTCGGGCAGATTTGTCGAGGCTTTCCAGACGCTTGATGACAGTCTGTAACACTGCGGTATCCAACCTTGCGAGGTGGCGCTTCACGTCCAGACCGAACTTGAGGCACGGAAAACGATCTCCCCTGGTCTCCCATAACTCTGCGAAGTTCTTGGGCTGAGGAAGAGCAGTGCGATGGCGTTCGCAGATTGCCCGCGCGTGGGAAGACCGTGTGAGATTATCAATAATCTTGGGCGTTTCTCCATTGACCGTGATCTGGTCACAGTCCCAGATACCAGAGGGAAAACCGACCGCGATTGCATTGGTGTCAGCGCAGAATTTGAGGGGCACGCTGTCCTGCGGAGACAGCATCTTCGTCTTGCCCCCGACCGCTCTCACCTCGCAACCCTTGATGCTCTGACCAACATCGCCTAAGGAAAGACTCCTATCAAACAAACCCATGATACGCATGTGGTCTTCCCGTGCTCTGCCTCGCCGTAGTGCTCGAATATCAGGATCACCCCACAACTTAGCCAGACAAGTAGTCTCGTATTCGGACCAACTCACCCGTAGAGTTGCCTGAGCAACGCCATTGTCGAGCAACTCCGACATGCCATCCATAAGGTCCTTCAGCCACGCAATAGCGGTGGGCCGGCTGGGAGCCTGGAGGCTGGCGTGGTTCAGCACCATCTCGCGCATGTCAGGACCTTGGGGCGAGTAGTCTCATCAGGTTCTCTTCATGCTGATCGAAGAAGCCGGCCGGCCACTCCGACAGCCGCCCATCGGCGTCTATCTGAGGCGAGGAGACGACGGACTTGCCGTCCTGCCGCTCGAAGTAGTGGAACGCTACGTCCTCCGGCGCGATCAGTCCATCGCGGACGGCAATGCGGACACCGTCCATGAAGTGGTCGCTGTGCGTCTCGACGAACACTTGGACACCGGCCTTTGCCGCGCGCGCTGCCAGTTCGCCCAGCTTTGTCTGACCGCGCGGGTGCAGGTGCGACTCAGGATTCTCGATTAGGCAGAGCGTGCCCGGCTCGGCAAGCAGGGTCAGCACGACCGGCAGCACATACGACAGGCCGAATCCGACGTTTGTCGCACGATATGGGCCTTGCCTACCACCTTCCGGTCGGTCGAACGAGAACTGGGCGATGACCGCATCGGCGGCCGCTACCTCGCCAAGCTGCGGGTGAACGCCGGGGGTTACGTCCTGCAACCACTGATCGACGACATCAATTAGCCGCCGGCCTCCTCTACCAACGCAGCGAGGATCGTCCTCATTCAGAAGTTCGTTCTGATGGTGGTTCAGGTAGTTCCATGCATACTCACAGCTTGCACCGAAGTCATGGCCCCAAGCCTTTACATCGGAGAGGGGATATGACTTCCGTGGACCAATTCGTTCCGCATTCACGTAGATGAACTCGCCTCCGAACGGTGGCACCTTCCGCCACTCCGCGGATACGAAATCTATAGGCGGCGCTTCGAGGCTATTGGCACTTTCCAGTAAGTTTGAGAGGTCCAGATAGCCACTTTTCGTATCGACATCGATAAAGAAGCCCTGGGAGCTAACTCTCAACAAGAAACCTCTGATCCTCATCATCTCATATTCGGTAGGATCATCAATATCACGTGCTGCAAGCAACCGCTCAATATTTTCCCTCATAGCCACACGCGAAGCCTCGATGTCGTCGCGCAATGCACTAAAGTGTGCAAGATACTCTCTTAATGCCGTTGATCTTTGTTCTTCATCACCACGGGATAACTCCTTGTAACGCCCCTCGCTTTCCTCTACAGCCGAGCGCATAGCTCCTTCGGTGGCATTGAGTAATACCTTCATCCACTCAAGGCTTTCTCTTAATACTGTACGTGTCGGCCCATCGGCGCTATCACGCAGTTCCTTCAGCATACTCGATGATAACGGAGTATCTATCTCAGTGTTATCAAGCAATGCTATCAATCTATTGATATTGTTATTGATGTTATCACGGATAGGATTCTGAATATAACCATATAATTCTAGTAACTTTTCAGCACGCCACGAACGTGCTATACGACCTGTCTCATCTCCCACTGCGCTGTCCTCAAACAGGTTAAAGTCCACTTTCCAGTCATCTGGCGTTCCTTCGCCACGCAGTACGAATTCCACTACATCGTCTTCGGTGTCCTCGAACAGTACATCCTTACCCTGGCCGAGGTCTATCCGCTCACCGCCCAGTACCAATTCGCCTTCGAGCAACTTTCCGGTCTCAAACGATTGCCGGAGCACCAGCAATGCTTGGAGCACGCTGCTCTTGCCCGTCCCGTTCAGGCCGCACAGGAGATTGAGCGACCGGCACTCCAAGTCCAGGTGCTCGAAGCACTTGAAGTTCTTCAGCTTGATGTTCGTCAGCATCGGATGCGCTCCTGGTCTCTGGCCCCCCTATGGTCCCCCCGTCCCGACGGGGGGACAGCGGCGCGGCCGGCGGCCCGGTCGCCGATTGCGCCAGACACGGTTTCGCTGGTACAACTTTACCTGAAGCCGGCCCTCGCGCCTCACCCCCGGAGGCGGCGCCATGACGACGACCGAACAGCTATTGGCTGAGATGGTAACGCGCATCCGGACCGTTTCCCGGCCGGAGCGGATCATCTTGTTTGGTAGTCGCGCACGGGGCACTGACCGTCCCGAGAGTGACTACGATTTGCTGGTCATCCTCCCCTCGCGCCAGCCGCGCTATCGGCGCGCCGGCCGCTTCTATACGGCACTGGCCGATCTTCCGGTGGAAGCGGGGGTGCTGGTTTACACGCCGGCAGAGGTACAGGAATGGAGCATGGTGCCCGAAGCCTTTGTCACTACCGCGGTGCGAGAAGGGCGGGTGCTCTATGAAAGAGCAGGCTGACCTGGTGCGCGGCTGGCTGCGAACCTCAGCCCCCACCCTAACCCTCCCCCGTTGCGACGGGGGAGGGAATACGCCGTCCCCCCGCCGCAGCGGGGGGACCATAGGGGGGCCGGCCCCGTCATTCCGGCGTAGGCCGGAAACCGGAAAATGGTAGGCTGGATCCGGCTTGCGCCGGAGTGACGATATGGGCAGTGCGGAGCGGTCCGCGGGAGGCCGTGGCGGGGCGGTGCTCGCTGCGGACCGGCAGGCGGCGCCGGTCTATCAGGACGACTCGGCGCGCCGGTTGCGCTTGACGCTGGTTGATGGCGAGCTTGAGAGCGCCGATCTGCAGGTCCTCGCGCGTGCCGAGCAGCGGTTTGGGGCGCAGACCCGGGTCGCCGCTGCGATTATCGGCAGCAGTCACGTCATCCGCTACGCCGTGGGCACGTGCGTGTGGCACGAGGTCTTTGCCTGCGTCCCGCTCGCTGCCGGGCCGCGGCGGCTGTATACTGCCCCGGTGGCGACCCTCACCGAGCCGGTCGCGCTCACACCGGCTGCCCAGACGCGCTACACCTTCTCCGCCACCCTCACCGACTGGTCGGCCGGGGCTGCCGCGCTGCACCGGCTGGAACGGCAGGTCAAGGCCGGTGACGGGCTGGGGCTGGTCTATCAGTTCCCGACCACGCCGCACTTGGACGATCCTCCGCAAACCATCGTCTCGGCGCGTCGCACTGCCGCGCAGTCGGGGGTTATAGTAGAGACGGTGCATTCGTATCCGAACGAGGGTGCCATCGTGCTGACCCGCGCCGCCGCCTACCGCGCAGCAGTCGGAGAGAGCCTATGAGATCAGTAGACCAGGACTACGACTACTACGGCGGCTATGACGACGGGCAGAACGGGTCCGGCGGCCCCTTGGGCCTGCCCTGGGTGGTCTGGATGGTTGCCGCCGGCGTGCTCTTGCTGCTCGTCATGCTCGTCAGTTGCCGCGATACGGCGAATCCCACCGGGGACATCGAGGGCCAAGTGCTGGGGATGCCCAGCACGACCCAGCAGCCGGTTTCGTTGGCCGGCGCGGCGGTGCTCATCGCCGGCAATCGCATCGAGTGCGGCACGCGCGCGGACAACTGCGTGGCCGAAACCGACGCTGCGGGCACCTACCGTTTTGCCGACGTGCCCACCGGCAGCTACGGCCTGCTGTTTGTCTACGAGGATCCGACGTTCGCACAAGGCAAGCCGCTCGATAATCAGGGACGCGAAGTCAATGTCTCCAAGGATGAGATCGAGACGGTCAGCGTCGTGCTGCTGCCGGAAGGGGTCACGCCACCGCCCATCCCGGCCGACGTTTCCAGAGACACCGTGCCGCCCGGTGGCTACATTGGCGGCGGTGGCGGTATCACGAACAACCCCTTCTTCTGGCTCTGGCTCATGGATCGGCCCTACGCCTTCGGCTATTCCCGGCCGCCGGTGATTGATGCCCCCCGCAGCGGCGGCCCGGTGACTTCAAGAGCGGACCTCCCGTCAACGTCCGGCACCGGCCGGCAGTACACGCGCTATGGGCCGTCCGGCGCGTCGGGCACCAAGGCGACACCGAAAGCCATCTCTGCCAAAGGCGTCACGCGACCGGGCGCCGCAGCAGTCAGCACCGGCAGCCGGACCACCACCACCGCGCGCGGCGTGACCCGGCCCGGTGCCGCCGCCATCAATAGCAGCACCCGTTCCTCCTGGAACAATCAGGTGGCGCAGACGGTCCGCCCGCCGCCGCGGGTCAGCAACTTTTCGGTCCGCAGCGCCGGTTCGACCTCGCGGGGTGGTGGAGTACGCATTGGCGGGAAGTAGCCGCGCGATGCCGCCACCGCCAAGCGCCGGGACCGGAACCCGCGCCGGCCGGATGAGCGGGAGCGACTCGGGAGTGACTATGGAGGAGAGCCATGACCGTGAATGAGTTGATCGAGAGCGTCGCCCCATTGTGGCAGAGCGTGGTCTTCGTGATCGTGGCGCTGGTCTTCATGTACTTGCTCAAGCTCTGGCACGACTGGCGCACGCCCTTTGACGCCGACCACGAGCTTGATGATCGGCGCAATCTGGCCGTGGGCCTGCGCCGGGCCGGGCTGTACGTGGCGGTAGCCATCGGAATGAGCGGGGCGCTCACCGGCCCCTCCCTCGGCTTCCTCAACGACCTGATCGAGTTCGTCATTGACGGTGTACTCGTGGTCGTGCTGCTCAACGTGGCCCGGCTCGTCAGCGACATGCTGATGGTGCGGAAGGTGGGCCATGACGACGCCGTGGCGCAGGGTAACGTCGCAGTAGGGCTGGTCGAGGCCGGCGCCTATATCGCTACCGGCTTGATTCTCTACGGCTCCTTCACCGGCGAGGGCGGAGACCTGTGGAACCCCATCGTCTTCTTCGTCCTGGGGCAAGTCGTGCTACTGATTATCTATGAGCTGTATCAGTGGATCACATCGTTCCACGTCACCGAAGAGATCGAGAAGGGCAACGCCGCTGCCGGTCTGGCCGTGGGCGGGATTCTGACGGCGCAGGGGGTCATCCTCAGCGCCAGTATTGCCGGCCCCTTCGTGAGCTGGACTGCCGATCTCGTCTCGTTTGCCATCAGCGCGCTCACCGGCATCATCCTGCTGTTGGCCTGCCGCAAGGTGATTGACTGGCTCTTCCTCCCCCGCACAACGCTCCAAATCGAGATCGAGCGCGACCGGAACGTCGCCGCGTTGGCCCTCACCGAAGGGATGATTATTGCCGTCGCCATCATTATCGGCGCGGTGCTCTAGGTTCCGTTGACACGCCCCGTCATGCCCGCGAAAGCGCGAATCCACGTCCCCCTGCGGCGCGGGGGACTGGTAGTTCCCTCCCCCGTCGGGACGAGGGAGGGCCAGGGTGGGGGCCAGCGGTAAGGAAGTCGCGGTTATGACCCCGGTTCCCGTAGGCAACCCGCGCCGGACCGCTCCGGCAGCGCCGCCCGGCGGCTGGTCGGCGCACCTCCCGACTATCCTGCTCGCCGCCTGCATGTTCTTCACCGGCGCCGCCGGTCTGGTCAGCGAGTACGTCCTCAGCACGGTCAGTACCTACATTCTCGGCAACTCCATCGAGCAGTTCAGCGTGATTATCGCGCTGATGCTCTTGATGATGGGCGTGGCCGGCTATCTCCAGCGGTACCTGAGCGACCGGCGGCTGCTCGACAAGTTCATCCTCGTGGAGTGCGGCCTGGCGCTGCTCGCCGGGTTCGCGCCGCTCGCCATCTATGCGTCGTTCGGGTATCTGCCCACTCACTTCCGGCTGATCCAATACTTCTTCGTCATCTCCATTGGCTTGCTGATCGGGTTCGAGATTCCGCTGGTGCTGCGGATCAACCAGCAGTACGTCAAAACCCTCGGCGCCAACCTGGCCACGACCTACGCCTTCGACTACGTGGGTGCTTTTGTCGGCGCGTTGATCTGGACCTACGTGTTGCTCCGCATCTTTCCGATTACCGAGATTAGCTTCCTCGTCGCCGGCGTGAACTTCGCCATTGCCGCCGTGACGTTCGCCTACTTTCTGTCCCGCGGCCTCATCGCCGCGCGCTGGCTGACCATCCTGGCGGTGCTCGTCACCCTCGCCGCCCTGATCTACGGCTACACGCACAATCGGAGCTGGAGCCGCCTGCTCGAACAGCGCTTTTACCGCGATCCGGTCATCTATTCCGAGTTGACCCGGTATCAGCAGTTGGTTCTCACGCACAGCCGGCCGGCGAACGACTATCGGTTCTACATCAATGGCAATCTGCAATTCTCCAGCGTGGACGAGGCGATCTACCACGAGCACCTGGTCCACCCGGTCATGGCGCTGGTCCCGGATCGCCGCCGCGTGCTCGTGCTCGGCGGCGGTGACGGACTGGCGCTCCGCGAGCTATTGAAGTATCCGCAGGTCGAGACGGTAACGCTGGTGGACATAGACCCGGTGGTCATCCGCGTGGCGGCAACCCATCCGGTGCTCACCATGCTCAACGAGCACGCCTTTGCCGATGCGCGGGTGTCGGCCCGGCCCTCGCCCGGTGTCATCGCCAGCGGCGAACGGGCCATGCTGCACCAGACCCCACGGCAACAATACGCTCGCGGTACCGGGTCCCCGGAGTCGGAGCCGGTCGGGCGCGTCGAGGTCTTCACGATTGACGCCGACCGCTTCCTGGATGAGGTCCGCGGCGTCTGGAACGCGGTAGTCATTGACCTGCCGGACCCCGGCTCTATCGAGCTGGCCAAGCTCTACAGCCGGGAGTTCTACCGGAAGGTGCGTCGGGTGCTGGCGCCGGGCGGCATGGTCGCGTTGCAAGCCACCTCGCCGTACCACGCGCAGGAGTCGTTCTTGGCCATCAACCGCACGCTCCAAGCGGCGGGCTTTCGGACGCTGCCCTACCACGACAACGTGCCCAGCTTTGGCGATTGGGGCTGGATTCTGGCCTGGTATGATACTCCCGAAATGGAGATCAGAGCGGGGCTTGCCAGTCTGCGCTCCCTGCCGGTGCCGACCCGCTACCTCACCCCGGCGGTCGTGCGGCAGGCGCTCGTCTTTGGCAAAGGACGACTCGAAAGCCAGCATACCGACATCAGCACCCTCATGGCGCCGCGCGTGCTGGACTATTACCGCTACGAGAGTTGGCGTGGGGAGCGCCGCGTGCCATGACTTTCATCCTGCGCTTCCTGCATCTCCGGCGTTTCGTGAACGAGCACCGGCCCCTGACAGTACTGCTGTATGGCGTTGCGCTGGCGCTGCTGATCTCGATTGCGTTCGTGGTCTCCTTCAAGTATCTCGAAGACGTATCGTGGGAGGAGGCCGTCTGGCAAGCGTGGCAGGCCAATACCACGGTGGGCTATGGCAGCCGGCCGGCGGAGTCGACCTGGGGCCGGATGGCAACGATGGTGCTCGGTACGATTGGCATTGCTTTCGTCGGCGCAACGATTACGGCCGTCTTCGACTATCGTACCGACCAGCGTCAGCGGAGGAGAATAGGCCTGATGAACAACCCTTATCGGGACGGCTATGTCGTGTTCAATTTTCCCGGTCTGGCGCGGTTCATGGTGCTGGTGCGGGAGCTACGCCATGTCGAGGAGGACGTTGGTATCTGCGTGGTGGACGGGCGACTGGAGGAGCTACCCGATAGCATCGCTGCCCTGCCGTCCATCCATTTTGTGCGCGGCTCCATTCTCGATAGAGACACCTATGAGCGCGCCGGTCTGAAGAACAACCGCGTGGTGATCGTCTTCCCGATTGATCTCTCGGTGCCCGATTCGGATGCCACGACCAAGACGGTAGTGGACTTGGTCGAGCGATTCGTGCCGGCGGACACCCGCGTGATCTATGTCCTGGTTGACCCGGAGAACGAGTGGATGTTCGCGGATTCGCGCTCCACGTCCGTCCTGGAGACACTGGAGGTCCTCGCCGTCGTCCAAGAATGCCAGGACCCGTACAGCGCGCCCGCCATCCAGCGCCTCATGCACAATACCGAGGGCGCCAGCCTCGATACCGTGCAACCCCAGCAGATCGTCGGCTGGACCTGGCGTGACCTGCAAATCCGCAGCGCCTTGACGGCGGAGCGGTTGCAGGTGCAGGTCAACCCGCTGTCCATCATCAAGAACGGCGCGCCCGACAACTGCCCGGCAGCGCAGACGGTGATCGAGGCCGGCGATCTCTTGTGCGTGATTAACCAACTGGGGAGTCTGGACTGGGCGCAGTTCGAGCAGGAGCTTGTCCGCGCCAAGGACAACGGCTCCCCGTAAGCACCTCACCCCCGGCCCGCCTCTGACTGAAGTAGGTAGAGGCCACGCCGTAGGGGCGCAGCACGCAGCGCCCGTCCCCCCGCCGCAGCGGGGGGGCCATAGGGGGGGCCATTGCCCGTCATTCCCGCGCAAGCGGGAATCCACCCCCCCTCTCTATCGCTCCGCGATGGAGAGGGGGCCGGGGGGTGAGGATGGACTCCCCTTCCCTGCAGGGAAGGGGCCGGGGGGTAGGTCTAGCCCCGGTCAGGCCGTTCCCTCCCCCAGCACACCCAGCACCGTGACCCGCAGCGTCCCTAGCCACGGGTCGCGCTCGACGACCGCACGCACACCGAAGGCCCGCGCCAGGTTGGCCGGCGTCAGCACCGCCGCGACCGTGCCGGCCGCGAGCACCCGCCCCTCGTGCAGCAGTACCAGCCGGTCGCAGTAGCGCGCTGCCAGCGTCAGGTCATGGATAGCGCCGACCGCCGTCAGCCCTTGATCTACGAGGCCGCGGACCAGCCCCAATAGCTGCAACTGGTGATGCACGTCCAGGTTAGCGGTCGGCTCGTCCAGCAGCAGCAATCGCGGCTCCTGCGCCAGGGCACGCGCCACAATCACTCGCTGCCGCTCGCCGCCGGATAGCTCGGTGATGAGCCGCGTGGCAAACGGCCGGATCGCGGTACGCTCCATCGCCGCGTGGGCCAAGTCGCGGTCCCGTTGCGTCTCGACCTGGAAGCGGCGCAGATGGGGATTGCGCCCCATGAGCACGACTTCCAGGCAGGTGAACCCGAAGTCCAGCACCGTCGTCTGGGGCACCAGCGCCACTTGCTGGGCAATCCGCCGCGCCGACTGGTGCGCGAGGTCCTGGCGGTCGAGGGAGACCTTGCCGGCGCTCGGCATCACCAGCTTACTGAGCGTGCGGAGCAAGGTTGTCTTGCCGGCGCCGTTCGGCCCGATCAGCCCGACGAACTCGCCGGGCCGAGCCTTGAAGTCCACTCCCTCTACCAGTGCTTGGTCCTCTATCTCGTAGGCCACTTGGTCCGCGGCGATCTCTGCGCCCCCAACGCCGTTTGGCGTCGCCGTCCCGTTGGTCAGTTCGGCAGGGGCGGCCGGGCGTGAGCGGAGCGGCGGCAGAATGGTCATAGCGTCGTACTCCGTCGCTTGTTGCGATACAGCAGGAACAGGAAGAAGGGCGCGCCCAGCACGGCAGTGACCAGGCTCACGCGCAGCTCCTGGGGCCGGAATAGCATCCGCGACGCGAAATCGGCCCAGATCAAGAAGGTGGCGCCCCCCAGGATACTGGCCGGAAACAGCAGCCGGTGGTCCGGTCCCACGATCAGGCGCAGGACGTGGGGCACAATCAGCCCGACGAAGCCGATGACGCCGCTCACCGCCACGCCAACGGCGGTCACGAGCGACGAGAGACCGAGCAAGATCAGGCGCGTGCGGACAACGTTGACGCCCAGGCTGCGGGCCGAGTCTTCACCCAGGAGCATGACATTGAGGTCGCGGGCAAAGACGCACAGCAGGCCCATCCCTACCAGAATGGGCGGTGTGATCAGCTGCACGTGGGTCCAACTGCGAGCCGCCAGGCTGCCGGTGAGCCAGAAGATGATCTCGCGTAGGGCGTTGGCGTCGGCCAGCAGCGTGAGGATAGCCGAGATGACGGCCGAGACGAAGGCGCTGATCGCCGCCCCGGCCAGGATCATCGTCGCCAGCGGCGCAACGCCGCGCGTCACCGCGATACCATAGACCAGCAGCGCGACGGTCAGCGCCCCGCCGAACGCCAGGCCGGGCAGCGCCAGGTAGTGCAGCTGGTGGAGTCCGAGGTAGATCGCCAGCACCGCGCCGAGCGCCCCGCCGGTCGAGACGCCGATAATGCCGGGGTCGGCCAGCGGGTTGCGGAACAGTCCTTGCATCGCCGTCCCGGCGGCGGCCAGCGCCGCGCCGACCAGCCCCGCGGCTACCACGCGCGGCAGCCGAATCTGCCCGATGATCTGCGTCTGAGCCTCCGTCGTTGGCACACCGGTCTCGATGCCGACGTGCCGCAGCAAGACGGAAGCCGACACGTCGAGCGGCACGGCGACCGCCCCCAGCGCCGTGGTCACGACCAACGCCAGCGCCAGCAAGGCGAGCAGCACCCCCACCACCAGTGCCAGCCGCACCGGCAGGGGAATACGCACGTCGGTAGGCAGCCGCCATACCGTTCTGGCCGCTGCCAGCGCCTGCGTTGCCATCACTAGCTACTCACTATTCCGTGTGGTGGGGGTGTGTGAAGGCCCCCCTGTGGTCCCCCCGCTGCGGCGGGGGGACGGGCCGTGTTCCCTCCCCCGTCGCAACGGGGGAGGGCTAGGGTGGGGGCTACGGCACCAAGTCCGGGTGCAGCACCTGCGCCATATCGTAGACGGCCTCCGCGATGAACTGCGACACGGCCGTCATATGCTTGGCCGGAATGACGTAGGTCTGCCTGTTCTTCACCGCGTTGACCGTGGCGAGCGCCGGATGCCCGACGAACTCCTCCTGCCATCGCGGCTGGTTGTCGGGAATGTACTCGTCCATGATGATGACATCGGGATTCAACTCGACGACCTTCTCCAGCGAGATACTGCCGAATGGCCCAATCCCGGCCTCTACCGCCACGTTGATCCCCCCGCCCCGCTCGATGATGTCGGACCCGGTGGAGCCGATGCCCGCCGTGGTCCCGAACGAGCTGTAGAACAGCACCCGCGGCTTGCTCGTGGCTTGCGCCACCGCCGCCTCGACTTCCTCTAGGCGCGCCTCCATCTGCGCGACGAGTGTCTCGCCTCGCGTCTCCTCGCCCACCACCTGGGCGACAAACCGGATGTTGTCCTTGATCCGGTCCACCGAATCGAAGAGCCGCATCGTAATGACGCGATACCCGAGGTCCTTGAGCAGCTTGACGCTGTCCGGATTCGTGTAGGTCGCAGCAAACACGATGTCCGGCTGGAGCGCGGCGATCTGCTCCGGGTCCGTGCCAACCGTCGTCACCCCCTGCGCCTGCTCGGCGACGTTGGTCCAGATCGAGTTCGCAGCCAAGTACGTCACTGCCGCAATCCGGTCACGGTCCACCAGCGAGAGCAAAATCTCGTCGGCGCCCAGCATCAGCGAGACGATCCGCTGCGGCCGCTCTCTGATGTAATGCGCCTGGCCCGTCGCATCCACGACGGTTCGCGGGAACGTACCGGCCTCCACTGTGACCGGAGCCTCGGCGGGCCGGAGGGCGGCCTGGTCATCCAGTGGCTGCGCGGCGTAGCCGGGGATGGCGCCGGCTTCCCGCGCCAGCTGGCTGCCCCAGTTGACAGTCACGTCGCCCTTTTGTGCCCATGGCGTCGTGACCTTCCAGAGCTGCAAGACGGCCCGCTGGGTACGCAAGGCCACCACGGTACCCTGGTCCACCACGCGACTCGTCGGCAGTCCGAACGCCACCAACGGGTTGGGCTGGCCCGACCAATACGCCGCACTGATGTCCGGATTGTCCGCCAGGACGCTGAGACGATTCTGGACGATCTCCCACTCGGTCAGGCCGGCCTCTTCCGGCCAGGCGTCGGGCTTGGGGATTTGTCGCGCCAGGAACAGGAACGTGTCGTAGCCCTCGTCCGAGAGCCGGTCCATGACGTTGACAAAGTCCACGCGCTCGGCTTGGGGATTCCACTGCAACAGGAACTTCTCGGTGGCTTGCACCCAGAAGCCGTCTTGCCGGAAGCGGTTGGTGATGGGGTAGCCGAGCGCGGCCGGACCACCCCAGCGCTGGTATTCGTCCCAGAACGGCACATCGTCGCCGTTGGTGATAGCGAATCCCAGTTGTGGATCGGGGACACCACTGGCTTGCGTATAGAACCGACCGGCGGCTACCGGCCAGTCCGGCGCCGACTGCGCCAGCAGCGGCGTTGCCATGGACGCCAACATCAGCGCCCACAGTGTCGAAATGATCGCTACGATGTGACGGAAGCGCTTGTTCATTCGGTGTGCTCTCCTTGTCTGTTTTGTGATCGTTGGTCCGCACTCTGGCCGCCACCCTCGCCCTCCCCCATCCCGACAGAGGAGGGAAGATACCGTCCCACCGTCGGAACGGGGGGACCATAGGGGGGCCAGGACATGACCGGGCAGCGACGGTTAGCAGGGCTGGCGCCACGAGTCGGCGGCACGGCCTAGCATTGGTGGGTAGTGAATCCGCCCGGTGGACGGAATCACTGCGGTGGGCATGTGGAGAGAGGTAGGGCCTCTCGATGGAGCTTCATCATGGGGATGCCGTCTCCTTTCTCTCGAAGGTCTGGCACAACCCGGAGGCGGGTAATCTGGCTTGGCGCCCCGCTCGACAGCCTCCGGCCGGCTGTCGGCGCTTGCGCCTCACAGTTGCGGGACAGCGCCGGTCTTGCACCGGACTTCCCCCGTATGCCCTCCGCGCTGCGACGGAAGGCCCTCCAGGCAGCTGGAGTAGTGCAACGTGCAGCACCCCGTAGGATACCGTATGGCCGCGCAGGCGGCTAGGATGAGCGGGGTGGGCAGGTCCCCCTATGGTCCCCCCGTCCCGACGGTGGGACGGTATCTTCCCTCCCTTGGAGCTTGCTCCGGGGGAGGGTTAGGGAGGGGGCCAGGGGAGGATTCCCGTATGGAGAAGCGTACCTACCCCAGTCAGGGAGGGGGTTGGAGGTAGGTCCGACCTACTTCTCCACGGCGACGATGCGGGTTTCCCATTCCAGCAGGAACTGCCCACCCAGCGGACTCCACCGATCCTCCATCTCCTCGATGGCCACGGTATAGGAGTCGCCTTCCGGGTCGTCCAGCGTCACGGTTTCGTTGACGCGCGCCGCATAGGCTCTGATCTTGTCGTGGTAGTCGGTTGCCGAGTACGTGACGGGCACGCCGTTCGCGTCCACCAGACCACCGCGGCAGAGGACGACGAACTCGAACACCCGCTTGCCGGCCGCCAACGGCGACGTTGGAATGGGCGTCTTGACGTTTGTGCCCATGTACCACACCTTCGGCAGCCAGGTCCGAAAGCTGTCCGGCTTGATGAAAAACCCGAACGCTTCACCCAAATTGACGTTGAAGCTGCTCAACCGAATGTTGCAATCCACGCCTACCGTTGCCATGCGCTCTGCACTCCCTCGATCAGCTGACGGCTACTCCGGAGTTGCCGCCACACTGCTCCGTGCGGCGGCCGGCGGCGGTTGCGTGGTCGCATTCCGGGTGTACCAAGGCGCCGTGTTCTCCACGTGCGTATGCGCGTTGTATTTCGCCCGCAGGTCCTCCAGAATCTCGCCCAGACTGAGCGTGTAGGCCCGCAGCCGGTCCAATTCCGCCGCCAAATCCCGGTCGGTAGCGCCAAAGCCGACGCCTAGCTCCCCTTGTTCGGTACCACTGTCGCCGCCGCCCAGCGGCAATGCTCCTGGCATCGCTCTCTCCTTGTATCACCGGTCCGCGCCCACGCTGCTGCTGCCCTTACTTCAGGCGGCGCAGCTTGACCTGCCAACGATTGCCCGCTCCCGTCGCGCCGACACCCAAGCCAATGCGAATGCGATCCAGCACCCGGTACCGCTCCGCCTGCTGCACCGCCGCTGCCGTCGCCGTGGCCGTCCGCGCAATCAAGATCAAACGCGCCGGGAAACTGGTGTTGCCGGGGAGCACCACGAGGGCATCCCACGGCTTCCGAGTGACCGCACCGGCGCGACTGGCAACGCCCGCCGGCACCTGGCCGAAGTCCTGCCAGAGGCAGTCCGTAACGGCCTGATACGTCACCGTCCCCGTGCCGCTCACGAAGACCACCGTCTCGGTGCGTCCCTCCCTGATCCTGGCCCGATTGGCCTCGATGTGTGCGACTTTGCGACTATCCAGCGGCATCGCTCGTTACTCCCGTCATCATTCGGTCCGCACCGGCTTCTACTCTCCCCACGCGGACGCTGCGTTACGTGCTACGGCTCTCGGCCCGCAGCAGTCCGGGGCCACCGTGGCGCCGGCCGCGGCTCGCTCCACACCACGGTGGACGCCGCCTGCACCACCCGACTGCGTTGCAGGTCGGCGAGCTTTGCCCGGAAGGTCTCCAGCGCCTGCTCGCCTCGTGCCCGCCATTCGGGCGCGATCATGCTGTCGTCAACTTGGGCCAACTGCGCCCCGTCCTGATAGCGAAAGTTGTCGGCCGCCGGGGTCGAATAGGCCCACGCCGCGAACCCATAGGCACCGAGCAGCAGCAACTCGACAAGCTCCTCCGGCACGGTGGTACTCGTGGCCTCATTGAGTCCGTCGAGCGTGTGACCCTTGGCCCACTGCACCAAGACCTCCTCAACGGCCGCCGGCGGCGCAGTCACCAGCAAGGTCACGCTCCGCTTATCTGGCGCCAGCTCGAAGCGCCGCCACCGGCGCGGATACGCTCCCGTCGGCCACTCCACCGCCTCCACGTCCCACAAGCCGGTCAGACCAGAGAGGTCCACGCGCCGACTATCCGCGGCCGTGCGTAGCGTTGCCTCCTGCACGTCAGGCAGTGCCCGCGAGAGTTCGGTGAGTGCTCGCGCAATAGCGCGGTCAAGGTCGGCGTTGGCAAAGCGTTCCTGTACGCCGGTCGGATCGTTGAGGTCCCGACGCAGATCGGCCCGCAATGTCGTGAGTGTCACCATGGCGTGTCCCTCCTGCCCCGCGCCTAGGCGTTCTCAGGAAGTATCGTTGGCGCGAGGGCGGTTCAGTGAGCCATATCCATTGCACGCCCGCAGACACAACGGGCGCCACCTGCCATTCCCCTTCCCTTATGAAGGTTGCGAACTTAACTAGGTAGTGGCCGGGAGTAGATTCCCTCCCCCGTCGGGACGGGGGAGGGCGAGGGAGGGGGCGAGAATCCAGCATTACCCATATGCAGCGCGAATTAGCTGGAGCAGATGGGGGTAGGTCCGCTCCCCTCTCCCGGTAGAGGCGTCCCTTGTGGACACCCTAGCCCCGGCGCGACCATCGCTCCCCTTCCCTGCCAGGGAAGGGGCTGGGAGTTAGGTCATCCGCCTATTCGAACGCGAGGTGCGGTGCGGCGCGGCGGAGCAGTGCCGCCCCCACGCCGGCCTGACGCACGTCATCGAGCGCCCGATAAGGACCATGCAGCGTGCGGTGCTCCACAATCTTGCGCGCGGAGACGATGCCGATGCCCGGCAAGGCTTCCAGCTCGGCGATTGTCGCCGTGTTGATATTGACCCGTCGCGCGGCCCCGGCCGCCGCCGCGCTCGGCGGCCCTCCTGCGGCGGCCCGGCTACGCGGCACTGAAGTCGGCCGCAACGCTGATGATGGCGCTTGCTGGCCCTCCGGCGTGCTGGGGCGCGTCGAGATATGGACGTGCATCTCGTCTTGCAAGCGAATGGCGAGGTTGATCCGCAACGTATCGGCCTCCGGGTTCAAGCCACCCGCCCGCGCCACCACGTCTACCACCCGCTCACCCGGCGCAATCGGGTAGACCCCCGGCTGTGCGACCTCGCCGGTGACGTAGACCTTGGCCTCTTCAGCCGCCGGCGCCGCCAGTACCTCGAAAACCGGCTCCTGACGCCGCTGGCAGCCCAGCGCCACCAGCAGGACGGCCAACATCAGCACGAATGCCAGCGCGGCGGCCAGACGCCAGCGCGCTGTCGTCGGCGCAGCGGCCGCGGCCGCCGCCGCAACCGCCGCCCCCTGCTGCTCGCTATTCATATCTAATGATAACATACACTATTATGTATAGAGTGTGCAATATAATGATCGCCGCTGTAGACCGGGTGCGGATTCCGGCGGCATCCCTAGGGGCCGGGCGGTGGGCCAGCTACGAGCCAAGCTGTAGAGGGCTACAACATGTTGCGCCCGTCCCCCCGCGCAGCGGGGGGACCATAGGGGGGCCAACTACCCCACTCTGTGCTCGCTATGTACTCTGTGGCTAAATCACCTTCCGAGCAGCACACTCCTACTGACCACGAGCCACGAGCCACTGACCACTGGCGCGGCCGTTGTCTTTCCCCTATCCCCGTTGATATGTCTCCATTGACGGGGATTGGCAGTTGCAAGCCCCTCCTGGAGCACCGGGCACCGCCCGGCAGGGGAATACTCGCATCATCATGCTAGTCAACGACAGTGGCATCGCCACCCAGCCGAAGGCGCCGGGTCATGACAGACCCCTCGCCGCACCGCCCGCGGCGCGGCATGACCGTCCGGTCGCCATCCCGCGCGCACCGGGTGCTGACGTACCCTCGGCCCCCACGGCCGGGGCGCCGGGTCAGCACCGTCCGCGTGCCGCAAAAAAGGCGCCGGGCCATGATAGACCCCACGCCGCACTGCCCGCGGCGCGGCATGGCCGTCCGGTCGCCATCCCGCGCGCACCGGGTGCTGACGTACCCCCGGCCAGCCCGGCCGGGGCGCCGGGTCAGCACCGTCCGCGTGCCGCAAAAAAGGCGCCGGGTCATGACCGACCCCACGCCGCACTGCCCGCGGCGTGGCATGGCCGTCCGGTCGCCATCCCGAAGGCACCGGGTCGTGATGTACCCTCGGCCAGCCCGGCCGGGGCGCCGGGTCCGCACCGTCTGCGTGCCGTGGCGAACGCCACCGCCCCCTCGCCGGCCGGCCAACACCGGCCGCGCCAGGAAGGCTTGCCCCACACCCCTGCCAATCCCCGCACCCTGATCTACCTGCACACCCACCAAGACACCGCCCACACCCGCACCACGGACCTCAATGATTTCAACCGTCGTTCCCACGCAAGCATGTCCCGTACTCCGATACGGGGCGGGAATCCATCCTGCTCATCCTTTCATCCTGAAAATCCTGATGCAGACAATCCCCTCCCCCCCCTCCCCAACATTTGGAGAGGGGGCCGGGGGGTGAGGCCTACCACACCCACCACCAACCAAGCGCATCCTGCCAGCCAAGACCCGCCCCACCCGCGGTCGTGCTCCACCGCGGACACGGGCTTTCTGCTCAACCATCCCGCCCGCGCCCCGCCGCCCCCAGCCTCGTCATTGCGGCGCAGGCCGCAATCCAGCCCCCGATCACCGTATCCAGCGCGTGTAAGCACTCACCCCTCTCCAAATGTTGGAGAGGTGACCGGCCAACGCCGCACCACACCTGGCACTATCCGTGCGGCTTTGGCCGGTCAGGGGGCCGGGGGGTGAGGCCAGCCCCCACCCTGTCCCCTCCCCCATCCTGTCTATCCTGTCCATCCATGTAAATACCTATCCCAGGCAGAGGAGGTGAGGCGGCTAGGCTTCCGTCGTCGCTTCTGCCACTATAGGTGGATGTGACCGACGCCACTGCCGCCGCCGCTAGCTCTGCCCCGGATCAGCGCGTCGTCCGGCTGCTCGCGCGGCTGCGCCACACCTATCCCGACGCCACCGTCACGCTCGACCATTCCGCCCACTGGCAACTCTTGATCGCTACGATCTTGTCTGCCCAGCAAACTGACGAGCAGGTCAACCGCGTCACGCCGGCCCTGTTCGCGCGGTTTCCATCGCCCCACGCCCTCGCCGCAGCGCCGCTGGACGAGATCGAGTATTCCCTGCGGACCCTCGGCCTCTTCCGCGTCAAGGCCCGCTACATCCAGGGCACGTGCCAGCGGTTAGTGGCAGAACACGACGGCGAGGTCCCGGTAGACTTAGCGGCGCTGACCGCACTCCCCGGTGTCGGTCGCAAAACGGCCCTCGTCGTGCTCGGACACGGCTTCGGTCTAGCACCGGGCATCGTCGTGGATACCCACTGCATGAGGCTCAGTCGCCGCCTCGGCCTGACCGACCATCGTGACCCAATCCGCGTCGAGCGCGACCTCCTCACCGTCGTCCCGGAGTCAGCGCGCATCGCCTGGACCGACCTGCTCATTGCCCACGGGCGCGCCGTCTGCACCGCCCGCCGCCCCCGCTGTAGCGAATGCCCCGTCGCCGACCTCTGCCCCCGCGTCGGCGTCACGAACTCCGTCTAGTGGTGGCCCCCCTATGGTCCCCCCGCTGCAGCGGGGGGACGGCGGCGTGGGCGGCTGCGGCCAGGGAACAGCAATTCCCTCCCCCGTCCCGACGGGGTGTACAGACGGGACACATGGTGGACACCCGTTCGGGGACATGGTGGACACCGCCCCGCCCCCGGTAGGCTCGGGGCGAGGAGGTGGCACATGCCCTGGAAGGAGGTCTCGACTATGAGCTTGCGCCGCGAGTTTGTCGAGCTGGCCCAGCAGGAAGGCGCCAACCGCCGGGCCCTCTGTCGCCGCTTTGGGATCAGCCCCACCACCGGCTATCGCTGGCTGCACCGCTACCAAGCGGCCGGCGCCGCGGGCTTGCAGGACCGCTCCCGCCGGCCGCACCACTCGCCCCACCGCACGCCGGTCGCGATGGAACAAGCGGTCCTGCAAATCCATGACGCGCACCCCGCCTGGGGCGGGCGCAAAATCCGCGCCACGCTGGCCGCGCAGCCAGCGCAACGGCACCGGTCCCCACTGCCGAGTGCCAGCACCATCACCGCCATCTTGCGGCGCCATGACCGGCTGGCCCCACCGGAGCCAGCCCCACCCGCCAGCTGGCACCGCTTCGAGCGACCGGTGCCCAACGAACTGTGGCAAATGGACTTCAAGGGCCACTTTCCCTTGTTGCGCGGCGGACGCGGTCATCCGTTGACACTGCTCGACGACCATTCGCGCTTCTGTCTCGGGCTGGTGGCGTGTGCCAACGAGCGCCAGCAGACGGTCCAGGGGCAGTTGACCCAGGTGTTCACCCGCTACGGGTTGCCCCACACCATCTTGACCGACAATGGCCCGCCCTGGGGCGCGGCCACCACGCCACCGGTCCATACGGCCCTGACGGTCTGGTTGCTGCGCTTGGGCGTGCGGGTCAGCCATGGCCGGCCCTACCATCCCCAGATGCAAGGCAAGGCGGCACGCTTTCATCGCACGCTGCAGGCCGAAGTCCTGCGGGAGCGCCCCTTGCTCGATCTGGCGACCTGCCAACGCCACTTTACCGCCTGGCGCACGGTCTACAACTGCGAGCGGCCCCACGAAGCGCTCGGCGACCGGCCACCGGTCAGTCGCTACCAACCGAGTCCACGCTCCTTCCCCGCGGCGCTGCCGCCGATCGAGTACGCGCCCGGGGCGGTCGTGCGGCGGGTGCAAGGGAAAGGCGAGATCGCCCTGCACGGCCGGACCTATCAGGTCGGACGCGCCTTTCACGGCTATCCCGTCGCGGTCCAGCCGACGCTGGACCCGCACCAGGTCACGGTGCAGTTCTGTGCCGAAACCATTGCCAAGTTGGACTTGAGACAGCCCGAGGCCTGATACTGACACCTGTCCACCATGTCTCCGCACACCTGTCCACCATGTCCCCGGTCTGTACACGGGGGAGGGTGAGGGTGAGGGTGGGGGCCGCCATTATCAACGGGGCCTACCGGAAATTACTGCGCGGGAACACCGGCCAGACCGTCTCGACCACGCCGTTGCGGATGCCGTACATCTCGTCGTGCAGGAAGACGGTCATATCCCCATAGCCAGCATAGATCACGACTTTGTCCCCCACCTGCACGGAGTCGTTCGGCATATCCAACTCGATCTTGCCGTGCTCTGCCGACAGACTGAGGCTCGTGACGTGTTCGATGTCACGAGGATGAGGGTCCACCACCGGCTGCCCAAACGCTTTGAAGCCACTGTCCATGATGATGCGCTGCGGCGTGGGCCGGCTGACGACCGTTGCCAGCAGACTGAGCGCAATAGGGTGATCCACGCCCCGGCTCCGATACTGCATGTCGCAGAAGATGCCCCCGCCGGCCTGCACCTCGGTGACACCGGGCAGCGTTGCCGTGTGGTGGTAGGTGAGCGTTCCGCCACAGCTCACGATCTCGCACGGCAGCCCCGCCGCGCGACACTCTTCGGCCGTCGCCACGAGCATCCCGACCGCGTACTCGATGGCTCGATTTTTCTCCTCCGGGTCCTCGATCCGTCCAGTGTGGCCCTCCCAAGCCATCACCCCGCGCAACGTGAGGCCCGGTAGCTCGTGCAGCCGGCGGGCAAATTCCACCGCTGGCTCGTGGGGCGGGAGACCGCAGCGGTCCATCCCGACGTTCACCTCGACGAGGACATTGATACTCACCCCCGCAGCCGCGGCTGCTTCACTGAGCGCCGCTGCATTGCCCAGGCTCTCGACTGCCACCACAACCGTCGTGCCGCGTTGCACCAGCGCAATCAGGCGCTCGATCTTGCGCGTCCCCACCACCTGATTGGCAATCAGGATATTGTCCACGCCGGCCGCGGCCATCGCCTCCGCGTCGCCCAGCTTGGCGCAGGTCACACCGAACGCCCCGGCCGCCAGCTCTTGCTTGGCGATGGCCGGCACCTTCACGCCCTTGGTATGCGGCCGCCAATTCACGCCATGCCGGCCCATAAAGCCCGCCATGTGGCGGACATTGGCCTCCATAATATCCAGGTCAACCAACAGCGCCGGCGTATCCAACTCCTCTACCGGCTGACCGATGAGCGCCCTCTGGCTGGTCATGGTTCCTCCTCATATGAGATATGAGACCTTTGCAGAATCGTCATTCCCGCGCAAGCGGGAATCCAAGCTGATAGCTCGTTAGCCCCGCTTCGGCCACCAGGTCGCCACAATGCGGTCGAGCCGAAAGGTGCGCTCGTCGTCCCGTAGGTGACAGTAGGCGACGAGGTACTGACCCTGCACCAAGAGCGGGCTGATGACCCGCTCGCTAGTCCCGCGTGGCCCGGCATAGCGCATAGTGACGGGACGCCCATCGCGCACGGCCGTCGCCAGCGGTTCCGGCAGATCGCTCGCGCCCATGGCGCGGTCCGGCGGCAGCGAGCGCTGCGCGGCCAGGAAGTCTCCCAGCGTATAGCAGTCGTACTCGCGGAGCGCCTCGATCATACGTTGCAGCACGCGGTAGGTGGCCCACACGTCGCCCGCCGCCCGGTGCAGCCCCGGCGCCGACACGCCGAGCTGCCAGGCCACATCACCCAGGCCGTTGCGCCGAAATCGGAAGCAGCGGCGCGCCAGTTCCAGCGTATCGAGGGTCGGCACCGTCGGGAGCCGCTGCCCGGCGCGGCGATACTCCGCCCGCAAGAAGCCCACGTCGAACGGCACGTTGTGCGCCACCAGCACCGTCCCGTCCAGGCCGGCGTTGATCTCAGCAATGAGCGTGCCGAAAAGCGGCGCGTCGGCAACGTCCTCGTCCGCGATGCCGTTCACGGCTTGAGCACCCGCACCGATGGGCCGTTCGGGATTGACCAGTGACACCCACAGGCGCGGCTCTTCCCCCGGATCAACGCGCAGCACGGCGATCTCACATACTCGGTCGCCGGTCTGCGGGTCCAGCCCCGTCGTCTCCACATCCACCACGGCGAGCGGCACGTCCTCGATGGGCGTCTCTGGCGCAAACATCTCGATACCCTGAAGCCAAAAGCCGACAGCATATAGCTGATGGCTGATAGCTGATAGCTAAAAGCTACCCCGCTATCATGCCCGTTGGCGCAACGCACGGCAAGCCCGCTGGTGGCCACTAGCCCGGCAGGTTGCGGCCGGGCGGCGCAGCTTGTACATTCCCCGCCATGAATACCGTATGGACCTTGCCGCGGCAATCTCGCCGTGCCGCTGCGGCGCCGCGCGCGGCGCCGCGTTTGCCTGTGCCAATTCGCTTGCCGGCCAACGGCACGCGCCGCGTCGTCGAGGGCGACCTAGCGCCGGACCGGGAGATCGAGACCGGCTCGCGCCTGCTCATCATCAGCCGGCACCAGTCGTATCTTACACACGGTCTCCACAAGTACCCGGCCAAGTTCTTCCCGGAGCTACCGCGCTGGGCCGTCCGCCGTTACGCCCGCGAAGGACCGGTCATTGACCCGATGTGCGGCTCCGGGACCGTCAACATCGAGGCGCTGCTGACCCGGCAACCCTCGATTGGCGCGGATGTAGACCCCTTTGCTCGTCTCTTGGCCGGCGTCAAGACCACGCCGCTGAAGGCGCGAACCCTGGCCAAAATCTGGGATTGGCTCGTTGCCGCCGTCTGGGAGCGCACGCCGCCCGTGCAGTTGGCCCTGCCTGAATTTCCCCGGCGCGATACCCTGTGGTTTCGACCCGACATCTCGGCGGAGCTGGGATTGATCCTTGGTGCCATCCGCGCCATCCCGTTCGGGAGACAGATTCGGGTACTCAAGGCCGACCGGGAGCGGTATCGGGATTTCTTCCTCGTGGCCATGTCCTCCATTGTCCGGGCCGTCTCCAACGCCGACAACAACTGCACCCGGACCGTAGTGCGCGCCAAGCTGAACAAACGCATCATCCCCGGCATGGCGCTGGAACTGTTCCGCAAGGCCGCCGAGCAGAGCATCGCCCGTATGGCCGAGTTCGAGGCCGTCTGTCCGCGCGACGTGCCGGTCGAGATCGTGAATGAAGATGCGCGAGCACTCTCCCGCCCCGACGAATCCGTCGAGCTGGCCGTCACCTCGCCACCGTACATCAACGCGGTGGACTACCCGCGCACGCACCAGCTGGAAATGAGCTGGCTGGAGCTGTGGCCGGATGGCCCGATGGCGAACCTCAAGCGCCATCACATCGGTACCGAGGTGGTCCGCGCCAAGGAATACGCCGACCTCCGGCAGACCGGCATCGTGGACCTCGACGCGCTGCTCGCCGACATTTACGCGGTGGACCGGCGGCGCTCGTTTATCATCTACAAGTACTTCGAGGATATGCGCCGCAACCTAGAGCAGGTCCGGCGCGTGCTGCGGCCGGGCGGACGCTACGTTGTTGTCGTCGGCAACAACATCATTCGCCAGCGCCTCGTGCCGACGCACCAGTTTCTCGCCGAAATCGCGGAAGCGGTCGGTTTTGAGCTAGAGACATATTTCTGCTCGGAAGTGATCCGCCACTTCATCAAGGTGCCGCGCAAAGAGCGGATCAACGACGACTGGGTGCTCGTCCTGCGGAAGCGCCCTTAGCTCAGAGTGCCGGCCCTCACCCGCAGACCGCTGCCAGGAGCCACCGGAGTCAGTGGGAGAGGCGCCATAGAAATCGCGGTACCCTTGCACGTATCGCTTGATGTCCGCGCGTTCCTGCATTCTCCGGGGTGTGGCGGCGCCGTGCCCAGCCTGACTGACAGTCAGTTGCCGCGCCACCTCCTAGTGCCTACCTTGGTAACAAGGAAGTGGTACCGGAAGCTACCGGGGTTGTGGTGAGGAGCACGGTGGATATAGAGACAGAGCTACAAGCAATTGACCGGGAGACCCTGAACCCCCTTGTCCGGAAGGCCCTCGACAGCGACACTATCGAGGTCACCGACTGGGAATATCACCCCCTCGGTAGCTATAGTGACAACTTCATGTATCGCTGGGCAGGTAATGCGCGTGACCCAGAGGTTAGTAGGCCGGAAGCAGGGGTGACCACCATTTCATCCGTTGACCAAACGACTGACCCGGAGGCCGGTCCTGTCTCCAGGGAAGAGATACCCTGGTCCACCATTCTCAAGATCGTATCTCGGCGTGTCGAACTTGACAGCGGCACGCGCGAGGCCTGGGCCTACCAGTCGGGTCTACTCGCCGACCTGCCTGGGGGTATGGCGGCCCCGCGCTGTCTTGCCGTTGAGGAGCAGGCTGGATACCATTGGATTTGGCTGGAGGAGCTTACCGATCACGTAGGTCAGCCCTGGCCCCTCGCCCGCTATCGGCTGGCCGCTCGCCACCTCGGCCAGTTTAACGGCGCCTACCTAGCTGGTCACCCCCTGCCGGCGGATCCGTGGCTCAGTCGCGGGTTCTTGCGGGCGTGGGTCACGCGACGTGCCACTTCCGCAGCCAAACTTCCCGGTGTTCGGGAGCACCCACTGGTGCGTCGCGCGTTCCCGCCGGCCGTTGCCGATGGCGTCATGCGTCTCTGGCGAGACATGGACACGCTGCTCGACGCCATCGATCAGCTACCGCAGACCTTGTGCCATCTGGATGCGAACCCGTCCAATCTGTTCGCCCGGCGAGGAGCCGAGGGACAGGAGCAGACAGTGGCAATTGACTGGGAGTGTGTGGGCATCGCGCCGCTTGGGGCGGAGATCGTCGGACTCGTATCGTCGGGCCTCTGGCGTGGCATGGTGGAGCTGGCCACGGCTCGGGAACTGGACAAGCTGGCCTTCGCCGGTTACCTCGCCGGATTGCGCGAGGCCGGCTGGCAGGGTGATCCGCGGGTGGTGCGGTTCGGCTACACAGCGGCGTCGGCGCTACGCTATCTCCTGGCCTTTGCCGGAGGAACGATGAGCGCCGCGCTCCGTGAGCATCGCCATGCCCTGGAGGAGCAGCGGCAGGGTCGGCCCATTGAAGAGATCATGGATCGTGAAGGTGAGTGGCGGCGTTTCCTCCTGAGCTTGGCGGACGAAGCATGGGAGCTATTGGCTATCCTCCGCTAGGCCGGCGGCCGGGGAGGGCATTGCTACGCAAGCGCCCGGATTCCACCGTGCCGGCTCAGTTGTGCTATACCTTACGTGCGAAGACTGACCACCGAACTAGAGGAGGCATACCGATGACCGTAGCAGAACGAGTTGGCGCAGTGACGCGGGGCGGTACACCGATCACACTCTTGGGACGCGAGCTGCAGGTCGGCGACCAAGCGCCGGACTTTCTCCTGGTGAACACCGACATGGGTGAAGTCGGCTTGGGCGATACCGGGTCGAAGGTGCGTATTCTGAGCCTCGTACCTTCCATAGACACCGGCGTCTGTCACGCCGAGACGGTCCGCTTTGACCAGGAAGCGGCCAAACTGGACAACATTGATGTCATCACGGTCAGCATTGACCTGCCCTTTGCACTCAAGCGTTGGGCTGAGGCCGAGGGCGTGAGCAACCATACGCTGCTCTCTGCCTATCGCAACCCCCAGTTCGGCATTGACTACGGCGTGACTATGGCGGACCTGCGCCTCCTCAGCCGTACCGTCCTAATCCTGGACGGGGACAACGTAATCCGCTACACCAACTACCTGCCCGAGGTGGTCGCCGAGCCGGACTACGACGACGTGCTCGCCGCGGCCCAGCAGATCGCCGCGGGCTAACGCGCCGCACCGCTTCTGGCCCCCACCCTGGCCCTCCCCCGTCCCGACGGGGGAGGGGATAGATGGTGCTGCCTTCCCTGGCCCTCTCTCCATCGCCAAGTGCTAGAGAGGGGGAGCGGGGGCTGCCGGGGCGGGTTCACGAGATCCCCGTCCCCCCGTCCCGACGGGGGGACCATAGGGGGGTCACTCACCCGCACCACACCTGGCCCTATCCGTGCGGCTTTGGCGTGTCAGGGGGCCAGGGGGTGATTCGCCGCCGGCGAAGTTGTGCGGAACGCTAGGCCCCGGCCCTACGCCGGCGCAGCGTGACGTAGGTAACAACCGTCGAAGTGATCAGGCTGAGAAGCCCGCCGATGAGAATGTCTACCGGCACCAGAATAGCCGGCCAGGTGGAAATCATCACAAAGATCGGCACAATGTAGGTAGCGTAAGCCGCGCAGCCCAGCACGAAACTGTTCTGCACCGCTCGGCGCAGGCTGTTCTCCTTGACTGCCGGTTCAATCGCCAGGTAGCTATTGGCCAGCGCAATCAGCGAGAAGAATGCCAGCAACGCGAGGATCTCGTATCCACCCCACGTATCCGGCTGCTTTCCGAATCTATCGAGGAGCGCGTCATTGCCGCTCGCCTCATAGAGGCTGCTGTACATGTTCAGCGCGATGGGCGAGACATTCCACGCCACATCAACGACCGCGTACACCACAAACGCTGCGACAAACCTGATGTATTGCATACGCACCTCGCCCCCTGTTCGAGCTAGTTGGCCTGACGCCAGCCCTTATACCACCCATGATACGGTCCGTCAAGCACAGGACCCGGGGCAGCCGCCCGTCATTCCCGCCTCTCGTCCGTCATTCCCGCGCCAGCGGGAATCCACGTCCCCCCGCTGTGCGGGGGGACCATAGGGGGGCTACTCACCCCTCGGCGGCCTCCGGCACGGCCACGAGCCGAAAGCCGATGTCCACGGCGCCGTCGAGGGCCGGATGGCTCATCTCGGACCACAGGGTCGTGTGGGTGACGCGGGCGAGGAAGCAGCCGCCCTGCATCGAAATGCGCGCGTTGTGGTCCACGCCGAGCGCATTGAGCCGCGGCACGGTGGCTGTCCGCTCCGCGACCGGTCGCTGCTCGTAGGCCGCTGCGTTCGTGTAGTTCCAGACCCAGACATTGCCCACCATATCGTAGAGGCCGCGCTCATTGGACGGAAACGCCTGCACCGGCGAGGTCAGCGCGTAGCCATCGGCGTATTGCTCGTGAATCCACGTGTAGTCGGTCAGCTCGGCCGTTCCGAAGTTCATCCGCTTGTCGAGCTTGCGGAAGTCGTTGCCCCAGGGAAAGGTACACACCCGATCCGCCAGCGCCGCCGGGCGAGCGGCCAGAATCCACTCCTCCTTGGTCGGCACCCGGCAGACGATCCCCGCCTTGTCGCTCACCCACGCGGCGAAGCGCATCGCGTCGAACCAGCTCACCTGCACGACGGGATGCTCCGGCGCGCTCATCGGCCAGGGCTGGTGTCGGTAGCTATTCGGGACCCCTTGTTGCCACTGTGCCCGCCGGTCAACGATCCAGCCCGTCTTGTACCGCTCGACCGTGGTCGTATACTGCGTCTCATCCACGAAGACCTGAAACATCCCGTTGGTGATGATCGTCTCCGACATGTAATACGGATAGCTCACCGTGACTTTGTTCTGCCGCTGGACTGCGAGCATGTCGCGCCACCGCGCCAGGTCGTTGCTGCGGTTCGGAATGGCGATGATCCGGTCGCGGAGCGCCTCGTTCAGCCCGTCAATGTACGCAGCCGGCTCCACTCTGATGAACGTGATGGTCGGTCCACCCGCAGCCAACTCCACTGCAAACCGGTCCTCCGCGCAGGGGGCAGCGGCGTTCCGGTCGGAGCGTGGTAGCCTCCGAAGCCGCGCAGTCTCGTAGCGAGCGGCTGCACGCAGGTACTCATCGCGTGACGTGTCGGTGTCGTCGGTCCGGCGTGGCTGCGGCGGCTGCATGGCGGCTCCCTCATCACCAGGCTGCATTGGGGCCGGCGGCCCCTCACTATAGGGTGAGTCGGCGCTGGCAATCTGTGGCCGCTCATGTAGCATCTGACAAGAAGTATCTGGATGAGCAGAGGAGCAACCGATGCAGACTGAGCACGATACGCCGCCGCGGACCACGCGGTTCTCCGACGTTTGTGGCACGACGGATGAGTTGAAGCGGCTGCTTTACGAGGAGCCGGAGCGCGTCGCCGCCGCGCCGGCCATCCTACGCGAGCTAGTGACGGACCAGCTCTATATGCTGGACCGGATGGAGCTGCGGCTGCGGGACTACCGGCAACTGCGCGACGATGTGGCGCGGCTGCACCGTGCCTTGGAGTCCATTGACCAACCACGCCGTCCCGAGGCCGACCGGGCTGCCGCCGCGCTCCGGCCGCTCCTGGAGGATGACCAGCCGTTGGGCGACGCGGAGACCACCGCCATCGTGGACTACGCCGAGCAAATCCGGTCGGTTGCCGGCCACCTGGAGCAGATTCTCCGTGCCCACATGGATGTGGCGCTGGCCCTCGTCGAGAGTTACGAGCACGCGCGGGGCGGCCGGCCCTGGCCGATGCCTGGCGCGGCCACAGAGACCGATTCGGACGCAACGCCGGCGATACCGAGCACCTGGGAGGCGTGGCTGCCGTCGGAGCCGCACCGCGCGCGGCTCGTGGACTTCCTCAGCAAGAGCCGCGCCTACGTCATCTGGCCCGCTGGATCGGCCAACGGCCGCGGCGAGCAGCCACTGGTGCAGTTCGAGGATGGCGGCTTGATGCCCATGTCCGAGGTGCGCTGGTCGGATGCCGTCCGCAACTTCTATCCCGCCAGCCAAGGCGAATCACCGTCGCCGGCCAGACAGTACCGGGGCGCATCATAGCCACCGCCCGCCTACAACCGTCGGGCATGGAGAGCCTCGCCGCGCCCTTGCGGCCCCTGCTGGCGGCGGCCAGAGCACGCCGGATATTCCCCGGCGCGGTCGTAGCCGCGGCCGGCCGCGCCGGGCAGACGCATATCGTCACCGCCGGCCACCTCACGTATGCCCCGGACAGTCCGGCAGTCGGTCCCGACACGATCTACGACGTTGCCTCAGTCACCAAGATCGTCACGCTCACGGCCACGCTGGCCCTCGCCGACGCCGGCCGCCTGCATCTCGATGACCGCCTCGGTGATCTGCTCGACTGTGCCACCTTCCGCAACGTCACCATTCGGCAAGTTCTGGCCCACACCGCGGGGCTGCGGCTGTCTTTGAGCAGTCTCCAGGACCTACCGCGCCCGGAGATCGAAGCCGCCATCCTCGCCACCGGGCCGGTCACGGCACCGGGCACCCGGTTCTACTACTCCAGCCAGGGCTACTATCTCTTGGGCAAGGCGCTGGCAGCCGTGTCCGGGCAGCGGCTCGCCGACTGCTTGCGAACAACCGTCCTCGACCCGCTCGGTATGGGTACCACCGCCTTCAATCCCCCCGCGGCGTGGCGGCAGCGCATTGCGCCGACCGAAGACGCCCCCCGACGCGGCGGGGTAGTTTGCGGCGTGCCGCACGACGAAAGCACGTTCGCCCTCGGCGGCGTCGCCGGTCACGCCGGGCTATTCTCGACCGCTGCGGACCTGCTCAAGCTAGGGCATCTGTGGCTGCACGAGGGCACGGTCGGCGGGCAGCCCCTCATTCGACGCGACCTGATCCGCGCGAGCATCGCGGACAATTTCCCCGCTGCCATCGGCGCGACGGGCTTCCGGGTGCAGCGTTTTGCGCTCGGCTGGGGGCTGGAAGACCGCCAATACATCGGCGCGTTTGCCTCGGCGCGTGCCTATAGCCTGCTCGGCTTCACGGGACCGGCCCTCACGGTAGACCCCGAGCATGGCGCCGTCATCGTGATCCTGAACAACCGCGTCCACCCCACGCGCGATGGGCCAAGCCGTGCCCAGTGTCACGCCGCCATCACCACAACGGCACTACAATGGCTCTGTGGAGCAGGCTACCTCGGCCCGTCACTGCGGCGAAAGCCGCAGTCCAGTCCCCAGCCACTGGATTGCGGCGGAGGCCGCAATGACGAGGACGCGGCACCCTTGGATGCAGAAAGGAGCAGCTGACGATGGACGTTGCCCTACACGCCCCGGCAGACGATGCTGATGCGCTGGCGGCCCGCTGCCGACGCCTGGGAGTGCGCCACGTCTGCCTGAATTTGGGTGCCGTACCCGGATTCGCTGATGCCGGCGTGCCCGACCGGGCCTACCTCCGGCGGTTCCTGCGCCGGCTGGCGGACGCTGGCGTGCAGGTGCCCGTCGCAATCTCCTGGTTCGGTAACGACCCTGATCTTGTACTGCGGCTAGCGGCGCATCAAGCCGAGGTCGCGGCCAAGCTGCACACCCTAGAAGTCCTCAGCGATGTCGGGATCGGCACGCTGCTCCACTACGTGGATGTCGCGCAGTCGCCCGACCCGGCCGACGATGATCGCTACTGGGACGGTGTGCTCGCCATCTTCCAGGAGTTGGTCCGCCAAGCCGAGGCCTGCGACGTGCGTCTGGCCAACCACGCCATCTGGCGCTGCCTACCCGACACGTTGCGCGGCGCTGCGCTGCGCGATGGCATAACCATGGCCGACTACCGCGCCTATCACCCGCACCCGTGGCGCGGACCGTATCTCCTGAACTCACACGAGCACATTATCCGCTTGCTTACGGCGGTACCGAGTACGCACAACGGCGTCTGCTTCTGCACCGGAATGCACATCATGGGCGGTGACGTTCCGGCGCTCGTGGATACGTTCCGCGGCAAGGTGTACTACTCGCAAATGCGCGATGTGCGGGGCCGCTGGCCGGTGACCGAGGAGGTGTTCCTCGGCACCGGGGACCTCGATTTCCCAGACATTCTGCGCCGGCTCGCTGCCGCCGGCTATCAGGGCACCGTCGGGCCGGAGCACCTCGGCCCGCCCAGACACCCCGGCGAGGACCTGGAAGCGGCGGCCGTCACCTTCTTGCAAGATTCCCTGCCGTAGCGGGAGACCTACCGCCGCAGGCACCCCCGTCCCCCCGCCGCAGCGGGGGGACCATAGGGGGGGCGCAGCAAATCCACCAGCCGATGATGTCTCCCATCCTGGCCGCGAGGTGGCCAGCGCCGGTAGGATAGGGCAACACGCGGCGGAGGGCCACCATGAGTCGTCTACGTGTCGCAGTGATCGGCGCCGGCAACATTGCCCAGCAGCATCTCCCTGTCCTGACCAACCACCCCGACTGCGAGGTGGCCGTCCTCTGCGATGTCAACCCCGCCATGTTGGCCGAGACCGCCGAGCGTTTCGGGATTGCCGAACGGGAGCAATCCCTCGATGCGCTGCTCCGGCGCGATGATATCGACGCCGTGTACGTCCTGGTCAGCGTGCTGCACGTCGCCCGCGTGGCGAGCAAGTTCATCGCCGCCGGACTGCCCACCTTCATCGAAAAGCCCCCCGGCATCTGCTCGGCCGATACCGGCCGCCTCGCCGACCTGGCCGAGCAGCACGGCACCGTGACGATGGTCGGCGTGAACCGGCGCTTCTACAGCAACAACCTGGCGGTGCGTGCGCGGATGGCCGAGCTAGGGCCACTGGCGACGATCACTGTCGAGGCGCACGAGGACCAGTGGCGGCTCTACCAACCCGACCGGCTGGCCAAGTTCACGCAGCTCGTGCGGCGGCGCTGGGCCTATGCGAACGGCATCCACGCTCTCGACATGCTGCGCTTTTTCGGCGGCGACGTGGCGGACATTCACGCCATCCGCTCGTCCCATCATTACGACTACCCCGATAGCTTCTCCGCGGTGCTGCGCTTCACCAGCGGCGCGCAGGGACGCGCCCTCGTAGACTGGTTTGCGCCGGCCAACCATCGCTTCGAGCTGCGGACCGTCGGGGCGCGCGCCGTGTCGGGCCACGGGTTCAATACCGTCACCGTGAGCGTGCGCGATCAGCCGGACGAACAGTTCGTCTTGGACGAGCAGGACCGGCAATACAAAGCCGGCTTTTGGCGGCAAGCCACCGCGTTCTTGGCAGGCGCACGCAGCGGCCTCCAGCCGCCGTTCCCGGCCGCCTCGCTCGCCGACGCCCACCGCACAATGCAAATGATTGACGGCATCTGCCAGCTCTCCGCCGAAGTCGAGGAAGACCGCGAGCACTACCTGCCCATGTGAGCGAGTGCCGATACAAAGGAGTGTTTTACTCCCACATGACTCTCACACCGGAGCAACAGCGCGTGTACGACTGGCTCGACTCCAAGGTGGAGTGGAACAAGGGACGGGGCTTACCTGTATTCGCGGAAGCGTACAAGGGTGCCTTATATCTCTTGAATACTAGATCGCCGGGCTACATTACTTTTGTGGCTACAACAGGAAGAGACTTTATGAATATCTTGGCACCGATATGTGCTGGTGAAAGAGGGCGTCGGACTGAGTATCGCCAATATGTAGACAAGATACAAAAGAAATGGCGAAGTGAATGGGACGAACAATCCTCTGTTGCTCATGATAATCATAGAACTGGGCGGGTTATTCCAGAAGATACATTCCACGATTTGAATGATCTTATAAGAGACCACAACGTAAGTACTGCAACGAGTAATAAACCAGGACATCTGTTCTTTGAGATTTTTTTGGGATACCGCGATCACAGAGCAATACCTTCGAACCATTGGCAAGAGTGGCTAGATGCCGTAGAATGTTTTCGTGCATATGATCATCTTCGGGGTGGTTGCTTCTCCGAAGGTGTATCATCCGAGGTCGAGAGGCACTTCCAGCATCTTGACGGACTGCTATACGTCGCCGCAAGCAGCGAATTCGAACGATTGAGGAGGCTTGATGGAATCCTGGAAGAAACCAACGGCTGAGATGCTGGAGAATGCTCTAGCGTCAGTAAGGAAGGAACCTGATCGCCGATATTTCTTCTCTCGGCTGAGGAATCCCTTGTGGCTCCAGCCTCTGGTGAAGCGCGGCTACTTCGAATCTCCTCCACGAGCTCCTCACGGCTGGCCGGAGCTTGAATACCTTAAGAATATCTCACGTGATATGCATGATGAAGTTACTCAAGTGGTATTAGAGCTGCCAAAAGTTAATAACCCAAAAGTCTACTACGGTATTGTGGAGATCGCGTTAGAACTTCCCGGCAGACAGTCCGCGAAGCTTAAGCCCAAGGTGATTGAGGGTACAAGACTTGATTCCCTATTTCTGGCGCATAGGTACCGGGATTTGCTAGTCTATTGGACGGCAGAAAACGAGATATCTGCTGCACTGGAGCTTGCAAGGATACTCATCCAATTTGCACCTGACCCTCAAAGTGAGGAGAAGCGGAAGCGCCGCAAAGAGAACCCGCAAGACATGACAACTTTTCTTGATCCTGATCCTAGAATTGATGTCTGGGAATACCAGGATTTGTTGAACAATGACATCCAACCTCTCGCCCAGAAGGCACCATACGAGGTTGCCCGCATCCTTATCAATTCTACGGCGAAGGTGATTTACCTGAGTTCCCACCAAGACACCTTGGATCAGCGTAGTGACCAAGACTATTCCGAGGTGTGGTGCCGACGACTCCGTCGTCCTGACGATGGTTACAAGGAATCCCAGCAAATGCTTGTCTATGCGCTGACCCTTGCCTGTGAGCAGGTGTATGAAAAGGCTCCGGATTCGGTCGTAGCGCTGGACAAGGCTCTACGGAAACAGCGGTGGAGAGTATTTATACGTCTACGACAGCATCTCTACGCGCTCAATCCTACGGAGCAGACTATACCCTGGATTCGGGAGTCGATCCTGGAGCATAAGGATTACTCCCGGCGGACGCATGGCTACGAATTTCAGCGGATGATACGGCGCGCGTGTGAGCATTTTGGTGCAGAGCTGCTCACCGAGGAGGAGCGTGCATCAATCTTTGAGAACATCTTACGCGGCCCATCAAAGGATGACTACCGGGATTGGATGGGTGAGCAGTTCACCGAGGATGTTTTCGAGCAATATCAGCGCGATTTCCATCGGAAGCAACTTAGACCGTTTGCCTCCGTACTTGGTGGGAAACACCTGATTTATTTCCAGGAATTGGAGGGTGAGGCTGAATCTCCGATCTCTGATGAAGACTATTGGGTGGTTGGTGAGTCGAAGGGTGGAGTGGTACGTCGCCGTAGCCCACAATCAATCGAAGACTTACAGGGCCTCGATGATGAGGATCTATTGACCTACATTAACGAGTGGGACGCAGAACACCGCGACGAGGATAACTGGCTAGTAGAGATTACCATGCAGGCTCTGGCGGAGACATTCCAAAGCATTTTCAGAGATTCGATACTGCCGGACGTCAACAGATTCCAGTTCTGGGTCCGCAACCGGAAACGTGTCGAGCGGCCCATCTACGTCCGGGCGATGATCAATGGGATGCAGGAGTACGTAAAAGGGAGAAAATTCGACCGACTGGACGAGTCGCTGTTATTCTGTGAATGGGTGCTTGCACACCAGGATCAAGCACTCGTAACGGGTAGTAGATACAGCGATCAATCCCGAGAGCATCCCCATTGGAGCAGCTCGCGCCGAGCTGTAGTGGACTTGATCGAAACCTGTCTCGAAGAGGATATTGGTGTGCCGATTTCTGTGCGGAAGAGACTGATCAAGCTGCTGGGGATGCTGTGTACTCAATTCGACTGGTGGCTGGATAGCGGCAAGAAGGTATTTCCAGATGGAGAAGACCAATACGCTGAGGCTATCAACAACACCCGTAGCCGTTCGCTAGAGAATCTGTTGAAATTCAGTTATTGGGTTAGAAGGAATGACTCGACAGACAGTGTTTATGAGGTGATGTCCATTCTTGAGAAACGCTTCTTACCGGGAGAAAAGTATCCGTTGACTCTGCCCGAGCGTGCCCTTTTGGGCGTGAACTACAATCGGATGCTAGGCATTGATGAGGCATGGGCCGTTGAGCATAGACCAGACGTTTTCCCGCAAGAAGCGTTGACTGAGTGGCAGGCGGCGTTCGCCAGTTTCCTGCGTTACAATCGTCCTTATGGTCCGACGTTTGAAATTCTTCGAGACGACTTCGATTTTGCACTACAACATCTGGATTCTCTCGAACAGCCGGGCCTTAACCGTGAAGATCCCCTTGAATCCCTCGGGCGCCACCTGTTCACCTACTACCTGTGGGGCCTATATCCACTCAATGGAACGGAGAGCCTCCTACAGAGATTCTATGAGCAGACCGGCGATACTCGCCAGCGTTGGAGGGATTTATTTCGCCATGTCGGTTTTCTCTTGCGGAATACTGGTAAGAACCTCGAAGAGAGCCTGAAGGATAGAATAACCGCCTTCTTCGAATGGCGTCTTGGCGTCGGAGAAGCGGCAGAGTTTGGAGACGTTCACTTCTGGCTGGTATCTGAAGGACTGCGTGCGGAGTGGCGGCTGGATGCGTATTCCAGGATTTTGGATCTTTGCCAAGACCACGATTTGACGATGGCGTCAATGGAGAGCGATGCGTTAGCCGAAATGCTTCCGGAACATACGGAGAAGGTGGTGGAATGCTTTGCAAAGCTAACCGACAGGCTCAAGGAAGATACCTTTTACATCAGGACGGAGACGGCAAAGCGCATCCTGAAAGCGGGACTTGAGAGCGGCGACCAGGGTGTGCGTGACAACGCGGCTCGTGCCCGTGACAACTTACTTCGCAGGAGTCGTTTCGATCTGTTGGACCTAAGTTGAAGACAAGGACGGGGGGCACTGCCTGGTGATGTGCCGAGCAATGTCTAGGCTGACTCAACTGACAGGGTAACGGCTATGAGCACAGCGCACCGGCGCCGGGTGGTGGTCTTCAGCGGCTGTGGGCATGGCGTCATCGCGCAGACGCTGGCAATCCACCCGCGGTTCGAGGTGGTCGCCGTGGCTGACGACGGCGACCGCCCCGATCAGCAGCACCGGCGCAACGAGAGCATGGCCCGCAGCCTCGGCGTCCCCTACTGCCGCGATGTCGCGGCGGCCGCCCGGCAGTTCCGACCGCAGGTGGCCTGCGTCTCCCCGGAGATCGAGCGGGCCGCCGATCTCAGTGTGCGGGCTGCTGCCGCCGGTCTGCATATCATCCAAGACAAGCCGATGGCGTCGAGCGTCGCGGAGTGCGACCGGATCGTCGCGGCCGTCGAGCGGGCGGACGTGCGGTATGCGTTGTGGAACCGCAACACGTTCCCGGCCATCGAGCACACCCGCCGCCTACTCTCGGCCGGCGCTATCGGCGCACCGACGGCCGTCCACGTAGACTTCTACTTCGCCAAGGATGCCGGTGTGCTGATCGACTCCGATGAACCGGAAGAGGTGCCGGCCGACTGGCGCGGTCACGGCGAGCTGACCGTCGAGGGCATTTATCCGCTCGCGTACATCCGCCATCTCTTGGGCGTCGAGGCGCGGCGCGTGTTCGCGCGGACCACCTCGCACTTCTTCCGCAAGTACGCCGACCGTGGCCTGGAGGACCTGGCAACTGTGACCCTGGAGCTGGAGCGGGGGATTATCGGATCGCTCTGCATCGGCCGGATCGGGCGGGCCAGCCATGCCAATCTCGGCGAGTTGAAGCTGCATATCATCGGCTCGGACGGCGCCCTCGTCGTCTCCGAGCCACGACCGGAGGTCGCCGTGTATACGCGCGGCCTCGCGCCAAGCGACTACCGCCAGCGGCGCATCGGCGTGGACTATGAGCGCCGGCTGCTCGACGATTTTGCCCGTGCGATTGACGCCGGCAGCGAGACGCTGTTGAACGCACGCGCCGGCCGTGCCATTGTGGCAACCGTGAACGCGGCCCTCGAATCCGGTCGGACGGGACGAGCGGTCAACGTGCCACCCGGCCAGTACGGTCCGGCAGCATGAGGCGCGCAGTATGATTCCGCAGCCGGTCGCCGGTTGGCTGTGGCGCCGCCTCCGCTGGGGCTTTTTCTTCCTGTTAGGCTGGGTCCTCCTCGGCACGCTCGGCTACCTGCTCATCGAGGGCTGGCCCTGGTTCGACTCGCTCTATATGACCACCATCACGGTCTTTACGATTGGCTTCAAGGAGATACACCCCCTGACCGCAGCCGGTCGGGCCTGGACCCTGGTGGTCATTGCCTTTGGCTTTATGATTGTAGCGGCGGGAGCTTCCTATTTTGCGGCGGACCTCTCCAGCGGTGAGCTGGGGCGCTTGTGGCGGGAGGGCACCTTGAATCGGCAGTTGAATCGGCTGCGCGATCACTACATTGTGTGTGGTCTCGGCCGCGTGGGCTGGCAGATTGTCTTGCAGCTCCGGCAGGAGCGGCGTCCCTTCTGCACCATCGAGATCACCGACAAACATCTTGATGATCTGGAGGCTTGGGGAGTTCCCCATCAGGTGGCCGATGCGACGGATGAGGAGGTGCTCCGACGTGCCGGCATCGAGCGGGCGCAGGGCCTCGTCGCGGCAGCCGATAGCGACGCGGTTAATCTCCTGGTGGTGCTCTCGGCCCGGAGCCTGTCTCCGCAGCTCAATATCGTGACGCGGGCGGAGGACCCGGCCAATGAGTCCAAGCTGCTGCGCGTCGGCGCCAACCGGGTGCTGTCGCCCACGGTCCGTGCCGGCCAGCGTATGGCCCAAATGCTTACCCGTTCGGCCGTCGTCGAATATCTCGATACGTTGCTGTATCGTGATGGTGAGCAGCTGCCCTTCGTGATCGAAGAGATCGAGTTGGCCGCGACGGGTGTGCTCTGCAATCGCTCCATCGCCCATATTGACGCCGAGTACCCGGATAGCCGCGGCCCTACTATCTTGGCCGTCAAGCCGTCGGGAAAGGACATCATCCTGCACCCGCGCGGCACGCAGCAGCTGCGTAGCGGCGACCTCATCATTGCGGCGGGCCGGCCGGAAGAGTTGGCCCAGCTGGCCGACTTGTGTCGTTGAGCCTATTGGCAGCCGCTATCATTAGCTTGACCTGAGCACGTCCAGGGAGTTGCGGTGAAACTATCCATCCTGATCCCGGTCTACAACGAGCGCGACTCTATCGAAACCCTGCTCTGGCGTGTGGCGGCCGTTGACCTCACACTGGCCGCCGGCCGCGACGCTGCCGCGGCGCCGGCGACCATCGAGCGGGAGATCATCGTCGTCAACGACTGCTCGACCGACGGCACACCGGAAATCCTGGCCCGGCTCGAACGCGAGCCGGTGCCGGACTTGCAGGTGGTTCATCACCAGCGCAATCAAGGCAAAGGCGCCGCCATCCGCACGGCATTGAACGTCTCCAGCGGCGACTACGTTATTATCCAGGACGCCGACCTGGAGTACGATCCCGCGGATTATCCCCGCCTCCTCGCGCCGATTCTCGCCGGCGAGGCGCAAGTGGTCTATGGCGTGCGGTCGTTTGCCGGGCAGAAGCCGCTCTTACGTTGGGGCAACTGGTTCCTCACCGGGGTCACAAATCTGCTCTTTGGCGCCCGCCTCCACGATATGGAGACCTGCTACAAGCTCTTGCCCGGCGATCTTTTCCGAACGCTCGATCTGGAATGTCATCGCTTCGACATGGAGCCGGAGATAACGGCCAAGGTGCTGCGCCGCGGCTACCGTATTCACGAGGTGCCCATCAGCTACGAGCCGCGGGGGGCGAAGAAGCTGTCGCCGTGGCGTGATGGCCTGCCGGCCTTGTGGGCGCTGCTCAAGTACCGCTGGCGGAAGCTCTGAGGCCGCGCAGTGCCGCGTGTGCCTTCAGGCCCCTTCAGCCCCACCCCTACCATTCGGCCAGTTCGGCGCCGATGGCCTCTACCACGGCCGCGCCCTTCGCCAGTGTCTCCCGATACTCCGCTGCCGGGTCGGAGTCGGCCACGACCGCGCCGCCCACTTGCAGGTACATGCGGCCCTCGCGGACGACGAGCGTGCGAATCGCAATGCTGGTGTCCATGTCACCCGTGAAGCTGAGATAGCCGATGGCACCGCAATAGACGCCGCGCCGCACCGGCTCCAGCTCCTCGATGATCGCCATGGCCCTGATCTTCGGACAACCCGTGACCGATCCACCCGGAAAGCAGGCCCGCAGCAGGTCCACCACCGTCAGCTCCGGGCGCACCGTTCCGCGCACGGTACTCACGAGGTGCCAAACGCTCGCATACCCTTCCAGCCCGAACAGCTCCGGCACCTGAATTGTCCCCACTTGGCAGACCTTCCCGAGGTCGTTACGCAGCAGGTCCACGATCATCAGATTTTCAGCGCGATCTTTCCCGCTCCGGGCGAGCTGCCGGGCCAAGGCGCGATCTTGGCGCACGGTCGCACCGCGCGGCCGCGTGCCCTTGATCGGCCGCGTCTCGACCTGGCGTCCCTCGCAGCGCAGGAACCGCTCCGGTGAGGCGCTGAGGACCGTGCAGTCATCGAGGGCCAGGTAGGCACCGTATGGCACCGGCGAGGCCGCCCGCAGGCGCTCGTACAGCGGCCAGGTGTGCCCGGCCCAGTCCCCCTCTAGCCGCTGCGAGAGATTGACCTGATAGATGTCGCCGGCTGCGATGTATTCCTTGGCACGCTGCACCTGCGCGAGATAGGCGCTGCGCCCGACGTTGGAGCGGAGCCGGACGCTGGTCACGGCACCGTTGGCGGCCGGCGGCGGCCTGCTCCCAACCAGGGAGTCTTGCAACTCACGCCACCGCGCGCGGGCCGCCGCTGCGCTCCCGCCCGGCAATCCGGTACTGATGAGCCATCGCTGCCCGGTGCAGTGATCGGCGGCGAGTACCCAATCGTAGAACCCCACCTGGAGGTCGGGTACGCCCTCGTCTCTGGCGCGGGCAGGCCAGCGTTCGAACAGCCGCCCGAGATCGTAGCTGAAGTAGCCGATGGCGCCGCCGAGCAGTGGCGGCAACTCCGGCTGTCGCGGGACGGCGTAGCGCCGCAGCAGTCGTTCGAGCAGACGGGTGGGATCGGCGGCGACTGTCACCGTGCCGGCCGGGCCGGCCAACTCGCTGCGCCGGCCACGACTGCGTAGGACCAGGAACGGATCGGCGCTGACATACGAGTACCGGCCGGTGACGGTCGCGCCGGAGCTATGGTCCAGCAGCACGAGTTGTCGTTGGTCGAGCAGGCGGGCCGCTGCCTGCACGGGGCTGAGTGCTACCGGCCCGGCAACCGGCGTGACTTTGCCCATCGGAGACGCCACGCCGATACTCGCCAGCAGCTGATCCAACTCATCGTCCGGGTCAACGCCACGACCCACGACCGACGTTGACCACTCGGCGCTGACCGCTCCGCCATGCGGCCGGCGCGTGCGTACTTGGGATATAACCACCGGGAGTCCGCCTCCTGGCGGGCAGTATGTCATACCCGGCGCTGCCAGGGAGCGCGTCGGACGCCCGTGCCGGCCGGCTGTGCTACAGTGAGACGGGACGGCACAACAGGTGCGCCGATGCCGGAGAGCAACGATGGTGACGCCGACGCCAGCGCCAACCGTAGCGGAAGTCTTCTACCCCGAATCGGATGGCCAACCCATGGCGGAGACCGATGTCCACCGCGACCTGATGATCGACCTGATCGTCATGCTGCGGGAGTACTTCCGCGATGATCCCCACGTCTATGTCAGTGGTGATCTGCTCCTCTACTACGAGGAAGGCAACCCCCGACGGTCGGTAGCGCCCGATGTCTTTGTGGTCAAGGGCGTCCCTAGTGGGCGGCGGCGTATCTACAAGCTGTGGGAAGAAGGGCAGCCCCCGGATGTCGTCTTTGAGGTAACATCGCGCAGCACCCGCCGCGAAGACCTCCGCACCAAGCACGATCTCTACGCCCGGCTGGGCGTGACCGAGTATTTCCTGTTCGACCCGCTTGACGAGTATTTGCGGCCGCCCTTCCAAGGCTATCGGTTGGCCCAGGGCCGCTACGTGCCGCTGCGACCCGCTGAAGATGGCTCACTCTGGAGTACCATGCTGGGGCTGGCGCTGCACCCGCGCGGCGAGCACCTGCGGCTGTTCGACCCGGAGAGCCAGCGCTGGCTGCCCACCCCACAGGAAGAGACGGTGGCCCGGCGCGCGGCCGAGGCCCGGGCCGCGGTAGAGGCGGCCGCCCGGCAGGTAGCGGAGGGCCGGGTAGCGGCTGTCGAAGCGGAGTTGGCCCGGCTCCGGGCACAGCTTGACGAGCGCAACCGGCCCTCGTGAGCCGCCGCGCCCGGCGCGGCGGTACTGCTACGCGCCCAAGCGGCACGCGAGGTCTACGAAGTCGCTGGCCTGCACATCAATCCACGGCTCCGGGCCGGTATCCACTTGCTGGCTCGGTCCGAACTCTTGCGGCCGCGGCACGAACGCGGTCCGCATCCCAACGGCACGGGCTGCCCGCAAATCGCCTTTGTGCGCCGCCACCATCATCACCCGTTCCGGCGGCAGGCCTAGCAACGCGGCGGCTCCCGTGTAGACTGCCGCGTCGGGCTTATAGCGCCTGAATAGCTCCGCCGACAGGATGCAGTCCCAGGGGAGGCCTGCCTGCTTTGCCATGTTGGTGAGCAAGGCGACGTTGCCGTTGGAGAGCGTGGCGATAGTGTAGCGTGCCTTCAGGCGATGCAAGCCGGTCACTGCGTCCGGCCAGGGCTGAAGCCGGTGCCACGCTCGATTGAGTTGCTCCTTCTCGTCCGCACTCAAGCCACCGATCCGAAACTCGACCAGTAGCCGGTCGAGGATCAGGCGGTGCAAGTCGTCAATATGGGTCCACGGCAGATCGCCTCGCCGGACGCGATCCATCGCTGGGCCATAGCCGGCCCGCCAGGCCGCGGCAAAGCTGGCCCAGTCCACATGCGTAATGCCCTTGGCCGCGGCGAGCCGTGTGCCTTCGTGGATGATGGAACTGCGCCAGTCTACGACAGTGCCGAAGACATCGAACGTCAGTGCGCGGGTTGAGGCCCAATCCATTGGGATGACTCCTTACCGAGTGGAAGTATGTAGGTGTGCTCACCTACCCACAACTCCCTCACTGAAGGGAAGGGGCTGCCGGGCGCCGCGCTGACTCCCATTCCCTGGAGGGAAGGGGCCGGGGGTTAGGGCCAACCCGCCTCCTGCCGAAAACCTGCCTCAGCGCCGCGCAAGCTGCGCCAAGCGTGCTTCCACCTTGGCCAGGCGGTCGCGCTGCTCCTGCAAACGGCCACGCTCGCGCTCGACGACGGCCGCCGGCGCCTTCTCCACGAAACCGGGCCGGGCAAGCAGCGTCTCCAAGCGTGCGACCTGCTGCTGTGCCTCCGCTTGCTCGGCTTCCAACCGCTCGCGGTTCTCCGCAGCATCGGCCGCTTCATCGGGCAGGAGCCAGATTTCGCTGCCACCGGCGCGCGCCGACAGCGCGTGTACCGGTTTCTCCGTGAGTGTCTCCACGATCCGCAGCGGCCGCACGCGGGCCAGCACCTCGATCTGGGGTGCCAGCGCGCGCAGCGTTGCCGTGTGCCCATGACCAGCGATAGTCGCCGGGATCCACCGCCCGGCTCCCAGTTGCGCCTCCGCGCGCACGTTGCGGATCGTGCGTACCACCTCGATCACCGCGGCCACCCCGGCCTCGACTCCTGGATCACGCTTACCGGGCTGCGGCCATGGCGCTACCATGAGGGCCGGGGCCGGCCGCTGGTCGCCGTGCAGCTGCGACCACACCTCCTCCGTGACAAACGGCATGATCGGATGGAGCAATCGCAGGCTGGCGTCAAGTACGTAACCCAGCACCGCCACCGCCGTTTCGCGCGGCGCGATACTCGTGGTCCCGTTGCGGGCCACGTCTTGCCACGGTCCTTGACCGCCCGCGTAGAGCGAGAGCTTCGATAGCTCAATGTACCAGTCGCAGAACTCACCCCACAGGAAGTCCTCCAGCGTGCGACCGGCCTCACCGAACTGGTACGCCTCCATCTGCCGGGTCACGTCCGCGATGGTCGCGTGACAGCGCGAGAGAATCCACCGCTCCGCTAAGCCCAGGTTGGCCCAGACGCCGTCGGCGCTCGCACTGCCGTCGCCGCTGCGGTCACGAGCCAGCACGACGAAACGGGCGGCGTTCCACAGCTTGTTGGCGAAGTTTCGCGCGTTGGCGATCTTCGGCAGCGAGAGACGCACGTCCTGCCCCGGCGTGCTGCCGGTCACAATCCAGTAGCGCAGGGCGTCGGCGCCGTACTCCTCGATCACGTCGAGCGGATCGTCACCGGGTTGCGGGTTGGACTTGCTGATCTTCGAGCCGTCCTGGTGGCGGATGATGCCGTGCATGTACACGTGATGGAAGGGCGGCTCACCCATGAACTCGATCCCGGTCATAATCATCCGCGCCACCCACAGGAAGATGATCTCGTAGCCGGTCTCCAGTACGTCGGTAGGATAGAAATAAGCCAGGTCGTCCGTCCGGTCGGGCCAGCCCAGCGTCGAGAACGGCCACAGCGCCGAGCTGAACCAGGTATCGAGCACGTCCGGGTCCTGCTCCAGCGCGCCGCCACACGTCGGGCACTGGTCCGGGTCGCCGGCGCCCGGCTGCGGCACGACCGGCTCCGGGCATTGCCGGCAGTACCAGACCGGGATACGGTGTCCCCACCACAGTTGACGTGATATCTCCCAGTCGTGGACATTCTCCATCCAGTTCAGGTAAATCCGCTCGAAGTGCTGCGGCACAAACTTGATCCGGCCATCCTTGACCGCCTGGATGGCCGGCTGGGCGAGCACCGTCTGCTTCACGAACCACTGCTCGGAAATGCGCGGCTCGACCACCGTACTGCACCGATCACAGGTGCCGACCGCGTGCGTGTGCGTCGCCACGTGGCGTACCCGCTGCTCGGCTTCCAGGTCGCGGAGCAGCGCCGCGCGGGCCGCGTAGCGATCCATGCCGGCATAGGGACCGGCCTCGTCGTTGAGCGTGGCATCGTCGTTCATGATGCTGACGGTCGGCAGGTCGTGGCGCTGTCCCATCTCGTAGTCATTGGGATCGTGGCCGGGCGTGACCTTCACCGCGCCGGTACCGAACGCGGCCTCCACCGCTGCGTCGGCAATGATGGGGATGCGCCGGCCGAGCGCCGGTAGGATGGCCTGGCGACCGACGAGAGTGCGGTAGCGTTCGTCGTCCGGGTGTACCGCGACGGCCGTATCGCCGAGGATCGTCTCCGGGCGGGTCGTGGCCACCTCGATGTGACCGCCGCCTTCGAGGTCGTAGCGTACCGTCCACAGCTTGCCTTCCGTCTCCTCATGCACCACTTCGAGGTTGGAGATCACGGTGCCGCACCGCGGACACCAGTTCACCAGGTATGGGCCGCGGTAGATCAGCCCCTTGTGGTAGAGGCGCACAAAGGCCTCGCGCACGGCACGGGAGAGCTGGTCGTCGAGCGTGAACCGCAGCCGCGACCAATCACAGGAGGTACCGAGCTTGCGAAACTGTAGCTCGATGGTATTGCCGTGGTGCTCGCGCCACTCCCACACGCGCTCGACAAAGGCCTCGCGCCCCACCTCTTGGCGCGACCGGCCCTCCTTTTCCAGCTCCCGCTCCACCACGTTCTGCGTCGCGATTCCGGCGTGATCCGTGCCGGGCAAGTAGAGCGCGTTGTCGCCCATCATGCGCCGCCAGCGGGTCATCACGTCCTCGAAGGCGATCATCATGGCATGGCCGTGGTGGAGTACCCCGGTGATGTTGGGTGGCGGCATCATCAGCGTCCACGGCCGGCGCGTCCAATCCGCGACCGGTGTGAAGTGACCGTCATCAAGCCACTGCTGATAGACGCGATCCTCAGTGGGACGATGATCGTAGGCACGGCTCATCACCGCGTCGCGGCCCTCCTGGGCCGCTGGCGGCTGCGCTGCCGGTTGCGTCGTGGTCATTCGTGTCTCCTTATCGCCTCCCTATGGTCCCCCTGTCCCGACGGGGGGACGGGGAGGCAGCCCCTGCCACGCCCGGAGGACGCGCGGCGTTCCCTCCCCCGTCGGAACGGGGGAGGGCCAGGGTGGGGGCCAAGCTCCCCTCCCGGCTCCTTAAAAACAAGAGCGCCATATTCGCCGCGGTGCATGTGCCCGCGGGACGAACATGGCGTGTCGTGGTACCACCCGGGTTCAGCCCGACTGCCGTCCCCGGCCGTCATCTCTAACCGGGGGTAGGTGTGTTCCACCCCGCAGTCGGACTCTCGTTACAGCGCTAACGGGCTTACCCGAAGAGGCTTACTGGCGCTCCGCCCCGGCTACTGCCGGCGACGTGTGATCCGCGCTCTCGGCCTCCCAACTCCCAAGCGACCTTCGGCTACCGCTCCCGGAGACGGCTCTCAGCCGGTGACCATCTCTCTCTGCGCGGTGCAGGCGTAGCCTACTCCTCTTGTTCGCTGCCTTTGTGCCTATGAAGTTGTCCTCCACGAGTATAAGCGGCCGGTATGCGCCTGTCAACGACGTGGATAGAGCGCGTCGGCACTGGCGTCGGGGGATGAGGCACAATACCGCCCCCTGTAGTCTCCCCGCTGTGGCCGGGGACGGTGTGCTCCCTCCCCGGTGCGGTCAGCACGGGGGAGAACTGGGGTGGAGGCCAGAACGCTCAGGATGCACTGGGGCTGAACACGCCATGATGACTGCCGCCGTTACCCTGCTTTTTTGCAGAACGGCAGCCCGGTGCGCTCATTCTCCATGACGACATACCCGGCCGGCACGTTGTCGAGGGTTGCCCCCGGCCGGGGCTGCTTGGCGAAATAGTAGATGCGCTGCTCCCGCCCATTCTGGAGCACAACATCCTTGTAGTGGAGATGGTAGGTCTGTCCTTTACTGTTGACGTGCGTGTACACCACGGTTCCTCTCCTCACCTGTCCATCGGATCGGTACTTGGACGTGCCATCACCTCTCGGCAGTCGCCCGCGGGACTTTCGGAGCCTCTCCAAGTATGTACGAGTATAGCGGAAACGGTGAGCGCAAAAAGGTATCATATACTGGAGTGGGTTGCAATCTGAGAGGAGTGGGCAACAATGAGCGCCGCTACCTACTGTTCTCGCTGTCGGATCGGGCGTCTCGATGACGAAGGCATCTGTCCGCTCTGTGGCGGCATTGGCGCGCACGTCGGGCGGCGGAAACGCTGGGCCTTTGCCGTAGGACAGCTGTTGGGTAACCTCAACGTCGGCCTCATTGCGCTCGGAGTGTTCCTGGCCTGCACGGCTCTGTTCGTCTGGGTGGCCTCCTCGTGGCCCGGCCTCGCCACCCCCGAGGGTGCCCAAGTTCCCGCTGGCGTGAGCGAGCTATGGGCCAAGTCGCGCTCCGATCCTGGCGGCCTCCTGCTGGAGTTGATCTGGCGTGCCCTGGCGCAAGCGACCGTCATCACGGCAATCATTATCGCCGTAGGCTACATGCTGTGGAAGCGCCAGCAGCGCCAAGCCAAAGCCACCAGCGTCAGCAACGACGACCAAGGCTAACGCTCGCTCCCTCCGTACCCCCTCTCCCACGGGAATGCATGGTGGTCCGGTGCCAAGGGGTGGAGTGCCGCTCAGGCGGAGACTTCGCCTTCGAGGTCGGTGCGGGTGATGAGGAGCGGTGGTGATTGGTTCAGCACGCAGTCGGCATTCACAATGCACTTGGCGATGTCGGACCGCGAGGGAATCTCGTACATCACTTCGAGCAGCACTTCCTCGATCACGGTCCGGAGAGCGCGGGCGCCGGTCTGGTAGCTGAGTGACCGCTTGGCGACCGCTTGCAGCGCCTCTGCGGTCAACTCCAAGTCCACCTCATCAAGCGCAAGAATGCGCTCGAACTGCCGCACGAGCGCATCTTTGGGTTCGGTCAGAATACGGACAAGGTCATGGCTGGAAAGTGGCTCGACGCTGACAGCGACGGGTAAGCGCCCCACAAACTCGGGGATCAGGCCGTATTTCAGTAGGTCGGCGGCGGTCAACTCGCGTAAGAGCAGCGGGTCATTCTCGTCTCGGCTGCCAGAGACCGTCCGGAAGCCAATCGAGCGGCGGGTGCCGATGCGACTGCCGATGATGCGGTCCAGCCCCTCGAACGCGCCACCGCAGATAAAGAGCACGTTCGTCGTGTCAATCTGAATGAAGTCCTGGTGGGGATGCTTCCGGCCGCCCTGCGGTGGGACGTTGGCGACGGTGCCTTCCATGATCTTGAGGAGGGCCTGCTGCACACCCTCGCCGGAGACATCGCGCGTAATCGAGGGGTTGTCGGCTTTGCGGGAAATCTTGTCCACCTCGTCAATGAAGACGATGCCGCGTTCTGCACGTGCGACATCGTAGTCGGCAGCCTGGATCAGGCGGAGCAGGATGTTCTCGACATCCTCACCGACGTAGCCGGCCTCGGTGAGGGCGGTGGCGTCGGCGATGCAGAAGGGCACGTCGAGGATGCGGGCGAGCGTGCGGGCGAGGTGGGACTTGCCACAACCGGTCGGCCCGACGAGCAGAATGTTGCTCTTGGTCAACTCAACGTCGTCGAAGTCCGTCGCGGCGCCGATGCGTTTGTAGTGGTTGTAGACTGCGACCGAGAGCACCTTCTTGGCGTGCTCCTGGCCGATGACGTACTGGGAAAGCTGCTCGAAAATGCGCTTAGGAATGGGGATGTGGAGGCCGGCGAGGTCGGTTTGGCTCGTGCTTTGCTCCCCTTCCTCCTCCATAATCTGGCGACATATATCAATGCAGTTGTCACAGATGTAAACGCCATTGGGACTCTTGAAGAGACGACGGGCCTGCTCTTGATTGCTGCTGCAGAATGAGCAGCGGACTTGCCCCCGACTACCGCCTTGGCTCGCCATAGTACCTCTCAGGATCGAGTTCTATCGCCCCGACAAGGGTCCCCCGGCCCGCTGGTCCGGCTTCCGGCGCAGCTAGGAGTCGGTTGACCCTGGCGCCAGCGCCGGGAGGGCAATCACCTCGTCAATGATCCCATACTCCAGCGCCTGCTGCGCCGTCATGAAAAAGTCGCGGTCCACGTCCTGGGCAATCTTGTCCACCGGCTGCCCCGTGTGGAAGGCCATGATGTCGTTCAGCCGACTCCGCAGGCGCAGGATTTCCCGCGCTTCGATCTCGATGTCCGAGGCTTGGCCGCCCCGCCCCGGGCTGCTCGGCTGGTGGATAATCACCGTCGAGTTGGGCAGTGCATAGCGCGATCCTTTGCTGCCGGCCATCAGCAGCACCGCCCCAAAGCTGGCCGCGGCCCCGAAGCAGGTGGTCCGCAGCCGCAAGCTGGACTCCTGCTGGATGTACTGCATGGTGTCGTAGATAGCCAGTCCGGCGTAGATGGACCCGCCGGGGGAGTTGATGAAGAGCTGAATCTCTTTGTCGGGGTCTTCGGTCTTGAGAAGCAGGAGCTGGGCGACGACCGAGTTGGCGACTACATCGTCAATGGGGGTGCCGATAAAGATGATGCGCTCGCGGAGCAGACGGGACCAGATGTCCATGCCGCGCTCGCCGCGGGGGGTCGTTTCGATCACATAGGGGACGATTGACTCCGGTGGCTGCATGGCTTGCTCCGTTTCTTCGCCTCCGCCGGTACCGCTGCGGAGGACTAAGTGCTGCTTTCGTCTGCCGGCTCGTCGTCGGCCGGTTCGGCCGCGCTCGCCGTCTCCGGGATGTCGCCGCGGGCGTTCCGCACGAGCCAATCGAGCGCGTGCTGGCGTTGCAGGCCGGTGCGTATCCGGCTGCGGCCGTCGGCGGTGCTCAAGAGGCTCCGCACCTGCCGCCCGGTGCGCTGATCGGTAGCCATCGCCTGCTCGACCTCCGCCTCAATCGCGGTGGCAATCTGTTGTGCCGTGGGTCTGATGCGCTCCCGCTCGGCGACCGCTTCCAGCACCAAGCGTCCCTGGAGTTGCTGGGTTGCCGCCTCGGCAACCTCCTCCTGCCACTGCTCCGTGGTGCGGTTTGTCAACTCCAGATAACGTTCGACGGTGACGCCTTGCTGGCGGAATACATTGGTCCGCTCGGTAGCGAGGCGCTGGGTTTCCGCCTCCAGCAAACGGGCGGGAATCTCGAACGTCGTACCCTCGACGGCCGCCGCCAGGACGTTGCTCTCGTACTCCAGGAGTGCGCGGCGCTCGGTTTCGCGGGCCACCGATTCCTGGACGGTCGCACGCAGGGTCTCCAGCGAATCGTGCTCGGAGACCGAGCGGGCGAACTCATCGTCGAGGGAGGGAAGCTGCCTGGACCACACTTCCTTGGCCCGCACACGATACCGGGTCGTTCGCTCCGCGGTCGTGCCGTCGGGCTGCTCTTCGGGTGCCGTCAGGGAGAAATCGCGCTCGTCGCCAACGGACATGCCGACGACCTGATCGTCGAAGCCCTCCGGGTAGCTGTTGCCGCCGACGATAATGCGGAGGCCGGTGTCATCGGTCTCTCGACCGTCGGGCCACGCCACGTGAATATCGGCAACAATCTGATCGCCGAGCTGCGCGGTGCTATCCAGCGCCGGCTCCCACTGCGCTTGGCCCTCCTGAAGCTGGGCGAGCACGCGCTCGACCTGATCGGCATCAGGCTCCGGCGGCTGGAAGGGCACGCGGACATCGCGGTACGGCCCTAGCTCCACCTCCGGGCGGATGGGCACGGTGGCCCGGAAGATGAACGGCTTGCCGCGGTCCATCTCCACAATATCGAAGTCCGGCTGGTCAATCGGCTCAATACCGGCCTCGGTCACGGCGTCCTCATAGGCCGCCGGCAGGAGGGTTTGGAGGGCCTCGCGCTCAATGGTGGCGGCGCCTACGTGGCGCTGCACGATGGCGCGGGGCGCTTTGCCGGGTCGAAAACCGGGGATATTGACTGAGCGGCTCAATCGCCGCCAGGCGGTATCAAGCTCGCGGCTGAGACGTTCTGCCGGTAATTCGATGAGAAGGGCACGCACGCCGTCTTCGGGTCGCTCGGTTGTGACTTTCACACGCTCTGCCTCGGAAGGGGTGCAGCAGTTTCATTCTAACATAGGGCACGGGTCATGCGCGGGGACGCGGCCGGCGGCGTGGTGTGGGAGTCATGGTCGGAGTGTGGTGGAATGCTTGCGAGGGCAGCAAAAAAGCGAGAACTGCACGCAAGCTCTCGCTCTGGGGATACGGAGCGGAAGACGGGATTCGAACCCGCGACCCTCACCTTGGCAAGGTGATGCTCTACCACTGAGCCACTTCCGCCAGTTAAACACACTATACGGCCACGAGCGGTGACTGTCAAGGAGCGCGACCGTGGTCCGCCCCCACCCTAACCCTCCCCCGTCCCGACGGGGGAGGGAACAGCCCGTTCCCCCGCGGCGGCGGCCGTCTGCTGCCAGAGGGCGCGGAGTCCCTCTTCGAGGCCCAGTTGCGCGCGGAAGCCCAAGTCGTGGGCCGCGCGTTGCACCGCTGCCACGCTCCGGCGCACGTCACCCGGTCGCGGCGGGTGGAACTCAATCGGTACCGGCCGGCCGGAGACCCGGCGCATCGTCCGGGCCAGGTCGAGGATGCCGGTTGGCTCGCCGGACGCGATATTGTAGGCGCCGTTGGCCCCCGACGACCGGGCGGCCAATCCGACAGCACGGGCAACGTCGTGGACGTGGATGAAGTCCTTGGTCTGCTGGCCATCGCCCTCGATGCAGAGCGGCCGGTGCCGGATCAAGCGTTCGTTGAAGATGGTGATGACGCCGGAGTACGAGCTATCCGGTCGCTGGCCCGGCCCGTAGACGTTGAAGAAGCGGAGGGCGCAGGTATCCAGACCAAAGAGATCGCCGTACAGTAGAACGTATTGCTCGCCGGTGAGCTTGGAAAGGCCATACGGTGACAGCGGCTGCGTCGGAGCGTCCTCGCGGATCGGTACTCGCTCCGGCACACCGTAGATAGCGGCGGAGGAGGCGTAGACGACGCGGCGCACGCCAGCGCGGCGACACGACTCCAGCAGCGCCACCGTCCCGGCGATGTTGGCCTGGGCATCGGCCAGCGGATCGGCCACCGAGCGCGGTACCCCGGCGGAGGCGGCAAGATGCACGACGGCTTGGGTATCGGCCAGGAGGTCATCCAGCGGCTCGCGCACGTCGCGCCGGTGAAAGGCCAGCGGCAGCGTGCCCAGGCGTGCCCGGTCGCCGGTGGAGAGGTTGTCAATGACGGCGAGATCGAGCGCCGGGTCTTGGGCCAAGAGCACCGCGGCGACATGCGAGCCGATGAAGCCGGCGCCACCGGTGAGTACGATTCGCACCCTGTTTTCACTCCGTCTCGGACCTAACCCCCCGGCCCCTTCCCTCCAGGGAAGGGGAGTCATGGGGCCGGCATCCGGTCCTTCCCCTTTGGAGAGGGGGGTGGGGCTAGGTACTTTGCCGCGCTTGTTGATACCAGGCAATCGTCCGGCGTAGCCCGGTTTCCAGCGGCGTCGTGGCCTCCCAGCCGAATAGCTCGCGGGCGCGGCTGGTATCGAGGCAGCGGCGCGGCTGGCCGTCGGGCTTGGAGGTATCCCACGTGATGCGGCCCTGGAAGCCGACCATGCTGGCGATCAGCTCGGTCAACTCCCGAATGGAAATCTCGCGTCCGGTGCCGAGATTGACCGGCTGCGGTCCGTTGTAGTGCTCCATGGCGGTCACGATGCCGCCTGCGGCGTCGGCCACGTAGAGATATTCGCGGGTCTGCCGGCCGGTGCCCCAGGTGACGACCTCCTCCCGGCCCGCCTCTTTCGCCTCGATGTATTTGCGGATCAGGGCGGCGGTGGCATGGGAGGTTGCGGGGTCGAAGTCGTCGTGCGGGCCGTACAGATTGGTCGGCATGAGGTGGATGGCATTGAAGCCGTACTGTTCGCGGTAGGCCTGCCCTTGCACCAGGAGCATCTTCTTGGCCAGGCCGTAGGGCGCGTTGGTCTCTTCCGGGTAGCCCTGCCACAAGTCCGCCTCCCGGAAGGGGACCGGAGTGTGCTTGGGATACGAGCAGATGGTGCCGATGGCGACGAACTTTTCGACCCCGGCCAACCGCGCGTGCTCCAGCACGAGACTACCCATCATGAGGTTGTCGTAGAAGAAGGTCGCGGGATTGGCTCGATTGACCCCGATACCGCCGGCCAGGGCGGCCAGATGAATGACGATCTGCGGCCGGAGGTCGGCGTAGGCACGACGGACACCGTCCGGGGTGCGAAGGTCGTAGTCGCGGCTGCGCGGCACGGTGATGTGCCGGTAGCCGCGCTCCGTCAGCTCCGCCACGATATGCCGGCCGAGGAAGCCGCTCCCGCCCGTCACCATAATGCGCGTCTGCGGGTCCAATCCTGCACTCATGGCGCTGCTCGTGTCGGCTGCCGGCTCCGAACGCTGTGCGCGGCCGGTCGCTCCTTGCTGTATCCGCGATGCGCTTATCGGCAATGGCTCAATGTCGTTCAATGATACCCGCTGTGCCGGTGCGTGTCTGCTGAACTCATCGCACACGCCGAGACCGGGTGTTGTCGCTAAAGACGGTATTCCGGGCGCGGCAGTTAGCAGTGCTTGACCAGCTGGCCAGGCCGCGGTGCTCACCAATGAAGGCACGCTACGCCGGCGGCCACCACTGCGCCCAGTGGATGGCGAGGCCGCTGGCGATGATCCAGAGCACCGCCGCGGCCAGCAGCGGCCGATCTTTCAGGAAGAGCAGCGAGGGGTCTTCGACCGGCGCGCCGCGATACATCAGATGCAGGTAGCGGAACACCGCGTAGATGACAAAGGGCACCGTATAGATCAGGAAGCCGGACTGAAAGCGCGCCTGCGCGTACTCCGAGACGGTGAAGAGGCTATAGGACATGATGACCAAGCCGGCGAGGACCGCGAGCACCTGATTGACCATCTGGAGGTCGTAGTCGCGGAGCACGGGGCGCGAGGTGCCTTCGATTTGCCCTTGCACTTGTAGCTCTTGACGCCGCTTGCCCAACGCCAGCAAGAGGGCTAGGAACAGGGCCACGAGCAGCAGCCAGTTCGAGGGCGGAGTCAGGCTGACGACCGCGCCGGCGATCACCCGCAGGACAAAGCCGATGCCAATGGTCATCACGTCCAGCAGCGCAACCCGCTTCAGCACCAGCGAGTAGAGCAAGATGGTACACCAGTAGATGGCAACGACGGCTGCCAGCCACCAGTTCACGCTGTACGCGACCATCAGCCCGACAAGCGCGAGTGCGGCCGAGAGGGTCAGGGCCAGCCCCTTGGGGATGACGCCGGCCGCGACCGGCCGCAGCCGCTTGCGCGGGTGGCGGGCGTCACTCTCGGCATCGCAGACGTCGTTGAGCGCATAGACGGAGCTGGAGGTCAGGCACAGGGAGACAAAGCCGAGGCCGGCGGCAACCAGAATGGCCGGATCGAACAGGCCGAACGAGAACACGACCGGGGGAAAGATGGCGAGGTTCTTGACCCACTGGTGCGGGCGTAACAGCGCCACGTACCGGCCAAGCAGCGGACCGACACGCTCCGAGGACCCGGCTGGCGCCGGCTGTGTTGCCATAGCAGTCAGAATCAATCAGAGATGTTGCCGGCGGCGCCGCCACGCGCTGCCTCTTGGCGTGGGAAGCGAGCGCCGGGTGTAGTCAGCATAGCACTGGCGCGCCGGGGGCGGCTGGCCCCCCTATGGTCCCCCCGTTCCGACGGGGGGACGATGACCGAGCACCTACCACGACCGCTGGCCGGACGGTGTTCCCTCCCCCGTCGGGACGGGGGAGGGTTAGGGAGGGGGCCTGCCCTCCTTCACCCCAGCCGGTCACGTATACTGGACCGGCGGCTACGCACGGGCAGCCACGCTAGGGAGCGTTCCTGGGCGCTTCGGGAGGATGATCGCACATGAAAGTAGTATTTGGGACGGACCATCTCGGCGAACCGTTCGTTGACGAGCTACGGTCGCTCCACCCGGAGGTCACGTTCGTCACCGCCTATACGCCGGAGGCGGCCGAGCGCGAGATTGTGGATGCTGATGCCTTTATGGGAGCGCCGTCGCGGGCGGCGTTTCTGGCGGCCCGGCGGCTCAAGTGGGTCCACGCGCCGGGGATGGGTATGGACCCGGTAGCGATGGTGCCGGAGCTGGTGGACTCCGACGTGATCTTCACCAACTCGCCGGGGCCGCACACGAACGTCATGGCGGACCACGTGCTGGCGGTGATGCTCTCGCTGGCCCATCGGCTTGGCGAGATGCGCGATGATCAGCAAGCCAAGCGTTGGGAGCCGGACAAGTACCACCACAGCTTTGTCGAGCTGAACGGTGGCGTCCTCGGATTGCTGGGGCTGGGCGGCCTCGGCCGTGCCATCACGCAGCGGGCGCTCGGCTTTGGGATGCAGGTGTATGCCGTGGACCCCACGCCGACGGACGTTCCCGCCGGGGTACGGGCGGTCTGGGGGCTGGACCGGCTCGACGAGCTATGCAGCATCTCCGACTGGCTGGTGATTACCGCGCCGCTGACTTACGAGAGCCGCGGGCTGATTGACGAGCGGCGGATGAGCCTGATGAAACGCGGTGCATTTCTGGTCGTGATCTCGCGCGGCGGGATCGTGGACGAAAACGCGCTGGCGGCCGCGCTGCAATCCGGTCATTTGGCCGGCGCCGGCGTAGACGCCACGGAGATCGAGCCGCTGCCGACCGACAGCCCACTATGGGAGCTGGATAACCTGATCCTGTCGCCACACTCGTCGGGACTCAGCCCGTGGCTCTATGAGGGCCGCCGGCAGGCGCTCAAGGCCAACTTGCAGCGGTTTCTGGAGGGTAGGCCGTTGGCCTACATCGTTGACCTGCGGCGCGGGTATTGATGGCCCTGCTACTGGCCCCCCTATGGTCCCCCCGTCCCGACGGGGGGACGATCCGGTTCCCTCCCCCGTCGCAACGGGGGAGGGCCAGGGTGGGGGCCTGCCCCTCTCACCGACCGCTGACCGCCAGCTTACGCATAGTGGACGCGGACCTCGGTGACGCGGGGCGTGCTGCCGCTGTTCACGGCGCCGAGGGCGAGGCGGTATTGCACCCATTGTCCGGCGGGCAAGGCGGGACCGATTTGCTGATCGTTGGTGAACCAGTCCGCGCCGTTGGCCGGGCCAATCCAGTCGGCCTGCTCCAGCGCGTCCGCGGTGGGCGCCGAGCGGAGCTGCGCGCCGACCCAGGTCTTCGGGCCAAGCTCTGCCTCCCAGCCGATATGCGTCACCGCTGCGCCAGCGGGTAGCTCGAACGGCGCCGACGTGTAGTATTCGCGCTCGCTGCCGTCGAGGATGTTGCCGGGCTGGACCTGGAGCATCCCATGAGGGCCGGCGGTCGGGAGCCGCGTGGGGTGCCGGTCGTCTATGCCGTCCGGCCCGTTCCAGAGCACGAACGAATCGCCGACGTGATCGCCGAAGCTCTTGTGGTTGGCAACGGCAATGTCAATGTAGCCATCCTCGTTGAAGTCGGCGGCGACACACCCGGACGAGGAATGGGTCCGCAAGCGGGCGCGGTTTTTGGCGGAGAACGAGCCGCCGGGGCCGCCCCAGTAGATGTAGGAATCAATGTCCCGGTCGTTCACGGCCTGGTAGCTACAGGTGAAGATGTCGGCGTAGCCGTCATTGTTGAAGTCGGCGACGGCAATTCCCGACGCGGCATTTGCGGGTAGCTGGGCTTGGCGGTCGGGGCGCAGGCCGGCGGGGCCGTTCCAGAAGATGTGGGTGAAGGCATCGTGCGGAGCGCCGACGGTGGGCTTGCCGCCGCCGATAAGCAGGTCGGGGTAGCCGTTGCCGGTCAGATCCCGGGCGATGGGGAAGCCGGAGAAATTGGAGACGGGCAAGACCTGGCGCCGGTCCGGATCGAAGCCGTCCGGACCACCCCAAAGGATGACGGCGCGATTCGTGCCACCACGCCCGACTACCATGTCGAGCCAGCCGTTGCAGTTGAGATCGGCCAGGAAGACGCGCCGGGGCGGAATGTAGTCGTCCGGGCCATCGAGCACGTAGAGCTGTTCGGGATGCTCCAGGTCGAGGCCGTTCGCTGTGCCGTAGTAAATCTCGATGGTAGCGTCGTGAAACCGGGAGAGCACCAGATCGAGGTATCCGTTGCGATTGAGGTCGGCGGTGGCTACGCCCCAGCCGTAGTGGGTGGGGATGACCACGTCCGGTTGGTGCGTGTAGCCGTTGGGACCGCCGCGGAAGATGAAGGAGCCGGGGTCGAGGTGGATGGCGTTCTCGGCGCTATTGGCGATGATGACATCGGGCCAACCGTTGTCGTCGAGATCGCAGATGAGGCCCGAGGTGGCCCCGCGCCCCCAGAGCTTCGTGACCCGCTCCGGGGAAAAGCCGTCGGGACCGCCGTAGTAGAGGTCCGAGTCCACGTCGTTGGTGGCGGTGCGGGCGACCTGATTGATGAAGATGACTTGCGGGTGGGACGAATCGGCCGTCCGGGCGACGAACACGCGCCGCGCACCGTGGGTCGCCAGGCGCACCGGCTCAAGGTCAATTCCCTCGGCTCCACCTCGATAGACCAGCGAGTCCGTAGAGTAGCTCTCCGCGTTCTGCTTCTGGCAGATGACGACGTCGGCGCACCCATCGCCGTCCAAGTCACCCACGGCCACGTCGCAGGCGTGATCCGTCGGTAGGGCGGTACGCCGGGCCTCGGCAAATCCGTCCGGCCCGCCCCAATAGACCCACGAGCACTCACTGTCGGCGTTGCGGTCGCGGCCGACGAACACGAGGTCGGTGTGGCCGTTGCCGTTGATGTCACCGCTGGCGACGGAGAGCGCGCCGCGGCAGGCGAAGCTCAACGGGTCGCCACAGGTGCGATCCGCACGGACGGGCACGAGTAACGTCCGGTTGGCAAAGGGCACGAACAGGTGCGGCGTCCCGTCGAGTTCAATGACGTGGGCCAAGGGGCCGACGGCGCTGACTCGCTCTTCCTCGGAGACGTTTGCCAAGTCCGCCTCAATGGTGGTGTCGGACTCGTCGGCTACCAGGACCTCGCTGTAACGCTCCGGGCTGATCCCGTCGGGGCCGCCCCAGTAGACGCGCGGCGGTGTGCCCGGGGCGAGCACGTAGAGGTCGGTGTAGCCATCGCCGTCGAGGTCGGCGGCACCGAGTTGGCCAGTGCCGGATGGAGATGGAGCCGCCGCCGGGAGGTCCAGGTCGGCGTAAATCTTGGCCTCGAACGCCAACTCCGACTGGTAGTAGAGCCGGACCTTGCCGTCAGCGACGAACGCCAAGTCGGGCCGTCCGTCTCCGTTGAAGTCGCCGCACGCGACCGACGTGCAGCGGTGCGCGGGGAGCAACATGCGGTACCGCTCGCTGAAGCCCGCGGCGGCGCCGTAGTAGATGAAGGCGTTCAGGTGGCCCGGCTCGCCGCTTCTCTCGTTGCCGATGACCAGATCGGCGTAGCCATCGCCGTCGAGGTCGGCCACGACACCGGTGCCGGCGCCCTCGGCCAATAGCTCGGTCCGCCGCGGTTCGTTCAAGACATCCGCGTAGACGTAGGCCGGCGGCGATTCGAGATGCGCTTGGGCATTGCAGAAGAGCAAGTCCACGTAGCCATCTTTGTTGCAGTCGAACAGGTGGATGCGCTGGAGCACACCGGCGCGAGAGACGTAGATATTTTGGCCGGCATTGCCGAACGTGCCCTGCCGGAAGGCCTCGAACCCGCGAGTGCGCCAGACGCCGGCTGTGTTGCTCATCGTGCCTCTCTCTTTCGGGACTCGCCTCCGGCCCCCCTATGGTCCCCCCGCTGCGGCGGGGGGACGGTGTGCTCCCGCCCCCGTTGCAATGGGGGCGGGCTGGGGTGGGGGCCAGGATGGTGGTAACGATAGTGGCCGTGTCTCGCGGTGTCAATCGGCTATGGTGTAGGCTGACTTTGTGCGCGGGCGGGTGTGCTTGGCCGGAGAGGGACAGGAGCATACCCAGGCGTGGTCAGGGAAGGAGCGGTGCTTATGGCCCGATATATCGAGGTTGGTCTGACCAAGCGGTCGGTTGTGGCCGTGGCGCGGTTGCTGGAAGACGAGGCGCCGGAAACGACCCAAGCGGTCTGGGATTCGCTCCCGCTGGAAGGACCGGCGTTCCATGCCAAGTACGCCAACAACGAGGTGTACACGCTGCTGGCGCCTTTTGTCACGCCGGAGCCGGCGCTGGAGAACGCGACGATCTTTCCGTTGCCCGGTGATCTGATCTACTTCCAGATACCCCCGGCGATGCCGCTGCCGCCGACGCTGCGGGAGCAATGCCGGCGCTACGGGCGGCTGATTGACCTCGCCGTGTTTTATGGCCGGAACAACTACCTGCTCTCCCCGATTGGTCATCTCCCGGGGACGGTGTTTGCCACTATCGAGGAAGGGCTGGCCGAATTTGCCGACGCTTGCAACGACGTATGGAGCGCCGGAGCGGTGGGCGAACGGCTGACTTTGCGCCGCCGGGAGTGACGGGGGCGGCGATGGCGCAACCTGTACGCCTGGGGTTCATCTTTCCCTGCCAGGACATGCGGGACGACTATCTCCCGCTGCTGGCGGCCATAGGCGATTCGGTCGAGGCGCACTTTGCCGTGGTCAAGAGCGTGGATGACCATGATCCGGCTGCGTTGGCGCAGTACGGCGGGCGCCTGGACGACCTGCGGCCGGGGATAGAGCGGCTGCGACCGCACGGCCCTGACGTAGTGGTCTATGCCTGCACTAGCGGCAGCTTTGGTTGTGCGGCGGGTCCGGAGCAGCAAGCGGCAGAGATGGCCGCGGCGGCCGGCGTGCCGGCGATCAACACGACGCAGGCGTTCGGCGCGGCCGTCCGGGCGCTGGGCGTGCAACGGGTGACTGTTGCCGGCACTTACCCGGCCGCCACCGTCGCGCTGTTTGCAGAGTATCTCCGGTGGCATGGGGTCGCCGTCGTGGCTCAGAGTGCGTTGAATCTGCCAACCGGGGACGCAGTTACCGAGCTGCCGGCCGCTGAGGTGTATCGCTTTATCGCCAGCGGCGATGATCCGGCGGCCGAGGCGGTGCTGGTACCGGATACGGCGCTGACCACGACACAGCACATCGCGGGGCTGGAAGGCGAGCTGGGCAAGCCGGTGCTGACCGCTAATCAGGTGACGGTCTGGTACGCCTTGCGGGTCGCGGGCGTGGCGGCGCGGGTGCCTGGCTTTGGGCGGCTGCTGGCGATGTCCACAGTGGCGCCGCATCTGCCGGTTCTGGCCCGATAGATTGGGGCTACGCAGGTGTCTGCGCGGCGCGTTGCCACTCGCCGCGCAGCGTGCCTTCCCAGTAAGGCTGGAGCTGCCAGTAGTGCGCGGCCGCGCGGTCACAGATGAGGATGGGACGGAAGCGGAGGTCATCTGTTGAAGGCGGCACGTTGACGAATATGGCCTCGACCGAGCACCGCTGGCCAGGCCGGAGGAGGACAGGCGACGTGCCGCGTCTGGCGGGAAGTGGCTCGTCTGCCCCTTCGATCTCTACCGCCAACCACCCTGCCACCGGGAGCGACAGAGCCGGCTCCGGGATCAGGACTCCTTCAAGGCGGCGCGCGTCCGCGTAGTCGAAAGAGACTTGTGCGAACGTCCAAGGTAGCTCTGCTCCATCCCGCCAGCGGATGGTCTTGGCGGTTTCCAGGTCCTCCACCGCCTGCAATTCATGGGATGTGATGGAGAGCAGATTGCGGCGCACCACCACGCTCCCCTCCAGTAGGACCTCCCCTTGTGCCGCAGCGACGTTGCCTTCCCAGTACCAGCGTGCCCGCTTCATCAGCGAATCCACCGTTTCGCCGTCGTTGAGGTAGCTGATGAGGCTCATATTGGCAACGCAGGCCCGTCGGCACGCTACGACCTCGACCTGGTACAGGCCCGCGATGCCAGCGGTCGTTGGCCGGTCCGTCTGAGGCGAGTCGGGCGGTGGCAAGATATGCTGCCGATAGTGCCAGGCCCGTGCTTCCTCTTCACTCGACCAGAGGAAGAGGGAGTCTAGGCGGCTGGGTCGGTTGGGGAACTCGCGTAGCCGCACCATTTCCCAAACCACCTCTAACAAGGCCTGATGACCGAGCGGCTGCTCAAGGACAAACCGCCCGTCGGCTTCGCTGCGTACCACGGTCCAGTTGACTACCTGCTCCCGCCAGTGGCCGGAGGTCAGCCGAGCGCCTGTTTTGAGGTCGGGCGCGGCCGTGAGGAAGAGCCTTGTGCCGACGCCGATGGTCCCGGTAGCGATTTCTTCGGTCATCGGCGATTAGCTATCAGTTGGGGCGAAGTGCCAGGGGTTGGGGTGGGAGTCGGTGTAGTGGATGGCGTCGTAGTAGATGCCGGCCGGCTCCTTCTCGGCGGCGGTGATGGCGCGGCCGCGCACGCGGGCGTCGTTGAGATAGCTGCCCAACATGCGGTGGGCAACGAGTTGCACCGAGCCGCCGGTGTGGGGGAAGAGGTGCCCGAAATCGCAGCGGGGCAAGCCCTCCGGGGGGATGGGGATGCCGTATTCGAACGTATCGAACACTACGCGCCGGTTGGAAGCGGTGAACCCGTTGTCGGGGTCAATGTCCCAGAGGTAGAGCGGATTGCGAGCGTAGTTGTAGGGCGAGATCGTCTCGTCGCCGGTGAATAGCCGCAACTGCCCGTCGCCCATCGTGTAGACGGTGAGCGGCTGTTTAATCAGCGGCGACGGCGGGCGGAACACCTGCGGTGGCTCGTCGCCGAACGGATCGGGCGTCCGCATCCAGACGGCCGGTGCGCCGGGTGTGTCCGGGTCTACAGAGGGCCGGGAGGCGATGACCCATTCGTTGCCATAGCGGGCGACGCTGGCCTCGCCGACGCCGATGTCGCCGCCGAGCAGCGGGCCGATCTCCACCCACTCGTACAGCCCACGCTGCGGGTTGTAGCGGTACTTGATCGCGGCGATCATGCCGTCCATATGATGAAAGTCGAGCCATTCGGTGCGGTCGTCATTGAAGGGGATGGCGTGGGTGAAGGTGTTGTTCATGTTGGTGATCGGGGCACTGCAGAAGGCCTCGCCGGTCTCGTAGCCGACCTGCCGTAGCTGCTGTGCGGGTGAGACGATCTCCAGGTCGTCCGCGGCGTCGTTGAGGCGGAGCTGCGTCCAGCCGACGCGGAGGGTGCGCTCCATCAGGCCCGGTGTATCGTGATTCGAGATCAGGATGCCCGTATCGGGATCGAGATAGCGGGCCAGGTAGTGCCATTTGATGACAAAGAGGTTGGCGTTTGGGGCCGGTTTGCCACCGATGAGGGCGCCGCGCGGCACGCCAAAGGCGGCGGGATGGCCATTTTGGAGCACGTAGTGGGCGCCGTCGCCGAACGGCTCCCAGTCGTTGCGGGTCGAGGCGACTATTCGCTCGGATAGGACCGGCCCGTCGAGTGCTCCGGCTCGCAACTGGTAGACGATACTGAGGTCGTCGTCGCCGCCACGGTAGCCGCGCGTGGCGTAGACCACCAGAAAGCGGTCCTTGCTGACCTGAATGGCGTTCGGATGGGCCGGCCACACGTCGTCGGCGCGAGTTTCTCCAGGAAACGGGCAGTCGGCGATCAGTCTGCCGAGAGGTTCGATGCGCTCGATCATGGCTGTTCCCTCCCTATCCGGGTCTGTGGGGTCTCGCGCCTCACCCCCCGGCCCCCTCTCCATCATGTGGAGAGGGGGAGTGCGATGCGGTCGGGTGAGGGGGCGGCGCTGTTGGCACCCAAACGGGTACTGCCATAGTAGCTTGCCACACCGGAGCAATCAAGACTCGCAGAAGGGGAGGCCCAGTTCGGCTAGGTCATTAGTAGCGACACCACGCAGCGCCAACGGTACGCATCCAGTGAGAGTGTTGCCGGCGAGCACCAACGTCTCCAGGTTGGCGAGAGCGCCCAATTCTGGTGGGATAGCACCACTCAGTTGGTTGCCTTGGAGGTACAACCCCCGCAAGTTGGCGAGAGCGCCTAGCTGGGCTGGGATGGGGCCGGACAGTTGGTTATTGCTAAGGCCCAAATACCGCAGATTGGAGAGAGCGGCCAGTTCGGACGGGATAGACCCCGACAGTTGATTATCGCGGAGCAACAACTCGTGTAGCGAGGTGATGGTGCCCAACTGAGGTGGGATGGGCCCGGACAATTGGTTGCCGCCGAGCCACAACACCAGTAGGTTGGTGAGTGCAGCCAATTCAGACGGGATAGGGCCGGACAGTTGGTTGTCTTGAAGGAACAATCCCCGCAGATTGGAGAGAGCGCCCAACTGGGGCGGGATAGTGCCGGTCAGTTTACGCTCGGACAGGACCAGTTCGGTCACCCGGTGCGGCGAGTTGCCGACGGTGATGCCTTCCCAGTCGGTGATGGCGCGGTCTGCGCGCCAGTTCAGCGTGGCACTACCGGCCAAAGTGTCCCTGGCTTGCAGCAGCACCGTACAATCCGCAACGAGGCCAGGGTTGTCCTGCGGGTTGGGGACTGCGATACCATTGGCGCATGGCGATGCGGTGGTCGTAGGAGCGGTAGTTGGGGCCTGGATAGAGTGGCGTCTAGTTATCGGAGTCGCTGGGGGTGCGGCGGGAGTGGACCAGGCGGCCACCGCCGTTGCCTGGCGGGCGCGCGCTTGTTGAGCCTCCCGTGCAGCAACGGCTCTGTTAGGAGCGGTAGCTGTGGCTATGGCCATCACCGCTGGTACCTCCGGGGTCGCTAGTGCTCTGGTGTCAGCCGGAAACTCGGAGCAGCCGGCACTGAGAACCACTACCAGCACCAAGAGTGCCAACCAACTCTTTGGACTTGATATGGATGGTACGACGCGCTCCAAGAAGTCCACGGCGGCCCCTCTCGCCTCTCGGTTGCCGGCGAGTCTACTGCGAAACCGTTGAGTGGGCTACCTTGACCGCTAGATACTAGCTACTGGTTGAGAGGGGCCGGGGGCCGAGGACTGGATCAGGAAGCGGTGAGGCCTAGCTGGGCGAGGCGGGACGGTTCGCCGAGGTAGAAGCCTTGCTGCAGCAGGTGGCGCTGGAGCTTCTTGACATCGAGGTCGCGGGGCGCGACGCCGTCCTGTACGGCCAGGGCGGCAGCGGCACCGGCGGCCTCGCCGAGCTGCATCAGCGCCGGGCGGGCGCGGGTGGCGCCCGGATCGTGGCCGCGGCGGATGTAGGCGGAGGCGCGGCCGGTGGCGAGTAGGCCGTCCATGCCTTTGGGTAGCAGTGAGCGGTAGGGGGTATCGAAGCCGGACGCTTCACCGCCATAATGGGGCTGCGCGGCGTGCGTGTTGCGGTAGAGCACGTCGTCGAACTTGGCGCCGTTGAAGGTGTCCTCCGGCGTGATGGTGTACTCGCCGTCAATGTGTGGGCCGCCCCGGGAGCCGAAATAGGGAGCGACTATCAGCAGGTAGGCGCGGTCGAAGCCAGGGACATACTTGTGGAAGAACTGCACGGTCTCGAAGACGTGCATACGGATGGCGGTTTCTAGCCGGGCGTGCTGCTTCATGTCGTCGCGGCGGATGGCACCGCCCATATTGATGCGGCTGCCGACCAGACCATTTTCAAACGGGCCTTTCCAGAGGTTCGGCGTATTGATGTGGACGTGCGGCTCGACGGTCTTGAGGTAGTAGTATTCGCCGATCTCCCAGGCATGGCGGAGCAGCGGGATCATTGGGTCTTCGAACGCTTGGCGCGCAAACGGGAACTGCTCGCGCTCGGCGAGCCACGCCTCGTCCTCGGCGGTGAGGGTGACATCGCTGGCGAGGAACTGCTCGAAGCGGGGGTAGTCCACGTCGGCCATCACGAAGTAGATGGCGGTGTCGTTCCAGGGGACGAACTCGGGGCGTAGGAACTCCTGGCGGATGACCGGCGGCCAAGAGGGATCGGGGGCCATGTCGGTAATGACGGGGACGCCGGCGCGGCGGCACACATCCGCGTCGGCCGAGGCATCAATGACGACCTTGGCTTTGACGGCGACGCGGCCGGACTTGCCTTCCACAAAGAGGCCGGTGACGCGATTGTCTTCAATGATGGGGTCGCCGCCCCACACGGGCACAAGGATTTCGACGCCGGCGTCGAGGGCCAGTTGGGCCGCGAGGTGCGAGATGATGTTGGTGATGTCGGCATAGCGGTGGCCGGTTTCGACCTGGAGCGACTCCATCCGGTCGTTTAGCTCCTTGGGGATGCCGGCCAGGCCGCCGGGCAAGGTCACGGGGGCCTCGCCGGCGACACTGCCACCGACGATCATGGCGGGGCCGAGGTTGCCGCCTAAGGCAGCAAAGCGGTCCAGGAGTAGGGTCTTCGCTCCCAGACGGCCGGCGGCGATGGCCGAGAACATGCCGGAGAGACCGCCGCCCACGACGGCCACATCCACGTCGTAGGCGATGGGGACCTGCTTCTGCGGTTCTGCTACATAGCCCAGCGGCTCTTCTCTGGTCATCGTGTTGTCTCCTTGGGTGGACCCCGATTACTCTCATGCCGTTAGACCTAACCCCCGGCCCCTTCCCTGCAGGGAAGGGGAGTCGGAGTGGCGTCCGAGCACGGGGCGCGCCGTGCCTATGGTCTCATATGGTGTAGGTTACCGGCCAGTTGGCGCAGGGTTGGCCGCGAACTACGTGGAGTAGGCCCTTGGTCGGCTCGACGACGACCGCGGCGGTAGTTTCCATGCCCGGTTTGCCGTCTACCCAGTGGCGGCAGGTGCCTTGGGGGTAGTAGGTGTGGTCGGCGAGGGCGGCGAACGCGCGCTGCGGCGTGAGCCGGCCGGACTCTGCGTGGAGCAGGTGCCAGAAGCCGTGCATGCGGTAGTGGGAGTTCTCCTCTTCGCTCGCGCCCTCCTTGCCGACGTAGGCGGCGAACGGCCGGGTTTCCGCGCCCTCGGCGTGGTTGCCGTGGGTGGCAATGCCCTCGCGGGCCGGTACCGCACTCACGCCCCCGGCATTGAACTCGACGGACAGGCTCTCGCCGTGCGGATCGCTAATCAGGCAGTTGCCGGAGCTGGCGACGCCAAAGCGCCGGGCGAGGTCGAGGCCGTCGTGGACCGATGATCCGGCCAGCATGAGCAGACCCCAGGTGGCCATCGGTAGTCCCTGGTCGGCGCCGGCCTGGGAGTAGAGCGAGTTGCGGAAGATGCTCATGCCGGTGGACCACATGCCGTAGCCGAGGACCTCGCCCGGATAGGCGAGGACTAGGATGGTCGGGGCGTCCTTGATCCGCATCCGCAGGACGACGTAGCGATGGGCGCTGTGGGTCTGGGTGTCTTTGGTCTGGCCGGCGAACGGCTGGCCATCGAGCGTGACAGTGCCGGATACGCCGAAGGAGGTACAGCCCTCCGGTGCGGACGCTGGGGCGACGGCTGGCGGCGCGGTAGGCGGTCCGATGCCGTCACTCAAGCCCTGGAAAAGATCGAACAGTTGCGGCGCCCGCCGCTCGTACAACTTCTTGACTTCAGGGGCCAACTCCGTCCACCACGCGCGGCGCTCGCGGTAGTTGACATAAAAAGGATAGCGTTGGCGGACGATTTCACCGTACTCCCGCCCGCAGTCGTAGGCCGTTCCCTCGACGGCGAGCAGCGGCACCGTCCCGGGCGGCACCTGGCGCGGGATGGGACCGCGGGGAGCAGCGGGACTGGGCAGGTCGAACGTTGGGCGGTCCGTTGCTGATGCCATCGTACTGATCCTTATCTGTCAGCATCAGGATTGCCAGGCGTTTCAAGCCCCCTCGCCGTCGGGTGGAGGCTCAGGGCGCGTGGTGCCGTTGCTTTCCGCTTCAGCGAGGGCGGCCACTGCCTGCTCGTGTCCTAGCGCCTTGAGCGCCTGGATCACCTCCGCGCGGCCTTCCGCTTTGCCTTCCACCCGGCCCTCCGCTTTGCCCTCCACCCGGCCTTCCGCTTTGCCGGCGGCAAACTTCCGCCGTCCGATCCACTCTGCGATGGCCATACTTACTCCCGTGTTCGGTCGGTAGCAGGATTGCCAGGCGCTTCAAGTCCCTTCGCCGTCGGGTGATGGCTCAGGGCGCGTGGTGCCGTTGCTTTCCGCTTCGGCGAGCGCGGCCACCGCCTGCTCGTGCCCCAGCGCCTTGAGCGCCTGGATGACCTCCGCGCGGCCTTCCGCTTTGCCTTCCACCCGGCCTTCAGCCTTGCCGGCGGCAAACTTCCGCCGTCCGATCCACTCTGCGATAGCCATGCTTACTCCCGTTCCTACCAATGCGAGTGACGCCGACGCAATACCTACCGGCGCGATCCCTTGCACAACGTCCAGGGCGGTCTTCGCTGCGCTGTCCGTAGAGCGGTCTAGGCAACCCTCATAGACGAGGGTGTAGCCGACACCGGTTACGAACAGGACGGTAAAGACATCCGAGTAGATCTTTTGCCAGCGCCGAGGCAAACTCCACAGCGCCCACCAATCATCCTCTCTGCGCTCCGACACGCCGCCTCCTTACCCCATGATAGTAGAAATTCCCGGCACGTCGGCGCAAGCCTCCCCGACACGCCGCTGCCACCTGCTTGATATGCACACTGTATCATATAGATGTGCGGATGTCAATAGGCCGCGTAAGGGTTGCTCGCGCTGCACCGTGGGCCGGCGCCTGTGTCCGCATCAGGATTTACGGGATTAGAGGATTGGCAGGATGGAGGACTGGGCTGCCGTCTTGCTCGTATTTCTATCCTGATGCGAACAATCCCCTCACCTGATGGCTTGGGTTGCGGCCTGCGCCGCAATGACGGTGGGCCGCTACCTAGCCGGCGTATCCTGTGCATCCATGTGGATACCTAGTAGTCGAGGGTGACGCCGCCTTCTACGGGGAGGATGGTGCCGGTGATGAAGGTGGCGGCGTCGCTGGCGAGGAAGAGGACGGCGCGGGCGATGTCGGTGGGGGTGCCGATCCGGTTCAGCGGATGCATGGCGGCGAACTCTTGGCGGCGCTGCTCGGGGTTGTCCTGCATCTCCAGGTATTCTTGCAGCAGGGGGGTGTCCACGACGCCGGGGCAGATGCAGTTGGCGCGGATGCCGTAGGGGGCGACATCGAGGGCGAGGGAGCGGGTCATCGAGATGATCGCACCCTTGGAGGCGGTGTAGGCTATCGAGTCCTTCTGGCCGATGACGCCGACCATCGAGCCGATACTGATGATGGCGCCGCGGGTTTCCTTCAGCGCCGGGAATGCTGCTTTCGCGCAGAGGAACACGCTCTTCAGGTTCAGCTCCAGGATGTTGTCCCAGTCCTCCTCGGTGCAGTCGAGGAGTCCCTTGCTGTTGTGCCAGCCGGCGTTGTTCACCAGCACGTCGAGCCGGCCCCAGCGTTCAACGGCCGTGGCCACCGTCGCTTCAACGGCGGCGCGGCTGCGAACGTCGGTGTGGACGAACAGCGCCGAGCCGACCTGGTCGTTGATCGCGGCGGCGGTCGATTCGCCGTTCGCGCTATCAATGTCGGCGACTACGACGTGTGCGCCGGCGGTGGCCAGGACTTCGGCGCAGCCGCGGCCGATGCCTTTGGCGGCGCCGGTGACGATGGCGACGCGGCCGGTTAGGTCCAGTAGGTTCATCCGTTTCACCTCACGATTAGCTTTCAGCCATTGGCTGTCAGCCGTCAGTATAGCCGGGGAGGGGTGGGTGGTTCAGGCGAGAAACTGGGCGGGAAGCGGGGTCTCCGTGACCTGGCCGCCTTTCGTCTCCACGCGGTAGGCAGCGAGGTCCGGTCGTGAAGCTATCACTGCGGCAAGCTCTGTGCCGACGAAGTGCAGACCAGCGCCAAGATCGGCGGCGAAACCCGCCGGCAACTCGCCATTGCCTACGAGCCGAAGATACTCCGGCCGACGCTTCGGCTCGCTCTGGTAGTGGGGGCAGTGGCTTCCTGGGAGCAGGCCGAGGCCATTGTCAAGCGGTGCCAACTCCCTCCCGAGCATAGAGTCGGTCAGACCGGCCTCGAACCAGCAGATGGACCCCGCGCTAAGACCACACAGCACGACACCCTGCTCCCAGGCTTGGCGGAGCACCTTGTCGAGGCCGTGCAGCCGCCATACCGCCAGCATGTTCAGCGTGCTGCCGCCGCCGACATAGATGACATCCCGTGTGAGTAGATGGGCCGCGATGTCTCTGGCGAGAGGGGTGCGGAAGAGCGTTACGTGCGACGGCTCGCAGCGGGCGCGATGGAAAGCGCCATAGAACTTATCAATGTACCCCTCGGCATCGCCGCTGGCCGTTGGGAGAAAGCAGACTTTCGGTGATGCCCGCTCCGTCAGGTGCAGGATGTAGTCGTCGAGGAGGGGGTTATCCGGCTCCTCGGAGAATCCGCCGCCTCCCAGTGCCACGATCTGCGGTGCTCTCATCTCCACCATCTCCCGGTCTACGAGCCATCATGCCGGCGGAAGTCGGGGACGGGGATTGGGGCGCCGCCTTGACGGACGGACTCCATCGAGAGGGGGAAGATGCTGCTCCAGGTCACGCCGTCCACGACATCAATCGGTGGCGGGGTGTCGTGGCGGATGCATTCGATGAACTCCGAGAGCACAAAGTAGTCGCCGCCGCCGTGGCCGGTTTGGGTGGCGCGGGCTTCGTGCTCCTGCCAGAGGGGATGATCGAACTCGGCGGCGAACTCATCGAGCGGCCGGTAGGACTCGGCGTCGGAGCGGTCGCGCAGCCAGAGTACGTCGTCGTCGCCGGTGAAGCGCCGCGAGAGGTAGGAGCCGCCGGTGCCTTGCAGGACATAATGCACCATGTTGTGCGGACGCGGACTGGTCGTGTCCACGATGATGGTGATGAGGGCACCGCTGGCGCACTTGATGAGGGTCATGGCGCGGCAGCCGGCGGCAAAGGCGTCGGGGCGGGCATGGGGATGGTCCGCGCCAAAACGTTCGCGCACGTACTCCGGCATCACCGGGCCGTGCGACATGTACGTGGTGGTCGTGAGCAGGCGGTCGTGGCGGTTGATGCCGAGCCACTGCGCCACCGGGCCGAGGGAGTGGGTGGGATACCAACTGCCGTTGTATTGCCGGAGGATGCGGCCGCGCCAGGTGGGTTGGCCGACACGGTCTTGGCCGTAGTCGCCGATGGGGAAGTACATCAGGTGGGTGCAGTCGTGGATGTAGCCGCCCTCGGCGCAGATAAGCTCGCCGAACAGCCCCTGCTCGACCATGTTCAGCACGAGCATATTCTCGCGCCGATAACAGGAGTTCTCGGCGAACATGTACTTCAGCCCGCTGCGCTCGACCGCCGCGATCAGTGCCCAGCACTCGTCGAGGGTGGTGGCGGCGATGACCTCCGAGAGGACGTGCTTGCCGGCGGCGAGCGCCTGGAGAGCTTGGGGCGCGTGTAGCTGGAGCGGCGTGGAGAGCACGACGGCGTCAACGTTGGCGTGGGCTAGGAACTGCTCGTAGGACTGGTAGTAGGCCAGCTCGGGGTGGTCGCGGCGCCACTGGGCGAGCACGCCAGCGTCAATATCGCAGACGCTCGTGAGGCGCACGCGGCCGTCGAGACCGCCGAGGGCTGTGCGCGCGAAACTGGACCCGCGCCGCGCGCCGACGATGCCGAGTGTGACCGGGTTTTTCATCATGGTGTCTCCGTTGCGGTAGCCTACCAGACTTTGTGGGGGACTCATTCTCTGGTCCCCTCCCTTGCCCTCCCCCGTCCCGACGGGGGAGGGGACACGCCGGCCATTCGCCGCGGGCGTTGCCGTCAGACGTCAGCGGTCAGCCGGTCTCCCCGTCGGGACGGGGGACCATAGGCTCACAGGAGTAGGTTTTTCCGCGGGGAGCCGCGGGCTGGGCAGACCTCACCCCCCGGCCCCCTCTCCACCATGTGGAGAGGGGGAGTAGCGCCCGGACCGGGGACTAGGCCTGGTGCTGGATTGCGGCGCAAGCCGCAATGACGGGTGCCTAGGTGCGCTGAATTGCGCCTTTACACAAAACCTGCTCCTGTCAGCCGATGCCCCCCTCGCTCCGCCGGGCGATGGTCACTGACCACTAGCCACTGACCACTGGTTTAGCGGAGGTAGTGGGTGGGCTTGCGGGAGTGTTCGTAGGTGGCGTTGGGGTCGGCGTGGACTTCTGGGGGTGGCTCGCCTTCCCACCAGGTGGGGACGGAGGGGAACGGGAACACATCCCACCAGGCGAGGATCAGGGTGCGCCGGGTGTCGGTGTTGTTGGGCCAGGCGGCGTGGAGGACGCGACCGTCGGCGATGACGAGATCGCCGGCCTGGCAGGGTACGTCTATCTCGCCGGGCTGCTCGGTGAAGGCGAGGTGGGTTTCGTCGGCGCGCTGCATCTCCGGGCTGTGGGCATCGGGCAGGAGATCGTGTAGCTCGGTGCGCTTGCGGTGGGTGCCAGGGATGATGCGGAGGCAGCCATTTTGACGGGTGGTGTCCACGAGGTAGTAGGAGAGGAAGACGCGGCTGGGCCAGGGCAGGGCGGACTTGGGGTGGTTCCAGTAGGTGGCGTCCTGGTGCCAGTAGAGGGGCGGGCCGTGCGGCGGCTTGCTCAACAGGATGAACGAGCTGGCCGAGGTCATGTTTTCCAGGCCGAGTTGGTCGCAGGCCGCTACGGCTGCCGGGAGGTTCAGTAGCTCTGCGACGATGGGGTCGTGGTAGCGGCGGGGGTCTTGCTGCTGGTCCCACGCCTCTTTGGTCATGATGTGGAAGTCGCTGCCCTGGTAGCGGAACTTATGGTCAACCGCGTGGGTGTCCAAGAACTCGTCGGAGAAGCGGCGCATCCGGTCGAGCAGGTCGCCGCGGAGGATGCCGGGGACGATGCAGAAGCCGTCGTCGAGGAGCTGGCGGCGCTTGGCTAGGGCTTCTGCGGCGGTTAGGGCTGCGGTGTGCGGTTGGTTGGTCATGGGTGCGTATCTCCTATTGAAAGTTGCAAGGCCCCCCTATGGTCCCCCCGTCCCGACGGGGGGACGGCGAGTCGGACCTATCCCCCGGCCCCTTCCCTGCAGGGAAGGGGAGTCGGTGCAGTGGCCGGGGGTAGCGAATGGCGCTGGATTGCGGCGGAAGCCGCAATGACGGGGGAGGGGCGCAATATGCTGCACCCCTACATGCACCTCTTCCCTCCGTGACCACTTGTCACTCATCACTCTGCACTCGCTACTAGGTTCTCGGCTTCCTCCAAGCTGGGAATGCCGGCGCGTCCGCCGAGGCGGCGGCACTTCAGGGCGGCGGTGGCGCTGGCCAGCAGGAGCGAGGCGCGGACGGAGCGGCCGCGTACACGTGCGAACAGAAACGCGCCGTGGTAGACATCGCCGGCGCCGGTGGTGTCCACCATTGGCTCGACGGTGAAGGCCGGGACGCGGTAGGTGCCGGCCGGCTCGACACAGACGGCCCCGTGCTCGCCTTCCGTGATGACCACGACGGGCGGACCGTGGTCGTGGAGCGCCTGCGCGACGACGGCGAGGGACTCGCCGGGCGGGAGGCCGTGGGCTTGGGCGAATTCGCGGGCGAAAAAGCGCGACACGATCAGGTAGTCCACGAGCGGCAGGAGCGCGAGGTCGTCGGGATGGTAATGCGTGCCATCGTAGCAGACCAGTTGGCCGCTGGCGCGTGCCCACGTCGCGGCCTGGAGGGCGGCCGGGCCGGGGTCGCTGAGGTGGAGGATGCGGCCGCGCCGGAGGTAGTGACGGTCGAGGTGGTCGGGGGGAACGGCGCCGCAGCTGCCGAACTGGGCGAGGAACGAGCGGGCGGCGTTGCGCTGGTCAACGAGCACGAACGTGCGGTTGGAGGTGGTGCCGGGATGGTGGTAGAACCGGGTTACGTCCACGCCAGCGGACTCGAAACCGCGCTTGATCTGGGTGCCGGTCGGGTCGTCGCCGATGGCGCCGATGAAGGCGGCGCGGCCGCCGAGCCGGGCGACGGCGACCAGGGCGGTCGCGGCCATGCCGCCGCCTTCCAGGGCGCGCTCGAGGACGGTGACTTGCTCTTCGGCGCGGGGGATGCGTTCGAGGAGCAGTAGCTCGTCGAGGCAGCAGAAGCCGAGGCCGACGACATCGAAGTCGGGGGCGGGTGTGCTCATGTGGGTGCCTCGGTGGGTTGTGTTGACGCTTGATTATAGAAGGTCGTGTGGCTGGTCCCCCTATGGTCCCCCCGTCCCGACGGGGGGACGGCGAGTCGGACCTATCCCCCGGCCCCTTCCCTGCAGGGAAGGGGAGCGATGGCGGAGTTGGTCCGCCGCTGCCCTCCAGGGAAGCAGGGGCGGTGTGGCGAGCGGCCGCTGGGGGGCCTGGATTGCGGCCGAAGCCGCAATGACGGTCATTGGGTTAGTGGGGGGCGGCGAGGTGGCGGGCGGCGGCGGCGACGGTGGCGCCGCCGTGGATTAGCTCGACGAGGGCGCCGGCCATGCGGTCGGGTCGCGGGTGCTGGATGATGTTGCGTCCGAAGGCGATGCCGCGGGCGCCGGCGGCGAGGGCATCGGCGACGTGCTGGAGGGCGTCGCGCGGGTTGGCCTGTGCCGGGCCGCCGAGGATGATGACGGGCACGAAGCACTGGCCGGTCACTTGCGCGGCGTAGGCGTCCACTGGCCCGACGTAGTGCGCCTTGACGAAGTCGGCGCCGGCCTCGGCGGCGAGGCGGGTGGCGCGGGCGATGTTCTCGACGGTGTGGGCGCTGGTGTCCTCGAAGGAGACGGGGATGGGTTCGGCCAGCAGGGGCATGTCCCACTCGGCGCAGCGGGCGACGAGGCGGCGCAGGTCGGCGAGGTGGGTTTCGCTGGCGCTGCCGGGAAAGACTTTCAGTTCGACGGCGTCGGCGCCGAGCCGGAGGGCCAACTCCACGCCGTAGTCGGCGACGGGGCCTTCGCTATCGAGGGCGACGATGAGGCCCGTGCCGCCTAGCTCGTCGGCGACGACGCGGGCCATGCCGGGCGTGGTCATGATGGCGTCTACGCCGCCGGCGACGACGCGCCGGACGGCCTCGGCGGGGTGCTCGAGGCCGGTGGCGATGCCGCTCTCGCGGGCGTGATCCATCGCGACGACCACGGCGCGGCCGTCGGGGGCAAAGATGTGGTGCAGGCGTCGTTTGGCGTAGGCCATGGTGGCGCGAGGCTACCAGCGGGCCGGGGTGTCGTCAAACGGGTGGACCTAACCCCCGGCTCCTTCCCTCCAGGGAAGGGGAGTCGGCGCGGCGACCGGGAGTGGGTTGGCCCCCCTATGGTCCCCCCGCACGGCGGGGGGACATGGATTGCGGCTTGCGCCGCAATGACGCACAGGGCGCCGGGGGGGCGCGGGAGGGGTGGTTGAGCAGAAAGCCCTCTTCCGCGGTGGAGCACGGCCGCGGGTGGGGCGGTCCTTGGATGGCAGGATGCACTTGGTGGGATGTAGACCTCACCCCCCGGCCCCCTCTCCACCATGTGGAGAGGGGGAGTAGTGGGGGACGAGGCGGACCTAACCCCCGGCCCCTTCCCTGCAGGGAAGGGGAGTTTGAGCGGTGATCGGAAACGGGCCGGGGGCTGGATTGCGGCTTGCGCCGCAATGACGAGATGGTGTGGTGGGAATACGAGTAGGTCAGGGTGCGGGGATTGGCAGGGGTGTGGGGCAAGCCTTCCTGGCGCAGCCGGTGTGGGCCGGCCGGCAAGGCGACGGTGGCAATCGCCACGGCACGCGGACGGTGCTGACCCGGCGCCCCGGCCGTGCAGGCCAGGGGTACGTCAGCACCCGGTGCCGTCAGGGTGGCGCGCGGACGGTCAGGCCGCACCACGTCGGATGACGCGGCGCGGGGTCGGCCATGACCCGGCGCCTTTTGCACCAGACGTGACCGGTCCAGGACCGGCACGCTCGGTGCGGCACGCAGACGGTACTGACCCGGCGCCCCGGCCGGAATGGCCGGGGGTACGTCAGCACCCGGTGCCCTCGTGGCGGCACGCGGACGGCCATGCTTCGCCGCGCCTGTTGACGTGGTGAAGGGTCGGTCATGGCCCGGTGCCAGAAGGGCGGCACGCAGACGGTACTGACCCGGCGCCTCGGCCGGAATGGCCGGGGGTACGTCAGTACCCGGTGCCCTCGTGGCGGCACGCGGACGGCCATGCTTCGCCGCGCCTGTTGACGTGGCGAAGGGTCGGTCATGGCCCGGTGCCAGAAGGGCGGCACGCAGACGGTACTGACCCGGCGCCTCGGCCGGAGTGGCCGGGGGTACGTCAGCACCCGGTGCCTGCGGCTGGGTGGCGATGCCACCGCTGTTGACTAGCATGATGATGCGAGTGTTCCCCTGCCGGGCGGTGCCCGGTGCTCCAGGAGGGGCTTGCAACTGCCAATCCCCGTCAATAGGGACATATCAACGGGGGTGGGGG
>DAOUJP010000008.1:0-80577 GCA_034422515.1 Chloroflexota bacterium | reverse complement strand
GCGGAGTTGCCGGAGCTGGGCACATTGTCCCGCCAGCAGGTGGCGACCTTGGTCGGAGTGGCCCCGCTCAATCGGGACAGTGGCACCTGGCGGGGGCGGCGGGGCACCTGGGGTGGCCGGCGGGCCGTGCGGGCGGTGCTGTACATGGCGGCGCTGACCGCGACGCGCTACGCGGGGCCGATCCGGGCGTTCTATCAGCGGCTCTGCGCGGCGGGCAAAGCGAAGAAAGTGGCGCTGGTGGCGTGTATGCGGAAGCTGCTGACAATCCTGAATGCGATGCTGCGGGACCGGCAGCCGTGGCAGCCCCAGGGGGCCACCGCGGCTTGACGGCCAACACAGTTGCTCCCCCGTCCCGACGGGGGAGGGAATGGACAGTACTGTCTCCCTGGCCCGCGGCCATTGCAACAGGGGAGGGCAGCGACCGTCCCCCCGTCGGGACGGGGGGGGCCGTAGGGGGGCCAGCCCACCGGCTACTGACTACAGCCCCAGCAGCCTTTCCGCGTTGCGATAGGTAATGTCCGCGAAGTGGTCCTCCGACGTGCAGTAGTCGCGCAGCAGCGGCAGACTCTGCGCTGCAAAGCACTCGCGCTGCCGGCCCTCGCCCCAGTCACCTTTCCCATCGCGGCAGGGGCAATCCGTTGCCCAGAGCAGCTTGGTCCGGTGCCGGCGCACAAAGTCACGCCCGAACTCCGGGTCGCGTGTGAGCGCGCCCAGCCCGGAACCGGCCGAGATGTCCCCGTAGACGTTGGGATATTCCTCCAGCAAGCGGTCGGTCAAACCGACACGCACGACGGGGCCGGTCGGGTAGCTCACGTAGTCCGGGGCACGGTAGTCGCTGGGTGCATCCGCACTGACGTTGGCCCACCACGCTGTCGCGTGCCCGATGAAAACCGTCTCCGGGCACGCTTGCAGCACCTGCTCGAAGGCCTCGAAATTGTAGCTATACTCGCGGTACTGCAAGTGGAGCAGCACCGGCCAGCCAAACTCACCGCACAGACGATAGATGTCCATGGAAACCGGGTGATCCACCGCCAGCCGCACCTTGTGCTCGCCGAACCCGCGCACCTTGCCGGTCGCGTGGTACCGCCGAATCTGGTCCAACGCATCCAGCGCCAGCGGGTTGACGTGACAGAACGGGATGATCTCGTCCCCGTACTCATCGTAGGCGGCGAGCGCGTGCTCCGTCGCCCAGCTGTCATCCAGCACGTCCGTCGCCGTCGAATCGCCCGGCTCGATGGGCAAGACCACCGACTTCCCGCCGCCATAATAACGATGGTGCTCGATGACGTGCTCGGCCGAGCGTCCGAAGTGACCGATGTGGGTATGGAAGTCAATAATCATCGCTCTCCTCCCGCCGCGTAGTCCTCTGCTCCCGCCCGCTGCCCGAACAATACACAAGTTACCGTCGCGTGGCTAGTAGAGCATTGCCTTCCGGCCCCCCTATGGTCCCCCCGCTGCGGCGGGGGGACGGCGGCACGGGCCAGCGGGAGGCCGGGGCGTATTCCCTCCCCCGTCGGGACGGGGGAAGGCGAGGGAGGGGGCCAGACCGCCCCCACCCCACCATTGCCTTCCGGCCGCGTTTCGCGTAGGCTCACCACAGCTAACGCGAGTCTACACGCACACAAGGAGGCACTATGAGCGAGCGCGTCTATCGAGCCGGAATCATTGGCACCGCCCGCGTCGGCAGTTGGTACGACGACCTGACCGGGCCGCGCGCCCCCGAATTGCTGCCCTATAGCCATGCCAGCTGCTACGCCACTCACCCACGCACCGAGTTGGTGGCCGGCTCCGACCTCGACCCGGAGCGCCTGCAGCAGTTTGGCGAGAAGTGGGGCGTCCAGGCGCTCTACGCCGACTACCAGGAGATGCTGGAAAAGGAAGACCTCGACATCGTGAGCATCACCACGTCCTGGGGACACGATCACGCCGCGATTGCGCCCGTCGTCGCGGCGAGTGGCGTGAAAGGCATCTTCTGCGAAAAGCCCATTGCCACCTCGATGGCCGAGGCCGATCACATCGTCAAAACGGTGCAGGACAACGACGTGGTGTTTGCCTGCGCCTACCTGCGGCGCTGGCGGCCGTACTATCACGCCCTCCGCGATGCCATCGCCGACGGCACCATCGGCGATCTGCTCTCGATTACCGCTTTCTCGGTCGGCACGCTAATGCACGGCGGCACCCACTACACCGACCTCATGTCCTTCCTGGCCGGCGAGCCTGACCCGGCCTGGGCGTTCGGCCGCATCGAGGCGCCGCCGAAGGGCGCGACCGGCTGGTCGGCCGAAGTGGACCCGCCCGGCAGTGGCTACATCGAGATGCAAAACGGCGTCCGCTTCTTCTTGGATGGCGTGAGCAAGGGGCCAATCAGCTTCGTCATTGCCGGCACCGAGGGGCAGCTCGTTGTCCACAACGACGGCACGGACGCGACGCTCTGGCGCCCGTCGGACGACGGCGGGCGTAAGTGGGTGTCGGAGCCGGTCCCGCTGCCCCCCCAGGACCGCAGCCCCGTGCTCAAGATCGTCGAGGACATCGTTGACTGCATGGATAACGGTGGCAAGCCCCTCAACAACGAGGAGCATTCGGCACGCACGATGGAGCTATGCATTGCGCTCCATGCCTCCCATAACGCCGGCGGCGTCCGCGTGGATTTCCCCCTCACCGACCGCGACCTCAGCGTAGACACCTGGTAGGGATAAGCCTCACCCCCCGGCCCCCCTGCGTCGGAGTGCGATCCATCCCCTCCCCTGGAGCTTGCTCCGGGGGAGGGCTAGGGAGGGGGCCAGGCGTAAGGCCCCATCAAGCGGCCCGCGCCGCCCGGCGAGCCTCGACACGCAACGCCCGCACCCGCGCGGCGACGCGGCCGATAGATGCCCGTAGCGCGTCAATCGAGCCGGCCAGGGCAACTGCGGCGACCTCCAGCCGCGTGCCGGCGTTGCGGACCTGATACGTCCTCTCGGCCGCCTCGCCGCGTGCGTAGACCAGCAGCCCGCCTGGTAAGTCGAGCGCGGTAACATAGGCCAGCAGTTGGTACAGGTCGGCGTTAGGAACACGTCCACCATCGGCGTTCTTGTACTTGGCGTCGCCGACGAACGTGCAGGTTGGGCCATCCCACCACGTCAAGTCCGGCTTGAGCCGGATATTCTCGCCCTCGTCGAGGTGAACAGGGCCAGGGAGGCGATCATCGGAGCGCAAGGTGTGCTCGGAGACCCGTAGCTCTTCCCGCAGCGCCTCGGTCACGAACTCCTGGAACACCGTGTTCATGTCCATCAGAAAGCCGGCCGCCCGGACATCGCCGCGCGCTGCCTCGAAGGCCCAGTGCCGCAAAATCAGCCGCGCCAGACTTACGACCTCCCGGTAGTGCGCGTTCAGCCGGTCGAACGTCACTTCCGGCACCTCGCTCCGCGCATACCGCACCGGCGTCACGTTGCCCAGCATCGCGCCGATCCACCGCAGGCCGTTGCGTGCCTGCGGCGAGCGAATTCGCATCCGACCCAGCAGCCCGGCCGCCGCCTTCACCAGCCGATTGGCTAGGATGTCCTCCGTGAACTCGTCGTAGCGCACCTCTATCGGCACGGGTACCCCGAACCGCCGCCTGATCTGCTTTGCAACGAGTATCCGCCCACGGACCGTGTACAGTGCCTCTTCCTCCGTCCGGTACCCGTGCAGCAGGCCGCGTGCGAACGCCCGCCGCGCGGCCGCACCCAGCGCGAGCGCCAGCGCCTCGACCGGCGTGTCCGTCTGCTTGAAGTCGAACCGCTCCTCCCGCAGCTTGAAGGCACCCGGCGCGTAGGACGCCAGGAAGAGCACCCGCGAGATGTCCAGCTTGGGACGAATGACTACCGACAGATCGCCGATCTCCAGCGCGCCGATAGTCGAGCCGGGCTTCAGGCAATAGGCATTCGCCGCGCCGCGTACCTGTTCGATGGTAAGCGACGGCACCGCCTCGCCCAGCGCGTCTCGCTCACTGACGGAGAGTTCGAGCGGCTCGCTCGTGACGTATTCCTGCAGGTCAATCTGCTGCATCGCCACTGTCCGCCACTTCATCCGACTCAGTATCGGCATCCTCCGCCTCAGAGTTGCCGCCGGCCTCGCGCCGCAGCGTCTCAAGCTCGAATTCGGCGAGGCGGTCAGGCTGCCCGTACAACTGCTCCTGGACGTAGGGCAGGACGTTGTGCTCCCAGATCAGGCCGACTTGCTCGTTGGTAAGGCCGGGCCGCATGAAATAGCTCGGCCCGATGGCCGCCTCGCTATTGTCGTCGCCGAGCTCCTCGTTCGCGCGCTCAACGACACCGGCCACCCACTCCATACCAAGCGCGTTCCTGTCCAGCCAGCGCCTCAGCAGCCCCTCCACCGGCCACTCGCTGGGGTGGAACTCCACGAAATGGAACCGGCGCCGCAACGCCAGGTCCACCAGCGCGATAGAGCGGTCGGCGGTGTTCATCGTGCCGATGATGTAGAGGTTGTCAGGCAGCGAGAACTCCGACTCGGAGTATTGGAGCTGCATCGGCTCATCGCGGTACTCCAGCAGAAAGTACAGTTCGCCGAACACCTTGGCGAGATTCCCCCGGTTGATCTCATCAATGACGAGAAAGTGCTTGGCGTCCGGATTTCCCCTGGCACGCTCCGCCATATCGAGCAGCGGTCCGTTCCTGAGTTGAAAGCCGGGCTGATCGTTCTTGAGCCTGGGCCGGAAGCCCTGCACAAAGTCCTCGTAGGCATACGACGGATGAAACTGCACCAGCCTCACCCGCTCCGCCGACCCGGCAAGACACGCCGCCAGCTTCCGCGCCACGAACGTCTTCCCCGTCCCCGGCGGCCCCTGAAAGATAACCTGGTACTTGTCCTCCAGCAGCGCCTCGATGCGCCGCAGGAAGGCAGCATCGAGCAATAGCTCGTTCGCAAGCTTCTCCAGAGACGGCGGCTCCGGTGGCGGCGGTTCGTCTTCTTCAGGCGCCTCGCCGCCATCATCACCGTTGACCTCAGGTTGTAGGTTTGACTCTCTCTTGCCTCCAGTCACCCATTGCATCAACCATACGATGCCCTGCGCGTCGAGACGGTTGTCCGGCCTGCCAGCGCTGCGTTCGATGAGTTGGTCGAGGAAGCCAAGAGCATGCTCATACACCATTCCTTCATCGGCATCTTCAGGAGGGCGGGGATGTCCGGTATAGTCGTAAGCCTCGTTGAACGGTGTCCGCCTGAAAGGCGGATACTCGGTGCCCAGCGCCATCAGCAAGACGGATGCAACATTCAAGCGAGTTCCCACACCACTTATCTCTGACCGAGGGAGTAGGTCACAGAACGCGCGAAGCCGCTGAGAAATTGACCAGTCGTCCTGCGTCCAGATCGCTTGCAGAGCTTGCAATGCGTCGTTTGGTGATCGGTCGATCCAACCACGGAATTTCTGTTGCTGCACTCTGTGAATTAGGTTGCCAGCGATCCCCCGCCTTACCAAACTGGCCCAGTCATCTGCATCACTAACCACGGCTTCTCGCGCTGCTGATAGCTTTCGAACGATATCGCCCTTGTAGCCCTCCTGCTTATCGAGAGCTCCGGAGTCAACGAGTTTCTCCTGGGCTTGCCGGAGATAGTCGTCGAATGGATCGCTGTCAGCCATGGTAGATTGTGCTGCCTCCCCACTGCGTGCGTTATTCAGGACGGCTGCGCTACCAAAATCAGGCGTCATTATTTCCTCACTGTGCAGGTTGGTTAGTGCCGGCATTTTTCATGGTACCAAAACGCTTTACCCCTCCCGGAGTCGCTGCACGTCTCCCGCCGCCCTGCTATACTCCCCGCGTGCGAACGGATGTCCTAGTCACCGGACTCGCCCTACGCACTTCATCACTGACCACTGGCTACTGACTACTGGCTACTGACCATGCTGCTCGTTGTGACCGCCGACAATCACCTCGGCCAATATGCGGCGCGGATGCCGGTCGCGCGGCTCGAAGCGCGGCGCCGCCGGCTGCGCGAGGGCTTTCGGCGCGCCGTGAGCTATGCCGTGCAGCACCGCGCCGCGGCCTTCCTGCACGCCGGTGACCTGTTCGACACGGTTGATCCGCGCAACCTGGAGCGCGTGATGGTCAGCCAGCAACTGGCCCGGCTGCGGGATGCCGGCATAACGGTTGTCGGCATCGGCGGCAACCACGATACGCCCCGCCACACCGGCCAGCACGGTGGCTATCACGCCGCCGATATTTACGCCTCCCTCGGCGGCCTCCACTTCTGTGCCGACGCGGAGGCAGTCACGTCGGTCGTCATCGAGCGTGATGGTCTGACCGTCCAGCTCGGCGGCGTCTCCTGGGACCCCACACTTGCCCCGGAAGACGATCCCCTCGCCGACCTGGCCTACCCCGACCCGGCGGCCGGCCGCGCCGACTGGAAGGTGTTGCTCGCCCACGCCAGCCCGGAAGGGCACCGCCACCCCGAAGCACAAGACCCGTATGTCCGACGGCAGACCATCGCCGCGCTGGACACGGACGTGCTGATCCTCGGCCACGAGCACCGGCGTACCTTCATGGAGATCGAAGGCTGCAAGGTGCTCGTGCCTGGGGCCACTGAGCGGATGCGCTACGGCGAGTTCGGGCACGCCCCGGGCTTTGCCTCCATCGAGCTAGGACGCCGCGGGACGTTTCGGCATCGCTGGCACACGTTCCCGGCGCAGCCGCGCTTGCGCTTGACCGTCAGGGCGAACGAACTGCTTCCCGCGCCGACCGGACTGCGCGACCCGGACGAATCGGCCACGGAGGTCGTGGTCCGCCGCGTGCGGGAAGCCTCGCATCCCGAGCAGTTGACGACCCTCATCCTGGCGGGCGAGCTACCCCGGGACCGCTACATGGAGCTTGATTTCGCCCGCGTCCAGGACGTTGGCGCCGGCAGCAACTTCTTCTTCAGCATCAACACCGACGACCTGCACCTCGCCAACGAGTTCGGTGTGGCCGCGGCCAGTGTGGTGCGCCTGTCCCAGCGGCAGGAAGTCGAAGCCGCGCTCCGCGCTCTCCAACCGACGACCGACGAGGAGCGCGCGGCCGCCGAGCGTTGCCGCGAGCGCATTCTCGCCTACTACGGCGGGATGGAGGACGAGTAATGGGCCGGGCTGGGTGGTGGAAGGGTGGCCCCCCTATGGTCCCCCCGCTGCGGCGGGGGGACGGCATGTTCCCTCCGCTGTGGCGACGGGGGAGGGCTAGGGTGGGGGCCACTCGCCACTTGCCACTTGCCACTGTTCCCGAGGCGGCCGCATGATCCGACTGCGCCGGCTCCGGTTGAGCCAGTACAAAGGGCTGGAGCAGGTTGACCTCGCCTTCCCGCCCCAGGGCAGCGTGCTCATCGAGGGCCTGAACGAGGCGGGCAAGTCCACCCTCTTCGATGGCCTCCATTTTGCCCTCTATGGCCGGCCGCTCGTTGGCGATCTGGCTGAAGTGTTTACCTACGGTGCCCAGCGGACGATAGCATATGCGGAGCTTGACGTTGACGTGGATCGCACCCTGCTCATCGTCGAGCGTCGCCTGACGAGCAGGACAGGCTCTCCCGGCCATCAGGTCCAACTGTCGGTGCAGAAGGCCGAGAGTGGTGACGTTGAGTCCGTCCGTGGGGTGCGGGCAGTGCGCGAACGGCTCATTGCCGAGCTGGGCGGCCTCACCGCGGAGGCGCTCCAAAACTCCTGCCTCGTCGTGCAAAAGGCGCTCGGTCGCCTGGAAACCTTGACCCGCCGGGAGCGTGAAGGGGCGCTGTCGGTGCTCCTCAACCTCGGCCGCTTGAGTGAGATCGAGAGTACCCTCCGCCCCTCCCGCGTGTACGAGGACGAAGTGCGCCGGGCCGAGGTCATCGCGGGCATGGCGGCCGTGGCGGCAGAGCGGATCACCCTCCGAGCACAGTTGGAGGAGCAGCAGCGCTTCGCAGCCCTGGCCCTTCTCCGCGACGACCTCGCGGCCCTCGACACGGCGGCGGACCGGGCTAAGGCTGCCGCTGCCGACCGCGCCGCCGCCGACCGCGACCTGGCCGCCGCCACCGCCCGCCTAGAGGCCATCGCGCGCGCCGAGGCACAGCGCCAGTCCTGGCGCGACCTCCGCGGCACGGTCCAGCGGTTGAGCGAGGCGGAACGGGAGCTTACGGCCGCCGCCGCAACACTCGCTGCCACCGAGCGGGAGGCCGCCCAACTCGCTGCCGCCAAGTCCCGTGCCGCCGCGGCGCATGACCTGTCCACCAAGGTCGAGGCTATCCGTGTGGTGCAGGAAACGTGTGTACGGCGCGCTGACGAGCATCAGGAGGCGCAGGAGCGAGCGGCAGAATGCGCCACGTGGCGATCCGAGCAAGGCAACGTGTCTCGGCAGTTAGCCGCGCTGGAGCGGACCATCGCCATAGCCGAGGCGCGCCGGGACCTGCACGACGTGCAGCAAGAGTTCGACCGGTGTGAAGATGAGCACCAGGAAGCGCAGCGGCGAGTAGACCAATGTGCTGCTTGGCGATCCGAGCGGCGCAACGTGATTCAGCAGTTGGCCGAGCTAGAGCAGACCATCGCCATCGCCGAGGCCCGTCGGCAGTTGCACGGCGTGGAGCAAGAGTACGCACGCCTCGCTGATGAGCACCAGGAGGCCCAGCAGCACCTAGACCAATGCGCTGCGTGGCAGGCCGAGCAGCGGAAGGTAGCCGCGCAGTTGGCCGAACTAGAGCAGGACATCGCACGCGCCGAGGCGGAGCGGCAAAACCGCGCCGAGCGCGAGCGCCTGACCGCCCTGCGGAACCACCTCCAGGATTGGGCGCAAATCGCGGGCCAGCACGCTGCCATCCGCACGGCCCGCCGGCGGCTCAATGTAACCGGCGGCGGTGCCGGTGTGCTGGCTATCGCCGCCGGCGCGCTGCTGTTACTGGGGGCGCCAATGGCCCTGATCGCGGTTTGCGGGATCGCCTTCTTTGCCGTCCTGCTGGTCGCGGGGATGTTCGCGGCGGTAGCCGGCGTGCTGCCGGGGTTGAGCCAATCCACGGCCGGCGACCTCGACGCGCGATTGCAGGCCGCGGCCGCGGCCTTACACGACCAAGGCGAGACAGCGCCGCTCACCACCTCAAGCGTCCGGCAACGCATCCGCAGCGTGGATGCTGCCCTGGTTGCCCTTGCCGACGATGGACACAGCGAGGTGGCTGAAGCGAGCTATCGAGACCTACTCGGCCGGCGCGGGCAGTTGCAGCGGCAGCAGGAGGAATTGGCTGCGAACCTGGCGCAGGAACCGGCGCTCCAGGCCGCCGCGGCGCAGGCCGCCGCGGCGTTGGCGGCGTCTCACGCCGACCTGTCATCTAGCCGGCAGGCGTTCGTGGCGCAACTGGGCGGTAGCGATGACGGACGTGGCGCTGTAGACGACGCGGGGTATCGGGGGCTACTGGAGCAGCGGGGGCAGTTGCAGCAACAGCAAGAGGAGTTGACGACTAACCTAGCACAGGAACCGGCGCTCCAGGCCGCCGCGGCGCAGGCCGCCGCGGCGTTGGCGGCGTCTCACGCCGACCTGTCATCTAGCCGGCAGGCGCTCGTGGCGCAACTGGGCGGTAGCGATGATGGGCGTGGCGCCGTAGACGACGCGGGGTATCGGGGGCTACTGGAGCAGCGGGGGCAGTTGCAGCAACGGCAAGAGGAGTTGACGAGCAACCTGACGCAGGAACCGGCGCTCCAGGCCGCCGCGGTGCAAGCTGGCGAACTACTGAAGACGTGCCGGGCCGATCTCGACGATCAATGGCAGGCGCTGACAGCGCGGCTGGGCCGTGACTACGCACGCGATCACCAGGCGGCCGCGCAGGCGATCCGCGCACGGGTGCGGCAGGCAGACCAGGAAGTAGCCACCGCGGCGGCCGCCGATGAACGGCTCCCCCGCGAGCGGGCGCACGCGGCGCAGTGGCAGTCCCGCTGTCAGGAGCTACGCGCAGAGGTCGAGCACTGGCTTACCGCCCTCGGTGCTGTCGTGCCGGCGGAAACGGACGCTATCGCCTCCCTCGCCCAGCAGGAGCTTCGCAAGATCGCGGCGGAAATCACCCGCCTCGATCCTGAGCAGGCGGAAGCGGCGCGGCAAGACGCCCTGCAGCGCCGTGGCGCGGCGGACAGGGACCAGGCGCAAGCCCTGGCGGACGCACACCGGCTGTCTGCCTCGGCAGTTGACCGGGCCAGCGGCTTGGGAGTCACGCTGGCGGACGTATCCGCGGTATGGCAGCGCGCCGCCCAGATACGGGAGGCCCTGCCGGCCGTCACCGAGCCGCTACCACCGACGGATGGTATCGAAGCGCAGGTAAGCGAGTTGCGCGAGCAGTTGGCGTGGTGCGACCAAGACATTCGGCGTATCCATGAAGACCTGGCCCTTCCCGCCGATTACGTGGTGCCGGGCGTTGCGGAAGCGAACGAAGCGGCCCGCGAGGCCCGCCTGGAGCTACGGAGCCGGCGCTACGCCGTTCAAGTGCTCACGCAGGCGCGGCAGAAGATGATCGCCAAGGTCCTGCCCAGCACCGAGCAAAACATGTGCCTGCTCTTGCCGGAGCTGACCGCCGGCCGCTATCGGCACGCGCGTCTGGACCAAGACTATCGGTTCCAGGTCTGGGACGAGCGCAAGCGGGGTGAGACCGAGAAGAAGCTCCTCAGCGGCGGCACGCAGGACCAATTCTCGCTGGCGCTACGCCTCGGATTTGCCATTGCGGCGCTCCCCCAGGAGGTCGGCACTCGCCCCGGCTTCCTCTTCCTCGACGAGCCGCTGTCCAGCTTCGACCGTGACCGCACGCAGGCGCTGGTCAACCTCCTCACCCGCGGGACGATTACCTCCCATTTCCCGCAAGTGCTCCTGATTAGTCATTCGACGCTGTTCGATCCGCATATGTTCACCTATCACGTCGTCATGGAGGCCGGCGGCGTGGCGTCGTCAACGCTCCCACCACCGGAGCCGGAAGCACTGCTCCCCGGCCAGTCGTAGGCCCGGCCCGGGCATTGCTATGAGAATAACGCCTATCCGTCCTTCCCCCGCAAGCCGGAATCCAGGGTCATTCGTCGCCCCCGGTTGCTGCGCTGCCCCTCTTCCCTGAAGGGAAGGGGCCGGGGGGTAGGTCCAACGAGGAGGTCTACGATGCTGCTCGACCGGTTTGTGGAGTTGTGTCGGGAGAAGGGTCCGGACCTGGCCAAGCGTTTGGCCCCGGAGACCCAGAGCGACGCGGAGGATCAATGGGCCGCAGCGGTACGCGAGCGCTGGCACCCGCTGCCGGCGCTGGCGCAGGACCGCTCGCTGCTCTACGCCGTAGACGGCTCCGGCCACGTGGCGGCCCTGAATAGCGGGTTCTACATCGTCGTGGCGCAAGCCTTCCTGGCCGGCCCGACCGAGGCCGATACCGTTGCTGAGGTGGACCTGGAGATTTACGATGCCCGCCGGAGCGCGACCGATGTGTCGTCTCTGCGTGACCTGATGATGCGGCGGCTGGAGTCGCAGGTGGCGCTGGAGACGGCACAGAAGATCGAGCGCCCGCACGAGAGCGTGCTCCTGCTCGACGGCTCACTCCACGCCGAACTGACCCACCTCAGCCCCTCCTACGGCTGGGGGGTCACGTTCGGCCTCGGCCTCGATGGCGAGCGGACGGCGGCCACGCAGCCCGGTCGTGTCGAGCAGACCCTGGAGGACTACGTGCGGTTGAGTCGCTGGTCAGCCGAGCAGGGCTTGCTCGTGATGGGTGTTGCCAAGACCACTCGTGCCCAGTTCATGGCCAGCCTCCTGGAGCAAGATGGCTTGCCGACGGACGAAGGCCGGCCCAGCGACCCGGAGCTACTGTACCGCTGGCTCACCGGGACGGGCTATACACACCCTATTCTGCTCGGAGTGACCGAGTTGGCGGGCTTTCCACTCCAACCGGAGGCGGAGCAACTGCTGGAGCAGTGCCCGGCGATGGTGAGCTGCTACGTCCGGCCGGCGCCCAACGACGACCCGCTCCGTATTGACGTTCCGGCCAGCGCGGTAGGGCAAAGTGCATCCTTCCAGGCCCTAGAGCAAGCATGGGTGCCCGATCCGCGCGCTATCGAGCCGATAGTGGCGCTCGTGCTGGCCCTCTACGGCGGCCATACCGTCCACAACGCCCCGTTGTACAAGGTGGATCGCAAGGTCCGGCTGTCGCGCCGCACTGTCGAGCAGGTATATCTGCCGGTCCTGGAGCGTATTGCCAACGTCCCCCTCTCCGTTGACCGCAGCCGCCGGCGCTTCCCGGTGCGCTAGTGGCACCGGGCGGGAGCGGTGCTACGTGGGGCGCTCCGGCGTGGCAGCGGGATCGTCCGGCTCGGAGTCCGGCCACGGCTCGTCTGGCGGCTGGTCGGACGGTCTATCAGCTTCCGATGGTGGTCGCTTGAGCAGGTCGGCGAGGGTATCGAGGGTGTCCACGCCGAGCTGCGAATCGCGCTCGTTCGCGTATTCGGTCAGCAGGCGAAACACTTTCAGCAGCAGGTTTCGGCCGACCGGCTTGTCGTTTAGGGTGACGTCGCAACGTATCTGATGGTCAATGGCCCAGCATTCGGCCTCGGTCAGCGCGAGTGGAAGCTCCTGGCTGGCGGAGGGCTGCGCTCGCCGCTCCTCGAACTCCAGGACAATGTTCATGGCCTTCAGCAGCAGGTCCTTGCCGATGTTTTGCTGCCCGTCCTGGTAGGTATGGCGGATGGTGTGGTCAATTGCCCACGCCTCGTCCTCACTGATGTCAATATACTTCGGCATCCGGCCCTCCCCTGCGCCAGCCATGTGGACCGTCCCCGCCGAATGTCAGGCAGGGAAGCAAACCCCATTATAGGCGTGACCGTGATAGCCGGCAACGGCATCCGGTGCAGCCGCCGTAGCCCGTCCCCCCGCAAACACCCCCTAGCCGCCGCCAGCGCTCCACCGATTGAGGTACTGCTGCTGGGCCGCTTCGAGCCCGTCCGTGTACTGACCGGCCAGCCGTTGCACCACCTCGTGGACAAATCGGCGGTCCGTCGCGCTCAGGGCGTGCCCGTCCAGCTCGCGCTCCAGGAGTTGCCCGGCTGCGAACGCATCGGCCATGTCGCGGAGGGTCCGCTCCTGGGCCGGCGTAAGCGGGGGCAAGTTACGTCGCACGAGGTCGACCCAGTCCAGCTTGTGCGCGATTTCGAAAGCCAGGTCTTCGACCAGCTCGACAATCTCGTCGAGCGGCGACAGTTCTTCTGAGGTCATATGGCTCTGCTTCCTCCTCGGAATGAGATCGCGGTGGTGACGTTTCGATGGTTCTCTACTCTACCGCAGCAAGACTACCCGGTCCTCGGCAGCATTGTACCCGCTGGCGAGCCACGGGACGCCTTAAGTTCACCACTTGGCTGCATGGACGCCGGCCGGCGTGTGCAGCAAGCGGATGGAGCGGAGACACGGGGGGCGCTACGACAGGACCAGGATTGCCGTCCCGGACACAGCCTCCAGGTCGAAGGCCGGCAGGACTTGCGACCCGATAGCGGTGCGGCTCTGCGCCGCTAGATCGTCCATAGCCACGCGGACTACTTGCTTGGCGGCGTTGATGATGACGTGTGACCCTGGTGCTACCACCGCCAGCCCCGCCGCTGCATGACCGGGTGGGAGTTTCAGACCCAAGATGCCAACGGTAGCGCGGCCCTTCCGTGGGAAGCTGCGGAACGACACCTTTTTCGCCATGCCGGCGCTCGTGAGCAAAAGGACGGAACTGTCGGCGCGTGCGGCGGCCGTGGCCGTGGTTGCGCCGACGAGCCGGGTGTCCGACGGCAGGGACATCCCCACGACGCCCCGCGTGCCGCGGCCCGTGGCGCGGACCGCCGCCAGCGGGAAACGGAGCACCTTGCCGGCCGACGATAGCAGCACGCAGTCGTCATCCTCGCCGGCCAGTGCGGCGGCAATGACCGCATCGCCCGGCGCAAGTCGGAAGTCTACGGCGCCACGACTGTCGGCGTTCTGATATTCCGTCAGCAGCGAGCGTTTCACCTTGCCCTGCCGGCTGAACAGCACCAGGTAGCGACGTGGTGGATTCCCGTTTTCGCGGGAATGACGGGTAGGGTGCAGGTCATGTGCTCCCAGCGAGGCAATCCCGACCAGTTCCTCGCCTGGCTCCAACTGGACCAGTCGCCGACCAGGCTCGCCCTTGGTCACGCGAGTCCCGACCGGAATCTGATGTGCCCGCAGCCCATAGACCTTGCCCAAGTTCGATACAAGCAGCACGTCGTCGGTCGTCGTGGACGGTACCAAGGCGGCGAGGGCCTCGTCACCACGGGCCGCAGCCGGCGTCCGGCCGCGCACCGGCACCCGGTAGACCGTTGGCGCGAACGCCTTCAGCCGGCCGTCGTGAGTGAGGGCGAGATGCAACGGCTCGGATTCCACAACCGGAGCCACCTCCGCCACCTCGACCGGCCCGGCGGCATCAATCGCCGTCCGCCGGTCGTCGCCGTGCTCCGCAATGATCGCCTGCATCTCTTCCTTGAGCAGGGCAATCAGTTTGGACTCGTCGGCAAGCAGCGCCTCTAGCTCCGCGATCCGTTCGCGGAGCTGCCGTTGCTCTTCCTCGTACTTGGCCGCGTCAAGACGTGTCACCTGGGAGAGCGTCATGTCGGCAATGACGTTGACCTGCACCTCGGAGAGCTTGAAGCGCCGCCGGATCCGCGCTTTGGCCGCCGCGCGATCCCGCGCCCGTTGGAAGATTTCCACGATCTCCCGCGCATGGGCCGCGCCGATAATCAGCCCTTCGACGACGTGTAGCCGCTCCCGCGCCTTTTCGAGGTCGTGCTGTGTGCGCCGCGTGAGCACGTCGCGCTGATGGGCGTTCCAGTAGTTGAGCAGCTCCACCATGCCAATCTGCTTGGGCTGGCGGGCCGCCTCCCACGACTCGCCCAGCAGAAAGACCATCTGGAGCGTTTGGCTGATCTGGAGGTCGGTGCGTTTGTAAAGCTGGTTGACCACTTGGGCCGGGTCCGCGTCGCGCCGCAGATCGAGGACGATCCGAATGCCCTTCTCCGTGTCCGACTCGTCGCGCACGTCGGGCACGAGTCCCTCCAGCTTGCGGGCGTTGATCGCATTGACAATCGTGGTCTTCAGCCGATCCTTCCCGATGGGGGGTAGCTCGGTGATGACCAAGGATCGCTGTCGCGGCGAGTCCTCCAAGCGCACGGTCCCGCGCACGATGACGCGCCCCTTGCCCGTTGCGAGGTACTCGCGGATGCCCTCTTCCCCCACGACCGTCCCCCCGCTGGGATAATCGGGGCCTTTGATGTGGCGCATGAGTTGGTGGACACTCATCTCCGGGTCGTCGAGCAGTGCGATACAGGCGGTCAGCACCTCGCGCAGGTTGTGCGGCGGGATGTTGGTCGAAAGTCCGACGGCAATGCCGGCAGTGGGGTTGATGACAGGAGGTAGTCGTCCCGGCAGATAGTCCGGCTCCAGCACGCGCGGGTCCTGCTTGTACGTCGGGTGCAGCGGGACCGTTTCCTTCTCGATGTCGCGCAGCAGTGCCTCGGCGAGGGGCGTGAGGCGCATTTCGGTGTAGCGGTAGGCCGCGGCCGCGTCGCCGTCAATCGAGCCGAAGTTGCCCTGCCCCTCGATCAGCGGGTAGCGCATGGTGAAGTCCTGTGCCAGCCGCACGGCGGCGTCGTAGACCGAGCTATCACCGTGGGGGTGGTAATCACCGAGGATATTCCCGACGACCTCGGCTGACTTCACCGTTGGGCGGCTGGACAGGTAGCGCCGGAAGTACATGCCGTAGAGGATGCGCCGCTGCACCGGCTTGAGGCCGTCGCGAGCATCCGGCAGCGCCCGGTCGGTGACGACCGAGAGGCCGTACAGGGCAAAGGCATGGCTCAGGAGCGCCCCGAACTCCTCTTGGCGGATGTTCTCGCGTAGCTCTGTCGTTGCGGCCACGTTCTCTGACCTCTTTCCGCCTCACGCCACCCCGCTATGCGACGACGCCCTGTTTCCGCAGCGTCCGCAGGGCACGCTTGACGATGTACGCTGTCTCTTTGGTCGGTGATTCATCCAGCCAGCGCGTGCAGACCGCTTGCACCCAGTCGGGCTGCGACTTACTGGCGTCGTTGAGCCAGTTGGCGACCGAGTTTTGGACGTAGCGGCTGGGGTCCGACTTCAGCGGCTCCAGGAGGCCGAGCGCCTGCTGCGGATTGTCTTTCAGCGCCGGAATGTGCGGCGTCCAGACACCGCGCGGCCGCGTCACTTCGCTGGCAAAGCGGCGGACATTGGGATCGGGGGCATGTGCCCAAGTCTCCAGCAGGGCAAGGCCGGTGCTCAGGTCCTGCACCAGATAGGGCCGGAACGAGTCCCAGGCACACTCGCGCACGCCGACGGCCGGGTCAGCCGCGAAGCGTCGTGTCGCTTTCAGCCGCTCCGGCCGCGTCAGGCGCTCATCAGCCAAGAGTACAAAGGCGGCCCAGGCCCGCACCATGTCGGACGTGTGGGAAGCAAGCGCCTTGAAGATCGCTGCGCGATCAGGGTGCCCGTCGAGCGCGCGGAACAGCGCGGCGCCAATGCCCTTCTCGCGCTTCACGATGCCCAGTCCGGCCAAGGCGTCGGCTGCGGCGCCGAGCGCCGCCGCTTCATCGGCCAGCCCGACCTCCGGCGCCACGTTGCGTAACAGCGTGGGCATGTCAATCGCCAGCCATTCGACCAGGTTGACACTCTCCAACTCGCCGGCGTTCAGGCCGGCCAGCACGGCCGGGGGAATTTCGGAGCGCCGTTGCGCCCCGGTACGCTTTGCGAGGCCCATCGGTCGGCGCACCTTACACGTCGAGGTCGGCCAGCTTGTGCGAGTTCTGGGCCAGGAACGAGCGCCGGCCTTCGGCGTTGCTCTCTTCCATCAGAACGTGGACGAGCTTGGTCGCAACCGCGGCATCGTCCATCGTGACGCGCTTGAGCATCCGGCGCTCCGGGTCCAGCGTCGTCGCGCGTAGCTGCTTCGCAGTCATCTCGCCCAGGCCCTTGTAGCGGCGGAACTCCAGGGCCTCCGCCTTTCGGTTGTTCCGCAGGAACCGGCGCCGCGCTTCATCGTCGAGCAGCCAGCGGGTTTGTCCGCGGTACTGCACCGAATAGAGCGGAGGGCAGCCGATGAACACGTGCCCACGATCAATCAACCCTGGGAACTCGCGGAAAAAGAGCGTCATCAGCAGGCACTGGATGTGGAGGCCATCAACGTCGGCATCGGTGAGGATCACGATACGATGGAACTTCAGCTTCGAGATGTCGAACGCTTGGCGGGTGCCGCAGCCGAGCACGTTGATGATCGTGCGGATTTCCTCGTTGGCGACGATCCGCTTGAGGTCGGCTTTGGCGACGTTGAGCGGCCGGCCTTTCAGCTTGAGCACGGCCTGGAAGTCGGAGAACCGTCCCTGGGAGGCCGACCCACCGGCCGAGTCACCCTCGACGATGAATAGCTCGGCGCGTTCGGGATCGTTGGTGTTACAGCGGAGGAACTTCTTGGAGACGCTCGTGTCTACCAGCTCCCCGTTGCGGCGCATACCGGTGCGGGCCAACTCCTCGGCCAACACTGCTTCGTTGCGGGCCTTCTGCATCACCTGGATGCGGCGTGCCCACTCCCGCGCCCGGTCGGAGGAAGCGTCAATCCACTCCTTCAAGCCCTCATCCACTACGGAGCGCGCCAGCCCCTCGACGGCGGCATTGTTTAGGCGGTCCTTGGTCTGCCCCTGAAACTGTGGGTCCTCCAGCTTGACCGAGATGATGGCGACCAGCCCTTGTTGGATCACCTCGGCCTTGAAGCTCTCCTTCTCGCGCCCCTTAATCACTCCCGACTTGAGGGCAAAGGTATTCATCACCCGCGTGAGCGCGGCTTTGAAGCCGGTCTCGTGGACCCCGCCGTCGCGCGTCCGTACACTATTGGCAAAGGAGAGAATCGAGGTCGTATAGCCGGTATTGGGCTGGAGGGCCGCCTCTACCTGCACGCCGTCGCGCTCTTTGCGAATAGAGATCGGCTTGGCGAAGAGCGGCGTCGTGTCGGCCGGTAGCAGTTCCTTGACATAGTCGGCGAGACCCTCCTTCGATTGGAAGACCTCCGTGACCATCTCGCCGCGGTCCGAATCCCAGCTCTCGAACTCGATCACCAGCCCCCGGTTCAGGTAGGCCGCGGCCTGGAGCCGGCTGGCGATCAGCTCGCGCGGATAAGACACGTCAGAGTCAAAGATTTCCGGGTCGTGCCGCCAGGTGAGCTGGGTGCCGGTCCTGCGGGCCGGTGCTTTGGTAATCCGGTGCTTCTCCGGCACGCCCTGGAGAAAACGCTGCTTGAATTCCTGCCCATCGCGCCAGATCGTCAGGTCCAACTCGCCGGAGAGCGCGCTGATGACCGTGGCGCCGACACCGTGTAACCCGCCGGCCGCCTTGTAGACGCCCTCTTCGAACTTGCCCCCGGAGTGCGGCACCGTGAAGAGCACCGTCGCTGCCGGCAACCGCTTGCCGTTCACTTTCATCAGGTCGAACGGCATGCCGCGCGCGTTATCGCGCACCGTCACGCGCTCGTCCCGGTCAATTGTGACGCTGACCCGCTTGCCGAAACCGGCGCTGTACTCGTCGCAGGCGTTGTCTAGCGCCTCCCAGAGCAGGTGCAGGAGACCGGAGGTAGAAGTTGAACCGATGTACATGCCCGGCCGCCGGCGAATGGCCTGCACGCCTTCGAGCACCTGAATGTCGGCGGCCGTGTACGTCGGCTCCCCGGCGCGGCGCCGCGCCTTGCGTGCGACACCGTTGCGGCTCGACTTCCGGGTTGCAGTCGCCACGGCCACAGTTGTCTACTCCTCGAACCGACTACCGGCTGTGCTCGCCGCGCGGCCGGTAGCTCGCTGCGGCATAAATACTGCCCTCATTATAGAACACATGACCTATGCCCGCCTCTACTGGTACCAACGGCCAATAACCGGCCGGGGTTGCAGTCTTCCCTACATCATAGCGCGAAGCTTCAGCGCGCTGCCTGGCGCTGGGGCGTCGAGCAGCGGCTGCGGGCGCAGCGTCGGGAGCGGCGTAGCGTCCTCTGCATCGTCGCCCCGCAGGGACGAGCGCCAGCCGACCACCGCCTCATCTATGCGCTCCAGCCATTCCTCGCCGGTTTCTGCCGCCAGACAAGCAGCGATGAACTCCTCGCAGAGGGCGCGCAGGGATGTGGCCGGGTCAGATGGTGCCGCTGAATCCGCGGACGCAAACGGCTGCATGATCTTGATGAACTGGGCAATCCGCAACGGGATGACGGCAATCTGCTCGCGCTCGATAACGCGATACTTGAGGGCGACGAAGAAATCGGTCGCAGTATCGCTGTGGATGCTGGGCGCGAGAAAGAGCGCCAGGACGGGCCGCGGCTGCGCGCTCCGCTGGATATCGAGCACGTGCCGCGTCACCGGGCGACTCTCGTGCTGCCGCTGGTCCGCGCCGCGCCGCAGGGTCACTTCCACGACCAGCAGATAATCGTCGAACGTCACGACCAGGTCGGGGCCGTTGCCGGGAGCCGGACCGAGCGGCTGCAAGTCGCTGTCGAGCTGCAAATAGGGCCTGATCTCGCGGGCGTGGTTGAACGAGACGAACACTCGCCACGTATTCCACTCCAGAAAGGTCGGCGGATCAATCACGCGGCGCGCCACAATCGGCTCGTACTGCCGCAGCGCGGCCGCGAGGCGCTCCGGCGTGCGCGCCTCCACCGCGTCAATCGCCACTTCGAGGCGTGCCGCCTCGCCTTGCAGCGCGTCAATCTTGCGCCAAAGCGCATCCACCTCCGTCTCCGGTGCTGCGTCGCCAAAGTCAATCAACAGCGGTTGCAGCGGCAGCGCCGGTGCCGGAGGGTCAGCCCGGCTGCCGGCCGGTTCACCGAAGCGCGGTGCTTGGCCAGTGCGGAGCAGGAACTCGCGCCGTTGCAGCGTGGCAATTCGTTCCTCCAAGCGGTGAATAGTCCGTTGTAGCTGCTGCGGGTGCTCCCAGGGCAGCCGCGGCGTACCCGCGGCGCCGTAGTGGGCGTAGAACGCCTCGCGGTCATTGTAGTCGGCGAACGGGACTTGGGGGTTGGCCAGCAGCGCGTCCAGATCGTTCTCGCGTCCGCTGGCCACGACGAGGCGCGCGCCACGGACGGAGTAGAGCCGCGTGTAGCGCAGGTACCGGGCCAGAGCGTCGGCGTAGTCGTCCATACTCGCTGCGACCCGCAGACCCGCGGCGGCCAGTTCACGGCGCTGCGCCGACAAAAGCTGTTGCGCGAGCTGCCGGCGCTTCACGCGGCCACGGACCCGGCCCCAGGTTTGCCGAAAGCCGGCGATGGCTTCCGCGACGGCCGGGACCTCCTCCATGCGCCGCATGGTGAAGCAGAAGAGGCCCATCTCTTCCTTGGTCAGGCCATCCAGCTCGCGGATCAATTCCGCGACTGCGCGGAAGGGGAACAGCGCGAACCGGTCGGGCGGGTAACGCTGCCCGCGGTGCTGGTGATCGGGATACTGCCACTTCAACAGTTGGCGCAAAAAGACCTCGTGCGGCCGCGGACCGTGGATCAAGCGCTCACCGGCGGGGGTGAAGCCAGCGATCCGGCCCGCGTCCAGCGCCACGAACCCGAAGAACTTATAGGTGCCGAACCGGGCGCGTGCCGTCCAGCGCAGGTTGTCGTCGGTTAGCTGCTCGGCCTGCCGCTGGAAGGGGATACTGGGTGCCTCTTTGATCGCGGATGGGCGCACCTGGCCCAGATAGTCGCGCTCGACGAGGGCCTCGTCGTGTGGCTCCGCTTGGCGCGGCATCTGCCGGAGCGCCCGCCCGAACTCCAGTTGGGTGCCCGTGCTGGGTGCCCAGGCCATGCCGCGCAGCCGCCAACTCGGCAGCAGCGCCGCCAGCAGGCGCAGCTCCTCCCGTATCTTAGCCGGATTGCGCGGAGACGTAGGGACGGACCAATTCCCGCTAGGCATGGCTACTCACTAGCAGTATACTGAAGCGTAGAGGGAGCCGGCCGGCAGCGTGAAGGGAACCGCTATGAGCGAGGAGGAGAAGGAGTACGGCTACCGAACCAGAGAGCGCAACCTAATCTATGCCGGCGGGAACGTGCTCATCTGTCTCATCTACATGTTTCTGTGGGAAACTTGGGAGTTCCTTATCTACCTCCATTTGGTGATGGCCGCGCTCAGTCTGCTCATCGCGGCCTTGCCGACCAAGATACTCGGACTTGGTCATCGTTACCGCAAACGTCGGGGGTAAGGCGAACATCGTCTGCTAGAGCGGCACGTAGCTTACGCCGGGGCAGTAGGTGGCGACCGGCGGCGGGACGTACTGCGTCGCGGCGGCTTCCGGAACGTGACGATATGCTGATGGGCGATGTTGGGCACGTAGCTGAACGGGTAGCCGTAAGGGCGTAGGCGTGTACCGGCCTGATACCAGACGTGCTCGCCCTTGGTCACGAACCCGACTGCCTCGGCGCGTTGTGCGACCTCGGCGTGCGTAAAGGTGTAGCGTCCGTCTTGATAGGCGTTGCGGATAATGAGTGTGAGATAGCGCCCGGACCGCAGCACGCGATAGCACAATCTCAGCACCTCTTGCATCGCTGATAGATAATCCGCGTAGCTGCCGAGATTGGCCAGGTCCCCGGCCTCATCGGAGCGCATGTTGTAGTCGGTGCGCCGGTTGGTGTGCTGTTCGCGGTAGCGGGGCGCGTTGGACATCGTTTGGGGCAGGTGGACGTTGTACGGCGGGTCGGTGAGCACGTAGTCCACCGATTCGTCGGCAAACCGTGCCTCGTCGCGCAAGACCTCGCGGCAGTCGCCTCCCAGCAAGGGCTGTTCCGTGAGTTCGCCGGCAGAGTCGGCGATGACCTCCCGGTAGGTCTCCGCCCAGCGGGGGTTGATCTCGATGCCGATAGCCCGCCGTGGCGGGCTGGCGATGCTGGCGCCGATCAGAGTGCCGCCGACGCCGGCAAACGGATCGAGCACTACCTCGTCGGCCCGCGTGAAGAACTCGATGAACTCCTTCATCAGCTCCGGTGGCTTGTTGGCGCCGTGCGCCTTGCGGAGTTGATGCCCGTGGGCAGAAGCGTAGGTCGTGGTGAGGACGCTGCGGGTGAAGTAGACCCACTCCTGCCCGGTCAGCTCGTTAAGCTGGTTCCGGGGATGTTTCTCCCCTGATCCCTCCCGGCGTGGCGCCTGGCCGTCGTGCGTGCCGGAAGCGGGAGCCGGCGCCGGACTGCTCAGGTCGAGCAAGGCTGGCTGAGTGGTTTTCTCTGTCGGGAACATAGCCGCAACGGATCCCCGCAGCAATGACTCCGACTCGGCCGGGCCACGACACCTACGCCTCGCCCCTCCCTTCAGGGCCGGGGCCAACGGTCGCCGTGCGGACTAGGGAGCCGGCTGCTCCTCCTCGCTGGCGGCCGGCTCCGAGGGCGCTGACTCCTCGGCGGTCGTTTCGGCCTCGGGAACGGGAATCTGCTCGCGCAGGAACGCGAGTACCTCGTCGCTGCGCGCAAGCAGTTCGCGCACGCTTGCTGCTTCGAGTTGTGAGGGCTGGTCGGCCGGCGGCTGCCCATAGCTGGCCACGCTACGCGGGATCACTGCCAACTGCTCGCAACGCACGCTCCCGGCGCCACGCGATCCGCCGCCGCCCAGGTAGTCGTCTTCCAGCAGCGCCAGCGCCCGAACCAGCGTGCCGAAGTCCGTTAGGTCCTGGTGCTCGTAGACGTTCAGCACCAACTCCATGTCGGAGAACACCGCGCTGGCCGGTACCAACTCGATTTCGCGGGATGTGACGGCGGCCGAGCGGCGGTCAACCGCGGCCTCGACGCGCACTTCCGTGAAGGGGAGATCGGTCCGCAGCGCCGCCAGGCGTTGCGCGCTGTCTTCGCTCAGGTAGACGTCGCGCACGATCAGACGCGCCGGTCGCGCCGTCTTCAACTGACTCGGCACGCCGAAGAGCCGACATACCGCGCAGGCCGGCGGCCGCGTGCAGAGGTGGATGTGGACGCCGCCGGTCTCCCAATTCGGCTCCCGCCCCTCGGCCTGCTCGCTGAGGCTGCGGAGCTTCCCGCGCAGTGCCGAGCCGGGAATGTAAGGACGCAGCGTCAGCGGATCGCGCAACACCGCTTCGTCAATGCTCCCGACGGCCGGATCGTCATTTCTGGCGCCGATGTGCAGTCCCGTCAGGCAGCGAATACTGCCGCGCAGCAATACGCGACCGTAGAGTTGACGCGCCCGACGCGCTCCACCCCTCCCGCCATCGTGTGCGTCTGGCGTGGTCGGTTGTTCGGCTGGTTGCCCAGTGTCTGTTGCCATTACCGCGTATCCTCGCTAGAGCGTTGCGTCTCGCTCGGTCTCGATCTCTCTCCGACAGGGGCTAAAGCGTGTTGTAGCCCCTAGGAGGCTGCTGTCTTCAACTCCCCGCCGGCTGCCCGATGGTACGCCAGAATGGCGGTAACAAAGTCCACCAAGCGAACGAGCCGTGCGCCGTCGCTTTCGACGCGACCGATGCTCATCTCCAGCACGGGGCGCAGCGGCCCGATGCTCGTTCGATGCTTGGCCGCCAGGTAGGCGATCTGGGGCCGGAGGTGCGTGAGGCGTCGACCGACGTCCGAGCTACCAGCCGCCGCCGCACCCTGCCACTCGGTCTCGATCAAGCGCAGCGTGGCGTAGATCGAACGCAGCTGTGCGGCCCGCAGCGGCTCCCGCAGCCGGCGCCCGATTTCTTCCGCCTTCCGCACCATTCGCTGCGTGTCGCCATCCACGATGATTGCCTCAATGTCGCGTGGCGTCGCTAGCGGCGGCGCGGGCGGACGCGGCCCTCGACCGGGCCGCGGGCCGCGCCCCGGCCGGCGCTGGGGTTGTGTGGCTGTCGGAGCCGCACCATCACCGGCCTGTGCCGGACTCCGATCCGATGATTGCGCTACCATGACACCTCCTGCAACCGGGCGTCTACTCCGGAGAGCAGCGCCGCCCACGCCGTTGCTACCATCAGCGCCGGCAAGCCCACCTCTTGTGGGTTACGCAGCAGTTCCGTGAGCACCAGCATCCGCCGGGCCTCGTCGGCGGGTAGCTCTCGCGCGGCGGTCTGAGTTTCATTGGCGGCATACCACGTCCAGGGGCCGATGGGCAAACGACCCGGCTGTGGGGGATCGCCTTGCTCCGCGGCACCGTTGCTACCGGCCGCCTCGCCAGCAACCGGCCAGTCCGTTGCGGCAGCCCGCAGCTGGGTGAACACCGTCAGTAAGGCCGGTACGACGGCCGTGCCGTTGCCGGCGCCGCGCTGGGATTGCATCAGCGTGCGGCGATAGCGTGCGGCGACGTTGAAGGCCGGCCACCCGAGCGTCTGTCCCAGGAAGCAAACGCCGTCTTTGGCCTGAGCGCCGGCCTCGGCAAGGGTCAGCGGCCGCCGGCCTTTGGCTTGGCCGAGCGCGGCCAGGGCTGCCTCATCACCCATCAACACGGACATTCGCGGCTGGGCAGTCACAATGCCGGCCGAAAGGTGCAGCGCCGCATTGCGGCAGCCGTACTGAACAAGGTCGCGAGCAAGCTGCTGCGCCAACTCGACGACGGTGTTCCAGGCGCCGACCGCGCCAAAGCCGCCACTGCTCGCCATGATCCCGCAGACGCGCGAGCGGCGGCGCTCGGCGACGGTATCGCTCACGCCCGTGCCAGTCAGCATGGCCGGTACCCAAACCTCGGTGAAGACCTGCAACAGCGCGCTCACCGTCAGCACTCGTCCCGGTGCCGCCGCCCGGCCTAGCCCGGCAGCGACGTGGTTCAGCACGTCGTCCACGTCACTGCGTAAGAATGCCGCGGTCCGCACGCCCCGCGCGCGCCGGCCCAGCGAACGGAGGTCAATCCGGCCAGTGGGTAGCTCGTGACCGTCAGTGAGTAGCTGCCAGCCGATTACCAGGGGCCGGTCAGTGCGGGCCAGTTGCTGTAGCTCGGCCCAGCTACCGGTAATTTCGTTCAGACGCAGGACGGTCGCCAAGCCGCGCGGCGGGAGGGCGTGGAGCAGCCGTTCCGCCTGGTGGTCGGGAGGAGCATCGGTGGCCGGCAGCAACGCTGCTCGCAGTCCCAAGGCGCCCAGGGCTGCTTGCCAGCCGGGTGTACTCGGCTGCCCGGTATCGTTGGGCGCCGGCGCATCGGGCACGGCCGCCGCGACCGGTTCCGTATCCAGTGGTGGCGGTGCTACCAGCCCTGGTGAAAGGGCCGGCGCGGGCAAGTCTACCGACGGCTGGGAGTGTGATAGCACCAGGAAGCCCGGATTCCGCAGCAAGCGCCCAAGCTCGCGGAGACTGCGGCAGCGGTCGCAGGTCTCCTCCGCTCCGGCGCCCTGGTCCGCCGGAGCAAGCTCGATGGAGCACAGTCGGCACGTCGTCGCGCTGCCGCCCCGCCCGTGCGCCGTGAAAAGCTCCGTGGCGAGCTGCTCCGTCTCGCCCACCGCACCGGGCCGGGAGCTACGCCAGGCGAGCGCCTCACCCATGTCGCGCCAGATCGTCCCGAGATGCCCGGTCCACTCTTCCCCGTCATTCCCGCGAAAGCGGGAATCTACAGCCATCGGACAGAGGTCAGCGACGGTCAAGGGCTGGGCGGCGAGCGTGACCTGGCCGCGCCAACGGCCTTCCTGCCACAGGCGCCGTGCCAGTTCCGTCTGGGCACCGTCCACGTCGGCTGACACGTGCGCCGGTGCAAGCAGATAGGCGATCCCGCCGCCCTCGAACAGGACGTTCGTCTGGGGCAGGGACCACCGCTCACGCAGCCACGCCACGACGCCGCGGCGTAGCAGGGTGCGCGAGAACGATGTAGCGCGAGCGATGTCAACGCTCGTATTGTGAGGCTGACCGGCCGGCCAACCATCCTCGGACACGCGGAGAGCGACGAAGGTGAATCCGGGTGTGTCCTCCGCTGGCGGGAGTTGAGGCGCTCCCTGGGATCGGTCCGCGGTCAACACGGCCAGCAGACGAGCAATCTCGTCGTCGGACGTACCGTTCAGGACCAGGCCGACGGCCAGAGCCGCCGTCAGACGCAGGTGGTCGAACAGCGAGGTATCGCGGCTCGGTCCCGCCGCCATGCTCGGCATACACCAGGTGTACTTTCGCAGCAGCCACCAGAGGGAATCGGCGTAAGCCAGGTCGTTGGTCATCGGAATGAGCGCGTGCTCTTCCAGTAGTCCGTGCCACAAGCGCGTATATGCAGCCGCCGCGTCGCGCGCGGAGAGGCGCACGTTGGTCGGGAAGAGCGCCGCCCGGTTCGACGCGAGTGGATGCAACGGCACGTAGAAGCGGCGCGTGCGTTCTCGCGTCGCGGCCGCCTCGCCCGCCTCACCGGTTCCTTCGGCACGGTGGAGCGCGGCCAGCGCCGACTGAAGCTGGACGTTGCCGCCGTCCGGCGATGGCCTTACACCACCTGCCGCCAAGAGCGCGGCCAGCGCCACGAGGTTGCCGAGGCGGTCTTGCGGCCGGTGATGGTCGCGGACGGCCGTCACCACCTCGTCCTGGCACCCGACGAGCACGTGGCGGGCCACGAAGGCTGCGGACCAATGCGCGTGGATAGTAACCGGCGTGCTGCTACGTCCGGCCGATACGACCTCCGGCGGGACATGCTCGCCGGTGCGGTACCAGAACGCGCCAATGTCGTGGAGCAAACCGGCCAGCGCGGCAGCGGCCACGTCGCCTTGGTGCTGCTGGGCCGCGTCTGCGCTGCTGACCTCGGTTGCCATGTCTTTCTGCCTGCCCACCTGTCGAGTTACTGCCGCAGTATACCACCCGCCACAAGGGGCTTGGCGTTTTGTCGGATTAGCGGGGCTGCTTGGTGGCCGCTGCCGTGGCGCTGGCGCCGGGCGTCGTTGGCGTAGGAACGAGGCGGTAGTAGGGCCGCTCCACCGGTCGTAGGTCAATCACCTCCACCGGCTCCGGCTGCCGGCGTTGCAGGTCGAGGATGGCCGCCAGGTTCTCCAGCTTGGCATTGAGCTGCTCCAACTCGCCGAAGATGATCCGCCAGCCGGTGCTCCCCACCACCGTCAGTCCGAGGGTCCCGTACTCGATGGCCAGCGGTTCAACCCCCAATTGCGGCAGTATGCGCCGTAGCTCGCGGGCCGCCAGCAGTATCCGGCGCTCGATCCGCTGCCCCGGGACACGTTCGACACCGCTGGTCTCCTGGATAACCAGTGCCGGCTGATCCGGCGCATCTTCTGTCGCGGGGCCGATGATCTGCCCTTCACGGTCAATGAGGAAGGGGCCGTTGACCGCTTGCCATACGGCGACCGGTTTGCGCCTGGCGATCTCGACGATGACCCGATCGGGCAACCGCACCCGGACCTGCGCCGAGCGGACGCTGGGCAGTGCTTCGATCTCCCGCGCCAGCCGCTCCGTGTGCAGCAGGAAGATGCTTTTCCCGACGACGCTTGATAGCTCGTGCGCCTGGGCCAGTGTGGCACTGGACTCCGCCTCGCGGGCGATGATGACCTGCGTGACCTGGAACTGCGGTGAGGTCAGCAGCAGCGCGATGACTCCGCAGAGCGCCAGCAGGTTGGCGACCGACAGCCAGTTCCAGCCTAGCCAGTGGGCAACCACACGCCACCCTGAGCCACCCGCCGGTCCCATTAGCGGATGCCTCCGACTGACGCGCCGGACGCGCATGATGGTGAGAGAGTCGGTGGGTTGTCGGCGTGACGCGGGTCATGCTCCCACGTGCCCAGCGGTATGATTTCGAGTTCGAGTGTGATCCCGAACCGCTCCTGGACGGTCCGACGGGCCAGTCGTATCAAGGCCACGATGTCGGTGGCCGTCACGCCTGGCTGCGTCACGAAGAAGTTGGCGTGGCGCGTCGAGATTTGGGCGCCACCGTGCTGTGCTCCCTTCAGGCCGGCGGCGTCAATGAGCCGGCCCGCCGCCTCGCCCAGCGGGTTCTTGAACATCGAGCCGGCGGAATGCTCGCGCGGCTGATGGGTGCGCCGCCAGCGTTCGTACTCGGCAATTTTCCCCAGACACTCGTCTACCGCCGCCCGGTGCAGCCGAAACTCCGCTTCCAATACAGGCAGCGGCGCCGGGGACCGAGCGAGCGCGCTGGTACGGTAGCCGTACCCTAGCTCGGTAACGGCTACGGAGCATTCGCTCCCGTTGTCCAACAGGGTGGCACTCACCAGCGCGTCCTTGATCTCGCCGCCATGCGCGCCGGCATTGCCGACAACGGCACCGCCGACGGTGCCCGGAATGCCGCAGCCCCACTCCAGCCCGGACCATCCCGCGCGGGCCAGCCGCCGGGCCAACCCGGCCAGCGGCGCTCCGCTCTCCACCCGTACCCGCAACTCCTCGCCGCGGATCGTCTGCTTCAACACGCCACGTGCGGCATTTTGGATCACGACGCCGCTGAGGCCGGCATCACTCACCAGGACGTTGCTGCCGCCACCGAGGATGCGCCACGGCAGGTGACGCTCGGTAGCGAGCGTCACCGCCCGCGCCAGCTCGGCGCTGCTCCGCGCTTGCACCGACCACTCGGCCGGTCCTCCCACTCGCAGAGTGCTCCAGCGGGCGAGGGACCGGTCGCGCTCGAAGGCCAGGCCGCTCGCGGTAGTGGCGAGTGGTGTGTGGTGCGTGGTGCGTGGTCGATGTGCCATGTGTTTGGCCTATGTGCCGGGGCTACTATCTTGGTGCAGTCGGTCTACGAGCTGGTAGGCGAGACGATGGATAGGACCGGCGCCCATCATGACGACGCAATCGCCGGGCCGCAGGCGGTCTACAAGGTAGGCCAGGGCGTCGTTGTGGGTGGCGGCGTGCTGCACGGCCGGATGGCTCGCCGCCGCGGCGAGCGCCGCAGAATCCCGCTCACTACTGCCGCGCTCGCGGCCCGCTGGCGAATACACATCGGTGAGTACCACGCGGTCGGCGCCTCCGAACGCCTGCGCGAAATCGTCGAAGAGCGCCTCGGTCCGACTGTAGGTGTGCGGCTCGAAGATCGCCCATATCCGGCCTAGAGTAGGGGGGTGGACCTGCCGCGCCGCCGCCAGGATGGCCCGTATCTCGCTAGGATGATGAGCATAGTCCTCGTAGACGATGACGCCGCCGGCTTCTCCTACGCGCTGAAAGCGCCGTGCCGCGCCATTGAACGCCGCCAGCGCCGGGGCGGCGGCGGCGAGCGGGACGCCAGCGTAGGCAGCGCACGCCAGCGCCGCCAGTGCGTTGCGGACGTTGTGCGTGCCGGGCACCCGCAGCCGGCACTGCGCGACCTCCCCATCCGGAGCGTGGACTCTACACTCCGTCTCATCCTGTCTGAGTGCCAGATGCGTGACCCGCCAGTCGCAGTCGTGCCCAAAGCCGACCGCTTGCACCGTGCCGGGCGCCCGCTCTGCGATCCGCTGTGCCGCGGCGTCCTCGCCAATGACCAGCAGACCGTCGGCCGGGAGCCGGTTCGCAAATGCGGCAAAGGCTTGATAGATGGCGACGGGATGGCCGTAATAGTCAAGGTGGTCGGTTTCGATATTGTTGATGACCGCCACTTGCGGATGCAGTGTCAGGAACGAGCGGTCGAACTCGTCCGCTTCGACGACGAACCACGGCCCGGCGCCCCACCGGGCACTGCCGCCGAGATCGGGCACCTCGCCGCCGACGGCCCAGCCGGGTTGGCGTCCGGCCTGTTTCAGAATCCAGGCGAGCATGGCCGTCGTCGTGGTCTTGCCGTGTGTACCGGCTACCGCGATGGTGTTTTTCCGGTGACTGAGCCGCCCTAGCATGGCCGCCCGTTTGATCTCGGGAATGCCCCTGGCTTTGGCAGCCTGGCGCTCGACGTTGCGCTCCGGGATCGCGGACGAGTACACGACCAACTCAGGATCGCCGAGGTGCCGCGCGTCGTGCGGTACGCCGACGGCCACGCCGCGCTGGCGGAGATCACGTACCGCTGCGCTCGCTTCCAGGTCGGACCCCGTGACCTCGCAGCCAAGCTCCAAGAGCAGGATGGCCAACCCGGCCATTCCGGTGCCACCGATGCCGATGAGATGCACACCAGACGGGAGGCGCTCGGCCGCGCCGGGCTGCCGAGGCGGCTGACGTTGAACCATAGCTGAGACCTTCGCTACCCCAGCGTAGCAATATCAACGGGTTGTATTGCGCTGGGCGACCGCGCGTAATACGGCGGCGATCCGCTCGGCCGCCCGTGGTTTGGCCAAGCTCCGCATGGCCGCCGCCATCCGGTATCTGCAATCCGGATCATCGAGCAAGGTAGTCACCTCTGCCAGCAGCCGCTCGGCGGTAAGCTCCGTATCCGCCACAACGCGCGCCGCGCCGTGGTGGGCCAGCAAGGCTGCGTTCGGCTGCTGGTGCCCCCCGGCGTAATCCCCCGGTACCAGCACGGCCGGGACTCCGGCTGCGGGCAGTTCGGCCAATGTGGCGGCACCGGCGCGGCAGACAACGAGGTCCGCGGCGGCCATGCTGTCCGCGATACCGGTATGGAGGTGTGCTCTGACCACGTAGCGGCGCTGGAGTTGCGGTGCGAGTGCCGCGCGAGCAGTCTGCACCTCGGCCTCGTCCAGCAGACCGCAGAGGTGGACGACCTGCGTGCGTGCCAGGAGCGCCGCCAGTTGGCCGCTCACGGCCCGGTTGAGGCGCCGGGCGCCTTGGCTGCCGCCCATCACGAGCACCAGCGGCTCCCGCGGGTCCAGTTCGAGCAGCGCGCGTCCCCGCTCACCGGACGGCTGCTCGAACTCCGGGCGCAGGGGGTAACCGGTGACGGTTGTGGGCGCTCCGGTACGTAGCCGGCCGCCGAGATCGAAGGCCAGCGTGACGTGCGCGGCCAGCAACGCGATCCAGCGCGCCGCCCAGCCGGGCGTCGTATCGGGGAGGTGCAGGACAACGGGGATGCCCGCTAGTCGCGCTGCGAGCACGACCGGCACACTGGCGTAGCCACCCGTGACCAGCACAGCGTGTGCTCGGAACGCGCGGAGCCTCCGGTGACACGTGACGACCGCGCGCAGCAGACGCAGCGCATTCCACACCAGGCGGCCCGGATTGACGCCGCGTAGCGGCCCGACATCGAGCCAGATCACCGGCCAATGTGCCCCGCTCAATACGGCCCGGTCGATGGGTGTCCGGCCGGCGAAGATGAGCACGTCCGGCGTGTCGTCGGGAGCAACCGGGGTCCGCTGGTCCGATCCGTCAGCGGAGCGGCGAGGTTGGGGCGACGGGGCCTCAGGTCGAGCGCGGGAGAGGGCCGTCGCCACTGCCAGCACCGGATAAAGGTGTCCCCCGCTGCCCCCGCCACACACCGCCACGCGCAAGCGTGTCGTGTCCATGTGAGACCGTATACCGCGAGATGTTGAGCAACAGTCCCGTGCTCGCCAGCGTGACCAGCAAGGATGAGCCGCCGAAAGAGATGAAGGGGAGCGTCAGCCCGGTATACGGGAGCGAGCTGGTGGTTACGCCGATGCTGACGAGCGCCTGAAAGACGATGTTGCACGTGATACCGGTGGCTAAAAGCCGGCTGAAGGTATCGGGCGAATCCCAGGCAATCTGCAGACCGCGATACGCAAAGAGGCCAAACGCCAGCAGCACGCAGCACGTGCCGATGAGTCCTAGCTCCTCACCGATGACAGCCAAAATGCTGTCCGTATGTGGGAACGGCAAGTAGTTGAACTTCCCGCGCCCTACTCCCAGGCCCGTGCCGGTGACGCCACCTGCGCCGAGGGCCTTGAGCACCTGGCCGATATGATAGCTCGAGTCGCTGGGATCGCCCCACGGATTGAGAAAGGTGACGAAACGCTCCATCCGGTAGGGAGATACAGTGATCGCTGCGTACAGGCCGACAATCCCGGAGACGAGGAAGAGCAGCAGTTGACCCAGATGCATCCCGGCAGCGAAGAAGATCGCGACGGCCGTGGCGACAATCACGAAAGCGGAGCCGAGGTCCGGCTGCCTGAGCAGCAGCATCACGATTGTGGCCGTGATGATGACAAACGGCACGAATTGATACGCCAGGCTCTTCACCTGCTCCTCTTTGCTGGCCAACCAGTAGGCCATATAGAGGGTAATCCCGAGCTTGGTCAGCTCGGACGGCTGGAAGCTGAAGGGGCCGATGGTCAACCAGCGCTTCGCCCCGTTGATGCTCTCCGCAAAGAGCAGGACGGCAACGAGCACGATGATGCAACCCAACAACAGCCACAGTGCCAGGGGGCCGAGACGGCGATAGTCCAGACGCCAAGTGACCACCATCGCTACCAGCCCCAGCACGGTCCATAACCCCTGGCGACCCAAGTAGTAGAACTCGGTGCCGTAGCTGTTGTAGGCGGTTACCATGCTGCTCGTGAGCACCATGACCAAGCCGAAAGCGAGCAGCCCGATAACGATGCCCAACAACACATAGTCGGAACGGTGGGCTATCGGTCCGGGCGGCGCCAAGTCTTGATTCATCGCGGTAGCTCGGTCATCCGTCGTTGCTCGCCCCTTCACCGGGTGGTGCCAACTGGCGCGTCAAGGCCGCGGCTCGCTGTGCAGCTTGGCGGCCGGTGGGGTCGCTTGGCTGGATGCGATAGTACACCATCAGCGCCTCGGCGATGTTGCGGAAAGCCGGTGCCGCCACGACCGATCCCCAGGGGACCTCTTTGGGGCGGTCAACCTTGACGAAGATGGCGAACCGGGGACTCTCAATCGGTACCACTCCCACATACGAGGCGATGGTTAGCTCCGGATCGTAGCCGGTGCTGGTCGGGATGGATGCGGTGCCGGTCTTGCCACCGACGCGGTAACCGGGTACGCGCGCATAGTTCGTCTCTCCCTGGTTGGCGACAGCCTCCATCAGCTGCAGCATGGTTCTGGTGGTACTCGGTTTGACGACCTGCTGGACGACGACCGGAGCAGTCCTGGCAGCGACCTCGCCGGTCTTGGGGTTCACTCGTGCCTGGACCACATACGGACGCATCCGCTGGCCGTGGTTCGCCAGCCCGGCAATGGCCGACACGAGCTGCAACGGCGTAGCGGTAAGGCCTTGACCGAACGAGTTCGTTGCGAGATCGGACGGAGTCCACCCCGGCGCGGCGAAGTTTCTGAACTGCCCTGGTGCTTCGCCTTGCAGGTCTACGCCGGTACGGCTGCCGAAGCCGAAGGCTGTGACGTAGCGGTAAAATCGCTGCGCTCCGAGCAACTGCGCGACCCAAATTGCGCCGGTGTTCAGCGACTTTTGCAGGAGCCCCGTGACCGTCGTGTGGCCATACGAGCGCCCATCCCAGTTGTGGATTGTGTGTGGCCCGATGGCCACTACCCCGGTATCGGTGTACGTCGAGTGGGGGGTGATAAGCCCTAAGTCAATTGCCGCGGCGACTGTCACCAGCTTGAAGGTCGAACCAGGCTCGAAGGGCATAGAGATCGCCGGATTGCGGAACAGTTCCGCCTCGAAACGGTCGTAGTGATTGGGGTTGAAGGTGGGGTAGCTGGCCATGGCGATGATGGCGCCAGTGGTGACATCCAGCACGATGATCGTGCCGCTCTCGGCCTCGTGCCGCTCCAGGGTCTTCTGTAGCTCGCGCTCTGCAAAGTGCTGGATTGTTCGATCAATGGTCAAGATGAGGTCATAGCCGTCGAGCGGCGCGGCGCGTTCGCGGAAGCCGAAGCCGATTTCGGTGCCGGCGTTGTCCATCTCGGCGCGGATGCGGCCGGGATGTCCAGTGATCGTTTTGCTGTAGTAGTCCTCCAGGCCGTACCAGGCTTGTCCCTCGCCGTTGGCAAACCCGAGCAGATGTGCGGCGAGGATTCCCTCGGGATACACCCGCTTGGCGGTTGGCTCCAGTTGGATGCCGGGGAGCTGCAACTGAGCTACCTGGCGGCGCGCGTGCTCATCAACCTTGCCGGAGAGCCGCACGTAGGACCCCGCGGCTTCCATCAGCTTGGCACGCAATTCCGCCGCCGGTACACCGAGGACTGGACTGAGACGCTCGGCCGTCAGCCCCGGATCGGTAACTGCGGACGGGTCGGCCGACACGAAATCGGCGGCTACGCTGACGGCGAGGATATGCCCGCGCGAGTCGTAGATCACGCCCGACTGAGGGGGAAGGACCTGCTCGCGCACTTGTTCGCTACTGGCCTGCGCTTGGAGCCGTTCGCGCTGCAGCACCTGCCAGTAGAAGAGCCGCCAAGCGAGCAGTGCCACACAGATCATGATGAAGGCCAGCAGCACGGCCAGCCGAATAGGCGGGCCGGCTGCCGGTAGTGCCTCCGGCAGAGGGGATTCCTCGCCCGGCGACAGGTCTGCCGGCGCCCATGGCGCCGGCAGACTCGGAGCGGATCGTTCCCGGGCCTGTGACGGAGGTGGAGCAGCCGTGACCATACGCTAACTCTGTGCGCGCGCCGGACCGGCCGACAGCCCGGCGCTGTCGGTCCCGGTGAGCCGGTGATGTGCCAGGGCGGTATCCCCGTCGTCCCCGGCGGATGGTACCGTGCTGGCGCTTCTGGCGAGCTTGCTCTGCACTAGAGCGAGGAAGGCGCCGAGTCGTTGGCGCCACGTGGCGGGTGGCGGATCCGTTTCCTGTTCCGCCGCTTGGATTGCGGCCTCGATGTCGAGCGTCGCCGGCAGTGCCGCGACGGGCAGGAAGGTCTCCGTGTGGGCCTGGACCATACCTAGCTCACTCGCAGCAATCTGATCAACTTGGCTGATGCTCCGGGCACTCGCCAACGCAACGAGGAGTTGTTGGTGCTCCCGCTTCAACTGCTCCCGGCGGTGTTCGAGATGAGCGAGGTCGTATCCCGATGTGGCGACCCGACTCACTTGCGTCAGGTACAGGAGCGCTGCGACCGCAATGCACATAATCGAGGCGAATACAAGCCCGATTGGTGGGAGATCGAGCGGCCAAGGCAGCCGCCCTGCCGCTTGTCCACCGCTTGGGAAGAGTCTGCTCGTTGCTGCCACGATGACTACCTACTACGTGCCGGCCGTTGGCGCTCCATGGCCCTTGACTGTGGTCGCGATCGGTAACCGCTCGACCACGCGCAGACGAGCGGAGCGGCTCCGCGCATTCTCCCGAATCTCAGCTGCCGTCGGCCGCACGACGCGGCGAGTTACGAGTCGCACCTTGGCGCAGGCCCCGCAACTGCACACCGGTACCTCCGGGGGGCACTGGCAGGCACCCGCAGCGACCCGAAAGGCTTGCTTCACCAGCCGATCCTCAAGCGAGTGATAGCTGATGACGGCCAGCCGGCCACCGGCATTCAGCAATTGGATCGCTTGCGGCAACACCGCCTTCAGAGCGTCCAACTCCCCGTTGACGGCAATCCGTAATGCTTGAAACGTGCGAGTGGCCGGATGGCGCCGCCGCTGGCCGCCATGCCGCGGCACCGCCGCGGCGGCCACCCGCGCGAAGTCCCGGGCGCGCCAAGCGCCAGCAGGCGGGCGGGCGGCGGTGATCGCACGGGCAATGCGGCGCGACCAGCGCTCCTCGCCATACTCCCAGATGACCCGCGCCAGCTCGTCGGTGTCCCACTTGCCGACCAACTCAGTCGCCATGGGGCGGTCGCTCGTCGGGTCAAAGCGCAGATCGAGTAGTCCGCTACTGTGGAACGAAAACCCGCGTGTGTCATCGGCCAACTGCCGGGAGGACAGCCCCAAGTCCAGGAGGATGCCGTCGGCTCGTTCCCAGCCATGGGTACGAGCAATGGTCGCCAAGTCCGAGAAGTTACCTTGCGCCAAGCGGACGCGCTGCCCATAGGTAGCCAGCCGCTGCTCTGCTGCGGCCAAGGCTTGCGGATCAGCGTCGAGGCCGAGCAGCCGGGCGTCCGGCGCGGCGGCCAAGAGCGCCGCCGCGTGGCCGCCGGCGCCTACGGTCGCATCTATCAAGCGCCTGCCCCCGGCTGTGAGCAGATCAGCGACCTCAGCCCGGAGCACCGGCACGTGCTCCTGCGCCGCCGGCGGGGCGGCGGCCGTGACGGATGACCGGGTGGTGCCGACTTGCGTGCGTGGTTGTAGCATCACTCGTCTACTTGTCCGAGCACGATGGTAGCGGCGCCGAACTCGCCTCGTGATAATGACGCGGACAGCCTCCCGGTCGCCGGAGTGCGTTGTGTGAGGAGATGTGGCGAGGGTGCCGTGGGGTCAATCTCGTCCGCTGGCCGCTCGTCGAGATTATACGCGGCGCAGCGCCCGCTACGGCAACCATTCCGGGGTGTGCAACTCTATGGCGAACATTGGTCCGCGCTATGACACTCACAGCGCGACGTACAGCACGCGCCGGCAGGTGGGGCATTGCTGGAGACGGTCGGCTTGCCGGGCCTGCTGGATGGTGTACGACGGGAGGGTCAGCCGACAGCCCTGGCACCGGCCCTGAGCAACCTCCGCCACGGCGATGCCGCCGGCTTGCTGGCGGAGGCGATCATAGAGCGCGGTCGAGGTCGGGGCCAGTTGTGCCATAATGGCGGAGCGGTCTTGCTGTAATTGTCGGAGTTGCGCCTCAACTTGCGCCTTGTCCTGCCCCAGCGCCGCGCGATTTTGCTCCCCGGTCGCCTGGGCGGCGGCCGCGCGTTGCGCCGCTGCGGCCGCTGCAACCTCTGCTTCCTCCACCGCCTCCATCGCCACCAACACCGCATCCTCCAACTCGGTGACACGGCTCTGGAGACTCTCGACCTCCTGGTGGAGCGACTGAAGCTGACTACGCGGAGCGCCTCGACTATCGTAAAGGCGCCGTTCTTCGGTGGTGAGCTTTTCCTGCACGGTCCCCAACTGTAGCTCCAGATCGCGTAGCTCGCTCTGCCGGTTGTGCAGTGCTTCCTGGTGCGTTTGCGCGTCGCGGTCGGCGGCCACCTCTGCGGCGCGGTCTGCAAGCCTCGTATCCAGCTCCTGGATGCGCTGGAGCGCACCATCGCCTTGCGAATCGATCCGCTGGAGTTGAAACAGCAGGTAGGACTGGCCGACAGGAGTCATGCCGCGAGTATAGCAATCCGCCGCGATCACTTGAGCCGCCCCGGAAGTAAGCCGCCGATCACTGGTCACTAGCCACTGACTACTGACCAGTGGCCGTCACCGGTCGCGTTGGCGGGCCGTGAGGCGGATAGCCGTGCCGTGGAAGGCGTACTCGCGGCGGATGGAGTTCTCCAGATACCGCCGATAGCCGTAATGCATCAAGCTGGGATCGTTGACGAAGAAGACAAACCGGGGCGGCCGCGTTCCTACCTGGGTAGCGTAGTAGACCTTCAGGCGCTGACCGCCGATGGAAGGCGGCGCGTGCGCTGCCGTAGCTCTGCCGATCAGCTCATTGAGTTGACCCGTCGGAATGCGGCGCTCCCGCTCACGGGCCACTGTCAGGACCATGTCGAGGATGCGGTTCACCCGCTGCCCCGTGAGGGCGGAGACGAACAGGGTGGGCATCCAGGACATGAAACGAAAGGCCCGCTGCGCTTCAGGCTGGAAGCGGCGCATCACGTGCGGGTCTTTGGCGATGAGGTCCCACTTGTTGACGAGCAGTACCGCGCCTTTCGTTTCGTCGGCGATGATACCGCCGATGTGAGTGTCCTGGGACGTGAATGGTTCGGTGGCATCCGTGAGCAGTAGAGCGATGTCGGCCCGCCGAATGGCCCGCAGCGAGCGCAGCACGCTGTAATGCTCGACGCCGGGTGCGACCTTGGCCTTGCTCCTGATTCCGGCCGTGTCCACGAGGACCAGCTCTGTGCCATCATAGTGGACGACGCTGTCAATGCTATCGCGCGTGGTACCCGGGACGGTGCTGACGACCGTGCGCTCTTCACCCAGCAATCGGTTGAGGAGCAGCGATTTGCCGACGTTCGGCCGGCCGACGAGCGCGACGCGCAGGCGCGTGTCGTCTTCCTCAGCGGGTGGCTCGACCGCCGGCAGTGCCTTGAGGACCGCATCGAGCAGATCACCGGTTCCCACCCCGTGATAAGCGGATACGGGATGCGGCTCGCCCATGCCCAAGGCATAGAACTCGTTGGCTTCTTCGCTCCGCCCGACACTGTCCGCCTTATTCGCCGCGAGGATGATCGGTTTTCCGGTTCGGCGCAGTAGCGCAGCGACATCCAGGTCGAGCGGCGTCGGACCGACGACGACATCAACGACGAAGATGATGGCGTCCGCTTCGGCGATGGCGACCTGTGCCTGCTTTGCGGTCTGCTCTTGCAGCGTGTCGTGAGACTCGGACGCCGCCAGGTTTGCATCACCGATCTCCATTTGACTGTGCAGACCTGGCGCGTCAAAGGCCAGGCCGCCGGTATCTACGACCAGAAACCGGCCGCCGCCCCAGTCGGCTTCCGCATAGAGCCGGTCGCGGGTGGTACCCGGTGCTGCCTCTACCACTGCCTGCGGCGCCTCGGTGAGCCGGTTGAAGAGGCTGGACTTGCCGACGTTCGGCCGGCCGACGAGCGCGACAATGGGGAGGTCTCCTGCCAGAAGGGTCATGCCTGGTGCTCCGGAAGCTGCGATGTGAGACGCACGTGCTCCGGCGAGGGAAGATCGGCTACCTTGGGTGTCAATCCGAGGTTCTTCACTCCCACCGGGCCATCCGTGATTGTAGCGCAGCACCGCCGGCCGCCGGCCGCTATTGCCTCGGCTCGGCGGAGCCGCTATTATGTACCGCTGTGTTACGACGTTATGCCGGGTGGTTCTTAGCCGCCGCCGCGATCTTCGCCGCGCTCCTGCTTGCCGGGTTGATACACGACTTCGGCCAGCCGGAGACGGGTTGGCTGACGACGAACCCTACACTGGCCGGGATATTGGTGGCCCTCGCCTATATCTCCATGGTCCTGTACCAGTTTGGGCAACGTGGTCGGTCCAACTCCGAAGAAGAAGAATAGGCCTCTCCACCAGCTAAGGCTGTCCTCGGTGTCTCCCGGACAGCCCTTGCGACGGTAGGCTGGTGGCTGTTCTCCTCGTCCTTCCATGCTACGCGCTATCCGTAACACGGTTGTAACGTCCTTGTAATCGGGAGTTAACACTCGTCTCGTACAGTAGTGCTCTACCGGAGTGTTGCCGCGTGACGGTGGTGCGCGAAACATCCGCAGGATCGTACTGGTCGTATATCTCGATAAGGGGTGCGCGGCGGCGATCCTGATGCGGCTGCCAATGTGACCACCATCACAGACGGCGATGCGAGTCGTCGCTACACTCCGCTACACCTGTGGGCTGTCTACGCACCGGCAGTGAGGTCGAGCGCGTAGTGTGTCCGAGGGTGAGTACCCGTGGCGGATCGTGCGGCAGCGTTGATGCTGCCGCTGCGGTCAACCAACGCTGGTGGCACGATGCCGGAACGCGGTGCCAACGGTTGGCCCCGTGTGCAAATGGGACCGGCATCGTCGCAGATTTCAACAAGGAGGGTAATCCCATGGCATCCAAGTTCAAGCCAGCAGAGTCGCTGGATACGCGGAAGGCGGAGTTGATCTCCCTGGTCAACCGTCTGCGCGGCGATGACGCCTCGGAAGCTCCGGTCGTGGACCGCGGTGACTTCGATGGGCTGGTGTCTGCCGCTCAGGAGGCTACGGAGCGCGGTACCCGTGTCGAGTTGCGGCACCTCGTCGAGCAGCGGCTGATCGAGTTGGACGACGCCCGGCAGCGCCTGAAGCAGGGCCGTTACGGTGTCTGCCAGCTTTGCGGTGAGGAGATTCCGGCGCGGCGGCTGCGGGCCGTTCCGCAGGCTACCCACTGCATTGACTGCCAGCGCAAGCTGGAGCACCGCTTCGAACGGGCACGGGCTGCCTGAGCGAACCCGGTGCGGCCGCGCAGCCAATGCTCCGCTGACGTTTGCGGTAGCAGGCAACTGCACTTATCTCCGGCCCCTGCCATCGTCCTCTCCCGGAACCAACTCCGGGGGAGAGAGCGGTCTGTCTCCCTGCGAAGCGGGTGGCAAAGGGGGCCGGAGCCTGACCAAGAATAGAGGTGCGAATAATCGCGCCTTGAATTCCTACCTGTGCGGAAGCAGCCGGGGAATGTCAACGGCTAGATATTCAGCGCGAGTTGTTGCGGTATCTGGGGCAGGACCGTTACGCGCGGTCGGGCCTCCGGGCGCGGTAGGCCGCAGTCGGCACCCACGGCCTTGACCAGCCGCTCGATGCGCTCATCCATGGTGCGGGGCGAATAGCGCGCGCGCGCCGGCCCGCCGGGCGCACCGAACCAGCGGCGGTAGCTCACCATCACCTCCGGGAAGGTGGGTGAGAGAGTCTCCAGAAGCCAGTCTCGCACCGCCGGCTCCAGATGTACCGTCCCGGCCCACACGAACGCGGCGCCGTGGTCGGCCGCCGCCCGAACGAGGTCGGTCAGCGCCGCCGGCGAGTCGGTGATGCCAGGCAGAATCGGTGCGAGCGCCAGCCCCACGCGAATACCATTGTCAGCCAGCCGCCGCATTGCACTGAGCCGTTGGCGCGGTGACGCAACGCCCGGTTCCAGCTTCCGGAGCAGTGCTGCGTCGAGGCTCGTCAGACTCATGTTGACGCTGCACGAGCCGGCGCGGTCACGGACCTCCTGCAGCAGGTCAATATCCCGCACGATAAGGCTGCCCTTGGTGGTGATACGGGCCGGGGTGCGCGCCTCAGCTAACACTGCCAGGCACTCCTGGGTCACTTTGTAGCGTCCCTCGGCTGGCTGGTAGGGGTCCGTGGCGGTCCCGATGGCAACGTTTTCACGCCGCCACGACCGTCGCGCTAGCTCGCGGCGCAACACGTCGGCCAAGTTGGTCTTCACAAAGATGTGGCGAGCGAAGTCCTTGCCCGGATGCAAGTCGAAGAAGGCGTGCGTCGTCCGGGCGTAACAGTAGTGGCAAGCGTGGCGGCAACCCCGGTAAGGGTTGAGGCTCCAGGTGAACGGCCCGCCCCGGGAGCGGTTGAGGGCGCTCTTCGCCTCGATCTCGTGGTAGGTGGGCGCACCGAGGGACCCCGTTCCTCTTACTTCCATCTGCATCCTCCCACTATCTACTGCGGCTCCTGGAACGCAGTATAGAACCTAAGTTCTAATCCGTCAAGTAAAGCTGCGGAAAGCCGGCCGCAGCCGTGCCGGCACGACCGGAGGGAGGCCATTCGGCCAAGTAGGCGCCGCGTCGGGGCGCAGTTGTACCCCCGGTGGCCCGAAGGGAAGGCCGGGGCACGGTGGGGGTGCCGCGGCGGCGGGCGAGCAGGAGCCACGCTGCGGAGAGCTACGGGGATTGGTCCGGTTTAGCTGAAGGGGATGGGCGGCAGGATGCCGGCGCGTACCAGGTCGCGGTAGAGGATGTCGGCAATGACGCCGGCTGCTCCACCACCTAGCACAAAGGCCAGGACGATTCCAATCCAGAAGCCGAGGAAGCGCGGACGGTACGGATCGTTTCGAGCAGCATCACTATCCTGACCGGCGGCGGGAGACGTCTGGCTCATGCTCTCCTCGTATGTCTGTGAGGTCTGGCGGCAAGCCTAACCGGCAACCAGCGCGGCAGTGCCGACGAGTGAATAGTACCATAGCGTGAGGGCCAGGCCGTCAGCGAGTCACTCCCGTCGCTCTGCTACTGATAAATCGCCTGATAGAGCGTGTAGTTCGTTATGACGGCCTTCACAAAATCGCTCGTCTCGGAAAAGTCTATCTGGTCCACGAACCGATCCACGTCATCTGCGGCCCCGTCCCTCGCCCAGCGTGCCACGTTGCCAGGGCCGCCGTTGTAGCCGGCAAGCGACATGTAGGCGTTGTTGTCGAAGCGTGCCAGCAAGCCGGCGAGGTAGTGCGCGCCAAACCTGACGGCCACGTCGGGGTGATAGAGGTTCTCCGGCTCGAACGCTGTCAAGCCCAGTGCTGCGGCCACGTCCCGCGCCGTACCGGGAATGAACTGCGTCAAGCCGCGCGCGTCCGCGAAGGAAGTCGTGCCAGGATAGAAGGTGCTCTCCTGGCGGATCAACGCCGTCAGCAGGAGCGGATCGAGTGCCCGCTGTCGGCTCTCCGGCTCGACCAGACCGACAAATCCGAGCGGATAGATGAGCTTCTGCAGCAGGCGCGGCACCTCCAGGACCCGGACATCCTCCATGTCGTCGAACGCTTGCTCGCCGAGCCGCATGGCGATCCGTATATAGCCCTCGGCGTGGGCCGTTGTGGCCACGTGTACGAGCGCGGCCGGCTCGTCGGCAACCGCATCGGCCAAGTCGCGCAACTCCTCTCCTCCAGCGGTAGTAAAACCGGCGGCCAGCAGCGCAAACCCGCGCCGGAACCGCGGGTCGGCGGCGGCCTTGGCCCGCTGGCGCTCCTGCTCGGCCAACACCAGTCCCTGTTGCTCGACTAGCCATACTCGCCACTGCGCCTGCTCTTCCGCGGTGATGGCTCGCTGCGTTCCGAAAGGGCCGGGCGGCGCAGTCCGGGGCTGGCCGATCAGCTCACGCGCCCGGAGCGAGTAGAAGCTCTCCGGGGTGGTGTCGGCGGCCGCGACCAAGTACTGGTGGCCTCTACTCTCCTGACCACGCATGGTCAGGATGCGGCCCAGTCGGTAGAGCGCTTCGGGACGATACTGCGACTGGGGGTGTTGGTCTACCAGCCTCTCCAGCCTCTCCAGTCCCTCGCCCGGTGCATTCCACAGCAAATTGGTCGCGGCGGCCCATAGCGCCCGGTCGGCCCAGGAACTATACGGCCAGCGAGAGTTGATCTCATCCAGTGCCGCGATACCGGCCGCCCGCTGTCCGGACCGCAGCAAGGCCTGCGCCCGGTAGTAAGAGGCGCGCGCCGCCCGCTCCGGTACAGGATTGCCGGCGATGAAGTCGTCCGCCGCCGCGATGGCGTCGCGCCACAACCCGTTGGCGTAATAGATCGCCGTGCGATCATCGTCGCCGATGGGGAATCGGTTGCCTGATGTGCGTAGCGCCTGCAACGCCTGAGCAGAACGCGGATATTCGCGGATCAGCTCTTGACGCACTTCATCCGCAAGGTCACGACGCCCGGCGGCCTCCTCCCGTTCGACTTGACGCCAGAGCGCCTGAATGTGCGTGACGACAGGTAGCCCCAGCAGCTGCAAGTCTCCGAGGGTCGTCCGAAAAGCGGCGGCCGCCTCCCGCGTGCGGCCCGCCTGTTCGGCGCGGTGTCCGAAGGCCCTTGCCACGCGCCCGCGCCCGATACGGGAGGGAATGGTATCGAGCGCCGCATACGCCTCCGCCAGCACCTCCCAGCCGGCGACATCTCGGCCTTGTCCATAGAGCAGGTCCGCCTTACGCACGGCCGTGAAGTCGTCGAGGTCGCCTGCTAATGCTTCATACTGCTCGTAGACCGCCAGCGCAGCGTCCTCGGCACCGCTGTGCTCGAAAGCGTGCCCCAGGAGCAGCAGGCCCGGTGCCTGCCAGCGGCCCGCGCGCGGGTGAATGACGAGCTGGAGGCTGCTGCGGATGGCGGCAGCAGTATCGCCGGCGGCGAAAGCGGCTTGCCCCTGCCGATACAGGGCCTCGATGGCCGCCTCCGACTCCGGCGCCTGGCTCTGCACCTGTTGGTAGAGCCGAATAGCTTGTTTGTAGTCGCCCGACAGGTGGACGGCACGTACCACGGCAAGCGCGGCCGGTGCCCTGAGCGCCCCAGTTAACGGTATCGGCTGCGCTTGACAACGCTGCGCCCCGCCGAATACGGCGAGCAGCAGGATCGGCACGCCGAGGAAACGTAACCAGCGCTGAAGTGAATGACGGCTGGGCATGGCGTGATTCTCTGGGGGCGGTCAAGGCACCGCGACTCGTGCTCGGCTGCCGCGGCGTTGTGGGGAAGGCGGTCCTACGCCGTCCGCTGGACCATTAAACGTATCGTGGGGGCGCGGGCCTCCAACGTTCCATCATAAGCCGATCATAAGCCGCCGGTGCCGGTGATTTGTCGGATTGCTTGCCGCAGCGCGGCTCGTAGTTCGTCGGCGTGCGTAAGCCAGATGGCGTGGGGAGCACCAGGAAGCTCGACGTAGTGCCCGCGCGGCAGCAAAGACGCCAGTTGTTGAGTAGGCCAGTTGGGACGGATGTCCTGCCCACCATTTATGAATATGGCCGGTAGGTCCAGTTCTGCGATGTCCCTGAGGAGGGTTGGACGCCTGATATACTCGTACCAACTGCGGTTACCTTCTCGGTTGACAGCTTGGTCAGCGGTGAACTCTAACCCGCCAAGGTCCTCGCCGACCGCTTCGAGTGCCTTGTGGAAGGCCTCGCTCCAGGTCCGATCATTGACAATGCTCCCTCCGGCAATCCCGACCAGACCGATCACACGGGACGGATACCGCAGCGCATACGCCAGGGCGGCACACGGACCAAAGCTGTGGCCGGCGACGATGCACGTCTCCGCGTTGTGTGCCCGGCGGACGGCGTCTGCGTCGGACAGCAAGGTGTCGAGATCGTAGCTGCCGTCCCAATCGGAGCGTCCGCAGCCGCGTGGCTCGAAGCGAATCACGCGGCACAGGTCCTCGATCATAGCAGCAACCGGGCCTAGGTAATCGTCGCAGCCGGGGCCGCCGTTGAACATGAGTAGCGGCGTGCCGCGGCCACTCGCGGCCGACCACAAGCGCGCCGAGCCTGAAGTCACGTAGTGTTCGACGACACGCTCCGGCGCTTGAGTTGTCAAGAGTCTGTCCTACTGTTCCGCTACAAGTTGGTCGAGGCGGGCGAGCGCGTCGTCCAGCCGAGACAGTACCCGGTCGCGGCCGATCACCAGCATCGTGTCGAAGAGCGGCGGGGTCCTGGTCCGCCCGGTGATGGCGCCGCGGATAATCATGAAGAGGTGGCCGTGCCGCCAGCCCAGGTCATCGGCGGCAGCGCGGATAGTCTCTTCTAGGGACGTCTCGTCCCACGCCGCGGCGGCGGTCGCTGCTCTGGCGCTGGCGAGCGCAGCCCGCGACTCGGCGGCGGTGCGGCGCCGGGCGAGCAGAATCTTCGAATCGTAGTCTTCCAGTTCATCGCGCAGGAAGAACGACGTCGCGTCGGGTAGCTCGCTCAAGCGCCGCACGCGCTCCTGCTCCAGTCCCACGGCCGCCTTGACGCGCTCCGCCGGTACGGAATCGATAGACAGCCCGGCATTGCGGAGAAACGGCGTGGCGCGCTGCACCAAGTCGTCCAGCGCCAGTGACCGCATCCAGACACCATTGAGCCATTCCAGTTTTGTCTCGTCGAAGACCGCCGGAGACTTGCTCACGCGGTCGAGTGAGAAAGACTCTTGCAGCTCGGTAAGCGTGAACACCTCCTTATCGTTGGCCGGATGCCAGCCGAGCAGCGCGAGGAAGTTCACCATTGCTTCCAGAAGGTAGCCCTGGTCTCGGAACTCTCCGATATAGACGGCGCCCTTGCGCTTGCTGATCTTGGAGCGGTCGGGGTTGAGCAAGAGCGGCACATGACCGAAGGCCGGCGGCTCCCAATCGAGGGCTTCGTAGAGGAGCGCCTGCTTGGGCGTATTGGGCACGTGCTCCGGGCCGCGCAGGACGTGGCTGATCGCCATGTGGTGGTCATCCACCACGACGGCGAAGTTGAACAGCGGCCAGCCGGTCGAGCGCATGATAGGGATGTCGCCGTAGAGGTCGCTATTCTCCTCGATGTGGCCCAGCACAAGATCGTCGTAGGCGACCGGCCCACCACGTACCTTGAACATGATCCGCGCCGACTGCCCGGCGGCGTCCCGCGCGCGGCGCTCGGCCGCCGTCAGGTTGCGGCAGCGGCCGCTGTATTTGGGCGGGCGCCGGGCCTTCTGGGCGGCGCGCTGCTCGGCCTTCAGCTCCTCGGGTGTGCAGTAGCAGTGGTAGGCCAGGTCCCGTGCCAGCAGGCTGTCCGCTACTTCCTGATACAGTGCCAGACGCTCGCTCGACCGATACGGGCCATACGGACCGCCGCAATCCGGTCCTTCATCCCAGGTCAGGCCGAGCCAGCGCAGGCCTTCGAGCACGCCCCGCTCCGACTCCGCGGTCGAACGCTGTGCGTCCGTGTCTTCGATCCGCAGTACAAACGTGCCGGCTTGCTGCCGGGTGTAGAGCACGTTGAACAGTGCCGCCCGGGCCGTGCCGACGTGGCAGTTCCCGGTCGGTGAGGGGGCGATGCGGGTCCGCAGGGGCCGGGTGCTCTGGCTATCACTCATCTGATCTTGTGACTCCTTGTCATTGGTACCCGGCTCTCCACTAGGCATCGGCCGGTGCCTCGTGCGTGAGCAGGTACGAGAGATACTCGATCTCGATGGAGAGGTCAACGTTTTGCAGGTGGATGTGCTCCGGAACGGCCAGTTTCGCTGGTGCAAAGTTGAGGATACCGCTGATTCCGGCGGCCACGACGGCAGCGGCCACTTCCTGCGCCGAGTCGGCCGGCACGGCGATCACGGCCATCTGTAAGTTCAAGGAGCGGACCGCGGCCGGCAGGGCGCTCATCGGGCGCACCCGCACCCGCCGCACTATCTGACCGACCTTCTGCGGGTCCCGATCAAAGGCGGCCACGACGTGAAACCCCTGGCGGGGGAAGCCGCGGTAGCTCAATAGGGCCTGGCCCAAGTTCCCGACGCCGACCAGCGCAATGCGCCAGCCGCGATCAATGCCGAGGATCGTCGCTAGGCTGCGCTGCAATTCCCGGTTTTCGTAGCCGACGCCGCGGCGGCCGAAGGTGCCGAAGTAGGCGAGGTCGCGCCGTACCTGCGCGGCTGTGAACCCGGTGAGCGCAGCGATCTTCCCGGAAGACACTTGCTCACCCTCGCTCTGTGCAGCCAATGTCTGCAAGAGACGGTAATAAGTGGAGAGACGACGGACCGTGCTCTCCGGCACATGCTCGGAGCGCGCGGCCGGGGCGAATTCGGCCCCGGCGGGCCAGTCGTCCGCTGGGCTGCTCCCGGCCTTCCGTGAAGTAGCCATAGATCAGTCTCGTATTGGCGACACGTCAGTCCTAGCGGTCGGAAGCGCAGTCTCAGCGCAGCGTCGTTCCCGGTGTTAGCTCCAGCACCTCGACACCCGATTGATCGCCGAGGTGCTCGCGCAGGGCGGCCGGCGTGCCGGTCAGTATCGGAAACGTACCGAAGTGCATCGGGATCACTCGCGGTACCTCCAGCAAGCGGCACGCGAGCGCGGCTTCCCGCGGCCCCATCGTGAAGTGATCGCCGATCGGCAGGCAGGCTACGTCCGGCTGGTAGAGCTGGCCAATGAGCCGCATGTCGCCGAAGACATTGGTGTCTCCGGCGTGGTACAGGGTAAAGCCGTTCTCGAACTCGATGACGTACCCGCACGGCTCACCGCCGGACACAATCGTACCGTCGCGGTTCAGGCCGCTGGAATGATCGGCGTGGACCTGCGTGATGCGGATACCCTCGAAGGTCTGTGTTCCCCCTTTGTTCATACCGCTGCAGTCGTCAACGCCCTGCCCCTCCAGATAGAGGCAAATTTCGTGCATCGCCACGACGAGTGCCGGCCGGGTCGCGCGGGCAATAGGCACCGCATCGCTCATGTGGTCGTCGTGGGCGTGGGTGATGAGCAGGACATCCACATTGTCAATCTGCTTGTATGCGTCGGGGCACGCGGGATTGCCCGCCGTCCACGGATCAATGAGCAGGACCTTGCCCGTGGGGCTGACGATCCTGAAGGTGCTGTGCCCCAGCCAGGTAATCTCCACGTCTCGTCCTAGTTGCATCCGTCTCCTCCCTGCCGCGCTTCAGGAGTATCCTGCACGGGCCGGCCGGCAGCACTCGGCTCGTGACGGCCCTAGCACAGTCTACCGCATGGCGGTCCCAGCACCATTGGGAAACTGACTGTATACTCATCATATACAGAGAAGGAGAGACTACCGGATGACACCGGAGTTGGTGGGCATCTTGAGCGTCGGTGTCGCAATTCTTGCTGTCTTGGTGGTGTCCATGCAGCGCACCGATAAACGTTTCGAGCGCTTGGAGCCACGCTTTGACCGCTTGGAAGCACGCTTTGACCGCCTGGAGTCCCGTATGTCCGACCTCGAGCAGCGCCAAGCGCGGCTGGAGGGGCTGCTGGACGGTCTCCGCGAAGCGTTGTTCGAGCGCGCCGCTCGCTTGGGTTAGGGCACCAACTGGCGTGGGCCTGTACCCGGCGGCCTCGCGTCATGGTGTCCGGGACGAGTCCAAGTATGTAAGCCCGTTACCGGTGAGTCATGCGCGGTGCTTGCGGATAGTACGGCTCATCTTTGATTGACGTGACCTGCTGGCCTTCGCTAGAATACATGTCTGACGACGGGGCGTAGCGCAGCCTGGTAGCGCGCAGCGTTCGGGACGCTGAGGTCGGAGGTTCAAATCCTCTCGCCCCGACCAAGTGGATACCAAATCCGGAGGCCGGCATAGTCCTCCAACCGGCAGTTTTCCCCGCACCGGGTCGCAGTCCGGGCAAGCAGGTGCCTAGGGGGAGTCGTCGGCCCCCGCTGCACCACACCTGGCACTATCCGTGCGGTGGGGGGAGGCGAGTGTGATGCGGCGAATACGAGCTTCCCGCGGTCGTTTGGCACGCCTCGCTCGCCGCGCGATGGATCGGCTGCCGCCGGCGATCCGGCAGCACCTCGACAATGTGTCGATCTCCATTGAGGAGTTGCCGCGGCCCGATGACATCGACGCAGATCGTCACGGCCAGCGGACCAAAGTCTTCGGAGTCTATCGAGGGTGGCCCTTGGCGACGCGCGGCGGGATTTACCACCTTGCCGTGCCCGATCAAATCGCCATCTTTCGACGTCCGCTCCTCGCACATTGTCGTTCGCAGCGTCAGCTTGCCGAGGAAGTCTGGCGTACACTGCTACATGAAGTGGGCCATCACCTAGGATTGGACGACGACCAGTTGGCACGGCTGGAGCGTCGTGGGTAAGGGCCGACCACTGCTGGAATTACTACGATAGAGAGGCGCAGTGTCATGAATAGAAGAGCTGCCATGTTCGCCGTCGCGGCCCTGGTTGCCCTGCTCGTTGGCGGCGTCGGGACGCTCGTCGGACTGTACGTAGACTGGCTGTGGTTCGACAGCGTGGGCTACCTCTTTGTCTTCCAAACGATGCTCACCGCGCGGGCCCTGCTCTTCATGTCCGGCACGCTGCTCTTCTGGATCATTCTGCTGCCCAACATCCTCGTGGCGCTGCGCCTGGCGCTCCGCTCCGTCGAACGTCTCCCGATCCGCGTGCTGCAAAATGAAGCCATCGAGCAGCTGCTGGGCGGTCCGGCGCAGGTACAGCCCTTGGTGCGGCTGGCCGGGCAGATGGTGCTCCTCGGCGGTCTAGTTGTCGGGGTTGTGCTCGGACTTGGTGCGGCGGCGCAATGGCCAGCGGTCCTGCGCTTTCTCAACGCGACCTCGTTCGGGACGGCCGACCCGGTCTTTGGCCAGGACTTGGGTTTCTACGTCTTCGAGCTGCCGGTGATCCGTTCGGCAGTCAATTGGCTGCTCGCCGCCGTCGCCCTGGTCGGGGCCGGCGTGCTCACCATCTACGCCATCGCCTTTTACCTCGCCGACCCGAGCTTGCAGCACCTCCGCTTTATGCTCCTGGGGCGCGGCCGGCCGGCCCGTACTCACGTCTTGGTCCTGCTCGCCATCCTGGCGCTTATTCTCGCGGCCATCGTGTGGTTTCAGGGTTACGACGTACTCTATCGGACGCGCGATCAGTTCTTCGGCGCCGGATATACCGACGTGTACTTCCGCTTGCCCGCCCTGCGCGTCCTCGCCGGGTCCTTTGTCCTCCTGGCACTACTGATCCTGGCGTCCATTCCCCGCGTGGACTATGTGCTCCCGCTGGGAGGGCTGGGCATTACGGCGCTGGTGCTCGTCATCGGTCTGGTGGTGCTCCCGGCCGTAGTCCAGCGGGTGCGGGTTGACCCGGCCGAGCTGGCGCGCGAGGCCCCCTTTATCGCCAACTCGATCCAACTGACGCGGCTGGGATTCGCGCTGGACCGCATTGCCGAGCACACGTTCACGGCGGACGATATGGTGCAGTCCAGTGAAATCGGGGCCGCCCAGCAGACGGTGGCCAACGTGCGGCTCTGGGACCCGCGCCCGTTGCGCGATACCTACAACCAGATTCAGTCCATTCGCCTGTACTACAGCTTCGATGACGTGGACGTGGACCGCTATGAGATTGACGGGACCATTCGGCAGGTCATGATCGGCGCCAGAGAGCTTGATCCCGACCGGCTTCCGTCTCAGGCCGCCACCTGGCAAAACCGACACCTGCAATTCACGCACGGTTACGGCGCCGTGATGAGTCCGGTGAACGAGGTCACGCCGGAGGGGCTGCCGCAGCTCCTGCTCAAGGACATCCCGCCGGAGGGGGTTCTCCCCCTGAGCCGCCCGGAGATCTACTATGGGATGCAGAGCGACTGGTACGTCGCAGTACGGACCGGAGAGCAAGAGTTCGACTATCCGCGCGGCGACGACAACGTGTACACGACCTATGAAGGTGAGAACGGGATACGGGTCGGCTCGGTGTTCCGCCGCTTGCTCCTCGCCTGGCACTTGCGCGAGCTGAATATGCTCACCAGTCCGCATCTGCGGAACGATAGTCTGTTGCTCCTGCGGCGCAACGTGCCGGAGCGCGTGCGTCGTATCGCGCCGTTCCTCCAGTTGGACCGGGACCCGTACCTCGTCGTCGCCGACGGACGCTTGGTCTGGATCGTAGACGCCTATACGACCACCGACCGGATCCCGTATGCCCAACCGGTCACTGAGATCATCGCCGAACATATGGCGCTGCAACCCACCGATCTCCAGGCTGCGGGGACATCGCAGGAGGCGCAGCCCGCGGCTCCCCCGGCGGTTCGAGTGCCGCGCAGGGGCAGATCGTTCAACTACATTCGCAACAGCGTCAAGGTTGTGGTTGATGCCTACGACGGGACGGTCACGCTCTACGCCGCCGAGCCGGACGAGCCGCTCCTGCGGACGCAGCAGCGCATCTATCCGGGCCTGGTACGACCACTCACGGAGATGCCCGAATCGCTACGTAAGCACGTCCGCTATCCCGAGGACCTCTTCCGGGTGCAGGCCGAAGTGTTCCTGACCTACCACATGCGCGATCCGCAGGTCTTCTACAACCGCGAGGACCAGTGGCAAGTAGCAATGGAATCCTTTGCTGACCAGCGGGTCTCCGTTGAGCCGTACTACGTCATCATGCGGTTGCCCGATGAGCCGAAAGAGGAGTTCTTGCTCATGCTGCCGTTCACACCGGCGGCGAAAGACAACATGATCGCGTGGCTGGCGGCGCGGTCCGACGGCGAGAACTATGGCACGCTCCTGCTCTACAAGTTCCCCAAGGAGCGCCTGATTTTCGGGCCCATGCAGATCGAGGCGCGGATTGACCAGAACCCGGAAATCTCGGCACAGCTCACCCTGTGGAACCAGGGTGGCTCCAGGGTCATTCGCGGCAATCTGCTGGTCATTCCGGTCGGTAACTCCACGCTCTACGTCGAGCCGGTCTACTTGCAGGCCGAGCAAGGCCGCCTCCCGGAGCTGAAGCGCGTCGTCGTCGCCACCGGCAATCGGCTCGTGATGGAGCCGACGCTCGATGCCGCACTCGCCAGCATCTTCGGTGAGTCGGTGTTGGCCGGTCTCCGTCCGAGTGTCGGGGCGGCCGCCACGCCGGCTGCGGGTCAATCCCTGGAGGGCATCGCCGTCTCGGAGCTGGCTGCCCAGGCGCGGCAGCACTACGAGCAAGCACAGCAAGCCTTGCGTGACGGTGAATGGGCCGAGTTTGGCAAGCAGCTCGAAGAGCTAGGCCGCGTGCTGTCCGCTATGGACCAGTCACAGTAGCGCCACAAAGTCCCCATGCGGACCCTCGTGAGTAGAGGCACAGCACGCTGTAGCCTCGTTCCCCTGTGAAGGGGCTGACAAGGGTAGGTTTTTCGTGTAGGGGGGCGCTTCATTGCCCCCGGCCCCGTCATTCCCGCACAAGCGGGAATCCATCTTGTTCATCCTTGCATCCTGAAAATCCTGATGCAGACAAGAAATCTATTATCAAAATCTCGCTGTATTTCTTGACAAATCTTCCGATTTTCATTAATGTATAACAAGGATCACTCAATGTTCTTGGGTGACGAGCGGCGAGCCAGCAACGAAGGAGTTGAACGATGGCAACTGAGCGGATGCGGGTACTGGAGTTGATTCGGGAAGGGAAGGTCTCCGTAGACGAGGGCGTGCGCTTGCTCGAAGCGCTCGGAGACGAACGGGAGCCAGCGACGGTGCCACCGGCGGGAGAGCGCCCATTCGGAGAGGACTTTGTGGCAGAGATCAAGGCCAACGTTGGCCGCGTCCTCTCCGAGGAGACGGTGGAAGACCTCAACAAGACGGTCAGTAAGGTCGTGTCCGCCGTGACCAAGACTGTCGGCCCCCGTGTCCGGCGGGATGCGGCGTCGGGCCGTCGTCGTCGTGAAGAGCGCCTGGCGTCGGGCTGGCTGCCGCTGGCTGCTGAAGATGGACAGGTACCAATCTCTCTGGCTGGACGGCTGCTGGTGGAGAGCACCGGCGGCGGCCTGGTTATCGTGGCTCAACCGGCTGAAGCAGCTCCCAAAGCAAACGACAGCGCCGACGAAACCGACGAGCCGGCTGCTCCGGCCGGTGCGGACGAGGGCACGCCGGCGGTCGAAACTCCCGAGGCCGCGGCCTGGGCGGAGGCTGGCAAGTCGGCCCCGGAGGCGAGTACCTGGGCCGCTGCTACCGCGACACAGTCGAGCAGCGAGTCCGATGGTCAGCCGGGAGCTATCGCCACCGTCGAGCCACTGGCTGAGGGGTGCAATTGGACCTGGTATGCCCTGCGTCGCGGTACAGACGCTATCATCGCCGCCTACCCGACTGAGGCGGAGGATCGTCACGTGCCGACGTTGAAGGTGACGGTACCGGCCCGACTGGTGGAGATTGCCGCCCGGACCGTCGGCGGCGACATCGAGACCGAGCGCCTGGATAGCCCGCTCGACGCGCAGACGCGCGGTGGCAACATTGAAATCAACGAGCACGGCCGTCAGCCTGTCACCGCTCGCACGGTCGGTGGCAATATCGCTGCCACGGGGGAGCCATCGCAGATGCACGTCCGGGCACGCGGGAACGTCCACTTCACCGGCAGCACGCAGGAGTTTGACGGCAGGACGGCGGGTGGCAACCTGCGGCTCACGGGACGGATTGAGCGCTTCAGCGCGCGCACGGCTGGCGGCAACATTGCTATCGAAGGCGCGCGCCTCATTGAGGGCGCCCACAGCGCAAGAACTGCCGGAGGGCAGATCAAGGTCTTGTTGGCCGAAGATTCGTCGGCGAATATCCAGGCATATGCCTTGGGCGGCGGCATCCACGTGGACTTGCCGGCTGCTGAGGGTGAGGCCACGCGGCAGGGGCCGTCACGCCGACGCTACCGCGGCACCTATCGCGGCACGCTGGGTGAGGGCGCAGCTGACCTGGACTTGAGGTCCGTGGGTGGCTCCATCGAGATCGGGATGCTGACCGCCGAGGCGACGGAAGACTGACTGACCAGAGGAATGCATTGGGTGCTCCCGCCGCTACCGGATTGCGGCGTGTGCCGCGGTGACGGTCCTGGCCTCTGCCTCGTCACTGCGGCGGAGGCCGCAGTCCAAATTGTCGCCGGCAGCGCCCAGGCGCCGCGTGCAGCACCCTCGTTAGCGTGGCCAGGTCGGTATAATCGTTGAGCGTCGGCAGCCGAGGGCGGGTACATCCGGTAACACAAGTGCCTGCCGCTGGCGCGAGAGGATGACAGGATGGCTGTAGTAACGATTGCTCGTCAGGAAGGTGCGTGGGGTGAAGCGGTAGCGGCAAAATTGGCCGTTCGTCTCTCGGCACAGCTCGTGGATCAGCAACTCCTCGACCTTGCTGCGGCGCATTCCGGCGTTCCCGTTGATGTTCTCGTGGCCATGGATGAACGGGGACGGAGCCTGTGGCGACATCCGTCGGACCTGTGGCGCACGGTGCCGGTGCCGGTGCCGGATGCCGAGCACGCGGAGCACCACGGGCCGCCGGAGACGCGCTACCCACCGACGGGGCCGGTAGCAACGCACGCGCTCGATGTTCGCCCGACCGCCTATTGGGCCGCCGAGCACTACCAGGAGTTGATCGGTGAGACGATCAGAACGGTCGCCGACAAGGCGAGCCAGGGCCACGTGGTCATCGTTGGTCGGGGCGGTCAATGCGCGCTCGGTCCAGCGGCCGGTACCGTCCACGCGCTCCTCGTGGCGCCGTTCGACCTCCGCGTTGACCGCGTGTGCCAGGCTACCAGCGCCGACCCGCGTAGCGCCGCGGCGCAGGTGAAACGCAGTGACCGTGACCGCAGAGCGTTTCATCGGCAGGCAGGGGGCGTGGACTGGCTCAATGCGACGCTGTACGACTACGTTATCAATACGGAGCGGGTGAGCGTGGACCTGGCGGCCGACTTGTTGAGCACCGCTGTTCATGCCGCGCCGCCGTACCAGCCGGACGCCGCGCTCATGGCCGCAGCGGCTCCGGCGGCGCACTAACGCTCCGCCCGCAACCGACCCTGGCCCGGTGCGTTCCCCTCGACAGACCACAGCCAATCCTGGGTGTTGGTCCGTGTGACCCATGCTGCGGGGAGCCAGTGGTGGCCGCGACTTGCAAATCGAATAAATGTTCTATAAAATAGAACAGTAGTCGGCGGCCGCTGGTTGCGAGGAAGAAAGGACGATGGCGATGGCAAAGAGCACGAAGACCAAGCTGCGCCCCGGTCAGTTGAACGGGAAGCAGGCGGAAGAGAAACGGAGCGGGCGGGATCAGGCCGTGGACCAGGCGATCAGCCAGATTGAGCGCCAGTTCGGCAAAGGCTCAATCATGTGGCTAGGAGACGCCGGTACCCGATTGAACACCAGTGTCATCCCGACAGGTGTTATCTCGCTCGATATCGCCTTGGGGATTGGCGGTCTGCCCCGTGGTCGGGTGGTCGAGATTTACGGACCGGAGGGTGGCGGGAAGACGACATTGGCATTGAACGCAGTCGCCTCGGCGCAACAGGCCGGCGGGGTCGCAGCCTTCGTTGACGCGGAGCACGCGCTCGACCCGATGTGGGCCGGTACCTGTGGCGTGGATGTCGAGCACCTGCTGGTCTCGCAGCCCGATACCGGCGAGCAGGCGCTGGAAATCACCGAGATGCTGGTGCGTAGTGGTGCCGTGGACTTGGTCGTTGTCGACTCCGTGGCGGCGCTCGTGCCACGGGCAGAGATCGAAGGGGACATGGGCGACTCGCTACCGGGTATGCAAGCTCGGCTTATGTCCCAGGCCCTGCGTAAGCTCACGGCAGCCATCTCCAAGGGTCATGCGGTCGTCATCTTCATCAACCAGATCAGGGAAAAGATCGGCGTACTCTTCGGCAATCCGGAGACCACGCCGGGTGGCCGCGCGCTGAAGTTCTATTCGAGCATGAGGCTGGAGATCCGCCGTGCCGAGACGCTGAAGTCCGGGTCGGATAGCATCGGCATGCGGGCCAAGGTCACGGTCCGCAAGAACAAGCTGGCGCCGCCGTTCCGCGTCTGCGAGTTCGACATCATGTTCTCGGAGGGCGTGTCGCGGTTCGGCGGTCTGCTCGACGTTGGGGTGGACATGGAGATCGTGCGGAAGGCCGGCGCGCACTATTCCTTTGGCGAGACGCGCTTGGGTATGGGGCGTGAGAACGCGAAGAACTATCTCAAGGAGCACGTGGAGGTGGCCGCCGAGCTGGAGAGCCAAGTGCGCGCTCGCGCTGCCGACTTCCGCGGCATTACCGTCGCCACCGGCCGGCAATCCTAGCGGTAGCATCTCCCAGCCGAGCGAGGGCACCTGCCAGAGAGCCATTACTCTCCTCGGCCCCCTGCCCTCATCACCCACGCCATCCACAGTGGCCCATTATCCCGTATACTCCTAGAGGCCCACCTGGCCGGCGCCACAGCCGGTTGGGTGTGTTCGCAGCGAGTCGAGAAGCTGTCATAAGGGGAGTGCCACTGTGTTCGATGTCGGCCCCATGGAGTTTGCCGTCATCATAGTCGTGGCCCTGTTGGTCGTTGGCCCGGAGCGTATTCCGGAGATCGCGCGGACGCTTGGGCGGTTCATCGGCCAGTTGCGCCAGCTTGGCGGTGACATTGGTGATCCCATCCAGCAAGTGCGTGAAGCGCTACACGAAGGAATCCAAGAGGGTGAGGCGATTGCACACCAGATTCAGGCCGACGTTGAGGGTGTACACGAGGACCTCCAGTCGGCCGCGGACTTGGCAAACGACCCGGCGGCAGCCGAACAGCCGGCCGCAGCGCAGCCAGCCACGGTGCAGCCAACGGCGGCGACGGGCGTTGCTGCACCTGCGCCGGACCCTGCGGCTGCCGCGCTTCAGGATACGGCGCGGGAAGCGGCTGCGGTCATCGCCGCGGGTAGCTCGGATACGTCCCCGCACGACGACGACCTCGGGAACGTTGATCTCACGGATGACGTCGTACCCACTGACACTCCTGCCGCCGTTGACGAGCTTGACCCGGTACAGCAGGCCATCGCGGCCATTGAAGCGAACGAGGAGTACGCGCCTGTCGAGCCGGAAGCAGGCGAAGAGGAAACGAGCGACGCTGCTGCCGACACCGATGACGATGACTCCTATGATTCGGTGCTAGACACCTTGGCAAGCAAAGTTGGCGATCTTCCTCAAGATACTGATGGCGCGGCCGTGTCCGCCGGTCCTAGCGAGGAGCCGGACCTACCGGCCGAGGAGGCCACGAATAGGGACGACGATACGCCCGCTGTGGCCGCCTCTTCTCAGGAAGCACCGGCCGCAGCGGACACCGACGCGATCCCGGCGGCTGATACCGGGGGCGAGGCCACCGAGCCATCGGTAGCTCCCAAAGCCGCGCTGGCGTCTCAGGCCGATGGCGTGGCTGCTACTCCGGCTGATGGCCTGGCCGCTTCCGGGACTACCGCGAGCGCCCCGGAAGATCTACCGACGGAGGCTACACGAGCCGCCGCTCCAACGAGCGGCCTGATCGCAGCGGGTGAGGCGGCGGTCGGTAGCGCGGACTCGAATGCCGTGGCGGTTGCCGTCGGGGCGGAGGACGCGGTGCGCGTCGCGCTGGAGCCGGCGTTGTACGAGGCGTTGCAGGGCATGGATATCTCGCCTGAGGAGCGTGCCCGTGAACTGATCGTACTGGGCCTGTTCCGCGAAGGTCGGATGACCGCCGGACGCGCGGCCTGGCACCTGGGCCTGTCCGAGCAGGAGTTCACCGATCTGTTGGCCTACAAAGGCATCAACCAGACCTAGCTTGTGCTGGTCATCGTCCCGCGGTGCTGCGCTCCGGCACGTCGCCGCCGAGATAATTCTGGTACTGCCGCTATCCTGTGCGTTACGACGCACCGGCAACCATCGCGCCGAGCGAGCGCCGGTATGACCCTGACAATAGTATGACGGCCCGCATCGCGTTGACTCTCGCTCCCTGGGGCGCCGAGCCGCTGCCGCTGGTCCTTGATGTCGTTGCCGGCGCCGGGTACGACGGCGCGCTCGTCGAGGAGGGCCACGTACTGCCTTGGACCGACGAGCTAGGTCGCTATCGGGACTGGTGGGATGAGCGCGAGGTCCGGATTGCCGCCTGCCACCTCCCGGGGCTGTGGCAGGAGCCAACGCAGTTGAAAGATGAGCTTGAGCGCCTCCGGCGGACGGCGGAGTTGCTCGCCGAGCTGGAGTGTGAGCACGCAGTGTTATCGCTGCCGATCCGGCGTGAGTTGGTGCTTGTCGCGGGCTACCAAAACCTCCGCCAGCCTTTCGCTTTGACCGAGGGCAAGCTGCAATATCTCGGTGAAGCGCTCAATGTCGTCGCCGAGGTGCTGTTGGACTTCGGTCTCACGCCCTCCGTCCGCCATCGTCTCGGCACGCAGTTGGAGACGGCTGAAGAGCTACATATCCTGATGGAGGCCACCGAGCCGGAGTTGGTCTCCCTCACGCTGGACGTTGGTCAGGCGATGGTGGCGGGCACGCGCCCCGAAGTCCTGGTGCGGCAGTACGCCGCGCGGATCGCCTTGCTGCTCTGCAAGGACATTGACCTGACCATCCTCAGGGAGACACGCGACGAGCTTTACGACTACGACGAGTTCCTGCACCGCGGCGGGATCTTGCCGCTCGGCCAAGGCCACCTCGACCTGACTCAGGTCTTGCTGCCCATGATGAGCAGGCTGATGGATGGCGGCTGGCTTGTCGTTGATCCCCAAGGTCCCGAGCGAGCGCCGGTCGAGAGCGCCGAAACGAGCCGCGAGTATCTGCACGAGCACTTTGAGCTATGATGGGCAGGGCATGCCCAAGGCAGATTGACGGTATAGAACCTTTATTCTATACTAGGTGCGGGTGAGTTATGGCCGACCAATCCGCTATCGAGTGGACGGACGCGACCTGGAACCCGGTCACGGGCTGTAGCAAGGTCTCGCCGGGCTGTGCCCACTGCTACGCGGAGCGTTTTGCCGAGCGCTGGCGCGGCATCCCCGGCCATCACTATGAGCAGGGGTTCGACTTGCGGTTGTGGCCGCAGCGGCTCGGCATCCCGCTGCGGTGGCGACGACCGCGGCGCATCTTTGTCAACTCAATGTCGGACCTCTTCCACGAGGCGGTGCCGGACCGTTTTATCCGGCAGGTGTTCGAGACGATGGAACGCGCGGATTGGCACATTTTCCAGGTGCTCACGAAGCGCAGTGACCGTCTAGCGGCCCTGGCGCCCCGGCTCCCTTGGCCGGATCACGTCTGGGCCGGGGTCTCCGTCGAGAACCGGCGGTGGGTAGGGCGCGCGGATGATCTGCGCCGGGTCCCGGCCGCGGTGCGGTTTATCAGCGCCGAGCCGCTGCTTGGCCCGCTCGATGATCTCGATCTGACCGACATTCACTGGGTCATCACGGGTGGGGAAAGCGGTCCTCGCCATCGTCCAGTACACCCGGACTGGGTGCGGGCGTTACGTGACCGCTGTGTCCAGGCGGGCGTGGCCTACTTCCACAAGCAGTGGGGTGGTCGCACACCCAAGGCCCGCGGTCGCCTGCTTGACGGACGCACCTGGGACCAGCTGCCTACACCGCTACCGTCCATGCTCCCCGCGGCTGCGGAAGCAACTCCGTTGGCTCGCCGACTGGATTCGCTTGTTCTATAGGGGGAGGCGCTGGGGAAAGGTCTCCAAGAAGGTAATGCTCGTACTGTTCTTGATGCCACCTCTCGGACCGGCGCCATTCATTTGGACTTTCTCTTCGTCTCGCATTTCCATAACAGCTTTCCGGAAGTCAGGCTCAGTGAAGTAGTAGCAGGCCGGATCGGGGTATAGAGCGTCGCAGAGTTTGCCGAACGTGATCTCCTGCCCAATAAATCTCTCTAGCATGAGCTGCTTCAGTGATTCTATATCAGGACCGAAGAGTTCCGGTTGGGCCTGTCTTGCGGCTTGGTGCTTACCGTGAAAGGTGTAGTCACCGTGAGCACTTAGCTTCTTCGTCTTATCCTTCATGAGACGGAAAGCCCGGATATGTTTGGAGGCGTGGATGAGATAGTAGATTGCAGATCCACCGTCCTGCGGGAAGACTCTGAACCACCAAACAAATTCGGCACCGGCGACATTTCTAAGTTGCTTGAGGTAGAGTTCGAGTAGTGCCCGCTCACGATCCGGTGACAAGGCCAGCCTCCGGCGCTCATTCTGAATACTCTGAATAGAGATGCCGAATAGCTCGGCGAAAGCCTGGTCACGGTGAGTTGTGCCGAAGAAGCGGTTCACATCACGGACCATGAAGGTGACAAATACCTCGGACATTGGTAATGAAAGAACTTCCTTCACAGTGCTGAGAGGTATACCCGCGAATCCAAATGGATCAATGAATGCAAAGATTGGCATACGTTTCACGCGAGCGTTGGCTAGTAGCGCTCCTATGGCCTCAGAAAATGCGGCTTGGATGGGAGTATGAAGTTGTACTTGCCGCATTTTTGTCGTCTCTGCATCAGTTTTCTTGATCTCTGTGGTTAGGATCGCATAGTTATCGGGATTGTTCTCAATAAAGGCGACTTCCACATGGACCTGGATTGGTCTTCGCTGCTCAAGCCCCCACTTTACGAACTCGTTTGCCACACGTACTAGAATGAGCGGCGATCCAGCCTCACCACCGACATAGCGGCCTCTGCCTGCGAATCCATCAACAAGCAGAAGCCGTTGCATGCGACGCCCAAGAATAGCCAGCCAACCCTTGGCATACTCCTCAAGTAGCCGATGCTTGGCTCCAGTCTGGAGTTGGTAGACCCATTTACCCGGGTCGTTGTCCGACAGACGATCTCGCATGCGTTCATTCTACACTACACATGATAAGATGTCAATACGTGATGTGCCGCGATCTGTGAGCTATGGCCTGGCGGGTGATGAGAGAACGTCATCGTCCGGCGGCGTGGCAGCGAGACGGCAAGCGAACGCCCTATCGCTCCACTACTTACCGCGCGCACGCGCTAGACTGCGGCCTGCGGGCTGGGGGCCGGTCGCTCGTCGCGTATGCGGTGCGTGAGCCATAGGCCGCCGATGGCCAACAGTACGCCGACGCCGACGAGCCACAGCGGGAGTAGCTCCGGGGAATCCGGCGTACCGAAGATATCGCTCGCTGGCTCCCAGTCGCCGAACCTGTATAAGAGCACGGCGAGCAGGTTATTGAAGGCATGACCGAAGATGCAGAGGGTCAGTGAGCGCGTGCGGACATACCACCAACCGAACAGCGCACCGAGCACCACTGCACCGATGGCCTGCCAAGGGTTGAGGTGGACCAGGCCGAACAGCAGCGATGAAGCGATGATTGCCGTCGGTGCCGAGTAGTGCAGCAGCAAGCCGCGCAAGATCACGCCGCGGAACAGTAATTCCTCCGTGAGCGGCGCGACGATGACGGCAGCCAACAAGGAACCCCAGAGCGGTCCCCCTACGAGGTTCTCGATAAGCTCCTGGAACCATGTGGGAGGTGGGAACGCCATACTCATGAGGCTGTCTGCCTCGGCCACTACGATCATCGTGCCGAGCAGCGTCAGGACAACCGGCGGCCAGAAGGCGAAGCGCACCGGGCGCAGGGGAAATAACTCCTTGAATGGGACGCCGGCTTTTTCACGGATGTACAGCATGATTGCCCAGCAGAAGATGAGGGATAATCCCGCGAGGGTTGCTGGATGGTTGAGTAGCCCGGTGATGTCTTCTTCGATCCGGCCCGCTGCGCCGGGTGGCCCACTCAGCACAACGAGAATAGCCCAGAAGAACAGGGGGATGGCCGCGAGACTACCGAGGGCAAACTGTACGACCGGAATAAAGACGGTGAGCCAAATGGCCTCGGCGAGCCGCGGGTAAGGCGGCCGCGTTGCCGTGCTGCGCTGCGCTGGCGCTGGAGTTGTGTCCACCGTGATTATGTGCCCCTCGTCATTGGGGCAATTTTAGCGCAATGCGCGTCGCAGCCGGCTTATCCAGCGCGTGGAGCGGGCGCTAGAGGCCGAGGGCGGCGCAGGTACCGTGCCGAGCACCGGCAGGCTCAGGAGGGCAGTGACCTCGCCCGGCGTGTCGAGCGTGCGCCGCAGCCCAGCCGCGACCCGGAGCAGCACGAGGAGCGCGGCGACGACAGCGAGCGCGCGCAGGACGGCTACCAACAGGCCGCGCCAGGGGATCAAGCGCCGCGGCGGCGCCGGGTCGGTGATGACAGCCACCTCGATCCGGGGCTGCCCCGCCTCGTCTGACACAAAGGCCGCGCCGTGCTGCTCCAGCGCGGCGGCCGTTGCCACGGCGATCCGGTACGTGCTCTCGGCGGCGCCGGTAACGACGCTGATCCGCAGCGTGCGATGCATCTGCTGCGTTGAAAGCGTACCCGCGATGGCGCCCGGCGAGGGGCGTGTCCCGAACTGTTCATCGTGGCTTGCGGCTACGCCGGCCGCGAAGCGGTGACTCTCGACATAATCGCTGAGGTCCAGTAACACCTGCTGCACAAACTGTACCCGCCGGTATTCCTGCGGATAACGGGAATGCAAGAGCAAGGCTTCGGCCGGCAGGATCGGCTGTACGAGTGCCCGCACTTCGCTGCCGTAGAGGGGCTGCCGCAGTGCGAGCACGAGATTGCTGCCCAAGGCGACGACCGCGACGACTAGCACCAATCGGCGCCACTGCCACGCGACTCTGACGACGCTCGTTCGCACGGTCATACGCCGTTCACGGTGTCAACGGAGCTACATCATTGCCGCACTGTGGTATGCAGTGACGTGCCAGCTCTGGACCACCGGTTTCCTCCGGGCAGTGACCTGCTTGGTCGGTTACTCGTGGATCAGGATAGGCGTACCGATCCTGGCCCATTGCCAGAAGAACCGTGACGTTGACAAGCTCATGTTGACGCAGCCAAAGCTCATGGGCGCACCGAAGTTGTCGTGCCACCAGGCATAGTGGATGGCATGACCCTCATACGTGAAATACTGCGTGTATAGCACGTTATCCAGGCGGTAGTACAATGGGTGGCCCCAGGGCAGGCCGACGGTAGTGCTATCCATCACCTCGTTGTAGACGCGACGGTTGATCGTATAGCGGCCGAGCGGCGTGAGGCCCTTTCCCTCCAGGCCGGTAGACACCAGGTCGGTGAAAACCGGCTGGTCTCCGACGAACGCCGTGGCTCGCTGATGATTGATACTCACCGCCAACCAACGCAGCCGTTCCCAGGGGTAAGCCGATTGGAGGTCCGCGGAGTGCAGCTCCATGTCGTAGATTGCGTCGCTGTGTGCGGACAAGACGGTGTCCGGGTCTGGCTTGCGAATCTTCATCCCGGCTAAGACCTGTCGCCAGTTCACAGTGCTGGGCCGGCGCAACGATGTCCCCGGCTGCCACCCATGCAGTTGCGCTAGTGTGATGCCGAGCCGCGCAGGACGGACTCCATCTTGGTGTAGCTCCAGGCGCGCACGTTGAAAGTACTGCGCTGGGACACCGCCGACGAGGTGCTGCTCGCTGGTCGGCTGGCCGAAGATGGCTGTGCCACCATATTGGCGGAAGAAGCTCAGAAACGGCTCACGAACCGTAAACCCGCTTTCGGGAAAGTACTGCCCAGGTTCAGTCAAGGCCAAATTGGTCGCGGCGACACTCGGCTGGGTGGCCGGCGACCTGCCGGTCACTGCCAGATACTCGTCGGCCAGCAGGGGCAGTACGACATCGGGGCGGCCTGGCCACCGCTCGAATCGCGCCCGCTCGAACCACTGGATGCCGACGCCGTCCTCAGCATATTCCGGTGTGATGGGCAGACCGAATGGATTTTGCCCTCCGTTGTCGAGCCAGAACTGCGCGAAGTCCAGCGCGACCGTGTGCCCAGTCTCGGGAAAATGAACCCCCGGTTGTCCTGCGGCGGCTGCCCCCACGAGCCGCGGTCCCACGGCCGTCGCGATACCCGACGCGAGGGCAGCGCCGGCTACCTGGAACGCCCTTCGGCGCACATACCCAATCGGTCTTGCACTACCCGTCGTGTCATTGGATTGTGTGGACACGGCAGGGTATCGTACTCCCTGCATCTACACTTCTCCCTTCACCCTCGTTGGGAAGGCTGCGTGTCAATCTCCGTTAGCCAACTGCAAGCATGTGATGCAACTCTATCGAGAGCATAGCATTGACACCGTGGCATGACCGCGCTAGAGTGCCCCATCGGTGTCCTCCCTGGAGGCAAGCTCGCCGACATTCACCCCTATCAACGACGGAGATGTAGGCGGCGACGCGCCAGCGGCCCATATGGCTACCGCCAACCCGGTGTATCCTGCCGCGGGGCTTCCCATTCTGGCCGCAGGTGACAGACAATAGCAATAACGCGCGAGGAGAGAGTCATGGCACGAACCTACCGTGTGGGTGTGGCCGGCATGGTGCATGATCACGTCTGGGGGCTGCTCCGATCCTGGGAGCAGCTACCCAACGTGACCATCGTTGCTGCTGCCGATCCTCATGAAGAGCTACGCGCTCGGATTGAGGCCGAATACGGTGTGGGAGCACTGTATGAATCCTATGCTGAGATGCTTGAGCGCGAAGACCTGGACATCGTGAGCTGCACTACCGAGAATGCCCGCCACGCCGAGGTGGTCGAAGCGGCAGCGGCGCGGGGACTGCACATCCTCGTCGAGAAACCGATGGCCGCCAGCCTGGCTCAGGCCGAGCGGATGGTTGCCGCGGCCAGCTTTGCGGGGGTCAAGCTCTTCCTCAACTGGCCGTCGAGCTGGCAGCCGCCGCTGCAGCACGCGATCAAGCTGGCGCGTGAGGGGTTTATCGGTCAGGTCTACGAGGCGCGTTACCGCGGTGGACACACCGGCCCGCGCGATCTTGGCTGCTCACCGTATTTCTATTCCTGGCTCTACGACGCCGAGCTAAACGGTGGCGGTGCCTCGGCAGACTACCTCGGCTATGGCACCGGTTTCGTCTACGACGTACTGGGTATGCCGTCGGCGGTCGTGGGGTTGGCCGGACGCTTGGTCCAGGACTTCATTACCGTGGACGATAACGCCCGCCTACTGCTGGAATACCACCGGGCGCTGGCGCTGGTGGAGGGGTCGTGGACGCAGGCCCGACCGTTGCCCGGCGCCGCTGCCATTTGCGGGACCGAAGGCAACCTCGTGGTCGAATACGGCGGTGATCTGACGGTATATCGCCGCGGCGCGCATGAGCCAGAGCCGATTGCCGCGCCGCCGTTGCCGGCAGGTGCCCGCTCCGGCCCCGAGGCCTTCCTCGGCGCCATCATGCGCGACGAGCCGATCACCGGGCCGTCCAGCCCACTCCGAGGCCGCAATATCCAAGAGGTAGTAGAGGCCGGCTTTCAGGCGATTCGCACCGGGCGGAAAGTCTCGCTGCCACTGCCACCCACTGCCGGCAGTGACGCCTAACACCAGGAAGGATTACCGGCGTGACGCGGAGTGTCGGACGAGCGAGCGAGCGCACATATGCCTGATAGCGGTGCGCCGCCCCGTCGCCTCGTACACGTCGGCTTCGGCAACTCGGTCGCCGCGGACCGCATCGTCGTGGTGGCGGCGAGCGACTCGGCGCCCATCAAGCGGCTCGTACAGACGGCGCGTGAGCGCGGCCAGGTGATTGACGTGACCTTCGGCCACCGGACCCGGTGCGTGCTGGTCCTGGACACCGGACAGGTCGTACTGGCTGCCCTGAGCGCCCGTGCGATAGCGCGGCGTGTTGGGTTAATCCGAGAGGAAGATAGTGCTCGATAGTCCGGTGTGAAGAAGGCTGCGGCCGGCTAACTTCCCCTGTGCCACTGCGGTAGGAGCCGTAGTGTAGCGCGGGACTCACGCTCGATAGCGGCGCGCTCCAACAGCAGCGGATGGCCGGGGTCAACGCGCCGCCACGCGCCGATCTGGTTGGCGTAGTCCTGGCTGAGGGGATGGCCCGACTGACCGCCAGCGAGTGCGGCCGTCGTCTCCCCGCCGGGGGCAAAATCCACGATGAGCCGGTAGGAAGGAATCGCTGCGGCCCGATCGTACAGCGCGGCCGGCTCCGGCGGCGAGGCGAACACGGTGTCGTTGTCGCCGGGGACCGGTAGCGGGCCACGGTTGAAGAGCCGGCCGATGATCCGCTGCGTGCCGAAGGGATGCGAAAAGGTGACCCGGTGGATGGCCGCCAACTGCCAGCGGTGAGGGTCCTCGCCGGCGCGTTGCCGCAGCTCGGTCACGGCTGCGGAGAAGCTCCGTTGCAGTGCCTGGCGCAGCTCCGTATCTATCACCGGGGGGGCAGCGTCGCCGGCCGACCGTTCCTGGGCTACGGCTCGCTCCAAGCGCGTGATGAGGCGGCGGGAGTGGCGGAAGGCAAAGGTGTTGGCGCTGGCTACGACGGGGTGTGGCCCCTTCCCCAGATAGCCGGCCGCTAGATCGCTCGCCTGTGCGACGTACAGTTCCCGCAGGAGGGCACGCCGCCAGAGCATATAGACCGCTGCGGCACCGCTCTCCGGGACCATCGTGCTATCCCACTGCGTCAGCAAGTCCAGGGCCTGGACCTCGTGCTGGCCCTGCGGCGCCAGCCAGCCACGGTCACGCAAGGCGAGCACGGCGTCTACCCAGGCGCGACCGGCCAGCGAGACAGTATCGGCTTGCATAGTGCGGCAGTATTCGCGGTCGGGCGCCTCACCGTCCGCGAGGAGCTGGGTGATGCGGCGTGCCCGATAGGGGTCCAGCCACTCGTGTCCCAGGTTGTACCCGTGGCGATGCCCGCTGGCGCCACCGGAGCCGGCATCGGCTTGTGCCGGCTGGCTCGATAGGTCCTGATTCGCGGCTACCGTGAAGCCGCGCGATGGATCGAACTCCGACGGGAGGTCGTCGAACGGCACGAACCCGCGCCAGGCATAGGAATCATCCCATCCTGGCAGTGGCAGTAGTCCGTCACCTGTCGCGCGCACGGGAATAGAGCCGGCTGCTTGGCGGCCGATATGTCCGTCCACGTCGGCGTAGACGAAGTTCAGCGGTGGCGCCGGCCACTGTGCGAGTGCTGTGCGGAACTCATCCCACGAACCGGCCCGGTTGAGGGCCAGTAGGCTCGTTACCAGGCCGGGCCGCTCCAGTACCGTGCTCCGCAGGGCAAGCTGTAGGTGACATGCCGGGTTTCCCTGACCAGGGCCGGCCGGCGGCGGATTGATGATCGGCCCGTGTCGCGTCACGCGGACCGTCTCGACGACCGGCTCCGCCCAGCCCTTGACGGCGATAGGCTCGTCAATGGTCTGCGCCTGCTGGTGCTGACCGGCGTCGGCCAGATACGTGGCTGGTGCAGCGGGGTCACACCGCTCGACGTAGAGGTCGTTGGCATCCAGGATTGCCGCCGTCATCCCCCAGGCAATCCGGCGGTTCCGCCCGATGAGCACCCCTGGCGCCGGGGGGAGCGAGCCGCCAATGACGTCGTATCCGGCGCCGCATAGGTGGACCTCGTACCACGGCACCGGCAAGTGGGGAGCCAGATGCGGGTCGTTGGCCAGCAATGCGCCGTCTCCGGCGGCTCGCTCGGCACTGACGGCCCAGCCATTGCTGGCCGCTGGTGGTGTTGCTCGTGCCGTTGGCGGCTGCTGCGGCCCGCCGAGGCTGTAGTCAACGGCGCCATAGTCGAGGCCGGCCGGGACATGGATGGACTGCGGCGGGTGCTCGCCGGCAAACGGCTCGGCGGCCAGCGCTCGTTCCGCTCCGACCCGTCCCACGGCCTGACCACGCAGCCACTTGCCCTGCCAGTCCGCTGCTTGTCCGAACGCCATGTACTTGGCGAAAGCCAGGCAGTCAATAGGCGTCCACGGGGCTGGGCGTGTACGCAGCATCGTGAATTCCAAGGGCGACCGTCCGACAGCGCCGCAGGCCGCAATCCAGGCGTTGACGCCAGCGCAATAGGCTTCGAGCGCTTGCCGTCCTTCGGCCGCTAAGTCGGGCCACTCGGCCTGTGCGGCACGACGAAATCCCAGCCGCCGCAGCAGACGGTCAGCGTCGAGCACCAGCGGGCCGACCAGCTCCGCCAGCGTCCCGGAGGCCACCCGCCGGCCGGCCTCCATCTGCCAGAGGCGATCCTGGGCGGTAGCATAGCCCTGGCCGAAGAAAAGATCGCTCGTGCTGGCGGCGAAGATATGGGGGATGGACCAGCGATCACGGATAATTTCGATCTCGCCGTCAATGCCACCCAACTGCACCGTGCCGCGGTGGCGGGGTAGCGACCGCCGTAGCCAATACCCGGCTGCGCCAGCCACCGCAGCACCACCGAGGAGCGCACCAAGGAGTCGTTTCATCGTATTCTCCTGGCCATGACCCGGTGATCGTAGCGCAACGAGCAACTGGGAGACCAGACATGCTGCCTTGTGTAGAGGGCCGGCAGAATGAGGCAACGCCGGAAATGAGCTTGGGTGGACCTGGCCGGACTCGAACCGGCGACCCCCGCGATGCGAACGCGATGCTCTCCCAACTGAGCTACAGGCCCGGAGCCGCCGTGCGGTGACTCGCTGGGTACAAGGGTAAGTATACGGCAAGCTGTCAGTGCTCCACAACCGGGCCATCGAACTCGACACAGGCATCGCGGCGCCGATTCCGTACCCCGGCCCGCTCGGCACCGACTCTCACCGATTGCACGAACTCGACCGCCTACGGTCCGGCCCGAATGGCTGTATAACGTGCCGTGCAGTTTGGTAGGCTACCATGCAGATCGGATGGCTACGTGTGCCTATTGCCGCTTCGATAATCGCGCAGACGCCAACTTCTGCGGCAGTTGCGGGCGCGCCGTGGCGTCTGAAGTGCAGTGCATAGCTTGTGGCGCTACCAATCCTGCCGCGCACCAATTCTGCGACGGTTGCGGGAGGCCGACTAGCGGCGGCCAGTCCACCGGTTCGTCAACAGTGGCGCGTACCCGGGTGGCCGCGCGCGCGTTGGCGGAGAACGTTCGTGCAAGACTGGGATCATTCTCCCTCGACCTCCTCGTGGCTGGCGTACTACTGGCCGTAGTGGCTCAGAGGGCGTTCGCCAGTCAGGACCCAGCCCCCTACCCAACGGCGAGCGGTGTGATCGCCCTGTCGCTCGGCGTAGTTGTATTTGCACTCGGCTCGTTCCTCCAGAGCCGCGGCGAATCTGCTTCCACAGTGTGGCGATTTGCGGCACGATCTGCCACCATTTCGCTGTCCCACAACAACCTTCGGTTCTTCGGTATAGGCACCGTGGCTATGGCCTACCTGGTGCTGCGGATTAGTAGAGAGTCCACCTCAGGCTGGGATCTGCTCCTGTGGGCGCTGACGGTTCTGGCATTTGTCATCCCTCTGCTTCAGATGGTCCGTCCCCGGCGTCCAGCGATAGAGCGTGGGCGGTACATCGATATCTTGATCGTAGCGGTCCTCGTTGCGTCGTTCGTCATACTCAACTCCCATGACCTGGAGGATCGGTACTACTCGGCAATTGGGGACGAGTACGCGTTCTACGTTAGCGCCAAGGACATAATAGAAGACGGCGTCTGGCGCCCGTTCCGCCAGGACGGCGTCCATGGGAAGCACCCGGTCATGTCAAACGTATACCAATCCGTCGTGATGCGGTCCTTTGGCAAGGACTACTTCGGTTGGACTTTCAGCTCAATACTGAGCGCCGCGCTAACGATTCCGGGTATATTCATCCTAGGCCACATAGCAGGCGGACGCAAGATCGCATTCACTTCCGCCGTAGTGTTTACCTTTAGCCACTATCTGTTTGCCTTCGCGCACATCGGATACAACCAACTCGACAGTTTTCCAATAACCGTTTGGGCGATTGTTCTATACCTGCTCGGAACACGCCGGGGCAGTCCTATACTACTTCTTTTCGCGGGTTTGGTGACTGGGTTGAGTCTCTACTTCCACTTCACCGCCCGCCTCGTCATTCCCATACTGTTCCTTTTTACCCTCACTATCGAACGGCGTAAATGGTACCTCCTTCTGCTGGGGCCGTTCGGAATCGGCTTCGTGCTCGCGGCTCTGCCGGCCGTAGTGGAGAATCGAGGTGATCTCTTCTGGGGGATGCTGCCAGCGTTCGTGGATAGCTATTCGGAAGCGGACATTTTCGAACGGCTGCAGCGGATGGGGGAACCTTTCGATCACCTGAGGCGAGGCCTGTTCAGGAGCTTGCTGGCGTTCAATTACAACTCCAACGTCTCCCACTACGTCTCCGGTTCTCTGTTGGACCCGGTCTCGGCCGTCCTTGCGGCCCTGGGCATCGGACTCGTCCTGTCCCGCCTCAGGCAACCCCTCGCTCGGCTGGTATTAATCTGGTTTCTTGTTACAGTCGCATTGCTTGGAGTGCTGTCTCCGCACGCAGGCGTGAGCATCACGCGCCTCTACTTTGTGCTTCCGCCGCTTGCCCTGCTGGCAGGAATGTCGGCTGGCATCATAATTGACGCGCTATCGAACTTGCGGTTCTACGAGAAGATCAATCCCTTCGGCACAATCGTGATTCTGGCGACCATAGCAGCCTTGGTGATCGGCTGGAACGTTCGACAGTTCTGGTTCGTGACTCCGAATGTATTCGGAATCTCCCCGGTGGCGGTGACTATGGTTGCCTTGCAGTCGGACGTGTGTGGTGATGGCACTCGGCGGGCGGTGATCGTCGCCAGGGATACGCACTTTATCCAACTCGTGCTAGATTCGTACTACCCGGATGGCCCGCTCCCCAAGCTCGTGAGCCACGACCAGTTGGCTGAGTGGCATTTGCCCCCGGAGACCGACGTGCGGTGTGTGACCTTTCTGAGTCCAGGGGACGATCAAGTGAAGGCAGCCATAGAGAGTCTGGAGCGGGGCCATGCGCGTGGAAAGGTCGTCAACTTTACCGATAGGTCGGGGAGGTCCTCGGTCGCCGTCTTCTCCCTCAAACCGGCGCACACAGCGGAAAGCCGTTAGAACCGGGGCTGACTCGCACCCGTGTCAGCTATTCGCCACAGAGTTTGTTGTGGCAGAACCCGCCCTCTCAATCGGTTGTGACCTTACCGCTTGGTAATTTTCGGCCCGACGTACACAACGTACAGCGGTTCGTGCGCTCGTATCGGCCATGGTGCGAAGTGAATCCGATACTGTGGCTTTTTCACTTTGCCGTGCCACGGGGCGAACAAATACCCGCCGGTTTGGTCCGGGTGTGGGAATGTGAGTTCTTGCCTGAAACGTGCTTTCTCCCCATCTGAGGAGTCGGAAAACGGGGCCTTGCTACCGGTGAAATGATTCTGGACGATCCAATGACCCTCGGATGTAAACCTGCCGTGCTCGTCGAAGCAATTCGTGAGGTCGTGCAGGGTGTTCAGGCGCAACAGCAGACGTTCGGCGGCGCCTCTGCCAAACGGGTGTCCATCGAGCGGACCAAAGCTGTCAGCCGAGAATGTCAGGCCGGGGCAACGACGCCGCGCAATCCGCTCCAGGTCTTCCCAGGATTCGAGGCTGACCGGAGTCTGCTCAAGCGCGGCCTGGAGTGTGTCAACTTCCCAATAGTTGCGGACATCAATGCTCGTGGAAGGTTTATTCTCTCGCTGCCAGTCTACCGTCAAGGGCGAGGTCAGCCAGGATGATGGATTCATGCTCACGAGGGCGCGGTCGATCCCTTGAAAACGGCAATAGGCCGCCTCGCCTACCGCGGTATCGGTGACGATTTCACCTCTGCATTCCAACCAGTCGTCGCCGCTATGCTGTCGAAGGTCTTCCCAGAAGGGGCCGTAGCTTGTTAGCCACTGCATCAACGCTCTGCGTTGGTCTAGGCTCAAGGATCCGACTACTTGCGGCATCTTCAAGTCGGGCGTCACTTGCGCGTTGGCGACATTGCGGTGGCAGTAAAATTCCTTGTCGAACCGGCGTGCTACGTTTCGAATGGCCATCACGCGCCCAATGGCGGCTCGAAAAGCCGTCAGGTCATGGAACTGTCCATGGATGGAGCAATCGTTCAATATCAGATCCACTTCAATAGTTGTCCCATCCTGCGAAATAATTGGCGTCCTTGTCGAACTGATCGAAAAAGCCCTCCGGCCAGTCGTCAATGTTGCCGGAGTCATCCAGCGAGGGACTGAGCACTTGGGGCCAGTCGTCGGACCGGGTCCTGAAGAAGTGGATAGCGACCTCTTCTGCGGTGAGTCGTTTATCCTTGACCGCGCGGCGAACGCCGTTCAGCACGTGGTCGCTGTGCGTCTCCACGAGTACCTGTATCCCGGCGCGGGCCACGTCGGCCATGAATTGGCCCATCAACGCTTGACCGGCGGGATGGAGATGTACCTCGGGATTCTCGATCAAGATCATGTCGTCCTTGGTTGCGGACAGAGCCGCCACCACGATGGGGAGAACCTGGGTGAGGCCGAACCCGGTGTGGATCGGACTGTGATAGTCCGTGGCGTTCGACGTGCGTAGTCCCAACGTCACGGTATTCGTCTGCGGTACCTGCTGCAGATCCAGTTGACAGCCCGGAAAGAGCGTTTGCATGCGTTGCTCTACCTGCCGCAGCCGGGTGCGAGGCGCATCCGGGAGGACAAGGGTGTCCGGCACGAGGTCGTCTCGGCCCCAATGCAGCACGCTCACCGCGTGCTCGCCGCGGGCACCGACGACGCCGACAACGTGCGGGTCTTCGAGGGCATAGGCCTCTTGGGGGGCGATGCGTTCCGCGGTGATGTACGTCAGGCTCCACAACTGCCGGGTCAGCGGTGCGACGGATTCCTGCATCTCCGGGGGCAGTAGGTAGTGCAGTTCGTGGGGCCGCTCGGTTACGCGGCCATTGACGGAGACACGTTGAACCTCCATGGACATGTCCAGTCGGTCGCCCTCGAATACCCAGTGATAGACGTTCTCGTCGTCTTCCACGCCAATCTCGAAGCTCCTCCGGCCGGACACCTCATCCACTACATCGGGCATGGTGCCCAACCGCGCACTGGCACCGTTGAGCACTAGCCGGGTGGACCATTCGTGCTCGCGCATGGTCTGGTGCAGGAGCACGAGGGCCTGCAGGACGGACGACTTACCGGAGGCGTTGAGGCCCGTGAGCAGTGTCAGCGGCGCCAACGGCAGTCGTAACAGCTCGAAGCACTTGAAGAAGCGCAGGTCAAGCCGAGTAAGCACCTAACACGTCCTCGAACATAGCCTTGGTCCTGCCGAATCGGTATCGCACCTGCTTCACGCTACTGGTGGCATAGGTGATAGAGTACTGGAAATCATCGTCGTCTAGCAGCCGATAGAATGCATCTCTGAGCGCGTCGGATCGTTCTTCGACGAGTTGAGGTGAGTAGTGCGAAAGGGTGGTGGACATCACGTCCCACAGGGAGGCATTTAGTACGTTGCGGTCTTCGTCGTTCCGCGCGTGTTTCCTGAAAGCGTGTTTGCCAAACAGATGGAGGTTATTGGTGAGCGTGGCCCTAAACTGCACCGACAACGCCGGCAGTGACTCCGTTTCGGTGTTCATCTTCTTCAAGCTATTCGCGAGAAACTCGTCCATGTCCCGGTATCCGTCAAGCTCCAAAATCTGGAACGCGCAGAAGCGGTTGACGAATTCGCGGTCCCGCATTGTGTTAGTTCTTAGGCTGCCGCCAGTTGCTTCCCGGAAGATGTCGGTCTGCGCCTCTTCCTTGAGGAATTGAGTACCCGGACCCATATACAGGCAGTTACGCATTTGCTGCCGGGTCAGCGGCACACCGCTGTTTACACGGTCGAAGATGTCCAGCCTGGCCTGATCCGGCGCCTTTGAGTCGATGATGTACAGGGTGAGGTTGCAGTCCTCGACTCGATTCTGGAGCTTGGGCGCCAAGTCATGGAATCGTTTCCCGTGAAGTTCGGGCCGGGCGGGGAGTTGGAGTCGATGCTTGTTGTTGACGAAGCGGTGAAAGGTGGTCAGCCTTTGTAGACCGTCCACTACCACCATACGCCCCTGCTCGTCCTCCGCAAGATAAAAGACGGGAAGAGGTATTCTCATTATCACGGACTCAATGAGCTTGCTTTGCTTGTCTCTGTCCCAGATGAAGTCACGCTGGAAATCGGGCCCCATTATGTAACGCCCCTCATCTATGCGGCGGATTACGTCGTACACCGTGCGATTTTCGTTGCGGATCAGCATGGCGTCGAGGGGATAGTCACCCCAAGGCGCAACTTCGTCCTCCAGACCTTCAATCTCGTCAAGGTCCACGGCTGTCTGCGTCGTCATCCGTTCTCCATCCGGCGCCAACGCTGAAACTGGTTCCGGGAGGCTCGGTCCTTGCAGCCCATTCTAAACCCATTCCAAGCCGCCCTGCAACCGGACGGCCTGGGGCGGTGATACGCGGCGTGTGGCTGTGGGATGGCGCGGCTATCGTACTGGGCGGGCGGCGACGCGGTTGGTCAGCCAGCGCCCGACGGGGGTATCGCCGGCGTAGCGGATGGTGTCGGCGAGGAGGTCGGCGAGGGAGGGGTCGTCCAGCAGGCGCTTGGCGAGGAGCGTGGCTGCCTGTGACCGGACGGCGAGGGGCACGCGCGGTTCGCCTGGCTCGGGGGTGGCAGCGGATGACTGGCGCTGGGCGGAATCACCGGTCTCCAACTCTTCCTCGCTCTCGTCGGGCATTCCGCCGGTGGCTGGAGGGTGATAGGTTAGGTCGTCCATCAGCGCCTCGGCAATCTCGCGCGACCAGCATTCGTCGTCGTCGGCCAGTTCCAACATCGCCAACTGGAGGGCCGTTCCGCCCTGGCCAAGTAGGTTGGGACCGACAAACCCGGCATTGAAGTAGAGATACAGCCAGACTTGCTCGCGGGCCGGCGGCTCTAGCTGGCTGAGACCTTGTGCGAGGTCTTCCGGCTCGAATTCGCGCCCATCGTTCGCCAGTCCGTGCATGAACGAGGTCACGGCCGGGCCGCGCATCACGCGGTCCGGGTGGGGCTGGATGAGGCTCTCGAAATCCACGTAGCGGCCGGTCAGGACGACATCGCGCCACCGCTGTTGCTCATCGGCAAACCGGGCGAGCAGGGGGAAGGGGCAAGAGGGGACCCGGCGCAGCAGGGCGACTAGCGCCAGTCCTTCTTGTAACGGTCGCTCTAGCAGCGTGCCGGCGAATTCGTGGCTCCAACCGAACCACACGGGCGCGCCTTGCAGGGCGGCCAGCGTGCCGGCGAGCAGGCGGTCAAGCGCGTCGTCGGGGGCGTTCTTCCGTAGGAGTTGCCGCGCTTCCGCGTAGAGCAGATTGCTCCGGCTCTCCTCCCGGCCAGCGGTGGCCGCATCCGACCGCTCGGACCGTCCGAGTCGTTGGGCGCGCGGGTGGCGCGGATCGAGTAGGTCGTCCGGTCCGTCGGTAGGCATCGGCTGTGTGGTATGCATCCAGGTCGCCAACAGCAGATGGGCGTGGAGCACCGCGGTGGCGACCGGGTGGTCTTGCTGCATGTCTCCCAGCACTTGCTCCAGCAGCAGCAGGATGTCGGGTCCGAGTGCGTCGAGGGCGGGAGTCGGCGCCTTGGTGACCGCCGTGCCGGCGGCTACCAGCGCCCGGTAGACGGCCGGTAGGGACTCAGGGCCGGGGGGCGTCGGCTCGGCAAAGTACCAGTCGAGATAGTCCAGCACGGCGGCCTGCATGGCTGCCTGGGCGATCACTTCCCCCACTTCCGCCGGCCCCACGCCCTCCCAACCGGGGTTGAGCACGTGCTCCAGCATCTCGCGGAGGTCATCGTTGGCGCCGATCTCGTTGAGCCGCGACCAAGTAATCGTGAGGTTTCGGCCGGCGGGGCCGGCTTTGCGCTCACCGGCAAGCGACACCCACGGTCGCGGTGCCGCGGAATCAGTTGGCCGTGACGGGGGCGGTGCGGGTGATTCGGCGCGGTTGCGGGGGGAATCGGACGAGCGACTCGCGCGTGTCATGCCTGTCCACCACGGTAGAAGTCATACCGTTGAGCCACGGAGTAGCTCTACCGGTACGATAACCACAGCTTACCACTCGGTACCCCGTAGCGCCAACGGACCACCTCGCGGGGCGGTCCGCGCTGCCCTCCGGACCGGTTGCCGGGTAGTCTCGAAACTGCCGGTATACTTTGGTCTGTACACGGTTTCGCCGGGTGTGAGAGGCATGATGCTCCAACTGGGCATTGTCGGGTTCCCGCAGAGTGGCAAGTCCACGCTTCTCGCGGGCCTTATTGAGGATCGGCAACCGACCCGCCTGGGCGGAGGTGGCGCGGCGATGCATGCTGCCGTGGTCAAGGTGCCGGACCCGCGGCTCGATCACCTCGGCGCGCTGTATCCCGACCGCAAACGGGTCTACGCCGAGGTGGAGTACGTGGACTTCCCCTATGCCAGCCTCGGTCAGCGCGACCGGAGCGCCGAGGCCGCCTGGATCGGTGGCCTGCGTACCGTTGACGCGCTGGTGGCGGTGGTACGGGCGTTCGATGACCAGTCGGATGCGCCGCAGCCGGTGGCGGATGGCCTCGCCGGCCCGCTGGCCAACGTCGCCGATCTTCAGCTTGAGCTGGTGCTCGCCGACTTGCCGCTGGTGGAGCGCCGGCTGGCACGGCTGAAAACGGACCTGGGTCGTGCGACGCGCGATGAGCGCCGCAGCCTGATGCAAGAGCAGAGCTTGCTGCTCCAGCTTCAGACGCAACTCGAAGCCGAGGTGCCGTTGCGGACGCTGGACCTGGATGGCGAGAGTTGGCGCCGGTTGCGCGGATTCCAGTTCCTCAGCGCGAAACCGCTACTCTACGTCCTCAACATCGGCGAGCAGCGGTTAGGAGAGCGTGCCGGCCTCGAAGCGGAGTTTGCCCGGCGCGTTGCCGGACCCGGCGCTGCCGGCTTGGTGCTCTGCGCGCAAATGGAGCTGGAACTGGCGGCGCTGGCCGAGTCTGACCGGCAGCCGTTCATGGAGGACCTGGGCCTCAGTGAGCTTGCCGCCGGGCGCGTAATTCGGGCGAGTTATCAGGTCTGTGGCTTGAGTACCTTTTTCACTATCGGGGACGATGAGGTGCGGGCCTGGAGTGTGCCTACCGGTACGCTCGCGCCGCAAGCTGCGGGAATGGTGCATACCGACATGGAGCGAGGCTTTATCCGGGCGGAGACGATCTCCTTCGAGGCGCTGGCCGCAGCGGGTGATATGGCCGCGGCCCGTCGGCAGGGGTTGCTCCGACAGGAAGGGCGCGCCTATGGTGTCAACGATGGCGACGTGCTGCACTTCTTGTTCAGTCGCTGATACCGGGCGCTGGCGTCGTCGCTAGGAAGGGCGCGGGCTAGATCAGCATGGTCCGCTGCGTGCCCGCGAGGACCGGAGCAACGGACTTGACACATGGTTGGCAGTCTCGGGCCGGCACCGGCGCGAGGCACTGTGCTGGCGCCAAACTGGTATCGTTTCAGGACGTGCCGGTGTGAAGTCCGGGAGGAGCGAAGGTGGGAGTATTAGAAGCCATCCGCGACGTAGTTGTCATTCTCGTAGCACTCGCTGCCTTGGCGGCAAACATCGCCCTGATCGTGCTGGTCCTCAAGCTGTGGGGCATGGTGAAGGCGCTGCGGGAAGAGGTCAGTCCGGTTCTCGGCTCGCTGACACACACCTCCAATACGGTGCGGGAAACGACGTCGCTCATCGGTGAACTGGTGATCGGGCCACTGGCGCGGGCAGCCGGGCTGGCCAACGGCTTTCTGACCCTCGTGCGGGCGCTGACCACTATCGGTCGTGGTGGTCGGCGTCGGGGAGGGGACCGTGTACGTTAGTGGGTCCTTCTGGCGCGGCCTGTTGCTCGGTGCCCTGATTGGCGCAGTGCTCGGCCTGTTGCTGGCGCCGCGGCGCGGCGAGGAGACGAGGGCGGCGGTCCGTGCCCATCTCGCCAACGCGCGGCACGAGGCGGAGGCAGCCCGTGCCGCAGCCGAGCGCGAAGTCTTACAGCGTTACGAGGCCATTGTGGCCCCTCCGCCGAGCGAGCAGGCCGAGGCGTAGGACAAGAGAACGGGTCATGGAAGTCCTGCGCGTCGCGTATGAAATCGCCGTCATCGTCTTGGCGCTGATGGCGCTGATCGGCTCGCTCATCGTGGCCGTTATCTTCGGCGGCCTCGCTTTTGTCGTCCATCGCTGGGGCAACAAGGCGGTGGACGGCGCCCACGTCGTGCGGCTCAAGGCAGAAGCGGCCGAGGACGCAGCCCACCGTGGCGTGCAGCGCGGCGTTATCAGGCCGGTAGCGCAGGCGCAGGGTTGGGTGCAGTGGCTGAGTACGTTCGGCCGGCGCGCCTTGGACGAGCCGTAGGGTGACGGGTATCGGCCGGCGGCGATAGCTGCGCGGCGGTCACGGCACGTTCATCAGCGTGGCAGCGACGAGGCCGCAGGCGACGCCGAGGGCCGCGCGGCCACGCAGTTGCTCCTTCCAGAACAGCCACCCGGCGCCAGCCGTGAGGATTTGCGTGGCTGCCCCCGTCAGTGGGAACGCGATGGTGCCGCTGACCTGCACGAGCGCCCGGAGGAGCAGCTCGATCTGGGCAATGTTCGTGATGCCGATGGCGATGCCGAGGGCGAGGGCGGACCTAGCAGCGTGCGGTGCTTGGCTCTGGTATCGGCCGCTTTGACTCAGAGGCTTGGTGAAGCGGTGCCGCAGGGGCCAGCTGAGTGCGGAGAGCGCCGTCGCCATCGCAAACGTGCCAAAGTTGTAGGCCGGCCGCTGCTCCTCTTGACTTAGCTCCGCAAAGGACTTGGCAGCGAGCAGCCCCGCGCCGCCAAGCAGCAGCACGAGGGCGAGGAAGCCGACCGTGCCGGCGCGCCTGATGAGCTGGTGCAGCGGCGCGTGTTCCGACTGGTGCGGCTCCTCCCGGACACCGGCCGCGCGCGGCCGGCGCGCGCTGCCGAGCAAGGGGACGGCTATGGCGGCTAGGATCAGCCCCAGCGTCTGCCAGATATTGGGGTATTCCTGCCAGATCACGATGGACGCCAGCGTCGGGATGGCGACCGACAGACGGAGTAGCGATACCACGACAGCTACACCGCTGCGGCTCAACAGCACGAAGAGCAGCAGGAACATCGTCTGGTACTGGAAGCCTTGGACGGCGCCGAACGCGAGTGCCGGCCAGGTCGGTGTTATGCCGGACTGGACCAGCACGACCGTCGCGATCACGCAGGCGGTGACGTAGTTGGTGGCGCCGATGAGCAGGTATTGCCGTTGACGCTGGCGGGCGAGGCGGACGGACAGGAGGAACGCCGTATTGCCCAGGATGTGCAGGAGGAGGTAAATCACAGGCGGTAGTGTACAGTTCGGCCCGCGTTGCTCCGGCGGGAACGTTGTCACTTGCGCGGAGGCAGGGCGCCGGCCGAATGTCACGAAATTGTCACCGTCGCGCAGCCGCCCCGTCACATCCCCACCCTAGACTAGAGCGTGCCTCGTCAGTCGGCCTCCCGACTGACGCCCATCCTCCTTACTAGCACCGGGCGTCCGGTCCCCCAGTCAACCGGATGCCCGGTCTTCTTCTTCCTCACACTCGCGGAACCGTGGAGCGCACCGCGCCACCGGCGGAAGGCGGAGCGTTATAATCGGCTGACTAACCTGCGAGTAACCGACGAGCGAGAGGAGCAAGGCACATGAGCATGGCAGATGGCACCGTCCGTGTGGGGATTGTCGGCGCCGGGGGCATTGTCCGGCAGCGCCACTACCCCGGTCTGAGCAAGATCGCCGGCGTCGAGCTGGTGTCGGTGGCCAACAGCACGCCGGAGAGCACGCAACGGGCGGCCGCCGAATTCGGTATTCCGACGACCTACGGGAGTTGGCAGGACCTGGTGGCGGCCGACGACACCGACGCCATCGTGATCGGCACCCAGCCGTACTTGCACCGCGAGATTACGGTCGCGGCGCTCGATGCCGGCAAGCACGTGTTCTGTCAGGCGCGTATGGCGATGGACTACCAGGATGCGAGAGTCATGTACGAGCGGGCGCTGGCCTCGGATCGCACGACGATGCTCTGTCCGCCGCCGCACTACATGGAGGGAGACACGACGATTCGCCGGTTGCTGCGCCAGGGCTACGTTGGCCCGGTCTACAACGTCATCATGCGCTCCTACAGCGACAACTATCTCGATCCGGACACGCCCATCCACTGGCGCCAGATCGGCCACATCTCCGGCTTCAATACGCTGGAGGTGGGGATGCTCTCGGAAGTGCTCCACCGCTGGCTCGGCTACGCCAAGCGGGTGACGGCCCAGACGTTGACCGCCATTCCGGAGCGGCCGGCAGCGGCCGGTGAGGGACGCAGCGTCGTGGATCGGCCGGACGCGCTGACGGCGGTGGCGGAGCTGGAGAATGGCGGCGTGGCGACATTCCTGTTCAGCGGCGTGGCGCGTGGCGGCGCTGATCGCAACAGCGTCGAAATTTACGGCGCCGACGGCGCGCTGCGCTACAACTTCGGCGCGGACCACCTGTCCGGTATGCGCGGCGACGAGAGCGACTGGAGCACGATTCCGATTGACCAATCGGAGACGCGCGAATGGACGGCCGAGGCGGACTGGATCGAGGCGATTCGCGCCGGGCAGTGGGGATCGCCGAGCTTCTGGGACGGCCTGAAGTACATGGAGATGACCGAGGCCATCTTCCGTGCGGCCGAGACGGGACGCGCGCAGGTGATGCCGTTCGAGGCGGTCGAACAGCCGGCACGTGCCCGCGCCGCTATCGGCATGTAGCGTGGGCGGGCCTCACCCCCGGCCCCTCTCCACCATGTGGAGAGGGGAGAGGTGGTTGGCAAGGATAGGTTTTCGGCGGGTAGGTAAGGGCGGGGCGCGGGGGTGGTGTCGGCATGAGCAGCCCGTGGCCGCGGTGGAGCAAGGCCGCGGTTGGGGCGGAACTTGGATGGCAGGATGCGCTTGGTGGAATGTAGACCTACCCCCCAGCCCCTTTCCTGGTAGGGAAGGGGAGTCCGCGTGGTGATCAGCAGCGGGGCGGGGGGTGAATTGGATCTGGCCCGCCTGTGGTGCCGCCGTTGCGACGGGGGGACGGGGGTTTCCGTTGGCGCGGGAATGACGGCAAATGCGGTGAGGGTGCGGGTTGGTGAGGGTGCGGGGATTAGCAGGGTTGTGGAGCAAGCCCTCCTGGCGCAGCCGGTGCAGGCCGGCCGGCGAGGACACGGTGGCGATGGGTGCGGCACTCAGATAGTGATGACTTGGCGGCGTGGCCGGAGCGGCCAGCGGTAGGTCATCACCCGGTGCCGGCAAGGCGGCACTCAGACGGTCGTGACCTGACACGCTCGCCGTACTGGCGAGAGGTCGGCTATGACCCGGTGCCCTCGGGGCGGCACTCAGACAGTACTGACCCGGCGCCCGCGCTGTGGTAGCGCGGGGTACGTCAGCACTCGGTGCCGTAGAAGCGGCACTCAGGCGGCCATGCCGCGCCGCGCGCAGGGCGGCGTGGGGTCGCTCATGACCCGGTGCCCTCGGCTGGGTGGCGGTGCCACCGTGGTTGACTA
>DAOUJP010000007.1:0-109999 GCA_034422515.1 Chloroflexota bacterium | reverse complement strand
GGCGCGGACCCGGCCGCGCCACCGCACGCGGCCGGCCCGTCGGTGCCTGGATGCCTCTGCCGGGCGCGGCCCGGCGCTGGAGGATGGTCTTGCATCTACCACTCCCTGTCGATAGAACATATCGGGCGGGGGTGGGGAGAAGACAACGGTCTGAGGGACGGGTTTTTCAGAATTAGGACTTTTGGGGTGGGGTGGGGGCCGGCAAGCATGTCTTGTCAGGGGTGCGACTGATGCCGTTGGGTTATGAGGATGGTTGGGCGACCCCGGCCGATGCTCCCTTCTATCCGCCGCTGCCCGCCTACTACCGTCAGGTCCGGTTTCAGTTCGTCTTTTTCCGCGCGGACCCCGCTGCCGTCGCAACGTTCCTGCCAGCGCCGCTGGAGCCGGACCCGGCCGGGCTGTGCCTGGCCGGCGGCCTCACGGTGCCGTTTTGCACCCACTACGGTCCGTTCGAGGAAGCCTTTGTACAGCAGCGGTGCTCCTTCCGTGGCGAGCGGGGCTGGTATTGCTCGCACGTGCTCCACACCGGGCCGGCGGGTATCGCGGCCGGTCGGGAGGTCTACGGCACGCCCAAAGTCTTTGCCGGTATCACCGTCGAGCAGACCGAGCGCGTGATGTGTACCAGCGCAAGCATGGCCGGCCGGCCCGTGCTGACGATTGCGTCCACGATGGAGGTGCCGTGTAGCCCGGAGGAGATGGTGCGCCCGGCACCGTCCTGGCGATTGAAGCTCATCCCTCGCGCCGACGGTCCGGGGCCGGCCATCAAGCAGTTGATTGACGGCGCCTCGGCCCAGCAGGACGTGCAGGTCCATGCCTCCTTTCGCGGCACCGGGACGGTTCAATTTGCACCGAATCCGCTCTGTGACTTGACTCCGCTCGCGCCACAAGCCTACGACAGCGCGTACTATCTGGAGACGAGCTTTGCCGAGGGCTATGCCAAGATCGTCCATGACTACTTGGCAGAGACGTAGCGGCCGGGGGATTGGGGACTGGCCCCCACCCTGGCCCTCCCCCGTCGGGACGGGGGAGGGAATGGACCGTCCCCCCGTCCCGACGGGGGGACCATAGGGGGGCCGGAATGACGCGAAGGGAACGAGCAATGCTGCAATCCGACGTGCGGGTGCTGGAAGTCGAGCCGTATTTCCTGGCTGGCAAGGCTAGGACACCGCTGAAGTTCGGGAGCGTGATCGTCGAGGAGAGCACCTTTCTCCACGTGCGGGCGCGGGTTGAGACGCGCAGCGGTCGGGTGGCCGACGGCTGGGGCGCCATCTTCCTCTCCGATATGTGGAGTTGGCCCAGCCAGGTCGTGGCACACGAGCAGCGCGACGCGGCGATGCGGGCGGTCGCCACCGACTTCTGCGCGCTGGTCGCCGACACGCCGGGCTATCACCATCCGATTGACCTTTGGATGAGCCTCGAAGATGACCTACACCGCACCATCCGTGCGGTCGGCGAGCGGCTGGACTTGGCTGAGGCAATGCCGCTGCTGTGTGGCCTCAATGCGGTGTCGTCCATTGACGCCGCTATACACGATGCGTTTGCTATCGCCAACGGGATTGGTGTCTACGACGGCTATAGCGCCGACTTCATGCCCTACGACCTGAGTGACCATCTGGGGCTGGCATTCGCCGGGTGCTATCCGGCCGACTTCTTGCTGCCGCAGTACCGGCCGGAAGTGCCGGTATTTCACCTCGTCGGCGGGCTGGACAAGCTCCGCCGCAGCGAGATCGAGGCCAGCGATCCGCAAGATGGCATCCCCGTGTCGCTCGATGACTGGGTAGAGCGCGACGGCCTGACCTGCCTCAAGATCAAGCTCCTCGGCACCGATCTGGCCTGGGACATCGAGCGTACTATCGAGGTAGTGCGCGTGGCACAAGAGGTCCATCAGCGGCTCGGTACGGGGAAGGCCGACGATCTGCAAGTCTCGATGGACACCAACGAGCAATGCCCCGATCCGCAGTACGTCCTCGACTATCTACACACGCTGCGAGAGCGCGACCCGGCGGCCTATCGAGTGCTGCTGTACGTCGAGCAGCCCACGGAGCGCGACTTGCAGGCGCACCGCTGGGACATGCGCGAGGTGGCGGCGCTCAAGCCGGCCATCATAGACGAGAGCCTGACCGGCCCGGCCGACTACGATCTGGCGCGGGAACTAGGCTGGAGCGGCGTCGGCCTGAAGACCTGCAAGGGGCAGAGCGGGGCACTGCTCGTGCTCTGCCGCGCTATCGCCGAGGGCGTGCCGTACACCATCCAGGACCTGACCAACCCGGGATTGTCACTGATCCACGCTGTCGGCTTCGCGGCCCGCTGCAACGCGCTGAACGGTGTCGAGGCGAACGTTCACCAGTTCTTCCCGGCGCTCTCCGTGCCGGAAGAGGCCGTGCATCCGCGCATCTTCCAGCGCCGCGACGGTGTACTCCAGACCGACACGCTCGGCGACACCGGCTTTGGCTATCGCGTCAACGAGATTGACCGTCCCATCTTCCGTGCCGGAGGCCTGTGAGCGACGCATCTACGCGCGCGGCCTATCGCTTCTGGTGGTGATGAGATTGAGTATCTAGGAATACTTCACCTTATTACCCTCTAGTTTGATAGTTCCTTGTTTTACCAGAGCGTCGAGGATAGATTCTCGATTATCTGCAAGTTCTTTGTTGCCCTTGAAATGACTTCCGATGTGGTTTAGCAGTGATTCTTTTGACTTCGGCTTCTTCTTGCGATCCAATTTTCGGAGGTTTTTTGACAATTTATCCGCCGCTTCATTGATCTGCGAATCGTCGCTAGACGGCGTTTCTCTGGATTTTGCCTGTTTCCGAGATTTTGCTTTGGTGGTCCGGGATTTCGGCTCCACGTTCGCCGATTGGTCTTTGCCTGAACGGCGGATCGCTTTCCGTTCTTTGTCTTGGAGTAGGTGTACGGCATGATCGAGGCCAGTATCGTCCGAGAGGATGGTAAACTCCGCATTCGGCGGCAATTCGTTTACCAAGAGACCGGCGTGAAACGTCAAGGCGAAGTCGGCAGCGTTTTTGCCCTGCTCCACCTGGACAATTTCGAGTCTTTTCTCGTGGATCGGTGTTGCCAGCAGTGAGAGCAAGCTGAAGGGTACTTTTGGATCAGTACCACCATAGGAAACAATAACCCGCGTGAATTCCTCTATGTGCAAGGACAGCTTCTCAATTTGGTTCGGGCAGTTGTCGAGGTCAATGAGCAATACTTGTGCCGGTATTGCCTGAGTTCCATCTTTGGCCGGTTCTGCGGCTTGAGACTCCGTTTGCTGTTCGGGAGAAGTTGGATTCATGGTTCAGAACTCTACTCACTAGTCTACTCACTAGCTGGCCTCGTCGCGGATGGCGCGAATATACTCGCTGGATGTATCCGGCGCAATGCTCGGCAACCGAGCGCGTTTTGCGCGGATGCGTGCTGCATACGCCCGGCGGCGCGCCAACTCCTCCTCCGACACCGGCTCGCGCAGCCGCCGTTCGAGGTCCTCAACCCAACGCGGTTTCGTCTTTTGTTCAGTGGTCATCGGGCCCATCCTTTCTAACCCGCTGTCTCAGATGGTCGTTGGAGAGCCGGTCCACTAGCTGGCCTCGTCGCGGATGGCGCGAATGTACTCGCTGGATGTATCCGGCGCAATGCTCGGCAACCGAGCGCGTTTTGCGCGAATACGAGCGACATGTGCTCGGCGGCGTGCCCGCTCCTCCTCCGACACCGGCTCGCGCAGCCGCCGTTCAAGCTCCTCAATCCAACGCGGTTTCGTCTTTTGCTCAGTGGTCATCGGTCCTGTCCTTTACCGCACTGTATCAAAAGGGCAGCGGCGTACCGAGTCCCTGCTCGACGGCGCGGCGATATACCAACGCAGCGGCCGTCACGTCTTCCAACGCCACGCCCTGCGACTCGAACAGCGTGATCTCCTCCGGCGTGGTGCGGCCGATGACGTTGCCGGCCACAATGTCGCCCAGTTCGCGGACGTGTTCCCATGCGATCACCCCCCGGACAACCGCCGGCAGCAGATCGCCGGCCTCGCGGCGCGCTTGCTCGACGGAATCGGCTACGACCACGTCGGCGCGCCGCACCGTCTCGACATCAATCTCGCGGTGCGAGATCACGTTGCAGCCGGCGGCGTTGATGTGCGTGCCCGGCGCCAGCCACGCTCCGCGGAGTACCGGCGTGGCGCTGTTGGTAATGACGTTCACGATGTCCGCGCCATTGACGGCAGCCTCGGCAGTGTCCACTGCCCGCACCGGTAGCCCCAGCTGCGCCCCCATCTCGGCCGCAAACCTTTCCCGGCGCTCGGCGTTGCGGCTAAAGACCCGCACTTCTCCTATCTCCCGGACCGTCGCGACGGCAGCCAGTTGCGTGACACCCTGATAGCCGGTCCCGAGTTGGCCGACCACCGCCGGCCCCACCCGCGCCAGGTGCCGCGTGGCGACCCCGCTCGCCGCGCCCGTGCGGATCTGGCCCAGCCGGTTCGCCGCCATCATCGCCAGCACGCGCCCGTTCTCGGTGCTGTAGAGCGTGACCATCATGCCGGCCCAGTGCCCGCGGAAGCCGCCGTAGGCTTTGTAGCCCAGGTAGCCCTGTGTCTGATCCGCCCCGGCCATGAAATGGAAGAGGCCGCCTCTGAACGCAACGCGATCACGAGGACGGTTGACCGCGCCGGCGGCGCCCAAGTGGCGAAACGCCAGCTCTACGGCCTCGATAGCATCGGTCATCGGCAACAGTCGGACGACATCCTCCTCGGTGAGATAAATAGCCCCTGGTACGTGCTCTTGGCTCACTTGACGCCCCCCTTCACCCGCCTGGCAAATTATCGAGACGGGCGGCGCTTCGGCCCGCTCGTCGGTCAGTATACTTACCTGGCGAGAGGACCATGATCACATGGCGACAGTTGCCACCGCCCGCCCGCCGCCCACTGCAGCAACACGCTCCCCTTGGGAGCAGTTCGACGCGCTCCCGGACGACACCAAAGCCGAGCTAATAGATGGTGAGTTGGTCTACGTGATGCCTGCAAGCAGCACGCACAATCGTGTTGTTGGGATGGTGTACGCGCTGATGCTTGCCGTGGCGGCCAAGCAAGGGAGCGGCGAGGCCTTCACCGATCAACTCGAGATGCGGCTAGGGCTACAGCGTTTCGTGCCCGACGCTTCTTTCGTGCGGACCGAGCATCTGGATCGCGTGCTGCCGACTCGTATCGAGGGGCCGGCCGACCTCGTGGTGGAGGTCCTGTCACCCGATAGTGCGGAGCGCGACCGCGGCGTCAAGCTGCGCGACTACGCGGCGGCCGGCGTGCAGGAATACTGGCTGCTGGACCCCGAGGCCGAGCGGATCGAGGTCTATAACCGGCAACTGGACGGCACGTTCACATCCCTGGCGCCGGACCGCACCGGTGCGCTAGCATCGCAGGTCCTGCCGGGCCTGCGCTTGCAACCGGAGTGGCTGTGGCCCGGCGCGGGCCGCCCGCCCGACGTACTGGCAGCCCTGCGAGCACACGGCATCGGGTAATCCCCGGCTGTCGGCTGGCTCCTCGCCCTTACCCACGACCAGCGTTGATGGGAGGGACTACACCGACACCCGGGCAACATACTGTTGCCTGGCCTCCTCTGCCCCCGGCTTACGGCTGGGGGTGAGGTCAAACGCAAAGCGGCCCAGGCACGTTTTGGGCACCCAGCGCACCCCGCTGTGGTAAACCGGGCGCCAGTGCTCGTTGATGGGCGGGAGTTTGGCACGGTCACCGCCAATTGCCCGCACCATACTAGAAATGGAGTAGCCGGCCGTCTCGACTCTTTTGTGGACTACGGGCAGCCGCACGTGCGTTTGCTCAATGTTGGCAAGCACAGCCGCGCTAGGTGTGGGTGGCTGTGATAGCGTGACGTCGGTAGGCTCCATCTCTTCTGGCGCAGGTGGAGGTTCGGAGAGGGTTGAGGTCCGTGCCGGGGTATGTGGCGATCTTGCGCCGGTTTGGTGAACCAGTTCCTGGAGGAAACGTGCAATGGTGTCCGGGATAGGTCTATAGCCGCACAGGTCCTCAACGCAGTCGGCGATCATATTGAGGAGAGACTTATCCTTTTCCTTAACTAACTTAGCCCAGGCCTGTGGGAGAGCCTCGATGATTTGGCGCTCACGGTGGCGCGCATGGCGCTCACGGAGGACATCCTGATAGTCGTCTTGGGCGGCCTTGCGAGCGGCCCCGGACCGCACAGCATCGTAGCGCAGGTAGCGCTCAAATCTCTGGACAGCCTCGGCGATATCGCTCGCAGAGAGATTGAGCTTGCATACACGCCGCTTGTCGTAGCTTCCTTCCCCGGCAGGCAGGAAAAAGCTCCATTCGCGCCCGTCGGTGAGGATCGCCAGTGGAATGCCCTGATGAAAAGCGTATTCGAAGAGTTGACGTTCGGCCCCGGTCCCCTTGCCCACTCCTTTGACCTCGATGAAGATACGAGGCTCACTCGCTGGATAGCAGAGTGCAAAGTCAACGCGGCGGCCTTCAAGGGTGTACTCAGGATAGACTACTTGGGGATCGTAGATCGGCCATCCCAGTGTGGCAAGCAGACGCCGGACGATGCCCTGCGAAACGGCAGCTTCATTCGGGTAGCGCCCCATCCGCAGGTTCTCGCGGATATCGCCAATGTCTTGCGCCAGCATAGCCACCCTCTACGTTCCACATACTTTACAATGCTTGCCGTGAATTTTCCAATGCCGCTTGTCGGGCTAGGGTAAGTTGGAGCCTACGATCAATCGGCCATGGACCGGCCGGCCTCACCCGGTCCGGAGTGAGGCCGCGCTCCCAACGCCCCGTCATGGCGGCGGAAGCTGCAATCCACCCCTCTCTATCGCTCCGCGATGGAGAGGGGGCCGGGGGTGAGGCGGGACCGCTGCCAGTGCTACGTGTCGAAGATGTCGCTGACGGGGCACGTGAAGCCGGGCAGCACGGCCAGGCCGTCGAGGATGTCGTGCTCGTCGAGCGTCACGACCGCGCGGCCCGGCTCATATACGTCCACCATGCGCGTCCCCGGCTGCACGACCCACACCAAGTCCACGCCGTAGCGCAGCCACATCCGCGCCTTGTCAGACACCTCGCGCCGGCTGTCGCTGGGCGAGACGATTTCCACGACCAGGTCGGGCGGCACCTCGGCATAGCCGCTGTCCATCGCGTCCAGCGGGATTCTCGCCGCCGAGAAGTAGGCGATGTCCGGCTCGCGCACGGTATCCGGGTCGCGCTCCAGCCAGACGCCTAAGTCCGAGGTTGCCAAGCTGCCCAGCCTGCGCGGCTTGATGAAGCTACCCAAGAGAATGGTCAGATTCGCTGCGATCTTACTATGTGCGTATCCCGATGGCATGGTCTCGTAGAGTACCCCCCGGATGAGTTCACCATGCACCCCCTCGCCCGACAGGCGCAGGAGGTCAGCGGCGGTCAGCAGCTTGGTCATGGTCGTCGCCATGCTCATCTCCTTCCCGGCCGGTTATTGCCAGACCCGCACTTCTCGCCCGCCTGCTCGCGCCGAGGCGTAGACGGCCTCCAGGATCGCGACCGACTTGCGCCCTTCCTCGATGGGGCAGGCGAGCGGGGCGCCGTCGCGCAGTGCCTGGACCACGTCCTCGATGATGTTCATGGGCCGGTCGGCGGGCAAGTCCGGCTCCCACGCCTCGCTCGCGTCGTCCGCCTCGTCCCGGAAGTGCCATTCCTGCACGCGCCAGTCGGTCAGGCGGATTGATCCGTTGGTTCCCTGCGCCTCAATTGTCCGCTCACCCTGCCCGTAGGAGACGGTCGTCGTTTCGATGGTGCCCCACGCTCCCGAACCGAAGTTCAACCAAGCCTGGCAGGTGTCCTCGGTCTCGATGGGCTGCTTGAAGATATTCGTGCGTGCCCGGACGGAGACCACCGGCCCCATGAACCACTGGAGCAGGTCCAGCTCGTGGATGCTCTGGTTGGCCAGCGAGCCGCCGCCGTCATAGCGCCAAGTGCCGCGCCAGCCGGGCGGCGAGCCGCCGGTGAAGTACATCCCGGTGCGGTACGCCTTGACCCGCAGCTGTGCCAGCAACGGCCGTCCCAGCCGCCCGGCGTCGAGCGCCTGCTTGACCCGCCGCATGTCGTCCACGTAGCGCGACTGATAATCCACGGCGAGCAGCACGCCGGCCTTGCGCGCGGCCGCTGCCATCGCATTGACCCGCGCCACCGTCACCTCCGGCGGCTTGGTCGTGATGACGTGCTTGCCGGCCTCTGCGGCGGCAATAGCCAAGTCGCCGTGCGTGCCGCTGGGTGTAAAGACACCGACTACGTCTACATCGTCGCGGGCCATCAGCTCCGCGGGCGAGGTGGTCCACGCACAGTCCCACTCTGCACCGCGCGCTTGCGCCGTCTCCGCGCGCAGATCGCAGACGGCTCGCAAGGCCGCACCTTCCGTTGCCAGGGTCATCCTGGCGCGATTGCCGCCCATCCCCGTACCGATAATCCCGAAACCAATGGTCTCCGCCGCCGTGTTCGCCGTACTCATAGCCTGTCCGATCTCCTTTCGTCGTGTAGTGGGCTACAACACGTTGCGCCCGTCCCCCCGGTCGCCGCCCGGACTCCCCTTCCCTGGCAGGGAAGGGTCCGGGGGTTAGGTCTGCCCGCCTCCCCACTACACCGGGCGCAATTCGAGCCACTGGTAATGCTGCCACAGGAACGGCAGCAGCGAGGCCGCGTCCACGGCCAGCATAGTCACGAGCACCAATACCGGCAACCAGCGTCGCTGCCTGTCGGGCAGCAGCCCGGCCCAGCCGACAACCAGCAGGATCGCAATGGCCGGCAGCGCCGGGAGCATGAACTTGGCTTGTGCCGCGCCACCCAGCAGAATCCCTTTCTCGACGCCCAAGCTGTAGCGATAGCCGATCATCAGCAGTTGGACCAGCAGCGAGCTGAGCAACACCAAGGCCGGCACGCGCCGCAAGGGGCTGTCCGCACGCGCGAGTGCCAGCCGCAGGCCGCCCACGACGGCAGCGACTACCAACACCAGGGCAACGATGGTCGCCGCCGGCAGTGCCGGGACCGCGTAGTCCGGCTGCACCCAAAACGTGCGGAACGTTTCGCTCAGGCCACCCGGTGCGAGCAGGTAATTCACCGGCAGACGCCAAGCGGCCGGGAGCAGAAACGGCAGTTGGAGTGTGACGAAAAAGCTCTTCGGGGCCAGGCGGATGACCACTTGGAGGCCAACGAGTCCGACGAGCGCGCTCGCCACACCGGCGCCGATCAGCCAACGGTCGGAGATGGACCACCGCCGGCCAGGTATGCGCGATCCGGTCCCGGCTGCGGCAACGGCGGTGTCATCCTGCTCGGTCGCTGGCCGGCCTCGCCGCAGGGCCGCGACCACGATCAGACCAGCGACGATGACTGCTCCCCAGCCGGTTGATTTGGTTGCGACGGCTGCCAGTGCCGCGCCAACCAGCACGAGGGCACGGTAGCGTGACCAGCCGTCGGTGACGATGACGACGGCTGCGGCTGTGCTTACTGCCGCCAGCGCAATCGCCAGAGGATCATTGGCCACGCTGGCCATGGTGAATTGGTGGATCGGTGCCAGCCCGGCGACGAGCGCCGCCGCCAGCGCGAGCGACGGCGCCGCGGCCGGGTCGCCGCGCAAGGCATAGCGCGCCGTGACATAGGTGGTGGCGGTGGTCAGTAAGCCCAGTACGACCGAGGCCAGCCGCAGCGGGAGCAGCGCCTGCCAGTCGAGGTACTCCGGACCTACGGGGATGCCCCACAGGCCAATGACAAGCGCCGCTGCAATGTAGTAGCTGGCCGGTTGGTGTTGGGAAACCCGGTCCTCCTCGGGCACGTCGAGGTTGAGGAACGTAGCTACCTCAAGAAAATGACCCCATTCGTCCGGGCCGTTGAACGGAGGATTGACGAGTGCGCCGAGCAGACCGCGCGTCGCCACGAACGCCAGAATCAACCCCAGCGCCACCCGCTGACCGCTGGGCCGCCACAATCTTATGCCGGTGAAGATGCCGCGAACCGACCGATCAGTCGGACTGCTGGCCGATGTAGCCGAGGAGTATCTGGTCAATCACCTGCTCCACGGGCGCGAGATCGTCCGTAAAGACCGGCGTTCCCTCGGGGCGCTCGTTGTACTCCCGCACGTTCGCTCGCGCGATGTCAGCCACCTGGCTCAATATCGGGTGCTCGATCCGGGCCAGATTGTCCTGGAACGCTTGCAGGCTGCCGCGCTCATCCGTGCCGACCACGATGCTGTTGATCGCGGAAGGGATGTCTATGACAAAGACGTGTGGATGCACGAGCTTCATCGTCGAGGCGAGTGCGTCCACCAATCGGAGGTCGGTCCTCGTGCGACCGACGTTGATGGCGGTTACGCCGCCGGGGTTGAGCAGGTCGCGGATTTCGAGGAAGAACTCGCGGGTCGTCATATGGAACGGGATGTAGGGCTGCCGATACGCATCAATTCCGACCACGTCGTAGGTCCTGTCGGCGGTTCGCAGGTAGTAGCGCCCATCCTGGGCGATGACCCGCGCGTTCGGCATCGTCATGTGGAAGAAGCGCCGACCCACGTCAATGATCCGCGGATCAATCTCAACACCCTCCAGCGCGATTGGCCCGTAGACTGCCGTGTATTGGCGCAGGGTCGTGCCGGCGGCCGAGCCGAGCATGAGCATACTCTGAACGTCCGCGGGCTGCTTGTCCGGGATGAAATAGGGCGCGACAAGGAAATAGTCCCACGGGCCGCCGGTGAGTAGCTGCTCAGGATGGTAGATCGAATGAACCGCGTGCCCCTCGTTCAAGGCCAAGTCTACGCGGTCCCCGTATTGCACCACCTGGATGTAGTTGTACGCCGATTCCGTCTCGTACAGCAACTCACCATACGCTGCCGCCCGAATGACGCCCGGCCGCCAGACGGTCAAGGCCACTAGCACGAAGAGCATCAGGAAGTAAAGCCACAGCCGCGGCGACAGCCAGCTCGGCCCCCCCCCGGCGGCCCGCCATTCGATGAACAGGCCAATGAGGGAGCAGACGAACAGAGTCAGCGAGAAAAGCATGAAGGTGCGGGTGGTGCCGATATTCGGGATCAGCACCAGCACGGGCAGAAACGCGCCGGCCAGACTGCCGATAGTCGAGAGCGCGTACAGGCTACCGGCGGTGCTGCCGCTCGACTGGACCCCTTCGACGCGCACGCGAATGGCGAATGGCGCGACGCAGCCCAGCATGGTAATCGGCACGAGGAAGAGCAGCACCACTCCGACCAGCGAACCCCAGAAAATGCCGAGCGAGTAGCTCGCGAATCCCTCGGCGGAGAAGCGCAGGATGGGACGCGACAGCAGGGGGATGAGGCCGCAGAAGAAGGCGGCCCAGGCGGTGATTTGGTAGAGGACGGTGCGGCGCGGGTAGCGGTCGGCGAGACGCCCGCCGAGCCAGTTCCCCACGGCGAGGTAGAGCAGCACAAACCCGATCAGGTTGGCCCAGATAAAGAGCGACGTGCCGAAATAGGGCGCGATCAACCGCGAGCCGGCCAGCTCGACGCCCAGCACCGTCATACCACCGACAAAGACGATCAGGTAGAGCACGGCGATAGTCTCCCGCTGCGTTGTCCGCGCGGACCTGTCATAATCACTGGCGCCCTCGTGCCGGCGTAGTGGATAGGATAGTAGTCTACCCTATCACCGGCCGCTCGTACCGGCCGGTGCCGAGCCGGGGCAGCAGCTTTCATCTCCCTTTGTAGGTGTGTGCATGAGCCGTCTTGCGCCATCGTTCGAGCAGAGTCGCCGCGAAGGTCGTGTCTTACTCATCGGCTATCTCACCGTGGGCTATCCGACGCTCGCGGCCACCATGGAGTTGGTGCCGGCGCTCCTGGAAGGTGGATTCGACGCGGTGGAGTTGGGTGTTCCCTTCTCGGACCCCATCGGTGAAGGACCGACAATCCAACGCTCGTCGCAATCGGCACTGGAGCGCGGCGTCACGCTCACGACCTGCCTCGACATCACCCGTCGTCTGCGCCAGGAATCCGGTGTGCAGGCGCCGCTGCTCCTGATGGGCTACTACAACCCGTTTCTGGCCTATGGCCTAGATAATCTCGCCGCGGCCGCGGCCGACGCAGGAGTGGACGGCTTTACCGTGCCGGACCTGCCGCCGGAGGAAGGTCCAGTGATGAGCCGGGCGTGTCAACCCCACGATCTTGATGTCACGTACTTGGCCGCGGCCACCAGCACGCCGGAGCGCTTGGCAATGATCGCCGCGGCGGCAAGCGGCTACATCTATTGCGTTTCGCTGCTTGGCGTGACCGGCGCTCGCAGCCGCCTCTCGGACGAGCTACCGGCGTTCATCGCGCGTGTCCGGGCGCTCACCACTCTGCCCTTGGCGGTGGGCTTCGGCATTTCCCGCCCGGAGCACGTCGCCGCCGTCGCCCGCCTCGCCGACGGAGCGATCATCGGCAGCGCCCTGATTGACTTGCTGGACCGCACGCCGCCACCGCGGCAGGCCGCCGCTCTCCGCACCTATGCCGCCGAGCTACGCGCCGCAGCCGGTGGTTAGATCCCTTCGTCCCCGGCTTTCGTCATTCCCGCTTGCGGAGACCTTTGTATGACCTCGTTGCGCCGGGGTGCTCCAGCGAGCCGTGCTGGAAACGGGCCGGTGCGTGGTGCCCAAACGGTCGCCGGTCCCCCGTCAGCCTGCTGGCATCCCCGTCCAGGACGGTCCCGGCGCCGGGCGGCGCCCCTTGCCTGGCCGGCTGGCCGGCATCACACGGTGTTCCGCACCAGTTGGTCTGCCTTGTGCCGGTTATAGGCCAGTAGCTTGAACCACTGCTCCACCCCGTTGCGCGCCAGCCCCCGGTACCGCACCCGCCGGTACCGGTAGGTCCGCTTCAGCGTCCCAAAGACCTGCTCCACCTGTGCCCGGATCGGGCCGATCAACGCGTTGTGGCGTTGCGGCCACGGCGGTAGTTGGCGCTGGTGCTTGGGCGCGCGCTGCATGATCCGATCCCCGTACACCGCCGCGACCGCTGATGGCTGGCCCATGTCCCGATGCAGCGACGCCTCCTTCCTTCCCGCACCACGCCACTCGTTGCCACTGGTCCTACCGGATAGGTATGTTATGCAAAGGTCTCCGCACGCGGGAACGACGATTCTGCAGCGGTCTCATATACATAGGAGAGGGGCAGGAGGCGAACACGGTGAAACTCGAATCGAAGGAAGTGCTTAGGCGTCTCGGAGCCGGCGAGTCTGTCGAGGCGGTCTGTGCCGCCGGCGGCCTGTCTCGCGCGGAGTTCGATTCCTGGTGGCAGGAGGAGACGCGGGCGCGGGTGCCCGAACAGGGCGGCAGGCAGCGGGTGGCGGTCAATGGGGTGGTGAGGATTGACCGCAATCGCTGGGGTGTCCCGCGCGTCTCGGCGGACACCGACGAGGACCTGTTCTTCGGCTTCGGCTACGCGATGGCGCAGGATCGTCTGTTCCAACTCGACTATCTGCGGCGCAAGGCGGTGGGGCGGCTCTCCGAAATCCTCGGTCCCGATGGATTGGAGCAGGACATCGTTGCCCGCACGCTCGATCTGCGCCGGATTGCGGAAGCCGAGTGGCGGCAGACGCCCGACGAAACCCGGCAGTTGGTGACGACCTTCTCTCACGGCGTCAACGCGGTCATTGCAGCGAGCGGGGACCGGCTGCCCATCGAGTTCGATCTGCTGGACTACGCACCTGAGCCGTGGTCGCCGGTGGACTGTCTTGCCATTGCCGGTGAGTTCCGCGCCTATTTGACGGTACGTCTGCCGGTGATCTTCATTCCGGAGCTGGGCAAGCACACCCTCGGCGAGGGCGCGCGCTACCGCGCGTTCCTGGAGGGCGAGGCCGACGACGAGAGCATTCTGCCGCCGGGATCGTATCCGTCCGGTACAGGCAGGACGCAGCCCGTCGGTGCAGCGGTCGGTGATCCTGAGGAAGGGCTGGGTAGCAATAACTGGGTCATTGCCGGGTCGCGGTCCACGACCGGCAAGCCGCTGGTGGCAAGCGATCCGCATATCGCCTTCGCGGCGGTGTCGTGCTGGTATGAGGTGACACTGGCCGGCGGCTCGTTCAACGTGACCGGCATGGCCTACGCCGGGATGCCGGCGGTGATGTTCGGGCGCAATGAGCGCGTGGCCTGGGGCATTACGAACAACATCTGCTCGCAACGCGACCTGTACCTGGAACGCACGGGCCCGGCACACCCCGGCGCCTTCCTCTACGACGGCCAATGGGAGCCAGCGCGGGAGCGGGTCGAGGCGATCACGGTGCGGGGCGGCGATACGGTCCGGAAGACGATCCGCTCGTCACGCAACGGCCCCATCGTGGATGAGCTGTTGCCCGCACCGGCGCGCGCGAACGGCCCGGTGTCGCTGCGCTGGCTGGGCACAACCTATTGCGGTTGGCTGACGTCGCTGCTGGCGATGGATCGCGCCACAACGGTCGGCGGGCTGCGGGAGGCGGTGCGGGGCTGGCGCGTGCCGACGTGGAGCCTAGTGTTGGCAGACGACGCGGGACACATCGGGTACCAGGCTACCGGCCAGATTCCGGTCCGCAGCGTGGAGGAACGGGGCTACCGTCCCGGCTGGGGCCCGGCGCACCAGTGGCAAGGCTTGATTCCGTGGGAGGGTATGCCGCGGTTGAGTGACCCGGAGCGCGGGTGGATCGCTTCGGCGAACAACCGGACCGCTCCCGACGACTTCCCGTATCCCCTGTTCGGTCGCTGGGCGAGCGGTTATCGCGCCCGCCGCGTGCGGCAACTGCTCGAAGCGCAAGCCAAGCACTCCCGCGACGACTTCGCGCGGATGCACCAAGACGTGCTCTCGCTCCGCGCCGTGGCCGGCGTGCCGGCGCTCATGACGGTGCTTTCCCGGAGCGACGCCCCCCGTATCCGGGAGGCGGCGGAGCACCTGGCAGGGTGGGACTGTCGCATGGAGACGGATCGCATTGGGGCGACGATCTTCGACGTGTTCTTCGGACATTGGAGCCAGCGGGTGGCCGCGGAGCGGTTCCCGGAGGAGACGGCTGCGCTCGTCGCCGGGGCCGTCGCTGGGCTGGCCACGGCGCTGCTCGCAGGCGAAGAGGGCGGCTGGTTTGCGGACGGCCAGCGGGAAACAGCAATCGTGGCCGCCATGGCGGCGGCGCTCGACGAGCTGACCGACCGACTCGGTCCGGACATGACCGAGTGGGGCTGGGGGCAGTTGCACAAGATTCACCTGCGCCACGTGCTCACGCAGCGCGGCGACCTCGGCACGCTGCTTGACCGCGGCGGCCGGCCGGTGCGTGGCAACGGGATGACCGTCTGCAATACGGGCTTCGATCCGAACTGGGGTGCGGCAATGGGCGCCAACTACCGCTTGATCTCCGATCTGAGCACCGACCCGCCCGGGCTGTGGGCGGTTGACGCGCAGGGGCAATCGGGACACCCCGGCAGCCCGCACTACGGCGATCAACTGACGGAATGGCTGGCCGGTCGTTATCACTTCCTGCCCCTGGGCCGGGCCGCGGCCGCGCGGGAGGCGGTGACGACGTTGACACTGACGCCGCCTGATTAGGAGAGCCTGACAGGGGGACATGGATTCCCGCGCCCGCGGGAATGACGAGCCGATGCGGACGGACCACCCTGGTCATGAAGAGTTAGCAGCACGCCGCGCGAGGTTCTCGCGCTTGACCTCGGCGTAGGCGCGATTGACTTCGCGCTCGATCTCTTCAGCCGGCACGTCCTTGAATGCATCGCGCATTCTATCGAGGATGCTGAAACGCTCGCGGCGATCCGCGTCAAGGCGCTTCAGGCGCTCACGCTGAGAGACGGTTGCCGTCATAAGAACCACCCTATTCAGACCACGACACCGCTATACCGGCACGCCACGCTGCCCACAAGCGTACCAGCAACCGCACCGCCGGCGGCGAGCACGCTGCGGCGTCCGGCATCAGCCAGACCGGAGCGGGTAGGTACAATGGGTGCTCCCGACGGTGGTAATCCGCACTGCACCGAGGTCGGGACTACTCCTGCCTCCTTGAAGAGCATACATGGGCCGTGAACGCTGGGCCTTTCTGGCTGCCGCCGTATCCAGCCTCGGCTGGGCCTCCATGTATCCGGCCGCAAAGGTCGCGCTGGTCGAGGTCGAGCCGCTACATATCGTCTGGGCACGCGCCGCCGTCGCCGGGGTGGCGCTGGCGCTCATTACTATTGTCTCGAAACGTGGTCTGCGGAGCGGCTGGGCGCAGCTGCGTGCCGAGGGCCGGACGCGGCCGTGGGGTTGGCTACTGCTCGGACTGCTGAACTTTGTCGGGACCTCGCTACTCGTGCTGTCGGCCCAGCGGTTCCTCCCGGCGTCGGTGAACGGCCTGCTCAACAACACGTCCCCGCTGTGGCTGGCGCTCGCGGCGGCACTGCTCGGTCGTGCCGTACACCCGAGCCGACTGCTCACGGGATCGCTCATCGCGCTTGTCGGCGTGGGCCTTGTCGTGATCGGCGCGGACACTGCGGCGGGCAGCGGCCCGTGGTGGCAAGCGTTTGCCACGGCCGACTTACGCGGGGTCGGTCTCTCGCTGGCCGGCAGCGTGCTCATTGCGATAGCGACTATCGTCGCGCGGCGGGTGATGCCCAGTCGAGACGCCATAGCCGCCACGTCACTGGCGTGCCTTTGGGGAGCACTGGTATGCACCCCGCTCGTGCTCGCGTTTGCCGGCGGGTTCGCCTTCTTGGGCAGCATCAGCCCAGGCACGCTACTCCTACTGCTGCACATGGGGCTGTCCAGTACGGCGTTCAATTTCAGCCTCTGGTTCTACGCCCTCAGCGTCCTCCCGGTGACACAGGTGGCCAATCTCCAATACCTCATCGCGCCGTTGGGTGTGGCACTGAGCGTCATATTCCTGCGCGAGCCGCTGACGTTGACGCTCCTGGTCGGCGGGACGGCCATTGTGGCCGGCATCATCATTGCCCAGCGCGGCGCCGAGCCGATACCGGCGACAATAGCGCAAGAGCGGAGGAGGTTAAAGAGGTAGGGGCGCGATTCATCGCGTCCAGTGGCCCGTCATTCCAGCGGAAGCTGAAACGGGGTGCCATTCGTGGCCCCCTGGCCGGTCTGGATTGCGGCTTGCGCCGCAATGACGGGGAGCGGAGAGAATGGAGGCACCGTGGCGCCGTTGGAAGGGCGCAGCGCGGTCGTGGGCACGTGGCTCCGGTGATAGAACCGGGGTACGCGGGCCAACAGGCGGGTGAGGACCTCGTAGTTGGTGCTTCCACTATTCGTCGCTACATCCTCGGCCGTGATGACTGCCGCGCCTTGCTGCCCGATGAGGACGGCCACATCGCCTTCCTGGATGCCGCGACCATCGCGGCAATCCACAACGAGCTGATCCATGCACACGCGCCCCACAATTGGACACACCCGGCCACCAAGCAGTACGGCGCCGCGGTTGGAGAGGACGACGCTCAGGCCGTCGCCATAGCCGGCGGCGAGGGTGGCAAGGCAGGTGGCCTGCGGCGTGTGGTAGGTGCTGCCATAGCTCACCGGGGTTCCGGCCGGCACGTGGCGGAGCCGGATGACGCGCGTCTTGAGAGTGAGCACGGGACGGAGTGTCGACGCGAGGGCCGGCACGCCGGCAGCGTGCCACCGATCTCCATTCAATTGTGCGCTGGCGTGTGCGCCGGCGGCACCACTGGCGTCGGTCGTGTGCAGACCGTAGAGCGCGGCCCCGACGCGCACCTGATCGAGATGCGCCGCCGGGAGCGCCAAGGTCGCGGCGCTGTTGGCGGCATGGAGCACGGCCGGGGTGATGCCGGCGGCACGTAGCCGAGCGACGACATCCAGAAAATCGGCCAACTGCTGCCGCGTAGCGGTCAGGTCGTCCGCGTCGGCAGCGGCGAAGTGGGTATAGAGGCCTTCGACTGCCAACCCTTCGATAGCCGCCACGACACTCGTGAAAGCAACCGCCTCATCCGTCAGGAGGCCAAAGCGGTGCATACCCGTATCCACCTTGACGTGAACGGGCAGCACCCGTCCGGCTGCGCGCGCCGCGTGCGCGAGGGCCTGGGCCGTAGTCAGGTTATGCACGGTTGGCGTGAGCCGCAGCGCAACACAGCGCCGCGCGCCGGAAGGCGGCACCGGCCCCATCACCAGGATCGGTGCGGTGATACCGGCACTGCGTAGCTCGACGGCTTCGTCCAGGCGTCCCACTGCCAGGCCGTCCGCGCCGGCTGCCAGCGCCGCCAGCGCAACCGGCACGGCGCCGTGTCCGTAGGCGTTGGCCTTGACGACGGCGACGAGCCGGACGCGCGGCCCAATGTGGGAACGCAACACCCGAACATTGGCAGCCAGGGCAGCCAGGTTGACTTCCGCCCAGATGAGCGCCTCCGGGTCGAGGCCGGGATAATCCGGCGCCACCGCCGCGTCGGCCATAGCTGGCACCGGCGCACGAATCGCTACTGTCCGGGGACTCAATTCCGCCGTATCTCGCGCCACAGGAGTACCGCTCCCTACGCTTTCGCCCCAAGCACGCAGAGGGTGTGGTGAGCAAGCTACCGGCACTACCGAGCGTGCTCGGAAGGCAGCCATAGCCGGCCACAGGGCATCACGGCGCACCGGAGGTTACTGTCGCAACGGGTTGGTGGCGCTAGCCGCCTCGCAGGTGGCGAATGGCGGCCGGGAGTTGCGGGAGCAAGTCGCTCGCTGCCGCACCCGCCACACCGAGCTGGGCACGCACGCGCTCGCCAGCGGTACCGTGCAGCCACACGCCGAGCCGCGCGGCTGCGTGCGGCGGGACACCCTGCGCCAGCAGCCCGACGATGGTGCCGGCCAGCACGTCGCCGGTGCCGGCGGTAGCCAACGCCGGATTGGCAAAGGGGAGGATCGTTACCAGGCCGTCCGGGGCGGCCACAATGGTCGGGGCGCCCTTCAAGACCACGATCTGCTGCCAGCGTTGCGCGGCCTCCCGTGCGATAGGGACGCGCTGGGTCTGCACTTCAGCGACCGAGCAGCCCACGAGCCGGGCCATCTCGCCGGGATGGGGAGTCAGGATGCAGCGGCTGGGCGCCAACTCCGACCAGATGGCCGTACCGGCGAGCGCGTTGAGGGCATCGGCATCCACAACGACAGCCTGAGGTTGCTCGCCCCCGGTAGCCAGCCAACGCACAACAGCCGCCACAAACTCGTCTACGCCCGGCGCGCGGCCCAAACCCGGCCCGATCAGCACCGCGTCGTAGCCCTCGGCAGCGGCAAGGAGCGGCACGGCTGCCTGGGGGCCGAGGGAGCCGGGCGTCTCGTCGGGGAGGGGCAAATAGGTAGCGTCGAGGAGGGTAGCGCCGACAATCGGCCGGATACTCGCCGCCACACCCAGGGTCACGAGGCCGGCGCCAACGCGGCCGGCAGCGCGCGCGGCCAGCCCCGGCGCGCCCGTGTACTGACCGCACCCACCGACCACCAGCGCCTTGCCAAACGTCCCCTTATGGCTGAACGACGGGCGCGGCGGCAGCTGCGCGGCGAGCGCCGGGGCCGTCGCAAGCACCGTACTGACGGGGACTGACGCCAGCATCTCGGCCGATAGTGCCAAGTCCACGCCCTGTATCCGGCCGACCAGGCCGGCAGCGGGCGGCAGATAGAGGCCCAGCTTTGCCGGTCCGGTGGAGATCGTCGTATCGGCGGCAAACGCCTCGGGATCGGCCTGTCCGCTGTCGCTGTCAATGCCGCTGGGCACGTCCACGGCGACGGTGCGCGGCCAGGTGCCGCGGCGTGCCTGCCGAACGGCGGCGAGCACTTCCTGGGCCGGCCCGCGCAAGGGTGGGGTGGCACCGATGCCCAAGATCGCATCAACGACCACGCTGGCCTCGCGCAGCCACGCGATGAGCCGGCTGCGGTCGGCATCGGTCGTGCCCGGGTGTACGACGGCGCCGGCGGCCTGTGCTGCCGCGACGAGGGGGTCATCGCCACGGTCACGCACCAGATAGATGCGCGTCGCCCGTGCATACGGCGCTAAGGCGCGCGCGACGATCAGGCCGTCGCCGCCATTGTTGCCGGACCCGATGAGGTAGAGCAGCGTCTCATCGGCGAGGGTGCGCCGTGAGGGCACAGCGGAGCGTGCGGTACTGGCGGCGGAGCCGAGCCAGCGCCGGAGGACCCGCGCGACGCCCACACCGGCGATCTCCATCAGTGCTGCGGGCGTGATGCCGCTGGCAAAGGCGGCCTGCTCCAGGGCACGCATCTCGGCAACACTGACCAAGCGTTGGCCGGTCGGGGACAAAGCATCAGTTGACATAGTTGCTGCTTTCAGCCTCCGGCCCCCCTATAGTCCCCCTGCGGCGGCGGGGGGACGGCTTGTTCCTTCCTCCGTCGCAACGGGGGAAGGTTAGGGTGGGGGCAGCCGAGGCACGGGCTACCGGGCGGCGACCATCGCCACTGCATAGGCACGGGCATGGGTGAGCGAGATGGCCCACTCCAGAAGTCCAAGCGCCTGTGCCCGTGCCGCAGCGCGACCGTGCAAGGCGACGGTCGGCTTGCCGCGGTGATCGGGCACGACTTCCATATCGCGCCAGGCCAGGCCGCGAATGCCGGTACCCAACGCCTTGGCGACCGCTTCCTTGGCCGCAAACCGGGCGGCAAGCTCCGGCACGCGCCCCCGACAGTAGGCCAGCTCGCCTGGAGTGTAGACGCGCTCCAGAAACCGCTGCCCGCGGCGCGCGATCACTCCCTCGATACGGTCAATCTCGATCATGTCCACACCTACGGTCAGCATACTCCTGCCTTTGGCTTGATCTGCGGACGGCGCCGGTTCCGGCCGTTGGGAGGCACCTCAGTCAATGACCAGGCGGACGTTACGCACCGCGCTGCGATAACTCCAGCCGGCAGCCAGCACATCGAGCCGCTCGATGTGCGCGGGCCGCGGCACCAGGTGCAGCAGGTTGACCTCGTAGGACGACCATTCACCGGCCTGGACTGCCGTAGCCGCACGTACCGGCAGGTCGTCGCGATTATGGATGAAGAAGCCATGCGCCCACACCGTCTTCGTGCGATTGATGTCCTCATAGATGACCCGCAGCATCAGCGGATATTCCGTACCGGCAAAGCCTCCCCCCGACAGCGAGTGGCTATCTACACGCACCTCGGCGGACAGCAAAACGGAAGCGGTATCCGAGAGGTCACGGCCGACGTTCTGCCGAATGATCGTCTCCCCGTGCCCTTCACCGACGCGCTCGAAGGAGACCTTGCCTTGACCGGCCTCGATTTCCCACGAGACCCGACCAGGCGGCTCTTGCTCGGAGAGGTCGAGTACCGTCCAGTGGCTGGGCCGCCCCGGCTGGCCGGCTGGCCCCGGCACCCCATCTTGCAGGCTGCCGTTCCTCAGCACGTCGCGCGGAATGGGCAACGGCCCGACCGGCGCAGCACGAGTCGGTATCTGGGCACGTTGACCGGTGACGACCGGCAGGCTGGCGCCGGCAGCGTGAGCGATGGCCTTTCCTACACGTACCAACACGGTGCTTTCACCGGAGGCCGCCACTTCCAGGGAGTAGCTACCATCTTGCAGGCCGACCAGCCCATAGGGGGTCTGCACCTCGAAACTCCCTTGGAGCGTCTCATATGGTGGTTCATCGGGCGCTACGCCGACATGGACACGCCCACGTTCCAGACGCAAGACGACGGTGCGATCAACCGGGCCGAAGCGCCCGCGGCGCAACTGCACTACCTGGAGCGTGGTATCGGGGTAGAGGAGGACCGTGCTGAAGTCGAAGAGACGCATGAAGACCCGCGAGCCGGCGCTTGTGCGGACGGTGTCGCCTTCATCAAAGATGGAGACTCCCGGCATCTCGACCCATTCGGTGTGGTCAGCCCGCTGAATGAAGCCGACGCCCTCGACGCGCTGGCCGAAGCCCTGATTAATGACAATGGCATTGCCGATGTACCACTGTACGACGTACCAACCACCGAGGAAAACCCCCAAAAATAGCACGGTCGCCAGAAGCAGCAAGCGCCAGGCGAGCCGCTCGGCTTGCCACGGCGCACCGGTGAAATCGCTGACAACCGGCAGGGGGTGGGCGAGCGGCGTCTCAACCGCCGACGTAAGCTCCGCCCCCGGCCCGCGTCCAACCACCTCCGGCCTCCAGATATGCTCGTCAGGGTAGGTTTATCGGCTGAGACGTAATCCGGGACTCAGCAGCGGTCCCGCGGTCGGATTCGTCAGCGCGGGATAATCAGCCCGCTTGGCCGCGCCTCGTGTCCTGGCATTCCGGGCACGCCGGGCATGGTCGGGGGAGCGGCGGCCTCCGATCCGGGGGTCCACAGTCCCGCCAGCGCCCCCTGACCCTGCTGGCGCTCGAACTCTGCCGGGTCCACGCCGAGGGCGCGCGCCAAACTCCGTTGCACGAGACGCAGGACCCAAGGATGCTCCTCGGGCGGCGCACCTTCCGGCTCCAGGGCCAGCGCGGCGGCGAGTGCCAACTGCGCCGGCCAGTGCCGGTCATGGCACACGAAATGGTAGGCCATCTCCTCCAGGCGGCGGCGCCAGCGCACTCCTTGCTCACCATGGAACTCACTCGTCACCACCTGGCGCAGCGCCGCCGACAGGCGATCACGCTCCGCTTCCGGGGGCAGGGAGAGGGTGCTCGTCTCCCGCTCACGGAAGACGGTCGTAAGCTCGCTCACGACCTCTTCAGGCAGATGCCAGCCCTGCATTTCCGACTCGTCGAACACTTCCGGCGACCGATCCAACAGGTCCGGCCGAAAGCGCACCTCCGTGGCTTGCAGATAATCGTAGACCGGCGGGAGCGGTGGCTCCGCCGGACCGGCGAGGTAGCGGCCATAGACGGCATAGTCGGCCGGGACACCGCGCTGCTGGGCAATGGCCGCTTGCGCGGCGCTTGTGAGTAGGTGCAGCGCGTAGGGCACCGGCACCTCGGTGACGAGGAAGGCACCACGCGCCGCCATTTCCGAGCGCGTCCGGGCAACTTCCTGGTCGAACTCGGCGCGAGACTGGCGCGTAATGGTGAAGGACTGCAACCGCCCGCTGTCGTAGACGACGCCGTTGGCCGCCGAGCGCCCGGAGCCGGGGATATCCAGCGCCAGCCAGAGTAAACGCGCGCCATCCGGGTCACAGGAGCTGAGGAACGCCGGCCCGGTCGCCACCGGCGCGGCAGCCGCGCCGGCCGGCTCGTCACGCGGGGCAGGATCGGCGTGGATGCCGGCTTGCTTGAGGCGGTGGAGTGCTCGCCGGGCACCCCGGCGCACCTCACGGGGCCGCTCGCCGGCGGCCAAGGCGCTGGCCAAATGGGCAGCAGCCGGGAGCCGCACCGCACCCAGCGCCTCGGCGGCCGCGCCGGCGAGCGGCCACGGTGGCGCCGCCGTCAACTCCTCGATGAGGGAGAGCGCCGCGTCCGGGTCGTCCTGGGCCAAGGTTTGGAGGCTCGGAGGCAGTGACGCCGGCCCAGCCTGGGCCAACGCCGCGCGGGCGTCATCAGGCGAGAGGCCGGCCAAGGCCACCGCCGAGCCACTGCGACGCGCGGCCTTGGTGGTGGCACGGGGAGCACTGCCCCGGCGGCCGCGTGACCGTCTCCGCGCTACTGATCGAGCGATGCTGAGTCCTCCTCTGCGCTGCGTCCCCGCTTGCGGCGACGCTTGCGGATCACTTCCACCATCGGCGTCGGTTCCAACGCTTCTACGACGCGGTGCGCCTTGGCATTGGCAGCGGCTTTCTTGGGCCGGCGCCGTTCGCGGCGCTGCGGGGTCCTCCTAGGCATGTCCTGCACCTCTCGAAGGGCCGCCAGCGGAGTATTGCTGGCCTTTCGTGCCGAGGACGGGATTCGAACCCGTATGGCCTCTACGGACCGAGGGATTTTAAGTCCCTTGCGTCTACCAGTTCCGCCACCTCGGCCAATCCGGCTCAGGCGGGCGGAACCGCCCGGCGGCGACGAGCCAGGGTATTCTACCAATTTTGCTCCCGCGCGAGGGGGGAGGGGCTGTGGCTCACCCCCCGGCAGTCGTGGCGGTAGCCGACCGGAGTGCCGTCCCTCGGAAACAGCACGGACTTGCCAAGGCTACCGCCAGGCATGAAAATGACGGCCATCGTTGCGGCTTCCGCCGCAGTGGCGAGACAACAGGAATGACCAGTGGCAGACTGGCCCTTGCCCGGGACTTGTGCCGAGGAAACGCCGCGGCAGCTTGAGTGCCGGCGGCCATCCCGACTATAATGTGGCTGCCGCTTGTGAACTATTTCGCAAACCTGCCGCGCGGCTGATCTGCTTGGGGAGGAAAGCGTGGCCAACACCACCGACCAGGACAGCCTGGAGCGCAAGCTGTACGACAGCCGGATTTGGCGCTCGATCTTCCGCTACGGGTATCCCATCGACCGCCGCAACCGGATCATGACGGTTGCGAAGAATGTCTTCCTGCACCTCCATCCGAACTTCGTGCCGCGAGGGGCCGTCAAGCTCACGTATACGTGGTGTCTCGGTGGCCTGTCGTTCATGATGTTCCTCATTCTCACCGTGACCGGGGTGCTGCTGATGTTCTACTACGTCCCGTCGGTGGAGCGGGCGTACCAGGACATCAAGGACATGGAGACGGTCATCATCTTTGGGATGCTCATGCGGAACATGCACCGCTGGGCCGCGCACGGGATGGTGATAACGGTGTTCCTGCACATGTGTCGCGTCTTCTATACCGGCTCGTACAAACCGCCGCGGGAGTTCAACTGGGTGGTGGGGGTGATCCTCTTTCTCCTCACGCTGCTGTTGAGCTTCACTGGCTACCTGCTACCCTGGGACCAACTCGCCTTCTGGGCGGTGACGGTGGGCACAACGATTGGTGGCGCGGCCCCCATCGTCGGCGATCAGGTCAACCTGCTCCTGCTCGGCGATGCCCAAATCGGCGGCAATACGCTGATCCGCTGGTATACCTTGCACGTCATCGCGTTGCCGCTCTTGCTGGCCGTGTTCCTGGCGGTACACTTCTGGCGCGTGCGCCAGGACGGCGGTCTTTCGCAGCCTCTCTAGGACTCAGGGGGAGAGGGGTACGTTGACTATCAACTGCTGTGGAGAAGAGTTATGAGTGGACCGCGCCCGCTCACTGTGAGCACCGCAAACGACAAGTCACCCTGGATTGGGACGACTCCGCCCGGGGAAGATACGGCGATTGCGGTCGGCGAGGAGGTGGTGTTCTGCACGCAGTGCAAGAACCCCCACCACGCCAGCGCGTGGGAGGCGAACAACAACACCTGTCTCACCCCCGATTGCGGTCGGGAAGCACCACTGCGGCGGCGGCGCCGGCGGCCGGCGGCGGCCGCGGCGGCAACGGAGGCCGCACCGGCGGCAGCCACAACGACAGCCGCGGCGGCCGCCCCAGCAGCGGCGCCGGCCACGGCCGCCGCACGACCGGCAGCAGCACGGCGGCGGCCGGCGCGGCGGACCACTGGCGCCGCTTCATCGGCCGCTGCACTCCGTTCGGCGGCGCGGCGCGCGCAGGTCAACGTGACGGTCTGGCCGCACCTGCTGATGCCGGAGTTCTTGGCGACCGCGCTATTGACCGTCGGCCTGATCGTGATGTCCTGGTTCATCAATGCTCCGCTGGAAGAGCACTCCAACCCCAACCGCACGCCGAACCCCTCCAAGGCGCCCTGGTACTTCATGAATTTGCAGGAGTTGCTTCTGCACATGCACCCCGGGCTGGCGGGCGTGATCGTGCCGACGATCATCCTGATTATGCTCGCGGCGATTCCCTACATTGACGTGAACTCGGAGGAGACCGGACACTGGTTTACCTCACCCGTCGGCAAGAAGATTGCGATTGTGATCGCGATCTATACCGCCATCGTCACCATCGGCTTGGTGGTATTCGACTACTATATCGGCGTGCGCGAGCTGATGGGCGCCATTAACCCGGAGCTACGCATCGGCATGGTGCCCGAGGTCATTATCCCCACGGTGGTTATGTTCGTCTTCTCCTACGCGATATGGTTTATCATCCGTCCGTTCAGGCCGACGATCCGTGAGGTGATGATCGCCTATTTCACCGGCTTCGTGGTGGCGTGGTTGGTGCTGACCTTCATCGGCACCGCGATGCGCGGGCCGGGCATGGAGCTTTTCTGGCCGTGGGCGTTACCGCCACGCCAGGCCTAACGCCGGGCAACAGTTCACAGTTCACCTCGGTACGAGGTACAGGAGAAAAGTTGATGGCAACAGCAGCGGCAGCCCGGGGCGGCGGGGGAGCGACCGTGCCCCGGCGCGGCATACTGGCCATATTCGGCCTCGGCACCATGAGCCTGCTCACTCTGCAAGCCCTCGTCGCTTTTGTCGTGTTCTTCTGGCCGCGCAAGCGCGGCGCTTTCGGCAGCGTCATCTCGATGGGCAACGCTGACGACTATGCGGTCGGCTCCGTGACTTACAAGATTGACGGGAAATTCTACCTGGTGCGGTTAGCCCAAGGGTTCATCGCCTTGTTCCAGACGTGCCCCCACCTGGGCTGCACCGTGCCCTGGCGCGAGACCTTCACGTGGGACTACGAGGGGAAAGACATCACGGGGCTGTTCCGGTGCCCGTGTCACGGCTCGACGTACCTGCCCAACGGACAGCTTATCTACGGGCCGGCGCCGCGGCCACTTGACTACATGACGACCAGGATTGACAATGGCGAGGTGCTCGTGGATACGGGAGACATCCAGCTACGCTCGAAGCACGAGGCCGAGCACGTCACGCCAGTCTAGGGATAACTCGAACATACCATTGGCGGCGCCGGGAGGCGGCCGCCCAACTTCTCGATGAAGGAGCATTAGGTGCTCACATTCGTCATCGTCGCAGTGGCACTGATCTTTCCCGTGGCCGTGATTCTCGATTCTTGGCGCCGCCGGCGGGTGGAGGTGCCGGAAACGGGGAGTGAGCAGGAAGTGGACCTGCCCCTGACCCAGGGCAACGGCCGCAAGCTCCTGTTCGGGGTAGTGCTCATCATAGAGACTTTTCTGCTGATGATCGCCTACGCGGCCAACGAACCGGGCCGGCAGGAGGCCGCGGCCGCCGTGCAGCACGATTTCTTGGTCGAGCGGGGGGCGCACTCCTACGTCAGCCTCTGCATGAGCTGTCACGGACTGGATGGCCAGGGCTTCCTGGAAGGTGGGCCGGGGGTCTATATCGGGCGGCCGCTCAACACCGGGGCATTCCAGATCGAAAATACGCCCGACAACGCCGAAGCCTACGAGGAGACGCGCGCGTTCCTCTACAAGACGATCCAGAACGGACGAGAAGATACGCCGATGGTGGGATGGGGACTGGAGAACGGCGGGCCGCTCAACTACGAGATGATTAACGAGTTGGTGGCGCTCATCATGAGTGGTGAGTGGGAGATGGTGGCGCACTTCGCCGAAGCAGAGCAGCTGGCGACGCCGACGGCACAGCCCACCGAGAGCGAGGAAGAGCTAGGCAAGGTACTCACCGTCTCCGTCTGCGGCGCCTGCCACGCCATCGAGGGGACCGATGCTATCGGCGTCGCAGCCCCGGCGCTCGACGGCATTGCCAGCCGCCAGATTGCCGGTGTGCTGCCCTTCAACCGCGAGAACGTCGTGCGCTGGATACAGAATCCGCCCGGGATCAAGAAAGGCTCGCAGATGCCGCCGTATCCGTTGCCCGAGAATCGCCTGCAAGCCATCGCCGTCTACCTCGAAACCTTGAAGTAGGACGGGCGGCCGGCCGCCCGCCTCGCACCGCGGGAGTGGCTATGCCGCTTCCGCCCTTGGCTCCACGGCAGCCTGATGCCTGAGAACAGGCCCTATCTGACGGTGGCCATTGCCGCCTTCAACGAAGAGCATCGCCTGCCCCAAGCGCTTGACCGCGCCCTGGCGATGCTTGCTACCTGGCCGCAGACCTTTGAGGTCGTCGTCTGCGACGACGGCTCGACCGACCGCACGGCCGAGCTGGTGGAGGACTACGCCCACCGGGGCGTGCGGCTGGTCCGCTTGCGCCGGAACCGGGGGAAAGGGGCCGCAGTACGGGCAGCGATCTTGGCATCGCGCGGCGAGTACGTGCTGTTCTCGGACGCCGACTTCTCTACACCCATCACCGAGTTGTCGCGGGTCCTGCACCCACTGGAAGCCGGCGAGGGCGAGATCACGATTGGCTCTCGGCGCCAAGCCGACGGGACGGACATGCGGGCGAGTCAGCCGCGCTACCGGCGGGCGTTCGGCAAGCTCTTCCATGCTCTGGCCGCGCTGGTCGCGGTCCGTGGCATCGGCGATACCCAAGCCGGATTCAAGGCCCTGCGCGGCGACGTTGCCCGCGAGGTGTTTGCGCGTATGAAGGTCGAGAGTATCGTCTTCGACGTGGAGCTACTCCACCTCGCCCAACGAAGCGGTTACCGGGTGCGCGAGGTACCCGTCCGGTGGACGAACGCCGGTGGCTCACGGATGCGCGTGACGCTCCCTCACGCCGCGCGGGTCCTGTGGGACTTGCTCCGCATCCGCTGGCTGCACCGCGGCGAGCGCCGGACGCGGGACTGAGGGAACTGACCGTTCCCCCACTGCGCGGGGGGGCCATAGGGGGGCCGGCCTCCTCTCTGTGGCTAGAAAGCCCGCCGGGACGGGGGTGAGGCACACTCCTTACCCTACAATACCATTTGACTCAGCGCCGGACCATGCTTAGACTGTCGCTAACACCCAGCCGGGGGTCAGTGACTCTCCGGTTTGCCGCCGCACCGGCGACCGCCGGCCATGACATCGGTAGGTCCCGGGTGGGGGCATACCCACCGCAGAAAGGGGATGAGTATCGTGGTGAGTACACAGGAAGTATCGGCGGCGATTAACGGCACCACCCGCACGGCTGAGGTTGAGCCGCGCACGCTCCTCGTTCACTACTTGCGGGATGCGTTGGGCTTGACCGGCACCCACATCGGCTGCGACACCAGCCAGTGTGGCGCTTGCGTCGTGCTGATGGACGGCAAGACGGTGAAGTCCTGTACTGTCTTTGCCGTGCAAGCCGACGGGGCTGAGATCACGACCATCGAGGGGCTGGCGGCAACGGCTCCCCAGGATGGTGGTCTCCACCCCTTGCAGGAGGGGTTCTGGGAGCAGCACGGCCTGCAATGTGGCTTCTGCACTCCCGGCATGATCATCTCTGCCTACGAAATCTTGCAACGCCATCCCGACCCCAGCGAGGAAGAAATCCGCGAGGGTCTCGAAGGCAACCTGTGCCGTTGCACCGGCTACCACAACATCGTCAAGGCCGTCCAGCACGCCGCCAGTCAGTCGGCGGGCTAGGACCACCGTAGCCCTACTGCCGGGGAGTGAGCTGCCGGGACTATGGGCCTGACGGCTCGCAACTTCCCCAATGTGAATGGAGTGCGAGGCATTCGACAGAGGATGAGAGGAGGGCAACCATGGCCGTTAGTCGTCTATTTGGAGCCTCGGTCCGGCGGCGCGAAGATCCTCGCCTGATTACCGGTCAAGCCACCTACTGCGATGACATCCAGTTGGCGAACATGGCCTATGCGGTGATCGTCCGCAGTCCCCATGCCCACGCCGGCATCACCAGCATAGACACCGGTGCGGCCGCCGCCCAGCCGGGCGTCGTCGCCGTCTATACCGGCAGCGACCTGGCGGGCCGGGTGGGCAGTATCCCCTGTGCGTGGCTCATTCCCGACTCTGACCTCGTTGTACCCGACCACCCGCCGCTGGCCGTAGACCGCGTGCGCTACGTCGGTGACGGCGTGGCAGCGGTCATCGCCGAAACGCGCGCGGCGGCCGTTGATGCGGCTGACCTGGTCGAGGTGGAGTACGAAGAACTGCCGGCCATCGTGGATCAAGAAAAGGCTACGATGGAAGGGGCGCCCCAGCTTCATGACGACGTGCCGGCCAACACCGCCTTCCGCTGGAAGATGGGTGAGTGGGACGACGAGGCGTTCGAGAATGCCGAAGTCACCGTCAGCCACCGCTTCCACAACCAGCGCCTCATCCCCAACTCGATGGAGGCGCGCGGGGCCGTCGCGCAATGGGACGCCGGTGCGGAAGAGATGACGATCTGGGTCACCTCCCAGAATCCGCATATCCATCGCGTCCTCATGTCCGGGGTGCTCGATATTCCGGAGCACAAGCTGCGGATCGTTGCCCCGGAGATCGGCGGCGGCTTCGGCAGCAAAATCCACCACTATCCTGACGAGGCTATCGTCGGCTTTGCCGCCAAGGACCTGAACCGGCCGGTCAAGTGGTCCGAGACCCGCAGCGAGAACTACCTCGCCACCATCCACGGCCGCGACCACATCCAAGACGTGGAGATTGCGGCGACCAAGGACGGGATGATTACCGGCCTGCGGGCGAAAGTCTGGGCCAACCTCGGCGCGTACCTCTCCACGGCGGCGCCAGGCGTGCCCACAATCCTGCATGGTCTGATGTACTCCGGCGCCTACAAGATTCCCAACATCTCCGCCGACGTGCTGGGCGTAGTCACCAACACCACACCGGTCGACGCCTACCGCGGCGCCGGCCGCCCGGAAGCGACGTTCCTGGTGGAGCGCCTCGTGGACATGCTCGCTGCGGAACTGGAGATGGACCCGGCGGCCATCCGGCGGAAGAACTTCATCGGCGCCGACGAGTTCCCGTACACCGTCGCGACGGGGATCACCTACGACAGCGGCGACTATGACACCGCCTTGGACATGGCCCTGGAGATGGTGGACTACGACGGGTTCCGCCAAGAACAGGCGGCGGCCCGCGAGCAAGGTCGCTACCTCGGTATTGGCCTCACCACCTATTCCGAGATTTGCGGTCTCGGCCCCTCGGAAGTCGCCGGCGCGGTTGGCTTCCAAGGCGGGCTGTGGGAGAGCGCCACGGTGCGCGTCCATCCGACGGCCAAAGTGAGCGCCTTCACCGGCGGTAACCCGCACGGGCAGGGCGAGGAAACCACTTTTGCCCAGATCGTCGCCGACGAATTCGGCATCCCAATTGAGGACGTGGAGATCGTCTACGGCGATACCAGCAAGATTGCGATGGGCTGGGGCACCTACGGCAGCCGCACGACGGCCGTCGGGGGCACGGCCATCGCGCTGGCGGCGCGGAAGGTCACGGAGAAGGCCCGCCGCATCGCCGCGCACCTCCTGGAAGCCGACCCGGACGACGTTGAGTTCGCGGATGGCAAGTTCTTTGTCCGCGGTGCGCCGGAGAGCGCGCAGACCTTCGGTGATGTGGCGCTGCAAGCATACTTGGCCTGGAACCTGCCCGACGATATCGAGCCGGCGCTGGAAGAAAACAGCTTCTACGACCCCTCCAACTTCACGTACCCCTTCGGCACGCATATTGCCCTGGTGGAAGTGGATGCCGACACCGGCGAGGTGGACCTGCAACGGTACATCGCCGTAGACGACTGCGGCAACGTCATCAACCCGATGATCGTAGACGGGCAGGTCCACGGCGGCGTCGTGCAAGGGGTCGCGCAGGCATTGTACGAGCAAGCCGTGTACGACAAGGAGACCGGTCAGCTACTCACCGGCTCGCTGATGGACTACGCCGTACCGAAGGCCGGGATGGTCCCGTCCATCGAGACGGATCGCACGACCACGCCCTCGCCGGTGAACGCCATCGGCGTCAAGGGCGTCGGTGAAACCGGCACCATTGCCGCCGGCTCGGCCGTCATCAACGCCGTCGTAGACGCGCTGGCTCCGTTCGGCGTGCGCCACATTGATATGCCGGCGACCCCGGAGAAGGTGTGGCGCCTGATCGCCGAGGCAAGCCAGAGCAACGGGGACGATGGTGAAGGTGAGAGCAAGGGCGGCTGGCGCAGCTGGCTCCGGCCGTGGCGCTAACGGTCCGACGAGAACGGTCAACCGGAGACCATAGGAAGCGCGGAATCTTCGGAAGGAGGCAACCGAGATGATCCCAAGCGCGTTTGCATACGAAACACCATCCACCGTCGAGGAGGCCGTGGCGCTGCTTGCCGAGCACGGCGACGACGCCAAAATACTGGCCGGAGGGCATAGCCTCATTCCGTTGATGAAACTGCGCCTGGCCGCCCCGGAGGTGCTGGTTGACATCGGGAGCATCGAGGGGCTGTCCGGCATCAGCACCGACAACGGGCAAGTCACGGTGGGAGCCGGCACCACGCACAGCACTCTGGAGGATTCGGAGGCGCTGGGGGCGGCGTGTCCGCTGCTCCAGCAGACGGCCGCCATTATCGGCGACCGCCAAGTGCGTAACCTCGGCACCATCGGGGGCAGCTTGGCGCACGGCGACCCGGCCGCGGACCTCCCGGCCGCAGTGCTGGCGCTGGAAGCCGAGTTGACGGCCGTGAGTGCGAACGGCAGCCGCACCATCGCTGCCGACAGCTTCTTCACCGGCCCGCTGATGACCGCGCTCGGTGACGATGAGCTACTGACGACGATTACCGTGCCGGCCACGTCCGGCCAGAGCGGCGCGGCCTACGTCAAGAATGCCCATCCGGCATCGGGCTACGCGCTCTGTGGCGTCGCCGCCGTCGTGACCGTCGGCACTGACGGCAAGTGTGAGCGGGCGCGGATCGGGATTACCGGCGTCGGGAGCACGCCGATGCGAGCCATGGCCGTCGAGGCCGCGCTGACCGGCCAGGAACTCACCGCTGACAATATCGCTGCCGCCGCCGAACAGGCCGCCGAGGGTCTCGACCTCAACGACGACCTGTTCGCGTCCGCCGAATATCGCGCTCATCTCGTTCGCGTCTACACGCGGCGGGCGGTGGAGCAGGCAGCGGCACAGGCGGGGAGCTAGTAGCTCCGGTAGGCACGACTTGCCGGACGCTCATTTTCCCGGCCGATTGCACGCGGCGCACGAAAACGACATAACCGGCGAAACTCCGGTACGGCGGGGTGAGCCGCCTGCTCCCTCGCGCTACGATTCAGCGAACATCAGGAGGCTGCGACTATGACGACCGCAACGCCGAGCCTGCCCAAGTTCGTCGGGGCACCCATCCGCCGGCGCGAGGACCCACGCCTAATCCAGGGTGGCGCCACCTATGTTGACGACGTGCGGATTCCCGGGGCGCTACACGCGGCGTTCGTGCGGAGCACGGAGGCACACGCCCGTCTGACCCGCGTGGATACCAGCGCGGCCGCGGCGGCGCCCGGCGTGGTCGCAGTGCTCACGGCGGCCGATCTCGAAGGTCAAATCGAGAACAACATCGCCGCCTTTGCGGCCGTGGAGGGCATGACGGAGACGGGGCTGCCCCTGCTCGCCACGGACACCGTGCGGTGCGTCGGTGAGGCCATCGCGTGTGTCGTAGCCGAAGACCCGTACCAGGCCCGCGACGCGGTTGATCTCGTCGAGGTGGACTACGACCCGCTGCCGGCGGTCATAGACATCGAGCAGGCGCTCGATGCAGACAGTCCGCTCGTCCACGAATCGATGGACAGCAACGTCAGTTTTAACACGGTCACTGAGGCCGGAGACATCGAGGCCGCCATTGCGCGAGCCGACCGGGTGGTGAAGCTACGCCTGGTCAACCAGCGCCTGCTGCCGCTGTTCATGGAGCCGCGCTGCCTGGCAGCCGACTACAACGTGGCCTCCGGCCAGCTCACCATCTGGGCCACCAGCCAGTTCCCCCACCTGCTGCGGACCCAGTTTTCCAAGCTCCTGGGCATCCCGGAGCACAATTTGCGCTTGATCGTGCCGGAGGTCGGCGGCGGCTTTGGCGCCAAGGCCAACTTCTATCCCGACGAGGTGCTCACCGGGCACTTGGCGGTGCGTTTCGGCCGGCCCGTGAAGTGGGTCGAGGACCGCAGCGAGGACTTCATCACGTGCATCCACGGGCGAGATCAGATTGACTATATCGAGGCGCCCGTCACCAACGACGGCAAGCTGCTCGGCTTACGCATGAGGGTACTCGCCGATCTGGGCGCCTACCAGCACGCCACCACCCCGGCCATCCCCGGACTTACGGCCGGAATGGGCAACGGCTGCTACGACTTCCAGGACTACCACGCCGAGGTCCTCGGGATTTACACGCACAAGATTGCCACCGCCGCCTATCGCGGCGCCGGCCGGCCCGAAGCGACCTACCTCATCGAGCGCACGATGGACGCCATCGCGGCCGAGCTGGACCTCGACCCGGCGGATGTGCGGCGCCGCAACTTCATCCAGCCGGATCAGTTCCCCTACACCACGCCACCCGGGAACGAATACGACAGTGGCAACTATGACGCCTCGCTGGATCGGGCGCTGGAGATGATTGACTACGACGCCTTCCGGCAGGAGCAGGCCGCAGCCCGTGAGCAGGGCCGCTACCTGGGGCTGGGTTTGTCCTCCTACGTCGAGATTTGCGGCTTTGGTCCCTCGAAGGACCTGGCCGGCATGGGCGGTTGGGAGAGCGCCACCGTGCGCGTGGACCCCAACGGGAACGTGACGGTGCTCACCGGCACCTCGCCGCACGGCCAGGGGCAGGAGACTACCTTTGCCCAAATGGTTGCTGATCAACTGGGCGTGTCGCTCGATGATGTCGTGGTCCTGCATGGCGATACCGGCCAAGTCCAGTACGGCGTCGGGACCTTTGGCAGCCGCGGTATTGCCGTCGGCGGGCCGGCGGTCCACTTTGCGACCGAGAAGGTACGCGACAAGGTGCTCAAGATCGCAGCACACCTACTGGAAGCGGCGCCCGAAGACGTGGACCTGGCCGACGGTCAGGCACACATCCGCGGTGTGCCGGGCCGCAGCATTGCCTTTGCCGACGTGGCCGCCGCCGCGATCACCCACGTTGACATCCCCGAGGGGTTGGAGCCGGGCCTGGAGTTCACGCACTTCTACGATCCGCCGGGGTACACCTTCCCGTTCGGCACCCACGCCTGTATCGTCGAAGTGGATGCCGAAACCGGCCAGGTGGAGATCACGCGCTACGTAGCCGTGGACGACTGCGGCACGGCCATCAACCCCAAGCTGGTAGATGGGCAGGTCCACGGTGGGCTGGCGCAGGGGATCGCGCAGGCGCTCTACGAGGAAATCGTGTTCGATGGCGAGACCGGCCAGCTACTCACCGGGTCGCTGATGGACTACGCGGCGCCCAAGGCCGGGATGCTCCCCAGTTTCGAGACGGACCGGACCGAAACACCCACGCCGAATAACATTCTCGGCGCCAAAGGGGTTGGCGAGGCCGGGACCATCGGCTCTACCCCGGCCGTGGTCAACGCCGTCATTGACGCGGTGCGACCGCTCGGCGTGACCCACCTCGACATGCCCCTCAAGCCGGAGCGCATCTGGCAAGCAATCCAGCAAGCCAGCGCCTAACCGGCGTCGGTCGCACGGCCATCACCCTCACCCCGGCCATCTCTCTGAAGGGATGGTGCCCGGATTCCCGCTTTCGCGGGAATGACGGACAAGCCGGCGGGCGCGGACGCCATGAATGACGCCCCTACCGCTAGACCGGCCCGGTATTCGGTGCCGGGGGGCCGGGCGCGGGTTAGCGGAAGCTGCGGCGGGGGAAGACCGGCCAGACGGCTTCGACGTGGTCGTTACGCACGCCGTACAGCTCATCGTGGAGGAAGACGGTCATATCGCCGTAGCCGGCGTAGATCACGATCTTGTCGCCGAAGCGCGGCGTGTCATTTGGCGTGTCCAGGCTGATCGTGCCGTGCTCGGCCGACAGCGCGATGCCGGTCACGCCGGCGATGTCGCGGGGCTGCGGGTCGGTCAGCGGCCGCCCCAGGGCCTTGAAGCCGGAGTCTACGATAATGCGCTGCGGGTCGGGACGGCTCACGACGGTAGCCAGCAGGGACAACCCGATGGGGTGGTCTATCCACTTGCTGTATTCCATATCGCAGAAGATGCCGCCACCGGCCTGCACCTCGGTAATCCCCGGCAGCGTGGCCGTGATCTGATAGGTCTGGGTGCCACCACAGCTCACGATTTCGCAAGGAAGTCCTGCCGCCCGACACTGCTCCGCCGTTGCTACCAGCTCTTCTATCGCGGCGGCAATCGCTTGCCGCTTGGCCGCCGGATCGGGAATATCGGCCGCGTGGCCCTCCCAGCCCATCAGTCCGCACAGCGTCAGGCCGGGTAGCGCATGGACTTGGTGGGCCAGAGCCAGTGCCGGGTCCCGCGGCAGCACCCCGGAGCGGTCCATGCCGACGTTTAGCTCCAGGACTACGTTGATCTTGACCCCACCGGCTTGTGCCGCCGCGTCCATGGCGCGCGCCTGATCGGCGCTGTCTATGGCGACGATGACGGTCGTGCCGTTACGCACCAGCGCGGCGAGGCGCTCCAGCTTGCGCCGGCCGACAAGCTGGTTGGCGATGAGAATGTTGTCAATGCCCCCGGCCGCCATCGCCTCCGCATCACCCAACTTGGCGCAAGTCACCCCAATAGCGCCGGCGGCAAGCTCCTGCTGGGCAATCCCGGGCACCTTCACCCCCTTGGTGTGCGGCCGCCAGTTCACGCCGTACTTGGCGAAATAGTCGGCCATGCGGCGAATGTTGCCTTCCATGACATCGAGGTCAACGAGCAGGGCCGGGGTATCCAGCTCCTGCACGGGCTGACCGATCAGATCCGTCTGCGCTGTCATCATCACTCCTTGTCCTGGGTTTGTCGGGTTGAGCGTACCACAGACGCGCCAAGCGTCCTCGGCAGGACTATGTAGGGCAAGCAGCACAGGTAGGGAAAGCGAGGCAAAGCGGCAGCGGTCCTGCCTTCAGGCGGCGCGCGGCGGGGCCGGGTTGTGTGGTGGGCGGTGTATGTCAGTACGGAACGGTGGGGGATGCTCCGCCTCGACGGCGGGCGATCTCGCCACCTGAGTTACACGTCCGGGGCGGCCGCGAGCCGGGCCAGTAGCCGGCCCGGCTCGTGTGGTATCCAGGGGCCGTTGTAGGCCGGAGCACGGTTACGAGAGCAGCTTTTGGACAGCGGCGTCGCCAGCTTCAGAGGCCCGCTTCGCGGTATCGGGCATGCTCCACTTGCCGCTGAAACCCTCTTGCAGGATCGGCAGGATGACGTCGTACCAGGCCCGCCAGTGCTCCCACACGGCGTAGCCGCGCGCCCACTGGTCCGGCTGTGTTTCAAGAATGTCCGTGGTGACCTTCATGTCCAACTCGGGGAACTCGTTCAGATACGTCGGTGAGTTGGCAGCCTTCTTGTTGACGGGGAAGGCTGCGCCGGTCTCGGCGTTCACCAGCTGTGCCTCTTCACCGCTCAAGAAGGTCACGAAGTCAACGGCAGACTTGAGCGCGCCCCGTTTCTCTGCCGTGGTCGTCACCACACCGGGGATGTTGTTGAAGTTGGTGACGCGGTTTTTGGTTCCCTCCCAGCGCGGGGAGTGCATGACCTGCATCCTGAAAGCACCCTTGATGGTCTTGAACGACCCCTTGGGGCTACTGTTGCCGGCCATGGCGAAGTTGCCCTTGTTGAAGCTGAGGTCGCGGTTGAGCCGCGTGCGGTCGGCGTCGAACATCTGGGGGTGGACCGCGTACTTGTGGATAGTGTCGTAGGCCCACTGGAACACTTCGAGCTGCTGTTCGTGGTGGAACAAGGTCTTGAATGGCGAGCGTTCCCACACGTCGGCGCCGTTGGCGTAGACCAAGGGCCAGATATAGCCGGGGACGGGGCCGCCGTGGGAGATGCCCCACTGCTTGTTGTCGGCATCGGTGAGCTTGGTGGCGGCTTCGAAGACATCGGCGGTGGTCCACGTGTCGTCGGGGAGACTGAGACTGGCATTCTCGAACATGTCCACGTTGTAAGTCCACGTGTTGACGTTCAGGTGCCACGGAATGCCGTACACCTTGCCGGCGACTTCCGAGTGCATCGGTGAGTAGTAATGCTCGTCTTTCTCCCACTTTCTCAGCTTCAACTCGGCCGTGAGGTCTGCAAGCAAGCCGCGCTTCACCCAGCCTTCCAGGTAGTAGGCAGCCATGCCCTGAATGACATCCGGGAGGGTGTCGGAGGCGGCCCAGGTGGTCAGCGCCTGCTGGTAGTTCCGACCTTCGCCGACAATCGCGTAGGAATCGAGGACGACATGCGGATACATGGGCTTGAAGAGCGCCTCGGCACCCTTAACCGTCTGGGTGCGGGGGTGCTCCGGGGCGCGCAGCCAGTAGTGAGCGACCTCAAGGGTGACCGGCTCGACGGTCTTGCCCGCTGCGCCCTGGACACCCTGCGCGCCTTGCGCGCCCGTCTCACCCTTGGGTCCCGCTGGACCCGCTGGACCCGCTGGGCCGGCCTGCGGCTGGCCAACGTAGCGGACGGTCGGCTCGCCGCAGGCTGCGAGTACCGTGCCGCCGGCCAGCGCGGCCAGGGTTAGTGCCGACGTGCGGCGTGTGAACCTGCTGCTTGCGAGGGGTTTCATTTCTCCGTCTCCTTCCCAGTCGGACTGCCTGTGTCCAACAACATATCCACTTCGTCTCCAAGCTGGGCAGCCCCGATTGCTCCAGATCATAACATCATCTGGACGGACAGCAAAGTACGTCCTTTCGCCGCCATATCGTGCAGCGGCGGACCCCGGCAGGAGCCCGGCACTCAGGCGTCGCGCCAGAGCCGGCCGCGCTGCTTGACGCGCTCCAAGCGGCGCGGGTCGAAAGGTGGCGGGGACGGGTAGCCGTGGGGCTGGGGCGGGTGGGCATCCGGCCCGAGGAGCGCTTGAATGGCCGGGTTGGTGTAGTAGGCGGTGTACGTCAACTCGACTAGCGTGCGGAACGGCTCGGGGTGCTCCGCCTCGACGGCGCGCAAGACGGCGACGCGCGCAGCGGCCGGCAACGCCGCGAACGGGGACGGGGGACTAGAATCGCCCGACGGTTCAGCGGCGCGGGATTGGGCGCTCGCGTCCACGGCCGCCAAGACCGTGAGGATATTCGTCTGCAACAGCGGCTGCGCGTGGAGGTAGCCGTCCATGGCAGCGGCGCCGCCGGCCGCACCGGCGCCGGGCAACTCGCCCTCCGGTGGCACAAGATCGTCCTGAATTGCCGTGAGCGTCGCGCGCTGCGCTGCGGTCAGCACGTGATAGCCGTCGGCTTGGCCGGTCATGAGGCCTCCTCGGAGAAGTTGTCGGCGAGCCAAGCGGCGGTGCGGAGCGCCAAGGCTTGGATGGTACTGGTCGGATTAATCGGCGCGCAGGTCACGAACAGGCTCCCGTCTACGATGAAGAGATTGGGAACGTCGTGGGTGCGTCCCCAACGATCCGTGACGGAGTGCTGAGGATCATCACCCATCCGCGCCGTGCCCATCAGATGCCAGCCGGAGTTACGCAGCGGCGACTGGGTGAACACCGTATGCGCCCCCGCGGCTTCAAAGACTTCGGTCGCTCGCGCCACACCGAAGTCGAGCGCACGCTGACTATTCTCGCTCAGAGTGTACTCGATCCGCGGGGCCGCGATGCCGTGTCCGTCCCGCAGCACCGGGTCCAAGGTCACCCGGTTGTGTAGCTCCGGCAGGTCTTCCACCATCACGGCCACGGTCAGGGCATGACCAAACCGCTCGCGCCAGGTGCGGTGATGATCGGTGCCCCAGGGTACCGATTGGCCCGTGAAGGTGCCGAGCGCCGCACCGAGCGGCCCAACGTCGCGGGCGAATTGCAACTGCAAGCCACGCACGAAACCGCGACTGCGGTCGGTTTCGTAGAACTCCTGGCAGTGGATGAGCAGCCCGTCCGGTCCCCGGTAGCCGTTGACCCGCTCCGGGAACACCCCGCTCACAAACGCCACCGGATGGAACATCAGGTTCCGGCCGACCAGCCCGCTGTCGTTGGCCAAGCCGTTCGGAAAGCGCGGCGAGGTCGAGTTGAGGAGCAAACGTGGCGTGCCGACCCCGTTGCCGGCCAGCACCACCACCCGCGCCGCTTGGCGATGCTCGTTGCCGTCCTGGTCGTAGAACACGACGCCATCCGCACGACCGTCTCCGTCTACCGTGATCTCTCGCACCCGCGCATGGGTCACGAGGCGCACGCCCCGCGCGAGAGCGGCCGGCCAATAGGTGACGTGAGCACTGGACATCGCGCCGATTGGGCACCCCATGTCACACGGCCCGCAGTTGTTACACACGCTGCGGCCGTCACCATGAGGCACGGTGATCAGGGCACAGTCCGACGGCCACCAATGCCAACCCAGCTTCTCTAGCCCACGGACGTAGACCTCGCCAGCGCGGTCGAGACCGAGCGGCGGCGACTGCCGGGGCTGGCGCGGCGGGTTTGCCGGATCGCCGCTCAAGCCGGTCACTCCGATCATCGCGTCGTTCTGCTCGTAGTATGGCTCCAGGTCCCAGTAGGTCAGCGGCCAGTCGTCGGCAACGCCATCGAGGCTCTGGACGCGGAAGTCCGAGGGACGAAAGCGGGGAAAGTGCCCGCTCCAGTGGATCGTGCTGCCGCCGACGGCATTGAACATGAGCGGGACAATGGGCGTCCGGTCCACGTTGACGGGATAGTCTTCCGGGCGCTGGCGTACATTCGGGTCCTTGGCAAAGTCGGTGGCCCGGTGGTGCTCCCAGTCGGGCCGGTTGTGGGGATACGAATGCGGGTCCACCCAGCCGCCTTGCTCCAGGCAGACGACCGACAGCCCGGCTTGCGACAACGACCACGCTACCGCCGCGCCCGACGCCCCCGCGCCGACGATGAGCACATCCGCCACACCATCCTGCGCCGACAACATCGCCCTCCTCCCGACTCACCCAGCGTGAGCCGGACCGTTCGCTTCCGGTACAAGCATAGCCGGCGAATGCCCGGCCCGGCCACTGCGCTTGCCGTAAGCAAGCTCCAGCGGTACACTCTGAATTGCCAGCGCCGCAGCAGTCCCTATGGTTCATGGCTCAAGGCGGCGCACAAGCATTCGCTCTCAATGCATTCCCGGTATAAGGTTCGAGTGCTTGTGGTATGCACAGCAGCGTATGTGTACTCTCGGAGGGTCGTGCCGTGCCCCCGGCGGCGCACGGCACTCTCCGACTAACCTGATGCGTATGGAGGTCTGTGACCATGATTGAAGCCGACACCCAAATTGCCGACCGCCTCTGGGAATTCACGCGCATGGAGCGCCAATACCGCGTGGTCGGCGAGCAAGCGTTACAGAGCACCAACGATCTACTCCGCTTCATCGAAGAACGCAAGAGTAGGCAGCGCTCGCTCCCCAAAGTGCGGCCGACGGATCGCGCAGCTTACGTGCAGCGGGCCTGCGACGTGGTGCTGGCGCTGGACCAGCTCACGCCGCGCAGCCGGTACGTGCAGGCTGGCGCGCTCTATGCGGCCAATGCGCTCAGTGGGGAGGCGCTGCGTGCGTTGGCCGACGAGGGCAGCGTGTCGTTGGAGAACTTCCAGGAGCTGTTCGACTTGGCCGGGGAGGCCTTACGCCTCTACGACGAGGTGACCTTCACTCGCCCGGTGGCCGGGCCGGCCGTCGAGCTGTATCTGGAGCTTGCCGCGATCTGGGCCGCGAGCGATGGCTGGCACTATAGCGAATTCGTGGAGGAGTTCGCCGACACCGAGAATCCCGAATCGGACCTGATGCGCTGGCAGAAGTTTCTCCCGCCGGTACGGGTGGCGCCGCTCGGGGCACGGATGCGTGTGCTGTTTCTGGCCGAAGTGCTGCGCCGGGCCGGCACGGGGGATGAGGAAGCGTGGTCACGGGCGCAAGAGAGCTACGAGCAGGCCGGGAACGACATCGAAGCGGCCGTAGATGCGGCCAGCGATCAAGAGATCGCGGACGGTTGGGACGTGCTGCTGGATCGCGTCCGTGCGGATGGTGAGGCGCAGACGGTCGCGCTTACGCCCTTTGCCGTTGACATGGTGCTGGCGCAAGCCTACGACGGGTTCGAGCCGGAACCCGATGAGCCACCGGCAACGTCGGAAGCGCTCGTCCGGCTGCTCAACACGCATGAGGTAGGTGTCGATCTCCCCGGCGATCTGTGGCTGGGAGAGCGGGAAGCGCGGATCAATGAAGCCTATCGGCAGCGGCGGCAGGAAGAGGAGCTGGAAGCCTATCTGGAGCATGGGCGGATTAGCGTGGAGCAGGCCTTGTCACTGGCGCCCTCGATTGACGCGGTGCGCCGGCGCGTCCGCGCCTGTCGGTCGCTGCGCTTCCTGGCACTGACGGTAAGCAGCCTGGGGCTGAGGTCCAGAAGCACCCATCTGTCATCCACTCCGCCAGCGGGGGTCCACCCGCTCATGGCCGCCCTGAGCCTGGAGGACCTGGAGGCCATCGGTGGCGACTCCGTGCGGTTTTTCTCGCTGGAAGTGCAGGCACAGGATCGGCAGCAGCGCGTGGTGCCCGACTTTCTGATCGGTGGCCTGGAGAAGGCGATCTTCGTCTGGCTGGAGCTACGAGCGCGACGGCAAGCGCAGACCGCGATCATCCCGGTCAAGGAGTTCACGGCAGCCGCCAGCGAGGAATTGGAGCGCCTGCTCCTGCGGCCGCTGGTCGGCGAGGAGGATTTCGTCACCCTCCATGGACACGTCTACTACGTCGTCCAAGCCGCGGAGCATAGTGGCGTGCAAGGGCGCCAAGAACTGGACGATTTCCTCGCCACGCCCGGCACGCTCGAACCGCTGCGCGCCTACCACGCCCGCGGCAGCGGCGAGTGGAACGAGCGCGTGCGCCGGCTGCTGGCCATGCTGGCCCGGAACGAGACGCCAACTCTCCAACCGACCACCCTAGACGGCCCGGCCCCGCCGCCGCTCCGCACGAGCGAACTGAAGCGGCGGCGCCGCTTCCAGCGGTCTACCTAGGGCACTGGCTAATCGCTATCGGACATCAGCTTGCCGCCCGAGGCCCACTCATCGCGCTGAACCTCTTGGAAGACCACCGATGTATGGTCGGGGCTGGTATTCAGGTGCTCTACAATGGCCTGCGTGATCGCCTCCGCACACGCCCGCTTCTGATCCACGGTGCGACCGGCCAAGAGCTGCACTGTCACGTGGGGCATCGCTCACCTCTCGCAGCGTTGTTCTCGCGTGACCATCAGCATACGACGGGCAGCGCAGCCCGTCAAATCATCGGCGGCGAACCTGGCTGGCAAGCGCCGCGCTGTTGCCCGCTGTGGTGCCCGGTGTTACGCTCTGCATACCATGAGCACACCATAGCCAGGCCCCCCTCCCTAACCCTCCCCCGTGCCGATGCACAGGGGAGGGGACCAGTTCCCGGCGCGTGCGGAGCCTTGGGGGTAGGTCGGCAACGGACAGAACGCCTATGACCGATACCGTAGAGCAGGAAACCACCAAGACGAATAGCATCAATCATCGTCCGAGCCGCGCGCAGCAGGTTGCACGCCTGCGGACGCTCAAAGCGGCGGCGCTGGAGGGCGGCGGCGCGGCGCGGATCGAGCGCCAGCACCAAGCCGGCAAGCTGACGGCCCGCGAGCGGCTGGACCTACTGCTGGACCCGGGGACTTTCGAGGAGTTGGGTACGCTCGTCCGCCACCGCTCGGCGGCGTTTGGCGTAGACGGCAACCGTCCGCTCGGCGACGGGGTCATCACGGGCTATGGGCGGATTGACGGGCGGCCGGTGGCAGTGTTCTCCCAAGACTTCACGGTTTTCGGCGGATCGTTGTCGGAGCCGCACGCGGAGAAAATCTGCCGCGTCATGGACCTGGCTACCCGGAACGGTATGCCAATCATCGGCCTGAACGACAGCGGCGGGGCGCGAATTCAGGAAGGCGTTGCCAGCCTCGGCGGCTACGCCGACATCTTTGTCCGCAATACGCTGGCCTCCGGGGTCGTGCCGCAGATCTCCGCGATCATGGGGCCGTGCGCGGGCGGCGCCGTCTACTCGCCGGCAATCACCGACTTCTGCCTGATGGTAGACGGCACGAGCTACATGTTCGTGACCGGCCCGGATGTCATCAAAGCGGTCACGCACGAGGAGGTGACGTTCGAGGACTTGGGTGGTGGGCTGGTGCATAACGCGACGAGCGGCGTCGCTCACTTCTTGGCGGCATCGGAGCCGGAGTGCCTGCACCTCACCCGTCGGCTGCTCGGGTTTCTGCCCTCGAACAACCTGGACGATCCGCCCGTCGTCTCGACCGGCGATTCGCCGCAGCGGATGGACCGCGAGCTGGATACCATCGTGCCGGAGCAGCCCAATCAGCCCTACGACATGCGGGCCGTGATCCGGCACGTCGTGGACGCTGGCGACTTTCTGGAGGTGCAGGAGCACTGGGCACAGAATATCGTGACCGGCTTCGCGCGGATGAACGGGCGCTCGGTGGGCATCGTGGCGCAGCAACCGACTGTGCTGGCGGGCGTGCTGGACATTGATAGCTCGACCAAGGGCGCGCGGTTCGTGCGCTTCTGCGACTGCTTCAACATCCCCTTGGTGACGTTTGTGGACGTGCCGGGGTTCCTGCCCGGCGTGGCGCAGGAGCACGGCGGGATCATCCGGCACGGGGCCAAGCTGCTCTACGCCTACTGCGAGGCGACGGTGCCCAAGGTGACGGTGATTACGCGCAAAGCCTACGGCGGCGCCTACGACGTGATGAGCAGCCAGCACGTGCGCGCCGACTTCAACTTCGCCTGGCCGAGCGCCGAGATCGCCGTCATGGGAGCGGAAGGCGCGGTGGACATCATCTTCCGGCAGGAGCTTGCCCAGGCTACGGACCCGGCGGCGCGGCGCCAGGAGCTGATCGCGCAATACGAGGGGCAGTTTGCCAACCCGTATAGCGCCGCCGAGCGGGGCTACATTGACGACGTGATCGAGCCGCACGAGACACGGCCCCGCCTGATCGCTGCGCTCGACGTGCTCCAAAACAAGCGCGACACCAACCCGCCGAAAAAGCACGGCAACATCCCGCTGTAGGCCAGTGGCAAACTAGGATCGAGCACCCGCTCACTCACTCCCGTCATTGCGGCTTTCGCTGCAATCCAGGGCGCTGCCGGGGCCGGGCGTGTAGCGTTACAATACGTGCAGGGCTACAAGGGTTGACCATGAGCGCAGCTATCAGCTACCAGCCGACACTCCCACTCGGAATAGCCGGGAAGTTTCCTTCCACGCGCTATCAGGGCAGCAAGGCCAAGCTCGCTAGCTGGATTTGGGAGCAAGTCTCGGACCTCGATTTCCTGACCTGCTTGGATGCCTTTGGCGGCACCGGCGCCGTTGGCTATCGCCTGAAGCAAGAAGGCAAGCAAGTAACGTACAACGACTGCCTCCGCTTCAACTACCATATCGGAGTAGCACTCATCGAGAACAGCCACGCTCGCCTCACGCCTGATGAAGTGGAATGGCTACTTCAGAGGCACCGGCTTATTGCATATCATTCATTTGTAGAGAGCAATTTCACCGACGTTTACTTCACGGACGAAGAGAACGCTTGGATTGACCAAACCATCGCCAATATCCGTCAGATCAATGATCCGTACAAACTTTCCCTTGCTTTCTTCGCTCTGTGTCAGTCCTGTATAGTGAAACGACCGTACAATCTCTTTCACCGCAAAAATCTCTACATCCGACTAGCCGACGTGAAGCGATCTTTCGGCAACAAGACTTCGTGGGACAAGCCGTTTGACGAGTGGTTCCGTATCTTCGTGCAAGAAGCGAACGAAGCCGTCTTCGACAACGGGCAGCGAAACGTTGCGCTGAATATGGATGCCGTCGCTGCTCCGAACGAGTACGATCTCGTCTATATTGACACTCCCTACATATCCAGGAAAGGGTCATCCGTTGACTATCACTGGTACTACCATTTCCTGGAGGGTCTAGCAATGTACGATACTTGGGGCGAGATGATCGACTATTGCTCCAAGCATCTTCGGCTGAAGGCGCGGCAAAGCGAATGGATCGATAAACGAAAGATTTACGCTGCTTTCGATAGCGTGTTCAGGAGACACCAGGACAGCATCATCGTCGTATCCTATCGTAGTGACGGCATCCCGTCCGAGCAGGAGCTACTGTTGCTACTCCAGCGATACAAGCGCCACGTTACAGTCCGCCACTACGGAGAATATCAATATGTGTTGTCCACCAACGGCAAGTCAAGGGAGATTCTTCTGATTGGAACATAGCTCCCGTGCAAAACTCGAACAAGAAAGCGGTTGGGAAATGAACGCAGAGGCATTCAGAGAAGCTCTGGCCGGGCACTTCAACAGATTCACTGATGCCTTGGCTACTGACACCGGTGACTGGGTAGTCAAAGGGTTCATTGACGTATATCGCCGCATTTATACAATCTCAATAGATACAAAAGTAGTCTCCAAGATCATTGAGTTGATGTTATTTCCCGTTATTTCCCGGTTCGCCGAGGAGCACGGATTCAGATTAATACTGAGTGAGCATCAAAATCACTACCCGGACATTAGCATCCTTGCTCCAGACGGCAGCAAGTTCGCACTTGACCTGAAGAGCACATATCGGAGAACCCGGCATTCCGTGAACGGCTTCACCCTGGGATCATTCACCGGCTACTTTCGACAACGCGAATCCAAGAAGAACATCACATTCCCATACGAGGAATATAGCGGACATTTCATCCTCGGTACGATCTACAGCCGTGTGGACGGCACGATTGACGAACGCCGCGTCTACACAATTGACGATCTCCAGAGCATTGTATCCGTAATCGGCGATTTCACTTTCTTGCTACAAGAAAAGTGGCGGATTGCCGGTGAGCGCCCCGGGAGCGGAAATACCAGAAACATCGGCTCAATCAGGAGCATTCGAGGCTTGGTGGATGGTAACGGGCCGTTCGCACCACATGGTCCGGACGTGTTCGATGACTACTGGATGAACTACCTGACACCGGATATGGCACGAGCCATCGACTCGCCGGTCCCGTATCGGAACCTCGACGAGTACTGGCAATGGCGTGACCGGATTCCGCGGCCCAAGCCATCTCTGCCGCACGTTTCTCCGCCTGGGGAGTGAGTGGCGGTTGATCGCTCTTGAGTGCGCCGGCAGTACGTGCCACAACATTGGCAGCCATGATGCTACTATCCTAGCACGGAAGTCTGCGGTGAATGAAGTATGTTCCGGAAGCTGCTGATTGCCAATCGGGGCGAGATCGCGGTGCGGGTCATTCGCGCCTGCCGCGAACTGGGCATCAGTCCCATCGCCGTCTACTCCGACGCCGACCGCACGGCGCTCCATGTCCGGCTAGCCGACGAGGCCTATAGTATCGGGCCGGCGCCGGCCACGGAGAGTTACCTCCGTAGCACCAACGTCCTTGCCGCGGCCCAGACGGCCGGTGCCGAGGCCATCCACCCCGGCTACGGCTTCCTCTCCGAGAGCGCGGCCTTTGCGCGGGAGTGCGCGGCGGCGGGGCTGGTGTTCATCGGGCCGCCTCCGGACGTGCTCGCGGCGATGGGTGACAAGGTGGCAGCGCGCCGCTTGGCGGCCGCGGCCGGCGTACCGACCGTGCCGGGCACGGCCGATCCGTTGCCCGACGATCCGGCCGCAGCGGCCGAGATCGCGGCACAGATCGGCTATCCGCTGCTCTTGAAGGCCGCCGGTGGCGGCGGCGGGAAGGGAATGCGGGCCGTTGCGACGCCGGACGAACTGCCGGCGGCGCTGGAGCGGGCGCGTGGCGAAGCGGCGGCGGCGTTCGGTGATAGCCGGGTGTACGCCGAACGGCAAGTGCAGCGGCCCCGGCACATCGAGGTGCAGATTCTCGCCGATACGCACGGCAACGTGCGTCATCTCGGCGAGCGCGACTGTAGCCTGCAACGGCGCTTCCAGAAGCTAATCGAGGAAAGCCCCGCGCCCGATCTGCTCGCTGCCACCCGGCAGGCCCTCTGGTCAGCAGCCGTTCGGCTGGCGCGGGCGGCCGGCTACGTGGGCGCTGGCACGGTCGAGTTTCTGGTAGAGACGGCACCGGCAGGTCAGGTAGGCAGTTTCTACTTCCTCGAAGTCAATGCCCGGCTGCAAGTCGAGCACCCGGTCACGGAGGTTGTGCGCGGTGTAGACCTGGTCCAGGAGCAAATCCGTATCGCCGCCGGTGAGCGTCTCGCGCCGCACAGCGACACGGTGCCACCCGGCGCCGCTATCGAGGCACGGATCAACGCCGAGGACCCCGATGCCGGCTTTGTGCCGTCGGTTGGGGTAGTACGTCTCTTGCGCGAACCGTCCGGGCCGTGGGTCCGGGTAGATAGCGGCTGTTTTCCGGGCCAAGAGGTGACGACCTACTACGACCCGCTGCTGGCAAAAGTCATCGCGTGGGGGCCGGACCGCGAGACGGCGCGGATGCGCCTCCACCGGGCATTGGCGGAGTACCGCTTGGCCGGTGTGGCGACGACCATCCCATTCCTGCGCGACGTGCTAGAGGACGCGGACTTTGCCGCCGCGCGCCTCAGCACGTCTTTCCTGGACGAGTACCAGCAGCGACGTACCACGCCGGGCACTGCCGACGGCGCGCCGGACGTGCCAGGTATCGCCGCCGTCGGCGCGGCGCTACACACGCTCCAGGAACGCGGCCAGCAAGCACCGGCGGCAGCCACAACTCCAACCGCCTCACGCTGGCAGGCGGCGGCGCGGCGCGCGGCGCTGCGAGCTAACGGCTGGTAGCTGATGGCTGACGACTGACGACTGACGACTGATAGCCTATCATCAAGTCATGCAATTCACGGTCGAAATCGGCAGCCGACAGTGGGAGATCGAGGTCGAGCCGGGCGCGCCGCCGGCGGTGCAGGTGGATGGTGAGGCGGTGCCCGCCACGCTGCACGCGGTGAGTTCGGACCGAGCCGCTGCGGCCGGCCACTATACGCTGCTGGTAGACGGCCGGGCCTACGAGCTTGCCATCACGCCACTGTCCGACGGGCAGCTGGCCGTGTCGGTGGACAGCCACCTCGCCATCGTGCGGATCGAGGACCCGCTAACGGCTGCACTCCGGGCGGCCGGCACGCGCTCGACGACTACGCAAGGAGAGCAGACCATCCGGGCGCCAATGCCGGGCCGGGTGGTGTCCGTAGCGGTGGAGGCAGGGCAAGAGGTAGCCACCGGAGCAGCACTGGTGGTGCTCGAAGCGATGAAGATGGAGAGCAGTATCGCGGCGCCCTATCCCGGCACCGTCGAGCGGGTCGCGGTACAACCGGGCCAAAACGTCTCCCGCGACGATGAACTCGTCGTGCTGCACGCCAAGCCGGCATCAACTTGAACTACTTGGATACGGCCCTGCCCCCACTTCTGACTGGGGTTGGTTGCCGGAGGGTGCCCACGCCCTTTGCCACCATGGTAGGGGCACGGCATGACGTGCCCCCACGGTGGCGTATTCCACTCGTCTACCTACTACCTACCCTGGTCAGGCTCCCCACTCCCCATAGAGACCATTGCGTAACTCGTCATTCCCGCGAAAGCGGGAATCTAAAAATCGGCCCTCCCAGGTTGTCGGGAAGTGGCACTGCCGCCCTAGTACTCCATCCGGGGGGTATGCAAAGGTCTCCCATAGCACTGGCCCCTATAATAATGGCCGGAAGCACCGGGGCGCTGGCGTATACTAAGGGGTGACACGCCAGGTCCGCACAATCCGCTGGAAATAGGTGGTGCAGCCCTGGCTTGGTGGTCAGGGCGCAGCCGGCCCTCCGCGCGGAGCCGGTTGCTGACCGGACAATCCCCACTACCTACCACATTCTACGGTAGCCGAGGCCGGGGACATCGCCCCGTTCGCCCGGCGCGTTGCTCGTCCTCCCCCGGCCCGGTCTGCCTGCGGTAGGCGGCACTGTGAGCAATGACATGCCAGGACGACACAAGCGGACGGACGCGATGGTGCAGTCCTGATGATCGAGAGAGAGCAGCATGAACGAGATGAGCGCCGCGGCCGGCACCGACAACCAGCGCCAGCGAGAGACACCGGTGACCGCACCACCATCCGTCCCGGCGGGAAACGCCAACCAGCCGCCGCGACCGAGCCGGCGGCGGCGCTCTCGGCGGCGGCGCGGCCGTAGCGCAAGCGCGGGCACCGGGCCGGTTGGCCCGGCCGCGCCGCCGGTCGTGGCGGCGCCACCCACCAAGCCGGCTATGGCGGGCCAACCGGCGGCAGCGCCCCGCGCGCTCACCTGGGACCCCGAGGTCGAGTTGACCGCCGACTTGCGGGACGTGCCCACGGACAAGCTCGCCACCCGTATCCGGCACGTGCTGGACCAGGTCTCCAGAGAGGTGACACTCATCGTCTGGATTCACGACCGCCCCGACGCGACACCCGTGCTCCCGGTCATCTACCAGGAGCTACGCGCCGCCGGCTACTACTCCGATACGACGCGGTTGCCGCAGGGTGGTCAGCGGATGCGGATCAGTCGGCGCCGCTGGCAGCAGGCTGCTGGGACACCAGGCCAAGATAACGCCCCCAAGCAAGCGCCGCCGGCCACCTCACCCTAACGGCGGCCTCTTGTCCAGGAGGCTTGCCGGCGTAGAGCGGTTCGGGTACTCTTGGCTGTGGCGGGGTTTCACGCCTGACCCTCTGACCGGGCACCTGCGCTGTCCGGCACACGCGAGGGCAAAGGGGATTGGTGTCCTCGAGCCTACGGTGGTTGTTGGAGCGTTTCTCACCGGGGTAGCTCTGGCGGCGCAGGGGCCGGGCTGCTCTCCAGAGAAGAGGTTTCAGCGATGACCAAGCAAAAGCACCTCAAGCAGCGTATCCGCGCCCGGATGGCGCAGACCGGGGAACGCTACACTACCGCTCGCCGCCACATCGTCGGCGCCCCCGCGGACAGCGCCTCCGACACGGCACCTCTACCACCGGGCCGGCTGCACTTTCCGGGCATCCACCCGGAGACGACCGCCCTACGTATCCTGCTGGCGAATGCGGACGTGCGGGCGCCCCACACCGGCGAGTATTTCAGCGAGCCGATGGTGTTCGGTATCGGCGGGGGGATTGGTGCGGGCGTCTTCAGTTTCTTCTACGAGGCGCACGACTTTGCGAGCTTCTATATCGCCGGACGTCACCTCTGGCAGAACAACCACACCTATCTGGACCGGGCCGCGCAGCGGTTCGGCGTGACGGCTACGTTCAAGGAAACCGGCGGAGCCAAGACGGCCGTCAAGCAGCTGGCCGACGCGCTCGCGGCGGGCGGTCCGGTGCTGGCCTGGGTAGCGAGCGCCCACCTGCCGTACCGCGGGCTGCCCGATTACTGGAGTGGCGGCGACTACCATGTCGTGACGGTCTATCGCCTCGGCGAGGCTCACGCGCTGCTCGGCGATCTGCTGGACGAGCCGGTCGAGATCACGGCCGCGGAGCTGGCGGCATCTCGCGCGCGGATCAAGAAACAGAAGCACCGGATCATGACCGTGGCGCCTGGGCAACAACTCGATCTGCGGACGGCCGTGTACGCGGGAATACGGGCCTGCTACGAGGGGCTGGCACGGCAGCGCATCAAGAACTTCACGCTCGATGCCTTCAAGACGTGGGCCGCGAACATCCACGGCAGCCAGAGCAAGCAAAGCTGGGCGCGGCTCTTTCCGCCCGGCCACCGCCTCTGGTTCGCGCTCACTTGGGTCTACGACTGTATCGAGCACCAGCACACCGGCGGCGGGCTGCTGCGGCCGCTGTATGCCGACTTCTTTGCCGAAGCTGCCGACGCGCTGCGCGACGACGCGCTACGCCAACTCGCCGCACGCTACGCCGAGCTAGGGCAGGGCTGGAGCGACATAGCGAGCGCCGCGTTGCCCGACGACGTGCCGGCGTGCCGCCAGGCCAAGGAACTCATAGCCCAGAAAGAGGCGTTGCTACTGTCCGAGGGTGCCGCGGCAACCGAGGAGATCAAATGCATCTGGACCCGCCTCGACGAGCTACAGGAGGCGGCACGCGACGACTTCCCGCTCACGGCCACGGAGAGCCAGCACTTGCTGGCCGATCTCCAGCAGCGTATTCGCCGGGTCTATGATCTGGAGTGCGCCGCGCACGAGGCGCTGGGAACGTACAGCGGCGCATAGAGCACCGGCAGTCAGCGCGAGATTGAGCTACTAGCCCCCGGGATACAACCACATGCATGAGCGAAACTATGACCTACCTCGCACGACATAATCTCTCCGCAGACGCAGACCGATGAGCACCGACAACCCTCACGCCAGGACAGGCCCGCTGCTCGCCGAGATCGCCGATTGGGCGCCGCAGAAGATTGATGATCTGCCGTTCTACATAGGGCTGGGTCGCCAGTCGGGCGGCCCTGTGCTGGAGTTGGCCTGCGGCACTGGCCGCGTGCTGCTGGCTATCGCCAGAGCAGGCGTACCGATCACCGGGCTGGATGTCTCGCCGGCCAGTCTCGACCGCTGCCGGGACAAGCTGCGAGCGGAATCAGCGGCAGTACGGGGGAGAGTAGCGCTGGTCGAGGGAGATATAACCGCCTTCGTATTGGATCAGACCTTCGCTCTCGTCATCGCACCGTGGCACGCTTTCTCGTATCTGGCAACTGTCGTAGACCAGATCGCGTGCTTGCGCTGCGTCCACCGTCATGTGCGGGACGATGGCCGGTTCGTCCTCGACCTACGCAACCCCGGCCTTGGCGACTTGGCTACCGCGGTTGAAGGTGAGGAGCATACCGTGGAGCCGCCATTCCCACTACCCAGTGGGCGTCACGTGGAGATTCGCGGTCGGGACAGGAGCCATGACCGTGTCCAGCAGATAGAGCACGTTGAACGCAGCTACCACGTCACTCATCCCGATGGTCGGCATGAGCACCTCACGCAGCAGCTCCCGTACCGCTACCTCTTCCGCTACGAGGCCGAGCATCTACTGGCGCGCTGTGGCTTCATCGTCGAGCACCTCTACGCTGGCTATCGGTACGAGGAATTCGGATCAGTCTATCCCGGCGAATTGCTGTTCTTCTGCCGCAAAGCCCCTAGATAGGGAGCGTCTGACTGGGGCGACAGTCTCATGACAGGCGATGCAAACACCGGACGAGGTCTCAGGAACTTCAACTGGCCTCAGCCGCCTGCCGCCAGCAGTGCCCGTTCTGCCACTTCCGGCAACTCTATGGGGGCGAACATTGCGACCGGGTAGAGGTAGCCATCAGGCTCCGACCGGTCCTCGTCAATCACGCGGAGCATGTGGTGTGCTTCCGCAGCCGGGTCCGACAGCGTGCGATACACCTTGCCCACGATGAGGCTCGCCGGGTTGCCGTCATTGTTGATACAGATTACGAACTCGCTCATCGTAGCTCGCGCAACTACTGTGCGTCGCGGAGGCGTGGCTCGATGGCGCGGCGCAGGGCCTCGGCGGTGGCGTCTACGACCAGCGGGGGGTTGGCGAACGAGCACTGGAGTTGCTTACCGTGGGAGACGACGTGGGTTTGGGTCGTGAACTCCTCCCACAGGTCGCCATTGTGATAGCGCACGGTGTACTCCGGGTCTTTGAGCTGATTGCCGGTCAGGATCGCTACCACATCCTCATCCGGCTGCACCGGCACATCGGTACCCTCATGGATGAGGCGCCGGATACCGGCCAAGGTGGTCGCGGACGCCGGCTCGCAGCCGATGCCGTCCGAGCCGATCACCGCTTTGGCGTCGGCGATGGCTTGCTCATCCACTTCGGTACACCAGCCATCGCTCCAGTCCACCGCGCGGCGGGCCTTCTTCCAGCTGACCGGGGAGCCGATCTTAATGGCCGTCGCTAACGTGCGCGGATGCACGCTGACCATCCGGTCGGGCTGCTCGTCTCCTCGATGGTCGTGAAAATAGTGGTAGAGCGGAGCCGCGCCTTCCGCCTGGACGATGGTGATATGCGGGCGCTTATCGAGCAGGCCCAGATCGTCCAACTCGCGCAGCGCCTTGCCATACGAGGAGCTATTGCCCAGATTACCCCCAGGCACCACAATGCGGTCGGGGGCCTGCCAGTCGCACTGCTCCAACAATTCGAGGATCACCGACTTCTGGCCCTCCAGGCGGAACGGATTGACCGAGTTGAGGATATAGATGCCGAGTTGCGGTGCAATCTCCATCAGCAACGACTGAGCATCGTCGAAGTCGCCGCGCAGTTGCAGCGTGAGGGCGCCAAAGTCGAGCGCCTGCGACAGCTTGCCAAAGCTGATCTGGCCCTCGGGCACGAGCACGATGGCCAGCAGGCCGGCGCGGGAAGCATAGGCCGCGAGGGAGGCGCTCGTATTGCCGGTGCTCGCGCAGGCCACCGCCCGCATCCCCAGCCGCCGCGCCTGGGTGACGCCGGTGGTCATCCCGTAGTCCTTGAACGAGCCGGTGGGACTGAACCCCAGGTGCTTGAACCGCAGGCGGCCCACGCCAGCATAGGCGGCGCTGCGGGGGGCCTCCAAGAGGGGAGTGTCGCCCTCGGGGTAGGTGACTAGCTCGGAGAGCCGCCGCCAGAACGGCAGCAACTCGCGATAGCGCCAGACCCCACTGCGATCTACCGGGTGCAGCGATCCCCGGCGCCGCCGCCACCGGTGCCGTAGCTGCTCGACGGTCAGCGTGGGACGGGGATAGACCACATCAAGCAAGTCACCGCACTCAGGGCAGCGATAGATCACGGTATCGAGGTCCTGCAAGGTGCCGCAGTTGATGCACCGCAGCCCTTTGGCCGGCGCCCACGGTGCCCACCCCGTACCGCCGAGCGTCGTGGCCGTGGCGCGCGGCTGCCGCTCGTTCAGCGTCGCCGGCCCCACGCGCGGTGTTTGCGTGACCATTGGTGGACCTCGCTCCCCAAGACGGCCGCATTGCTGTCGCCACGGACAGCCGGCTCCCCGGCGCTCCCATTATAGCCAGCACACGCCCGGCGGCAGATGGCGTGCTGGATGCCACTGCTCGACATAACAGTGCGCGCGGATCGTTGATGAGGTCGAGTCCGACAGTCCTGTGCCGCGCCACATCCTGTGAATCCTGCTGCGGACAGAGCGTCACCGGGTCTCGCCGCCGGTGCCGCCCGGAAACGCGAGATTCCCGCGTAAGTGGGAATGCCGAATGGGCGTTATTTTCGGAGCAATGATGGGAGGAGCGAGCAACTGCTGCGGCAGGGTGGAGAGCGGGGTAGGGCGGCAGGAGAGAGCATAGATAGACATAAATGGCTGCAGGTGTGGTGGACATAATTGGAGGGTATGGGTTTACATAATTATATGCACGGATGTATCGGTGAAACGTGGGTGTCGCGTGTCGCTACGCGCGACGTTGTGCCGTCGTCTGCGGGAGCGATGGTCGCCTCTGCACCTATCCCTCCCCAGCCTCCCCAGTGTATCCGACTACCCTAACCACTGATCGGACTTGTTCTCGGCGCTGCCCCTCGCGGTCACGCGGTCCTAGGAAGCACGCGCGACGAGATGGTTGCCAACGGCGACTGACTGGGACGGCTCCTGCCGCCGTCCCCTGCCCTAGCAGCATCGCGGGAATGACCGGCCACTTGGGCGGGCCGGCCACGAAAATGATGACGAGTGAGGCAGCGGGAATGACGGAAGATACTTTGTGCAAGCTAAGTAGCCTTAGCTTTACCGTAGATGTGAGGCAGGTATGGGGACACAGCGCGCGCGTGCTGCGTCCCTACCTACGTGCATCCGCTCCGGTGGCTGGGCGCAATCAGGCATTATAGGGGCGGCCGCAGCGGATAGTGCGCGCTGCCGGCAGAGTGATCGGGCCGGAGACGGAGCAAAGTGCCGCCAGCCATGCCTAGCTCTCAACGTAACAGCCCGCGGATACGACTCGCCGGCGCAATTGGACCGTGGTCCCATGACCTCACTGCCCTACTGGCGCGGCCGGCGTTCCGGCACCTGTGGCTCTCCACCTGTGCCTCCAGCTTCACGCTCTGGACGGAGGTGATCGTCACCGGCTGGGTGGCGCTCCAACTCACCGGCTCACCGTGGCTGGTGGCTATGACCGGCGTTGGTCGCGCCGTGGCGATGCCGCTGATCGGACCGTTGAGTGGCGCCCTGGCCGACCGACTGGATCGTGTGCTGTTGGTGCGTATTGCCGAGGGGGGCAACCTCGCCGCCCTGGCCCTGCTGGCCGGGACGCTGCTCACCGGCCACGGGTCCTATTGGCTCCTGCTGCTCGTCACCTTCTGGTTCGGTGTCAGCACCGCGTTAGCCTGGCCCTCGCGCCGCGCCCTGCTGATGGACCTCGCCGGCTCCGAGTACCTGCTCTCGGCGGTCGTGTTGGAGCGCGTAACTCAGTCGGTGGCACGGGTGCTCGGCCCGCTGCTCGCCGGGGCACTGCTGGCGCTGTGGGCGGACGGCGCCTATGCCGCGCTGGTGCTGTTCCCGGCCCTAGCGCTGCTCGCGTTGGGCCGGTTGGCTGCGGTGCGGAGGGCCGGTGAAGTCACCCCCGCCCCCGTCTGGCGCCAGCTACGCGAGGGCTGGGCCTACGTCCGGGGCGAGCCGGTCATCTGGGCTGTGCTCCTGATGACCGTTGCGATGAACGGCTTCGTCTTCCAGGCCAAATTCCTCTACCCGGTGTTCGCGGAGGACGTGCTGCACGTCGGGCCGGTCGAGCTGGGGTGGATGGGCGCGGCGAACGGTATCGGCGCACCGCTGATGCTGTTGCTGCTGCCGCGTCTGAACCGCGAGCGGTCGTATGGGTGGACCCTCGTGCTCGGTGCGGGCCTGGCGTCGCTGGCCTTGGCGGCATTTGCAAGCACCACGAGCCTGCCCTTGGCCATCGCGCTTCTGACGCTCAGTGGTCTGGGCCAGGCCGGGTTCGCAGTGATGCAATCCACGCTGATCCTCAGTCGTGCCGAGCCGGCGCTGCGGGGCCGGGCTATGGGGCTGCTGGTGCTGGCAACGGGCAGCACGCCGCTCGGCTCGCTGGGGGCCGGCGCCGTGGCCGAGCGGTGGGGCGCGCCGCTGGCTATCGGGGCCGGTGCCGTATTGTGCGCGATACTTGTGGCGGCGATTGCCTGGCGCTCGCCGCAGCTCCTACAGCCCCGACCAGCCACAACCCCGACGCCGGCAGCGGCGGGCTAACGTGAGGATCGGAGATGACTATGGCACTCGAACACCTCGTCGTCCATAAGAGCAGCGACGGCCTCTGTGCGTTTCCCGACATCATCCGTCTGCACAATGGCGACCTGGTGACGGTCTTTCGGGAGTCTGCGATCCATCCACCCGGCGGGAATCCGGAAAGGCCCCAAGATGCGAAGATCACCCACCACCACGTCATCACCGGCTCGCGGGTAGCGCTGGTGCGCTCCACCGACGACGGCGGCACGTGGGACCCGGCCAGCCGGATCGTGGTAGACGCTGGGAACGACGCGCAAGACCTCAACATGCCTTTGATCTCGCAACTATCCTCAGGCGAGCTGATTGTGGTCAATCACCGCTGGTTCGTGAATCTGACGGAGGCACAACTGGCAGCACTGCGGGGGAAGCGGAATATTCGTACCGGCTCCTCCCGTGCGGTCAATAACTACGTGTTCGACAGCCTCTACTTCATCCGATCCAGCGACCAAGGCTTCACCTGGGGCGAGCCGCAACCGGTACAGGCGTCGCTGCCCTATGGGCCTTGCATCGGCAAGACGGCGATCTTGGAAATGCCGGACGGGACCTTGCTGATGCCGCTATACGGGCCGGCGCCCGCCGATCCCATCGGACGGATGTTCATTGACCGCTCCACGGATGGCGGGTACACCTGGGGACAGCCAACGACCGTCGCCTATGACCCGGAGCAGCGCGTTGACTTCCACGAGCCGCCCCTACTCCTGCTCCCCAGCGGCAAGCTACTCACCATGATACGGACCAGCGGCGCCGACGGGTATCTTTATCAAGCCTGCTCCACCGACGGCGGCTGGACCTGGCAAGGGCTGCACCGCACGGCCATCTGGGGATTTCCGGCCCATTTGCTGCGGCTGCGGAGTGGCCGGATTCTCTGCGCCTACGGCTACCGGCGGGAACCGTTCGGCGTGCGTGCGGTCGTCAGCGAGGACGAGGGCGAGACCTGGCGGCTGGACCGGGAGCTGGTCATTCGCAGCGACGGGCAGCACACCGACTTGGGCTATCCCGCCTCGGTCCAGTTGGAGGACGACCGCATTCTCACAGTGTACTACTTCCACGACGACGACGGAATTCGCTATATCGCCGGCAGCATCTATACCGAGGACGATCTATGAGGATCGTTAGCGTCATCCCGGACTCGATACTGTTTCCCTCGGCAACTCTTTTCCCGTTGAAGACTAGGCGCGTCCAAGTGGCACCTTGAGAAGACCAGCCAAACGCTCTTTCATGCGTGATCTGCGCTCTTCATAGAAGTCGAGGAACCCAGACAGGCTTTCCGGCACCGTGGAGACATAGTTCCGTTCGTACCAACCGTCACACGCCTCTGGGGTTGGGCAGTGCTCACGGAGCCATTCGGCCGGGGGCCGGCTTGACTTCTCCTCATTAGGAGTACCCTCCAACAGTTGCAGATTGCCCAGACCATCGCGTCGGTCGAGGAACCGGTCAATCTGCTCCTCCGCAATCCCCGCCCTCCGCAGGCGGGACCTAGTAAACCAACTCCGCGGAAAAATGTGATCGATATGGAAGCGGTTGTTGAAGTCCACGTGTGGGTAGAGGAGGGCTAACACCGAGAACGTCTGGCGCTGACCATAGCCCTGATCCAGGAGATCTTCAATCTCCTCCTCGGCAAACCGCAACCCCCGCCCGATCCTGGCAAATGCGGTCTCCAGGTCATCAAGCGGAAATTCGTTGGCACCATCCTGGATCGTGCGGCGCGCTGTTCGGAGCGTGGTATCAAGCCCGGCTCCGAACGTGCCCGTCTTCAGAAGTGCCCTGGTCATCCATGACCGCACTGCTTCCCGATCAGCCGCGAACTGGTGCCGTTCGAGGTACTCACTAGGACGACTACCGCGCGACTTCAGATAATACGCGATAGGAACCAGGACATTGTTGGCCGTAAGCGTGTGACCGCTGTAGCCGAAGCGGGAGGCCAAGCTCACCGCCATCCGGAGTGCCTCCGCGATCTTCGGCCAGGCCGCCTCAATCTTCTGCGTATTCTCCCGCGTGAAGTTCCGCACTCTGAAGGCTATGTCCGGCAGATTAGCCAGAACCAGGCAGGACTTGAGGACGAAATCCTTGTTCAGGTTAAAGCCATCGCCGATCCTATTGAGGTCGTCCACCAACTCGGGGATCGCTTGTCTCGCATCAATATGTTCCCACTGAGCAGTGGCAATGCTAAGTAACAAATCCGAGTAACTCAACGTAGTCCCAAAGCTGTTTACCCGAATGAAGATGTTGAGCACCTTATCAAGCACCTGATCAGTCTCTAGGTAGTAGTTGATAAGCCGCTTATTACAGATCGCCTCGTAGAGGTTGAATAGGCAATTCTCGGCATACTCCGAAGCCAGCAAATCCTGCCCACGCAGATAGCCGTTGATTTCACGCAGACTGCCGAAGTGCAGTACCTGGATGACCGGAAACCAGTGGTGTTGCTCTGAACACCGCGCTGCCTCCTCGTCAGTCAAAAAGCGAAAGTCGTAGGACATCATGAGTTCCTCGTCCTCGGCAGGGCGCAGGAGGTTGAGGTAGAGACGCCGGCGCGGAAATGCATCGGCGCTTCTCCACCATTTACCCTTGGTCTTGTAGGCATAGCTCCCACGCAACCCGATGTTGAGCGAGGTAAGACGTTGCTGTCCATCAAGAATAGCCGTAACCCCTGTCGCGCCTGAGAGTTTGACCTGTGGATTGTGACGCTGGTCACGCTGATGATAGTCGGCAAGGAAGCCGTAGAAGGCGTAATCATGGCTGTGATCGCGGTCTACATCCCAGAAGAGAAAGCTACCAATTGGGTAGCCCTGCATGAGTGAGTCGAAGAGTTGCGTGACCTGATCGGCACTCCAGACAAACTCTCGCTGGATCGCTGGCAGCACGTATTCATTCCGCTCTATACGACTGATAGCGTCACGAATGGTAATGGGTGTTTGGAATGCCACAGTGACATCTCCTTCTGCGCCGCTCGCTACCGGAACCAATCGTAGTGCAGGCCGAGCGAGCGGTCTGCGAGCGGCAGGTCTACTCTGACGCCCGCCTGTGCGGAAGACTGCTTGAGCGCGACCTCGACCTCCAGCGCGACGGCGACGCGGCGGCCGGAGTTCTTTGGCTCGTCGAGCCGGCCCTCCATGCAGGCGATCACGTCATCGAGCGAGTAGATGGCGCCGTAAGGGGGAATGAAGTTCGGCTCCGGCCAGGGCATTTCGACTCGCTGGTTGGGCGCCAGTCCGGCCACGTGCTGCCAGAGCCGCCACCCCTGCTCGTAGCTGTAGGTGATCTCGCCCGCGGAGCCGGTGATGCGAACGCCCGGCGCGCCCGTGCGGTAGTGGACTACCTGGCCGTCTACGGTCACCATCAGCCCCTGGCCGCTGAACTCATCACTACCGCTTGCTCGGCGCGGCTCGTCGCCAATGCCAATGACCCAGGCCGGGGCGCTATCCACAAAGTACGACCAGTTCTGATGCTGGGCACCCGGTCCGCTGGCCTCGATGGAGACGACATCACCAATGGCGCCGCTCGTGACCAGCGCCTTGGCCTTGGCGAAGGACGGATGCGTGGTGCTGATGGCGCCACAGCTCAGGGCTACACCCGCGTCGGCGCACGTCTTGACCATCCGGTCGGCCTGCTCCAGGGTATGGGCCATCGGCTTTTCGGTAACGACACCCTGCGCGCCGTACACGACCGCGAGGCAGGTGAGGTCGGCACGCAGCTTGGTATTGGTGGCAACGGCAACGATGTCCAGTCGCTCTTTGGCCAGCATCTCGGCTGCGTCGGTGTAGACGGTCTCGACACCGTAACGCTGGGTGAAAGCCGTCAGGCGCTTGGCATCTCGGTCCGCCGCCGCGACAAGCTCAACCTCGGGGCGGTCCCACAGCGCCTCACAATAGGAGCTAGGCAGCCCCTCGTTCCCCGGGTGCTCGTGGTGGCGAATGCTGCGGTGGACATCAAGCGCCGGCGTGGGCCGGTCTACGTCGTCCACATCGAACCGGTCGGGGATGCGCGCTGCCAGATCGTACAGCAGGCCCATCCAGCCGAGACCGATCACGCCGGCACGGTACTTCGCCATGGGGGCCTCCTTATACGCCGCCGGCCACGGGGGCCGTCCCAACCCGAGGGCGATCTAAGGGCGATCTAAGGGCGCTCGAGGTCGTTCAGGATGAGGGCTAAGGCCGCCTCGGATATTTTGTGCTCGCGATGTGTCTCATCCAAGAAGACGGAAAACGAACCGTTGCCTACCCTTTCTGACGTCCTTGCCACCTGATCTACATAGAGCCTATATCCAGTGCCGTCGAAGCAGCACGGATCATAGCGGTTGAGCACCTGGATTTGCCGGCGTGCCCCCCCGTAGGTACCAAGGACATATAGCTCCAGATAGTTGGCCAGCGCATAGAAGCCCGGGTGGGTCTGTTCGTAATCTCTTGCGCTCGCAAAAAAGAGCGGCAGTGATCCAGCCACGGGATAGCTGCGTGCGATGCGTGGATCCAAGGCCGCCGCCAGCGTGGTGGTCCAGCCACCTCCAGAGAGACCCACCATCGCAACCGAGTCGTAGTCGTACTCCTCCAGCGCATAGTTTAGAAAGACCGCGACCGGCTCAATGAAAAATTTCAGCGGTGAGAAGGCATCGGATTCGAGGAATTGAAAAGCACCATGTTGCGGCAATGCCAAGGTACCGTCCGGAATCTTAAAAGACGGCCGGCCGTTCATGCCCAAGAGCGGCATGGCGAAGGCCGCGACCACATAGCCATGCTGGACGAAGAAGTGGATTGTGTCTAATCCTAGGAGAAAGCCACCATCATGTCCTTGATGATAGATCAGCAACTGACCATTCGCGTCGTGGGGGCGGAAGAGATAGATCACCGAGTTCACTCCAAACTCCATCAGGACTTCGATTCGTTGCACGCTCGCTAGATCGTCGAGCAACGCAAATCTGGAGTCAGAGAAATCCTTGGCAATGGCATGGGGATGCTTCACGCTAGGAAAACCTGCTTCCTTCCAGATAAACTCGATCAGTCGCTGACGCTTCGCAGCCAACTCCCGAGGGCTGATGCGTTCGAGTCGGATCAAGGCGTCCGTGAGGACTCTACGCTCCGATTCTTGCAAGATGGTCGGATACTTGGCAGTGTCGCGGGGCTTACCAAGACTCACCCAATGGTCATAGCTGTTCTCGCCATGGCCCAGCGTGCCCATCTGGTCAATCCACTCTCGTATTTCCGCGTTGTCTTCACGGCCGCCGAGCGCTACCCCGCGATAGGCATGGGGTGATGAACTCGGACGCGCCGGTGTGGTCGCAGTAGGCGCCGGTACGGACGTTGCCGCCGCCGTGCTCAACACCTGGGCAGTAGTCAGGATGTGGGTGTCTTCACCACGCTCCCGGACTACGAATACTCCGATGACAAGGAGGGCTGCGAGCGTTCCCGCGATGACGAGCGCGCCTTTCGTGAGTCGTCGCATGTCTACTCCGTTCTCTGTGTCGCGGGTACAACCGGTCGTTCACCTACTCTGCGGCGCGCCACTGATCTGTGCCTGGCTCGCCTATGGCCCCCAGGTGAAGCCGGACGACGACGCGGCGAAACACATTGCCAGGCCATCGCTGCTCTTTTATGCGTCATGCAAGCAATGTGCAAACACGCCCTAGCCCGATCCTGGGCGGACGCGCTGTTCGTAGGCTGACAGGTGGACGGCAGCCTCGTCGCCGGGGAGATCGCGTTCGCGGAACGCCCGCACGGTAGCGAGCGCCGTGGTCGCCGACTCGCCCCGATGCTTGATGAGGTAGGCTGATAGGGCCGTACCGGCCCCTCCATAGCCCGACCCTCAGTGCAGGAGGACTTTATCGCCTTCGGTGACGGCGGCGTGGACGGACTCGACGGCGCGATCCAACGCCGCCAGATCGTCGGACACACCGGGCGAATGGACGGCACTCATGCCGAGCGTGGCAATCGTGTCGTAGTCCGGGGTGGTCTGCGTGACCGAGACAATCCGCCGGATACCCTCACCGGCAACATAGGCCAACTCGTCGGGATTGTCCGGCAGCCCTGAGACTGCGATGGATTCCGGGTCGAACCACTTAAACAAGCGTGGTGGCGCGTGTGCCGCTGGCGTGCTCACCATCTTCGTTGCTCCCTTCCAAACTTTCGGCAGAGGACGTGGAGTATGCAGGGACATACTACTGTATTCCCGGCGTTACGTCTGCGTGGGCGAGTGCAGCTCCAGTGCTAGATGACTTCCAGATAGTTCAGGTCCGGTAGCGCCGGGAACGGGGCGTGCGGCTCGGTCTGGTACCAGATTGCGGTCGAGGCAATGTCGTCCTGCAGGGGCAGATAGCGCCCCTTGCCGGCCAGCGGCTGGCGCCAGCCGAGCGCCTGGATTGTCACGCGCAGGTCCCGCTTGAACCGGATGGGGTCGAGCACGTGCCAGCGATACAGCCCGAAACGCTGCTGGGTCCGGCTCACGCCCTCCGGGGAGATCACTTGAGGCATCCCTAGGAACGGCGTGGTGAACACCCCGTACTCACCGGCCGGGAAGTGGAATCCCCAAGCACCGCCAAAGTAGTCCTCGGTGCCGGTGCCACAGATCGTGGGCCACTCCCGGTCGCCATCGAGGTAGAACTTGATCTCGCCCTCACCCCACCAGCCGGTATTGTTGACCCCCCAGGCAATGTACGTGCCAACGTAGTGTCCTTGCCCCGTCACGCCATCCAGCAGTGTGTGAACTTCCTGATAGGGCAAGGGATTGTTCCGCCGCCACTGTGCGTGGAAATAAGCCCGGTCAGCCGGTACCTCAGTCAGCGTGTAGTTGATCTGATAGAAGAAGTTTCGCACCTCGTCGGGGCTGAGGTTTTCGATGGTGATGCGGGCATGACGGCGAAACGGCATCTCCCAGTAGCTATTGAAGCCCCCGGCCGGGTTGACCGAGATCGGCAGGGAGTTCACATTGCAGCGCTCGCCCCAGCCACTACAGAAGAAGTCCCCCAACGGCACCTCGACGGAAGGGCTATCCTCGCGATCCCAATAGCAGCGCAGGATGAGTTGCCGCCACGCCTCCGGCTTGACGGTCATCCACATTTGCTGGATCGCGCCCGGCCCCTCGATATTGGCCAGCTCGACCACGCCGTTGCCGGGCAGATGGATGCAAGGCGAGACTTTCCAGCCCGGCCCCAGCTCCCGCGCGGCGACGGCGCCCGTTCCCTCGGTCGCCTTGCCGCCTTGCCCCTTGCCGCCGGTGGGGTTCTCCGCGCTGATCGAGCGAGTCTCGGCGTTGGAGAGCCGCGCGAGGTTGCCAAGATGCAGCCCCAAACCGTTGAACGTGATACTCATACTTCCTGCCCTCCACGCGGCGCGGCCGCCGCCCTGCAAGCAGACTCGCGACGCTACTTATGTCAATGCGGCGCGCTGGTTAGACCGGGCTACCGACACGTATCGCCGGGGCCAGCGACCGACAGCCAGGTATTCTAGCCTACTCCGTTATTCACGCTCTGACCAGAGGGGAAGGCCGTGGAACACCCTACTCGCCGGGGTGATGATGCTTGACACCAAGAGAAGGAAGACACTATGATGGCGATTATCAAGTATGTGATGTTCATTACTCGATATTGCTCCGGGGCTTGGAGCAGTGGTGGCACTACACGTTCCCTCTGAATGGTGTGACCACCACACGAGGAGTTGCCCAGCCATGACTACAACACCCGCTGACCCATGTGGCGACGATGAGCTACAACGCTACGACGTAATTCCACGGAAGGCCCACCAATACGCGATGATTGCGCTGATCGCGGCGGGGTACGTTGTCGGGGCGGCAATCGGCGCTTGGCTGCTCTTCATCGCTGCGGTATGCATGGTACTGGGGCGATTCTGGCGACCGTTCGACCCCTTCCGCGTGCTCACCACCGCCGTCCTGCAACCGGCCGGGCTGCTCCCACGGCGGATGGTTCACGAGGACCGTGAGACGCGGCGGATTGCCCGCGTACTGGGAGGCATTGTCTTCGCCCTCAGCGGAGTGCTGCTCGTGCTGCTCCCCGGTCTCAACTGGCTGGCCTGGACCTTGACGGGACTGGTAGGCGTGATGATCCTGCTTGATGCGGCCTTCGACCTCTGCGCGCTGTGCTTCATCGTCCACCACTATGCGCGCTTGACCGGCAATAGCCGGGTGCCATCCAATCCGGCCTGAGGGAGAAGCATGCCCCTCGACCGCTTGCTGGTCGTGCTCCTGGTCATAGCCTTGGTGGTGCTGGCTGGCTTCATCGTGCGCTGGTGGACACGCCGAAACGCTGCGGCCGTCCGCGCGCGCCTCTCCCCACTCCCCCACCCTACCACCGAGATCACCGCTCCGGTCACGCTGTTGAACTTCAGCAGCCCTCATTGTGGCACCTGCCATCGCGTCCAAAAACCGCTGGTGGATCTGGTCAGCGCCCAGTTCGCCGACCAGGTAGCGGTCGTAGAGGTGGATACACTGGCACAGGCAGACCTGGCCCGGGCGTACCGTGTGCTCACCGTTCCGAGCACGGTCATCCTCACCGGCAACCGGGTGCAGGAGGTGAACTACGGCCTCGCCTCTGCCGAGACCCTCGACCGGCAACTCCGCGCCGCCCTCACGGCGGTCGGGTAGCAGATGCTGGCCTTCATTAAAATCGCCGAGGCCAGGGAATGGGCCGGGCAGCTAGATGACGGCTGAGGCGCCACCGTCAATGTTGACGGAGGTCCCGGTGATGTAGGCGGCGCGGTCGGAGACGAGGAAGGCTACGAGATCGGCGACCTCTTCAGCCTCGCCGATGCGGCCCAGCGGCACGTTCCAGCCCACTGCCTCGTACAGCTCCTCCACCGGCCGGCCGGCGGCTTGGGCCTGGCGAATGATCTGCATGCTCTTGATGGACCCAATGCAGACCGTATTCACGCGGATACCGTCGCGGCCGAACTCTTTGGACGCCGCCTTGGTCAGGGCGATGCCGGCGGCCCGGCTCACGCTCGTCGGGACCGATTCTGCCGGCGGCGCCTTCCCGCCCGGCGTCGTCATATTGACGATAGCCCCGCCGCCCACCCGGCGCATCGAGGGCACGACGAGCCGGATGAGCCGGATGGCGGCCATCAGCTTGAGGTCGAGGTCCTCTTGCCAGTACGCATCGTTGGCGGTCAGCAGCGACTGCGCTGCCGAGCGCCCGGCATTGTTGACGAGGATGGCAATATCTCCGATCTGCTCAATCGTGGTGTTCACCAGCCGTTCGAGGTCAGCGGCTACCGTCACGTCGGCCGTCACCGCGAGGATGTCCTGGCCCGTGGCCGCCTTGATTTCCTGGCGTGCTTGATCCAGCGGCTCTTGGCGCCGCGCGCAGATAGCAACCTGCGCGCCTTCCGCCGCCAGGCGTTCGGCAGTCGCCCGGCCGAGGCCCTCGCTCCCGCCCGTAATGAGGGCTACCTTCCCTTCCAATCCTAGCTCCAGTGTCATCGTCCGCTCTCCTTTCGTCTCGTTGTACCGCTCCGCCGCGGCAGCACCGGCATCCCGGCCCGCTACCGCTGGGAAGGGGTGAAGTCGCGTGTCTTCTGCCCGCTAGGGTACCAGCAAGCAGCCCGCCGGTCGGCCGGAATCCAGGGCGCACACAAGGGACGTTTCCACGACTACTCGGTGCTCACGAGGTCCTTATAGGCCCGGCCGCCCTGGAAGATCACATGCAGGCGGGATTGGTCTTGCAGGAGCGCGATGTCTGCGAGCGGATCGGCGTCTACGACCAGCAGATCGGCGAACTTGCCGGGCACCAGCGAGCCGGTGCTATCGTCCACGCGCAAGGCTTTGGCCGCGCCGCTGGTCGCGGCGACGATGGTCGCCATTGGCGAGAGGCCCCCCTCCACCATTAGCTGTAGCTCGATGGCGTTCAATCCGTGCGGATAGAAGGGTGTGCCGGCATCCGTACCCAACGCCAGCGAGACGCCGGCCTCGATAGCCATTTTGAAGCTCTGCGCGTGGGCGGCACTGGTGACGGCGAACTTCTCCATCACGTAGTCCGGGAGATCAGCCTCGTCACTGTGCTGCCGGACCTGATAACTGGGCGTGAGCGTGGGTACGAGGACGGTCCCGGCTTCCCGCATGAGCTGCACCGCCTCTTCATCCAACATGGTGCCGTGCTCGATGGTATCCACTCCGGCACGAATGGCGATCTTGGCACCTTCCGCGCCGTGAACGTGCGCCGCGACCGGCTTTTTCATCTTGTGGGCCTCGGTAATCAGGGTTTGGACCTCCTCCGCGCTATATTCCGACACGTCGGGCGCCAACTGGGGGTCCATCACCCCGCCGGTCGCACAGAACTTAATCAGGTCCGCACCGACCTTGACTTGCTCACGCACCGCCCGCAGGATTTCGGCCGGCCCGTCCGCGATACGCCCGGCGGTGCCGTCAACGCGCGACACGCCCGGCGGGAGCAGATCAACGTGGCCACTGGTGGCGGTAATTATCCGGCCGGCGGCGAGAATCCGCGGGCCAGGAACGAGGCCGGCATTGACCGCGTCCCGCAGCGAAAGGGCCAAGCGGCCCGGCGCACCAACGTCGCGGACGGTAGTGAAGCCGGCCTCCAGGAGGTTACGCGCCGACACGGTCGCCTTGATGGCCATGTATTCGGACGTCTGTTTCAGGAACACCGACTCGAAGTTCTGCTCACCGGCCAGCATGAAATGTACGTGAGCGTCCATCAGACCGGGCATGATGGTCCGGCCGCCTACGTCGATCACCTGTGCATCGAGCGGCAGACGAGCCAGCGCCCCGACCTCAGTGATGCGCCCATCATCGCCGATCACGACGCTCGCGTTGGGAATTGGGTCGCGCCCCGTCCCGTCAATGAGCAACCCGCCAGTGAGCACCTTCATCTCCGGCCCTCCTCGTAACCTGCACCGTCCTTGCAGTGGAGCATCATAGCAAGGTTTGCTCATCGGACGGACTCCGGCTCATCGGACTCGATGACACGGATGATCTCGGGCGCGTAGTAGGGGCGTGGCCGCATCTGCTCAGTATCGGGCGATTGCAGAATACCAGCATCCACGAGCTTCTCAATGTTGAGTTGGGCAGCACGGTAGGTTATCCCGAGTAGCTTCTGCGCCTCCGGGATCGTGGTGACCGGAAATGCGAACAGGTCATCAACTAAGTGTAGACGGTGCGCTGAACCGCCGATTGCCTGCAAGCGATCGCGATATGTTTGCCAGAGGTCGAGTAGCCGCTGGGCACGTTGAATCGAGTCCCTCGCCTGCTCGGTAACACCCTTGAGGAAGAAGTTGATCCATTCCAACCAATTGCCCCGTTGGCTTACGTTGAGTAGATGATCCATATACGCATCGCGGTGCCTCTCAAAATAGGCACTGAGGTACAACAGCGGTGCGCGAAGTATCTGACGATCATACAACAATAGTGGGATTAACAACCGACCGATGCGGCCATTACCATCCATGAAGGGGTGGATAGTTTCAAATTGATAGTGAATCAGGGCTATTTGAACTAACAGCGGCAGATTCGTTGGCTGGTGGATAAACTGTTCGAGGTCATTCAATGCCTGCATCATTTCTGTGACTGGTGGCGGGATAAACCGGGTGCTACCTGCTGAACCAATAGCATTCTGCATGCGGCGAAATCTGCCGGGATTCTTCTGCTCCCCCCGCACTCCGGCTAATAGTCGCTCATGGAGCTCACGCATCAGCCTGAGACTGACCGGTAAGGTTTCCAGTCGCTCCAAGCCATACTCCAGCGCAAGAACATAGTTCAGCACCTCCCGCTGTGCAGAGTCCTCACGTCCCCTTGAAGGATTTGCCTCGAACATCAGGAGTTGGTCAAGTCGGGTGATCGTACCTTCGATGCGGCTGGAGACTTGCGCCTCCTTGCGTATAAATGGACGAATCAACAGATGGGCGTTGGGGAGGAGCCGCCCGACTCCGGCAAGCTCACCAAGAGCCAGTGTTGCCTCCTCAAGCTGCATGACCGTCTCAACACCCAGTTGCAAACTGGATGGCAAGGGGTCAGGCACAAAGGCCCAGTGCCCACCAGTAGTTTTCACGAGGCGACCGGGTGCATTTGCGCTGAAGTTAGATGGGTCCATTGGTCTGATGTCCGAATGATACCTAGGTATCATAGACAGTGGGTGAATTGTACTTTTGGCCTCATAAGTATAATTGAGGTCTCAATGTGGTGCCAGCCAGCGGGGAGTGCCTAGTTCCAGGCTCCGACCAGTCTCGGCTGGCCCGGCTTGGCCTCAACCCGCTTCTGCGGGCCAGAGCGCCGGGCTATCCAGATACGCGCGGATTGCCGCCGGGTCGCGCAGGAGCGAGAGTACCTGCTGTTGGAGCCGCGCACCACCCGCGCCATACCCATAGTACGTCTGCCATTGGCGAGGCACCTCGGCTAGGTGGAGATGGAAGTACCAGTTGAACGTGCTGATGCCGTCGGCCCCGTCAGCGTAGAGGCGCAGGGCGAGCTCGCAGATCTCCCGCTTGTATCGTTGGAGCGTCGGTTCGTCGGTGAGATTGATCGGCCCCTGGAACGATCCCTCGTCACCGAGCCAAGCGGGCAACGGGAACAGCGTCGGATAGATGCCTACATCTTTGTCTTGGGCCAGAGCAGCGAACTCGCCGGTGTGCGGCAAGCCGGGCCAGCGTGGCCAGAAGAGGGTCGGACACACATAGTCCACCAGTCCCAACTCGATCCACGTGCGGACATCCAGCCCCAGGTCCCGGCAGGACGGGTTGGAGTGTAGCGATCCAATACCGGGAAACGCCGCTGCACTCGGTGGCGTTTCGAGCGCTGCCCCTACGCGCACGCCCAACAGCAGCCGCGCCCGGCCTTTGCGCCGGGCGGTCTCGTCGAGCATGGCGCGGGTCTCGGCCACCAGACGGGTCAGGATGGCGTAGTTGCGTCGCGGGCTGGAGATCATGCGACACCAGCGGCGGAAGTCGAGCTCGATACCGTCAATGTCGTAGCGGTCGGCAACCTCGGTGAAGATCGCCAGGCGATGCTTGAAGACTGCCGGGATTGCCGGATCAAGGCAGCCGGCCCATTGCTTCGGCGGCACATTACCAGCAGACGGTTGTGACTCAGGATCGAGCGGAATACGCCATTCCGGGTGTGTACGACCGAAGTCGGAGAGCTGGTAGGTGTGACCGTACCAATCCTCGGCATTCATCCGATAGTCGGCAACCACAGGAACGGATCGCTGCCGACAAGCCTCGATGGTGACGGTCAGCAGGTCCGTGCCCGCCGCGCGGACCTCGCCCATAAAGGCCGCTTGTGCCTCCGCGTTGGCTACGGCCTGTTCCCGCTCCGGCCACGCCTGCTTGGCGACCTCGACCAGGTGCTTGTCGAACATGTTGTCCACGTCGGTCGAGTAGAGCAGGGCTTCCGGTAATCCGACATTCTGGGCAAAGACGCCCGGCTGCGCGTCCAAGATAGCGTCGAGCGCCTGCCGATAGGTGTCTATGGTGCCGGTGGCGCCCATCCCGAGGATGATGTTGTTGATGTCGTTGTTGAACACCGCGCCCAGGCGCTTATTGTCCGGCAAGGTTGTGGTCATGCGTCATCCTATCATCAGTCGCCGCAGCCGGCCGGCCGCTGGATTCCCGCGCAAGCAGGAATCAGGGAACTCCCCGGCCAGTGTGCCACGATCACGCCAGGTAGTATGATGCTTGGCATTGGAGGGAGCAGCCATGAAGGTCACGGACATCGAAGTACACGAGATCGGTCTCGAATACCAGGACGCGCTGGCCTACGAGTTCAGCCACTACTATCACATATCGGGGCGCACCGTCTACGTCGTCCATACCGATACCGGGCTGGTCGGGCTGGGTGAAGGACATACGACCGAGCCGCAGGAAGTGTTGGACCGCTACATCGGGTCCAACCCCTTCGACTGGATCGGAGACGAGACCTCCCTCGGCCTCGGTACGGCCATGTACGACCTGATGGGCAAGGCCGCCGGCGTGCCCATTTACAAGCTGTTCGGACAGCGGTACCGCGCGTGGGTGCCGGTATCGAGCTGGACCGTGTCCACGCACCCGGAGCGGATGGCGGCGGCGGTCACGCACTATGCATCCCGCGGTTATACGTGGCTGAAGTTTCATCTCTCACCCTGGGAGAACGTCATCGCGCAGACCGAGGCGATGCAGCAAGTCGCCCCGGAGGGGTTCCAGGTCCATTACGACTTCACCATGCAGGGGACCGACGACCACATGATCGCGCTGCTCGACAAGCTGGCCGAGTTTCCCATCGCCGGCTGTTTCGAGGACCCCCTGCCATCGGAGGACATTCCCGGCTACATGGCCCTGCGCCAGCGCTCGCGGCTGCCCGTCGTCTTGCACCACACGCCGCTGAAGGCCACCTACGAGGTGCTGATGGGCGCTGCCGATGCCTATATGCTCGGCCATTCAGTGATTGGCGATGCGCTGCGCCGGGCGGGACTCTTTGCCGCCGGCAACCTGCCCTTCATGCTGCAAAACGTCGGCGGCACGATCACGCGGGCGATGACCGTGCATATGATGGCAGCCTTCCCTTCCGCCACGCTGCACACGATTAGCTGTACCGAGACGTGGAAGAGCGACGTGGTGCTGGAGCGGCTAGAGCCGATCAATGGGCTGGTGCGGGTGCCGGAAGCGCCGGGCTTGGGGCTGACGCTGGACCGCGCGGAACTGGAGCGGCTGAAGCGCCTGCCGCGCCTGGAGCCGCAGCGGTGGATCATCAAGTCCCGTTTCGAGAACGGCACCACGCTCTACGGCCTAGCTGATCCTCGAAACAGCTTGTACCTGGTCCGGCCGGACCTCAGCCGCCTGCTGCCCATGCGGTACGCGGAGCCGATCACCACGGAGTATTGGGACGACGACGGCACGCCGGAGTACGCCGCGATGCTCGCACGGCTCGACAAGGAAGGCGTGGTGCTGGAGGGATAGGTTCTCATTTTGGGAGGCGATAAATCGCTCCCCTTGTCGCAGACAATGGTACTATCTCTGCCAATCCATACGCGCCATGATCTCGGCGGGATGGTCCCGAGGAGGCACAGACGATGAAGGTGTTACTGCGCGAACGCGATCTCTCCGACGACTACATCCGCTTTGCATCGCAAGTAGGATGCGACGGCTTCGACATTCACCAGGAGTACAACGTGCCCGGTGTGGCCGAGCGCGGCTACGCCGACGAGCAGGGCGTCCGGGCGCTGCTGGAGAAGCTGCGGCGACACGGGCTAGGCGTCTATCGGGTAGCCCCGCCGACGCCCGAGAACTACCTGCTCGGCCGGCCCGGCGGCGACGAGGAGGTGGACAACCTGTGCCGCACGCTCGAAGCCTTGGGCAAGGCCGGCGTTCCCTTCATGTCCATGCCGCTGCATCTTGACAATCCGGGCTACCGCGGTGCCGTGCGAGGCGTCCATCGCGGCGGCTACACCATGCACGCTTTCGATATGGCAGTGATGCGGCAAAACCTGGCGGCCAAGCCGCCGGAGCTGATGGTGGACGTGGAGGCGCACTTCGAGCGCAGCGTGCGGCTGTACGAGCGGCTGGTGCCGATTGCGGAGGCCCTCGACATCCGGCTCATCCTGCATCCCTCCGATCCGCCGCTGCCGGAGACGGAGTTCTCGCCGCGGCGCTGGTCGCAGATTCTCGATGCGGTCCCGAGCACGCACAGCGGCCTGCTCTACTGTATTGGCACGCGCTACGAATCGGGCACCAACATCGTCGAGAACATCCGGGCCTTCGGCCGGCGGGGGAAGATTTTCCACACCCACTTCCGCAACGTGCGTGGCACCATCCCCACGCACGGCGGCTATGAAGAAGTGGCATTGCACGACGGCGACATGAATATGTTCCGTATCCTGCTCACGCTCCGGGACATCGGGTTTAGCGGAGGCTTGCAGCTCGACCATATGCCCGCCTACGACGACGACAACCGCTTTCAGGGCATGGCGTCCGCCTACGCCGTCGGGTACGCAAAGGCACTGCTGGCCGCCCTGGAAGTCGCCACGAGCATCAAGCCGGGCGGGCCGTTCTCAGTCAACAACCTGCACTGAGCGAAAGGAGCCTACGCTATGAGCGGGCAATCGAGGCGCTATCGGGCCGGCATCATCGGGTTGAGCGGGATTGCCGCCAACCGGCAGGGAATAGAGTCGCATCCGGCCCTGGGGAGCCTGCAAGGGGGCAGCCATGCGGCCGCCTACCATCTGGTGTCCCGGACGGATGTCGTCGCCGTCTGCGAGCTACGCACGGAGCTATTCGATACCTTCCGCAGCACCTGGGGCGACGTTTGGCCGGACGTCCGCACCTATACGGATTACCGCGAGATGCTGGTGCAGGAGAACCTCGACGTGCTCTCAGTGGTCACCTCCGACCATCTGCACGCGGACATGGTCGTTGACGCGGCTGCTGCCGGGGTACCCGGCATCTTCTGTGAAAAACCCATCGCTACCACGCTGGCCGATGCCGACCGGATGATCGCCGCCTGTGAGCAGCATGGGGCGGTGCTCTCCATTGACCACACGCGGCGGTTCCGGGGGCTGTGGTACGAGGTGCGGGAGATGGTACGGAGCGAAACGGTGGGCCGCTTGCGGGCCATCGTCATGACCATGGGCTACCGGCGCTCGATGCTCTTCCGCAACGGGACACATATGATTGATGCGTTGAGCTTCCTGAGCGACGCCGAGCCGGAGTGGGTCGTTGCGGAGTTGGACGACGGCTTCGAGGACTATGGCCCCGTGTACGCCGGCGACGGCGGCACCGATCCGCGGACCGATCCGGGCGGATACGTGCTGCTGCGATTTCGCAATGGGGTCCGCGCCCAGATCACCATGCCGCAGACCGAAGACGGCTCGATCTTCGGGTTTCATCTGATCTGTGAGCGGGGCAGCATCTTCGTCAACGATAAAGGAGCCGAACTCTGGGCGCCGGGCGCCGATGCGCTCACCGTCGAACGGCAGGTGCTGGCGGTCCCAGGATACAGCTTTGCGGGCCAGCGAGCGGGCATTGAGGAGTTGGTGGAGCATATCGCGGCCCGCGAGGCCGGGCGCGAGCCACCGGCGCCGCTGCTCTCACCGGGCAACGCCGGCCGGCAGACACTGGAAATCCTACTGGGCATCCTACGCTCGCATCACGAAGGCAACGCCAAGATCACCTTTCCCCTCGCCAGCGATAGCCGGTAGGGGCATCCAGTGTGGGTACCCTGGATTGCGGCCTGCGCCGCAATGGCGAGGGGACCATAGGGGGGCAAGCACCGATACGATAGGATAGGTCTTCAGTCCCCAACGGGAGATTCAACCGAAAAAGGAGCATGGCACTATGAACACTCCAGGACAGCCGGGCCGCTATCGCGCCGGAATCATCGGACTCAGCGGGATTGCCGCCACCCGGCGGGGGTTTGAGTCGCACCCAGCTCTAGGTAACGTGCAGGTGGGCAGCCATGCCGCCGCCTACCACCTCGTACCCGAGACGGAAGTCGTCGCCATCTGCGAGCTACGCACGGAGCTATTCGATACCTTTCGCGACACGTGGGGCGACGTCTGGCCGAACGTTCGCGCCTATACGGACTACCGCGAGATGCTGGCGCAGGAAAACCTCGATCTGCTCTCGGTAGCCACCTCCGACCACGTACACGCCGACATGGTCGTTGACGCCGCCGCTGCCGGGGTACGCGGGATTTTCTGCGAAAAGCCCATCGCTACCACGCTGGCGGACGCCGACCGGATGATCGCCGCCTGCGAGCAGCACGGCGTCGCGCTCTCCATTGACCACACGCGGCGGTTCAAGGGGCTGTGGCACGAGGTGCGGGACGTGCTGCGGAGCGAACGGCTGGGGCGCTTGCGGAGCATTACCCTGTCGATGGCGTATCCGCGCGCAATGCTGTTCCGCAATGCCACGCACATGATTGACATGCTGGGATTCCTGAGCGGCTCCGAGCCGGAGTGGGTGGTCGCCGAGCTGGATGACGGTTTCGAGGACTACGGACCCGTGTACGCCGGCGATGGGGGGCACGACCCACGGACCGACCCGGGCGGGTATGCGCTACTGCGGTTCCGCAACGGGGTGCGCGCCCAAATCATCATGCCGCAGACCAAGATCGGCACGATCTCCGGGTTTGAGATTATCTGTGACCGAGGGCGCATCCACGTCGGCGACCACGGGGCCGAGGTGTGGGAACCGAGTGCGGACGAATCAGCAGCCTACCAGCGGACCCTGCCAACAGCACCCTACAACTTCGACGGTCAACGCTCCGGTATTGAGGAGCTGGTGCAGCACGTGGCGGCCCGTGACGCTGGGCGCGAGCCACCGGCGCCGTTGGTCTCGCCGGGGAGCGCCGGCCGTCAGACGCTGGAGATCATTCTGGGTATTCTGCGTTCCCACCACGAAGGCAACGCCAAGATCAACTTCCCCTTAGCCGGTAGTCGGTAGCCCGTGATGCACGCCGCCGTAGGGGCGCAACATGTTGCGCCCCTACGGCGGTCAGTTCTCCCCCTGGGCGATGGTTGGGGTGAGGCGGCCACCTCCTCTTCACCCATCCTGTCTATCCCTGTAAATACCTACCCCTGTCAGCCTCAGGGGGGTAAGTACGCCTATCCACCACGCAGGGTCAGGACGGGTCTTTGAGGCCGCTGCCGGTGAGGCACGCGACTACCGTTTCGTCGGGGCCAATGATCCCCTCGCGGGCCAATGCCGCGAGGCCAGCCAACGGTACGGCCGCTGTCGGCTCGACATCCAGCCCTTCGAGCGTTGCAAGCAGCTCTCGATGGGCGAGGATGGCCTCGTCGTCCACGGCGACGGCGCTTCCGGCACTCTCGCGCAGGATGCTGAGGATGTGGCGGCCACGGGGCGGCGCCACCACCTCGATCCCGCCGGCCACCGTCGGCTGGCGGTCAACCGGCGCCGGCTCGTCGCTGTCCTGCCGGTAGGCCATCACGAGCGGCGCGCAGCCGGTGGACTGCGCCACGTGCATACGGGGAGCGGACGGCACCCAGCCCCAAGAACGCCACTCTTGGCAGCCGCGCCATAGCCCAACGAAGAGCGAGCCACCACCAACCGGCAGGATCACGTGGTCCGGCGTTTGGTAGTCAAAGGACTCCAGGACCTCGTAAGCTGCGGTCTTCATTCCTTCGGTGAAGTAGGGATTGAGGTTGTGCGCCGCGTAGTAACTTTCACCATCACCGACCGCAGCGAGCGCCGCCGCAGTGACATCGGCGCGGGTGCCCTTGATGCGCTGCACGTTCGCGCCGGAACGCTCGATGGGCCGTACTTTGGCCGTCGGGGCCGCTGCCGGAACAAATATGTCGCAGGCAATGCCGGCTCGCGCACTGTAGGCGGCGATAGAGGCACCGGCGTTGCCGGAGGAATCCTCGACCATCCGGCCAACGCCCCATTCGGCAGCTCTCGCCACTACTACTGCGGCGCCACGGTCCTTGAACGAGCCGGTGGGTGAGACGTACTCCAGCTTGGCGTAGGCGCGGCGCAGACCGTGGCGCTCGCCCCAGCGCGGTAAGGGGACGAGCGGCGTGTCGCCCTCGCCAAGCGTTACCGGTGACGCGCCAGCAGCGCGGAGCGGCAAGAAGTGTGCGTAGCGCCAGAGGCCGGCACCTGGGCGACTTTGCGTCAGCGCCGCCTCTCGGTCCGTCGTGAGCGTGGCGGGCCAGTCGTAGTCCACAGTGAGCAGGCCGCCACACACGCACGCCCAGAGCGGCTCGGTGTCGGCGTAGGTCGCGCCACACGACGTACAGCGCAGTGTCACGGTCGGGTGAGCAAGAGCACGCTCGCTCGGTGAGGTCATCGTGATACTCCCAGGTTTCGTCAGTGCCAGGACAGCGCTCTCTACTCCGTGTGCTCGGTGTTCTCCGTGGCGGTCAGCGCCGTGAGGCCGTCGGAATCGCGTAGGTAGAGGTTGCGAGCCGGGAAGGAAATCTCGATACCCACCTCGTCGTAGCGCTGCTTGACCGCTTTGATGAAGCGATGCTGGAGCAGGCGGCTCGTCGGCCAATCCTTGGCCCGCATGATAACGACGTAGTTGATGTTGGAATCGGCAAACGCAGTGTAGCGCATGATCGGCTCGAAGTCGGTCGCTGCCCCTGGCGTATCGCGCACCAGCCGGTTAGCCACCTCCAGCGTGACCTGCTCGACCTGCTGCAGATCGCTGTCGTAGGCCACACCATTGCGAACGTACACCGACACCTCATCGTTCGGCATCTGGTAGTTCGTCAGGATGCTCTCGGCCAGCTTGCCGTTCGGGACAATGAGCAGGTTGTTGGCGAACAGGCGGAGCTTGGTCGTCCGCCAGCCCACGTCCTCGACAAACCCTCGCTGGCCACTATCCAACTCGACCATATCGCCCACGCGGACAGTACCGTCAATGAAGATACTGAGGCCGGCCAAGAGGTTGGCGAGGGTGTTCTGCGCCGCGAAAGCGACCGCGATGCCGCCGATACCCAGCCCGGCCAGCAAGGGCGCTACCGACACCCCCACTTGCTCCAGGATGACCAGCGCACCGACGACCACAATGGCGCCCGTACACGCCCGCTGCACCTGGGGCACGACGGATTGCAGCACCCGCAGCTGCTCGGGTGTCTGGAGCCGCTGCTCCAACTGCTCTGTGAACACACTCACGAAGCTGCGCGCCATTCGCAGCACCGCGATGAGCGCCAGTCCCAGGACTAAGGCTCCCAGCCACACCGCCGGGCGCTGATCGTCGGCAGCCCAGAGCGAGAGGTTGGCGAGCGCCAGATAGGCACCACTCACCACAATCATCAACGGCACAACGACGCGGATGTCATCGAGGAACCGGGTCACGACCTGCCGCGTCAAGCTCTCGCTCTCGGACGACCGGAGCCGGCGGCTCACGATCCGGCGGAACCACCACACGCCCCCGGCGAGGAGCAGCGCGAGCGCCGCAAGGCCCAGCGATCCGGCCGCCCGTGTGGCCAAGAACGTGCTGGCCGTCTCCCACTCCATCGCTCCACCTCTCCGATGATCTTACGCCCCCGGACATCGCCTATCAATACGACCTGGAACTGCGGAAATCCAGCCTCGCTTCCGGCAGGTATGATACTCGGTGTCATAGCGATACGAACCGCCGACGGGAGGCGCCAGCGATGCAACCACCGGATGCCTCGCCGCTCGTCCGGACGGCTTGGCTGGCCGAGCATCTCGACCATCCCGACGTGCGGGTGGTGGACGTGCGGTGGCGTGCCCGCTATGCGGCCGGGCGCGGGATCAGTGCCGACGATGAAGCCGGCTATTTGGCCGGCCATATCCCCGGGGCGGTCTTCGTCGGCATGGTGCGCGACCTCGCCGACCCACAGAGCGACGTGCCCGACCGGCTCGTGCCGCCGGCGTCGTTCGCGCAGGTGATGGAACGGCTCGGGATTGGCAACCACACCCTCGTCGTCGCCTACGACGACATGGTACTGCCCTTGTCGGCTGCCCGGCTGTGGTGGGCATCGTCCTACTACGGTCATGCGCGCGTGCGGGTGCTCGACGGCGGCCTGCGCCGCTGGCGGGCGGAGGGCCGCCCTTTGTCTACCGAGATACCGGCGCCACCGCCGGCCACGTTCACCCCGCGCCCCCAGCCGGATTGGCTCGCCACGAAAGCCGCGGTCGTGGCGGCGCTCAATCAACCCGACGTGGCCCTTGTGGACTGTCTGGCAGCGGATCAATACCACAGCAGCGAGGGGCATCCGTGGGGTGATCGGCCGGGCCACATCCCCGGCGCCGTCAACGTCCCCTACCTGGCGAACGCCGATCCCGCTCTGGCAACGGCGCCCACCGCCGAACGCGACCGCTTACTGGCAACCGAGCGGGTGTTGACGTATCTGCCAACGGATGACTTGGCGTCACTCTATGCTGCTGCGGGCGTGACCCCGGACCGTGAAGTGATCGCGTACTGTGGGCGCGGGTTTGCAGCGGCCAGCGGTCTTCTCGCTCTCAAGCTGCTCGGCTACGAGCGCGCCCGGCTCTACGACGGCTCCTGGGCGGAGTGGAGTGCGGACCCGGCGCTGCCGGTCACGGCAGGGCCATGAGCAGCCAGCGGCAGTGTCGCCCGTGCTACACTGGCAGGGAGACGGGAGCAACGATGGTTGGAACGGATATCCGTACCGAGGTCGAGCAGGAAGTTGCAGCCCTCCCGGAAGAGGCGCTGCCTACCGTATTGGCGCTGATTCGGTCTGTCCGGCAACGTCCCTCGGACTCGGAGCATCCGGAGTTAGTACCGCCTTCACTGGCCTTTGCCGGTATGGCCGCCGAACTTTCGGACGAGGAATTCGACGTGCTGCTGAGTATGTATCATCAACGCGGCGATGACACGGCGATTCGACCATTCCCGCTCATACCTGATGCAAAAGAGCCTCGTTGACACCGACATCCTGTCGTACTATCTCCGAGCTAGTCCGGCGGTTTCCGCGCGGGCAGCAGCCTACATCAGTGAGTTCGGCCAACTGACGTTTTCCGTGATCTCAGTCACGGAAATTACTTATGGATGGCACCGTCTCGGCAGGTCAACCCGTCTCACTGAATTTCGACAACTCTGCACGCACTCCGAAGTCTTGCCGCTCACGCAGGCCGTTGCGGAACGAGCAGGCACTGTACGAGCAAGCCTGGAGAGCGTAGGTCGGACCGTGCCACTGGCCGATCTGTTTATTGCCGCTACCGCCCTAGAAGCGGGATTGGTGCTTGTCACCAACAATACGCGCCACTTTACTCATATTCCAAACCTTGCTCTCGACAACTGGCAGTCACCCACCCCGTAGCTGTTCAACTGCTCTAGCCGGGAACATGTACCAAGGCATGGTGCCAGAGGTGGTGCCAGTCAGCCGGAGCGACGCAATTTCGCTGGGACCATGGTGCTGTGGTTCTGGCAGTGAGCGGCCCTTCCCTAGCCCCGGAAGAGGAAGTAGAAGACGGCCAATCCCACGACCGGTACGGAGATGACCAGCGCCACGAGTGCAGCGGCGATCCAGCCCAACCCCAAGGAAGTGCCGAGCCAGTCGAGCAGCCCGAAAAAGACCAGGGCCGCCACGACCAGGAAACCCTGCACCACCAAGCCCCCTTGGGCCTCGCGCCCTACGCGGCGGCGTAGCTGGTAGAGCCAGCCCCGCAGGCCGGTCGCGACGAACGTCGGGTCGCTCGGTGTCACCTCCGGCAGTGGTTGGTCCTGCAGTGCCGCCAGCACGTACTCCACCGAGCGGTCGGTGCCGCGGTCGAAGACCACGGTGTAGTGGTACCGGGTCGCTATCCGGCCCTCGTAGGGCACGTCGTCAGTATCAACCGCCACCAAATCTCCGAGGATCTCCAGGTCCGCCGCGCTGCTGTCCCGGAGGAAGTGCAACTCAACCGTTGTTTTCGGTGGCAAGTGCCGAAAGCTGAAGAAACTGAGGTTCGTCAGACTGATGGCAAGGTGCTCAACATCGGGCACCAGCCGCGCCAGGTCCTCGCCGGGCACCAAGGCCCGCACCTGGAGGCGCCGGGCTTGGTCCTCGCTCAAGTCCATCATTCCGGGCAGCTGCACCGGGGTACGTCGTAGCTCGGTCACTTTCACCATCCCAGAAGGGTCTTCGTCTCGTCATCCGATAAACTCCTCACCCCCGGCCCCTCTCCACTTGTGGAGAGAGGAGTCCGACGGAGGCGGGAAGAGGGCCTGAAGGCCAACACCGGACCTATGGACCTATTCACTCTAGGCAGCCAGTACACCGCCCGTCAACCGACTGTCAGTCAGGCGGAGTCACGGCGACCGCCGGCCGTAGCCACAAGGGCAGCAAAGGCCAGTTTGGGTCTTGATGAACAATGGACTGTAGATTTTACAGTGAGGAGCGGGCGGCTGGATTCCCACGCACGCGGGAGTGACAGGCGGCTAACGGTCCCCGGCGACGACCTGCTCGGCGCGTGCGATGAAACGGATGAGGCGGACACGAAGGATGCCGACGTCGGTGGGAGGATGGGTCAGACGCACTCGATCCGGGCCGTGATGGCCACTCCAGAGCCAGCGCAGGATCAGGAAGGCCCACCGGGTCGCCAAGAGCCGGTCCCATACCATAAGGCGCGCCGCAAAGCCATCATCTCCCGCTGGCCGGCGGTAGCTGTTGCGGAGCCAGGCGTGCTGCGCTGCGCTGAGGTTCGACAGCGCCGCGTGCCAACGCAGGTCGGCCAAATCGAGGGCCGGGTCGCCCCACCCGCTGTATTCCCAATCCACCCAGCGGAGACGGCCATCACCGCTCCACACAGCGTTCGCCAGGTTCGGGTCCACGCGGCAGAGGCACAGCGGCACGCTCTCCCGTCCAGGGTTGGCGGTGGTGGCGGCGACGAATGCCGCGCAACCGTCCACCAACCGAGCGAGCCGATCATACAGGTCGCGGCCTTCCGGATCGGTGGCTACCAGCCAGGGCCCATACTCGGCCAGGACGCTGCAAAGCTCATCGAGATACGGCGCGAAGTCAAACCAGTGGAACCACCCGTCGGATAGCTCAACGTGCTTGAAGTCCTCCGGCCGGAGGGTGTGCAGGCGTTGGATGCTGCCGATGAGCGCGGCGAGCAACTGGGTCGTGAGCGGTGGAGCGAGCGGATCGCCGGGCAGCCAGCGGTAGACGACCGTCGGGTAAGGCAGGATGGTGCAGCTTTCGTCCAGCCAGAGCGGCGACGGCGCGATGTCCAGGCCGGCGGCTTGCAGCAGGCGCAGGGTGCCGTACTCGCGCGCCGCCCGCCGGCGATCATCAGCCACACACAGCTTACAGGCGTACCGCTGACCGCCGGCCTCCACGCAGTACAGCGCGTTATTGGCCCCACCGGTCACCCGGCGCACCGTCACGCCGCGTTCGGTCCAGGTATGCGCTCTAGCAGCGTGAGCAGCCGCAACAGCGGGTAACCAATCCGGCGCTGTGCTCATACCTGGTCTCCGTGGGGGTGGCGCTCATGTCGCCGCACTCCATCCAAGCGAACGAAACCGGCAGCCACCAGGTTAGCGCCTACGCTGCACGCGGTATCATAAGCTACCATTCGGCACGGAGCGGTCTGTCAAAAGCCCCGCGCGAGGGCAGCGGAGCGGCGCTGCACACCGCCGAGGAACTCAGCCAACGATGAACCTCTGGTACCACCCCGACTTCCGCAAGTTTTGGGTCGGCCGAACGATCTCCCTCTTCGGTTCAGAGGTCACAGTGCTCGCACTGCCGATGACCGCCATTTTGACCCTCGATGCGACACCAGCGCAGTTGGGCATCCTCACCGCGGCGGCGACTCTCCCATCACTCCTGGTCAGTCTGCCCGCTGGCGCCTGGGTTGACCGTCTGCGCCGACGGCCGGTGCTCATCGGGGCAGACTGGGGACGGGCGCTGCTTTTGGGTTCGATCCCACTCGCCGCGGCGCTCGGTCTCCTACGCATCGAATACTTGTACCTCGTCGCCGTACTTGCCACCACCCTGACCGTGTGCTTCAACGTGGCCGCCGACTCATACTTGCCAGCCCTGGTACCACGCGGCCAACTGGTAGAGGGGAACAGCAAGCTCGCGGCGAGCGAGTCGTTGGCGCAAATTGCCGGGCCGGGTGTTGGCGGGATATTGGTGCAGGTCATTACCGCACCCTTGGCGCTCCTGGTAGATGCCGGCTCGTTCCTGGCGTCGGTGCTGTGCCTTCGACTCATCCGCACAGACGAGCCGGCCCCGCCCGCAGGCAATCAGGAACAGCGTATCTGGCACGAGATCGGCGAGGGACTACGTTTGCTGGCGAGACAGCCGGTGCTGCGGGCCTTTGCTGGCTGCTCCGGCACCCTCAACGGCTTCGGCGCCATCTTCGATGCGCTCTTCAATCTCTACGCCCTGCGCCACCTGGCGCTGTCACCGGCACTGCTGGGCGCGATCTACGCGCTGGGCAGCGTTGCTTGGTTGTTTGGCGCAGTGCTAGTCAACCGCGTGACGCTGCGGCTAGGTCAGGGACCGACGATGCTGCTGGGAGCACTGCTGATCGGCGTGGCCAACGTGCTGGTCCCGCTGGCCGGCGTCCTGCTAGGGGCCGCACTGCCGCTGCTGGTGTGCCGATCCTTGCTCCTGGGGATTGCCAATCCCCTCTACAACGTCACCAGCACCAGCATGCAGCAAACGTTGACCCCGCCGCGGTTGCTGGGGCGCGTCAACGCCAGCATGGTGTTCATCGGCGTAGGCACGTCGCCGCTGGGGGCACTGGTCGGCGGTATACTCGCCGAGACGCTCGGTGTAGGGAATGCGCTGCTGATTGGCGCCCTTGGCGGGCTGCTCGCCGTGCTCTGGCTGCTACTCTCGCCGGTACGCAGCCTCCGGTAACTGCGCCGATTGCCGTTCAGCAGAGGCCACTACCCTACCCTTGGCGCTCACCTGACAGTCGCAGTGCTTATGTCAAGTATTCTGAGGAGGGTTCGTTCCGTCTCGAGAACGGAGCGCTAGCCGCCTTGCCGCAGCTTGCTCTTGGGAGGGATTGTGCCACTCGCAAGCAGCTGAAGATGAGCCTCCTCGACGGTAGCGAGCACCTGACTGGTGAGCAATGCTAACGCCGCGCTCATGTCCAGAGTGACAAACTCCCAGGCTACATTCGGCTTGTCCAACTCGGCCTGCTCCCACCAACGGAGCACCGCCGCCTCCGGCACCGGCTTGTCTCTGGTCCGATTGCGCCGGACTACCACTTCACGTGACGCCCAGCAGTAGAAGTCGAGGAAGATGACACCACGGCTGGCGGCGAACCGGCGTAGCTTCTGCATTGCGCCCACCTCTTCCGACGAGAGGATCAGGCCGCTGATAATGACGCTATAGCGGCTACGAAGATAGCTCTCGGCAAGCATGACGAGATTGCGATACACGAGCGCCTTGTCCGGCTCGCCAGGAACGATCTCCCAGTTGAAGAGGTCGGTATCAATGGTCGCGATGCGCTGGTTGGCCGCGGCCTGCACCGACTTCGCGAGGGTGGTTTTTCCCACACCGGCCGGCCCGCGCAGGACAACCAGGAACTGAGGATATGTGCGCGTATCACTCATGGGGCCACTCGCGTAGGACGGACGTGGAGGGCGATGGGGTGCATCTGCGGTAACGACACCGTGCCGTGCGGTGGCTCAGGCGAGGTCGAAGAAGGCGGCGACGGGGCAACGGAAGTCGGGCAGCACGGCACCACCGGTGATCTCGGCGGCGGCGGGCAGTATCACCGGCGCCGCATCCGATGTATGGATCGTCACGGTCTCTCTCTCAGGATCAACGATCCATACCAGCAGCACACCGACCCGCAGGTACTCCGCGACCTTTTCCCGCATCTCTGCCGCCGTATTGCTCGGCGAGAGGATTTCTACGGCTAGCTCGGGAATGAACTGGGCATATGAGCGCCGCTGATCGCGGGCCGGGAGACGATCCGTTCGCACAAACGCAACATCCGGGCGGCGCAGCGTATCCGGCTCCTGTTGCAGGCGGAACATCGCACCGCCTCCCGTGACCCGCCCTAACCGTCGGGGCCAAACGTGCTGATCGAGCAGCCGGAAGACATTTGCCTCGACTTCGGCGTGTTCATAACCGGTCACTGCTACCTCCGCGAGCATACCTCGCACCAGCTCGTAGCGTTTCAGGTCGAGCGGCAACGCCATGAACTCGTCGGCAGTGTATAGCCCGTTCGCAGCCACCGGCAGCACTGCGGGCGCGGCGGCCGGCCTCGTAGCCTGCATCACGATCACTCCTCAGTCTACGCTGGCATTGATGACTACACCGACTTGCATCCTATTGTATCGTAGCACCGCGCTCACACGAGCGTCCTGAAATGCCTGGCCGCTTTCCTGGCGATCTTGAAGGCGTTCTTACCGCGCTTGTTCGGCACCATTAGGTCGGCGCCGGCCGCCAAGAGCGTCTCGGCCGCGGCGACCCGGCCCTCATACATCGCCCGGTGGAGAGGCGTGCGGCCCTTCTTGTCCTGGGTGTTCAGGTCGGCGCCGTGCGTTGCGAGCAAGCGCACCATGTCGGACTGGTCTTTCTCGGCAGCCAGTTGCAGCGGCGTGCGCTGGGCCTTGTTCAGCGCGTTGACGGCGGCTCCCTCTGCCACTAGCAGCTCCGCGCACTCCATTGCTCCGGCCCGCGCAGCCCAATGGAGCGGCGTCATGCCGTAATCCTCGGTGGCGTCCACGACGGCGGGGTCCTCGTCAATAAGCTCCCGTAGCCGGTCGGTATCGTTGAGGGCGCACGCCGAGTAGACGTCGTAGTATGCGCCGTCTGCGACCAGCACTCGCGCGACCCCGCGCTTCCCTTTAGCCCGCCACACCTGCTCTTCCCAATGAACTGGCGCGGCGGCTTCCTGCAGGGAGGTCATACCTCGCTCACCGTTCCCCTTGATCGGCAACTCGTGATGCACGCCGACACCATAACGGATCAAGAGTTCCGCAAGCTCCGCGTATCCGCCCCAGGCGGCCCAGTACATCAGCGAGAGATTATCGGGCCAGCCGGTGTGTGGCTTGCGTACCGAGACACCGGTCGCGTCGGCCGCACCCGCCTCGAACACGGCCCGGAGGGTATCGGTCATACCGCCCCACGCCGCCTCGTGGAGGACGTTGTATTCGGTCTCGTTGATGTCGAGCGACACTCCCCGATCGAGGAGGAGTTGTACGGCCGGTCCACACCCCTTCATGCCGATCACAACCTGGAGTAGCTGTGCGCCGATGCGGTCGAGCACCGATGGCTCGTTGGCCAGAATTACTTTCATCCGCTCGATGTCCGGTGCGCCGGACCAGCGCGTCGGCGCCGGACCCAACGCCGCGGCAATGAACTGCTCCTCGGCGAGCGTAAGCGCCACATGCTCTGCGTCGCGGCGGAACCAATTGTTATGGAATAGCTTGACCGCTGCTGTGGTGTCCATGTGCTCTCCCTCGATCTCACCAATGATCCAGTCCCACCATCATACGGAGCGGCACCGGCACCACACCAACTGCCCTACAGATGGGGTAGAGTCAGCGCGGCAGTGGCGCCAGCCGGCGGGGCGGACGACACGTGTGCCCGTCTCGCCTGGAGACAACCACGATGCCTGGACGTGTGCTCCTGACCTACCACCCCGCCTACACGGGGCGCGGCTTCTCACCGCTGCCGCGGGCGTGGGAACGCTACGGCACAGCACGGCAGTTCTTCACCGCTTGCGGCTTCGACCCACTCCTAGCGGAGGTTCAGCAGGAGGCCGCTGCGTTCGACGCGCTGCTCACGGTCCACGATCCCGACTATCTCGACCGGCTGCAAGCAGCGGATCGCCGCGGTCACGGGACATTGGACGGCACATCAACCCCGGCCTGGCGCGGCGTCTGGCAGCGGGCGCGCGTGGCCGTCGGCGGATCGCTGGCCGGCGTAGACGCCATCGCGACGGCCGGAGCAGCCCACGCTTTCAATCCCGGTGGTGGGTTGCACCACGCACACCGCGACCGTGCCAGCGGATTCTGCCCGTTGAACGACGTGGTGATTGCGGTCCGACACGCCCAACAGCACTATGGCTGGCGCCGTATTGCCATCATTGACATTGACGGTCATCATGGCGACGGGACGCAAGAACTGCTCTACGGCGAGGACGTGCTCACGGTATCGCTGCATCGCTACGACGGACGCTTCTTTCCCGGCAGCGGCCACTATGACGAGCTAGGCTGGGGACCAGGGCTGGGCAGCAAAGTGAACATCCCGCTCCCTCGCGGCACAAGCGATGCCACCTACCGTCACGTCTTCGACGCGCTGGTGCCACCACTCATCCAGGCGTACTGCCCACAGGCGATCATCTTGCAGTTCGGGGTGGATGGTCACTACCGGGACGCGATGGTGCAGCTGGGATTGACGTTGCGGACCTTCGGGCATATCGCGCGCAGTGTCCACGATCTGGCACACCGTCTCTGCGACGGACGGCTGGTGGTCGTCGGCGGGGGTGGCTACAATCCTACGGTCGTGGCCCGCTGTTGGGCCACGCTGCTGCTGGCATTGCTGGAGGCACCGGCGGCCGTTCGAGCCACCGCCGCTGCCCTGATTGGCCCGGACAATCCACCGGGGGCGCGTGACCTGGCCGCCGACACCGCCGCGAGGCTCATCGCCGCCGTGCAAACACGGGCCTTTCCGTTCTATAATTTAAAGGCGGCACCACTCACCACTCGTGTCGAGCCCCCCAAACCGATACAGCCCACCGCCCCCGGAGCATCGTGAGGCACAGATGAGCAGAGATGAACCACCGGAGCGTATCTACGAGCCTACCGACCGGCTGCGTCGGCATATCTATCGGCTGCCGTTTCGCAAGCAAGTGGCCCTGTTCATCCTGCTGGGTCTCGCCTTCGGCATACTGGGCTTCATTTACGTCGTGATTATGGTCCAGTTCCTGTTTTAGCGGGCAGGCGGGGAATGAACGCGATGCGGGACTGGGGTTGTCACCTGCACCATCTGTGGTGGTTCCGCGACCATCGGTATCGGCGCTGGCGGCTGGAAACCTTTGGCCTCTACGCACCGTCGTTGCCGCACGAACGCCCGTGGTGGCACGTCAACCCCGCGGCGCTGCGCGCGTTCGTGCGGCAGCTTCCCGGCTACCTCGGCTGGGTACGGCACATGCGCCTCCTCGGCCGCGCCGGCCCCGACGCGCTCTGGAGCGACCGGCTGCGGGCGGGAGACCTGGCCCGTTGGCAGGCGTGGCACCGGCAACAGCAAGCTGAGGGGTAGACTCCAACGCACACAACGCGAACGCCATTCAGCACCCAATCCAGGCGGCACGGGAAGCACGCATCAGCAGCAGCATCCACCTCAAGTCTGCCCACTCCAATCGTGCTGTCTGAGCACCTGATACACTCCATTACATGCGCGCGCTGGTATTGGCGCTGCTCCGCGTCTTCATCCTGCTAGACTTGGGCTGATGCAAGCCATTGTGATTGGCGCGGGCCGTGGCCGGCGCCTCATGCCCCTGACCACCGCGCAGCCCAAGTGCTTTGCGCCGGTAGCGGGTCGGCGTATCCTGGACTGGATTTTGGCGGCGCTGGCGGCCGGGGGGTTCGGGCCACGCCGGATCGCCTTTGTCGGCGGCTATCAGTTGTCCCGCATCCGCGCGGCCTATCCTGAGTTCACGTACTACGAGAACGTGGACTGGCCCCGGAATAACATCCTCACCTCGCTCTTCTACGCCGAACCGGCCATGACCGACGGCTTCGTCTGCACCTACGCCGACATTCTTTATCGGCCACACGCCGTAGCACGATTGATGAATAGTCGGGCCGACATTACCTTAGTGGTGGATACCGACTGGCGCCGGCGGTACCGGCATCGCTCGCAGCACCCGGAATCGGATGCTGAGAAGGTGCTGGCGCATGGCGACCGTATCACCGGCGTGAGCCGTCGCATCCCGGCGAACGAGGCAAGTGGCGAGTACATCGGCGTCGCCAAGTTCAGCCCACGCGGCGCCCACCTGCTCCGTGAGCATTATCACCGGGTCTTAGCCGACTACGGTGACGGGCCATTTCAGGGCGCCGCCTCCGTGCAGACCGCCTACTTGATCCACCTCCTGCAAGAGATGCTGGAGCAAGGCGTCGCGATACACAAAGTGGATACCCACGGCGATTACTACGAGATTGACACCACCGAAGATTACGAGATCGTGTGTGCGGAATGGCGATGATGGCTGGACAGGTCGGCACAAGCGGGCAACTCTTCCCCACCGGCGTCGTGGGCAGTATGCCGCGGCCACAATTCCTGCGCGATTTGCTCGACCCGCGTGCCGAAGGCCACACCCCGGCGGACGTACATGCGCGGCGGCTGGACGCCGCAACGCAATACATCATCGCTATGCAGGAGGCTGCCGGCCTCGACCTGATCTCCGACGGCGAATGGCGGCGGCGGTCGTATTTCGGTGTGATCGCCGAGATCATGCACGGTTTCGAGGCCTACGTCGTAGACGACGAGCTAGGCAAAGCGCGCCCCTTCCATACAGTGGTTGAGCCAATGACTCCACGCCGCCCCGGCCGCATCGCGGAGGAGGCACGCTTTCTCGTCCAGCACACCGACCGGATGACGAAGGTCTGCTTGCCATCACCGTACCTGCTGGGGCAACGGCTGTGGGAGCCGGAGCGGTCACGCCGCGCCTATCCCACGCGGGAAGCGTTCATGCAGGCGCTGGTCCCGGTGCTCAGGCACGAACTGGCAGCCGTTGCCCGGACCGGGGTGACCGTCGTGCAGTTCGATGATACGAGCTTGTGTGCGTTGGTTGACCCGGCCAGACGCGCGAGCTACGCGGACCCACGCTACGAGATTGACCACTGCGTGGACCTGCTCAACGCGGTCATCGCCAGCGTGCGCGGTGTCACCGTCGCCATTCACCTGTGTCGCGGCAATGCCGGCCGGCTGGGCTGGAAAGCGGCGGGCGGCTACGAAACGCTGGTCCCGGCAATGCAACGGCTCAACGTGGATCAGTATGTCTTGGAATACTCGATCCCCGTGGCCGGGGACATGAGCGTCTTGCGTTCCCTCCCGGATGACCGGACTATCGGGCTAGGCTGCGTGGACGTGCGCGGTGAGCAGATCGAGACGGCGGAGACGATTGCTGCCCGCGCCGAGGCAGCGCTGCGCTATGTGGACGCCGAGCGGCTTTGGCTCAACCCCGACTGCGGGTTTGCCCCCGGCTCGGCGGCCAACATCCCGATAGACGAGGCCTACGTCAAGCTCCAACGGGAAGTCGCCGCCGCGGCCCTGCTCCGCGAGCGCCACGGCTAACCTCCCCCGTTTGTCGCGAGTGCCGCCACCACGTCAGCAGCCTCCCTCAAATCGTTCTATTCACACCTTGCACCGACATGGGCTAGCTGTCCCGGCACTATGAATTTTTCGACTTGCACGCCGCTATCTGCACGCCGCTATCTGCACGCCGCTTGACACACGCCGCTTTTTTGGTAAACTCGGCCTAGCCCTTACTTTCCAGGACGCCATGATGCGAGCACTCATCACTACGCTTCCGAGAGTTGACTCGGTAGCTGCAACCAGACGAGCATGCAGCCAGTCATTCACTGCCTCGCCCGAGCCGTGTATCGAAAGAATCGAGAATCGCATGAGGGCTATACACATGGAGCGTTTTCCTGAAGACCCCATGAGGCAACATATTGCCGAACCGCATGGCCTGCAGTACGTCCTACGCATGCCCAAGGGGTACATTCGCGAGGTCTGGCGCGAGTCCGTTATCTCAATTGCAGAGGGCGTTGGCGAGGATCAGCCGCTTTTTCTTGCCGGCAACGCTGCTTACTATCTAACTCAAAATAGGGATTACTTTACTCCTATTGATCTAGATATTCTTAAGGAATTAAAGCTGAGGCGTGTTGTAACTCTTGTGGATGACATTTATGATATATGGTATCGTCTGAGGCAGGGGAATCAACTGTGGGACCAGGCAACATATCAAGCAAGTGAGCATACACCGTTTTCCTTATCTGTATTGGCGATAACACAGCTTCTGACACTCCTAGACTGGAGATCGGCCGAAATTCTCGCAGCCGAAGCAGCTGCTTCGGCTCTTCATATACCACACTTGGTTCTAGCGGTAAAGCATCCTTGTGAAGTGCTATATGGGATCATCTGTGAAGAGAAAGTTCCTATCTATGTTTCTCATCCCATCACTGAACCTCGCCGACTCGAGCAAACCGAAGATGTTCACCTAGTGGATGAATTCAAGGACGAAATAGCACAAATATCTGACGAGCTAATTCACAGCTCTACATATGCTCCTGTCCTACCTACCGCTATTGATGAGTTAAGGATTAACCGCACAGACGATACGTATGTGCCTTTGCTTCAGCAACGCTGGCCTACTCCAAATCGGACCTTGCTCCAAGATCCTTCGCCAGACAACGTGAATCCACTCGATCCCTGTAACGACTACAACAACTGGAACGATGGTTCGAAGAACGCAATTTCAGAACTTCTTGCTGTCCTCGCAGATGGGATTGGCAAACAAATCTCTTCTCGCGACCGTAAGCTGGTAGAGCAATGTCCAGTGCTTGTCGTTTGGAATCCCTATTTCAATGGGAGGACATCTGGTGGTGTTGCCCAAGAAGTGGAACATCTGGAAAGGATGCGTAAGTTCCCAGATTCAATTCAGTTAAGAAATCTATGCCTGTCACAATCTGACATCCAGCGACGCTACTTCGTTCAAAGTCCCGCCGCGGAGACTCTTTACCAGCGCTTATCATCTATCATCTCGATCAACGAAAAAGTCAGTAAAGATTGGAATCATAAAGAAGAGGTGTCATTAATGGAAGAATTAACATGCCTAGGATCTAGCATGGGCTCCTACGATGACATCAACGCATTCAATTTTTTGCAGTTCAGCGCAGACTCTAGCCTGGCACTAGACATCCCGATCAGTTCTCCCGGGGGAGCGATGGGAGCGGATCCAGAAGTGACTAGGCGTATGATGCAGACAGATGAAGTGCGCAGTGCCTTGGCGGCAACGCATGACCCGATTATCAGCAATCTCACCGACAGCGATGTCCTAAGGATTGGAAACACCACAGCAGTCGAGTTCGCGAGAGCAGTGCTTGGGATGTTGGCACCATCAACATAGGACCTGGAAAGGGTAGATGAGGAACATGGCTGCACCGGAGCGTCACTTAGCCCAAACTGTCCACTCACGTCTTGTAGTACTCTACTTGGACAGCGCTCGTAAGGACCAGGCGGCGGTCGGGGATTTGTTTCGTGAGGCCCAAATAAGGCACCACGTCTATCAAATCTCAGGATCAACGTTCGCCCGAGCGCTGTTCAACGGTCTTCAGTACGTGGGAAACGCCGATGTAGCAGCGCTTGCCATCGCGCTGAAGGGATCAAGCGATGCGAACACAGCATCTACATATGAGGGGAGATAGCTTGGGAGAACGTAGCAGCAGGGGACACCCTACTTACCTCGGGGTTGTCCGCAGGCTCATAATCACCAAGGGGGCTTCCTCAGCCACGACCTGCTTGACCAAGAACCGTGAAAGTCCAAACCGCGCATACCCGGCCTCAGCAGCCGCCACATCATTGTCAAAGACGCCAACTACTTCACTGCCCTTGATAAGAGCGTGCTTACCCGCATGATCTTGAAGCAGTTCAACCCGGTGCTGCTCGAACGTCCGTAGCTCGGTAGCGAGTGCTGCGATGGTAGACTCCAGCACCTCTTGTTCTCCCGCAATACTACCGGTTCGTGCATTCATCAGATACGCTTCCCTTGAAGCCTAGTCTAACCGACCCGGCGACCGAATCACAGGGAATGTCGAGCACCGCCCTAATCACGAAGTGCCAGCCGTGTGGTCGGTCTGCTGCCGCATTGCCGCGCGGACTTCCGCCACCGCCTTGTTCACCTCGCGCTCAAGTTCTTCCGGGGGCACATCTGCGAAAGCCTCCCAGGTCGACTCCAACGCCTTGAATCGCTCGCGGCGTGCTGCCTCATACCGCTGGAGGTGCTCGAAGTCGTCAACGGAGATCAACGCCGCCACCGGAATGCCGCTCTTCTCCACAATCACACGGTTCTCGCGCCGGTAGACTTGCTTGACCAGTCGGCTCCACTGTTGTCTAGCAGTAGAGGCGTTGACCGTCTGCACCTCGACTTCTCCTTCACGCATGTTCATGCCCCTTGCCCGCGCTGCCGCGTACATGATTGTACAAGATCGTACAGAACGCCGCGCGAGTCTTGATCTGAGGGCACCGCAGCGCGAGACGGCTCCAGGAGGACGGCACCCCCGCCCCGCTCAACGATGAGCACTTGGCGGCGACGACTGCGCGAGCTGCTCGGCGGCGAGGAGCGCCGCGTCTATGCCTCGTGTCAGCGCAGTGAGGTACGGTTCGTCGTGGAAACCGGGCCGCCACGGGACGAATAGCTCGTCACTGACGGCCACGAGTACCCCGGCGCGCACACCACGCACTTGCGCGACGGCAAAGATGGCTGCCGCTTCCATCTCCACCACCGCGACGCCGGTCTCCTGATGCCGCTCGATGGCCCCAGCCGTCTCCCGAAACGGTGCATCAGTGGTCCAGGTTGGTCCGCGCACCGGACTGGCACCGCACGCTGCGGCGCTGTGCAGCAGGAGGTCGCTGATCTCGGTATCGGCACACGTCGGGGCACCGGCCGGGAGGTAGTGGTAGGACGTACCTTCCTCGCGGACCGCGTTGGTGACGACGACGGTACTGCCGAGCGGCAGACTGGCCCGGAGGCTGCCGGCCGACCCAACGACTAGGACCGTCCGCACGCCGCGGACAAACGCGCTCTCCAGTACCAGGACGGCGGTCGGCGCGCCGGCCGGCAGCCGCACCACGGCTATCGGGGTTCCTGCATCTGGGGTCTTGCCGATAGCAACACCCCCGACAACGGCAGTGCCGTCTTGACGGGCCGGCGGCGGTGTGACCCCGGTGCGGGCAACCAAATGCTGGTAGGAGACACCCTGGAAGGTGGCGACCAGCACTGGCGGCAGGGCCAACGACTCCGGCGTGACTCCCTCGCGCCTGCACCGGTCGGCGAGCAGCATCTCCGGGGTGATGTGCGGCGGCGAAGGATCATAGGGCCAGGGCATCAACGGATACTCCAGTGTTGCTCAGACTTCGTAGGCGGTCCAGGTGCCGAGGCAGCCGTGGCCGCGACGCACGTGCAGCACGCCGGCGGCCGGATCGGCGACATAGCCGGCGGTGGAGTGCATGGCCTCCGCGCCGTGCCGACAGATGCCGGCCGGGTCACCTTCGTGGTCCGCCAGGATCGTCTTCATGTTACCCACGGTGATCTGGCCCCAGTGCTCCTGCACTAGCTCCCGGATGCGGTCGAGGCGCGGGCAGGAATCGGCCAGCGAGTTGGTCTCGAACGGGGCAAACTGCGAGGTGACGTAGTGGTTGGTGTGTAAGCGGGCGTCGGGATGCTCGTCGGTGTAGACGGCAATCCCCTCGGGCCGCGCCTCGATGTCGCCAATACTCCCCTGCCCGTCGCACAGCACGACATTGCCCGCCGAGCAGACGCGGTGGTCGCGATAGAGCTGCACGCAAGCGGCGACTGTGCGCTGCTCCAGGGTGAGGCGCTTGAGCGGATAGTGCGGGAGACCCGGCTGCCAGGGCGCATCGTAGAGCGCATTGGCAAAGTGGGCGACGCCGTACTCGTTCAGCCCGGCGTAACCGAGCTGTCCGGCAAACGTGACCATCACCGCCCGCGGCCGGCCATCGGTCGGCTCGACGCGCAACACGATGGTCACGTCGGCATATTCGGGGGCGAGGTCCTGGTTTTGCCCGGCCAGCGTGCGGCCGTCGGCGGTGGCGGCGCCGGTCAAGGCAAAGGCCGTGCAGCCGCCGTCCGCGGGGGCGTGCGCGGCCTCGGCGCGGGCCTGGCAGAGCACCGCCTCCTCGAAGGAGATACCCGCGCCGTCGGCCAAGCCACGGATCTCCTCGACGAACGCCGGACTGAGCGCTTCCAGCCGCGGGACGAACTGCATGGCGTTGCGGCAGAGCGTGTCTCTGGGTAGTCCCGTGAGGCGCTCGATCCAGTACAGGTATCGCTCGACCAGCGGCGCGGCCTGCTCGCCATGTTGCCGCCCCAACTCATAGCTGGTCCCACGAACGGTCACGACGGGGAAAGTATGAGTTCGATTCATTAGCTCAGTCCCTCGCAGCGCGACGGTCGGACCGCGTATACACCCGGCACCAGATGCTGCCGATCACTACCGATGATCGAGAAACTGCCGATAACGGCGATGGTAGTAGAGGAGGGGCGGTACCTCGGGCTGCAGCAACTCCGCCGCCGCGACTGCACCGACAAAGATGGTATGCGTCCCTTGCGGGTACCGCGCGACCACGCGACAGTCGAGGTACCCCAGACTGTCTTCCAGAATAGGCGCGCCAGTCACACCCTGCCGATAGGCTACGCCGGCAAAGCGGTCCGCGTCGCGCTCCGGGTAGCGGCCGGCGAACAGGTTGGAAAGCTCCTCTTGGTCCGCACTGAGCACGTTGACGGCGAAGACACCACTGGCCTCAACAAGCCCGTAGGTGTGCGCTGAATGGTCAGCACAGAAGAGCACCAACGGTGGCTCCACCGTCAGCGACGAGAACGAATTCACGGTCATGCCGTGGATCTCGCCCTCGTGGCAGGTCGTCACCACCGTGACACCGGTGGCCCAGTGGCTCATTACGTCCCGGAACGCATCACCCGACACCGCCATCACTCGCCCTCCCCCAACCGAATCGCTCTACCACACCTGCACCACTACGGCGAGAGTATAGCCCGCTGGAACAGAAGCTGCTGGACAACGGTCAGTGGCCGGTGGTTAGTGGGGCCGAGGGTGAGGGACAGAGAGGAGCGTGTCTCCTGCCGGCGACTGCCCGGTACAGGCGGTATCGAGTACGTGTCTCCATCTTTGCCAATATGACCAAGAACATTCAGCGTCAGTCGCCCCATCGTGTCGGTATTTTGCCAGAATGACCAAGATGCTGCATACTCCTGGCATGACCTCGTTCGGCCCGTTGCTCCGCGCGCACCGGCAACGCGCCCGGTTATCGCTGCCGGCCCTGGGGCGGCAGGTGAAGCTCGACTTCAGCTACCTGAGCAGGCTGGAGCGTGGACAGCGCGAGCCGCCCCGCCGGGCCACCATCTTGGCGCTGGCAACTGCTCTGGACCTCACCGGTGCGGAGACCGACGTGCTCCTGGTAGCGGGCGGTCAGCTACCGCAGGCGCTGGCCCAACTCGGCCCCTTGGACACCACCGTCAGCCAACTCACGGCGATCCTCACCGATCCCGCCATCCCTGCCGCCGACCGCCAGCGGTTCCGGCAAGTCATCGCACTCTTGGCCGCTCAGTGGCACGGCCGTTGAGCGGAAATTTCCCCGCGGCGGCAGCCGAGCTGCCGCCGCGCCGCTGCCGCCGGCTCGCATTCGGCGCGAACATCGTGCTATCCTGGTGATGCACAGGATTTGCGATGCTTTAGATCGTATCGCTGGTGGTATTTTGTGCAACATCTGGCACACTCTTGGTGCGGCGGCCGAGGTCTGAGGAGCGAGTAGCTATGTCGCAACAGCATCATATTCTAGGTATGACGCTGGCGCACAGGTCGCGTGTGGTGGATGGAACTATGTCCTTAGCGCATATTCGGAGCGGCGGCGAGGTGAAGCCATGATCTGGGGCCTCCCTGCCCGTCTGCGGGAGCACCCACTGCTGTACGACTGGAGCGCCGACGGCCAGAAGCTCTACGGCTGGCTGCGGCGGCGGGTGTGCCGCGGCGAGGCCGCCTGCCCCCGTGAAGCCCGCGAGTATCACGCCCAGGGCTTTCTGACCGCCTACGCGACGGCGGACCTGCTGATGTCCCAGTCCCTCCCCGTGAGCCGGAACACGATCACCAAACTGATTGCCGACATGCGGCAGCGCCGGGTGCTGGCCACCCGCAACGTCGGGCACGGGCACGTCTTCCTGCTCGGCGAGTGGGAAGAGCGCCCCAGCCGCCTCGGGGACGACCAACCGCTCTATTGGGAGGTGTTCTACCTCGATGGCCTGCTGGCGCTGTCAGTGGGTCACGGCCCGGTTCAGCGCCAGCAGCCGCGCGGTACGGAGGGAGGTGCCACCCGCCGCTGACCGGCCCGGACTGCCCTACCCGCTGGGATGAAGGCAGTGCTGTCCGGTTCGTCGAGAGAAACCCGTCCTTGTCACACCTACTACGCATCATCGCACGACGAGGAGCCAACTCATGGAACTAGAGTCCCACACGCTTCAACTGATGGGCGTCTATCGCTCGATCTACAACCGCTTGGTGCGGCCTGACGTCACCCTACCCGTCCGCGATTACTTCCTCACCCGCTGGGCACCACGGCTGGGCGGCGATCTGTCGCTGCTCATCATCCAACTGCGCCGTCTCTGCCTCGCGCAGGACGGCCAGTCCGTTGAGTTGTCCGCCGCCAAGCTCGCCAGCCTCGTCGGTATCTCGGAACGCACCCTGCGGCGCCACTTGGCCGACGAGCGCCTCATCCCGTTCGTCCAGCGTCAGCATCAGTGGCGCTACGATCCGTCCGTCGGCCACGGCGTGCAGGCACACAACCGCTATATCGTGGCGCTCGACGACCCGCTCACCGAGGAAGACGAGCAACTGGCCGTGGCGCTGGCCCAAGACACGGACCGACCACCACGCGCCGAAGAACTGTGCGGTCTCCCCGTCTCGCTCGGAACGGCCCTGAGCGATGCGGCCGCCAAGCCACCTACACGCACTCAGCGCAAAGCGGCGGCCGCGCCGCCACCGACCACTACAGCAGCCGCACAACCACAAGGCAATCACGAAGTACCGACGACTAGCCGTAATACACCCCATGCTCCCTTAGCCGGACACCCTGACCGGCAGGAAATGTCAGCCGGTCAATCTGACCACCTTAGCCCAACGGCCAGATTGGAGCAGCCACCGGCCAGCAATGAGCCGGTCAAACTGGCCGACACGATTCGACGAATCGGATTCGATAGAGAATCGATTGTGAGTCACGCGCAACAGGCTACATCCACAAAACAGCGCAAGCATGGCCCTATTGACCTGCTCACCGAGCGTCCTGATTGGCGTGAGCAGGTCGAGTATGCTGAGGGGGTGCTAGGCGAGACTGGCGCCTCGCGTGGTTTTTATGTCAAGGTGCTGCGTGCCCTAGAAGCGCAGGATGCCATGAATATCTGGGAGCGTGCGCTCGGCCTCGCCCGTGAGCAAGACGCCGCCAGCATCCGCCGGTCGCGCGGCGCGCTGTTCAACACGCTCGTCCGCCGCCTCGCCGCCGAAGCCGGCGTGACCATCTGAGTTGCCGGCCTGAGCCTGGTATGATGTGCTCGCTTAAACCTGTCCCACTCCCCTACCGATAGGAAACGCACCATGCTTAGTACGCAACAGCTCGATCTGATCCGCTCGCGGGCGACAGCGCCCGCCTTTGCCGCGGCCATGCGGCGCTTGCACGCCGACGTGGCCTGGACGTTCGAGCGGCCCTTGTACTTGCCCGAACGCCCGGCCGGCTACTACCACGAATTCTTCTGCCCGGATCATGCAGTCCAACTCGAATACGATCCCACTAGCCCCCATCGGCATCGCTGCCCGGTTGACGGGGCGTGGTTCTCCGGTGATCCGTATGACGCGGCGTGGCACTGGTCCCTCAACCACGACCTGACCGAGGCGGCGTTTCGGCTTGCCCTGCTGTGGCAGATCGCCGGCGCCCCGGAGCACCGGGACAAGGCGCGGGATATTCTGGTCGGTTACGCCGAGCGGTATGCCGACTTCGAGCACGAGAACGGCCGGTCGGTGAAGGGCAAGGTCACGTTCAGCGCCCTCGACGAGAGTGTCTGGATCATTCCGCTGGCCTGGGCCACCTGGTTCTTGCGCGAGACCCTCTCGGCCGCCGACCTCGCGACCATCCGCGAGCGGCTGCTTATCCCCGCTGCGGAGCACCTGCGCGTCAACCGGCTGAACCGGATTCACAACGTCGAGAATTGGATCAACGCGGCGATTGGCACCATCGGTATCGTCACCGACCGCGCCGACCTGACCGAGTGGGCACTGTCGGGCCCCGTTGGGTTCTACAATCAGGTGACGCAGGGCATCCTGGCCGACGGCGCGTGGTACGAAGGCTCGGCGAGTTATCATTTCTATTCGCTGGCTCCCCTGCTCTGGCACGCGCGGGCGAGCGAAGGCACCGAGACCGATCTGCGGCCGGTGCCGCAAATCCGCGCGATGCTGTCGGCGCCGTTCCAGTGGGCCTATCCCGATCTGACTCTGCCGGCGTGCAACGATTGCTGGTACCACAGCAGCCTGCTCGACGAGTGCGGTCACGGGATTCCGTCATCGGCCGGCTTCTACGAGGTGGCCGCCGCCTGGTACGACGACCCGGCGTATCGCGGTGTGCTCCAGCGCACCTACCGCGAGCGGCCGCGCGATACGGTCGAGGCGCTGCTCTACGGGCTTGATCCGCTGCCGGAGGAAGACGTGCCCGTGCCGGCGAGTGTCCACCTGCCGCCTTCGGGTTACGCGGTGCTGCGTCACTGGGGCGCGCACGAGGACGAGCAGCCCTACCTCCTCCTGAAGTACGGGCGGCACGGCGGCACCCATGGGCATCCCGACAAGCTCACCATGCTGCTCATGCTCGATGACCGGCGGTTGTCACCCGATCTCGGTACGCCCGGCTACGGTATCGGACTCAACGACACCTGGTATCGGCATACCCTGAGCCACAACACGGTCCTACTGGATCAAACCGCCCAGCCGCCGGGCCGCGGTGAACTGCGGTGCTTCCGCGCCCCGGAGGACGGCCCGTTCGGCATTGCCGATGCCACTGTTGCGTGGGGTGAGCCGGGACTGTATGGCGATGCCCGAATGCGGCGGGTCTTCCTGGTGGGACAAGGCTACTTTCTCGATCTCTTCTTGGTGGAGCGGGAGGAGGCCGGGGAGATAGACTGGGTGCATCACAATCGCGGCGTGTTGACTGGTTCCTTTGCCACCCAGCCCCAGCCGCCGGGCACGGAGACGAACGAGGGGTATGCCCACCTCACCGATATGTCGCAATGGTCCGGCACCGCCGCTGCCACGCTGACCTTTGCCGGAGACGGCGCCGGCCTCCGGCTGCATTGCAGCGGCGGACCGCCAACCCAGGTCATTACCGCGCACGGCCCGGACAATCCGGCGTCCGAGACCATGCCCGTGGTCATTCGCCGGCGCTCCGCCCAGCGCACCTGTTTCGCGGCGCTCTTTAATCCCTACCGTTCGCAGCCGACCGTCGAGCGCGTGACGTGGTTTGCAGCGCAAGACCCGCACGCGCCGCCGCTGGCGTGCCTGGTGGATCATGGTGGTACCCGCGACCTCTGGCTGCTGGCGGCCGACGCGGAGACGCAACTGGCGGAGCTACCCGCGGCCGACCACGTGTTCACCTATCCGGTCGAGGCTGATGCCTCGTAGCCCGGTCACTGATCGCTGCCGGCTAATAGCTGATAACTCGCCAAAGGAGCGCTCCATGCGTATTGATAAGCTGGACGTGTATTACGTCTCGATGCCGCTCATCTATCCTTGGCGGACGGCCTACGGCGTGGACTACGACATCCATTCGGTGCTGGTGAAGGCCACGAGTGGCGAGCACGAGGGCTGGTCCGAGTCCACGCCCTTCTTTGCTCCCACGTACTTGCCTGAGAGCGCCGGCTCCGTCTACTACCTCGTCACGGAGGTGTTCGGCCCGCACATCGTCGGACGTGAGTACGAGACGGCGGCTGACTTCAACCGGCGGCTCGACGTGTTCAAGGGCAACAGCTTTGCCAAGGCCGCGCTCGAAATCTGCTGGTGGACGTTGGAAGTGGCGCGGACGGGGACGCCGCTGCACCGCCTGCTGGGTGGTGAGACGCGCGAGGTGGTTGCCGGCGCCGACTTCGGCATTCAGGACTCGCTCGACATGTTGCTCGGCAATATCCAACAGGCCGTAGACGCCGGCTTTCCGCGCATCAAGCTCAAAGTCGCCCCGGGCTGGGACCTCGACGTGCTGCGTACCGTCTGCGCCACCTTCCCCAAGATGACCTTCCACATAGACTGCAACGCCGGCTATACGCTCGACGACCTGCCGTTCTTCAAGGCCATTGACGGGCTAGGGCTGGCGTTCATCGAGCAGCCGCTGCACTATGCCGACGTGCTCGACCACGCGGAGCTGGCCCGGCAGATCGAAACACCGGTCTGCCTCGACGAGACGATCACCGGCGTCAAGGCGGCGGAGCAGGCCATCCAGGTCGGCGCCTGTCGGTATATCAATATCAAGCCGGGCCGCACCGGCGGGTTGTCGAACTCGCTGGCCGTGCATGATCTGGCGCAGCAGGCCGGTATTCCGGTGTGGGTTGGTGGCATGTTGGAGAGCGCCGTCGGCGCCGCGTTCTGTATTGAGCTGGCGACACTGCCCAACTTCACCTACCCTGGCGACGTGTTCCCCTCGTCCCGCTTCTACGAGCGGGACCTGGCTACACCGCAGCTAGAGTTGACGCCGCAGCTGACCTTCGAGCCACTTACCGGCGGCTTGCCCACCCCCGACCCGGAGCAGCTTGCCAAGCTGACCGTTCGCCACCACTCCGTAGTGCCTCCGGCCTAGAGCCTATCCCAAACCCCAGCGCGCTACCGTCAAGCGTGTCCAGTAGACGATCAGCAAGCAGGCATAGGCGTGCAGGTCGCGGTAGTTCGCGGCGTGCTGCTGACTATCTCCCCCTCTCTATCGCTTGGCGACAGAGAGGGGGATGGGCGCGATCAGCCGCTCGCGGTGCTATAGGGCAAGGCTCTCGTCGAGGAGCACCTGCGCCTCGTGCTGCGCCTGCTCCAGCGCCTCGCGCGGCCCCGCTTCACCGGCCCACACTCGGCGCAGCTGCGTGGTCAGGATGCCGTAGCATGGCCAATACTTCGGATAGTTGGGGTAGGGATCGAAGAACGGATTGACTTCGATAAACGGCCAGTACTCCGTGTCGCCGGAGAACTCATTGATGTACTCCTGCGACTCGGTCACCGCCCGCGAGGCCAGCGGCACGTTCGTCTCTCGGGCGAAGATGAACTGCCCATCCCGTCCCGCGCCCCACATGGCGGCCAACGCTGCGGCGTGCTGGGCATCTTCGTCCTCGTGCTTGTAGACGTTGAAGGCATAGGCGGCGCCGGTCGTATACGGCGTGCCGGCCGTGTTGCTCGGCCCGATGGGGAACTTCGTCGTGGCGAAGGAAATGTTGTCTTTCTTGTAGAGCGTCAGACGGGCCGGCACCGCAAACTGGAAGACCACCTGCTGCTGCGGCAGTAGCTCCTTGTAGCCACCGCCGCCGGACCCGTCGTGTGGCTTCTGCAAGTTCTTCTGCACCAGGCCAAGCTCCCATTCGAGTGCTTCGAGACCCTCCGGCGAGGTGAGCGTCACCTTTGTCACCTCATCATTGGTGAACTTGCCGCCGTTGCTGCCGAACCACATCATCCAGTGGGCCGTGACCCAGGCGCTGTTGTAGCCCCAGATGTCGGGTGGCTTGGCGGCCTGCTGCGCCATGCCCAGGAACTCATCGAACGTCCAGCCGTCCTTGGGTTCCTCCAGGCCGGCCGCCTGGAGCAGCGCCGGGCTGTAGTACATGTTGAAGTAGCTGTTGTAGGCTGGGATGCCGTAGAGGGAGTCCTTCCACGTGTTCGACTTCAGGAGCTGCGGATAGATCGTCTGGCGGATTTCGCCCCACTCCTTCTCCGCCTTCAACTGCTCGTCAAAGTTCACCAAGCCCCCGGTGGTGTTGAGGTCACTGCCGTTGAAGTTGTAGGAAACGGAGATGTTCGGCGGGGCACCGGCCGCAATGGACGTCTTGAACTTGTCCAGGCTCACGGCTTGGGCGTTCTGACCGATGAGCAACTTGTAGCGGCCCTCGCCCTGCTCCTCCCAGGCCTTCATCACGGCCGTAATGCCGATCTGCTCGGGGTGCGAGGGCCGGGACTTGTTCCAATACTCCACGAGTACCTGAGTGAGACCGACCGATCCGGCGGCACCCTGCGCGCCCTGCTGGCCGGTAGCGCCCTTCGGCCCTTCCGGCCCGGCCGGCCCGGCTGGCCCGCGGGCCTCTTCGGGGGAGCCGACTACGCGCACCGTCGGCTCACCGCAGGCGGCGAGCACCACCCCCGCTGCCCCAGCCAACATGGTTAACGATGTCCGCCGCGTCACCGCCCTGCTCGTCTGTGCCATGGCAAACCTCCTTGAATTCCGCTCGCCGGCACCGCTCGTGCCGACCCAAGCCGCCTCCGCTCTAATGCTGTTCGGCGGCTACAACCGTGCCTATAGTAGCGGCGTCTGCCGATTCATGCCAATACCAGGGGACGAGCCGTCGGGGTGCGATGTACCGCGCTCAGGCGCTCACTGGAGGCTGACGGCTGATAGCTCATAGCTGACAACTCTTACCGCGAGGGAATGTACATCGTGCGGTTTTCTACGGGAAACCCAATGCGGCGGCCGTCTTCCAGGTGCGATTGGGCCATGGCAAACAGAATCTCGGTCCCGCGGTGTGTACGCTCGATGTTCCCGGACGTGGCCTCGGGCGTGTCCGCGGCGATGGCCGCCACCAGCTCACGAATGGCAATGACCGTATCGCTCTCGTCCTCGAACGCGGGAAAGGGTATTGGCTCCGAGCGGAAGATCGACTCATCGGCAATCCGGCGGGCCTCGTAGCTGCTGTTGTTGTCCGCGGCCTGTGCCAGCCCGGTGGTGCCGACGAGCGTGAATTGGTACCAGCGCCCACCGTTGGCCCAGATCGTGGCGTCAGTGCCGTCGGTAAAGCGGACGTAGGCAGCGGCAAGCCGTGGGTCGCTTCCGCTGATACTCTGCCCGCACCAGCGGTTGGCTGCCGCGTCGTAGTACCCGTCGGTGTGCTCTCCGTCCGTTCCGGTTTCGGTGTGAATATAGCCCTGGGCAAACTCCGGCTCCGGATCGCCGAGCAGGTGCATGGCCGTATCCACCATATGGCTTTGGCCGTGCATCAGGCCGCCCATGCCGCAGTTGATGATGACGCCGCGCACCTCGCCTAGCTCGCCGCTCGCGCCCATCTCGCGCATCTTTTGGTAGCCGGGCCGGTAGCGGCGCCCAGCCCCGTAGTTGAACGCGACCCGATGCTGCCGGCAGGCCGCGCGCATGGCGTCGGCCTCGGCCAGCGAGCCACACAGCGCCTTTTCCACGTAGATGCCGCGGGCGCCGTGCTCGGCGGCGAAAGTGGTGACTTCCGCGTGCAGCCCGGCCCACGTAGTGACACTCACCAGATCAGGCTGTTCGTGCTCGATCATCCGGCGGTAATCGCTGTACCGTCCCGGGATGTCGTAGCGATCACAGAACCGATGCAGCTTATCTTCCAGCGGATCGGCCGCCGCGACCACCCGGCAGCCGGGCACCGCCTGGTAGGCGCTGGCGTGCCCCCACGGCTTGAGCCAGGCGCGGTCACCGGGGCCACGCTCGTCGTCAATCGGGCCGGCTTTCCGCCCGGCGCCGACGATCACCGCTCGATATTCGCGTGTCATGGTTGCCTCCTCCCGCTGTGAATACCGACGTAGTGTAGCAGCCTGGACCTCAACTCCTCCGACCTGGACCGCCCCCCCGCATTGCCAGAGGACGGCGGCGCATTGGTTGCATGCTCCCTCCCCTGTGCGTCAGCACGGGGGAGGGCGAGGGTGGGGGCCAGGCCATTAGCGTGGCGTCAACACCTCGCGCAGCCGCCGCACGACGGTCGTCATCTCGTCGGCGGTATCCAGGTTGAACGGGTTGAGTAGGAGGCTACCCTGAGGGGCGAGGCCCTGCCCGACCGCGATGATCGGGTCGCCAGCGGCGAGCGCGTTGACCGCGGCGATGGCCGTGATACCGAGCCGGGCCTCGTCCAGGTCCAGGCGCACGCTCGGAAACCGCTCCTCCGGTCCGTCGAGCGCGATCACCGTGACGTGACGCAAGCCGGCCAAGTCGCTCGCCAAGCGGCGCACTCTTGCCACCAGGCGCTGCCGCTCGGCGTCGTGATCGAGCGCCAGATAGCGTTGCAGCGCCGTGACGAGACCGACGACCTCCTCCCGTCCCACTTTCGCCACTCGCCCGATCCCCTGGCCGGGTGGGCCGGCCACCACGCCCTGCTCCAAGAGGTGCCGCCACGTCCACGTCTCCGGGAGTACGTCCATGTCTTGATGCTGCAACGCCACCGAGCGGATGAGGTCGGCCCGGCCGGCCAGGATGCCGGAGGCCTGCGGTCCGCGCAGCGCCTTGCCGCCGGAGAACGTCACCAAGTCGGCGCCCTCGGCGATGAACCGCCGCAGGTTTTTCGGTGGCGGCAGCGCGGCGGCGGCGTCTACGAGCACGGGTACGTCGTGGTCATGGGCGATCTGTGCGACGGTGGCCAGCGGCAGCGCATCGGGCGCCGCCATCACCGGCCACAGGACGCACGCGGTACGGCGCGTGATCGCGGCGGCCAGCTCCCACGGCTCGGTCGGTCGCGGCGTCGGATGTCCCAGGCCGCCGACTTCCACCAGCCGGACGCCCACCGTGCGGACCGCGTGGTCGTAGCTGTTGCGGTGGACGCGCTGCACGACCACTTCGTTCTTCAGGCCGCGTGTGTCCGGCAGGCGATCCATTGCTGCGGGGTCCGTCCCGGCTACGCAGGCTGCCGTGCCGAGCAGCAGCCCGGCGGCCGCCCCGGCGGTGACGTAGCCGTCCTCGGCGCCGGTCGCTGCGGCGATGACCCGCCCGGCGGCCACTTGCAGGTCCTCGATCCGCACAAAACTGTGGGATGCGGCGGCCATGGCGGCGAGGACCTCCGGCGGCATCCGCGAGCCGCCGAGCCGGGTGAGCGTGCCGGCCGCATTGATGACCGTACACACCCCGAGGTCGTCGTAGACAGTGCTCATGGTCGTCTCCTGCCAGCCGGCCGGCCCTTGCCCTCGCTTGCCAACCTCGTAGGGGCGCCCCGCCTAGCGAGCGTTGACGGTGATTTGCTGGACGCCGTTGTTGCCGTAGCCCAGCCGGTTCCAAGGCACTTCGAGGGGCTGCACGTTGCCCGCCGCGTCCGTTGCCCGGACGAGCAGCGTGGCGGTACCGGCGGCGCGCGGTGTCCAGTCGAGCGACCACTCGCACCAGGCCCACTGCCCCGGCGCTGCCGTCAGCTCTGCATCCTGCCAGCTTGTGCCGCCGTCGGTGCTGACGGCCACGTTACTCACCGCGCCATCGCCGGACCAGGCGTACCCGCGCACGGTAACGGGAGCGCCGGCCGATACGGTGTCGCCGTCGGCCGGTTGCGCGAAAGTTGCTTTCACGCGCATGGTCCTAACCGGCGTGGACTCCTGTCCGGGCACCTCGTAGATGTACTTGGTCTTTTGGAAGAAACCGCCATAGGGCTGGTCGAGCACCTGGAGCGTGGACAGCCACTTCACCGAGGCCATTCCGTACCAGCCGGGTACGATCAGCCGCGCCGGAAACCCGTGCTCGTCGGGCAAGGGCTGCCCGTTCATCTCGTAGGCGATGAGCGTATCGGGATCGAGCGCCTTGGGGAGCGGCAGGCTGCGCTCGAAAGGAATCTCCCGGCCCAACGACTTCTCGTGACCGCGATCCGTCCCCTCGCCGAGCACCTCTTGCGCCTCGGACCGCAAGCCGGCCTCATGCAACACGGTTGCCAGCGAGACGCCGCGCCACTCCGCCGTACTGACGGCGCCGCAGCCGAACTGAATGCCGTCGGCCGGCGGGTCCAGGACGCTGCGGTTGTTGCCCGCGCATTCCAAGGTGGCGATCACCGTATGGGACGGCAGCGCCTGAAGCTCGGCCAACGTCAGAGCCAGCGGCCGTTCGACCGCGCCCTCGACGGACAGCTGCCAGTCCTCGGCCGCCAGCACCGGCGTCGGCAGGAAATGGCTGCGGGTATAGAAAGCGCCGGGTGGCGTTTGCCAGCCTACTTGCGCCGTCAGGGGGGTCTCACAGCCCTCCGGATGTCCGGGGACCGGTACTCGTTGGGGGATAGCGGTAGCACTCACCGGTTCTTCGTCCTTTCTGCATACTGGTGCCCGTGACTATACCGGCGCTGCCCCGGCCGCACCACTGATTGCACCGGGCCAGTACGACAGGCAAGCTGGCACCATTGTAGCGCCCGTCCGGGAGTCTTCCCTGGCGGCCGCCGGTTAATGTTCACTGACCGTTCTGCATGATGACGATGTGGGTGCTATGGCGGTAGACCCATCGGAACGGATCGCGGCCTTTCGGACGGCCTTTCGCGCCGAGGGCACCGCGGAGCGCGCCGCCGGGCAGAAGGCGTACCTCAAGAGCGAACTGGCGTTTCACGGCGTGACTGTGCCGTTCATACGGAAGACGGCCAAAGCCTTTCACCGCGAGCGCCGCGATCTCGGCCGCGATGAACTGCTGGCGCTGACGAACGCGCTGTGGGCTACTTCCTACCACGACTTGCGCTCGCTCGCCATTGCTCTGCTGGAGTTGTATGGCGACCTCCTACTAGCCGGCGATATGGCGGTCATGCAGGGCCTACTCCATCGCTGCCATACGTGGGACCATGTAGACTGGCTCTCGATCAAGGTCGCCGGACGCCTCGTGGAACGCCATACTCAGGCCAAGCGGGCGTTGCCTGGGTGGGCCGGGGATGAGCGCTTTTGGCTGCGCCGGGCGGCGTTGCTGGCGCTGCTCGATCCGCTGCGCGCCGGGCGCGGCGATTTCGGGCTGTTTGCGCGGCTGGCCGCCGGCATGGTGGATGAAAAGGAGTTCTTCATCCGCAAGGCGATTGGCTGGGTGCTGCGGGAGGTTGCCAAGCGGCGACCGGAGCTGACGTATGCATTCCTGTCCGAGCACATCGAGCGGGTGTCGGGGCTGACGTTGCGCGAGGGGGCCAAGTATCTGCCGGCGGCGCAGCAGGCGGCGCTGCGGGAACGCTACCGGGCATAGTTGTGCCAGCGCCGGTGACGGCAGAGACGCATAATCCAGCACGGTAAGGGGAGGTCGGATGAAGATTTCCGATATTGAGGTGATTGAGTTCCGCACCTGGAAGACGGGGCACGGGACCCGCTGGGGCTACGGCGTGGAGGGCAAGCGCCGCCCGGCCACGAATGCTATCACCAAGATTAGCACCGACGACGGCGCCGCCGGCTACGCACTCGGCGGCAACCGGGACGTGATTGAGGGCCTCGTCAAGCCCTTGCTACTCGGCGAGGACCCGCTGGACCGCGAGAAGCTCTGGAACTGGCTGGACCAGTTGACCAGCCGGGGGCCGAAACTGGCCGAGCGCGACATGGGGCTGGTGGACTGTGCGCTCTGGGACTTGGCGGGGCGCGTAACCGGATTGCCGATCAACAAGCTGCTCGGCGGCGCGCGCGACAAGGTAAAGGCCTATGCCAGTACCGCGCCGAACATGGGGCCACCGGAGGTCTACGTCGAGCACGCGCTCGCCTGCCAGCAGCGCGGCTACAAGGCGTACAAGATTCACGCCTACATTTGCTGGAACCCACACACCGCACAGCCGGCCCCCCAACTGCCCGGCTTTCCGCGGGAGGATCTCGAAGTCTGTCGGGCCGTCCGCGAGGCGGTCGGCGACGATATGGTCCTGATGCTCGATCCCTACGGGGTTTACACGTTGGAAGAGGCGCTGTGGGTGGGGCGCGAACTGGAGAAGCTGAACTTCTACTGGCTGGAGCACCCGATGATCGAGACGCGGATGGAGCCGTATCGCCGCCTCGCACGGGAGCTATCCATCGCGATCTGCTCGCCGGAGCACGCGCCCGGCGGCCTGTTCAGCCGTGCCGAGTGGCTGCTGCAGGGCGCGGCCGATATGCTGCGGACCGACATCTACTACGGCGGCATAACCGGCTGCTGGAAGCTGATCAACGTCTGTCAGGCGTTCGGGCTACAATGCGAGCTACATATGAGTGGCTGGGCACACGCCCAGTTGCTCGGAGCGGCGCCGGCCTCCACCTGTGAGTATTACGAGCGGGGACTCCTCAGCCCTGGCAAAGACGACCCGCAAGCCGTACCCTATCTGCGAGGCATTCCCGACCCACTGGATGACGAGGGCAATATACTGGTTTCCCAGCAACCGGGCTTGGGGCTGGACATAGACTGGGACTACATCACCGAGCACCGGATCAGGTAGTGATGCGGCTGTGTGCGAGGGTACGGGTGGGGGCATACCCACGTCACCCTCGGAGGGAGGCGAAAGGATGCTAACGGACGAGCAGGTCAAGTTCTATCACGAGAACGGCTACTTGGGCCTGGAGAACGTCGTGCCGATGGCGCAGATCGAGCAAGCCCGCCGCGTCGTTGCGGAGTTGGTCGAGCAGTCGCGCACTGTCACCGAGCACACCGCCGTCTACGATCTGGAGCCGGAGCACTCGGCCGAGCGTCCACTCCTCCGCCGCATCAAGGCCCCGACCAACGTGCATCCGTTCTTCGATCAGTTGATGCGCTCCGACGCCATTCTCGACTGCCTGGAGCCGCTGATTGGCCCGAACATTCGCTTTCAGGGCGACAAGCTCAATATGAAGACGGCGGCGATTGGCAGTCCGGTCGAGTGGCACCAGGACGTTGCCTTCTATCCGCACACGAACGATGACCTGCTCGCCGTCGGCGTGGCGCTCGACGACTGTACGCTGGAGAACGGCTGCTTGCTCGTCATTCCCGGCTCGCACCGTGGCCCCACCCTGGACCACCACCAGGAGGGCTACTTTGTCGGTGCGATCTCACCGAGCCGCGAGGCCGTAGACCTCACGCAGGCGGTCCCGGTCGAGGTGCGGGCCGGCGGCATTTCTATTCACCACGTCGCCGCGCTACACGGGTCGGCGCCGAACACCTCGTCACGGCCACGCCGCCTCTTGCTGTATCAGTACGCGGCCGCCGATGCCTGGCCGTTGAGCGGGACACCGGACTACGCAGCGTTCGACGGCATGATGGTGCGTGGCGAGCCGACGAGGGAGTACCGCCAGCTCACGCATACCGCGGTGCGTATCCCCTCGCCGCCGCCGCCGCGCGTCGGCTCGATCTTCGAGCTTCAGACCCAACTCAAAGAGACGGTGTTCGCCGACCGCAAGTGAGACCGCGACTAGAGCCGCTTTCTGCCATGCCGTGGCTCTCAGTGCAAGAAATTGACCAGTTCGGACAGCCGGCGGATGATGCCGTCCGGGTTCACGTTGGCTGTGTCCGGGAGGTCTAAGCGGCCTCGGCGATGACGCTCGGGATCCCCCCAGTACCATTCCCGGTACTCATTGAGGGCTGCCGTGAACCGCTCGATGTCCAGTCCAGCTGTGCCGCCGGCAAACTCTGCGACCACTGAGCGCCACACTCGGTCGGCGCTGCCGTCGTACTCCAGGATGGTGTCGTCCAGGTCGAACAATATCGCCCTTGGCCTAGGCTTGCTCATCGGTGCGCCGCACTCCCCTTCCCTGGGACGCCGTTTCCCAAGGTATCTCCCATCCCCAACCGGCGCTGCCGGACGGATCATCGGAATGGCGTTATCCCGCCCGCTTGCCAGGCCAGGACCAATGGAGGAGGTCGTCGCTCCAGGCCAGCGCTAGGCTGGACTCGCCGTGCGTCTCCTGCTCACGCACCCCCTCTTCCGTCGAGCCGTGGTAGAACAGCACGTACTTGCCTACGCCCGGCTCTGCCCGCAGGTCCAGCACGTGCCCGGCCGAGAGGCGTCCCCGCGCCCACGGCCAGTCTTTGCTCTGTCCCAGCGTCCAGATGCCCAAGTCGCGCCATTGGAGGAGGTCCTTCGAGCGTTTGATCCCGACGCCGTTGCGCGGAGCATGGATCAGCACGTACTCGTCGGCCTCCCGGTCCACAAGCACGCAGACGTTCTCGCCGGCGACCACCTTGTCGTAGTAGGTCCAGGTCTCGAAATCGTAGGTGTAGGACAAGCCCATGCCGTTCTGCTTGAAGCCGCACCACCACTTGTGGGGATGATCCTT
>DAOUJP010000006.1:0-60212 GCA_034422515.1 Chloroflexota bacterium | reverse complement strand
CCCCGGCGGAGACCCTGGAACAAAGGCAGTGTCGCCCCGAAGACGACCTCCGTTGGGTAGCCGTAGCCCTTTTCGACGAGGTACTGCGCGATGCGGTTCTGGACCTGGGCGCTGGTCCAGTTCAAGTCACTGAAGATGATTGCCTCTTTGTCCGGTGGAACGGGTGTGACCTCGACGATGACTTCCTTGGTCACCTCCACGGTCTCCGGCTCCCCACAGGCGCCGAGTGGGATCATCGCCAGCACTATCACCAGTAATGCAATCAGCCGGTGCTTGTTCAACATGCAATCCCTCCTTCACTGAGCACACCGTGTGCCACCCGCCGGCCTGAGTATAGCAGTTGCCGTTAGCCGACGCGCAGGGCTTCCTGTCGCTGACGGGCCACCGCCTGCGTGAGGCGGTCCATGATGATGGCGAGGAAGACGATAGCCAGCCCGGCGATGGCCCCGTTCCCCGGCTGGTTCTTTTGTAGCGCCCGCAGCACGTTATCGCCCAGACCGCCGGCGGCCACCATGCTGGCGATAGTCACCATGGCCAGTGCCATCAGCGTCGTCTGATTGATCCCGGCCATGATGGTCGGCAAGGCCATCGGAATCTGAACGGTGGTGAGTATCTGCCGGGATGAGGCGCCGAACGAGCGGGCGGCTTCAACCGTTTCGGCGGGCACCTGCCGAATTCCCAAGTTGGTCAATCGGATCACCGGCGGAACCGCGTAAATGATGGTAGCGAAGATGCCGGCCGGTTTCCCCAATCCGAAGAACAGAATGCCCGGCAGCAGGTAGACGAAACTGGGCATGGTTTGCATGCCGTCCAGGATCGGGCGCATCAGGCTGTCGGCCAGTTGACTGCGGGCGGCTAACACGCCCAGCGGCAGGCCGATCAGCACCGAGATCGTCACGGCCACCACCATCAGCGCAATCGTGTCTATGGTGTTTTCCCACAGGTCCATGAAGCCGACGAAAAGCAGCGCAAAGGACGTGAAGGCCAGCAGTTGCCAGCGTCCCACCGCAAACGAAAGCAGCGCCAGACCGACCACGATAGCGGGCCAGGGCACCCATTTCAGGATGTTCTCGATGTATACCAGCGCATAGGTCACGGCCGTGCTCAGGCTTTCGAATAGCCAGCTGCCCTCTTTCGTGACCCACCCGACCGCGTCGTCAATGGTGTTGCCGGTGACCTCGCGCACCGTCTTCTCTAGCGTGACGGTGCCCCCACTGGAGGTTTGGACTGTAGAACTAGACACCGTGGTGGGGAATCCCATCTCCGTGCCCCAGAGCACGAGGCTGACTATCAGCACGATGACCACTACCGCCACCCCGGCCAGCCAACGGTAGAGCGGCCGGTTGGGGACGAGCATAGGGCGCGACGATGGGGTTGCCGTACCGGATTGCACGTTTTCGGCCCGGGCCATATTAGCCCTCCTCACTGCCTGCCGACAGCCCGGTCAGCAAGGCACCCCGGCGAATCTCGCCCAGCAGACTGCCGTTCGCACCAACTACCCCGATGGGATACCGGCTCTGCGCCGCCATCGGGATAATCTCCTCGATATAGGTTTCCGGGTCCGTGGTCATCGCCGGGACGACCGCTGCTCCTTCCAGCGATTTCACCTGCTGGGCGGCGAGGTCTTGGACCTGGTCCTCGGTGAGAATTCCCCGCAAGGTGAAGTCGCGCCCGATCAGGAACACCGCATCTACGCCGTGACTCCGCATGGTGTGCAGCGCCACCCGGGGGCCTTGGTATTCGTACACCACCATCTCCGGCTCGTGCATGATCGCCTTCGCCTGAATCACCTTGGCCCTGGATACGTCCTGGACAAACTCGGTTACGTAGTCGTCGCTCGGCAGTGTGACAATTTCATCGGGTGTGCCTTCCTGAATGATTTGCCCGTCCCGCATGATAGCAATGCGGTCGCCCAGCTTCAGGGCTTCGTTCAGGTCGTGCGTGATGAAGACGATGGTCTTCCGCAGCGTCGTCTGCAGCGAGATAAGCTCGTCCTGTATTTCTCGGCGGATGAGTGGATCGAGGCCACTGAACGGCTCATCCATGAGCAGCACGTCGGGATTGACTGCCAGCGCCCGCGCAATCCCGACGCGCTGCTGCATCCCACCGCTCATCTCCCGAGGGTAGTAGCTTTCCCAGCCCTTGAGTCCCACCGTCTCGATGGCCTCGGTCGCCGCCTTGTACCGCGCGGCTTTCCCCATGCCCTGTATTTCCAGGCCATACGCCACGTTGTCCAGCACGCGGCGGTGCGGCAGCAGCCCAAAGTGCTGGAAGACCATCGCGATCTTCTGCCGGCGAAACTGCGTGAGCTGGTCGGATGAGTAGGTGCAGATGTCTTCACCATCGAAATGAATCTGCCCCTGGGTGGCCTCGGTGAGTCTGATGAGGCAGCGCACCAGCGTTGACTTACCGCTGCCGGACAGCCCCATGACGACGAAAATCTGCCCCTTGTCCACGCTGAAGGACACGTCCCGCAGCCCCACCACCAAGCCGAGTTCCGCTTGAATCTCCGTGCGGCTCTTGGCAGCGTACTGCGGTTGCAGCGCGCGCTCCGGCTTATCGCCGAATATCTTCCAGAGGCCGGCGACCTGTATCTGAGTAGCCATATCGCTCCATCGTGAAGGTGAATACACTTATGCTAACGTACCCGCCCCTAGTTATACCAGCCGGAGCTGAAAGTCGGGCCACTGTGATTCGTCACCTTCATACCAGCCGGAGCCGAAAAGCAGCCCGTCGTGCCTGATGACCCAGGAATGCTTGACCTCTTGCTTCCCGGTCTTGGGGTTGAAGTAGACGTAATCTACCCACAGGCCGTCCTCGGTCGCGCCGAGCATCACTTCGCCGAACCGGTAGCCGGTCGCATCCACGCCCAAGCCCTCCTGCACACCGCGGCCGAGCAGGGCTTGGTTGATATGGGCGACCACTGTGCCTTCGGCATTGAGGATAAAGACGTACCATTCTCCTTTGGCGCTTTCCGGGGAGTTGTAGTATTTGAGGGTGGCTTCCCGGCCCTCTTGGTCGTAACGCTCCAATGCTTCCTCCACCAGGTCTACCGTGAATTGCTCCCGATCCACCAAGTCAACGCTATCGTCATCGGACGAGTCGGAAAAGGTGCTGACTGCGATAGCCAGCGCAACGGCAATGAGTACCGTTGCCAAGCCGCCGAGTCGCCAAACGTTTCGCATTGCTGCCTCCTACGTGGAGCTGCCCTTCCGAATCCTAGCACGGCTTGACCCTGGTGGTTCTCGCATCCCTGCCCGGGTGTCATCGCTTCCAATCTTGTCCTTACCCTTGTCGGTGGGCCGTAACAGGTGGTACAACCATGGGGAGAGGGTCGGAATGTCCCGGGAAGGACTCCTGTGAGTAGAGGCTTGCGTCATTTCGGAGCACTGGTGGCCGGGTTTGTCGCGGCTGCTGCCGTGGCTTGCTCATTTACGGGAGAGCCGACCGGACCGGGCGAGAGCGCACCAACGGCTTCACTCACACAGACCGCGGCGACTGCGCTGGCGCCAGCCGCAACGCCGGAGCAGACGGCGGCGCGGGCGCCGACTGCCGCGACGGACTACGACTCCACGGAGAACATGTACTTGCTCTTCTCGGGCCGTGACCACATCCCTGACGACACGCACCAGGCCATTTCACTCGCCGTCGCCAACAACGACAAGTCCATGGTCCCGCTGATGATCGAGATGCTCCGCTTCTTCGGGAACCGGGAACTGGTGATAGAGACCACCACGGCGCTCTCGGCGCTAACGGGCCAGGAGTTCGGTCGGGACTTGGATGCCTGGAACGAGTGGATGGAGTGGCTGGGCCAGAATGCTGACGAGTACCGTCCCCCCGACGGATACGTGCAGTGGAAGAGCGCGTTCATGAGCCTGATTGATCCCAGGTTCGGTGCGTTCTTGGCGCCGGCCGCGCAAGGCTCGCGGATCAACGTGTTCGAGATCGTGTGGGGCGGTGTCCGTCCCGACGGGATCCCGGACCTTCAGAACCCCCCGGTCGTTGCGGCGGGTGCTCAGGATTACCTGCGACCGAGCGACCGGGTCTTCGGCGTGTCCATCAACGGAGCACACCGGGCGTATCCACTCCGCATCGTGAACGCCCACGAGATGGTCAACGACATAGTGGGGGGCGAGCCTATCGCTCTGGCCTACTGAACGCTCTGCGGTACCGGAATCGTGTATTCCGCCAAGATCAACGGAGAGCCAACCACCTTCGGCACGTCGGGGCTGCTGTACCGCAGCAATAAGGTCATGTACGACCGGCTGACCAACTCGCTCTGGAACCAGCTCACGGGGGAGCCTGTCATCGGTCCGTTATGGGACTCGGGGATCAGGCTCGACTTCTTCCCGGTGCTGCTCACGACATGGGAGGAGTGGCTGGAGCTTCATCCCGACACGACGGTGCTGGACCAGGAGACGGGCGTGTATCCCGCCGGATTCTACGTGCCGGAGGAGGACCCGCGGGCGATCTACTATGCCTACTTCAACGCGCCTGAGACGATGTTCCCGGCCCCTGACCGGGACGACCGGCTGGCAACAAAGGACGTTGTGCTAGGGGTCCAACTGAACGGCAGCGCCAAGGCTTACTCCTCTGCAGCGCTGCGGGAGCACCGCATCGTTAACGACGTGGTGGGCGGCAAGGAGATATTGGTGCTAGGCTCGGCCGCCAGCCAGGGCGCGCGGGCCTACTACCGCGGCGGTAGGTCGTTCAAGCTGGTGCCGAACGATGACGGTGTTCACCTCGGCATCCCGTCCGTGGTAGCAGACGCCGACGGGGGGATATGGCAGGTGACCGAGGCGTTTCTGGTCAACACGGCAGACGAGTCGGAGCAACTCGCGCGGATACCCACGCACATGTCGTTCTGGTTCGGATGGTTCCAGTTCCACCCGGACACGGCGTTGTACACGGGACCTTGACCAGGACCGCCTCAAGCGGGTTGCGCGGTAGTCGCATACCCACCGCCTTCACAGGCTGGGCCACGATGCCCACCTGTGGATCGCCATCGCGGCCGACACCGGCGCGTCCCTTATCGTCATCCTCAACGGCATGAGACTCCTCGGCAAAGCGCCCTCCGCCGCCGAGAGCGCGGCCTCCGACGCGGCCCTCCGGCGCCGCTTCGGCCTGTCCGCCCACGCCGACCACCACGGCCACAGCCACTAGCTGGTCTTGCCTCGCACCGGCGCCGCGGCGGTGGCATCGCTGGCGGCAAGCGGCTAGAGTGGCCGGAGGGCGTGGACCGGGTAGGGAGGGAGTTGTCCTCACCCCCTGGACCCCTCTCCATCGCAGAGCGATAGAGAGGGGGTAGATTCCCGCCCCGTAGCGGGGTACGGGACATGCTTGCGCGGGAATGACGGGGGGCCACGAATGGCCCTGGATTCCGGCCTCCGCCGGAATGACGAGGGGCCGGGAGTTGGAGAGGGGGGGGCAGTGCCATTGCCTGATTAAGTCGGCAACTTACATTATTGCGTCTCGTGTACCATCTTCCGGTGCCGTACCCCGATAGTCGGTCGGTAAGCGCCGTTTAGGGAGGAAACGCCGAGATGGTCCAGTCTCGCCAGGATTCGCCGCTGCCGGCCACGGCAACCCGCGCTACGGCCGCCGAGCACGGCGATCATGACCACGAGCACGTCGGTCATGCGGCTGCGGCCGGGCATGACCATGACCACGACGGCGACGGGGCTGCGGCCGGGCATGATGACCACGAGCACGAGCACGACCTAGCCGGCGAGCACGGCGCCGGGATTGCGCGTTGGCTGCCCGCCGGCCAGCGACGCGAGTTGCTGCTGCTCGGTGTCTCCGGTGTTTGCCTGGGTGTGGGGCTGGCGGCGGCGCTGCTCGGCTGGCCGGAGCCGCTGCGGATTGGCCTCTTTCTCGTGGCGATCCTGGCCGGGGCGGTCGAGATCGTGCCTCGCGGCCTGCGCGGCGTGTGGCAGGAGCGGTCCCTGGACATCAACTTCCTGGTCACGGTAGCGGTGGCCGGGGCAATCGGGCTGGAGCAGTGGGCCGAGGGTGCGACCGTCGTCTTTCTGTTCAGCCTGGGCGAAACGCTGGAAAGCCTGACGCTGGCCCGCACCCGGCGCTCGATCCAGGCGCTCATGGCAATGGCGCCGGACACCGCCCAGGTGCAGCGCCCCGACGGGAGCGAGGTAACACAGCCGGTGGAGCAGGTGGCGGTTGGCGCCATCGTCGTAGTGCGCCCCGGCGACCGTATTCCGCTCGACGGGGTGGTGATCGCCGGCCATTCGGCCGTAGACCAAGCGCCGATCACCGGTGAGTCGGTGCCGGTCGAGAAGGCGCCGGGCGCGACCGTGTACGCCGGGACGATCAACCGGAACGGGTATCTGGAGATTCGCACGACCAAGCCGCTCGCCGAGAACGCCCTAGTAAAGATCATCCACTTGGTCGAAGCGGCGCAGAGTGAGAAGGCGCCGAGTCAGCGGTTTGTCGAGCGGTTTGCGCGAATTTATACGCCCGTGGTCGTTGTTGGCGCCGTGCTCCTCACCATCATCCCCCCGCTGGTCTTCGGTGAGCCGCTCGTCCCGTGGTTCAATCGCTCGCTCGTGCTGCTGCTGGTCGCCTGCCCTTGCGCGCTCGTGATCTCCACGCCGGTCACGGTCGTCGCCGCGATTGGCAATGCCTCGCGGCGCGGCGTGCTCATCAAGGGGGGCGCGTACCTCGAACGCGCCGGCACCGTGCGCGTCGTAGCCTTCGACAAGACGGGAACGCTGACGCGCGGCGTCCCGGAGGTCATCACGGTGATCCCCGGCGCCGACCTCTCGGCCGCCGATCTGGTGCGCGTCGCAGCCGCGGCGGAGGCCCGCTCGGAGCATCCCCTGGCACAGGCCGTCGTGCGTGCCGGGCGGCGGCTGTCGGCAGAAACTCCCGTCGAATCGACCGCCACGGCGTTCACCATCTCGATCTCCCATATCAGTCTGCGCTTTGCCGGGGATGAGACGTTACGTGCCAGCGATTTCGTGGCCTTCCCGGGGCGGGGTATCCGCGCCGTCGTGGGAGACCGGCTGCTCTGGGTGGGCAGTCTCGATTGGCTGCGCGCCAACGGCTTCGATCCGGCTGCCGTGAACGAGCGGCTGGCCGCCATCACCGCCGCTGGGCAGACGCCGATCCTCGTTGGCGAGCAGGTGGGCCGGGATGATGAGCCAACGGGGGGCCGGCGGGTGCTGGGAATCATTGCCGTGGCGGACGAGGTCCGGTCCCAGGCCGCCGAGACTGTCGCCGCCCTGCGCGGACAGGGGGTGCGCCGGGTGGCGCTGGTGAGCGGCGATAACACCGTCACCGCGCAGGCGGTCGCGCAGCAGGTGGGCATTGCGCCCGCAGACGTGCGTGCCGAGCTACTGCCGGAGGAAAAGCTGGCCGCCATCCAAGAGTACGCCCGCAACGAGGGCCACGTGGCGATGGTCGGTGACGGCGTGAACGATGCCCCGGCGCTGGCCGCGGCGAGCATTGGCATTGCCCTGGGTACCGGGGGCAGCGACGCGGCTCTGGAAGCGGCCGACATGGCGCTGGTGGCCGACGACCTCAATCGCTTGCCCTGGGTGCTCCAGCTTTCCCGTCGCGCCGCCCATACTATCCGCTTCAACGTCGGGTTTGCGCTGCTCACCAAGCTGCTGGTCCTCGGCTTGGGCGCGTTGGGCCTCGCCAACCTGTGGATCGCCATCGCGGCCGACACCGGCGCCTCCATCATCGTCATCCTCAACGGCATGAGACTCCTCGGCAAAGCGCCCTCCGCCGCCGAGAGCGCGGCCTCCGACGCGGCCCTCCGGCGCCGCTTCGGTCTATCCGCCCACGCCGACCACCACGGCCACACCCACTAGCCGGTCTTGCCTCGCCTCGACGCCTCGACGGTGGCATCGCTGGCGGCAAGCTGCTAGAGTGGCTGCCAGACTTTCGTTGGGTTGTCGGGTGTGCCTGAGTATGGATCCGTCGGTTCCGTAGGTTGAAGCGCCGGTTCAATGGAGGCCTCAGCATGGCTTGGCGTCAGCGCATCATGCGGCGCAACTCTTGGATCACCTTCCATCTTTGTGTTGCCTCTTTCTTTGCCCCGGTATTGTTGTTGATGGCGATTTCCGGCGGTCTCCGCCTGTTGGGCGTTGAAGGAAGCGTGAAAGAAACACCGGTGACTGTGCCGGCCGGCGCTACTCTCGATCTCGACTCACACCACCTGGAGGATGAGGTACGGGAATTGCTCATGGATGCCGGTATAGATCATCGCTTCGAATCTGTCGGGGGAGCCGGACACGACCATAGTGCCGGCGGACATAGCCATAACGGTGGCACGGACAAAGAGGGCGAGGCCGTAACCCTGACTACCCATCCAACCTCACGAGTGTATTACGTGCTACAAATCGGCGCGGACGGTGTGCAGGTGACACGCCACGAGCCTGATTTTCAGGAGCGCCTAATCCAACTGCACACGGGTAATGGCCCCAGTGCCTTCACGTACCTGCAAAGGTTCATGGCTGTGGGGCTAGTTCTGATGGTGCTGAGTGGTTTCTCAATCGGCTTGTCCGCCGTCAGGCTACGCACGCTGGCCTTGTCGCTCGGTGGTTTGGGACTCCTACTCTTTGTAGTGCTCGCGTTTGTCGTGTGAGCGAGGTCGAGATGAAAACCAGGCCGATGACGCGGCGCCTCGCAGTCTCCCAGCACCGGCCTAGGAGCATGATCGGTGGCTGAGTATTCCGTCGAACGGAGCGATTTCGCCGGCTACGACGCCTATATCCTCCGCGCCGGGGCCACGGGCGCCGCCGCGCAGATCGTGCCGGCGCTGGGCGCCAACTGCATTGCCTTCCGGTCGCCGCCCGTCGGCGCCGCCGGCCCGCCGGTAGACCTGCTGCCACCGCTCTCCGGCGTGGCGGACATCGGCCCGACCGGCTATCTGTCCGGCAACCCCATTCTCTTCCCGTTTCCGAGCCGGATGCGCCAGGGGCGCTTCACGTTCGAGGGCCGGACCAGCCGGTTCGACGTAGACCCCGAAAACGGCCATCACATTCACGGACTGGTCGCCACGCAGCCTTGGGCGGTGGAACGTGCCGACAGCAGCAGCGCCGGGGCAACTCTCCGCACCAGCCTCGACCTTGGCGCGAACGCGGACATCCGCCGGCAGTACGACTACGCCTGTCGGCTCACGGTAACGTTCACCTTGCACGAGGCCACCCTGACGCTGCACAGTGAGGTCTGCAACACCGGGGACCGCACCCTGCCGATGGGCCTCGGCTTCCATCCCTGGTTTCCGGCCGCGTTTGCCGCCGGCGGATCGCGCGATCAAGCGGAGGTGCAAGTGCCGGGCCGGCGCATCTGGCAGTTAACGGACGAGCTACTCCCGACCGGGAACGTCCGGCCGGTACCGGGCCGCTTGGACCTCCGGCAGCCGCGGGCGCTCGCCGGGCACACCTACGACCACATCTACACCGACCTCGTTGCCAACGCGCCGGGCACGCTCGTAGACTGGAGCGAGGCGACGCTCCGTAACCCCTGGGCGGGGCTGGAGATCGCTGTGCAGGCCGATGCGAGCTTTCTGCAGTGGGTGCTGTACGCGCCGCTGGACCGACCGATTGTCTGTCTGGAGCCGTATACCTGCACCGGGGACGCCGCCAACCTCGCCGCCCGTGGTATCGAGAGTGGCCTGATTACCGTGCCGCCGGGTCTCACGTGGCAGAGCACGGTCCGTATGCTTGTCCGCCAGTTGTGAGCCGGGCACTCGTCGGTGTGCCGGTAGCCGCACCCCTGGAGCAGCGGATGACCGCGATAGAGATAGCCAGCCCCCATCGCCTCTTACTGTCCATCGTGCAGCTCGACGATGCGGCGTCGCTGCTCAAGGCAATCACCTCGCGCGGCCTGCGTGCCACCCGCATCGATTCCGTGGGCAGCTTCCTGCTCGAAGGCAACGCAACTATCCTGTCTATCGTCGCAGCGGAGCGGGTACCGGATGTCCTGGCGGCGATCCGCGAGACCTGCCGGACGCGCACCCGCTACCTGCTGCCCGTGGACGAGCTTTCCTTCCTCGGTGGTCGCAGCCGCGACGTGGAGTCGGTCCAGGTCGGCGGCGCGACCGTCTTCGAGCTACCCGTGCTGCGGTTCGAGGGATTGGCCGACCCCGAAACGGCCGACCGGCCCACGCCGCCAGCCGCGGCAACGGTGGACACACCGCACATGCTCGTGGCCGCGATTGTGCATTCCGCCAGCGCCGGCACGTGCCTCCAAGCCTTGCTCGAAGCCGGCTACCGCGTCACGCGCATCAAGACCGTCGGCGGTTTCCTCCGGCGCGGCTACCCCGCCCTGCTGACCGGCGTCGCACCCGACCAAGTAGATCACGCCGTCGGCCTGCTCCGGCAAGCCAGTCGCCAGCGCACCACCGACGCCATGCCGGGCATCGTCTTCGTGCTCCCGGTCGCCCCGTTCCTACAAGTCTAGCTATCAGCTAACAGCCGTCAGCTACCCCCGGCCCCGTCATTGCGGCGCAGGCCGCAATCCAGAACCCTGGCCACTGGACCGCGACGTGCAGATTTTCGGTATCGTTGCAGCGCCCCTGTACCGAGTATCCACTACCACTGCCGCAAGGATAATCCCGCTCGATGAACCTGCGGTCACGCTTCATTGCCTTAATCGTCGCTGGCGTGCTCATCGGCACGCTGGCGCCGGCGTTGATGGTGCGGGCGCAAGGTATGTTCGCGCATGGCGCCGTTGTGGCGCTCCAGGGCACGCCGCATCTGTGGATTGCTGATGAGCAGGGGGTGCTGCACTGGGCCGGCGATACGCGGGCCTTGGCCGGCAAGCACATCCGTTGGGACAGCCGCATCGAGGTTTCACTGGCCCAACTCCAGGCGCTGAACCGCGGCGATCCGTGGTTGTCCGCCGGTTTGCTCAAGGACGGCGACCCGATCTACCTGGTCAAGTGGGAAACCGAATGGTCGACGCCGCAGCTGTTCCACATCCAGTCCATTGCTGACGTGGAGCTATTCGGGATCAACGGCAGCAACTATGGGAGCTATGTGCTGGACGTAGCGACGTGGGAGCAACGCTACGGACTTTCCGTCGCCAGCCTCCCGCGTACCACGCTCCCCACCGCCACCGCGCCACCGGCCACCCCGGTACCCCCAGCTACTCCGGTACCCACGCCCACCAGTCAGCCTGACACACCCCAGGTTGAGCGGTACGCGGGTAATTCCTGGGGTTACGCGAGCACCGGGCGTTCGGATGCTTCCGAAACGACGATCACCGAGCGCGGCTTACGCCTGCGCGTGTTCAAGCTGAATTGGCAATCGTGGGAGTACTTGAACCGGACGACCAGTCATTTTGTGTTCCGCGCGACTGGGACGCAGACCGAGGGTGACGGGGGAGGGATTCTGCTCGTCATTGGCCGCGAGAAGGAAACCGGGTACTCTCAGTTCTATATTAGCCTTTCGTCTGGATGGGCTGCTTTGAGGCGACACGACCCGGCCGTGGACGAGTGGCGCTGGCTTACCAGCCGCTCCAACCTCCGGAACCTCCCACAGCGCGGCCAGTCCTTCACGCTGGAAGTGCGCGTCTGGGGCCAGCGGATCAAGGCCAGCCTGAACGGGACCGTCATCCTCGAAGTCATTGATCCCCTCTATATCCCCGGCTGGATTGGCGTCGGGGCCGCGGCCCATCGTTCATCCGGTCCGGTCACGGTGGAGTGGCAGTCTGCCGAGGTGGAGTACCTGACGTTGGATCAGTTGCCGCCGGTCCCTCCGATTCTCCGCGCTCGCTGGGCGGTGCATAATGACGCTGAAGGGCGCATCCTCCGCGCCCTGGAACTGCTCTGGGTCCACAACGTAGATGACTGGCGCACCAAGTTTGGCCGGCCCTTGGCTGACCGCGGTACCGAGATCGTGTGGGGCACTCTCCCGGAGAACGTCGGCGGGCGGTATGAGTCGCGGCCCAACCGTATCACCATCAGCGAGTCCTATCGGTCCGAGCCACTGTCCACGCTGGCGGCGATAGTGGCCCATGAGGTGTACCATGCCGTGAGCGGCCGCACGTCCTCGGATGCAGCCGACTGCCTGGAAGAAGAGATGGCCGCCTTTGCCTGGCAAGCCGGCGTGTGGGGGCCGTTTCGGTCGGCGCTGGGCTGGGTTGGCAACGATGACAGCCTCACCGCTGGCGAGCGTATGCATGAGGCGATCTATCGAGCCTGGCGCGACCGTGAGCTACGCAACACCGTGCTTACCTCCGATGGCTACCAGCTGCAATGCTTGGGCCGCGTTCTCCCCGACTACTAACCGCCGCCGGCCGGCCTGCTGCCGACCACGCGGCTAGCGCGGCCCCAGCGCGAGGCCCTCTGGCACACGCAAACCGGCAGTAGCCCGCGTCACCACGTCTTCCACCTGCGCGCCATCCAGGTTCGCCCGCTGGATCGTGTCCGTTCGCCAGTCGGCCCAGTACAGCTTGCCCGCCCCCACGTCCAGCACCAGGCCGCCGGGGTCATCCAGGCCGGCCACCACGTCTTCCACGTGCGAGCCGTCCAGGTTCGCCCGCTGGATCGTGCGCGTGCCCGCGTCCACCCAATACAGCTTGCCCGCTCCTACGTCCAGCGCGAGACCGTAGGGCTGACCCAGATCGGTAGTCACCACGTCTTCCACCTGCGACCCGTCCAGGTTTGCTCGCTGGATTTTGCGCGTGCCCGCGTCGGTCCAGTACAGCTTGCCCGCCACCACGTCCAGCGCCAGGCCGTAGAGCGCGGACAGGCCGGTGGTCACCACGTCTTCTACCTGCGAGCCATCGAGGTTCGCCCGCTGGATTCTCCCCGTGCCCGTATCATTCCAGAAGCCCGCGTGGGTCCAGTACAGCTTGCCCACCCCCACGTCCAGCACCAGACCGCCAGGACTGAGCAGGCCGGTCAGCACGTCTTCTACCTGTGAGCCGTCCAGGTTTGCCCGCTGGATTTTCCCCGTGCCCGCCTCGCTCCGAATGCCCGCGTCGGTCCAGTACAACTTACCCGCCGCCACGTCCAGCGCGAGACCGCCGGGATCGTCCAGGCCGGTCACCAGGTCTTCTGCCTGCGAGCCGTCCAGGTTCGCTCGCTGGATTTTCCCTGCGTCCGCGTCACTCTGAATGCCCGCCTCCACCCAGTAGAGCTTGTCCGCCGTCACGTCCAGTGCGAGGCCACCGGGATCGTCCAAGCCGGTCACCACGTCTTCCACCTGCGTGCCGTCCAGGTTGGCCCGCTGGATTTTCCCCGTGCCCGCGTCGCCCCGAATGCCCGCGTCAACCCAGTAGAGCTTGCCCGCTGCCACGTCCAGCGCGATGCGAGTGGGCAGGACCATGCCGGCCACCACGTCTTCCACCTGGGAGCCATCGAGGTTCGCCCGCTGGATTTTGCGTGTCCGCGCGTCGGTCCAGTACAGCCTGGTCGGCGCCGGCCGTTCCCACAGGAACTCCTCCGTGTTGAGCCGGCTCTGCAAGCCGTGTGGCCCGTTCGCCCAGGTGCGGTAGCCGTCGGTGAAGGCCGTCCAGTTGTCCGCCTTCCGCCAGACCAATAAGCCACCTGTCGTGTGTTGCCGGGCCTCCCCGTTCTGCGGGTTGAAGCGCTCGTTTTCCAGGCAGTCTCCCACCTTCTCCGGCCCTTCGGCCGCATCAATCAGCGCCTTGAGCGTGGCAAAGCCGAGGATGAACTGACAGTCCGCAGCGCCGGCCGGTGCAAGGGTGCCCTGCGCCTGGACCGGCGCAACCTGGCCGATGAGCAAGACCGCGACGACTAAGGCGAGGCGCCACAACCTTGCACGCTTCATAGGGAAGCCCACCCCTCTGCACAGTGCCGGACTCTACCCCATGAGTGCCTCGAAGACCGCTGCACAGCCCAGGTCCCCTATCGCAGCGGCTCTACACAGCACTACCCCAGGTTCCCTCCCTCGTCACAACGCGGGAGCCGGATTCCAGCGCCGCACTCCCCCTCTCTATCGCTCGGCGATGGAGAGGGGGCCGGGGGGTGAGGCCGGCCCACTACCGCTCGCCCTCGTCCGGCTTGTCGTCCGCACCAGCGACGTGGCGGTGGATCAGGCCCTGCACCTCCTCGCGCAAGCGCCGAATCTCATCTGTCTTTGCGTGTACCTGCTCGAACAGACCCCGGTTGGCCTCGATCCCAGACCTGATGAGCCAGGCGGCCGCCTCGCTCCGCGTCTTCAGCACACCGGTCTCGACGAGCGCGTCAATGGCCGCCACGTCACCATCGTCCACCCGAATACTCAGCACGTTATCGCGTGGTCCGCTGAAGAACGAGCGCAACGACTGTTCGACCCGGGTGCGGATGCCCGCCTGCTCCCACCAAGCACTGCCGCTGGCATCGCCGTCGTCCTCCTGCTCCTCGCGCTGCCCACCCTCGCCATCCATCGGGAGCACCTCGACCGCCTCGCGCAGCGTATCGAGTTCGGCTCCCAGGCTCTCCAGCACCCCGGCGGCAACACCTTGACCTTCGCGCACGAGGCCCAGGAGCAAATGCGGAGTATCCACGGCCTCCCGGCCGAAACGCTGTGCCTCTTCGCCAGCTAACACGAGCACCTTCTTTGCGCGCGGTGTGGGGTGCATCGTGGCCGTAGCGGGCTGATCGCCGCGGCCGATGATGGACTCGACGGTGCTCCGCACCTTACCCAGCTCCACATCCAGGCCAGTGAGTAGCCGCGCGGTGACGGCATCCTCGACGTGCAGCAACCCGAGCAGCAGGTGCTCGGTCCCGATGTAGCCGTGTTGCAAACGCCGCGCCTCCGCCTCCGCGTCTTGCAGCGCACGCTTGGTCGCCGCAGTGAGCTTGCGTTGACGGAATAGCCTTGCCATCGTTCCCTCCCCTCCGACTCAACGAACGTAACTGAATTACGTGTAACTAAACATAGTATACACCCGCCGCTATGACTGGTCAAGCCCTTTCCCTGATGAAGGTTGCGAACTTGATGAGGTAGTGATCTGGCCCCCCCACCCTAGCTCTCCCCCGTCCCGACGGGGGAGGGCGCCTGCTTCCGGCTGGTGCCGATACCGTACACTGGTGAAGTGATGCTGGGATTGACCTTCAAGTCGGGACAGCGTACCGCCGCACCAATCTCCCTGGCCGTCGCCGGTCGGCCGGAAGCGCATGTGACAGTCGTGGCGCGTGTCGCAGCCGTCGGTATGCGGGCGGCGGGAGGCCGGCTTGCCGGCGGTGTGGCCTGGGCCGCTCCGGTGCGCGTACAGGTGGCTCATGCCGTTGGCCCGGACGAGGTGCTGCCTATCTCGCAGTTCGTCCGGTGGAAGTGGCCGGGACCATTGCTGGCGATGGCGCGGGGTGGCGCGGTGCTCACAGGTACCGGTGAAGACATGGGTGCGAAGGCGGAAGGGGAGCAAGCGATGAGCGATATGGGCAATGATGGCACTGGAACGTCAGCGCCGGATAGTGGTCAGTCGGCCGTTTTGGCGGCCCATGATCGGCTGCTTGGGCGCACCGAGGAGATGTTTGACCGGCTGTTAGCGACGGCCCGAGCCGAGGCGTGCGTTGGCGCGGTCCAGGTGCAGGGTGATCGGACGGTCATTCCGCTTGTCGAGGTGTTCGCGGCTGGCGGCTTCGGCAGCGGTGTCGGCTCCGGTCAAGCCAGTGCTGAAGCCGAGTCTGGAGGAGCCGGGAGTGGGGGCGGTGGGGGCGGAGGCGGAGGCGGCACCTCGCGCTCGCGGCCGGTCGCTGTCATTGAGGTTGGGCCGGAAGGCGTCCATGTCCGCTCTGTGGTGGACTGGACGGCAATTGCGCTGGCCGCCGTCACCGCCTGGGGCGCCATGTTGCTGGCGCTAGGCCGGATGCGTAAAGCGCGGCGCCACTAGGCCCTCATGTCTACAACGACCGCCCCACCCCGCCGCACGTGTATCGTCGCCACCATCGGTCCCGCCTGCGAGGATGAGGCCTCGCTGCGGGCGATGCTCGGCGCCGGCATGGATGTGGCGCGGCTCAACTTCTCGCACGGCACGTATGCCACCCACGCCGCGGTGATCGAGCGCCTGCGGCGGATCGCCGGTGAGTCCGACCGACCGCTGGCCATCCTCCAGGACTTACAAGGCCCCAAGATGCGTCTGGGGCCGGTGCCCGGCGCCGGTCGTCCCATCGCCCCCGGCGACACACTGCTGCTCACCGTTGACCCGGCCGCCACCGCTGGCGATGCGCTGCCGGTGCAATATGCCCCGCTGGCCCGTGAAGTCCGGCCGGGCGGCACGATCCTGATTGACGATGGCCGGATCGAGGTGCGGGTGCGCGCTGCCGACGATCCCCTCATCACCTGCGAGGTTGTCCGCGGTGGCATCCTCCGCAGCTTCAAGGGCCTCAACTTGCCCGGCGCTACTCTGTCCGCCCCGACGCTGACCGCGAAGGATCGCGCCGACGCGGCCTGGGGAGTCGCGCACGGCGTTGACGCGATTGCCCTCAGCTTTGTCCGCAGTCCCGCCGACATCGCCGCGCTCCGCGCGCTGGTCCGTTCCCAGCCGGCCCCCCGCGGGCAGCCCCTCATCCTCGCCAAGCTCGAAAAGCATGAGGCGGTCGAGTCCTTCGCAGATGTCTTGGCGATGGCCGACGGCATTATGGTGGCCCGCGGCGACCTCGGCGTCGAGCTGCCGGCGCCGCAGGTGCCGCTGCTGCAGAAGCGCTTCATCGCCGCCGCCAACGCGGCCGGCAAGCCGGTCATCACCGCCACGCAGATGCTGGAATCCATGACCGAGCAACCACAGCCCACGCGGGCCGAGGTCAGCGACGTGGCCAATGCCGTCTTTGACGGCACCGACGCGATCATGCTCAGTGGCGAAACCGCCGTCGGGCGCTACCCGGTGGAAGCCGTCCGCATGATGGACGCGATTGCCCGGACCGCCGAGCGGCCCCGCAGCGGCCGGGCACGGCGCCGCTGGTCCACGCCAGGTGTGACCGATGCGATTGCCGGGGTCAGCGTGGAGCTGGCCGCGGAGCTGGCGGCCAGCGCGATCATTTGCGCGACGACCTCGGGGCATACGGCCCGCATGGTGGCCCGCTACCGCCCGGCAACGCGAATTGTCGCTGCCACGCACGACGCCACCGTGTGGCGACAGCTCGCGTTCACCTGGGGCGTGACCCAGCTTCTTGGCGCACAGATCGATTCGACCGACGAGTTGATCGAGGCGCGGATCGCGTTAGCACAGCAGGCCGGCGTAGTGACCACCGGCGATCTGGTGGTCATTGTCGCTGGTGTGCCGGTCAGCCAACCGGGCACGACCAACATGGTCAAGGTCCACCGCGTCGGCGACCCCGTCCGCCTCGGCTGATGGAGTAGGTTTTCGTGTGGAGAGACGCACCTACCCCCCAACACCCTCCTAAAGGGAAAGAGCTACAGGCCGGGGTGCAGGTCAGCTTCCCTGGAAGAAAACGGCAAGCCCTCGCCGCCATGACTCCCCTTCCCTGGAGGGAAGGGGCCGGGGGTTAGGTTCCCGACTCACCCACCCAACTCGGCCGGGCGGTCAACGATCACAAAGCGGATTTCGCCTTCGGCCAGTAGCTCACCGTCACTGGTGGCCTTGCAGCGCCCGATACCGAACCGGCCGCGCATCCGCACCAGCTCCGCTTCAAGACGCACCGACATGCCCGGCCGGGCGGGGCTGCGGAAGCGCCAGCTATCCAGGCCGGCGAGGAAGGCGAGCTTGCCCTGGTGCGCTCCCTGTCCCAGCGCCGCCACGCCGCCGACCTCGGCCAGCGCCTCGACGAGCAGCGCCCCCGGCATGATCGGGTAGCCGGGAAAGTGCCCCTGAAAGCGGTCCGTGTAGTCCGCCACGTCGTCAATCACGCCCACGGCCCGCTGCCCGTATTCGACCTCTTCGATGCGGTCGAGGAAGAGGAACGGCTTGCGGTGGGGCAGGATGGCCTGAATCGCGTCCTGGTCTAACGTACTCACTGCTTCTCGATCCTTCTCTGCCAAGGCAGTCCGGCTACGGGATCAACTCGCCGACGCGGCAGACAAAGCCGGGGAGCACCTCGACGGCGGTCAACTCGTCGGTGGCCGCGAGCGTAGTCCGGTCGTGTGCAGAGCGATAGACGGTTATCGTCCGCTGCGCCGGATCAATCTCCCACACGAGGCGCGTCCCGGCGGCGAAGTAGTCTTGCATCTTCTCGCGGCGCGCCCCCGGCCGCTCGGACGGCGAGAGCACCTCGACGGCGAGGTCCGGGGCCAGCGTAGGGTAGCCGGATGGTACCTGGTCCGGCGGCAACCGCTCCGCAGAGATAAACGACACATCCGGCGCCCGTACCGTGTCCGGGCCCCATTCCAGGTGGTAACCACTCTCATTGAGGATCGTACCAAGGTTTTGTGTCTCAATGAAATAACCGAGTCTGATCGTTACACGCGCCACAGTGCGGCCGTGGCGCGATCCTGGCGGCGGCATCCGAATCAGCCTCCCTCGCACCAGTTCGTAGCGATAGTCATCGTCCGGCAACGCCAGCAACTCTGCCGCCGTCAGCAACGGAGCGGGGGCCGTGGGTGCCGCCGGTTGTGTCGTCACCATCGTCGGTCTCTCGTCCCAAGCGGCCGCCGTCAGCAGCGGGTTGGACCTAACCCCCGGCCCCTTCCCTTTAGGGAGGGGGGTGGGGGTAGGTCTGCTCTCCTACGTCGCCGGCTCTTCGTACTCGGCCTCTTCATCCGGGGCAAAGGAGCTGGCCCAGTCTTCATAGCGCCGCCAGAGCATTCCCAGCGGGAAGAGCATCGCTATCGACCCGGCGACGAGGCCAAAGGCGGCTACCGCCGACGGCATCAGCGTGAAGAGGGGGCCGAGGGCAACGACGCCCAAGGCGACAAACCCCGCCTCCCACAGGATGCCCCACCGCTGCTCGCGCAGGGACGGCAGGATGCCCAGTGCCATCCCCAGCACCAGCAGCTCGATCACTATGACGTACAACCCGGTCGGCACGTACAGCGCGAATGCTTCTAATGTCTCCATGTGCGGCAGCCTCTACCGTTTCCTCGCTCCGCCTTACTCTGCCCTGAAGTATACGCATTGCTGGCGTACTGTGGCGCCCCGGAGCGGCGCACCCCTCATCCCGGTCGCTGCCAGGACTCCCCTTCCCTGCAGGGAAGGGGCCGGGGGTTAGGTCCAACAACCCTATTCCGGCCGCAGGACCAGACCCCGGTTGCCATCTACGGTAATCAGCTGGCCTTCTTGTAACACGGCCGTCGCTTCCTTCGTCTGGAGCACCCCCGGAATGCCGTATTCGCGCGCCGCCCCCATCGCGTGCTGGAAGAGCGCGCCCTCATCCAGCACGATGGCCGCCACCGTCGGGAAGACCGGTGTCCAGATCGGCCCGGCATTATTGCTCACGAGAATCTCGCCCGGCGCCACGTCCGGCACGGTGACGGTCCGCGGGATCAGACGCACGCGGCCCGTGGCGACCCCCGCCGAGCCGGCCTGCCCGCGCACCAGCAGCCGCGCCTCGTCTTCGCTCGTCAACGCTGGTGGCTCGGCCTCGTCTTGCTCGTCGGGCTGCCTTTCCTGCTTATCCTCTGCCGGTGGCGGTGCTCCGATAGTCGGCGGTGGGCGCAGCGTCTGTTGCCACTGATGCTCTGCGCGTCGCGCCGCGACCAACGCCGGCCAGTCGCGCCACTCGGCGGGCGGCCGCGGCAGCTCTCGCAGGGCCGTCCCGACCTCGGCGAGGCGCAGCATCCAGATGTCCTGCGGGTCGGCGAGTGCTCCGGCGGCGGTCAGGCGCTCGCCACAGGCCGCTACGGCAAGATGGACCAGGGCATAGGAGGCCGAGTCGATGTCGTAGTTGTGGTCCTCGAAGTTGCGGGCCGCGCGCTGCGCCGCCGCGTACCAGAACGTAAAACGCTCCCGCCGCTCCGGGTCCGCGCCGATAGCGTCCATGGTCTTGGCGAGCAGCGCCGCCCGCTCGTCGGCGGTCCGCCGCTGCGGCGCCGTGATGCGCTCCAGGTCCTGCGAGACGTAGCGCTGCAGAATAGCGATCACCAGCGCCGGGTCCTCGCGCCAGCAGACCAGGTCCGGAGATCGGTTCGTGCCGAAGCCCATGCCGGAGCGCAGGCCCCAGCGGGCCAGGAATGCGTCGAGCTGCTCCCGGAAGCGGTCGCCGCCCGGCAGCGCCGGCAGCCGAGCCAGGAAGGTCGTTGGCTGCTCGCTTTCGATTGCCTGCCGCAACGCAGGGCCGGCTTGCAGTGTGCGCGCCAACGCGATTAGCCCATCCACCGTCTCCGTGAACTTGTTCGGGATACCCGCCAGCAGTTTCTTGGGGATATCCTCTCCCTCGTCGCCCGTCAGTTCCTTGTAGACCGCCTCGAACCGCTCCCGCGGCCCGCCGCGCCCCCAGAGCCAGTGCAGCGTCCAGTGCCGTTCCAGCATCGCCGCTGTCTTGGCGAGGTGGTTGGCCAGTTGCTCCGGGGCCAGTGCGGCGAGGGCTACGGCGTCCAGCTTGGCGTTGCGGGCCAGCACTTCCGGCTCCACGACGGCCCGATAGTAGGTGTCTCCCCGTTCCGTGCAGGCGTCCACCGCCGCCTGAAACGACTGCTCGCGGCGGCCGCGCTCCTCCTCACTCTCCGCGTTCTTCGCGGTGCGCGAGTACCGATAGCCCTGCACCCAGATCGTTTCGTCGTAGGACTCCTGGCCTTTGATCCGGGCCGCGTGCAACCGTCCGCGCCCGAACCGCGACGAGATGTCCTGCTCCAGGGGCCGCCAGGCTTCGGGCGGTCCCTGCCGTTGCGAGAGCTTCCAGTGATAGCTGGCCGCCTCCGGGGTCGGCCAGACGACCTCGAACGGCGGCGCCTCGTCACCCTCTGCGGTGGCACCCGGCGACCCCGTTGGCGCGGTGCCGGCAATTCCGGTCGCGGGACGGGACTGGAGCAGCCAGACCTGCCTATCGGCCAGCGCCCACTCGATGTCCACCGGCTGCCCCCACAGCGCCTCGGCCCGCAGCGCCAGCTCGGCAATGGCGATGATCGTCGGATCGTCCAGCGTGGGTTGCCGCCGCTGTTCAGCCGGCACGGCCACCCGCGGGGCGTTGGGCGTCGCGCCGGCGCGGGTCGTTTTGTCGCCAATGGTCCGGCTCACAATCCTGGGGCCGTTCCGCTCCACGACGAACGTGTCCGGCTCGACCAGCCCATCCACCACTGAGGCGCCCAGGCCCCAGGCGGCATTGAGCACAACGCGATCACGCTGCCCGCTGACCGGGTCCACCGTAAAGGCCACGCCGGCCACCTCCGCCGGTATCAGGCGTTGCACGATGACGGCCATCGCGGCGCGCGCCTCAGCGAAGCCATGCTGGCGGCGATAGGCCACCGCGGCCGGATTGGAGAGCGATGCCCAGCAACGCCGCACCCACCGCAGCACCTCCTCCACGCCACGGATCCCGGTGCCCGTCGCGTAGAGGCCGGCAAAGGCCGCGTCCGGCAAGTCTTCGAGGGTGGCGGAGGAGCGAACGGCGACCGCCGGTTGACCCGCGTCGCTCGGCTCGACCAAGCGTTCGTAGGCCGTCGCAATGGCGCTGACCAACGCTGGCGGCAGCGGCCACGCGGCGGCGCTCTCCCGTCGGTCGGCTGGGACCGCTCCGGCCGCGCGCCGATAGGCTGCGGTGGTGACGACAAACCCCGGCGGCACGCGCTGGCCGTCACGCATCAGCCGCTGCAAACCCGCGGCCTTGCTCCCGATGAGACCAACGGCCTCCTGTTGGTCCAGCCGGACAATGAGCGGACGCACGGACATAGAGAAATCCCCTCTGGCGTTGCCGACGCCGGGCCGGGTTACGGTGCTGGAATACGGTCAGCAGCGCGGATACTTGCGCGTGCCGCCGGGCAGGATGACCCCACATCCTGCGCCTAGCTTAAAAGAAACAGTCCTAAGAAACCTTTCGGCCTCTTAGGACCTGTTCCCGACCGACAACCCCGGTCGAAGTTGGGAGCTACCCGTACTTCCGACAGGACACCGGGCTATCCTCATCCCCGGCGCACTCGCCCTGCTCCATGCACCGGATCGGTCTGCCGGCTTGACCACTCTGCTCGCGCAGCCCCCGGTGCATGGGTACCCACCCACCGGGAACCACTACCGAGGTAGCGGAAGTGGCTCGCTAGCTCCACCGCCCTACTTGCGTAGCTCACAGCAAGGAGTTACCTCCCGGCCAAGAGTTCACCCCTTACCCTTGACCGCCGGTTGCCCGGCCGCTCAGGGTTCGGTACCGAACGCGGTGTGGTATCTATGATGACACAGCGGCCGCAGCCGGCACAAGCGGCGTCCGGGCACGCATCGCCACGTATCACCGCAATTGCGCTATCCTCCCCCACAGGTAGCAGTGCAGAAGCGTAGAATCCTGACGCATTCCCTGTCATTCCCGCGCAAGCGGGAATCCAAGTCCCCCCGCCGCAGCGGGGGGGCCATAGGGGAGCCAAAAGCCGGCCAGGGGTGAGACCGGAACGCTCACGCCCCCCTCGCTCCGGCGATGTCCCGCCGCTGGAAGAGCGCGAAGGTGGCGGCGCCGAGGATGACGATATACGCCGCCAGCACCAGAAAGGCCCGGAGGATGCTTGCTTGCTCATCGGTGCCGCCGAGCGAGAACTCCGGACCCAGCCAGATCGAGACGTTGGTGACGGGCAGATAGTCGGCGATGGCCTGGAACCAGTCTAAGAACCTCACCAGGAGGGGGACGAAGGCCCGCTCGACCACGTAGTAGGTGAGCGTGATGGCGATGGCCGTGGCCGCCGACGAGGTGAGTACCGCGCTGCACAGCGCCAGCATCATGTACGGGAGGAAGGCGTAGAGCAACATTCCGAGCAGCCTCCCGAACGTCAGCGCGGCCTCTAGCCGGTCTTCCCCGGCATCGGCAAGGGTAGCTCCGTCAATCGGCGCGGGCAGCGTCAGCGCGGCGATCAGGCTGCCGATGGAGACCGTGGCGGCCACGATCACCAGCCCGGCAACGGCCATCAGCGCGAGCGCGAGAATCTTCCCCGTGAAGAATTGCCAGCGGCCGGTACCCTTGGTCAGCACCATCCGTAGCGTGCCCCATCCGTATTCAACCCCCATCGCCGACGCCGCCAAGATGATGCTGACGATGACCCAGAGCAACTGGGATAGCCAGAGGCTGAAGCCAATACTATTCGGGAACATCAAGGCCATTCGCATGGCCTCGCGGTTCCCCTCATAGCCGGCGCAGGAATCAGTACGGAAGACCTCGATCTGCTCCAGCGCCTGCTTTCGCCCCTGCTCGTCGAGCTGCGCGACCTCCGGCGGAACGCTCCCCCCTCGAATGTCGGCACACTTGAAGCTGAGGTCAACCTTCTCGTCGTCGTTGCCGATGGAGGTGTGGAAACTGGGGCTGAAGGCTTCGGTGCGATACCCGACGTAGGTGCCCCAGAAGCCGACCTGGTTGACAAGGATCATGATGGCCAGCAATACCAACGGCATCCAACGTCGCTGGAGCTTGTACCATTCCCATCCGGTAAGCCGTAGGATATGCACAATCATGCCGAAGCTCCTTCATCCTCGCCCGTTACGTCGAGGAAGTATTCCTCCAGAGAGGCCTGCACAGGTGTCATCTCCGTGACGTAGACCGCGGACTCGCTCAGGGCGGCGGTTAGCTCGCCCGCGCGCGCGGCCGGGGCCGCCACCATCAGCGCCCCCGCCTCCGTCGTCACGGACTCGACCCAGTCCAATGCCGCGATGATGCCGATGGCCGCGTCGTCGTCGGTCGTCTTCACGCGCACCTGCTCCCGCGACTGTCGCACCAGGTCAGCCACCTTGCCCTGGGCGATCAGCTTGCCTTTCGAGAGGATGGCCACGCTGTCGCACACCTCCTCCACCTCGTGCAGCAGGTGACTCGACAGCAGCACCGTCCGCTCGTCCGTGCCGAGACTGCGGATCAGCTCGCGTACCTCCGCCATGCCCGCCGGATCCATCCCGTTGGTCGGCTCATCCAGAAACAGTAGCTCCGGGTCGCCGAGCAGCGCGTAAGCCAGCCCCAAACGCTGCTTCATGCCGAGCGAGTAGGTGTGGAAGCGGTCGTTGCCGCGATCCGCCAGGCCGACTTGCTCCAGTAGAGCGTCCAGCTCCGCCGCAGTGCCGCCGCCCAAGATGCCCTGGAAGTAGGCGAGATTCTGGCGCCCGGAGAGGTACGGATAGAAGGCGGGCGTCTCGATGATCGCGCCGACCCGATGTAGGGCGCTTTGATGTTGGCCCGGTGTGCCGAACAGGCTGAAGCTCCCCGCCGTGGGTCGCACCAGCCCGAGCAGCATACTCATGGTCGTGGTTTTGCCCGATCCGTTCGGGCCGAGCAGCCCGAAGACGTGACCGCGCGGCACCTCCATCGAGAGACCGTCTACGGCGACGATCTTGCCGTACCGCTTCGTGAGCGACGTGGTTTCTATGACTAAGTTCCCGGCCATCGTCTCTCCTTTCTGTCAGCGCGAGCATAGTCGCGGCGTGTGCGGAACGCTTGGAGTGCGTGTGTCCTGGGCCGCCTACGCTGCACTCACGTTCTATGACCGGGCTATCGGCCGCCGTGTTTCAATGCGCCCCCGGCCCCCTCTCCAGCGCGGAGCGATAGAGAGGGGGAGTCAGGCCGCGACCGGGGGACTGAACGTGGTCCTGGATTCCGGCTTCCGCCGGAATGACGAGCGCCTGGACGCGATAAGTCGCGCGCCAACGTGCTATCCTTTGCTCCGATAGCACCTCGACCGAGGACAACGTGGCTACACCAGAGTTGATCCAATTGCAACGCCGGCGACCGGAGGCCTCCCGCCTCCCCAAGCGCATTCGACTGCCGGCGGACGACCCGCCGCGCCCGGACTGGATGAAAGTCCGTATGCACATGGGGACGGAGTTCCAGGATGTCTCCCAGTTGATGCGCGGTCTCTCGCTGCACACCATCTGCGAAGAGGCCCACTGCCCGAATATCTACGAATGCTGGGATCAGCGCACGGCAACGTTCCTGATCCTGGGGCGCGTGTGTACCCGCGCCTGCCGCTTTTGCGCCGTCGAGACCGGCGTGCCGGACGATGTGGACACCGACGAGCCGGAGCGCCTGGCCGAGGCCGTTGCCACCCTCCGGCTGCGGCACGCCGTCGTGACCGCGGTGGCCCGCGACGACCTGCCGGACGGCGGCGCGCACATCTTCGCCCGGACCATCCGCGCCATTCGCCAGCAAGCGCCGGACTGTGCCATCGAAGTCTTGGTGCCCGATTTTCAAGGCGATGAAGCGGCCGTCCGCACAGTGGCCGCAGCGCGGCCGGACGTGTTCAACCACAATGTCGAGACGGTCGAGCGGTTGCAGCGCCGGGTGCGTGCCAAGGCGTTCTATGCGCGGTCGCTCTGGGTCCTGCAACGCGCTAAGGAGCTGGACGGCGGCGTGACCACCAAGTCGGGCATGATGCTTGGCGTGGGTGAGCGCCCTACTGAGGTGGTGCAGACGCTCCGCGACCTGCGCGCGGTGGGCTGCGACGTGCTGACTATCGGCCAATACCTGCGGCCGATGGCGACCAAGCTGCCGGTCGAGCGGTACGTCGCGCCAGAGGAATTTGCACAGTACCGCGAGGAGGGGCTGGCGCTCGGCTTCAAGCACGTCGAATCGGGTCCGCTCGTGCGTAGCTCCTACCATGCGCGCCGCCACGTCGAACAGGTCCGCACCGCGCCCTCGTCGGCGCCCCTGTAGGGACACGATTGATCGCGCCTAGGAGTAAAGCACCGGCCGTGACCACCATGCGCGACACCCCGCGGCCGCCGGTAACTGAAGCGCCGCAGTCCGCTGCCCGCGTGCGCCTACCAGAGCCGGGCCAGAGAGCCATCCCCTCCCGTGGAGCTGGCCCCGGGGGAGGGTTAGGGAGGGGGCCGTTTTCCATCCCCTCCCCCGGCGTATCTTCCCCGGCTTGGCTGATTCGCCTGGGCGTCACTCCGTACCGCGCGGCCTGGGACTATCAGGAGCAGCTCGCGGCGGCGCTCCGCGCTGGCCACGGCCGCGAGGCGTTAATCCTGTTGGAGCATCCGCATACCTATACGCTCGGCCGCGCGCGCGGCGCCGACCACCTACTCCGCACGCCGGGGCAGTATGCGGCCTTGGGCGCTGACGTGATTCAGATTGATCGCGGCGGGGACGTGACGTATCACGGTCCGGGCCAGTTGGTGGGCTATCCAGTCATTGATCTGAGCCGCCGCCAGCGCGACCTCCACGCCTACGTCCGCACGCTGGAAGCCATCGTGACGGACACGCTCGCCGCGTTGGGGCTGCGTGGCGAGGTCATTGCCGGGCTGACCGGCGTCTGGGTAGACGGCGAGAAAGTCGCCGCGATTGGTATTAAGGCGGCCCGCTGGGTGACGACGCACGGTTTCTCGCTCAACGTTGATCCCGACCTGGCGTATTTCCGGCATATTGTGCCCTGCGGCATCAGTGGCCGCGGCGTGACCTCGGTCGCGCGGCTGCTGGGGCGTCGCGTGTCCGTGGACGAGGCCGCCGAGCACGTGACCGCCGCAGTCGCGCGGCACCTTGCGCTGGCGCTCGCACCCATCCCGCCGGGCCTGCTGCCGCACGACCTACAGGAGAGCCTTTTGCCGGGATGCACAGGGGGGAACACCTCCGTCCCCCCGCCGCAGCGGGGGGACTATAGGGGGGCCAGGCCCAACTTGCCCCCCAACTACAACCAAGCCAAGAGGAAGACGTGACTACAACGAGTGCTAACAGCCAGTATCACCGGGTTGTGCTGCCCAACGGCCTGCGAGTTTTGGTTGCTCCGATGCCCCATACCCGCTCGGCAACCGTGGGCCTGTTTTTCGGTACGGGCAGCCGCTACGAGTCCTATGAGCAAGCCGGCATCGCCCACTTCTTCGAGCACATGCTCTTCAAAGGCTCGGCGCAGTACCCCTCGGCCCAAGTCATCGCCGAAACCATCGAAGGCGTCGGCGGTATCCTCAACGCCGGCACCGACAAGGAGTTGACCGTCTATTGGGCCAAGGTGGCGAGCGCGCACCTGCCCAAGGCGTTCGATCTTCTGACTGACATGGTGCGGGCGCCGCTCTTTGCCGAGGCGGAGGTGGTCAAGGAACAGCGCGTGGTCCTCGAAGAGCTGAATGCGATTGTAGACAGCCCCGGTGACTGGGCTGGCGTGCAGCTTGAGGCCTTGCTTTGGCCGGACGATCCGTTGGGGCGGGAGACGGTCGGGCGCCGCGAGACGATCATGGCGTTTACGCGCGCCGATCTCCAGGACTACCTCGCGCGGTCCTGTGGCCGGCGCAATCTGGTCGTCTCCGTTGCCGGTGACGTGGACGTGGACTGGGTGGTAAAGCGGGCTGCGGCCGAGTTGAACCAGAACGGTAGCCCGCCGCCGCAGTGGTCACGGGCGGCGCTGGCGAACGGGCAGCCCCTCGTGGCGCTCGACGAGCGGCCGACCGAGCAGTGCTATCTCTTGCTGGGGGGGCACGCGCTGAACCACGCCGACCCCGACCGCTTCATCCTGGCGTTGGCGAACGCCATCCTCGGCGAGGGCATGAGTTCGCGCCTCTTTCTGGAGGTGCGAGAACGGCAAGGGTTGGCTTACGATGTCCACTCGGGCATCAGCCAGTTTCACGACACCGGCGCGGCCATCGTGAGCGCCGGAGTTGACCCGGCGCGAGCACCAGCGGCGATTGCGGCGATCTTGCGGGAGGTAGATCGGTTGCGGCAGGAAGCCGTGCCGGCGGGTGAGTTACGCAAGATCAAGGAGTTCGTGAAGGGGCGGCTGTGGCTCGGCCTGGAAGACAGCCGCAGTGTGGCCGGCTGGTATGCTGCCCAAGAACTGCTGCGCGGCGAGATTCTGACGGCTGATGAGGTCGTCGAGCGCGTGGAGGCCGTCACTGCCGCCGACATCTTGCGGGTAGCCCAGCGCGTCTACGGACCCGGCTGGCTCAACCTCTCGGTCGTCGGCCCCTTCGACGATCCCGACCACTTCCGCAACCTGCTGCGCTTCAGCTAGAGAGCCGCACGGAGCACCATGAAGGAATACCTCGTGATCTACGAGCGAGCCGAGGGCAACTGGGCTGCCTATGCCCCGGATGTGCCCGGTTGTATTGCTACCGGCACGTCCCGGGCTGAGGTCGAGCGCACCTTTCGGGAAGCCATCGCTTTTCACTTCGAGGGCCTACGCCAGGAAGGTTTGCCGGTTCCCGAGCCGACCGCGGAGGCCGGTCGCGTCGCCGTCGCTTGACGCACAATGCACGCAATATGACATCGGTACGGCTGCACCCTCATGCGGTTACACGAATGGCCGAACGAGGAGCAACCGAGGCGGAAGTTATCGCTACCGTCCTTGATGGTGAACGGTTTGCAGCGAAGTTTGGGCGGGTTGGGTTCCGTCGCGATTTCTCCTTCGACGGTGAGTGGCTCGGGAGATACTATGCTACTAAGCAGGTTGAGGCTTACGCAGTACAGGCGCGCGGTTGGCTGGTGATCACAGTGATTGTGCGGTACTTTTAAGTCTCGGGAGGGAGCACCATGAAGCTGACCTACGACCCTCGCTACAATATCGCCTACCTCCGGCTACACGCAAAAACTGTGCAGGTAGAAACCGTTCACGTCAACGATGCGATCCATGTGGATGTAGCACCGGATGGCACGGTATATGGGATTGAGCTGCTGAATGCGAATGAGCAGTTGTGGGCCGAGGATGATGGTGGTCTGGTCGTGGTCAACGAGGCGTTAGGCGAGCGCCGGACCCTCGCCCTCGGACCAAGGCCCTGAAGGATTACCTCGGCGGTGGAATGTGTAGCCGTCGCCTGACGAGCAATGGGCACGATATAAGAGCATAGCGAACCATGAAGAACCTGCCGCTGCTCACACCGGACCGGACGGAGGGCTTGATCCACGATGTCGTCCTGCGGCCGCTGCGGGTGAATGCCGACCCGCGGGGCGTCCTGGTCGAGACGCTGCGTACCGACTGGCCGGATGTCTACGACCCGGACAACCGCCCGTTCGCGCAGTGCTACTATTCGCGGACGGAGCCGGGCGTGGCGCGTGACGAGGCGCAATGGCACGTCCATCAGGATCAGGAGGATCGGTTTCTCTGTATCGCCGGGCAGCTTGTGGTGGCGATCTATGACTGGCGGAGCGGATCACCCACGGCCGGTCGCCTCAACCTCTTTCACATCGGGCCGGACGCGCCGGGTGACGGTCAGTTCCTCGTGCTCATTCCGCGCCAAACGCTGCACGGCTTCCTGGTCACCGGGCCGGCGCCGGGCACGCTGTTGAACTACCCTACCCGCCTCTACAACCCGGACGACGAAGGGCGCATCCCCTTTGCCGATGTCGGTGCTGCGTTACCGGATGGCACCCCCTTCACCTGGCAGCTAGTCCGCGATGCGCTGGGGTAGTGGGAACCCGGCGAGGGGCTGTTGACATTGCGCGGTCATACCCGCGCAAGTGGGAATCCAGGCCAGCCGGTGATGTTCAGATTCGGAGTGGAAAACCAATGAGCGCCAAAGCTAAAGGAATGAGTCGCGGCAACCCGTTGCTGGACATTGTGGTGAACGTCGCCATCCCGGCCATCATCCTGATGCAGCTCAGTGACGAGGACCGGTTAGGGCCGCTCTATGGACTGCTCCTGGCGCTGGCATTTCCGGTCGGTTATGGCCTGTACGAATTTGTCGTGAAGCGTGGATTGAACTTCTACTCGGCGTTGGGGTTCGTCAGCGTGCTGCTGACCGGGGGCATTGGCCTGCTCAAGCTGCCGGTGGAGTGGTTGGCGATTAAGGAGGCGGCCGTACCGTTCATCGTCGGCCTCGTCGTGCTCGCCTCGCTCAAGACCCGGTATCCGCTCATCAAGACGTTCGTCCATCAGTTCATCGCCGTGGATCGGGTCTACGCGGCGTTGCAGCAGCGGGACCGTGTCGCGGCCTACGAGCGCCGGTTGGTCATCGTGACCTATCTGGTGGCCCTCAGCTTCCTCGTCTCGACCGTGCTGAACTACGCCTTGGCGCGGATCATCGTCGTGAGTGCGCCGGGTACGACCGCCTTCAACGAGGAGCTAGGGCGCATGACCGCTCTGAGCTACCCGGTGATCGTGGTTCCCTCGATGATTATTGTCTTCGGCACGCTCTTCTACCTGATCCGCGGCATCCTCAAGGAGACGGGCTTGGGCATTCTGGAGGTCATCGAGAATCCGCGGGACGCCCCCTGAGATCACCCTCGCCAACAACTGACCCCCACCCTAGCCCGTCCCTGTTGCGACAGGGTGGGAACACGCTGTACCCCCGCCGTTGCCCGCTGCTATACTCCGAGCCGATGGAACAGGTATCCCCTTCCCCTCCGGCGGCTCCGGTGCCCATTCCTCAAGACGGCGCTCCCTCGCGGTGGTCACGGTTGCGTGGCTGGGTCCGACAGGCACGGGACCGTGGGGCCTCGCCTGAGCTAGGGGCCGCTCTGCTGGGCATCGCCACGGCCGGCGTGGCCCTCGGCTGGTGGGTTGCGGCTGGACCGCTCGGCGATGCTGCGCGGGTCGTGCGCCTCATCGTGCTCCCCGGCTTGGCGGTCCTCGCCTGGGCCGTCGGGGTGGGTGTCCTTCTGGCAACGGCGACGTTCGTGCAGGCACGGGCGCCGCGGATCAGTCGTCGCGCGGCGCTCCAGATCGCCTCGCTCCCCTGGTTTCCTTACTTGGCGTGCGTCCCCGTGGTGCTCTCGATCATCCAATCCGGGCGCACGGCGCACGATCTCCTCTTCACCTCGCACACGGCAAAGGATTTCGCGCTCTACCTACTGGTGTGGTGGGTGCTGCTAGAGGCCGGCGTGCTGATTGGGGCCATGCTGGCTGGTCGTTCCGGCGCCGTGTCGGCTCCATCCGTACCCGTCCCAAAGGGGAGCGTGTCGTCATCACTCCGCTTGCCCCCAGTGTGGACAGCCATTGTGCTGGCCGCCGGCCTGACGGTCCTGTTCAACTGGGGCATTCTGGAACAGTTCAGTATGACGCAGGGAGAGTTTTTGAGTCATCGCCACGCCGCCTCGGTCATGCTGCACGAGGATCGCTTGCCTTACGATCTGGGGCGTCCGGTCTGGCAGCGGATCAACGTGCCGCCGTCAACATTTGTGCTCTTCTGGGGGCCGTGGACCTTGCTACCCGCCCAGGTTGGCCTCTATGTCCACTTCTTTGCCCACTATGCCGCCTTTCTCGTGGCCGCCGTGCTCCTGTTCCGTCGCCATGCGCCAGGGTTGCGGCCGCTGGAAATCGGTCTCGTGCTCCTGTTCCTCATCTCGCTCTTTGCGCCTTGGCGAGAAGCCATTTGGCTGGGCCAACCGAATGGTTTCATCCTTCTCCTGGTAGTGCTGGGGCTACGTTGGTTTCTCGCCGGTCGCACGTGGCCACTGGCTGCGGCCATTGCCGCGGCGCTGACGCTCAAGCCCACGACCACCTGGCTGCTGGCCTACTTCTTGGTACGCCGCTCGCTACGAATCCTGATCGCCATCGGTGTGATCGGCTTGGGTACGATTGTGGTGTCCGCTGCGATAGGAGGGATTGATCCCTGGCGCGTGTGGCTGACGGAACAAGCGCTATTACTCCTGCGCGGCGCCGCGCTCTTTACCAGCATCGGCTTGCCTTCACTCCACGCGCGCCTCTTTCTCACTGCTCACGCTTACGCTTCGCCAGCGCCCATGCCATACTTGCCACTGGCCCAGGCGCTCAACTACGTAGCCTTGGTTGGTGGTGTGTGGCTGCTGCTCCGCCTCGTGCGGCGCGACCGACCGGACAGTGATCGGATCGGCAAGACGCTGGAGTTCGGGTTGGCGCTGACGCTCTCGCTCACCCTATCGCCGCTGACCTGGCTCCACTATGCGACCACGACGCTCGTCGGATTGACCGCCCTCCTCCACCCGGCCGTCCGCACCGCACTGCCTCGACTATCACGCGCTCCGATTATGGCCCTTGGTGCATTTGCTTTTGCCACGCTCTGCATTGATGCCGAGCTACTCGCGGCCCGCACGAATAAGTGGTGGGTCGAAGTGCCCTTCATCGGTTCGATAAATAACCTCGGCCCCCCGGTGCTAGTGGCGACGTTGGCGCTCGTGCTCTGGCTCTACAATCGCCATCGAGACCGCCTCGCACGGGCCAACGACTCCCCGGTTAGCCCCTCAGCGGAGCCTGGCTCGTAGGGGCGCAACGAGGTCGCGTAACCAATGGCGCAGCCGCACGTGTGGTGGTAACACGTCGAGGGAAAGTACCGGCACCCAGTCATCGGGAGTGCCAAGGACCGGTAGCACATGACCACCACCGAACCGCAGGCGTAGCCGCAGGTGGTACGTGCCGGGGGACAATGCGGCGGGTAGGCGCAGCGTGTGCCGGTCGAAGACCGGGTCGGCGGAGCGCCAGGCCCCGGTCGGGACCACCCAAGCCAGCGGACGTCGCTCCCAGTGCCCGACCTGCTGCTCGCTACGATCCACCAGCGACCACTCTACGAAGTGATCATCGCGGTAGGCATTCTCGGCACGCCACGCTACTTCCAGCGTCAGCACGTCGCCGGGTGCATACGGTCCCGGGGTGAGGATGCGGATACCTTCCAGCACGAAATGATCCCAGTCGTCGGTGATGGTCACTTGCACAGGCTGCAAGACGGCAGCTGGCTCTAGCGAACGAGGGGTCAGCGGCATCGTGACATCGAGCAGGCCGATAGCAACCGCCCCGGAAACGGGATCGCCGGGCCAGGATGGAGCGAGCGGCTGCAAACTTGCCCCGCCGTAGACGACAAGCTGCACCTCATACGTTCCCGGTGCGAGGCCAATCGGCAGCCAGAGTCCCTGGCGGATCTCGACCTCTTGGTTGGGTGCCCAGCGGCTCGTCGGCTCTCCGGCCAGCGGAGCCGTGCGGAGGTCGAAATCCTTGGCTATCCGCTGGCCGTCCCAGCCGACCAGGCGCAACGACGCGCGGTAATCGCGGTCCAGCTTCTGCCGGGCGCGAAACCGCAGAATGAACGGCGCTACGTCGCCGCTGACGATCTCGTCTACTTCCATCAGACCGCCCGTCAGCTCGATGGCCGTGCCGAACTGAGCCGGCCGCAGCGGCGCCTCCAGCTTGCGGGGATGCAGCTTGAAGACACTCAGCTCGGCGATATCGAAGGCCTGCCGCGTCCCCTGCCACGCATGGGTCAGCAGCCAACGCTCGACGAGCCGCTGCGGGTCGCTCTGCGCCAGTCCCGACAGGACGAGCCAGATCCGTTCGTGCGGCGCGGCGAGGTCCGCGAGGACGGTCTCGACGGTCTCCTCATCTACTGCCGGCGGAGCCGTCGTCGGCAGCACGTGGTGAAATAGCTCACCACGGAAGTAGTAGTCGTAGTACCAGGCCTGCCACGGTCCCGTGAGCAGCACCACGTCTCCGTGACGTTCCAGCGCCGCAATGTGCGTGGTGATCGCACTGTAGTCGGCACGGGAATAGCCGGTGTAGTACGTGGCAGCGAAGGCGACCAGGCCGACGCCGAGGGGAGCGATTCCCAGCGCCGCGCCGCGCCGTCCCCACTGCCAGTGCAGCAGCGCCACCCCGCGCGCCGCCAGCAGCACGGCAAAGGGCAGCGCGGTCAGCACGTAACGGGGGCTAAAGGGCTTGTCAATCACCAGCACGGCCCCGGCGCCGAGCAGCGTGATGGTCAGTCCGATTGCCAGCAAGGCTACGGCGCCGGGACGGTCCGCCGGCTGTGACCGCAGCCCCAGCACCACGAGCGCCAGCCAGACGGCAGCAATGGCGATGAACCAGGGCCAGGTAGCGACAGGGCCGACGGCGAGCGCCAGCGCCGCCGTGCGGGCGGCGTCCAGGACCGTGGCCGCGGTCAAGTGCGCGGTCGAGGCGGCCGGCAGGCTGGCCACGACTCCCGGCGCCGCCAGCGCCCAAGGTAGCGGGCCGAGCAGCGTGAGGAGACAGCCGAGGACAGCCGCGCGCCATGGGAGGATGATCCGCCGCCAGCGCGCCAGCAGCAGCCACGCCGCCAATGCCAGCGGGACGGCGAGTGCTAACGCATGGGTATACAGCGCCAGCCAGCTCATCAGGACGAATAGCGCCCAGCGCAGGACGGACGGTCGCTCCAAGGCCCGCCACCAGAGCCAGAGGCTCAGGGCGACAAGCGTCGTGAGCGGAGCATACATCCGTACCTCTCGCCCGTAGAACACGAGCAGCGGCGTGGCGGCAGCGAGGAGCGCCGCGTAACGCCCGACCGACTGTCCACCGGCACGCCGGGCCAGCGCAGCGACGAGTGGGACTAGCAGCGTGCCGACGAGCGCCGAGAACGCCCGCGTGAGCGCTTCGGCGGTGCGAATGTCTACCAGGTCACGGAAGAGGCTCTGCCAGGCGCCGAGCACCAGATAAAATAGGGGCGGGTGCTCGAACGGCGCTTGCGCCACCTTGGCTATAAGGGCAGTCGGCGATAAGGCGGCGTAGCGCACACTGACGATCTCGTCGAACTCCAAGTCGCCGAGACTCGGCAGGTTCCACAGCCGCAGCGCGAGGGCCGCCAGGGTCAGGAGGACGATGACCGGATCAGGACGCCATCGTCGCATAGTCAGTAATCACTCGCGTTCGCAAATGGTTTAGGACGTCATCCCCGCTTGCGCGGCCATCCCCGTCCCCCCGCCGCAGCGGGGGACCATAGGGGGGCGTTCCTCGGCCTACTCCCGTCACTAGCCACTGACCACCGGCTACCGGCCACTGGCCTCACACGCCGGCCGGCACCCGCTCCGTCTCGGCGAGATGGCCCTGCTGCCGGTAGCGTGTAAACAGTGCTCCCCAGGGTGAATCGCGCCGCCACGTCTCGAAAATGGCCCGGTCGCGTGCCGGCCAACGGTAGTAGTCGTGGTATATCTCCGACCCCATGATGAACAGCTGCACCAGCGGGGTGCGGAAGAAGAAACGCTGGAGCGCCTTCAAGGGGCTGAACCACAGCAGATCGCCGATGATACTGGCGGCATTGTCGCCGACGGTGAATCCCCAGCCGCGCTCCAGGTCCGCGCTCACGTCATCGCCGACGAGCACGATGTGCCGTATATCGCCACAGCCCAAACCCTGCTCGTGCGCCAGGCGGATGTAGGGAATGGACAGCGGATCGAAGCCCATCAGCTTTGCCGCCACGGCGTCTATCGCCACCTGATCCGCCGCGGCGAGCAGCACGTCCTTCTGCCGCGGGCGCATCGTCCGTGGGCCAGGCCCATCCCCGGCGGTCGTTCCGTCCATCACGGCGAAAATACCGGGGTGAATCTCCTGCTGGATAGCGAGCAGGTCTACCAACGTTTCGTGAATCCAGCTATGCGTGTAGTGGCGCTTCGTATTCAGGAGACCACCAAAGGCGTTTTTCATCGCCCCGGTGGTGGTCGTGTAGATGTGGCACTTGACCGTCGGGAGGTGGACGATGTTCTTTCCGATGAAGTAGTCGGGCACAAAGATGCCCTCCGGGTAGATGTCGTGAAGCACCCGCATCGGCGTGCGCGGCTCGTAGCGCACCCAGCGCATGTCCTCGCCCTTGAAGTTGTAGCGCACCGGAATATCGTAGTGCTCGAAGATGGGAACGTAGCCGTTGAGGTCCTCGCCTTTGAACGCATCGGTCACGACCGTCCGGTTCTGCACGCAGACCTGATGATCGTAGCCCCGCGCCCGCAGCGCCCGGACGGTCCCCTCAAGCTGCCAAGGCGTCGTATTCGCACCCGGAAACGGGAAGTGCCAGGAGATGTTGTCCTTGAGGATGGTCGTCAGACTTGGCTGCAAGGATCGCTCGGCGCCCGCCAGCTCGATCAGCCGATCCACGTCGTCCAGCACTGTCTCCGGGCGCGTCCGCACCACGGCCACCACCGGCGGGTCCGCCGTCGCCGTCCCATTGCCCCGGTTTGCGCCGTTGCTACCGTTCGCCGAGTCCAACTGTGCCCTCCGTATGTAGTACCCCCCTATGGCCCCCCCGCTGCGGCGGGGGGACGGGCTATTCCCTCCCCCGTCCCGACGGGGGAGGGTGAGGGTGGGGCCCAGCCCCAGTGACCAAGTCCTCCAGCGCCGCTTTGCCGCGGCGGAGCGCAGCGAGATGATCGTCCACCGAGCGCAAGCCGCCACCCATCGTGTTCAGGCTCAGGTGCGTAATGCCGATGTCCTGCCAGGCGGCAAGCTCGGCCCGCCACGAGTCCTCGTTGCCCTGCGCGACGGACAGCCGCGGCTCGATGCCGATCTCCCCGGGATCGCGGCCGGCTGCACGGGCTAATGCTCGCAGCCGCGCAACCGTCGCTCGCCCGGTGTCGTCCGGTTGCAGCTGTGGAAACCATCCGTCCCCCAGCCGCGCGATACGGCGGAGTACCGGCTCTGCGCCGCCACCAAACCAGATCGGGATCGGCCGTTGCACCGGTAAGGGGTTGAGTCCTGCGTTGCGTATCGTGTGCCAGCGCCCCTCGTAAGTCACCAGTTCTTGCGTCCAGAGCGCCCGCAGCACGGTGATCTGCTCCTCGCAGCGGCGGCCGCGGTTGCGGAAGCTCTCGTTCAGCGCCTCGTATTCCACGTCGTTCCAGCCGATTCCGATGCCCAAGCGCAGCCGGCCCTCCGTTAGCACATCCACCTCGGCGGTTTGCTTGGCGACGAGTGCCGTCTGACGCTGGGGGAGGATGATAATACCGGTAACGAGTTCGAGACGTGTCGTGATAGCCGCGAGATAGCCGAAGAGCACGAACGGCTCGTGAAACATATCCTGGTGGGTGTACGCGCCGCGCCAGTCCGGACGCCGGCCCTCCGGGTAAGCACCGAGCACGTGATCGTACACGAGCAGATGCTCGAAGCCGAGGCCCTCGACCGCTTGTGCGTAGGCACGAACGCCACCCGGATCGGCGCCGATTTCGGTTTGCGGGAAGACAACGCCAAGCTGCATCTTCACCTGCTCCTCATACCTGTACCTTGTCGTCGTGAGCAACCGCGCTGATCGTCCGAGTGCTTGTTCCCTTCCAGCGGGATGGCGGCAGGCGGCGAGCAAGGATATGGACGACTCCCCAATGCTGGCGATTGTCCTTCAGCCATTGATAGCCCCAGCGTTCATAGAGCCGCCGGGCATAGCGGTTGTGTTGATCCACGCCGATAGTCACGACGCTGTACCCGCGCGAGTAGGCCGCCTCCTCGGCCGCCTCCACCAGCGCCCGACCGATGCCTTGGCGCTGATGCCTCGGCCGGACCACGAGATTACTGATATGCGCCGAGCGCTGGCCACGAACGCTGCGGTAATGGATGCTGTTCCACTCCAGCGACACCGTGCCGACCGCATGGCCTTCATACTCGGCCACCAGGACGAGCCGCTTCCCTTCGGCAACGCGGCGGAACTGGTCGTACACGGTGTCGCCGGACCAGCCGGCCGAGCGCCGCACCGCGATCACGGACTCAGAGTCACCCCACTCGTAGCGAGCCACCCGCACCAGGAGCGGATTCTCCGTCGCTACCACCATCTCCCGTTCCCTCAGCCTCGCCGCTTTCCTGTTCTGCCGGCCGGCGTGGTCGCGCCAAAGAGCGGCGGCAGGGGCGGTGGGCCGCGCTCGCGCCATGTCGTATACAGCCGATAGGCCAGCCACCCGCCAAAGACCAGAAATGCCAGCCCACCGAGCAGGAAGTTGTGCCGCCAGGGTCCTAGAACGGCCTCACCAAGCTGGATGGGCCCGAAGAGTAGCGCCAGATCAATCCGCACCGTTTCGAGCCAGAGGCGCACCAGGCCGTAGCCCGACAGGTAGATCAGCGTCGCCGTCCCACGCGGCCACCAGCGGTCGAGCGGCCGCAGGTACCAGAGCAAAGCGAACAGGGCCACGTTCCACAGGAACTCGTACAGAAATGTGGGGTGGAAGTACTCGACGCTCGCAAATTCCGCCGGACGATGCACTGCATCCACGTACAGACCCCACGGCAGCGTCGTCGGGCCACCGAAAAGCTCTTGATTGAAGTAGTTTCCCCAGCGTCCGATGGCCTGGGCCAGGATCAAGCCCGGCGCGATAGCGTCGAAGCTGACTTGCCACGGCAGGCGATAGTAGCGCGACATGATAAGGAGGCCCAGCGCCCCGCCGGCGATGGCGCCGGGCATCCCGATGCCCCCCTGCCAAATCTGGAAGGCGCGGACCCAGTTGTCGGTGTAGTGTTCATACGTCGTTATGACGTGGTAGAGGCGTGCCCCGATGATCGCCAGCGGTACCACCACGATGGCCATGGCGCTGGATAGATCGTATGTGTAGCCCTTGCGCTCCAGCTCACGGCCCGTGAGATGCATGGCCACGAAGATGCCCAGCGCAATCAGCAACGGATACCAGCGCAGCACCAACGGGCCGATCTGCAACAGCGCGTCACTTGGCGGAGGTGGCATTCTCGGTTATTCCCCTGTCGTGGCTGGAGGGTTGGCGCGACGAGGCGGTACGCCTATCGCCTCGTCGCTGCGCGAGCCGGGCCTCCGGCTATCAAAGCACTCCCCTCCGCACCAGGGAGCATACCACGCCGGACCCGCCGGCTGGGCGCCCAGCGGCCCGTCCCCCCGTCGGGACGGGGGGGCCATAGGGGGGCCGGCGCCTGATCGGCGGGATGATAAGCCGGTCTGGTTGACACGATGGCAGCGGCCCTTCTATTCTTAGCGTGGAGATACTTGCTATGGATGAAGCCACGATGTCCACGCCGACGCCGGGGCCTGCCGACGCAGATAGCCCGCGCAATAGCGCCTCTGGCATGGCCGATCCCTGGCGCTACCGCAAGGTCCTGGTGTCCCCGGACCGCGGTTCGCTCTCGCGCCGTGCCATTGCTTCATTGGTCATCTTGCTCCTCTTGTGGTTGGGAGTGCTGATTATCTTTAGCCTCCTCGGCGGCACCATCGCGCCGCTCGCCTGAGTAACCGCCCCGTCTTTCCCGCGCAAGCGGGAATCCACGGCCCCCCGCCGCAGCGGGGGGCCGGCGGGGGGGTACTCGACCAGTGCCGGCTGATAGCCCGTCCCCCGTCGGGACGGGGGGCCATAGGGGGGCACACCCGCCCGCCGCCGCGCACGAAAAAAGAGGCGACCCAATCGCGGGTCGCCTCCTGAGAGCATAGCCGAAGTGCTGTGGCGTGTACGGGGAGTTTAGTACATGCCCCCCATGCCCCCCATACCACCCATGCCGCCCATGCCGCCCATGCCGTCCGGGTCCGGCGCCGGTGGTGCGGGTGGCTCCGGAACGTGGGTCACGAGCGCCTCGGTCGTCAGGATCATGGATGCGATGGAAACCGCATTTTCGATTGCCGACCGCGTGACCTTCGCCGGGTCCGTAATGCCTTGATCCACCATCTCGACGTGCTCCTCGGAGATCACGTCGAACCCGTAGTTGCGGTTGTTCTCGTTGACCTGCCGCTCGCGCACCGCGTCCACCAGGACAGAGCCGTCCAATCCGGCATTGTGCGCGATCTGGCGCATCGGCTCTTCGAGGGCACGGCGCAGGATGGCAATACCGGTTGCTTCATCGCCATCGAGCTTGATGTCGTCGAGTGCGCGCGCCGCGTTGATCAGGATGACGCCGCCACCGGGCACAATCCCTTCCTCAACCGCCGCGCGGGTGGCCGACAGCGCATCCTCCACGCGGTGCTTCTTCTCCTTCAGCTCCGTCTCCGTCGCCGCCCCGACCTTCACCACCGCCACACCGCCGGACATCTTCGCCAGCCGCTCTTGCAGCTTCTCCCGGTCGTATTCCGAGGTGGTCTCGTCCAGTTGGGTGCGAATCTGCTGCATCCGCCCCTGGATGTCTTCTTGCTTGCCGTGCCCTTCGATGATCGTCGTATTGTCCTTATCGGCCACGACCCGGCGAGCACGACCCAGATCATAGAGTTGCACGCTATCGAGCTTGCGCCCCACTTCCTCGCTGATGACCTGACCACCCGTGAGGGTCGCAATGTCCTTGAGTAGCTCCTTGCGGCGGTCGCCGTAGCCCGGCGCCTTGATGGCCACCACGTTCACAATGCCCCGCAGCTTGTTGACGACCAGCGTCGCCAGCCCCTCGCCTTCCACGTCCTCGGCGATGACGACCAACTCCTTCTTGCCGGTCTGCATCAGCTTCTCCAGCAGTGGAACAAGCTCTTGTACCGAGGAGAGCTTCTGCTCGGTGATGAGCAGATAGGGGTCCTCAAGCTCGGCCCGCATGGTGTCCTGGTTGGTCACGAAGTAGGGGGAGATGTAGCCGCGGTCGAACTCCATCCCTTCCACGTAATCAATCTCAAACTGAAGGCCACGCGATTCCTCGACGGTGATCACCCCGTCCTTGCCGACGCGATCCATCACGTCGGCGATCAGCCGCCCGATCTCCGGGTCGTTCGCGGAGATCGCGGCGATGTTGGCAATGTCCTCGCGTCCCTGCACGGCAACGGCCATGTCCCGCACCGCCTGTACGACCGACTCGACGCCGCGCGCCAAGCCTCGCTTGAGGATCATCGGGTTGGCGCCCGCTGCCAGGTTCCGCAGTCCCTCGGTGACGATGGTCTGAGCAATCACCGTGGCCGTCGTGGTCCCGTCACCCGCCACGTCGTTCGTCTTGGTTGCCGCTTCCTTCAGCAACTGAGCGCCCATGTTCTCGAACGGGTCTTCGAGATCAATCTCCTTCGCCACCGTCACCCCGTCGTGGCTGACCGTGGGCGTACCGAAGCTCTGGTCCAACGCCACGTTGCGCCCCTTCGGGCCGAGAGTCGTCTTGACCGCCTCCGCCAGCACGTCCACCCCCGTTTTCAGGTGACGCCGGGCCTCGACGTCGAATACCAACTGCTTGGACATCGCGTATCCTCCTCATTCACGCACTGCGCCAAAACACACGAAAGGCTCTGTTTGGTTGGGCCACGCCCGCACCGGGCTGCGGCGCTCTCAGCAGCCCATTGTAGCAGCATTTAGCACTCGTTGCCAGCGAGTGCTAACGTCGGCGCCAACGCTGGCCCTCTCCCTAGCTCTCCCCTGTCCCGACGGGGGAGGGAACGGATTGTTCTCCGGTCGCGGCGGTGTGCCGGGCGCAGCAGTGCGCCGAGCAACCGTCCCCCCGTCGGGACGGGGGGACCTATAGGGGGGCCGGTCCCTACGCCGGCGTGCCGCAGGCCCGCAGGACCGTCTCTTGGGTGATGAGGTCGTGCTCCGTCGTGTAGTCAATCGGCTCTTCGCCGCGGATCACCCGTGCCAGCTTGGCGAGGTCGCGCTCGTAGCGCGGGATGTGCGGGATCTCCACGTTTTGCCAGCCGGCCGGATAGCCGCCCCGCGGCTCCTGGAGGCACAGCCGGATGGCGGGTGGTTCCAGCGGCTGGAGCACGATGCTCCCTTTCGTGCCCACGACCTCGAACTGCCGCCGGGTCATAGGCTCGACTTCCATGGCCGCCGTCTCGACGACCGCCACCGCCCGCTCGTACTCGAAGATTGCCACCGTGTTGTCTGCCAGCGTATCGTCGTATTCGCTGTCGTGCCGCAAGTAAGGCGTCACCTTGTCCGGCCGGCCAAGCAGCTCGACCACGCGGTCAATGATATGGCAGCCCAGCTCCAGCATCATGCCCCCTGGGTGGAAGGCCAGCCCGGCCCGACCGCGTAAGGGCATTCCGGGAGCAACCGCCTCCTCCAGCTCGAAGGGGATGTTGCTGCACATGCTCGCGTGGACGTAATACACGTCGCCTAGCCAGCCCTCGCGCGCCGCCCGGAACACCAGTTCGAAGCCGGCGTTGTATCGAAACATGTAGCCCATCTGGACGAACAATCCCCGGCGGTTGGCCTCCGCCAGGATGGATTGCAGTTCCGGCAGCGACGTACCCGGCGGTTTATCGAGGTGGACGTGCTTGCCGGCCTCGATAGCGCGCCGCGCCAGGGTCAGATTCGGCGGCACGTCGCTCTCGACGGCGATCAGCTGCACACTGGGATCACCGAGCAGATCGGCTGCATCAAGCCAGCGGGCGTCGGCATACGCCGGCTCCTGCTCGCGGATGGACCGCCACCCCGCATCCGGCTCGGCCACCCCCACGACCTCATAGTCGTCCGACTGCTCCATCACGTTGAGTTTCCCGGCCGCATGGCCGTGTCCCGTCCCCAGCAGGCCAGCGCGAATCGGCGCAACCATCGTCTTCATCTCCTGTTCTTGGACTTACCCCCGGCCGTCCACGAGCCTACAGCACCCCGGCGTCGGTCAGGCCGGCGTAGCGTAGCGCCTCATCGAGGTCTGCGGCCAGTCCGAAAAAGCTAATCCCCGCGGCCGTTTCACCGGGCGCCAACCGCAACGGGTGATGGACGACGAGATTCACGCCCTCCAAGCCCATGTCCAGCGGCCCGATGTTGAAGTCGTGGCGCCCGGTGACCGCGCAGAGCGTGCGCCCGGTCTTGTCGTTGCGTACTGCCATCCACGTCCCGGAGGCCCTGGTGTGAACCCCGTGGACGCGCTTGGCCTGACGCAATCCGTTGCGCCGGTAGAAGAGGCGGCCGACCTTGCGATCACCGTCTACCTGCAAGAACGACTGGAAGTTCAAGTAGCCGTCGTAAGGCACCGGCCCATTGGTGAACTCCGTGCGGACGGCGAGCAGATTGGAGCGACCCAGCGTAAGATAGGAAATACGCAACCGGCTGCCGCGGCACGACTCGTGCTCCAGGTCGGCAGTGAGCCGGACCCCACGCCAGCGTATGCCTCCTGCCCCGTCCTTGATCGTCTCCTCCCAGGCGAACTTAGCCTCGTCGAGCGGACGCACCGAGCGCCGCGTCCCCGGACCGCCGATGCCGGGATTCAGCCCGCCGTACCAGGGGTTGAACCAGACGAACGTGCCCGGCGCCGGCCGCGCCGCGTGCAGGTGCTCCACTGTCCGACCGTCGGCCCGGCGCTCTTGCCAGGAGGCAATGCCGCCCCGATACTCCGGTACGACGAGAAATCGCATCCGGCCGTTATCAATCGCTATCGCCGCGTGGTCATCAGCAGTGGTTTCCGTGATCGTCACCGGCTGCCGGCGGTCGCCGCCGCGAATGACGCTCAATGCACGCTGCTCGTCCCACAACTGGTGCTCGATAGCGACGGTGAGGTCGTGCGCGCCCGCAGCCTCGTCCGCAAACGTCACGTCGAGGTCCCGGCTCCAGGCGGCGCCGCGCGACAGATCGGCCAGCGGGAGCGTCGCCGGCGTCACGTCAACGCCGGCACCGGTGGAGAGGCGCACGCCCCCGGTGAGCACCCGCTGCCGGTAGCTCGTCAAGGTCAGCTGTGGCGTTGCCGTCGGGGTGTCGCACAGCAGCGGCGCCACGCTCGCCGTGAGCACCTTCTGTGTACGTGGCGGCTCCTGCGGGGCGGCAGGTGCGATGTGGCTGCGCCACAGTTCGCGCACGACCTTCCAATCGCCGCGCCCGGCATAGACTACGATGGGCGGTGTTTCGCGCGTCTCACCGGGCGCGACCTCGCCGAGGTCGAAGTTCAACGATGGTACCGCCCATGAGACCTCGATGCGCCGGGCATCGCGCCACACGCACCCCGCTACCAGGCCGTCGGCGTACTCGGCAGCCCACGTCTCGGCCCACTGGGCAGGAGTGCTCCATTCGGACTCGGACACGTCCGGGTACTGCATACGCTCGTCCACGACCAAGCCCTCGCGTAACGGGAGCGCGACCCGTGCGCGGGCGATGTCATTGCCGTTCTCCACTTGGACCTGGACAGTACGCGCCACGCGCCCGTTGTTCGTGATCCCGTACCAGGCGTGGATGACCGGCGAGCCGCCGATTGCAAGCTGACGCCGAAACACGACGCCTGGCCAGGTATCCGACTGCGCCGTCAGCGTAATCACCACCCGGCCGCTCTCCTGCCCACCACCGATCACCTCGGCCTCAAAGGTTTTCTGTCCCGATTCCGTGCTCCAGAAGGGCGGCCCGAACGCGCACGATTGCCAGATCAACTCGCGGCCCGTCGCCCGGTCCGTCACGGTGAAATACTGTTCGCCCCAGCGCCCCTTCAGCGAGGCGCGCACTACCGCCTGGTCGCTATGGACGGAGATCGCGTCGTCCTCCCGCTGCACCAGCAGCGTGCCGGCCGCCAGGCTAGGCACGGTCAGGCGCTCGGTCCGCGGCGGCAGCGTGAGCGGCTTGTCGTCCTCCCCGGCAGCCGGCAGGGACGTTTCGATGTACGCGCTCAACTGGTGGAGGCCGGCGTGCGTGGCCTGCGGCGTGACCCGGATCGCCGTGCGGCCTTTGGCCGGCAGGTCATACGCCTGGGCGGCCGTGTCCTCCGGGACCAGCGTCAGGCCGTCGGTCGCTCCGAGCGTCACCGACCCACGTACCGGCTCGTCGAGCCGATTGGTGACGGTCAGCCAGGTCGGCCGCGGTACCTCCGGCACGAGCCAGAAACGCTCTTCGAGTGCTACCTCCACCGCCTTGGTTGGTTGCGCGGCCACGGCCAGCGGCACGACTGCCTCCCCGATGATGGCCGTGGTGCGGACTCGTGGCGGTTTGCTGCCGCTCTTCTTCGTGTCGGCCGTGCGCTCGGCGGCGACCTGCTGCGTCCAGACCTGCCGCTCGCGGACCTCGGACCGCACCTGGAATGACGTGCTCAGTCCCGTATCGGTCTCGGCCACCAGCGTCACCGGCAGTGGGCCGGCCTGCTTGTGCTGCGCCTCCCAAGTGAGCGTGCGCCGCCCGCCGAGCGGTACCGCCGGATCGTCGAGCGCGCACGAGATCACCCACTCGTCGGTTTCCAGCGCCAGCAGCCCCCGAGCGCGGTGGTCAATCGTCGCCCGTAGCTCGCGCCCGTCGCGACGCCAGACATAGGTGAAAACCTCGGTATTGCCCCGCTTTTCCTTGTCCGGGCTGGCCGACAGGTCCCGCACCTGCGTCGCGTACCAATCGGCGCCGTCGAGAAACTCCTGGACTGGCTGGAGCGTGAACAGTAGTGGCAGGAAGTTGTGCATCGTGACGTTGGTATCGGGTGTCCAGAAGAAGCCGGTCTTCTTGTAGAGCGGGATGGACTTCATGTTGCCAGCCCACGTGCCCAGACTCAGCCGTTGGTAGCCCAGCTCGCACGTGTGCGCCAAGGCGCGCTTGAGCAGATCACGACCGAGACCGCGGCCCTGGAACTGCGGGCTGACGTTCAGGAGGGGAATCCAGGCCGCCTGTGGGTCATTGGTGTCGTTGCCCAACGAGCAATAGCCGGCCACCTGACCGTCGGCGAAGGCGAGATAGGTCTCGATCAGCCGCTCTTCCGCGTGCTCGCGGCGCACCCGCTCGGCGGTATGAGGCGTGCCATTCCAGCCGCCGGGCCACTCCCCCTCGCTGTCGTTCCACATCGTGGCGACGCCTTCCGCGTCCTCGTCGCGGTAGGGACGGATGTGTGGCAGCGTGGCCGGGTCCAGCACCGTGAACATAACCCACCATCATAGCACGGCCGGCCGGGCGATCCGGCCCCCTCCGTCTGACTGTGAGTCGAGTTGTGATCCGGCCGGAGAGAGACACTGGTGCTGAACGACGAGGAGCCAGGCCACCGACCACTAACCACTGACCACTGACCACTGACCACTAACCAATGGCCTTGGCCCAAGGCTCCAGGGCCTTGTCGAGTGCGGGAATCTCGGTGATGGAGGTGTAGTAGTAGCGTTGCCACTCGTGCCGCGGCAGGCCGGTGAACAGCATCAGGTTGAGCGGATATTCTTCGCTGTCGGTGGCGCGGCGGAAGTCGTCTCGAAAGAGAAAGGTGGGCTTGCCCAGGGCTATCGCCATCCCGAGCTCGACCATGACGCCCTCATCCGGCGGCACACCGTTCACCACCGCGAATAGCGCGTCAGCCTGCCGCACGTCACGGAAATCCGCCTGGCCGATACGATAGGCCCACCCCGGCAGTGCCCGGTCCTCCTGGTTGTTGCGCTCAAACGGCTCCCACACCTCCAATCCGAGCGCTTCCAGCGCCGCAATGAGTGGCGGTAGGAGCAGCACACGCTGTTGCGCCGAAAAGCCGTAGGGGCTCGCTAGATAGATGGTCTTCCGTACAGCACCGGTCATGCTCGGCTCCTTACCCCCCCCGACCGTTCAGACCAGCGCCGGAGCCGCTGCCTCGTGCGGAGTGAAGAGCGGCGGCCACGTCTCCTCCCGCTCGCGCCGCGCCACCACAGCGCTCGCCAGCTCCCGCACCTCCGCAGCGACCGCGACTGGCACCGTGTCATCGTCGAGATTGCGGAGCACGCGGGCAATCAGCCGGCCAATCGTGCGGAACTCGTCGGCACGAAAGCCGAACGTCGTAGCCGCCGGGCTGCCCATGCGGATACCGCTGGTGACGAACGGTGACTTGGTATCGAAAGGTACCGTGTTCTTGTTGGCCACCAGGCCCGCCGCTTCGAGCGCCGCGGCCGCATCCTTGCCCGTCGGCCCGTCGGCCGGCAGACGGATCAGGAGCAGGTGATTGTCCGTGCCGCCGGAGACGAGCGTCAGCCCCTCGTGGAGCAGTGTCTCGGCGAGCGCCGCGCAGTTGTCCACCACCGCCCGCGCGTAGTCCGCGAAGTCCGGCTGCGCCGCCTCATGGAACATCACGGCCTTGGCCGCGATGACGTGCTCCAATGGCCCTCCTTGCAGGCCGGGGAAGACGGCCCGGTCGAGATCGCGGCGCAGTCCCCGCTCGCACAGCACAAACCCGCCACGTGGTCCGCGCAGTGTTTTGTGCGTGCTGGAGGTCACGTATTGCGCGTGGGGAACCGGCGAGGGATGGACGCCGCCGGCGATGAGACCGGAGACGTGAGCGATGTCCGCCATGTGCAGAGCGCCCACCTCGTCGGCAATCTCCTTGAACCGATCATACTCCCAATAGCGGGGATAGGCGGTGGCGCCGGTGACAATCAGCTTCGGACGATGCTCGCGGGCCAAACGCGCCACCTGATCGAAGTCAATCCGCTCGGTCTGCGGGTCTACGCCATAATGAACGAAGTTGTAGAGCTGGGCGGAGAAGTTGACCGGTGAGCCGTGCGTCAGGTGCCCGCCACTGGTGAGGTCCATGCCCATCACCGTGTCGCCCGGCCGGAGAGTAGCGAAGTAGACGGCCATATTGGCCGAGCTGCCGGAATGGGGCTGGACATTTGCGTGTCCGGCTTGGAACAGCCGCCGCGCCCGACTCCGCGCTAGGCTCTCGACTTTATCTACCCACGCACACCCCTGGTAATAGCGCCGGTTCGGGTACCCCTCGGCATACTTCTGGGTCATCACCGACCCGTTCGCTTCGAGCACGGCCGCGCTCGGGTAGTTCTCGGATGGGATCAGCTGGATGTGCTCGCGCAGCCGCCGTTCCTCACTGACGATGGCCGCGTAGACCGCGGGGTCCTGCCGTTCGAGCGCACTGGCCATGCTCCTCACTCCCTCGCTACGTCGTCGGCCCTGGGCCGGCTCGCTTGTCCCCGCCAGTACCGCCACAGCTCGGCCACCCACCCGCCACTCGCAGCGCCGGTCAAGATCAGGAAGTCTCCGAGCAGAATACCCAAGATGTTCATGCGCGGCAGTACCTTCAATACGCCAAAACGACCGAGCCGCTCTCCCCCCAAGGTATTCATGTCCGGGGACAGCGCCGCGCTGAGTTGTTCGACGAGCCGGCTTTCGAACACGGCGTTCTGCACGGCCCAGCCGACGATGTAGATGATGCCGACGGCGCAGGCATTGAGCGGGCCGGCAGTCCGCGCCATCCACCCGGCCAGCCAGCCCCCGATAAAGAGGGCCGCAAACGTGACCAGCGGCAGCATGATCAGATTGTCGCCGAGTCCGAGCTTGGCGACGGCGTACCCCAGCCCCACGGACAGGAGATACGCACAGATCGCACCGGTGATGATGGCTCGCCAGCGAAACACGACCGGACGGTCAGTTGGGTCAGCTGCCTCGGATGCCGGCGGCGTGGACTCTGCCGGCTTGGACTGCGGTGCGGAGGCGATGGGACAGGCTCCTCTCGTCAGAAATCTCTTCCATCGATTCTATCAGGTGGTAGGCTGACAGTAGCCAAAGCGCCGGGGCGCGGTAGACTCGGCTACGGTCGGGGGAGAGCAATCGGGGGCCTGAGGCATTATCAATAGTAGTACGGCTTGTTGCATTCACGAGCAGGGAGGTCATATGAGCCAGCGTACCCTCACCGTCACACAACTGCGCCAACTGCGGAAGCCTACCTATCGGGTGCCCCTCCACGTCTCGCCCGATGGCATCAGGCTGGCGGTGAGCGTGATGCGCGATGAACCGGGCGCGGAAGTGTCCGACGCGCAAGGCTTCACGCCTTCCGGTCTGCCTGGCGAGGCCGTCGGCAGCCGGGTCTTGGTAGTCAATACGGCGACGGGCGCGGCCGATGAGCCGTTCTCGGCCGCCAGGACCAGTTGGGGCGGCCAGTGGTCCCCGGATGGCACCATGCTCGCCGCCTACGTGCAGCAGCAGGAGGAGCCACCGGGGCTAGGTATTTGGCACCGTGAGACGGGCGCCGTGCAGCAGCAGCCGGTCCCGGTGCGTCCGTTCTTCGGATTCGAGGTGCCGCGCTGGACCCCGGACAGCCGCAGCGTGATCGTGAAACTGATGGCGGCAGCATCGGTAGCCGCGCGGCAAGAGGCCTCCCCGACCGCGCCCGACGAACCGTCGGCAATACGGGTGTTCTCCTTCGACCCGGCGCCACCGGAAGCCCCGGAGTCTCCGCCGGACCGGCCGGCCCTGACGGAAGCACCGGCGCCCTTGCCGGGTTGGGCAGACGGCTATCGCTGTGACCTGGCACAGGTAATGGTCCATACCGGGGACGTGACCGTGCTCGCGCCGGACTGGTCCCTGATGGGCTGGGAGGTGGCCCCGGACGGCCACGCCGTCGCCGTATTGCGCTACACCGCAGCCGACCCGCGCAAGCAGCAGTTCTACTTCGACCTGACCACCGTGCCCCTCGACGGGAGTAGCCCTACCGTGCTGGCACGGCGTATTCCCCAGGAATACGGCATCAAGCTGTCCTGGTCCCCGGATAGCCGTTCGCTGGCGTATGTCTCTGAGGGGCGTGGAAATCCCGGCCGGCTGTGGGTAGTACCGGCCGACGGCTCAACAGAGCCGACGGACCTCGCCGGCGGGGAAGACCTCCGGCTCGCCGGCGAAGAGGAGGTCCCGCGCTGGAGTGCCGCTGGCGAGCACGTGTACTGCCTGTCCAAAGGCGGCTATTGGGAGTGTACCGCCAACGGCAGCAGCCGACGCTGGATCGCCGCCGGTACGGAGCCGGAGCAGCAGTTGCTCCGCTGGGTACAATCCCCTCAAGGTGCGCTTTGCTGGCAGCCCGAGCACGAGGTCCTAATACAGCTTGCCCGGCACGCCCAAACCAAACACCTGCTCCTCACGGAGTTGAACCTGGCGAGCGGGCAGACGGAGGTGTTGGCAGATTTGGCCAAGGCGCCGGCCGACGGCTACCACGGCATGGAAGTGTCCCCGGACGGCTCCACCGCCTACCTGCTGCTCCAAGCCGCTGAGCATCCTACGGAGCTTTGGCAGTTCCGCGATGGCTTCCGTGCGGCGCAGCGGCTCGCCTCCCTCAATCCTGCCCTGGACGAGATGGCGCTGGGGACCAGCCGGCTGGTGACGTGGCGGGGATCGGACGGGACGCAGCAGGATGGTACGCTGCTGCTACCACCCCAGTACGTGGAAGGCCAGGCGCTCCCGACCATTGTCGAGGTGTATGGCGGCAGAGAAGGATCAAGGTACCAGCACGTCTTCGGCGGGAGCGAAGCGATGGTGCCGGGGCAGTTCCTGGCGAGCCGCGGCTATGCCGTCTTCTACCCGAGTATGCCGCTGGAGCGGCACGACCCGCTGCGCCGCCGCGACCCGCTCCGCAAGCTACCTGGGCTGGTGCTCCCGGCCATCAACCGGCTGATTGATCTAGGTATTGCCGATCCGCAGCGCCTCGGCGTGATGGGCAACAGCTACGGGAGCTACTGCACACTGGCCCTGCTGACGCAGACCGACCGCTTCCAGGCCGCGGTAGTCAGTGCCGTCTACGCGAATCTCACTAGCGCCTACGGCGCGTTGGACGAGCACGGGCACAGCTCGTTGCTCGGCAGGTGCGAGACCGGGCAGTTTCGTCTGGGTGGCTCCCTCTGGGAGCGGCGAGACGACTACGTCGAGAATTCGCCGCTCTTCTATCTCGACCGCGTAACCACACCTTTGCTGCTTGCCAGCGGCACGGTAAATCCCATTGACAATGAGCCGGCGCAGGCTGGAGAAGTCTTCAGCGCCCTACGGCGGCTCGGCCAGCGCGTAGAACTGCGGTTATACGAGGGTGAGGACCACGCCCCTGGTGGGTGGTCGGAACCCAGCCACCGCGACTTTGCGGAGCGGGTAGTCCAATGGTTCGACACGTACCTCAAGGACGCCGGGGCCTAGGTGGCTAGACGCCAAAGCACCTGCGAGCGGTAGACTCAACCGTATCCGGTCGAGATTCGTAAGGAATCTCACAGCATCCTCATCATTAATGTGGCCTGGACCGCGGCGTCGGCTACTGTGGCCGGCGGCACCATGCTACTCGTTGCGCTCATGAGCAGGGAGGTTATATGAAACAGCAGGCCCTTACCGTCACGCAGTTGCGCCGACTGCAGGAGCCTACCACCGATATACCTCTCCACGTCTCGCCCGATGGCGCCGCGCTAGCCGTGAGCGTGAGACGTGATGAACCGGGCGCAGAATTGCCGGACTTGCAAGGCTTCACGCCTTCAGGGCTGCCTGACACGGCTGAAGGCAGCCGCGTCTTGGTAGTCAATACGGCTACGGGCGCGGTCGAGGAGCCGTTCTCGGCCGCTAGGACCAGTTGGGGCGGCCAGTGGTCCCCCGATGGCACCATGCTCGCTGCCTATGTGCAGCAGCAGGAAGAGCCACCGGGCCTGGGAATCTGGCACCGTGACACGGGCGCCGTGCAGCAGTTGCCGGTCCGGGTGCGCCCATTCTTCGGATTCGAGGTGCCGCGCTGGACCCCGGACAGCCGCAGCGTGATCGTGAAGCTGGCGGCCGCAGCGGCGGTGGCCGCGCAGCCGGCGGCTGACCCGGCTGCTCCCGATGGTCCGTCGGCGATACGGGTGTTCTCTTTCGACCCGGCGCAACCAGAGCCAGCGGAGACTCCACCGGACACAACCGAAACGCCGGCGACCCTGCCAAGCTGGGCGGACCGCTATCGCTGTGACCTGGCACAGGTGCTGGTTCACACTGGGGACGTGCATGTGCTCGCGCCGGACTGGCCCCTGATTGGATGGGAAGTGGCTCCGGACGGCCATGCCGTGGCCGTGTTGCGGTACACCGGGTACGACCAGACTAAGGAGGAGATCTACTACGACCTGACCACGGTGCCGCTCGACGGTAGCACCAGCACCCCCACCGTGCTGGCGCAGCGCATCCCGCAGGAATATGGCGTCAGGTTGTCCTGGTCACCGGATAGCCGTGCGCTGGCGTATATCTCGCGGGAGACCGGGCGCCCCCGCCAGCCGTGGGTCGTACCGTCCGATGGATCAGACGAGCCGACGAACCTCGCGGCCGGGGAAGACCTCCGGCTCAAGGGCGAGGAGGAGGTGCCGCGCTGGAGTGCCGATGGCGAGTGCATTTACTGCCTGGCCTGGCGTGGCTATTGGGAGTGCGCCGCCGACGGCAGCAGCCGACGTTGGATTGCAGCCAGTGCAGACGCGGCGCTGCAAGAAGAGTTCGTCCGCTGGGTGCAACGACCTCGGGGTGGGCTTTGCTGGCAGACGGAACACAAGACCGTCCTGCAACTCATCCAGCAACCCCAGACAAAGCACCTTCTCCTCACTGCGCTGAACCTGACGAGTGGGCAGACCGAGGTGTTGGCCGAATTGGCGAAAGGATACACCACCGGAATCCCCGGCATGGAAGTGTCCCCGGACGGCTCCGCTATCTACCTGCTGCTGGAGGCAGTTGACCACCCCCCAGAGCTTTGGCAGTTCCGCACTGGCTTCCGCAAGGCGCAGCGGCTCGTCTCCCTCAATCCTGACCTGGACGAGACCGCGCTGGGGACGGTCCGGCTCGTGACGTGGCGGGGACCGGATGGGGCACAGCGACAGGGCACGCTGCTGCTACCACTCCAGTACGTGGAAGGACAGGTGCTCCCGACCATTGTCGAGGTGTATGGCGGCAGTGAAGGCTATGGATTGGACTATCATGTCTTTGGCGTGAGTGATGGGCTCGTGCATGGGCAGCTCCTGGCGAGTCGCGGCTACGCTGTCTTCTGGCCGGACATGCCGATGGAGAAGCGCGATCCCCGCCGCCAGATGCCGGGGTTGGTGCTCCCAGCCATCAACCAGCTGATTGATCTGGGTATTGCCGATCCGCAGCGGCTCGGCGTGATGGGCAACAGCTATGGGAGCTACTGCGCGCTATCCCTGCTTACGCAGACCGATCGCTTCCAGGCCGCCGCGATCAGTGCGGTCTACGCGAATCTCACGAGTGTCTACGGCGCGTTGGACGAGCACGGCCATAGCAAGTGGCTCGGTTCGTGTGAGAGCGGACAGTTCCGTGTGGGTGGCTCCCTGTGGGAGCGGCGAGACGACTACGTCGAGAACTCGCCCCTGTTCTATCTTGATCGAGTGACCACGCCGCTGCTGATTGGCAGCGGGACGCTGCAAGCCGAAGAGTCAGCGCAGGCGGGAGAAGTCTTCAGTGCGCTGCGGCGGCTCGGCAAGCGCGTAGAGCTGCGCTTATACGAGGGCGAAGACCACGCCCCGGCTGGCTGGTCGGAACCCAGCCACCGTGACTTTGCAGAGCGGGTCGTCCAATGGTTCGACACGTACCTCCAGGGGTCGTGACCAGTGACGAGTGACCATGCCGCCGTCCCCCTGCACCGCAGGGGGGCCATAGAGGAGCCGGTGACCTACTCGGCCCCCGACTTTGGTGGATTGGCCGGTGTGTCCGCTCCGGCGGCGGGTTGCGCTGCGCCAGCCCCGTCTGACGTAACCACGCCGGGCAGGTGCTTCAAGGTGCCCAGCAGGTCTATACCGGTCAGAGACTCGACAAGCTCAGGAAGCTGGGCAACGGTGTTCGCAACGTCTCGCGTCACCTTGCTCGTCCCGGCGCCGTCCGCCGCACCCCCACCCCCACTAATCACCACGATCCGATCCGTCTTTGCCAACGGTTGCGCCACCGCATTGGCCACCGCCGGCAGCGATTCGAACAGTTGTTGGAGCAGCGCCGCCTGGCCATATTCCTTCCAAGCATCGGCCTTCTGCTGCATCGCCTCGGCCTCTGCCAACCCCCGGGCCCTGATGGCATCGGCCTCGGCTTGCCCTTTGAGCCGTGTGGACTCCGCCTCGGCTTCCGCCTCGGCGAGGATCCGCGACTTTTCGCCCTCCGCAGCGGTTTGCAGGCGGTAACGCTCGGCTTCTACGGGTCTCCTGACCGTCGCGTCCAGCTCCCGCTCACGGCGTATGATCTCCTGCTCCTGGATCTCGATCTGCTTCTGCCGCTCCACGACCTCGATCTGTAGCTCTTCTTCTCTGATCTGCTGCCTGGTCTTTGCCTCCTGCAGCGAGTAGGCCAATTCGGCTTCCGCCCGGCGCGCATTCACCTGCCGATCATAGGCGGCTTTCTCGCTCTCGAAATCGCGCTGCGATTGCGCGATACTGGTATCGGCCGCAAACCGGGCCGCCTGGCGCTCCTGCTCCGCTTGCGCTTCCTTGATGCCGGCGTCTCGCTGCGCCTGGGCTTCTCCGATGGCGGCATCTCGCTTGACTTCTTCCGTCCGTCGCACGCCCAGCGCTTCCAGGTAGCCTTGCTCATCCTGAATGTCCCGAATCGCAAAGCTCACGATCTCCAGGCCCATGTTGGTCATATCGGCGGCGGCGACCTCGCGCACGCGCTCCGCAAAGGCCACGCGGTCCTGGTAGATTTCCTCCACCGACATCGTTCCCAGAATGGCCCGCTGCTGGCCCTCCAAAGTCTGGAGGGCGATGTCCGCAACTTCTTGGGGCCCCTTCCCGAGGAACTGCTGCGCTGCGGTCCTGATGGCCTCTTCACCCCGACCGACCTTCACCTGGGCCACGCCGTCTACGGAGACCGCAACACCTTCCGAGGTGTAGACCTTGGGGGTGTTTACCGTCAGAGTCATCACCTCCAGGGAGAGGTACTGCGCTTTTTGGACTATGGGGAGCACGAACTTCCGGCCACCCACTTTGATGGTTGGCTGCTGTCCTCCACCCGAAACGATGAGCGCCTCGTTCGGCCCTGCCGTATGAAAGCCAGCCACGTTTCACCTCCTTGTCCCTGCACCGAGTTGTGACCACCAACACCGCAACCCAGGCCCCCGCCCCCCGCCGCAGCGGGGGGACCATAGGGGGGCAAGCCCGTCATTCCGAGCCTAGGGCCGCTCCACCTTCAGCACGTCACCGTACACGCCGATGACTTTCACCTCTTCACCGGCCTTAATCGGCTCGGTGGTGTCGGCAGCCGCGGTCCACTCCTGGTTGCCTATCCACACTTTCCCGGAAGGCGCCAGGTCCGAGGCGGCTACCCCCCATTCCCCCTCCAGGGCCGCTTCGGACGCCGAGATATACCCTGAGGAGGCCCCCCCTTCCGTCCTGACCAGTCGCATGAAGACAATCCAGGCGGCGGCCGTGATGCTTGCGAGCGTGCCAATCAGCCAAGGATTGACCATGAAACTCGGTTCCGGGACCTCCGGCGTGCTGAAAAACCCGCCGAAAAGCAGAAACCCGCCCAACCCCAAACAGACTATGCCACCGATGCCGAAGACGCTGATCCCCGGCCCCAAAGTCTCCAGGTAGAACAACACCGGGGCGAGCACGAGCAGGCCGATGGCTACCCAGTTCACCGGGAGATGGCCGAAGCCCAGCAAGGCCAGGGCCAGCGCCAAGCCGCCGATCACGCCTGGACCTACCAAGCCGGGGCTGACCGCCTCCACCAACAGCCCGACCGCACCCAGCACGAAAAGCAAGAACGCCAGGTTCGGATTTGCCAAGACGCTGAGGAAACTGTTGAGTAGGGTCGGCTTGACCTCCCGGACCTCGGAATCTTGGGTGTGCAAGACAACCGTGCCGGCGGTAGTCTCGGCGCTCTGTCCATCGAGCATTGCCAGCAGATCGGGCACGTCGTTGGCAACGAAATCCACGACGCCGAGAGTCACTGCCTCGCTCGCCGTATACGACCGCGCCTGTGTGACCGTTTCCTCCAGGGCCGCGGCGTTCCGGCCGCGCCGCTCGGCGATGCTCCTGATAAACGCCCGCGTGTCCTCGTTGATCTTCTTAGCCGAGGTCTGCGGCAGGTCCTCGCCCCCGGACCGGACGGGAGCGGCTGCGCCAATAGTGGTGCCCGCGGCCATGACCGCAAAGTTGGCGGACGCTGCGATGAAGGTGCCGGCCGAGGCGGCCTGTGCCCCGGCTGGAGACACGAAGACAGCGGTCGGCACGCTCGCGCCGAGGATAGCCCCGGCGATGTCACGGGTGGAGTTGTACAATCCCCCCGGAGTATCAAGCGTGATTACCACCAGTTCGGCACCGTCCTGGGATGCTTTGGCGATCCCCCTAGTCAGGTGCTGTGTGCTCAGAGCGTCTATGGTGCCGTCCAGCGCGATGACGGCGACGGTCCGCCCGGCCGCAGCCGCGGAGAAGGGACTCGCAATAGTCAGGAACGCCCCTCCAACCAGCGAGAGCATTGCTATGACGCGCAACATGAGGCGTCCTCGACAGACGATCCGAGGGTGCCAGTCTCGGCACGATACGGAGCGGGAGCGTCCATGCATTGGGCTGGCGGAACTCATGGTGAGTGCCTCCAGAGTGTCATATCTTGGCTTGTCCCTATAGTATTCTACTCTTTCCATGGTCCATATGTCAGGAGCACCCAGTGACTAGGCCCCCCTATGCTCCCCCGCTAGGGCCGGGGAACGAGGGGAAAGGCACCGCTCCGTAGGGGGATGGCGTGTCTCCTCCCCGGTCGCAACGGGAGAGGGTTAGAGCCTGCCCCTGGCTTGAACAGGGGGTGGGGGCCATGCCTAGAGCCGGTGGGTGGAGCGAAGAGCCATGCAGCGCCTGTGGGTTGCCGTCCTGTCCGGACTGCTGCTGCTCGCTGTCGCCGGATGCCGGCCCGGTACGGACTCGCCATCCACGGCGTCCGGCACCGCCATTCCGCAGCCGGCGCAGCCCGATATGATCTTGCTGACGACGACCAGCGTCCGGGACAGCGGCCTGCTCGATGTCCTGGTTGCCGATTTCCAACGGCGGACCGGCTACCGCGTCAAGCCTATCGTGGCCGGCTCCGGTCAAGTCCTGACGCTCGGTGCAAATGGCGCCGGAGACGTGCTACTGACCCATTCGCCGGTGGCTGAGGCAACGTGGCTCGCGGCCGGGCACGGGCTGGAGCGGCGCCTGGTGATGTTCAACGATTTCCTCATCGTCGGCCCCCCCGACGACCCGGCCGGCCTGCGCGATAGCCCCTCGACCGGCACTGCGTTGCAGCGCGTGGCGTCGCAGCAGGCGCTCTTCATCTCGCGCGGCGACCGGTCCGGTACCCATACACGGGAGCGCCAGCTCTGGCAGCAAGCCGGTATCGTGCCGGCCGGGAACTGGTACCAGGAAAGCGGGACCGGTCAGGGCCAATCCCTCCAGATTGCCTCGGAGAAGCGCGGCTACGTGTTGACTGATCGCGGTACGTACTTGGTCCAGCGCCAGCGCCTGGCGCTCGTCCCGTTGGTCGAGCACACTGGCCCGGAGTTGCTGAACATATACCACGTGCTGATCGTCAATCCGGGCCGCGGGGAACGAGTCAACGCAGCCGGCGGCCGTGCCTTTGCCGACTATGTGGTCGGGCCGGCGGCCCAAACGCTGATCGCCTCCTTTGGCACCAAGCAGTACGGCGAGCCGATATTTACTCCCGCCGCCGGCCGCGAGGTAGCCGATCTCCCATAAGTGAGGAAACGCCCTACCGCAGCAAGCACCGGCTAACGGCTGATAGCTGATAGCTGACAGCTAATACGAGGGAATGAGATGGAAGTCATCTGGGACGGTCTCCGGCAAGCCATCGCGATCATCCTGAGCGGCGACCGGGAGGTCGGCCAAATCACCTTGCTGTCGCTGCAAGTCTCGGCCACGGCGACCGTGCTCAGTCTCGTGGTGGGTATCCCGCTCGGTGCGCTTCTGGCGTTCGGTCGGTTTCCGGGCCGCCGGCTGGCACTCGGCGCAGCCCATACCGGCATGGGGCTACCCCCGGTCGTCGCCGGCCTCGTCGTGACCATTCTGCTCTGGCGCAGTGGGCCATTGGGTATGCTCAATATCCTGTACACGCCGGCAGCTATCGTGCTGGCCCAATGGACCATCGCCGTACCGATTGTCACCGCGCTGTCCGCAGCCGCACTCCAGCAACTCGATCCCCGGCTGCGTCTCCAACTCCTGGCACTCGGCGCCTCGCGCCTCCAAGTGCTCTGGCTGCTGGCGAAAGAGGCCCGCTTGCCGCTGCTGGCGGCCGCGATGGCCGGTTTCGGCGGGGTGATCTCGGAGGTAGGCGCCAGCATGATGGTGGGCGGCAACATCGCCGGACAGACCCGGGTCCTGACGACTGCGACGGTCCTGGAGACGAGCCAGGGCAACTTTGACCGCGCCATCGCCCTCTCCGTGCTGCTGCTGGTTCTGGTCTACACTGTCAACGTGGCCCTCACCTGGATACAGCAACGCGGCCGGTCCTCTTGAGCCGCCGCCCCGGCTGCACTGTCGTTTCGCCACTGGCGCAACGTGTATGAGTTGCCGAGTCCGTAGCATGTCAACCGTACCCGGACGACCACCATGATCGCCTCGCTGTGGCGGAAAAAGAGTGCCGGCGATGGCGCCAGCACCTCCCCCCCGTCCGAAGCACTCCCGACCGCCGAATCCACTGGTAGTGCGGGCCTGGAGTGCCATCTGGCGCTGCGCGGCATCCGCGCCGAGCGCGAGGGAAACGTCGTTCTCGACGTGCCGGGCCTGGAGTTGTATCGCGGCGAAGTGCTGGTCGTGGTGGGGCCGAACGGCGCCGGCAAGAGCACGCTGCTGCGCGTGCTGGGGCGCTTGGAGCAGCCGACCGCCGGGCAGCTGCTCTACGCCGGCGCGCCGCTCCGCCGCTCCGCCGAGTTGGCCTACCGGCGCCGCCTGGCAGCCGTCTTTCAGGAGCCGCTGCTATTACACGGGTCGGTCGCGGACAATGTTGCGACCGGGCTGCGCCTGCGGGGCGTGCCGCGCCGGGAGATTCGGCCGCGGGTGGAGCGTTGGCTGCACCGCCTCGGGATCGCGGCGCTGGCCCGGCGCTCCGTGCATACGCTCTCCGGCGGCGAGGCCCAACGGGTCAGTCTGGCCCGCGCGTTCGTCGTCGAGCCGGAACTGATCCTGCTCGACGAACCTTTTGCCTCGCTCGATGCGCCGACCAGAGCGGCCCTCACGGCGGAGATGCGCGATCTCCTCGCCGAGACGCACACCACCGCCGTGTGGGTGACGCACGAGCGCGACGAGGCGCTCACCCTGGGCCATCGCATGGTCGTCTTGCTCGACGGCCGGCTCTGTCAAGTGGGTACGCCGACGAGCGTGTTCGGTCAGCCGGCCGACACGGCGGTGGCGGCGTTCCTCGGCGTCGAGACCGTGCTGCGCGGGCGTGTGACCGCGGCTGAACAGGGCACCGTCAACGTTGCTCTCGACGGAACCACCCCGCCCGTGACCGTGGCCGCAGCCGGCGCGTGGCCCGTCGGCAGCCAGGTCTACGCTTGCCTCCGCCCGGAGGACGTGACGCTCTTGACCGCCGGGTCGGCCCAGTCCAATGCAGACCAAGGCGGTGCCGACCGCGCGGCTCCGGCAGCCCCGGACGATCAGGAGTCCCCGCGCTGGCTGCTGGATGATGTCCAGCACCGCCTCTTTGCCGGCCTGAGCGCGCGCAATGCCTGGCCGGGGCAGGTGCAAAAGGTCGAGCCACGCGGCCTGTTGGCACGGGTTGCCGTTGATTGCGGCTTCCCGGTGATTGCCCTCGTCACCCGCGCCGCGGTGGACGAGCTGGACTTGGCACCCGGCCGCGCCGTCGTCGCCACCGCCAAAGCCACCGCTATCCACCTCGTCACTGCAGCATAGCCCGACGAACCACACGGCATTGACACCCGGCCGAGGCGGGGCTGCCGTCAATCCGGTGGCACGAGCGCCCGCGCGTAGACCACCTCGCGTGGCTCGACGGCTGCAATCCGCACGACCCGCACCGCCACCGGCATCAGCGTCGGCACGACGTAGCGCGCGAATTGGGCGGCCAATTCGGTAGTGGGTTCGCTTGTCATGGCAGTGTTCCGGCCGGCGCGAGACGTGTACGCACCAGGGCCAGATCGGCCGCCACGACTGCCTCGGCCGCGGCGCGTTGCTCGCTGCGGAGCCGCAGCAAGTAGGCCGGATTGTAGGTGGGCAGCACGAGTATACCGTCCGGCCCGGTGGCCCACCGGCCCCGATCCCGGTCCAGCTTGAAGCCGCTACCCAGCAGCACGCGCCCCGGTGTAGCGCCCAGGCACAGCACGACCTCGGGAGCCACGAACGCCAGCTCGATGTCCAGCCAGTACCGGCAGGCCGCGATCTCGCTCGGTCGCGGTGGCCGGTTGCGCGGGCGCTGTCCGAACAGCTCCGCCGCGCGGCAGCGTACCACGTTAGAGACCCAGACCGCGGCCCGACTCGTGCCCAAGGTCCGTAGCCAGGCGTCGAGGACTCGTCCCGTCGGGCCGCTAAACGGCGCACCGCTCGCGTCGTCGGCCGCCGACGGCCCCTCACCAAGCACGAACAGCCGCGCCGGGGCGGCCCCGGCGCCAAAGACCACCCGCTGCCGAGTCCGCGCCAGTCCGCACCGCGTACACGCCAGCGCCGCCGCACGCGCCTCACTGAGCTTGGCAAAGGCGGCCGCCGGCTGTGCCGCTGCGGTATCGGGAGGATCGAAGAGCGGAAGCTGCATAGCCGACTGTACCAGCAAGGAGCGGGGGGACGGGTGTGTTCCCTCCCCTGTCGGGACGGGGGAGGGTCAGGGTGGGGGTCAACACACTACCTAATCAAGTTCGCAACCTTCATTATCGCGCCCAGGCAATCGTCATTCCGGCGGAAGCGGGAATCCACTCCCCGTCCCCCCGTCCCGACGAGGAGACCTATTAGGGGGGCCGGGGGGTAGGTCCAATCCCTCCAGCCCGAAAAATCCTGATTCTGACAAACTCATTCCCAAGGCCGTTGTCATCTCCCCACCCCCGCCCGATATGTCCCATCGACAGGGAGTGGTAGATGCAAGACCATCCTCCAGCGCCGGGCCGCGCCCGGCAGAGGCATCCAGGCACCGACGGGCCGGCCGCGTGCGGTGGCGCGGCCGGGTCCGCGCC
>DAOUJP010000005.1:0-31598 GCA_034422515.1 Chloroflexota bacterium | reverse complement strand
AGTCCGTGCGGCGACCGGGGGCGATGCATGGTCCTGGATTGCGGCTTCCGCTGCAATGACGGGGGCCAGGCAGCGGTATATGACTGTACAAATGAACACCTACCCTAGTCAGGGGACCATAGGGGGGCTAGTATACGCCTCAGCCCTGACGCCCGCGCACCCAGCGCTCTCCCAGCCACGCTGCCCCGGCCACGACGACCACCACGGCGCCGCCGATCAGCCACAGCACCCCCGGGGCGAACGCCGGGCCGGCTGGCGCTCCCTGCGGCGGCGCGGTCACGGCCGCTGGCGCCGGGGGCGGTACCGCTGTGGGCGGCGCGGCAGTTGCGGTCGGCTGTACCGTTGCCGTGGGGCTGGGGGCTGGCGTGGCGGTGCGAGTGGGAACCGAGGTCGGTGAGCGCGCAGCATCGGCCGCCACTACTCGCTTTTCCACGACCTTCTCGACGACTACAGCCTTCTCCACGGTGACGGCCTTCTCGACGACCACCGGTTTCTCTCGCTCAACAACGATAGCCTGACTAGCCACGTCCGCGGCCCCCGCTGCGTCGGCCGCGGCGCGCTCGCCTTGCGGCCCGGCCGGTGCCGCTTGCGGCTCTGCTTGGATGTATCGGGCTTCCTCCTCCCCGCCCAGATTGATGCCGGCCAGCTGCATGGTGCCGATCAGGATAATCACCACGGCGAGCGCACCCGATAGCCGCCAGGTCAGCCCCAGCAGGCGCGGCCAGAAGGGTGGCCCGGCCCGGCCCGGTTCACCGAGGTCGTCTGCGAGGATGGCATAGGAGCGCGGCGCCTGAGCCGCCGGCAGCGCCGCGAGCAGTTGCTTGGTGGCCTGTAGCTCGGCCCAATCGCGGCTGCACTCCGCGCACTCCTGCACGTGTGCCGTAACCGCGGCCGCGGTCGTCTCGTCCAGCTCACCATCCAAGAGCGCCGACAGCAGTTCGGCGGCCCATTCATGGCCGGCAACCGGCGGCGACTGACGGATACTCACGGCCGCACCCCCGTCGCTTGGAGTGAGGGCCAGGCGCATTTCCCCTCCCCTGGAGCTTGCTCCGGGGGAGGGCTAGGGAGGGGGCCGAGTGTGTTGTCCATCCCCTCCCTACGTAGACGAGGCCAACCGGCACCGCACTGACCGCTTGCCCTAGAGAGAAGCGGCTGCCGGTTGCCGCGCTGACTCCCCTTCCCTGAAGGGAAGGGGCCGGGTGACAGGTCAAAGCCGCACCACACCTGGCACCTTCCGTGCGGCTTTGGCCGGTCAGCGGTTAGGTCCAACCTAAACATCGGCCGCCTCCAAAGAGGCCTTTTCACTGAAAGCATGACGGTACGGATCGGGCAAGAGTTCCCGCTGCCCGGCCAGATACGCGCGTAGTCGCCGCCGGCCACGATTAATCCGCGACCGCACCGTGCCCAGCGGCACTTGGGTACTGTCGGCGATGGTTTGATAGTCGTAGCCAAGCACGTCGCACATGGTCAGTGCCGTGCGTTGGTCCGGCGGCAGCGTGAGCAGCCCCGCTTGCAGCACCGCCGCGAGTTCGCTCCCCTCGGCCGCTGCCTCCGGGCCGGGCTGCGGATCGGGCAGCGTGGCCGCCGGCCCCTCCGTCTCGCCGTTGGGACGGCCCGGCCGATCTAGCGAGACGGCCGGCCGGCGTTGCCGCTGGCGATGCATGTCGTAGCACCGGCGCGTAGCAATCCGCATCAGCCACGCCGCAAACGAGCCGCCGCGGAAGTCCTGCACGTGCCGGTACGCTGCGATGAACGTCTCTTGCGCCGCGTCATCGGCGGTATCCCGGTCGCCCGTCAGGCGCCAGCAGAGGCCGTAGACGCGGTCTTGATACCGCACGACCAGCCGGTTGAACGCCACGCGGTCGCCGCTCTGCGCCAGCGCGACCAGCGCCGCGTCGTCTTTCATGGCGACTCCACCCGTCATTGCGTAGGTTTTTTGTAGGGGCGCGATGAATCGCGCCCAGCCGCCCGTCATTGCGGCGCAAGCCGTAATCCAGCCCCCCAGCTGCCGCTTGTTACACCGCCCCCGCTTCCCTGGCGGGCAGCGGCGGACCGGCGCCGCCAGCGCTCCCCTTCCCTGATGAAGATTACGAACTTAACCAGGTAGTGGCCGGGAGCAGGTTCCCTCCCCCGTGCTCACGCACAGAGGAGTGAACATCTCGTCCCCCGGCGCCGCAGCGGCCCACGCCGCCGTCCCCCCGCCGCAGCGGAGGGACCTGTGCCAGGAATGTGGCCACGTCGCCTGGAAGCGCCGTCTCCCCGCCGCAGCGGGGGGACCATAGGGGGGCCAGCAACCTTCAAGCCGCCCCGCCCTCCACCTCGCGCCCGGCGAGGATCGCTTCCGCCAGCTCCATCGTCTTGATGCCTTCATCGAGCGTGCAAGCCGGGAGCGTGACGGGCCGATCCTCCTTGATGCAGTCCAGGAAGAACCGCGCTTGGTCTGCCGTGTCGTTCTTCCCCTCGAGCCTCAGTGTATGCCGCTCGCCGTCGCAGAAGACGACGCCTTCCGAGATGCCCTCCAGATATGCCGAGATGTCGCGCCCGTGGATTTCGTAGCGTTGCAGCCGCGCATCGGTGGTGTAGTTGGCGATGAGTTGGGCTACGCAGCCGTTCTCGAAGACGATTTGCGCAGCGTAGACATCAACGTAGCGGTGAAGAGCGCGGCGCACGACACTTTGCACCTCGGCCACGTCCGAGCCGGCGAGCGCGCACAGCAGGTCAATGGCGTGGATCGGCGTTTCGAGCAGAATGTTCTCTAGGACGACGGGCGGAAACGTGCCGCCGGCCTCGGTCCGGCTCATGCTCTGGTGAAACTCTCCGACAAGCTGCACAATCGGCCCCCGTGTCTCGACCAGCCGGCGTGCTTCGACCAAGACTGCGTTGAATCGGCGCTGAAATCCGACGATGCCCTTGGCGCCCGAGCGCTCGGCAGCGTCGCGTAGTGCTCGCGCCTCGGCAACGTTCATCCCCGGCGGCTTCTCCACCAGTGTGTGTACGCCGTGCTCCAGACAGGGCAGGGCGCCCTGAGCGTTCATGTGGGTCGGGGTAGCGACAAACGCAGCGTCGAGGTGCTCCCCGTCGAGCATGTCGGCCACGCTGGCGTAGCGGTGCGCCACGCCGAACTCGTCACCGGCCGCGTTGCGTGCGGCGGCGATGGGGTCGCACACGGCCACCATCGCCACGTCGTCGAACTGCTGCAGCGCCTGCATGTGCCCGCGCGCCCGGCCCCCGCAGCCGACGATGCCTACTGCCAGCCGTGCCATCTGCCACCTCCTACCTAACGATGACCCCGCGGCCGGCCGCTGCGACACACGTTACGCCGCCCCGCCCTCCACCTCGCGCCCGGCGAGAATCGCTTCCGCCAGCTCCATCGTCTTGATGCCCTCGTCGAGCGTGCAAGCCGGGAGCGTGACGGGCCGGTCCTCCTTGATGCAGTCCAGGAAGAACCGCGCTTGATCCGCCGTGTCGTTCTTCCCACCGAGAGTCAGCGTGTGCTGCTCGCCATCGCAGAAGACGACGCCTTCCGAGATGCCCTCCAAATACGCCGAGATGTCGCGCCCGTGGATTTCGTAGCGTTGCAGCCGCGCATCGGTGGTGTAGTTGGCAACGAGGTGCGCTACGCAGCCGTTCTCGAAGACGATCTGCGCGGCGTAGACATCAACGTAGCGGTGGAGGGCGCGGCGCCTGACGCTATGCACCTCGGCCACGGCCGAGCCGGCGAGCGCGCATAGCAGGTCAATGGAGTGGATCGGCGTTTCGAGCAGGATGCTCTCCAGCACGGCCGGCGGAAACGTGCCGCCGGCCTCTATCCGACTCATGCTCTTGTGGAACTCACCGACCAGTTGCACGATCGGCCCACGCGCCTCGATCATCTGGCGCGCTTGCACCAGGACCGCGTTGAACCGGCGCTGGAATCCTACGATGCCCTTGGCACCCGAACGCTCGGCAGCGTCGCGCAACGCTCGCGCCTCGGCGACGTTCATCCCCGGCGGCTTCTCCACCAGCGTATTCACGCCCTGCTCCAGCAGAGGTAGGGCGGCTTGAGCGTTGATATGTGGCGGGGTAGCGACGAACGCAGCGTCGAGGTGCTCCCCGTCGAGCATGTCGGCCACGCTGGCGTAGCGGTGCGCCACGCCGAACTCGTCTCCGGCCCTGTCACGTGCGGCGGCGATGGGGTCGCACACGGCGACCATCGCTACGTCCTCGAACTGCTCCAACGCCTGCATGTGCCCGCGCGCCCGGCCCCCGCAGCCGACGATGCCTACTGCCAGCCGTGTCATCTACCACCTTCCTCTCTACCCATGAACCACGTCCCTCTCTCCACATTCGCCATTCCCGCTTTCGCGGGAATCCAGGTGTGCGGTCATCACCCCTGTAGGGGCGGCAACCCTTGTGGTTGCCCTCCCCCGCAGCCGCCGGCCGAGCGTGGTCCCCTCCCCCGTCGGGACGGGGGAGGGCCAGGGAGGGAGCCAGCCCCATTCCCCCACCACTCCCCCCCTACTGGCCCAGCCGGAAGGGCGGGTACTGGTCCGTCAGGCCATAGAAATAGGCAGCGTACCGCACGGAGTAGCGCAAGTACCCACCGATGATCTCGTACCCCCAGGCGGGATAGTGGCCGTTGAATAGCACTGGTATCCAGGTCACAAGACTGAGTATTGTTGCCACGATGGTGATAACATAGAGCAGGATCATGTGTGGGATGAGGATGATGAGCTTCACGAGGATACCGATCACCGGGATAGCCCAGAACAGGTTGTGCTCCTCAGGCACGGTGAAGTCCACGTCAACCTCATACGGCTCCTCGCCCTCGGCGGCCTTCCCGAAGCGAAACGGCGGGTACCGGTCGGTCAAGCCGAAGAGGTAAGCGTTGACATTGGTGTTCCATCGCAACGTACCCCCGATCAGCTCGTACCCCCACGACGGATACCGCCCACCGAACAAGACCGGTATCCAGGTGACAAGGAAGAGCAATGCGACGACCTGCCCGAGGATGCTCAGAATAAGCAGGTGCGGGATCAGGAGAATGAGCTTGACGACGATACCCAGAACCGGAATGGCCCAGAACCGATTGTGCCACTCAGGAACGGTGAACTCCACTTGAACATCATAGGCTTGCTCGTCTGCGGATATAGCCATCGTTCTCTCCTCTCGTGTGCGTGCTTCCGGTCCGTGACTCCTGCAACCGGCGGTCCCCTTACCTACTCAGCCGGAAGGGCGGATACCGGTCGGTCAGGCCATAGAAATAGGCAGTGGACCGCGTGTTCCAGCGTAAGGTACCGCCGATGAACTCGTAGCCCCAGGAGGGATAGCGGCCGTTGAGCAGTACGGGAAGCCAGGTCACAAGCGCGAGCACCGTGACGGCAATGGAGAACAGTTGGAGCATGATGATATGTGGGATGAGGATGATGAGCTTCACCAGAACACCGATGGCCGGAATGGCCCAGAAGCGATTATGCGCCGCGGGAACGGCGAAGTCCACCTCAACGTCATACCGCTCCTCCCCCGCGGCGGCTTTGCCGAGGCGGAACGGCGGGTAACGATCCGTAAAGCCGACGAGGTAAATGGCAACTTGAGCATTCCAACGCAACGTGCCTCCGGTCAGTGCATAGCCCCACGACGGATAACGACCACCAAACAGGACCGGTATCCAGGTGACGAGGAAGAGCAATGCGGTAACTTGCGCGAGGACGCTAAGAATAATGATGTGCGGGATCAGGAGAATGAGCTTGACGGCGATACCCAGAACCGGAATAGCCCAGAAGCGATTGTGCGCCTCGGGCATGGTGAACTCGATCTGCACATCGTAGGCTGGCTCGTCTGCGGTCACAGCCATCGTTCTCTCTCCCCTGAGACCTTCGGTCAGTGACTCCTGCGGCCTGTGCCGCCCTTTCCCAATGATTCGCCTTGGTTCGCTAGTCTAGGCCGCGCTACCGCTGCGGTCAAGTCACGCGCCGGCCCGGTTGCCCTCCGACGATAGGCCGGGCGGCCATCACTGTTGTTCTGGTGGCGGCCGCCGTAGCAGCAGCGGCAGGCAGAGCAGCAGGGCGCTCACGCCGCCGATGACCATGACGATCCGGGTGTCGCCCTGCTCGGCGATACTCCCCAGCGCCAGGCTCCCCAGTGGCATGGACCCGGCAGACAAGGCCACGTACAGACTCATCACGCGGCCCACCAATCGGTCAGGGACGATCAACTGGATCGTGGACTGCGCGGCGGTCCAGAAGCCGATAGAGCCGATACCGACGATCACCATTCCGAGCAGCGCCGCCGGGAGCGCCGGAATGAAACCGAGGATCAGCAGTCCCAGCCCGGTCACGATGGTAAAGGCACCCATCGCCCGATACTCCCGGTTATTGGTGAACCTGCTGCCCGTAATCAGCGCGCCGATGATCCCCCCAATTCCCCCGGCCGTCAGCAGCGTGCCGAGTCCATCAGGACCCAAGCCGAGTTGCCGCTCGGTATAAGCGGGCAAGAAGGCTTGGTGCGGCAGCACCAGCAGGCCGAACCCGGCCGTCACGAGCAGCAGCCGGCGCACGTCCACCTCACGCCGCGTGTAGTCGAGGCCTTGGCCGATGGCCGCCCACCACGACACGGGCCGGCTCTCCGTGAGCTTGCGCGGCCGAATGGCCAAGGTCACGACAATGATGCCGAGCGAGCTACCGGCACTCACAGCCAGGCACACCGCCGGTCCGGCGATGCTCAACAGACCGCCGGCCAATGCCGGCGCCAGCACCCGCGACAGATTGAAGCGCACCGAGCTGACGGCCACCGCGGTCCGTAGTCGCTCGGTCGGCACCAGGTCCTTGATGATGGCTTGCCAGGTTGGGAACATCACGGCGTCGCACAGGCCGAGCGTAGCCACTAGCGCCAGCAGAATGGCCGGGTTGAGCCAACCGCCCGCGCCGAGTGCCGCCAAGAGGGTGTTCAGGAGCGTGACGGCAGTGCTGACCGTGAGCATCAGCCGCCGCCGGTCCACCCGGTCGGCCAGCACGCCGCCCAGCAGCCCGAAAAAGAGGATCGGCGCCAACTGCGCGAACGTCAGCATGCCGAGGTAGAACGCCGAGCCGGTCAACTCGAACGCTACCCAGCTCACGGTGACGGTGCGGAACCACATGCCCATCGCCGAGATAAAGCTGCCCCCCATGAACAGGGCAAAATCCCGGTTGATGAACGTGTGGGCAAGACGCAACCGGATGGCTTGCATCGCTCTCATTGGCGGTGAGACGCCTCACCCTCCGCTAGTCTGCGTCGGTCAAGGCCCCGGCCCGCCCGAGGATCGTCCAGAAGGCGTGATCGGCCAGGTGGACGATGGTGTTCTCCAGGCTCCGCTCGACGCGCTCGCCCTCGCCGGAGTGGGCGCCCGCAGTATGCGCGACCGCTTCCGGCAGGCCGACGGTCAGGGCCACATAGACGCCGTAAGGAGGGTGGCGAATGGAGGGATAGCCCACGGCGGCGGGATCGGCCTGCCAGCGGGCCTGGTTGCGCGGGCTGAACTCGAACGGTTTACCCACGTCGTGGCACAGCGCACATGCCACCAGCAGATCGCGGTTGATCCCCACCGGGCCGACGACCTGCTCTAACGAATCGGCCATCGCCAGTGCGATGCGAGCGACGCCGCGCAAATGCTCCGTCTGCGTGCCCTGCTTCAGGCGTGGTGTCGTCGGGTTGCCGGAGCCGCGTATCTGCTCGATGGCGGTGAACTCCGTTTGCGAGAGCGCAAACGCCCACGCCTCCACCACCTTGTCGCGCAGCCCGTCATCCTCGATTACGTCAAGCTCCGGGAAGCTCCGCCGCACGCTCGCTCGTAGCTCGTCCATCGTCGCCACGTCCAACCTCCTCGCAGTCCGACAGCAGATAGCCTACAGCACACCGGACAGCCGCTGTAGGCTCCAGCCTCCCGCCCCCCGCCGCAGCGGGGGGACCATAGCTCACAAGGGTAGGTTTTTCGTGTATGGCCACAGCAGGCTGCGCCCGTCCCCCCGTCGGGACGGGGGACCATAGGGGGGCCAGCTATACTCGTAGCAGGAGAGTTGCCAATGCGCGTCATCGCATCCGGCCACGTCTACGATGCGGCCGCCGGGCCTCCCCACGGTCGCGTCTGTGCCCACACGACCATCAGCCGCATCCACGACGGCACCGTACTCGTCGCCTTTCGCCGCGGCAGCGAACGCGATTCGTTGGATGGCCACGTCTGCGTGTATGCCAGTACCGATCAAGGCGAGACCTGGGAGCAGCGCCACGACGGCGTTGGCCTCGGAGCCTGGGACGATACTCCGGGCGAGGTCAAGTGCCTCGCAATTGCCGAATTGACACCCGGTAAGCTCATCGGCACCAGCCTATGGGTGGATCGCTCGCGCCCGGAGCTACCCTGGATCCACCCGCAGACCCAAGGGCTGCTGCCGATGCGCGTGTTCCATACCACCTCCACCGATGGCGGCCGCACGTGGGGCCACCGGCAGGCGGTACCGACTGCCCCGCACGCCGCGGCCTCGCCCTGTTCCTCATCCGTCCTGGCGCTGCCCGGCGGCGTGCTGGCCCAGCCCTATGAGCACTGGAAAGCCTACGACGACCGAACCACCCCCCGGCCCGGCGCTCGCCTGCGCCTCTCCTCCGACGCCGGTGCGACCTGGCCGGAATACGTCACCGTGGCCGTGCATCCCGACGCTGCGCTCTACTACTGGGACCAGCGCCTCGGCCGGCACCCCGATACCGGCCAACTCGTGGCGATGTTCTGGACCCACGATGCGACCGTCGGTGAAGATCGGGACATCCACATCGCCTGGGGCACCCCCGACGGCCGCTCTTGGACAACACCCGTCGGCACCGGCCTACCTGGCCAGCATTGCCAACCGCTGCCCGTCGGCGGCGATCAGTTGGTGGCCGTCTATACGCACCGGCGCCACCCACCCGGCATCCGCGCCGCCCTCAGCCACGATTTCGGCCGCACCTGGGACCGGACCCGCGATCTTGTCGTGTACGCCAGCCCCGCCGGGACCGAGTCTGGCACGGGCGCGTCACGCGATCAGCGCGAACTATGGCAGGACATGCTCGCCTGGCGCTTTGGCCATCCCCGCGCCGTGCTCCTACCGGACGGTGACATCCTGGTGGCCTTCTACGCTGGCGACGATGCCGCCGTCGGCGTCCGCTGGGCACGCCTCCGGCTCTAAAGGGGCTGAATCGGGCGCGTAATTCCCGTCATTCCGGCGAAAGCCGGAATCCAGAGCAGCCATTTCCGATGGAACTGTGGCCGCCAGCCTCACCCCCGCCGGAACCGCTCGATAGCCGCCACGGCGCCATCGCGGACCAGCCCGACGTCGCTGGCAATCGGGCAGAAGTTGAACCCTTGTGCCACGTAGCGCAGCGCATCTGCCGGGTCCGCACCGCTGTAGATTCCCGCCACCTTGTTCGCCGCCCGCGCGACGTCGGCGACCCGCTGGCAGGCGGCCGCGTGCTGCTCGTCGTGCTCCCCCGGCAGCTGCCCCATGCTGAAGCCGAGGTCGTTTGGCCCGATGAACACGCCGTCGAGGCCCGGCGTCTCGACAATCGCCTCGATTTGGTTCACCGCGTCAATGTGCTCGACCAGCGCAAGACACACCACTTGCTCGTTTGCCCAGACGCGATAGTCGCCGGTCGCGCGAAAACGGGCGCGGTTGGGTCCCCAGCTACGAAATCCCAGTGGTGGATAGCGACAGGACCCGGCGGCCTTGGCCGCGTCGGCGGGCGAGGCAATCAACGGCACGATCACGCCGTCCGCCCCGGCGTCGAGAACGTATTGGATATGCACCGGCTCGTTCCAAGGGACGCGCACCAGGGCCGCCACCTCGGCGTTCCCGACGGCTTGCAGCCACGCCGCCGCCCGATCCGGCCCAATCGTCATGCCGTGCTGCATATCGAGTACCAGCACGTCGAACCCGCTGTGGGCCATCGTCTCGGCGATCAGGCCATCCGTCGTGGAGAGCCAAGCCGCACTGACCGGCCGATCCTCCCGCCACAGTCCCCGTAGTCGCTCAACACTCACGCCACACCTCCACCACGCAGAAGTCGTCATTCCCGCGAAAGCATGTCCCGTACTCCGATACGGGGCGGGAATCCAAACATCGGCCGCTCCAGATCGGACGGAACACTCCGTCCGGAGAGCCATGCAAACACCCCATCATTCTACAGCGGATCGTCGCCGTGCTCGGCAATCCACTGCCGCGTCCACTCGACGGCCTCCAACCCCACGTCCATGATCGAGGAGGCCAGGAAGCATAGCCCCCGACAGCGACCGGCCCGCACCAACTCCAGCCCCGCCTTCAACTGCCTGCGCATCTCATCGGGCGTAAGTGGCCGGCCCTCGCCAAAGTTGTAGAAATAGAGACCCACGATCATCGGCTTACCGCCACTCAACGCATAGCATCGCTCGGCCTGTGCGGCCAAAGCCGGGAGGTCGCGGCCGTGCCACACCCAGAAGCTGATCCCGTCCAAGTGCCGAAGGTACTCGGTCAGATTGGGAATATCCAGACTCATCGAGTAGATGACCGCCCACAGTTGCAGCGAGGCCGGCATGGCCCGCCGCATCCGCGCCAGCACGTCGGGCGTCGCCCCGCGGCTGATCTCCGCCGTGCTGAAGTCGTCCAAGAGCACGCCGGTAACGTTCGGGTGATCTTCGTGCAGCTTCACAATCGGCGCCAATGGCCGCTCGAACGCGAACCCGGCGTCGAAGCTCATCTCCCACAGTAGCTCGCGGCAGTCAGCGACCGGAGCGTATTCCTCCTCTGTCGGTGGCAGGTGGCCACACATCATCGCCCTGGGCAGCCCGAGGATGTCCAATCCCTCGCCAACCGCCAGCTCGGAGGGACGAAAGCCATAGTACTCCAGCGCATTGACTGTCGTTCCCCACAGCCACAGCACGTCCCGAACCGTCTTCATGCCCTCTCCCCATCTGCCCGGCCGGTGCCTCACCCACATCAGCATACAAGAGCGCACCCTCTTCAGCGAACCGCGCCGGAGCACCGCCGCCGCCAACAACCGTCTCCCCCACGCAGACCGCGCCGATTGACAAGCCCCGCACAGCGGCCGTAAGCTCCGATTACCCACTGCACACCTTGCTGTCAGCCTCGGAGCAGCCGACTAGGTAATCCCCGGCTGAGAGTAGGGGGTGCGGAGGGATACTGCGAGTGAGCCTAATAATGCTGGTGAGCGACCGGCGAGGGAGGGTACGGACATGCGCGTAGACCGAGACCTGTTCATGGACCAAGGGTATCTGGTCATCCCCGAGATCATTCCGCCGGACAAGCTCGATGCCATGCGCGCCAGTTGCGAGACCATCCTGGAACGGCAAAAGGTCGTCTGGGCACGCGAGCGGCAGCCCGGCGATCCCCCCGGCGGCCAGTGGGAAACGGCCCGCCAGCCTCGCGTGATGATGGAGCGCCCGGGGCTGATTGACGAGCAGACCGCCAACGTCGTCGAGGACTTCTGGGTTGCCGACCGCACGCTCGATGTTGCCAGCCAACTGCTCTGCAACCCCGTGCCGAACGTGACGCAGATGATGATGATGTGCAGCCCGGTGCGCGATCATCCGGGCGGTACCGGCTGGCACCGCGACGTGCATCCGATAGACATGGCGCCCTTGGAAGCCCTCCAAGCCGACTTGCTGGAGAACGGCCCCCGCTATACCCAGTGGAACGTGCCGCTGTACGATGACAACGTGCTGTGGGTGATCCCCGGCAGCCACCGGCGCGTGAATACCGCCCAGGAAAACGCCGAGCTATCGGCGAACAGAATGAAAGCGGTAACTGGCGGTGTCCCGGTCGAGCTACGCGCCGGGGACGGCGTGATCTATAGCAACTTCCTCATCCACTGGGGCAGCGACTACACCACCAAGCTCCGCCGCACGCTCCACGGCGGCCACACCATCTTTGGTTTCTACCCGGAGCTTGCCTTCGCCTCGACCCTAGCGTCCTGGGCGCGCGAACGGTTCGACACTATGGACCAGCGCAGCGCCCGCCTGCAAGACCTCACGGAAGCTGCCCTGCGCGCGGTCATCTCCCGCGACGCAGCGGCCTACCGCGCCAGCTTGGACGCGCTCCAGCCGGGCGCTGGCGCCAGCGGCAAGACCGTGCTGACGATCTACCTCTGCAAGGCCGTAATCCACCTGCGTATCCTGAGAGTCCCCGACGCCACAGCGACCGACGACGCCCGGTCACGAGCCAGCAGCTCACACTCGATCAGTCTGAACTGGGGCCCCGAGTTTGCCGACCGCTTCACCGTCGAGGAGATCAATACGCTCTGGAGCCGCTTCAAGCAGCTCGATGCCGATCTCCAGTCCGACGAAGAGCAGTTCGAGCCGGCCTTCCAGTCCAGTCCGATGTACTACTACTTCAACGAGCTTCCCGCCAGCGTCGAGACGGAAGCCTTCATCGCCAGTTGGCCCACCAACGGATAGCAGGCCCACCCCACCCCCGTCATTGCGGCTTGCGCCGCAACCCAGCCCCTTCCCTTTAGGAAGGGGACAGGGGGTAGGTCTACCCCGTCCCCCCGTCGCAACGGGGGGACCACAGGGGGGCCAGCCCCACCCCTCCATCCGGTCCATCCTCAAATCCCGCAAATCCTGATCCTGACAATTCCCCTCGCCCACCTCATTCCCCTTCCCTTCAGGGAGGAGGCCAGGCCCACCCGTCCCACTGACCACTGACCACTAGCCACTGACCACCGCTACGGACACAGCGGCGTGAACAGCAACCGCGGCTGCCAATAGGCCAGCGACGGGTCCGTCGGCCCGCTGCCCCGGCGCGGTCCGCCGCCGGCCGTCTCGTAGCGGCCGACGATCCCGTACAGCGCCACCCATTCCCGCGCCCGCACCCGGTTGCACCGCCATTCCACTTCCCGTACCGCCAGCAGCTTGAAGCGAGCTGGGTCGGTGAGCGCCGCCCGCACCGCCAGCGGCCACCGCCCGTACTGCGTGGACGACACGTGCAGATACGCCACGCTAAGCCGCTCGATGGCCGCCGCGTCGAGTGTCCGCAGCGCCGCCGCATAGTCGCCGGTATCACCGTTGACGAAATGCGGCGCCAGCGTAGACGGCGCCAAGCGCCCGGCCAGCGTGCTTACCCGCCGCGGGTTGTCACTGAGAATCCGCACCGACGGCGGCACCAGCTCGGCTACGCGCTCTGCCAGTTGCACGTGCGCCGGCCGCCGCGGCGGCGCCGTCGCTTGCAGCCCCTCCGGCGGCCACAACGAGACGGCAAAACTGATCCCCATATAGGTCGAGCCGAGCACAAATACGCCCAGCAGCGCGTAGGCCAAGCGGTTCCAGCGTAGCCCCTGCGTCAGCTCCACGACGGTCAGCGCACACAGCACCAGCCACAGGTAACCCGCCGTCCGGCTGAACGCGGCCATCGCCGCGTCGTCCCGCCCATACTGCACCACCAGCGGCAGCACAAACCCGCTCACCGCCGTCGCCAGCAGCCACGTCTTCAACGGCGTCGGCCGTCGCCAGCACCACCACCCCACCACCGGCAGCAGCAGCACCGGCAGTCCGTACTCGGTCAGTAGCGCCTCCCACCACCACCCGCCAGCGAGCGGTCCCCCGTCCCCGGCCAGTTGCGGCCACCCCGGCGGGCTACGCCATCCCACACTACTTCCCAGCGGCAAACCCCGCGCGCGCAGCAACAGGTCCGAGATAGCGCCACCGCACAGCAAGCCCACGACCAGCGTCGCCAGCAGCACCGCACCATCGCGCCGCACCGCCCACCAACTCCCGTCCCCGCTCGCCAGCGCCTCTAGCCGCCGCAGCCGCCCGATCAGCAGCCGTCCGGCCCGCAACCCGACGACTGCCGCCGTCCCCGCCAGCAGCAGCACGAAATCGCTCGTCGCAGCCAACGCCGCCGCCCCACCGATGAGCACCGGCAGCCCCGCCGCCAGCCACCACGCCCGCGACTGACCCACCTGCCGCTGCATACTGAGCCAACCATGGCAGTAGGCGATCAGACACACCAGCCCCAGCGCGGCCGAGTGCTCGTGGACGATCAGCGCAAAGCTCTTGAACAGCTCGCCCCCGACCAGCGGCTGGGACTGCATACCAGTGAGCGGCCCCTCGGCATGGGTCAGCCAAAAGGGAATCCGCTCGGCATACCACCCCGGTACCCAGCCCCCGCCGAAGAAGACGAAAAACGCTCCCACGACCGCCAGGTTCATCGTGGCTCCGGCGCGCCGCAGCAGGGCTGCCACCCCCCAGAAGACCGCCAGCGCCACCACCAGCGTCAGCAGGTCAATGGACCACCACACGGCCAGTCCGCTCAGGTGGTGGACGGCCGCCGCCAGCAGCGCAAAGCCGTAGTGATACACCGCCGGCCACGCCGGCCAGAACGGCAGCCGCGGCGGGAAGTTGCCCTCGGCGATGGTCGCCGCCAGCGGCCAGTGCTGCAATTCCTCGTTGTACTCCAGCGTCGCAAAGGCGCCGGCCCCCACCGCCACCGTGACCGCCAGCCCGGCGACCAGCCAGACGAGCACGTCGGCGGCGTCCACCGGCGCGCTCCGCTCCGCGTCCGTCGCGCGGTCGGGCGTAGCCTTACCTCGCTGCCGCCACCGCCAAACGACCGCGGCCAGCACGAGCAGCCCGGTGCTCAGACCGGCCGCCCACCCGGCCGGGACGATGTAAGCCAGCGCGTTTGCCACCACCAGCCCCACCGCCAGCCCCACCGCCGGCGCCACGCCCCATGCCACGTCGGCCGACCCCAAGCGCCAGCCCCACCGGGCCGCCGCCCAGCCGACCATGACCAGCCCGGCAATCCAAAGCGTTACTACCAGCATCCGTTCACCTAGCCGGCCAACCCCGTGAGTTGCTTATCGTTCCCAACGCGACGCAACATCGGCCAACACCCACTCACGATACTACCGCTGGCGCGCCACCCCTGCACAATCCACTGCCCAACCGTCCCCCCGTCATTCCCGCGCAAGCATGTCCCGTACCCCGCTACGGGGCGGGAATCCATCCTGCTCATCCTTCCATCCCGAAAATCCTGATGCAGACAAAAACCTACCCCTGTGAGGGGACCATAGGGGGTCCAACACCCAACCACCCCCTTGGACCAAGCGGGCCAGGGCCGCTACAATGCGGAGGAGCGAGCCAGCGCCACGTGATCGCCCCGACAGCATGCGTGCCGCTCGCCGCAACGAACTCGACGACGGAGACAATACAGCGTGCAACGCGCTCTACGCATGATCAAGCAGGATGAGCCGCCCCAGTGCCCCCAGTGTGGGGCACCGACCTCCACCCGCGAAGCCGGGTGAAGCGGCGGCTCGTTCGCAGCCCTCTGCCCGGACTGCCGCCGCAAGAGCCAGACCGAATCGTTCTTGACGGTGCAGTTCTGCCAGGGCGGCTGATGTAACGAGGACGGCGCCCGTGAGGCGCTTCCCGCCATAGTGCAGTCCCTACGTCAGGAGGGCATCGCGGACAATGTGTCCGTCGTGCCCGTCTCCTGCATAGGCGAGTGCGACATGGGTCCGGTGTGTCGTATTGTTCAACAAGACCGGCTACATGCTCATGTCACGGCCGCCCGGGCGCCGAGCTTTGCCGCGCGGCTGGCACGTATCATTCGCACCGGCAGCCGACCCGGCCGCCAGCGCCGCCGTCGCCGGTAACAGCCGGTGAGTAAGAGTCCGACCGGGGGAGGCGCCCGTAAAGCCATGTTCCCTCCCTATCACAACGGGGGCGCGTAAGGGTGAGGGGCCAAGTCCCCTCCCCCGTCACAACGGGGAGGGCCAGAGTGGGGGCCAAGTCCCCTCCCCCGTCGCAACGGGGGAGGGCCAGGGTGGGGGCCAGATAGTGGGAGCCAGATGCGTATAGCACTCGATGCCATGGGCGGCGATCACGCCCCCGGCGAGATCGTGCGCGGCGCCGTGCTGGCAGTCCGTAAGCCGCGCGCCGCCGACCTCCACGTCATCCTCGTCGGGCAGGAAGCCGTCGTAGCGCGAGAGTTGCAAGCCGCCACCGGCGACGCTGCTACCGAGCTGCCCATCACGGTCGTCCACGCGCCCGATGTGATTGACATGGACGCCCAGGCGGCCCACGCCGCCCGCCGCCAGCGCCAATCCTCCGTGCATGTCGGCCTGCGCCTCGTCCGCGATGGCGAGGCCGACGCCTTCCTCTCGGCCGGCAACAGCGGCGCCACGATGGCCACCGCCGTGCTGATGCTGCGCCCACTCCCCGGCGTGGATCGACCCGCGGCCGGCGCGGTATTTCCGCTGCCGAGCGGGCCGGCGCTCATCATGGATGTGGGTACCACTGCCGACTGCCAGCCCCGCCACCTCGTGGACTTTGCCTACCTCGGCGCCGCCTATATGGAGATCGTGCATGGCGTGCAACGTCCCCGCGTGGGACTCCTCAGCAATGGCGAGGAAGCCAACAAGGGCAACCGGCTGGTCCAGGAAACCTACCCCCTGCTCGCCGCCAGCGGCCTGCATTTCGTCGGCAACGTCGAGGGTCGGCAAGCGACAGCCGGTGCTGCCGACGTGGTCGTCTGCGACGGGTTTGCCGGCAATGTCGTACTCAAGGTCGCCGAGGGCATGGTCACACTCATCTTCGACCTCGTCCGCGGCGCCGTCCGCAGCGGCCTACACTACCGCCTCGCCGGCCTCGTCTTGCGCCCGGCGTTGCGCCGCGCCGCCCGGCGCTTCGACTATCGCCAGCACGGCTGCGCGCCCCTCCTGGGCGTCCGCGGCCTCGTCTTCATCGCCCACGGCCGCTCCGACGCCACGACGATTGCCAGCGGCCTGCGCTCGGCCCACGACGCCGCCCAGCGCGGCCTGCTCGATCACCTCACCGCCCAGCTCGCCACCCGCCCCGCGCCATAAGTACCACAGCAGAGCCAATGCCATGAGGTCCCACATCACAACGGTAGGCTGGTCCCGGAGGCTACCGCTCCTCCTCTGGCTGCTTGCCGGCCTGCTCATCGCCCTGCAGATCGCTCCCCGTCTGGGTGACGGATCCTGGCAGAACCGACTTGGCATCGGCTCCACCGTGTCGTTTAACGGTGTGCCAATCCACTGGGAGTGGCTTGATGTGGCCCAGTCCGCGTTGCTGGCAGAAGGGGTGAGCCGCTGGCGTGCGCCGGAAGAGTTGGATCGCTGGGGACAGCGCGGAGTGAACTTGCTGTCTACTCAGAATGCGTCGCGGTTTCTCCCCGGCCCGGTCGTCTCGTGGTTGGCACTCTGGACGCGGGACCTTTGGCGCGCAGCGGTAGTGGCCACCTGGCTCTGTTGGTTCGTGGCTGTCGGCGCCATGTACGCTTTATGTCGGGCGCTAATTGCCGATCCCGAACGTGGTCGGACCATCGGGATCATTGCGGCCGGACTCGTGGTGTTCAGCCCTGGATTCACGGCTTTCGCCAACCATATTGATACCCAGTCCTTTGGCTATGCTGCCGCGGTGGTTGGGCTGCTGGCCCTGCAGCGTAGTCCTGTATTTGGGTCCGAGGCTCTCCACGCGGCGGTCCCCAGCCAGGCAATCCGACACGTACTAGCCCTCACGCTCGTGCTCTTCATCGCTGATGCGACCAAGAACCTGGGGACACCGTTGCTCGCTTTGCTGTGGCTATTCTATGTCGGCCTCGACGGTGGAGCCAGCGGCCTGCCGCTACTCTCTCGCGTCCGCCGCGCGGCGCTGGTGACGGCCGGGTTCATCGGGCTGCAAGCATGTTGGTGGCTGGTAGTGCATGCGGTCGTACTCGGCCAAACCTACAGTCAAAACGACCCCTGGCGGCACATAGCCTACGCCGTATCCCAAGCCGGCGGCTGGCAGGGGCTGGTCGGCTGGGTAGCAGCCCATAACCACGCGCAAATCGCTAATCTTATGGACAGCCACACCGGGCTAATCGTCTTGCTGTTTCTACCCGGCTTGGTTTTTCTGCCCCGCCGCGCGGCGCTCTGGGTGCTGATCTGGGTGGTGTTGATTGCAGTCGGCATGACCATCACACGTAACTATCCGCGGACAGCGTACTTAGCTTACCCGGGCATGTATCTGGCGGCGGCCGCCGCAGCGGAGGGGCTGGGTCGTCTCGCCGTCGTGCGCTGGGAACTGTGGCAACCGCGGTTGACGCGGTGGCTGCTCCCGATGGCCATAGTCGGAATCAAGGCGTGGATGGTGCTGGGTGACTTGCGCGGAGACCTGACGCAGGCGCAAAGATGGTTTGCCGGGTGATGCTGTCTAGTGGCAGTTTCCGACCGTGGACCACCGCCCTGGCAACTGGCGTGCTGGCCGCTACGGTGGGAACCCAACCAGACGTTACTCTGTGGGAGCAGTCGGTCTCAACGCTGGTGCTCACTTGGGTCCGTCATGCGCTCGGCTGGCTGTGGGCCGCCTATGTGGCACTGCTGGTAGGACGAGCCGCTGTCGCCTTTACGCAACACCGTGGGAGACTTGGTGCCTTTCCTGACCTGATCTTAGCATTCCCCGTCGCCGCACAGCAGAGCAAGGTTGCCCCAGCACCACTTCCCTTGAGTCAAGTCGCTAATCGTGCCATCCTCATCACGGGACTGACCCTGCCACGCTTCCTACATGATCTGCCAGCAGGAACCGTCATGGCGTTCTGGCTGATAGTGTTGCTGACTTGCGGCTACCTCACTCTCGATGGTGTGTTAGCCCCACACCACCAACGATGGTACTGGTGGGGTACCGCCAGCGCCGTCGCCCTGTGGGGATTCGGAAGCATCCTCTCCCCGTCAGGCTTCTGGTACCCCGGTTGAACTCAGCAAGAAAGCAGTTATCCGCTGTCCTTAACCTGTGGAGCGGAGAAGCCTGAATGGGAATATATCAGTTGCTTATTGAGCGCAAAACCGTATCCCCTCCTGCAGTGCTACCGCTACTGCTTTTGCTTTTCGCGCTGGCAACGGTTTTCCTGTTTCGCAACGACCGGAGCCACTTCTATCGGGGGCCCCACCATGCACATCTGTCGTCGCAAAGCATGGCACTGGCCGCCAACCTTTCTCCGGACCATCATTTTCTGATGTTCTTTCGTCAGACCCTAGGTGTGGATGGTACCCGGGGATACGAACCATATAATCGTTTTCCAATTGGCACCTACGCACTGATCAAAATAACCACTCTCCCTTTTGCAGATAGCCTAGCAAAGCAAATCTACGCCGCTAGAATCCTGATGTTACTATGCTTCGCCGCGACTGCCGTGTTGGCCTATTACGCCCTGTGCCGACTCGTGTCCAACCACTGGGTTGCCCTGGCCGCAACACTCCTGTCGTTCTCCTCGACCTATTGTCTGTACTACAACGATATGATCTCTACTGAAGTCACGAGTCTTTTCGGAGTACTACTGACATTCCATGGCATGGTAGTTTTCGTCCAGGAAAGGAAATTCCGACAACTGATTTTCAAGACATGCATTGCCCTGCTGCTTGGTTGGCATATCTATTCTCTTCTACTCCCTTTTACTATTTTGGGTTTCGTAGATGATCTAATCCGCAGGAACGCTTCCGCTTCCAACCTCTCCTCCATTGTTGCTACTCTGTTTCGTGCTCGCCATCCGATACTTGGTATTGTCGCTTTTCTTATCAGCCTATCTCTCTTAATTCTAAACTTTTCCAATCAATATTATGGTACTCATGGAGCGAATACGCTAACTCACCTCCTCCTAATCATTATATTTCTTCTCCCCTTTTTCACTTGCTTTTTCTTATTCGTAGAGTTGGTCAGAGGAAGACTCAGAAGCTCGGTATCTGTACTGACATCCAGCCGGTATCTACTCCTCGGATACATTGCTCTAGCATTCGGCATTCTAGTGCTGGCATTTAACTTTGGAAACGAATACTTTGCGTTAGAAAGAGAGTCTGCACTGGCCGATTTACCGAGCTTTCAGTCTATGCTTTGGCGTCTAGGGCTGGCCTCACCAGAGTTCTACACCGCTGTGATCAGTCGCTTGGATTGGGAGCCTTTCCTACAGGGACAACTCTCCCGTATCGGTGTAATGTCAATCCCGTTCTATCTACCCGGCTACGCGAATGTATTCGCTTTTGGCTATGGTGAAGCATCGAACGGGCTGCCGAGCGTTATCATAGGCACCAGTGTGCTCGTCGCAAGTCTGACTGGACTGATTTTCGTCCGCCATAAAATCCTACTGCTCCCCCTGGTATTGGCCGGGGTAGTCTGGGTACTGATGGTTCGCCATTCGGCTTATGTCCATGATTTTGAGGCCCTTTTCTATATAGGAATTCCGCTGACCTGCTTTGCGCTTGTACTGCTATGCATACGCCGTTTAACGAATGATAGCCTTCTGGTCGGCATAGCAGTTGCCTCACTGCTCATTTTTACCCTTTCCAGCTTTCAAATGGGCCGCATCGGTCATATCACCGAAGCGGCTGCATTCCACAGGGCACTACTTACCGACTTTGAATCCATCCGAAAACTAACGACTGGTAGGCGCGTTCTGGTTCTTGCTTCGGAGCGCGATACTCCATTCCCCTGGGGGCATCACGCAGTGAACTACTATCTCGCAGGAAGCATTATTGGGTACGAAAGGGACGGCTACCGGTTGACCGACTACGATTTCGTTATCACCTCCGAGCGCGAGGAGGGCGATTCCCTCCTTACGCCGGAGAATCGGTACATATTCCTTTACGAAACCGCCGCCCACCGGGGAGTGAGTAGCCGCGCCGCAGTCCTCGCCTGATCGGTTCAACGAGCGTGACCAACCAGCGTCATATCGGTCACGTGTACGGCCAGTTCCGCTACACCGAGCCGACCGTCGGGATCGGGATGCGGCGGAATGACCATCGCCCGCCGTACCGGATCAGTGTCAATAACCCTCAGCTCCAGACCCTCACCGAGCCGCAGCCCCATTTCCAGCAAAGTACTGGCCGCATCGCGGTTGATCTTCGCCTTGTAGTCCGGGGCCTTCCAGTACGTCGGTGCTGCCGTGAGCCACCCCGGATAGCACGAGCACGGCGTACACACGATGGCATGATGGATCGCGCCGGTATTGTCATACACCTCCAGCGCGATGCCCTCGCTGTACTCGATCCCCAGCTCCATAAGCGCCGCCCGCGGGTCCGCCAACAGTCGCGCCTTATACGCCGGATCCGTCCACGCCTTGACTATGACCCGCGCTGCCGGCTCGGCTACCGTCTGCTGCATCATCATGTACCCCCTCTCACATCACACGATACCACCTAGCGGTCCTGGCCAGTGGCCACAACCGCCCCTGCCGCCGTCCCCCCGTCGCAACGGGGGGACCATAGGGGGGCTACCCCCCACCGCAGCGTGCGGCCCACTAACTAGAAGTAGATGCGCGTCAGCGTCTCCGCGACCATCCCGGGCCGCTCCTGACCTTCTACCTCCATAGCCTGCTGGTACGTCAGTTGGAGAGCCTGCGGTTGCCCATCCGGCCCCTTGCCGGGATTGATGCTCTCCACGTCGCGCAGCGTGGTGCGGAGCCGAATCCGCCGCCCCACCGGCACCGGCCCCGGAAACCGCACCCGATTAAGCCCGTAGTTGATGGTCATACGACACGGCAGCTTGATCCGTATGCCATCGCGCTCGCGGCTCAACTGCGTGACCAGCGAGAGCGTGAAGTAGCCATGCGCGATGGTCCCGCCAAACATCGTCTGCCGCGCCCGCTCGGCGTCCACGTGGATGTACTGGTGGTCACTGGTGAGATCGGCAAACGTGTCCACCTGCTCCTGGGTAACGGTAAGCCACGGGCTGACCCCCAACTCCTGCCCAACGAGCGCCTGCACCTCAGCGATTGAAGACGCCATCCCTCCACCTCCTCACATATGCCCCAACGCACCCTCTCTGTGAACTCTGTGCTCTCTGTGGCTAGAAAAATCATCTGGGACGCACGGTGCTCCTTCACCCGAACGCCGCCATCCCGGTCACGTCCCGCCCTATCGCCAGCGTGTGAATCTCGTGCGTACCCTCGTAGGTATACACCGTTTCCAAGTTGACCGCGTGGCGCATCACCCCATAGTGCAGGCGAATGCCGTTGGCGCCCAGCATGGATCGCGCCGTCCGCGCTACGTCCAGCGCCATCGCCACGTTCGCCCGCTTGCCCAGGCTCACCTGCTGGTGGCGCAGCCGGCCGGCTGCCTTGAGCCGGCCCAGTTGCACGGCCAGGAGTTGCCCTTGCGTGATACCCGTCAGCATATCCACGAGCTTCTGCTGAGTCAGTTGGAACGCCGCGATGGGCTTGCCGAACTGCACCCGCTGCGTGGTGTAGGCCAGTGCCGTCTCGTAGCAGGCCATCGCCGCCCCCACCACACCGAAAATGATCCCGAACCGCGCCTCCGTGAGACAGCGCAAGGCCGCGCCCAACCCCACCGCGCCCGGTAGCAGCGCGTCGGCTGGCACGCGGCAGTCGGTGAAGGTCAGCTCCGAGACCGTTGCGGCCCGCAGCGAGAGCCGATCCTCGATGTCACGAGTGTGGAATCCGGGCCGATCACGCTCGACGAGAAACCCCCGAATACCCTCCGGTGTGCGCCCCCACACGACCGCCACGTCCGCCACTGAGCCGTTCCCGATCCACGTCTTTGTGCCGTTCAGCACCCAGCCGTCGCCATCGGGCGTCGCGGTCAACTCCATCGCGCTCGGGTCCGAGCCATGCCTCGGCTCGGTCAGGCCGAAACAGCCGATCAGTGCCCCTCGCGCCATCTCCGGCAGATAGCGCCGCCGCTGCGCCTCGGAGCCGTAGGAGTAAATCGGGAACATACACAACGCGCTCTGAATGGACAGGAAGCTACGGAGCCCACTATCACCCCGCTCCAATTCCTGGCAGGCCAGCCCATAGGCCAGCGGCGTCAGCCCCGCCCTGTCAATAGGCAACGTCCCACCGAGCAGCCCCAGCTCGGCAAACCGCGGAATCAGCTCGGTCGGAAAGCGCCGCGCCTCGAAACAAGCCGGAATCAGCGGCAGCGCCTCATCCTCCACGAACCGCCGCACCCGCTGTTGCAGTTGCCGCGCGTCGTCCGGCAGCTCGATGTCCAGATAGTTCAGCATCTCATCCAACCTACACGCCCCCCTCTGCCTCCACCCCTGTAGGGACGCGATTCATCGCGCCCTCGCGCTCGTCATTCCGGCGGAAGCCGGAATCCACGTCCCCCCGCCGCAGCGGGGGGACCATAGGGGGGCCAGCGCCCACGCCCACTCCCGCTCCCTACTCTGTGCTCTCTGTGCTCTCTGTGGCAAAAAACGCATTATCCGTCCGAGGTGGGCCGGAACTTAGGCAAGGTCATCTCCGGCGTCACGTCCTCATAGACCACCTCGACCGGCAAACCGACGCGCACGTGCTGCGGATCGGGAGTCACGTCTACGAGATTGCTCATCATCCGCACGCCCTCGTCCAGCTCGATCAGGGCCACGACGTAGGGCGTATCCGCTCGAAAGGCCGGCGTGGAGTGATAATGGACAATCGTGAACGCATGAACCACCCCCCGCCCGCTCACCGGCCTCCACGCCAGGTCCCGGCCAAAACAGGCCGGGCAGTGCCCCCGCGGATAGAACACGTACCTCCCACAGGCACCACACCGCTGAATGCTCATCGCATGCGCCTTCACGCTGTCCCAGAAGGGCTGTGTCACCGGATCAGGCCGCGGCACCGGCTTGCCATAGCCATCGTCAGTCATCCTATCCCCTTCTCCACGCCACACCCTCCCGCGCCTCCCCCGTCGCAACGGAGGCACCACAGGGGGGGCCGCATCCACCCCCGTCCCCCCGTCGCAACGGGGGGACCACAGGGGGGCCTGCTCCCACCCCCGCCGCTCAGGTCACACCCCCAAGATCGCCGTCCCGGTTGCCGAGAGCACCCCGCCCGTGCCGTGGACGAGCGCCAGCCGCGCGTCCTGTACCTGCCGCGCCGCTTGGCCGGTAGCAGCATAGTCACCCCGCAGTTGCCGCACCGCCTCAATCACCGTGAAAATGCCGAACATCCCCGGATGGGTATAGGACAGCCCACCACCCTGCGTATTCAGTGGGAAGTCGCCGCCGGGCGCTGTCCGTTGGCCGGAGACGAACGCGCCGCCCTCGCCCTTCCGGCAGAAACCCAGGTCCTCTAAGGAAAGCAGCACAGTGTAGGTGAAGCTGTCGTAGATTTCGGCCACGTCAATGTCGTCGTGGCCGACGCCGGCCATCGCCAAAGCGCGGGCTCCCGATACCTGCCCCGGCCCCGCCGTCAGATCGGGCATTTGGCTGATGATCGCGTGGTCGTGGTGCTCGCCAAACCCCAGCACGGCGACCGGCGTCTCCAGCGTATCTCGCGCCCGCTCCCTGCTCGTCAGGACCACGGCGCCGCCGGCATCGGTCACGAGACAGCAGTCCAGCAGGTGGAGCGGCCAGCTAATCCAGCGGCTCGCCAGCACGTCGGCGATAGTCAGCGGCTCGCGCATCAGCGCCTTCGGATTCAGCGCCGCCCATCGGCGTGTCGCCACCGCGATCTCGGCCAGCTGCTCGTGCGTCGTGCTGTAGCGGTGCATGTGGCGCGCGCAGGCCATCGCGTAAGCGCCCAGCGGTCGCGGCAGCCCCCACGGCTCCTCGAACTGTGCGACGTTCTGCCCGTACAGGTCGGGCGGCGGGCCGCTCTGGCGCGAGCGCCCGCTCTGCCCATGGCTAATCAGCGCCACGCGACACAGCCCGTTGGCAATGGCATTCACGGCATGGCCGACGTGGATAACAAACGACGAGCCGCCGACGTTCGTCCCGTCCGTGTACGTCGGCCGAATACCGAGATACTCGCCGAGTTCGATAGTGGACAGCCCAGCGGTGAACAGCCCGTCCACCTCGGCCTTCTCGATACCGGCGTCGGCGAGGGCGTTCTGCGCCGCCTCCGCGTGAAGCTGAAGCGCCGTCTTGTCCGGCACCACACCGATCTCGTCGGACTCATCAACCCCGACGATGGCTACTTTTCCGCTCAGTGTATCCATAGCCGTTTCCGCTCTGTAGGGCGTCGGCTCGTTCCCTCCCCTGTGCGTCAGCACGGGGGATGGTGAGGGTGGGGGCCAGGCCGGGGGCCAGCCCCGCGGTCACTCCAGTTCCCAAAACTCAACCCCAGGCGCCACGTCGTCGCCGCCCTCGGGAATCTGATCGAGCAGGCTGAACGCGCCCCCAACGGCCGGCGGCGGTTGCAGATCGCGGGCCAGCGTCGTCGGCGCCAAGTCGCGCAGTTCCTCCGGCTCCCAGCGGCGCGAGCGCCGTAGTCCCCGGACGAAGCGCGGCTGCGCCAGCAGCGCCACCTCGTAGCCGAAGCTGCCAAAGACCTGGCCGTTGACCGCTTGCGCCGCGTCACTCGCCAGGTACACCACCAGCGGCGCCACGTTCTCCGGGTCACGCTCTGTCCCGGCCGCCACCTCACTCGGCCACTTCCCCGTCTCCTCGAACTGCTGCTGCGCGCGCGGCGTCGTGTCAATCATCCGCGTGTCGGCAAACGGCATGATCGCGTTGGCCGTCACGTTGTAGCGGGTCAGCGCATTGGCACAGGACCAGATCAAGCCCAGAATCCCCGCCTTGGCCGCGCCATAGTTGGGCTGGCCCGGCGCGCCGAGCGCCGAAGTCGAAGAGAAGGCGATGATCCGACCGGAGCGTTGCTGACGGAACTGCTGCGTCGCCGGATGAATGACGTTGTACGCGCCCTTGAGATGCACCGCCGTCACGCTGTCCCACTCGTCCTCGGTGAGATTGAAGATCATCCGATCACGCAGAATTCCCGCCGTATGCACCACAATATCTATCGTGCCGAACTGGTCCACGCAGTCCTGGACCATCTGCCGACCCTGCGCGTGCTCCGTCACCGAGCCGGTATTGGCTACCGCCGCGCCGCCGCCAGCCCGAATCTCCGCCACCACTTGGTCGGCCGGACCACGGTCCGCCCCCTCACCCGTCAGCGAAGCGCCGATGTCGTTGACCACCACGCTCGCCCCGGCCCGCGCCATCGCCAGCGCAATACCCCGCCCGATACCCCGTCCGCCACCCGTAACCAACGCTGCCTTGCCCTCAAGCATACCCATCGTATCTCGCTCGTTTCCTTTTTTCCTGCCACTAACTAGGATTAGGTATAGGCCAGTAGGGGCGCGATTCACCGCGCCCAGCCCATCGTCATTGCGGCGTAGGCCGCAATCCAGGGCCACGCCCCCCTGTTCCAGGCCCTCCACCCCCTCTCCAAATGTTGGAGAGGGGGCCGGGGGGTGAGGCCCATCCCCTCCCCCACCCATCACTCCCCCGCACTACCCAACTGCACAATCCCTTGCCCGGCCCAGGCGCTCACCTCCTCCGTTGAGCAGCCCAGCAGGTCAACCAGCACGGCCTCGGTGTGCTGGCCGAGCAACGGCGGCGGCCGCGGCGGCGCGCCCGGACCATCGCCGCCCTCGGCCGTCCGGCCGTAGCGCCAGGGCAGCGCCGTCGTCGGCACCGGGCCGATGGGATGGTCCAGTTCCTGCATCAGCCCGCGTGCCTGCACCTGCGGGTGCGTTGCCACACGATCCATCGTATTGATCGGGCCACACGGCACGCCTTCCCGCTCCAAACGTGCCAGCCACTCGTCGGCCGGCCGCGTCTTGAACAAGGCTTCCAGTTCCGGCAGCAGTTGGTCGCGGTGGCGCACCCGGTCGCCGTTCGTTGCAAAGCGCGGATCGGCGGCGAGGTGCGGCATTCCCATCCCGCGGCAGAATTGCTGCCAGAGCCGGTCGTTGTTCACCGCGATGGTGATCTCGAACGTCGCCGTCTCGAACACCTGGTACGGCACGATATACGGCAGCGCATTCCCCATCCGCCCCGGCAGCTTCCCGGAGAGCAGCGTGCCCACGAGGTGATACCCCAGCAACGACACTTGCCCCTCCAGCAGCCCCACGTCAATATACTGCGCCGCTGGCGCACTGCCGGCGTGCTCGGCCCGCTCCCGCGCCAGCAGCGCCGCGAGCAGGGCCGCCAGCGCGTTGGTCCCCGCGAGAATGTCCGTTTCCGCCACCCCGGCCTTCACCGGCGGTCCGTCCGGGTGGCCGGTCACACTCATCATCCCGGCCTCGCCTTGCATTATCAGATCGTAGCCCGGTTTCCAAGCGTCCGGCCCATCCTGACCGTAGGCCGAGATCGCGCAATACACCACGTCGGGCCGCACCGCACGCACCGCCTCGTAGCCCACCCCCAGCCGGTCCGCCACTCCGGGGCGAAAGTTCTCGATCACAATGTCCGCCTGCGCGGCCAATTCGAGACACAGCCGTAGTCCTGTCGCATCCTTCAGGTCGAGTGCCACGCTGCGCTTGTTGCGGTTCATCGAGAGAAAGTAGGAGCTTTCCCCCCCGTAGAAGGGCGGCCCCCAGTGCCGCGCCTCATCGCCCGTCTCCGGGCGCTCGACTTTGATCACGTCGGCGCCCAAGTCACCGAGTAGCATCGTGCAATACGGCCCGACCAAGGCCCGCGTCAGATCGAGCACCCGGTAGCCGACGAGCGGCCCTTGCGAAGAGAGACTCATAATCTGGCTCTACCTTATACTACCCCGTACCGCAGCGAGTACCGGTCCGCAGCGCGAGAATGCCCGGCGATGGCGCCACCATGGTCAACGCCCGGTCGCCGTTGCACCAGGGCACCGGAACGATATATGGTAGACACGTTGATTGTCGTTCTACCCCGAGGATTCCGATGAGCCTCAACATCAAAAACAAAGAGACCCGTCGCCTGGCCGGGGAGTTGGCCCGTCTTACCGGCGAGACGATGACCGGCGCCATCACCGTCGCGCTCAAGGAGCGTTTGGAGCGCGAGAGACGCGAGCGCAGCGTCGAGACCCGTGTCCGGGAGCTGCATGCCATCGGACAACGCTGTGCTCGCCTGTTGCGCGACGGACCGTCGGCTGTGGAGCACGGCGATTTCCTGTATGACGAGCATGGGCTGCCTAAGTGATTGTCGACACATCAGCGGTCCTGGCGGTCTTGTTTGGCGAGCCGGACGCCGAGCACTACGAGCGGGCGATAGCGGAAGCATCCCGGTGCCGGATGTCGGTCGCCAGCTTCCTGGAGGCGGCCATTGTGCTCGAAAGCCGCGCCGGCGCCGCCGCTGGGCATGAGCTTGATCTCTTCCTGGAAAGAGCGCCCATTGAGCTGGTGCCGATCACCTCCGACCACGCCCAGGCCGCGCGCCGCGCTTGGCGGCGCTTCGGCAAGGGCAACCACCCGGCGGGACTGAACTTCGGTGACTGCTTTGCCTATGCGCTGGCGGAAGCCACCCGGGAACCGCTCCTGTTCAAGGGCCGGGATTTCGCACTGACCGACCTTGAAGCCGCCTGACGCCATTCCCACTCCCGGCCCGTCATTCCCGCTTTCGCGGGAATCCAGCACCGCCAAGCCCCGCAGCGGCCCCTCGTTCTGCCCACGCACGGTCTCTAGTGTGACGAGGGGCAATTCAGAATGCGATTGCCCTGGTATTCCGACGCAGAGAGACTCATATCGTTGCTCTACCTTATACTATCCCGCACCGGTTGCTCGTTGCCCGTGTTCCTGACTACTGACCACTGGCTACTGACCACTGACTACTGCCCCGGGGGTTGAGGTGATCGTCGGAGTACCCGCGGAGACGTATCCGGACGAACGGCGCGTGGCCCTGATCCCGGCGGCAATACCGACCGTAGCCAAGGCCGGGTTGGAGATGCTCGTCGAGCCGGGCGCCGGGGCACAGGCCGGCTACCCCGATTCCGACTTCGCGGCGCAGGGCGCCCAGCTCGCCCCGGACCGGACCGCCCTATGCTCCGCGGCCGACGTGCTCGTGTACGTGCATGGGCCGGACGCCGGCGGCGCCGATCTCGCGCTGCTGCGCGGCGGTCAGGTCGTGGTCGGCCTGCTGAACCCGCTGGGAGCGCCGGAGGCGGCCCGCGAGCTGGCGGCAAAGGGTGTCACCTCCTTTGCACTGGAACTGGTCCCGCGCATTAGCCGCGCCCAGCCGATGGATGCGCTCTCCTCCATGGCCACCGTCGCCGGCTATAAGGCCGCGCTCCTCGCCGCCGAATCTCTGCCGAAGATGTACCCCATGATGATTACCGCCGCCGGCACCATCACCCCGGTACGAGTATTCGTGGTGGGCGCCGGCGTCGCCGGTCTTCAGGCTATCGTCACCTCCCGCCGCCTCGGCGCCGTCGTCCACGCCTACGACATCCGCCCCGTGGTCAAAGAGCAGGTCGAAAGCCTGGGCGCCAGGTTCGTCGAGCTTGGCTTGGAGACCGAAGGCGCCGAGGGGGCCGGGGGATACGCCCGCGCCATGGACGAGGAGTTCTATCGCCGCCAGCGCGAGGTGATGGCCCAGGTAGTAGCCGAGAGCGACGTGGTCATCACCACGGCCGCGGTCCCCGGCCGTCAGGCGCCGACGCTCATCACCGCCGAGATGGTCTCCCACATGCGCCCGGGGTCCATCGTCGTAGACTTGGCTGCCGAAGGCGGCGGCAACTGCGAGCTAACCCGGCCGCGCGAGACGGTGCAGGTCCACGGCGTCACCATCATGGGGCCGGTCAACCTCCCGTCCGCCATCCCCTACCACGCCAGCCAACTGTACGCCAACAACGTCGCCGCTTTCCTGGGCAACCTGTTTGAAGGCGGCCAGCTCCGACTGAACCTGGATGACCCGATCATCCACGACACCCTCCTCACCCACGAGGGCGAGGTCCGCAACACCCAGGTGCGCGAGCTGCTCGGACTACCCGCCGCAACCGCGCACACCGCCGAAGGGAGTAGCTCCTAATGGAAGAGCTGGACATCTTCGTCAAGGCGCTGACCATCTTCGTGCTGGCGCTCTTTGTGGGTTTCGAGGTCATCCGCAAGGTCCCGCCGCTTTTGCACACTCCGCTCATGTCCGGCGCCAACGCCATCTCCGGCATCACTCTCGTCGGTACCCTGGTGACCGCCGGCCAGCAGCTTACCGTCCTCACCACCATTCTGGGCGTGGTCGCCGTCGCCATGGCGACTGCCAACGTGGTGGGCGGCTTCCTCGTGACCCACCGCATGTTAGGCATGTTCCGCGGACGGAAGGGGTAGCATGTCCCAAGCATTCATAGACCTCTTCTACCTGATCGCCGCAATCCTCTTTATCCTCGGCTTGCGGGATATGTCCCACCCGCGCCGGGCCGTCCGGGGCAACCTATTCGGCTCGGCCGGTATGTTGGTCGCCATCGTCGTCACCTTGCTGGACCAACGCATCGTCAGCTTCGAGATCATCATTGTCGGGCTGGTCGTGGGCGCCCTGATCGGCGCGATCATGGCCTACCGCGTCCCCATGACCGGCATCCCTCAGGTCGTCGCCGTCTTCAACGGCTTCGGTGGTGGCGCCTCGGCCCTCGCCGTCGGCGCCGCGCTGGAAGAAGCGCTCAAGGGCGGCTTTGTCGAGGAAATATCGGTCCAGTTCACCATCTCCTCCGTCGCCGCCGGTCTGATCGGCGGCGTCGCCCTGACCGGCAGCGCCATCGCGTTCGGCAAGCTCCAGGGCCTCATCCCGGAGCGGCCCATCCTCCTCCCCGGCCGCCACGTCATCAACGTCGTGTTGGCCTTGATCTGCCTGGGACTGAGCGTCTGGCTGATCCTGGACCCGACCTCCTCGCTGCCCTTCTGGCTCCTGGTGCCCACCGCCGCCGTCCTCGGCATCTTCCTCGTGCTCCCCATCGGCGGCGCCGACATGCCGGTAGTGATCGCCCTGCTCAACTCGTACTCCGGCCTGGCCGCCGCCGGGCACGGCTGGGTGCTCAACAACAGCGTGCTTATCATTGCCGGCTCCCTCGTCGGCACCGCCGGATTCATCCTCACCGTCCTGATGTGCCGCGCGATGAACCGCTCACTGACCAACGTGATCTTCGCCGGCGTGGGTGCGGAGGTAGCCACCACGACCGAAACCGACGACATCTACGCCGGCCGCGTGAAATCGGCGTCACCGGACGACGTGGCGCTGCTCATGGACAGCAGCCGGCGCGTGGTCATCGTCCCCGGCTACGGCATGGCCGCGGCCCAGGCCCAATACGTCGTCGGCGACCTCGTAGCCCTACTGGAAGATCGGGGCGTGGAGGTGGAGTTCGCCATTCACCCCGTCGCCGGGCGGATGCCGGGCCACATGAACGTCCTGCTGGCCGAGGCGGACGTGCCCTACGAGAAGCTGAAGGAGATGGACGAGGCCAACTCCACCTTCCCGCAAACCGACGTGGTCCTCGTCATCGGCGCCAACGACGTGGTCAACCCCATGGCCCGCGAGGCGGACCCCACGCTACCCATCGCCGGTATGCCCATCATCAACGTGGACGAGGCGCAGTCCGTGATCGTCGTCAAGCGCAGCCTCAGCCCCGGCTTTGCCGGCATCCCCAACCCCCTCTTTGTCGCCGACAACACCCTCATGCTCTTCGGCGACGGCCGCGACATGATCCAAGCCCTCGTCGCCGCCCTCAAGGAGTTCTAGGCGGCTTCAACGACTGGACGTGGTGAGGCGAGTCACGAGAGGCACGGGACCCGTCCCCCTGCGCTGCGGGGGAGCATCCTGACAAGGGTAGGTTTTCTCTTAGAGTGTGTTTCCAAAGCCCTAACGCGCGACTATACTACGGGGTATGGGTAGGAAAGCGTACCCCAGTGACTTAACGGATGACCAGTGGCGGATCCTGGCCCCGTTGCTG
>DAOUJP010000004.1:0-139785 GCA_034422515.1 Chloroflexota bacterium | reverse complement strand
CAGCAACGGGGCCAGGATCCGCCACTGGTCATCCGTTAAGTCACTGGGGTACGCTTTCCTACCCATACCCCGTAGTATAGTCGCGCGTTAGGGCTTTGGAAACACACTCTAAGTGTTATGGACGGCACCGACCAGAACCTCTCCTACCGTGGCGCACAACGACGCGAAGTAATTCTTCTCCCAGCTATCGTCTGCAATCGCCCCAGCCCGCCACTGCTCCAGATACGTGTGCCAGTCCGTCTCGAATCTGCGCTCATACCGCTGGACCTCACGCCATAAGCCGAGGAAGGCCGGGTCATGGAGGAGGTGCATGGGAACGTCTTGTCGCTGCTCAACATCGGGCAGGTCGGCAGTGGACGGCTGGCCCACCGCTGGCAGTTCGTCCCTGGTCCGAGCATCCCAGATGCGAATGATCGTGGCCAACTCGTGCGTATCCTGGGTGTCACACGTGCGGATGGCGGCGCCGAGCACGTCGAGCAGCGCCAAGTCACGAATTGCCGGGTCTAGCCGGTCAACGATGTCCCACGCTCGTTCAACGGAAGGCAGCTTGGCGCGTTTCCAGGTCGCCACACCGGCTGTCTTACCGTCACGCTGACTCACAGCCATGGGACACTTCCTTTCTCCACCACCAAACCCACGACAAACTTACACAGGCCAATCATCCCATGAAGAGGCCGCCGTTCACGTCAATGCACTGGCCCGTGATGAAGCTGGCGGCGTCACTCAGCAAGAAGTGGATGACCTCCGCGATCTCCGCCGGTGTGGCCAGCCGGCCCGTCGGTAGTGCTGCCATGACCTGCTCGTACTGCTCCGGTGGCAGCGCGGTAATCATCGTCGTCTCGGTGGGGCCAGGGGCTATACAGTTGATCCGTACCCCCGCCTTGGCGTGGTGCCCGGCCATCGTCATCGTCAGCCCGATCACGCCGGCTTTCGACGCAGCATAGCTGGGTGCAGCGAGGATGGACTTTGTGCGGCCGGCGAGTGACGACAGGTTCACGATGGCGCCGCCAGTGTGCAGCAGGTGCGGCAGGACGGCACGCGACCACAGGAACGTGCCGGTCAGATTGATCTCCAGCACGAGCCGCCAGTCGTCCGGGCTAGTCTCCAGTGCCGTCCCGGTGCGGAGGATCCCGGCGGCGTTCACCAGCGCGTCGAGCCGCCCCCAATGGGCGACGACGGCCGCCACCGTTTGCGCGGCAGCGTCCGCGTCCGTCACTTCGGCCGCGGCGGCCCACGCCTCCCCGCCCGCGGCAGACACGGCCGCGGCTGTGGCTTGCGCGGCGGCCAGGTTCAGGTCAACCGCCGCGATCCGCGCGCCCGCCTGCACGAGACGCAAGGCGGTCGCGCGGCCGATGCCGCCCCCGGCGCCCGTGATGAGCGCGACTTGTCCTTGCAACGTCGGTTGCTCGTGTGTAGCTTGCCCACCTGCCATCGCTCGCTCCTCCTCATGGTTGGCTGCAACCGATTGTACCGCCTTTCAGGATAGCAGCCGTGGCGCCCGGTCAAGTTGCCCCGACTGCCAATGCATTGGTACCTTGCTGGCCGACGCGGCGGGTCCAAAGCTGCTGCCCGGGAGCGCCGACACCGGCAGTTCTGCCCCGTCGGTTGCCCTAGTCGTGTCAGTGTGCGATAGTCACCTGCCGGGCGCTTCCACGTGTACGCTACGTAAGAGTTACCGGCAGCAGAGGCTTGTCGGCAGAGGGGAGTGACATCCGATGGTCGCAGTTGCAGAGGCACCGACGGCGACGACTACCGTTGATCTGGCCGGGCTGGACCAAGATCAACTCGTCGCCATGTATCGCACGATGGTCCGTATTCGGCGCTTCGAAGAGCGGCTGAAGGGGCTGTTCATGGAGGCGCGCCTGTACGGCAGTGTCCACCTATACGTGGGCCAGGAGGCCGTGGCAACCGGAGTGTGCGCCGCGCTCCGGGACGATGATCTCATCACGAGCACGCATCGCGGTCACGGCCACTGTCTCGCCAAGGGCATGGAGATGCGCGGGATGATGGCCGAGCTGATGGGCAAGGCCACCGGCTACTGCAAGGGCAAAGGCGGCTCCATGCACATCGCCGACCTCGACCTCGGCGTGCTCGGCGCCAATGGGATCGTCGGCGCCGGCCTACCCATCGCTACGGGCGCGGCGCTGGGCAATCGGCAGTTGGGCAGCGACCGCGTGACGGCGAGCTTTTTCGGCGACGGCGGCGCCAACCAAGGCGCGTTCCATGAAGCGATCAACCTCGCCGCCGTGCTGAAGCTGCCAGTGGTGTTCATCTGTGAAAATAACCAGTTCGCGCAGTTCCAGCGCGTGACGGAGGATACGTCCGTCAAGGACATCGCCACGCGCGCCGACTCCTACAACATCCCCGGCCACATCGTTGACGGCCAGGACGTGCTCGCCGTCTATAGCACGATCAGGGACGCCGTTGCGCGGGCACGCAGCGGCGCCGGCCCCTCGCTGGTCGAGTGCAAAACCTATCGCTGGGAAGGCCATTTCGTCGGCGATCAGGAGGTTTACCGCACTCGCGAGGAGGTCAGGGCGCAGTATGTCCACGACCCGATCAGGCGCTTGCAAGAGCGGCTGGTGGCTGCCGGGATGATGACTGACGCGGAAGCGGAGCTGATTGACACGGCAGCGCAGGAAGAAGTGGAAGACGCCCTCCAGTACGCCGAGGACAGCCCGCTGCCCGACGAGTCATTGATCTTCACGGACATCTTTACGGAGGAGTAAGCGCGATGGCAACGCTTTCGACGAGCAAGGCGCTCAATGCGGCACTGCGAGAAGAGATGCTGCGGGACGACCGGGTGTTTGTCCTCGGCGAGGACGTGAAAGACTCGGCCTACGCAGTGACTGAGGGGCTGTATGACCAGTTCGGGCCTGGCCGGATCATCGGCACACCGATCTCCGAGGCGGCGATTGCCGGTGCCGCGGTGGGGGCCGCGGCGGTCGGCGCGCGCCCAGTCGCCGAGATCATGTACATGACCTTCCTGACCATTGCTATGGATCAACTGGTCAACCAGGCGGCCAAGATGAAATACATGTTCGGCGGCAAGGCCCGGCTGCCGCTCGTGATCCGCACCATGGCCGGCGCCGGGCGTGGGAACGCGGCGCAGCATTCGGCCTACCTGGAATCGTGGTTCTGCCACGTGCCCGGTATCAAGGTGGTGCTGCCCTCCACGCCAGCCGACGCTAAGGGCCTGCTGAAGACGGCCATCCGCGACGATAATCCGGTACTCGTCGTCGAGAACAAGGTGCAGTACGCCGAGACCGGCGAGGTTCCCGACGAAGACTACACGATCCCCTTCGGGCAGGCCGCCGTCCGCCGCGAGGGGAGCGACGTGACGGTGGTTGCGCTGCAACGGTGCGTCGGGATGGCCCTAGAAGCTGCCGAGGCAGCGGCCGCGGAAGGGGTCGAGGTCGAGGTGATTGATCCCCGCACGCTCGTCCCCCTGGACCTGGATACGATCCTGCAATCGGTTCAGAAAACACACAACGTCGTCATCGTCCACGAGGCTGCCGAACGCTGCGGATTTGGCGCCGAGTTGGTTGCACAGGTGCAGGAGAACGTCTTCGACTATCTTGATGGCCCGGTGCTGCGCGTCGCCAACCCAAACGTCCACATCCCCTTCAGCGCCAACCTGGAGGCGGCGTCCATCCCGAGTCCCGATCAGATTCTCGACGCCATCTACCGCACCGTCGGTTAGTGAACGAGGCCGGCGAGGGCGGCCGTCCCTCCCCTCACCCGTCGGGACGGGGGAGGGTTAGGGAGAGGGCCAGGTGCCACCCATAACAGAACGCTGTCCGAAAGAGGAGGAGCCAGGTGCCCGTTCCATTGAAGATGCCGCAGCTCGGTCTGACCATGACCGAAGGCAAGATCACGCGCTGGCTCAAGCAGGAAGGCGATACCGTCGCGGCGGATGAAGCCATCCTGGAGATCGAGACCGACAAGATCAATGCCGAAGTCGAGGCGCCGGCCAGCGGTCGACTGACGCACATCCAAGCCCAAGCCGGCGCTTCGGTGAAAGTGATCGGCCTGCTCGCCATCATTGCCGCACCGGAAGATACCGACGCCGACCTCGCGGCCGCCGTCGAGGCCGCCAACGCGGCTGCCGAGCGCGGCACGGCCGCCAGTCAGGCGGTTGCCACCTCTCAGCCCACCCGGCGCCCGCCGCCGCGAGCACGCCCCCAGCGCCCCGGCCGGCCGGCACCCCCGGCCGCTGCCGGCGGGCGCGTCATGGCCTCGCCGGTGGCCCGCCGCCTGGCCCGCGAGCTAGATGTTGATCTCAGCACCGTCACCGGCACCGGTCCGCGCGGGCGGATCGTGGAGAGCGACGTCCGCGCGGCGGCGGAAGCGAGCGCGGCAGCTCCAGCGGCGCCAGCCACCCCAGCACCGGCCGAGTCGACCGGGCTGACCGCCAAGCAGGTCATTCCGGTCAGCGGTATCCGCCAAGTCATTGGCGAGCGGATGAGCGCCAGTCTGCGCGATATGGCCCAGTTGACGCTGTTCACCGAGGCCGACGCGACGGCGTTGCGTGACCGCCGCACTACGCTGACGCAGGAAGCCGCGGACGCCGGCGGCCCTCGCCCGACGTACAACGACCTGATCGTCTGGCATCTCGCCCGCACCCTCGCCGACCATCCGCTGCTCAACGCCAGCATGGTAGGTGAGGAGATTCATTGCTGGGAGGAAATCAATGTCGGCGTGGCCGTTGCGCTCGACAGTGGCCTCATCGTCCCGGTCGTGCGGGCTGCGAACACCAAGTCGCTCACCGACCTAGCCGGTGAAACGGCCGACCTGGCAGACCGAGCGCGCACCAATCGCCTCAGCCCGGATGAACTGCTGGGTGGCACCTTCACGATCACCAACCTGGGAACACTCGACGTAGACGGCTTTACGCCGATCATCAATCCGCCACAGTCGGCCATTCTCGGCGTGGGGCGGATCGTGCCGCGGCCGGTTGTCGTGGCCGGTGAGATCGCGGTACGGTATATGGTGACTCTGAGCCTGTCCTTCGATCATCGCCTTGTGGACGGGGCACCCGCCGCGCAGTTCCTCCAAGCACTCAAGCAGGCCATCGAGCAGGGGTGACACAACCGGCTACACCTGCCGCTACGGACCGGGACAGCACAATGACGACCGAGACGACCGCAGCGCCACCGGTCGAGACCGCCGTCACAGTGGACGCCGTGACCCTGGCCGGAATCTACGACCGGCTAGGGCACATCGAAGGGGCGCTGCCACACTTTGCCACCAAGGCCGACATTGCGGACTTGCGGGCGGACTTCGAGCGCCAGCTGCGGCTGATGACCTGGACCCTCGCTGGCGTAATACTGGCCGGTATGACCCTTCTAGTGGCGATCCTCCGGCTATGGGGTAGCTGACGGCACCACTGCCTGATTGTCCACCGCACGCAGGATAATCATTGGCGTGTATCCGAGTGAGGAGCGGAGTTGATGGCCGACGCCACGCCGTCCGCCGGACCGCCGGTCGAGTGGCTCGCTGCCGAATCCGAGCGGTGGGTAGCCGACGGGCTGATTACCCGCCCTCAGCGCGCCGCCTTGGGCGCGCGCTACGGCTTTGCCGTCGCTGACGAGCCAGCGGAGGCGGCAAACCGCATCCCCCTCCCGACGATTGTGCTGGGCGCGGGGCTGGGCCTGCTGGCGATTGGATTGCTTCTCGTCGTCGCTGCCAATTGGAGCGTCCTTCCCTACTGGCTGCGGCTGGTCCTGGTCGCCATCCCCGGTACGCTGGCGGCCTATGCCGCGCCGCGCGTCGAGCGTCCGGGCTGGCGGCACATCGCCAGCCAGTTCGTGGACGCCATCGTGGCAGCCAGCTTGCTCGGCTTCGCCGCGGTGATCTCGCAGCACACGCAGCAATCCATCCGCGACTGGATCGAGCTGCTGCTCGTCGCGCTCGTGCCAACGCTCATCTACCTTGAGCTGCGGCGGAGCACGTTTCTGGCATCCGCCGGCTGGGTCACGGCGGCCGGCTTGGGCGTCGTGTGGCTGCACGACGAGTTGGTCGCCGGGCAATGGGGCAATTTTGGCTTGAACTACTGGGTCCTCTACGCGATGGGGCTGGCGCTCGCCCTCCGCACGCGCGGCTACTGGACCCCGATGTTTGCCCTCCTCAGCGGCCTGGGGCTAGGCAGCGGCCTGATCATCCTCGCCCGTGAGTATCCCGGCTCGGTGCTCGAAGCGACGCTGGTCGGAGTAGTGGCTGCCGCTGCCGCTATCGGTATTTGCGCCTGGCGCCTCTGGCAGACACCGGCCCGCACTTGGCTGCTCGCTCAGATATACGTCGTAGCCGTCAGCGTGGCCTTGCTCTGGTTCAACCTCTGGGATCGCTTGATCGCCGTCGAGGGGGAAATCGTCCGGCTCCTGATCTATGAAGGGACGTGGTGGCTGACGGCAGCGGTGACAGCCATCGTGATGGTCTTCTGGCTGTTGCGCCTCCAGCGGCAGCACGAGGCCGTGGAGCCGCTCTGGTATACGCTGCGGTGGGTCGTGCTGCTCTACGCCATCGCCGGCGCCTTTGCCGGCGTCGGACAGGTTCGCACGGAGTCGAGGCTCGTCGAGGCCACGGTGCAGCCGCTCGCGGATGCCGGCATCCTGCTCGCCGGGTTGCTCACGGTGGCGGTGGCCTGGTACCTCCTCAATCGTGTATCCCTGTTGCGGGCTGAGAACGCCACGGCGAGCCAGCCGCGGCGCTCGTGGCTGCTGACTGCCGGCGCCCCGCTGGCGGCGGGTACCGTCGCTTGGGTGCTCTGGCTGCCCATAGCGCGGCTCATCGCCGCCGTCGAGCCGGATGTGCTGGAGGGGTTATTCGTCGCCCTCGCGCAATGGGGCCTGACTGTCCTGAGCGCCGTCTGGATCGTGGTCCTGCTGGCACAACAGGCCGAGGCGGCGGGAGGGCGCGCTGCCCGTGTAACCTGGGCGCTGGTGATCGTTCTGAGCCTGTTGCTCTTGATCGTTGCCTACGTCCAGCAGACGAGCCTGCTGCTGCGCGGGCTGACCTTCCTGAGCGTGGGCGTCATCCTGCTCTTCAGCACGGTCGGACGCCGGTGGCTGCCGTTCGGCCGGCGAGGTGCGGGCCAGAGCACCGCGGATGCGGCGGGATGAGGAGTACGGGCATGACAACGGCAACGCCCGACGCCGGAACGGCGGCCGGCAACACACCAATGGGCCGGCTGCGGCTATACGACCGCTGGCGGATCCTGCCACTCATGGTCGTCCTCGCCGGGCTTGCCGTCATGGTCGCACTCGCCTACCTGACTGAGGCGCGGTGGGAGGACTACCCCATCGTGACCGTGGACGCCGTGGCCGTAGACCCGGCAGAGTTGCTGCGCGGCTCCTACGTTGATCTGGCCGTGGAGTTACCAACCCAATCGGGGGATACGGAGCGCCAAGTTGTGCGCTTCTTTGCGGCAGAGGAAGACGCCCGCACGATTGAGGGTGCTCTGAGCCGGCAGGAGGTCAAGCTGGAAGCGCGGCTCTCACCGAACAACGAGTTGCGTCCCCTAGCCGTGATCACGCCGGACGGACGACGATTCGACACACGCTGACCATGCCGCAGCCCACGATTCGACCGGGACTGCGGTTGATGGGAGGGGAAAGACGATGCAGGCGCTCGTCAAGACTGCACACGGCCCAGGTCACCTGGCACTCCGGACCCTTTCCGACCCGGTGCCCGGTCCCGGCGAGGTAGTCATCTCCGTCGCCGGGTGCGGTATCTGTGGGACCGATCTGCACATCGAGGCCGACGAGTACACCTCGGTGCCCCCGGTCGTCTTGGGCCACGAAACGGCCGGCCACGTGGCGGCGGTAGGGGATGGCGTCCGCCAAGTCAGTGTCGGTGACCGGGTGACGACGCAGCCGTTCTTCTCGATCTGCGGTACCTGCGAACGGTGTCGCGCCGGGCGACCGAATCTCTGCTCCCAGCGCCGTTCCATCGGCACCCACGTCAACGGCGCCTTTGCCGAGTACGTCAAGGTGCCGGCCCATCGCGTACACCCGCTACCGGAAAACCTCGACACGCTCGCTGCCGCGATGACGGAGCCGGTCGCCTGCTGTGCCCACGGCATTCTCGACTACGCACCACCCGCGCCCGGCGACGTGGCCGTCGTGTCCGGGCCGGGGCCGATGGGGCTGGTGGCGGCCCAGATCGCCCGCGCCGCCGGCGCCGAGGTCGTCCTGCTCGGCACGAGCGACGACGAGCGCCGCCTCGACTTGGGCCGGCAGGTGGGCATCCCGCACGTCCACGACATCACCCGTGACGACGTGGACGGCATCATCGCCGACCTGACTGCGGGCCAAGGCGCGCCGCTGGTGATCGAATGCGCGGGCGCCGCGCCCTCGTTCGATCAGTGCGTGCGGCTGGCGCAGCCCGGCGGGACGCTGCTCCAAATCGGCCTCTACGGGAAGTCCGTACAGGTGGACTTGGACGCGGCCATCATCAAGGAACTGCGGCTGTTCGGCAGCTTTGGCCAGGTGCCGACCGCTTGGCCTCGGGCGCTCGACTTGATGGCGGCCGGCAAGGTGCAAACTGCCCCCCTGATTACCGCCGTGCTCCCCCTCGCGCAATGGGCCGACGGGTTTGCCGCCGCGCGCGCCAAGAGCGAGGGCAAGGTCATCCTGATCCCGGCGGGGTAATGCGGCAAGGTCCGCAAGTAGTACAATGTGATTCAGTGTTGCTGGAGGTCCTGATGCGTACACATCCCAGCGAAATCCAAACTTTTATCGCTATGCTCGACGACCCCGATCCAGTCGTCCGTGTCCAAGGCATTAACGGCCTGTGTCCCTGCCGCGTGAAGCGCAACTATGCGTGGGTCTGGGATCGGCTCATTCCTATGGCTAATGATGAAGACCGCAAGGTCCGGAGCCACATTTTCCACGTCTTGGCCGACGGATCGCCACGAGAACGCGAGCCGGAGATTGTGCTGGCGATAGAGAGTCTGCGAAACGACCCCGACCGGAAGCTACGCCGCCGGGTGCGGGGAGTACTGGCCCACTACCGCCGGACAGGCGACATCAACATCCTGTAACCGGCTGGCCGCACCCGGTCATCCGACGCCGCGCACCCAGAGACCGATGCGCTGCCGCTGGGCAACACCTTCGGCGGCGAGCAGATCGCCCGCGTAGCAGGGGTTGAGGCGGAGCGAGAAGATATACGCCCGCGCAAGACCGGCGGCGACCAACTCCCGATTCACGTGGCGCTCGCCGATGAATAGGTGCCGGAGCAACCGGCCGTACTGGTCCTCTTCCTCCTCGCACCGCTCCAGCCGCACCGACTGCCCGATAGTCAAGCGGGCGGTCATCGCGGTGGCCTCCTGGAACAGCCACTCGCCGCGCTCCGGCGTGTCAATCCCGAGCAGCCGCACCCGCGCCTGCGGGCAGCATACGTCTACCGTATCGCCGTCAACGACCCGGGTGACTCGTACCGTCGGAGTGTCCTGTTCTGAACTACCCGCCTTGCCTGATGCGCTCGTGTCACCGCCATCAGGCCGCACGCGCAGGGTGATAGCTACGGTGAGGACCACGATGGCGGCCAGCGTGGCGCTGGCCAGGAACGCATACCCGAGGCGGCGAAGCATGGCGAGAGCATAGCGGACCGGCAAAAGGGCCGGTATTGAGACGACAGCGCCCAGTGCCGCCGGTACACTACTCGTCGGGGGAGGGAGGCGTATGAAGGTAGTAGTCGCTGGCAGCGGCGCCCGCGAGCACGCGATTGCTTGGAAGGCGAACCAGAGCGCGCTGGTGTCGGAGCTAATCGCGGCGCCAGGCAACCCCGGCATGGCGCTGCTCGGTCGGACCGTGGCCCAGGACCCGCTAGATGGGCCGGCTTTTGCGCGCTGGGCGCAGGCCGTGGGTGCGGACTTGGTGATCGTCGGGGCGGATGATCCAATCGCCATGGGGCTGATTGACGATTGCGAGGCAGCCGGCGTGCCGGCGTTCGGCCCGACGGCAGCGGCGGCGCAGATCGAGGCGAGCAAAGTCTTCGCCAAAGACCTGCTGGCCCAGCACGGCATTCCGACCGGCCTATATCGGGTCTTCGACCACGCCGGCGCGGCACACGGCTATCTCGATGCGCCGGGGCGCGACTATCCCGTCGTCGTGAAGGCGGACGGCTTGGCGCGCGGGAAAGGGGCTATCGTCGCGGACGACTGCGCCGAGGCCCATGCGGCCGTGGCGGCGATGCTGGAGGAACGGGTGTTCGGCGCGGCCGGCGACCGTATCCTGATCGAAGAGTGCCTCGTCGGACCGGAGGCGTCCGTTTTTGCCATCTGCGATGGTGAGCGGGCGTGGCCCAGCGGCGCGGCGCGCGACTATAAGCGGATCGGCGAGGGCGACCGCGGCCCGAATACGGGCGGCATGGGCGCTTACGCCCCGACAAAGCTCGTGCCGCCGGACGTGCTGGAGGACGTGCGGCGACGCATTCTACAGCCAACCGTCGAGGCGCTGGCCGCCGCCGGCCGGCCGTATCGCGGGGTGCTCTATGCCGGCCTGATGTTCACCGCCGACGGCCCCCAAGTCATCGAGTTCAACGCCCGTTGGGGCGATCCGGAAGCACAGGTGCTCCTGCCGCTGCTCAAGAGCGACTTTGTGGAGATTGCCTTGGCCGCTCTGGCCGGCCGGCTGGACACGGTGCCCATCGAGTGGCACGATGGAGCGGCGTGCGGCGTCGCGCTCGCCTCGGCGGGCTACCCGGACGCGGTGCGTGACGGCGAGTTGGTCAGCGGGCTGGATGCGTGGGGCGATGAGGCGCTGCTGTTCCATGCCGGTACGGTAGCAGAGGCCGACGGCGCCATCCGCACAGCCGGCGGCCGGGTGTTCACTGTCGTAGGGACGGGGCCAACGCTGGCGGCCGCCTGCGACGTCGCCTACCGCAACGTCGAGCGGGTGCAGTTTGCGGGCCGCTACTATCGCCGCGACATCGGCGCCCGCGAGATCGCCGCCGCCACAGCGACCTGATGGGAGCCGCTGAACCGTTTGGTCTGCCCAATCCGTTGGGGAGCAATGACCGGGCGAGCTAGACAACACCAACATCACCTACTGCGTCGTGAGGAGGACAGTCAATGCCGCAAGTAGCCATTGTGATCGGGAGTACGTCGGACGAGTCCTATCTGGAGGACGCGCGCGCGCTGCTCACCGAGTTCGGGGTCGAGCACGAGTTCCAGGTAATCTCCGCGCACCGTAAACCCGACGCAACCCGCGAGTTTGCGACCACGGCCCGGGACCGTGGTATCGAGGTCATCATCGCCGCCGCCGGCATGGCCGCCCACCTGCCGGGCGTGGTCGCCTCGCTGACCACCCTGCCGGTGATCGGGGTGCCGCTGCCGGGCAGCGAACTGCGCGGCCTCGACTCGCTCTACGCCATCGTGCAGATGCCGGCCGGGGTGCCGGTGGCCTGTATGGCCGTGGGCAGCCACGGCGCCCGTAACGCCGCCCTGTTCGCGGTCCAGATTCTCTCCCTAAAGGACGAGCGCCTGCGCGACGCCTTCGCCGCGTACAAGGCCAACCTCGCCCAGCCAGGCTCCTAACCGCAGCCGCACGCTGCCACAGCCGTTAACCAGGCGAGGTCTCCACGTTACCGGAGGTCCGGCAGCAGTATGGCGCGGCCGAGCGAGTCTGATTAAGCAGCGGCCGGAGAGTGAGGCGTGCGTCAAGAGCAACACACGCCACAGACTGTGCGCTTGGAGCGGATGGACTGCTTGGACTTCCTACGCTCACTCGCCGACGAGTCCGTGGACATCATCGTCACCGATCCGGCCTACAGCGGCATGAACCGGCACTTGCGGCTCGGTCACGGGAGGATCGTCGGGCATTACAAGAGTAAGAGCGACACTGCGGAGCAGACGTGGTTTCAGGAATTCCATGACGATCCCGCTACCTACCGGCACTTTCTGACGGAATGCAAGCGCGTCCTCCGCAATAACCGCCACCTCTACATCATGTTCGACAGCTATTCGCTGCTCACGCTCGGCCCGGTTGTGCGCGAGGTGTTCGACGTGAAGAATCTCATCACCTGGGATAAAATTACGATTGGGATGGGGCACTATTTCCGGCGGCGCCACGAGTACGTGCTCTTTGCCATGAAGGGGCAGCGCAAGCTCTCGCGGCGGGACATTCCCGACGTATGGCGCTTCCGACGGATTCACCGCGCCGCCTATCCCACCCAGAAGCCGGTCGAGGTGTTCGCGGCGATGCTGTGCGGCAGTGTCGAGCCTGGGTTTGTGGTGTGCGATCCGTTCGTGGGGAGCGGCTCGGCGGCGGTCGCCGCGCTCAGGCAGGGGTGCTCGTTCATCGGAGCGGACGTGTCCGAGCAGGCGATTGCGCTAACGCAGGAACGCACCGCGGTCTATCAGGCTACCGGGTACGATCCGCTCCAACGACGGAGCGCCATCGAAAACGAGGGGGACGCGGCGTTTCTGGATGTTCCCGATCAGGACAATCAAGCAGTAGGGGCACAGTCCGCCCATTGACGGCCGTCCCTACGATGAGGATGGACACACGATGATCGAACGGTATACGTCCAAGGAGATGGGCGCGATCTGGTCCGATCAGGCCAAGATGGACGCCTGGAAGGATGTCGAGATCGCCGCCTGCGAGGGCTGGACGGAGCAGGGGGTTATTCCTCCAGACGACATGGCCAAGATCAGGCAGGCTATGTATACGCTGGAGCGCGTGGCCGAGATCGAGAAAGTGACCGACCACGACACCGCCTCGTTCGTGCAAGCACTTGGCGAGAGCTTAGGGCCGGAGTCGCGGTGGGTACATCACGGTCTGACGTCGTCCGACGTGGTGGACACCGGGCTGGCACTCCAACTGGTGCGAGCCAGCGACCTGCTCATTGAGGGTGTCCAACGGCTCATCGCCATCCTGGAGCGGCAGGCCCTGGCCTACAAGGACACGCCGACCATCGGCCGCACGCACGGCGTCCATGCCGAGCCGACGACCTTCGGGTTCAAGCTGTTGATCTGGGTGGAGGAGATGCGGCGCAACCTGGCGCGGTTGCACGCGGCGCGGCGGACGGTGGCCGTGGGCAAGATTTCCGGGGCGGTTGGTACGCACGCGAACGTGCCCCCCGCGGTCGAGGCCTATGCCTGCGAGTCACTGGGTCTCGCAGCGGCGGCGGTCTCCAACCAGATCGTGCAGCGCGACCGCCACGCCGAGTTCGTCTGCACCATCGCCATCGTGGGCGCCTCGCTGGACAAGATGGCGACCGAGATCAGGCATCTCCAGCGGACCGAGGTGCTGGAGGCGGAAGAGCCGTTCGAGAAAGGGCGGCAGGGATCGTCAGCCATGCCGCACAAGCGCAATCCGGCCCGCTGCGAGCGGGTGTGTGGCCTGGCGCGGGTGCTCCGTGGCTACGCGGTGGCGGCGCTGGAGAACGTCGCCTTGTGGCACGAGCGCGACATCTCCAACTCGTCGGTCGAGCGGGTGATTCTGCCCGACGCTTGCTGTGCGCTCGACTATATGCTGCGTCTGTTCACCGGCGTAATGGATGGGCTGCGGGTGATGCCGGAGCGCATGAGGAAGAACCTCGACCTCACGCAGGGCTTGCTCCACTCCCAGCGCGTGCTGCTGGCCCTGACCGAGGCGGGGATGACCCGCACCGAGGCCTACGGGATCGTGCAGCGCCATGCGATGGCCGCCTGGGAGCAGCAGGCCAGCTTCCAAGCATTGCTGCTCGGAGACGAGGCCGTTCGCCAGCGACTATCGCCGGAGGAGGTGGCCGCGCTGTTCGACGAGAGCTATCACTTTGCCCACATTGATACGGCGTTTCAGCGCGTCGGGCTGCTATCGTGAAGGGGTACCGGAAGGAAGACTCCTGGGCGCGATTCGTCGTGCCCCTACTGAACACTAATCACCGACCACTGTCTGAGGAGGCTACGAACGATGCAGGAATCGAGTTTGCCGGGCGTTCCACTACTCACACGCGGCAAGGTCCGCGACATGTACGATCTAGGCGACCAACTGTTGATCGTCGTCAGTGATCGTATCTCCGCGTTCGACGTGGTGCTGCCGACGGCGATCCCCGGGAAGGGCAAGGTGCTCAACCAGCTCTCCGCCTACTGGTTCGAGCAGACCCAAGACCTCCTGCCCAACCACGTGCTGACAACGGACGTGGACGAGTATCCGGCGGAGCTACAGGCACACGCTGCCCAGCTCACCGGGCGCAGCATGGTGGTGCGGCGCGCCGAGCGGGTTGACATCGAGTGCGTCGCGCGGGGTTACATTACCGGCTCGGGCTGGGCCGAGTACCAGAAGTCGGGGACCGTCTGCGGTATTCGGCTGCCGGCGGGGTTGATCGAGGCGCAGCAACTCCCGGAGCCGATCTTCACACCAACCACCAAGGCCGAAACCGGGCATGACGAGCCGTTGACCTTCGAGGAAGTGGAAACGATGGTCGGCCGGCCGCTCGCGGCCCAGCTACGCGACGCCACGCTCGCGGTCTACGCGGCCGCAGCGGAGCAAGCGCGGGAGCGCGGCATCATCATCGCCGACACGAAGATGGAGTTCGGCATCATCGAGGACAACGGGAGCGCCGAGGGCCAGCTCATCTTGATTGATGAGCTACTGACGCCGGACTCCTCGCGCTTCTGGGATACGGAGACCTACGAGCCGGGCAGCAATCCGCCCAGCTACGACAAACAGTACGTCCGCGACTACCTCAGTGCCACCGACTGGGACAAAGAGCCACCGGCCCCACCGCTCCCGTCCGAGGTCGTCGCGCGGACCCAGGAGAAATATGCCGATGCGCTCCGCCGCCTGACCGGCCGCGAGGTCGCGTAGGAGCATATCCGGCCCCCGTCCATCCAGGGCATCTCAAGCGCGGTCTCCAGGAGCGCATCATGCGCCAGGCCGGCTTAACCGCCGCAGCGATGATCGCGATCTTGGACTGAGGTGACAACCATGCTGCAAGCGCATATCCGGGTGACACCAAAGCCCGGCATCAACGATCCACAGGGCCTCGCGGTACGCGGAGGCCTGCATCAGTTGGGATTTGCCGCCGTCGAGAGTGTGCGCGTAGGCAAGTATCTGGTGCTCACCCTCGATACCGACGACGAGGCAGCCGCCCAGCGCCAAGTCACGGCGATGTGCGAGCGGCTGCTGGCGAATCCCCTGATCGAGGACTACACGCTGGAGCTGACGCGCCTCGTGCCCGCTCCGCAGGACGGTGGATGATGGGTCGTACCCCGGAGCTTACGGCAATTGAAGAGCGGTATCCCAACGAATGGGTCGCCGTTCACGTGACCAAGCGGGACAGCGATGGCTTTGCCCTTGATGGCAACGTGGTCGCCCATCATCCGAACCCGGATATCGTCCACGAGCAAGCCCGTGCATACCGCGCAGACCACAAGGAGGGGCGCACACGACCGCACTTCTACATCTTCTTTTCCGGTGACATTACCCCTCCAGGCTCAATTGTGATCGTCTGAGACTGAGAAAGCGAGCACAGACGGCCAGTGATGGAACAGCGCCCCGGTGAGCGCAACCGCATTCCTCTGGTGAGGCACGGCACACTACTCAGAGTTGACGCCATGCTCACAGGACGAGGTGGTGTTCAGGTCGAGACACCGCTGCTTGTTGATACCGGTGCCGCTCTTACCGTGCTCAGTCACCGGGCAGCCCGGACACTCGACCTAGAGCTTGCTCACCCCCTGCGCCGCACCTCATTCGTGTTCGCAGAGGGAGGCACTCAAGCACCTGTCGTACAACTCCCTCGCCTCCAACTCGGGGCACTCTTTGTAGATGACGTCAGCGTAGGGATTCTGTCGCTGCCACCCGGCTTGGGGGTTGATGGCCTGCTGGGGATGGATGTGTACCAACGTCTGGGTATCAGGCGGCTGACGCTGGAATTGGATACGGCGACCTTGGTGCTACGGCGGTAGCCGAGAGAAAGAGGCGGTGATGAAGTTCGGGGTGGTGGTATTTCCAGGATCGAACTGCGATGCTGACGTATTCCACGTCGTGCGCGACGTGCTCGCACAGCCGGTCGAATACATCTGGCACGAGCATACCGACCTGCACGGCTTCGACTGCATCATCTTGCCCGGCGGCTTCTCCTACGGCGACTACCTGCGGGCGGGCGCCATCGCCCGCTTTGCACCGATCATGCCGGCAATCGGTGCGTTCGCCGCCGGAGGGGGATTGGTGCTCGGTATCTGCAACGGGTTCCAAATCCTGCTGGAAGCCGGCCTGCTGCCGGGCGCCATGCTCCGCAATCAATCGTTGCAGTTCCGCTGCGAGTGGGTTCACATGTGCGTCGAGCAAACCGACACGCCGTTCACCAGCGAGTACCGGTCCGCGCAGATCGTGCGGATGCCCATTGCCCACGGTGAAGGCAACTACTACGCCGATGCCGGCACGCTCGCAGACCTGGAGCGCCGCGGCCAGATTGTCTTCCGCTACTGCGACTCCCAGGGCCACGTCACCGCGGCAGCAAATCCCAACGGCGCATTGGCGAACATTGCCGGCATCTGCAACGAGCAGCGCAACGTCGTCGGCCTGATGCCCCACCCGGAACGGTGCAGCGAGGCGCTGCTCGGCGGCAGCGACGGCCGGCCGCTGTGGCGGTCCGCTATGAACGCGCTAGTCGCAGCCGCGTGATGCGCGTCTCCAGGCTGGTATCGTGACTTGGGAGCTGCGTCGGAACGAAGCGACCGCCGGCTACGCGGCCAAGGCCCGCGAAAGCCTGGCATCGGCGGAAGCCGACTTTGCCGTGGGCCGCTACAATTCCTGTACGCGCGGTGCCTACTACGCGCTGCTTCAGGCAGCAATCGCCGCCCTGCTGCTCGCTGGCGAGCCGCTCCGGGAGCGCTGGTCACACCAGTACGTGCAGAGTCGCTTCAGTGGTGTGCTCATCGGCCAACGCAAGCTGTATCCCTCAGCACTACGCGAGGCACTGAGTATCAGCATCAAGTTACGGAACGAGGCTGACTATCACCACGCTGGGATAGGCAGGCGCCGCGCACGCACGGCCTTGACCCACGCGCGTAGGTTGGTGCATCTTGTCGAAGAGGTGATGCGATGAAACTCGAGGATGTATTCCCCGGCCCCCCGCCGCCGGAGCCGCACGAGATTGTCCCCACCCACCTATCCGATCCCCGGGTACAGGAGCATGTCGCCAACCTCCGGACCATCATCCGCCGTGCATTTCCCGAAGTACAATTCTCAGTATATGAAGCCTCCGAGCCGGCACTGGGAGTCTGGCTAAACGCCTATGTTGCCGATAACGACGCCGACCTGCCCAGACTTGCACAGGAATACGAACTGGAAGTCCTGCTGCGCGAGGGGCTTTCCCTCTTCGCAGGCACACTTCCCCTCCGGTCACTACCGTCGGAGGCCGCGTGACAACCGACAATGACTGATACAACCAGCGCACCGATCACCGATGCCCAGCTGCGCGAGGTGGCGCTCACCCGCGCCGAATACCGGCGTATGGTGCAAACCCTAGAACATGAACCCAACCCGCTAGAGTTGGGCATCGCCGGGGCGATGTGGAGCGAGCACTGCGGCTATAAGAACTCCAAGCCGCTGCTGGGCCGGTTTCCCCGCGACGGCGAGCACGTATTGATCCGGGCCGGTGAGGAGAACGCCGGCGCAGTGGCTATCGGCGATGGCCTCGCCGTCGTGATGAAGATCGAGAGCCACAATCATCCTAGCGCCGTCGAGCCGTTCCAAGGGGCGGCGACGGGCGTCGGCGGTATCGTGCGCGACATCTTCACCATGGGCGCACGGCCCATCGCGGCGCTCGATTCGCTGCGTTTCGGACCACCAACAACCGCCCGCAACCGTCACCTGTTTGAGGGCGTGGTGGGCGGGATCGGCTGGTACGGCAACTGCCTCGGGCTGCCCACGGTCGGCGGTGAAGTCGTCTTCGGGCCAAGCTACAGCGCCAATCCGCTCGTCAACGCAATGTGTGTCGGGGTAGCGCCGGTAGACGAGCTGGTCCGCGCCCGCACCGGCGAGGCGGGCAACCTCGTGCTCATGGTCGGTGCCGATACCGGGCGCGACGGCATTCACGGCGCCACCTTTGCCTCGGTGGAGGACCCGGAAGCGTCGCATCGCGGCGTCGTGCAGGTGGGCAACCCGTTCTTGGAAAAGCTGCTGATCGAAGCCTGCCTGGAAGCGGCCCAGGACCCGGACGTGGTCGGCATCCAGGACCTCGGCGCTGCCGGGCTGACCAGCTCGTCGGTCGAGGCCGCGTCCCGGAGCAACGGCGGTATCGAGCTGGACATCGCGCAGGTGCCCCGGCGTGAGACCGGCATGACTCCGTATGAGGTCATGCTCTCCGAGAGCCAGGAGCGCATGGTGGTGATCGTCCGGCCCGGCGCGGAGCGGCGCATCCAGCGGCTTTTTGACCGCTGGGGACTACACTCGGCGCTCATCGGGCGAGTCACCGGTGACGGTCATCTGGTCGTGCGTGACGGCACCGAGGTCGTGGCCGATTTGCCCACCTTTTTCCTGACCAACCCGCCGCTGTACCGGCGGGAGGGCGTGCCTTCCCCGGAGTTGGCCCGCTTGCAGGCGTTTGACATGGGCGCAGTGCCTATCCCGGATGATCTGAACGCCACCTTTCTCACCATCCTCGCAGCGCCCAACATCGCCAGTAAGCAATCGGTCTACCGGCAGTACGACCATATGGTGCAAGCGGCAACCGTCCAGGCGCCGGGGGGCGATGCGGCCGTGCTGCGCTTGCGCGCTTCGCAGCGGGGATTAGCCGTGTGTACCGATGGCAACGGCCGCTATTGCTATCTCGATCCGCTCATGGGCGGCCGGGCCGCGGTGGCCGAAGCGGCACGCAACGTCTCCTGCACCGGCGCTCGACCGCTGGCGATCACGAACTGTCTCAACTTCGGCAATCCCGAAAAACCGCACATCTACTACCAGTTGCAGCAGGTCATCGAGGGCATGGCGCAAGCCTGCGAGGTACTGGGCACCCCGGTCATCAGCGGCAACGTGAGCCTGTACAACGAGACCGACGACGCGGCCGTCTATCCGACCCCTATCGTCGGGATGCTCGGATTGCTCGACGACGTGAGCCGCAACTGTCCGGCATCCTTCCGGGGCGGCGGCGATCTGGTCGCGTTGCTCGGTGCAACGCGCGACGAGCTTGGCGCCAGCGAATATCTGGCAACCATCCACGACACGGTAGCGGGGCGCCCGCCGGAGGTTGATCTGGAGCGCGAGGCCGCCGTGCAGGCCGTCGTGCGCGCAGCGATAGCGCGGGGCTACCTGCACTCGGCACACGACTGCGCGGACGGCGGGTTGGCGGTCGCGCTGGCCGAGTGCTGCCTGTCGGCCGACGGAGCGGACATCGGCCTCGACGCCACCTACCCGGCAGACGGGGCAGCGATTCGTGCCGACGCCGTGCTTTTCGGCGAATCGCAAGCGCGGATCGTCGTGTCGCTCCCGGCCGCGCAGTGGGACGATCTCGCTGCCCTGGCCGCCGCGTCGGACGTGCCCCTCGCGCCGCTGGGAACAACCGGCGGCAGCCGGTTCCGCCTGGCACCTTATCTTGACGTATCACTGGCGGCTGTCGGCGAGGCCTATCGCAACGGTCTTGAGCGCGCGCTGACGGCAGCGGGCGATACGGATTCACGCTAACCATGCGCGGCCTACGCTTAGGAGTCGTCGGTGTGGTAGCATGGCTTACCCGCAGGAGAGCCATGGCCTAGCATCATTGCTGGCCGGCGGGTGATGATTGCAGTTGCCACATCAGGGCCCCAGGGGGCCTCGCCGGAAGTAGGAGGGAAACATGGAACTGTCCGAGGTGAAACACGCGGATTTTCGGGAGAACGGCTTCATGGTCGTCCGCAACGTACTCTCCCTGGAGGAGGTCGAGACGCTACGCCAGCGCGCGGATGAGATCATCGGCGAGATTGACGACTACCAGCAGCACGACACTGCCGAGCGCCAGCGGTTGGCGGATCTGCACCGCCAGGAGGGTCATGTCGCTGCTGCGCGGTCACAAGACTACGTGGAGATGCCGGAGGAGCGGATCGTCGGGCGCTACGCGCGCCGGGGCGACCGGGTGTACCCGGCGCGTCAGCATCCGGTTGACGCGGCGGCCGCGGCCGCGGCAAAGGCGTCCGACAACCCTTGGAATCAATTCGGGGGCACGATCAACCATCTGGCCGATAACGACGCGGTATTCCGGCGGTTTGCCGCCCACCCCAACGTGGTGCAGGTGCTCCAAGAGTTGCTGGCGCCCAACCTCAAGCTGTGGTTCGACCACCTGTACAACAAGCCGCCGTACAACGACGGAGGCACCTATGGGGGCGCCAACCGCTTCCATCAGGACGGCTTCTTCCAGTACGACCGCCGCAGTGTGACCTGCTGGATTGCGCTCGATGAAGTGACCGTGGAGAACGGCTGCTTCCACTACGTGCCGATCACCGCCGACTACGGCCAGGTGCGGTTCGATGAGGGCGTAGCGGCGGAGTTGACGGCCGCGGAGCTTGAGCAGACGGTGCTGGTGACACTCAAGCCTGGCGACGCCGCCTTCCACGACCGCTGGACCATGCACGCCACCGGACCGAACGAGACCGGCCGGCACCGCCGTGGCTGGGCGATGCACTACTGCGATGCCGAGTCGCGGTACGGGGAATTTGCCAACGATCCGGGCTGGGAGAACTACCACTACCAAAGCCCCGATGGCGTCCACATCCGCAACGGCGCCGTCCACGGCAATCGCCACTACCTGCTTGTCGCCGGGCAGGAGTTTCCCGGCCGGGTGTAGCGACTGGGTAGGGATAGCCCCCCACCCTCGCCCCCCCCCCGTCGGGACGGGGGGACCATGGGGGGGCTTGTTGCATCAGGGCGGATGGTTGACAGCAACCGCACCATACGTTAACGTGACCGTCAGTAATTGTTCCGACCGTCGGGTATGGGGATAGAAAGGAGAGGCGTGCTTGTGCCGCCGCTCCCGCTTGGGAGCAGCAACCATCCCCGGTCAGTGACTGATACCGACTGAGGCGAGGGTACTCCGGTAAGGAGGAGAGGGACCATGGCAGAGATAACTCGGCGTAAGTACCTCGGTGGCAGCGCAGTCGTGCTGGGCGGCTTGCTGGCAGCCGCCTGCGGCGAGACCGAGGAGACTGGCGGTGGCGAGACGCAACCGGCAGCCCAGCAGCCAGCGGCTCAGACCCAGGCGCAGCCCCAGCCGGCCATGACCAAGGGGCCGAAGACCATCGGGTTCCACACCGACTGGGTTTCGCCCAAGCGCGCCGCCTCGATTGACCGTGCCCTGAAGATTTGGGAGCAGATGCATCCCGAGTGGAAGATTCAGGGGCTCTTTGTACCCGGCCAAGACGACAACCTCTCGCAGGTCGTCATCTCCATGGCTGCCGGTACCGAAGGCGACATCACGCTGTGGGAGATGTATGCCGTCGAGCTGTGGGCTTCGCGCGGGGCGTTCCTGAACGTCAGCCCCGCCGTCCAGAAGCTCGGCTACAACATCGAAGACCACTACTACGCACCCTGGACGGCCCTCTATCAGGGCAACCAGATCGGGATGCCCTTCCAGTGGAACGTCCAGTACTGGCAGTTCAACAAGACGATCTTCGATAACGCCGGTGCGCCGTATCCACCCGAAGACTGGACGTGGGAGGACATGCCGGAGATCGCCAAGACGGTGACGGACCAGGAGAAGAACATCTGGGGCGTCCATTTCGGCGATGTCCCCTTCTGGCACACCTATCTCCTGTGGGACGCCCCAGTGCTCAACGAGGACTTTTCGAAGTCCGGGTTCGATACCCCCAACGGCCTGGCGATGATGGAGTGGTACCACGACCTCATCTTCAAGCACGGCGTTGCGCCGAAGTACGACGAGTGGCGCGAGAAGTTGAGCAAGGAAGGCGGCGTCGTCGCCTTTGGTCCCGGCAGTGGCGTACCCTGGGGCCGCTATAAGAACACCCTGGACAACGATGGCTTCGAGCTTGACATCGCCACGTTGCCGATGCTAGAGCGGACCGGCAAGAAGATCGCCGGCGTGTTCGACCAGCCGCACATGGTGCTCAGGGCAGCAGAGCGGCACGACGTGGTGGATGAGGTGACCCACTTCTTGTTCTTCATGGCCGGAGACGAGATGGGGCAAATCCTGTCCGAAGAGCTACCGGGCGGTATCCCGTCCAAGAAGTCCATCGTACATAGCAAGGAGCACTTCCTACGGCAGCCACCGGAGCACGTGGACCGGGTGCTGGAGAGCTTCCAGCACATGGTGTGGAGCTATCCGCCGTTCCCGCACACACTGCCGTGGATCAACGCGCACCGCTTCCTGGCGCGGGAAATGTGGTCCGGTAAGCTGTCCGTGCGAGAGTTCGCGCAGCAGGCGGATATCGCAGTGGATCAGGCCCTGCAGGGGTCGCCCGACGCAGCCTACCGGCGCTCATAGTACAGCCAAGCCGTGCCGCGGCACGGTATCGCGGCCCAGACAACACTGTGGCCCCGCTCCGAGAGGAGCGGGGCCATTTGCTTTGGAGGCGGAGCAGACCTACCCCCAACCCCCACCCTTATGAAAGTTGACAACTTGATTAGGTAGTGTGTTGGCCCCCACCCTCGCCCTCCCCCGTCCCGACGGGGGAGGGAATCTACTCCCTGCCACTACCTAGTTAAGTTCGCAACCTTCATTAGGGAAGGGGCTAAAGGTCATCGTGCGGATCGCTTTCCCTGGAAGGAAGTGGCAGCCGTTCGACGCTATGACACCCCTGCCCTGGAGGGAAGGGGCCGGGGGTGAGGTGCGAGCCGGGGCGTGAGGTGCGATCAGACGCGGCCTTCAACCTCCTCTCGCAGCGCCACGAGGAAGCTGGCGGCGCCGGGGGGAGTGCCTTCAGCCGGTGAGTGAGTGCGTAGCCATTGCTCGGACAATAGCTCTAGCTGCTCCGACAGCGCCGGGTTGCTGCGATTCTCCATGAAGTAGCGCACGACGGCGGTACCACCGTGCGCCAAGGCGGTTTCGAGGTTGTCAAGCTCGCGGTGCAGCGCGGCGAGAATCTGCGAGAGGCGCGCGATGCGCTCTTCCGCCACTCGCCGACCTGTCGCCGTGGTCATCTTCGGGATGAAGTCCTTGCGCTTCCCGTCAATCCAGGTTGCAACGCGGTCCGTGAGGTACTCGTGCAGGTGCTCGGCGAGGTTGGCTCGCAGCCATTCGGGAAATGACTCGCCGCGGCCGGCGAACGTCACGTCCTGGCGGCGCATGCCGATCTGAATGTTGCGGTAGAACGCCGGCAAGCCGATGTTGGCATCAATGGTGTCGGCATCGTACAGCGAGCGGCCCTCTACGGTCGCGCTGTCGTCGGCCAGCAAGTGCGCCTCGATGGCCGCTCCGACCGCGCCCCGAAAGTCCGCCGGATAGCCCCGCTCCGAGAGCAGCCAATCGGCCATCGTGGCGCCGGAAACGTTGTGCAGCTGCCCGGCCAAGTCCAGCCGGTCGTAGGCTTCCGTGACGACGTTCTCGCGGGCCGGCACCAAGGTCTCGTTCTGCCAGAAGCCGTTCTCGTCCAGCACGCGGTTGCCCTGCGCGTCGGTGATGATCTCGCCGTCGTAAGCCTTGGTGATGTCGTGCAACAGACCGGCAAAGTTCAGCACGTGGTCGTCGGCGCCTTCCTCCGCGCCGATAGTCCGCGCCAACGCCCGCACACGCTGGACGTGGTCGTAGGTGTAGTTGCGCCAGGAGAAGCCCACCCATTCCTCGTCCCACAGCGTGTAGGTCTCCCGTACCAGCCTTTCCAGCTCGGACAACACCGCGCGATCCCCGCTACTCACCTGTATAGCCATCGTCACTCCCTCTTACACCCCAACCGGCCGCTTTGTGCCGCAGCATCGAAGGCGCACCGCGCTCCTGTTATACACGCTCGCCCTAGCCCGCTGCCGTGATACGGTAGATCGTCCCCTGACGGTCCACGACATACACCTCGCCATCGGCATCCTCGCCGAAGGAGGTGATCTGGGCGTTGGAGTCGAACAGCAGAGTACGCACCCAGGAGCCGTCGGCCTGCGGCGTTAGCGCCCAGACGAACCCGGTGCAGAAGTCGCCAAAGAGGTAGTTCCCGACGAGCGCGGGTAGCTGCCGGCCCCGGTAGACGTAGCCGCCAGTGACCGAGCAGCCTTCCTGACGGCCGTACTCGCTGATCGGCGGTGTCAATCCCGCGCGCGGCGGGCCTTGAAACAGCGCCGAACCCTCGTAGACCTTCCAGCCATAATTCTCGCCACCCTTGCTGCTGGCCGGCTGAAAACTGACCTCTTCCCAGGCATTCTGACCCACGTCGGCGATATACAGGTCACCGGTGAGGCGGTCGAACGAGAAGCGCCAGGGGTTACGCAGTCCATAGGCCCAAATCTCCGGGCGGCGGTCGGATTGCCCGACAAAGGGATTGTCGGGCGGCACGACATAGGTAGAGCTACGGCGCACGTCAACGCGCAGGATGGTACCGAGCAGCGTGCGCGGGTCTTGCCCATGGCCCTGCGGATCGCCGCCGGAGCCGCCGTCGCCGAGGCCGATATAGAGGTAGCCGTCGGGACCGAACAGCACCAAGCCGCCATTGTGGTTGGAGTAGGGCTGCTCTACCCGCAGGATTACCTCCTCGCTGTCGGGATCGGCCACAGTCGGGTTATTCGGCGCGATCCGATAGCGCGCGACGACCGTATCGCCGCGAAAGTCCGTGTAGTAGACGTAGAACGTGCCGTTGGCGGCATAGTCAGGATCAAAGGCCACGCTCAACAGCCCCTGCTCGTTGGCAGCGGCGTTCACGCGGTCGCGGATGTCCAAGAACGGTGGGTCCTGGCGCCGACCGTCGCGCACGGTGACGATGGTCCCGTCCTGCTCCACGACAAAGAGCCGATCATCGGCAGCGCCCGGCGCCGCGGTCAGATAGAGCGGTCGTCTGAAACCCGACGCAACCGCCGCCAGCCCATACTGGCCGGGTGCCGGACGTACCGGTCCGGCGAGCGTAGGGGACGGCGCAAGGGTAGCCGTCGGCAGCGGCACGGTCGCGGTCGGGGCCGGGCGCGTTGGCGTGGGTGGAGGAACCGTTGGTGGCGGGGGCCTCGGTGTCGGTGGCATCGTTGCAGTGGCCGGTCGTGCCGTGGGGGAGGGCGGGAGCGCGGTCGCTGTCGGCGGCACGGCGGTCAGCGTGGGCGGGGCAACGGTCGGGGGTATTGGCGTTGCCGTCGGCTCCGTCGGCGTGATCGTAGGACCGGCCGGTTTGACCACGTGATCGGGCGTAGCGAACGCCTCGTTCTGCGGCCCGAACGGCCCGACCGTGCAAGCACCGCAGAACGCCGCCATCAGCACCGGCAGCAACGCGCTCCGCATCCACGACCGGCACCGCATCGTCACACTCATCGCGGAGCATCCTAGCAGAGGGGGCTACCTCCAGCCTACGCACCGTACCCTGGCCCTGTCTTGCCACTGCTGCGCCCACTCGGTAGGGTAGCCGGGTGATGGATGCAATAGCCACGCTCACGCAGCCCGCCGAACCGCCGTTCATGCTGCCGGCCGCGCCGCGGCTACCACCGGCACAAGCCCAACGCCTCCTAGCCGACTGGGAACGCGGCGGCGCCCTAGTCGAGAGCGACTTGCCAGCGTATCTGAGGAGCGCCTATCAGATCGACATAACTGGCCAGTACGCCGGGCGGCCTACGCGCAGTCCCGTCGGGAAAGCCTCCGGGCAGCTTTCCCTCAACCAGCGCCAAGTCGAGACCGACGCGGCCGCCGGCCTGGGCTTTGTCGTGCTGAAAACGATGATCGCCCAAGATGTCGGCGGTGAGCAGGCGATGGCCGCCTGGGCGACGCCGGAAACGCACATGACCATCGAGCCGCTGGCCGGCCGGCGCGTCGCTCGGCTCGGCTGGAACGTCACTTGGAAGGGACGTGGCTGGTCGGAGCCGTTCGCGGCGTATCTGGAGCTGATGCAGGCGGCCATAGACATAGGCAACGGCGCCGGGATGGTCGTTGCGCCCTCGTGCAAGTACCACCTGCCCGGCCCGGACGAGGCCGGGTATCGGACAGCGGAATATCGCTACACGACCCGCGAGCTGGCCGCAGCTTGGCACGCTGCGGGCGCAGCCGGGCCGCTGATCTTGGAAAAGGACTTCAGCCCCACGCTGGCCGGCTCCGACCTGGCGAGTCAGCAAGCCCAGACGCTCGACTGGCTGCGCGTGGTACCGCAATTGGTCAAGGAGGCGCTGCCGGACCCGGCGGACGTGACCGTGGGCATGAAGGTGATGAATACCCTGTTCGACGACGATTTCCAGGTCGCCATGCTCCGCGAGTTGGCCGTGGCGCCTCCCCAGCAGCGCGCCGACTACGTTACCTACGCCAATCGTCTCTTCGATCCCCGGCGCCGCGTTGGCGATACCGTCGGGGCGGCCTACGGCGGCCCGGACTTGAGCTACCGCAACCTCACCGTCCTCGACGCGGCCCGCCGGCAGGCACGGGCCGAGGGCTGGCTCGACGCCATGCCGGAGCTGTCCGGCACCGGCGATGTATCGTCCGGGCGCATCGCGGTGGAATACGGGCTACGCGGCGCGACGAGCGTGCAGTGTCATACGCTCTTCCAACTGCCCACCGCCTATTACGGGCCACCGGCAGCGGGACGGCCGGGCAGCAAGTCCGCCAAGGCACTGCATCTGCTCTACTTTCACCCCGTCGAGGGCTTGGTGCCGTGGCTGCTACACTTGCGTCACCACGCCGGCTTGCGAGCGACCGACGGCCTCACCCGCTGGCGCGACCTCGCCACCGTAGGTGCCAGCGCGGAATAGTCAACGACGAGGCAGTGACCAGCACCGTCATTGCGGCGAAAGCCGCAATCCAGGCCCTATTCGCTAGAATGCCTTGCGTACCGCAGAGCGCCGGAGTGAGGCCAGAGGCTGCCTACGGCGCTCTGTGCCGAATGCTGTCGGGCACAATGCAAGGAGCTTGGAAATGGTCACGATCACTGCCCCCTCCATTGGTCCCCGGGTGGGACAACGGGCACCGGAGTGGACGCTCCCGCGCACGGACGGCGGCACGCTGTCGCTGCGGAGTCTCGCCGGCCAGCCGGTCTTGCTGTTCTTCTGGGCCTCCTGGTGAGCGTGCCGTGCCCAGTTGCCCGGGTGGCAGCAATTCTACGCCCAGCAGCGCGCCGCGCTCGGTGGCGGCTTCGAACTGGTCAGCGTGGCGCTGGACGCTGGCGGGGTGGCGGCCGCGCGGCCGTGGGTGGAGCGGGCCGGCGCCACGTTTCCGTCGGTCGTGGATGCCGAAAACCGGCTGGCGCTGGACTATGACTTCCGCGCCGTTCCCAATGGTATTGTGCTCGACGCCGACCGGATCATCCGTTATCGCAAGCTCGGCGGCTTCAGTTGCGAGCACGACGACGACCGTGCCGCTGTCGCCCGTCTCCTCCGTGGCGAGGTGCTGCCGGCGAGCGCGGAGTCCACAGTTGAGCCGCCCGACGAGAATGCGGCACTGCGGCGCGAGTTGATCGAGACTGCCTGGCAACTCGGCTTGGAACTGCGGAACCGTGGCGCTATAGAGGAGGCCGCGGCCGCTTGGCGCCGGGCGCTGCGCTACGACCCGGACAATTTCGTCATCCGCAAGCAAATCTGGGCGCTACTGCATCCTGAGCGGTTCAACGAGCCGATTGACTATGCGTGGCAGCAAGAGCAGTTGGCCCGCGAGCGCGCCGCCGAGGCCGCCGCGTGCGGACCAACGGGCTGTGCGCTCCCGTCTACCTCAGCCTAGTCCTCTCGGTATACTTAATCGAGCGTTGCCTCCCACCCCGATACCCAATACGCAGTTGGCCCAGACGCATGAATCGCTCCGATCTGCAACGACTAGCAGAGCTACGGATTGCAGAGGCGAAGGTGTTGCTCGAAAACAGCTGCTGGGCAGGAGCATACTACCTAGCAGGGTATGCGGTGGAGTGCGCCCTCAAGGCGTGCATAGCGAAGGCTACGCAGCAGTACGATTTCCCGGATAGGGGAAGAGTCAACTCAAGCCATACACACAACCTTTCTGCTCTTGCCAGGATAGCGGGATTGGAGGAAAATTTCCGGGAACGTGCCGCATCGGAAGAGTCCTTCAATATAAACTGGAAGGCCGTGAGGGACTGGTCCGAGGAAGTCCGCTACCGGCCGAATGTCCCAGAGCATCGGGCAGTGACGTTGTATGGTGCTATCGTAGACGCAGAGTACGGAGTGTTGCCATGTATCAAGAAGTTTTGGTGAAGGTAGTAGCGAAAGAGGCGCTGACGCCGCAGATGATCGCTGCCGGCGCCGAGCTAACGAGACAGCTTGATACCGTTGGGTTCGATCTCGTCGCCTCGTTCTGGCTCTACACGTCAGAGGCAAACGAATGGCTCCTTGTGCTCGCCTCTCCCTACGTGACCGCAGCAGGCCCACTGAAGGCGTATACCCGTATTCAGGAGGTGCTGCGTAACGGATCTGCGGACTCGAATCAGTCGCTCAACTTGCAAGACACCACCGTCCGCGAGGACGACGATCCGCTGATCGTTGCATTGCGAGCTGGCATCAAGACCCGGAAGAAGATAGACGGGAAGCGATACACGGAGACCGTCATCAACGGCCAGTTCATCGAGGACGCCTACGTCTACCGCGTGTCGTGACGCTCCGGCTGCGTGTTTCGACACGTGCATGGCAAGGCATCGGTACCCTGCACAGACTCCGGTATAGAGGAAGAGGCATATGAGTGCCGAACCGCAATTGTTCAGGATCAACCCCGAGAGCCAGGAATCCGAGCGGATCGAAGAAGTCAACTTTGCCCAATTGGGGTTGCAAGAGCGGCGGGACATTCAGGAATGGATAGCCGCCAATCCCGGTATTCTGGGTGAGGACTTGCTGATAATTGGGAAGGAGTTCAGCGGTTTCGACAGGACGGACGAGCGGCTCGACCTGTTAGCGGTGGATGTAGATGGAAAGCTGGTCGTCATCGAGTTGAAGCGCGACGACACGGGCGCGGATGCCCACTGGCAGGCGATCAAGTACGCGAGCTATCTGCATCGCGCCAGTGCGGAGGACATCATCCGTATGCTCGCCGATTATGCAGAGGTGTCCGAAGATGAGGCGCTAAACAAGCTGCTGCAACACCTTGGCGCTGACGACCTCGGTATTCTGAACAACGACCAGCGCATTATCCTGGCCAGCCATCGGTTCGCTGCGGAAGTAACCTCTGCCGCTCTCTGGCTGAACGAGAAGGCCCCAGGCGAAGACCTGATAACCTGCATCCAGCTTACGCCATACAAGGACGAGAAAACCGATTCACTGTACATCCAAGCGAATACGATTATCCCCGTGCCCGGGGTAGACGAGTACGTCATCGGTATCGGCGAATCGTCAGTCGAAAACAAACCCATCGTTCGGCGACCCGGCTCACTGTCTCAGACCTTCGCAAGGAATAGGAACGATGACGTTACGAGGTTTCTCAGAGGCGTTTCAGAACGAGTCGTGAGCAGCTTGCCGGATCAGATCAAGCCGGACAGGCAAAGCAGGTGGGCAGGCGATCACGGCTTCCGCTACTTCTACCGCTACTATCGCTGGTGGTATTCGCGGCCGCCTTGGGGCAACGGGGTCATGGTCTACCTGATTAACCTGTCCCGCGAGAAGGATTCCCCGGATACATATCAGGCTGACGTGGGAATTGGCTGGTGGCCAAGTGCAGATGAGGACGTAGTGAGTAGGGTTGCAGAGCTACATATCTACGATGATCAGACAGTTGGGAAAGGCTGGATTGGCGTATCGCGGCGCAGCAGTGCGCTTGATGACTCTTTTGCCGACACGTTGGCTGACACCCTCCGCCGTTTCATCGAAGTCATCACGCCCAGCATTGGCGATTTCGAGAACGAGCGCAACGCAGCAGACGCCTGAACATACATGCCCACCGACGAGCCGACGCCAGCCCTCCCGCCGGACCTGCGGCCCGTATGGCTGCTCCCGCTCGCCGCCGGCCTCGGACTCTGCCTCCTCTGTCGCGGGCGCAACGTATCATAAGGTGGCCGGGTCGCCGCCGGCCGAGGGGCGGCTGACCGGTACATGCAGCGCGGCAAAGGAGCATCAGCATGGTTGTACGGGGCTTTCACCACACGAGCTTTACCGTCGGCGACATGGAGCGGTCGCTGGCCTTCTACCGCGACCTGCTCGGGATGCAGGTAGTGGTGGACCGCCGCACGACGGATAAGTACCTGAGCACGATCACCGGCTTTCCGAACGTGCAGCTCCACATCGTCTACTTGCAGCTCGACGTACCGGACGGCCACATCCTGGAGCTGATCGAGTATCAGAGCCACCCGGGCCACGCCACGCCTTTGCGGACGAATAACCCCGGCGTCGGACACCTCTGCTTTGTAGTCGAGGATCTGCCAGCGCTCTATGAAAAGCTGCGAGCCACCGGTACGACGTTCGTCTCGCCGCCGGTTGAGATCACCGCTGGCGTCAACAAGGGCGGCTACGCGGTCTACCTGCGCGACCCCGACGGCAGCCCGTTGGAGTTGCTCCAGCCGCCCGCGAACAGAGCAGCGTAGCCGCGAGGGGATGGTCACACGCAGCACGCCGGCAGCCGCTCCTGCAAGCCACGATGACCCTGAAGGGAGCCGCGCGCAGTGGCGTAACCTGGGACTGCTCGCGCTGGCCGAAGTACTGGGCATGTCGCTGTGGTTCAGTGCCTCGGCCGTGTCGCCGGCCCTGCAGGACGCCTGGGGGCTGTCGGTGGCGAGTGCCGCCTGGCTGACCATGGCCGTGCAGATCGGCTTCGTCGTCGGCACTGGACTCAGTGGTGTCCTCAACCTGCCGGATATTGTCAGCAGCCGACGCCTCTTCGTCATCAGCGCATTGCTAGGCGCGGCGGCCAATGCTGGCTTTGCCTTCCTCGCCACCGGGCTACCGTCCGGTATTGTGCTGCGCTTCCTAACCGGCTTCTGTCTCGCCGGCGTGTACCCGCCCGGCATGAAGCTGGCCGCCACCTGGACGCGACGGCACCGTGGCCTTGCCATCGGTCTCGTCGTGGGCGCGCTGACGGTCGGATCGGCGGCTCCGCACCTCGTGCGGTCGCTGGCGACGACAGGCGAGGTCTGCACGCTCTTGGGCGCAATCGGATGGTGCAGCCCTGGTGCTCAGACGTTCTCCTGGGCCAACGTGATCCTGGTTTCGTCGGCGTTGGCCATCGTGGGTGGGCTGATCGTCGCACTCCTGTTTGATGAAGGGCCGTTTGCCAGCGCCGGTGCCCAGTTCAACCCGCGCTTTGTGCTCTCCATCTTCACCCGGCGGGGCTTGCGGTTAGCCAACTTCGGCTACCTCGGCCACCAGTGGGAACTGTACGCGATGTGGACATGGGTGCCGATCTTCCTGGCGGAGAGAGTGACGGCCGGCGGCGGCTCGATCACCCTCGCGGCCTTGCTCGCCTTTGCGGTGGTCGGCAGCGGCGGGATCGGGTGCCTGGTGGCCGGTGCCGGCGCCGACCGTGTCGGCCGCACGGCGACGACGAGTGCCGCGATGATCGTGAGCGGCAGCATGGCGCTACTGGTCGCGGTCTTGCACACTGCGCCACTCCCGCTGCTCATCGCCATCCTGCTGATCTGGGGCGTCTCCGTCGTCGCCGACTCGGCCCAGTTCTCCGCCTCGATCACCGAGCTGAGTCCCCCGGAGTACACGGGCACGGCGCTGACCATCCAGACTTCGGTCGGCTTTCTGCTCACGATGGTTTCGATCCAGTTGGTGCCGTTCGTGGTCTCGGCGGGCGGCTGGTCCGCCGCTTTCGTCATGCTTGCCATCGGCCCGGCGCTTGGCACGGTGGCGATGCTCACACTGCGCCGCCTCCCCGAAGCCGCACAGCTCGCCGGCGGCCGGCGGTAGCCGCTGCTGCCGCCCCCTCGGCAATCGGACTGTAAAACTCCAGATGATCTCCAGTTGACCTCTCCACAACCACCAGTCGAGGTATGCCAGCCCTTCAGGTGGGTGGGGTACTCTGGTGCAAGCTACCGGTGACGACGGACGGTCCGCGGGCGGCACGACGTATCGCCCGGCAACGACGCTGGACTGACGCAGGTAGCACAAAGGAGTAACAGGCGCCATGTCTCCCACCCTTGCGACCTCGTCCTCCACGGCAACCACCCGCTCCGCCCTGCAACCCGAAGACATCCTCGACTCCGTGGCGCTCTACCTTCACGACACTGGCGACTCGCGTGGTCTGCCCAAGTCGGAAGAGCAGCGCCTCGGCAAAGCCATGTCCGACGGCCGGGAGGCCGAGGAGCGCCTGGCTGCGAGCAAGCACGGTTCGGCCGAACGCGAGGCGCTCACGGCGCTCGTCGAGGCCGGCAAGCAGGCACGGCAGCAGATGATCGCCTCCAACCTCCGGCTGGTGCTGCACGTCGCAGCCAAGTTCCGCACCGCCGGCTTGCCGATGGGCGATCTCGTCCAAGAGGGCAATATCGGACTCATGCAGGCCGTGGATCGGTTCGACTACCAGCGCGGTGTGCGGTTTAGTACGTATGCCGTGTGGTGGATTCGCCAAGCCATCCAGCGCGGCCTTTCCAACACCAGCCGGACCATCCGTATGCCGGTCCATGCCGTCCAGCTAGCCTGGAAGGTGGAGGAGATGCACGCGACGTTGGAGCAGCAGCTTGGCCGTACCCCCACGGTGGAAGAGATTGCTGCGGCGTTGGACCGCACGCCGGAAGACGTGCGGCGACTGCGAAGGACCAGCAAGCCACCCATCTCCTTGAACCTGCACGTCCACGACGACGCGAGCGAGGAGCTTGGCGATACGGTGGTGGACGGCGACAGCGCGGACCCGAGCGCCGCTGCCACCCATATGGCGCTCCGGGCCGATGTGGATCACCTTTTCGAGCTACTCACCCCCCGCGAGCAAGAAGTGATGCGTGCCCGCTTTGGCTTCGGCGACGGTGTACCGCGGTCGCTGGGTGAGGTCGGGAGGGCACTCGGTATCTCGCGCGAGGCCGCGCGGCAGGCCGAGGACCGCGCCCTCAAGCGGCTGCGCCGGCGCGTTGACGGCTCGACGCTGCGCGAATACTTGCTGAATTAGCGGTCAGCGCATAGCGGTCAGCCGTCAGCTATCGGAGTGGGGCAGGCCGTTCATCGTGCCGGCACCTTCCCGCCGCGCCGTGCTATAGTGCTGCTGCGGGAGGTCAATTGCACGCCAATGGCACAGAAACTGCGCGTCGTTCCATTTAGCGAGTTCGTGGTCAACCTCACGAACATCCTTGATGAGTTGACACGCGAGCAGACGGCCATTGTTGTCGAGCGCGATGGCCGGCGCTATCGTCTGGAGCCGCAACGTCCCGCCGAGCAGCAGGGGCGGCCTTTCACGATGGAAGACCCCTTCTGGAAGATCGTGGGTATCGGCGCATCCGCCGGCCCCACCGATGCCTCCACCAACAAGCACAAGTATCTCGCGGATGCCTCCATGCAGAAACGAGTCTGATGATACTGTCGGCCGGCGGTGATCATCGCGTCTTCGTTGACACCTCAGCTTACTACGCACTAGCCGACGCGCGGGACAATGAGCATAGTCGTGCCGTCATCATTGCCTCGCGTCTCGCCCGTGATCGCTGGTCACTCACCACCACAAATTTTGTCGTCGCTGAGACACACACCCTGCTGTTGGCCCGGCTTGGCCGTAGGATCGCCGCCAATGTCCTAGACATGATTGATAACGGGCCAGCCACCATCATCCGTGTATGGGAAATGGATGAGCAACGAGCACGAGCAATCATCGCCCAGTATGACGACAAGGGCTTCTCGCTGATTGATGCTCTGAGCTTCGCAGTGATGGAAAGACTTCAGATCAGGCAAGCCTTCACCTTTGATCGGCATTTTGCCCAATTTGGCTTCACGCCACTCAGCGCCGACGACTCCGAGTGAGGTCAACGGGTGGTGAGACACTGGCTACTCCCTCCAGAAGAGCAGGTGGGTAGGAGCTAGCCCCCTCCTCAGCGCGCCCCCGGGAGCGTTTAGCGTTGTCGCGCGCGTCGCCGGGCACGTAACTGGGGATCGCGGATGTCGTAGCGGCCCGGGACCCGCACGGGCAGCTTCCCTTCCGCCACCATTAGCTCTAACGGATTACCCGGCTCTACGAGGGGCAGCCGCACGACCTGGTGCTCACGCGCCGACTGGTAGAGTGCCATCATAATCTCGACGGTGGCGCGTGCGCGGCGGCCGGCTCCACGATGCTCGGGACCACCTTCAATCCAGGTCAATAGCTCCTCTACTTGAGCAACGTGCGTCTGATCGCCGATGGCCGGGTACCCTTCGGCATCATCGCCCAGTGGCACGTCGTGCCAGCCGCCGGTCGTGGCATTGAAGAGCTGCACCTGCGACTCGGCTACGTCAAGCAGCCCGGCGGTGCCGCGAAGCTGAAACGCACCGGCGGTCGCGCCGTCCCGGCGCAGGTCGGACTCGATAAAGGCTTGGACTCCACCCACAAAATTGACCAGTACCATGCAGGCGTCCTCGATCAACGTATCGCGCTCGTAGCGGTCGGTGTTGCGCTCTACCGCGCCCATCACCCACTCGGCAGCAGGATCGTCGAGCACAAAACGGATGCCGTCAATCGTATGAGTACCCCAGTTGAGCAATCCTTCGGCGATGCGGGCATTGACCCAGAGCGGCTCACCAATCACCCCTTCTTGGACGAGCGCGCGGCCTTGTTCCCAGCCACGAGTGAAGCGCCGCTGGTGGCCGATCACCAGCTTCGTGCCATGCTCCGTGCAGGCGGCCAGCATTTCGTCGGCCGCGCCGAGGCTAATCGCCATCGGCTTCTCGCAGATGATCCCCTTGACGCCGGCGCGTGCCGCAGCGACCGTCGGGGCCGGATGGAGCGGGTGCCAGGTACAGACGCTGACGAGGTCCGGCTGCACGGCGGCCAGCATGTCCTCGGTCGTAGCAAAAACCTGCGATACGCCGACGGTCTGCCGGAACTGATCCTGCGCTGCCGCTAACGGGTCCACCGCCGCCACCAACTCGACGTGCTCGACCTGTTGGTAGGCCCTGGCGTGACACGCGCCCATGCCACCACAGCCGACGACTGCCGCGCGATAGGTCGTGGACATCATTCCTCCTGACCGCTTGGTCCGTACCACCTGCGCCGCCAGCGGACTATGCTGACCACCGCGCCCGCCTGGCTCACGGCTTCAGGCGCCGGAGCACCCGGCGCCAGCGGCTGGGCGGCGGCGTGGCCGCCGCGCCGTCGCCGGGCGCCGCTTCCTCGTCGGATGGCTCATTCAGACCGGCCGGCTCGAAAATCAGCTCCGTCACCAGCGCGTCGGCGACGGCAGCAACGGGGACCGCCAGCAGCACGCCCAGAATGCCGAGCAGTGCGCCGCCTATCAGCACCGACGCCAACACGAGAAAAGGGTGCAGGCCCACGACGCGCTCCATCACCTTCGGCACCAGAAAGTTGCCTTCGACCTGCTGAATGAGCAGATAGGCCAGCGCCACTAACAGCGCCTTGGTCGGAGAATCGACCAGCGCGACCAAGATCGCCGGCACGGCGCCTAGGACGGGGCCAAGCAGGGGAATGAACTCGGTGAGGCCGGCCCAGAGCGCGAGCGGGACCGGAAAGCTCACGTCCAACACGAGTAACACCAGGAACGAGGCGCCCCCGATAGCCACCATCATGATGAACTGGCCCCGCGCCCAGCCACCAATCCGCTCGCGCATCGCCCGGCTGATCCGCCGGACTCGCCGGCGCTGTGCCGGCTCCATCCGCGCTACCAGGGTGCGGTCCAACTGGCTGGTGGCACTCAACCAGAATACGGCGAGCAGGATGCCGGTGACGGCGGCAAAGACTGCCGAGAACAGCGCCAAGGGCACGGAGATGAGCTGCCCAACGAGGCCGGGCACCCGCCCAAGTAGCTGGCTGCCCGCTGCGCGTGCCCCTTCCCAGGCCAGGTCGACGAGATCAGTCTCCATCTCGGCAATCGCCAAGAGGGCCTGCAATCGCAGCAGATAGTCCGGCATGGCTGCAAAGAACTGATTGATCTGGACCAGCGCCGGCGGCAGCACGAGCACGATCAACAGCCCGAACACGCTCAGGAGGGCGAGCAACACTACGATTAGCGCGGCAAATCGGGGCAGTCCCCACCCTTCCAGTGTCCGCAGCGACGGACGCAGCGCCTCCGCCAGGATAATGCCCACCATCAGCGTGACGAGGACGCCGCGTAGCTCGGCGAGCGCGAACAAGATGAGCGCCGCGACCACGAGCGCCAGCGCGAGCGCCAGCACGCTACGCACGGCGGGTGCGAGGACTTGCAGCTCCGGCTTCAAGGCCGGGCGGCCACTACGCTGCGCCGCGGCGTCGTCCCCGGCGGCCGGCGACTCTTGCGCTTGCCGGTCCTGGCCCATAGCTTCCTTCTCCCTCGCCAGCGTTTCGGCCCAACGCGCCGCGGCAGCATGACGGCTGACCTGTGTTTCGATGGTGGCAGGAGCATTGTACTACCCAGCTCGCGCCCGATTGGTTGGAGGGTAGCGCGAGCCGTCAGGCCGGCGGCGTCAGCTGCTCAAGGAAATCGGGTACCGCTTGTAGCTCCGCGCGAAACCAGTCGAGGTAGCGTCCGAGGCCGGTCGGGAAGGAGGTCCGCGGCTCGTATCCGAGCAGCCGGCGGGCCTTGCCGATGTCCGCGCGGGTCCGCTCCGGGTCGCTCGCCGGCATGGGGCGCTGCTCGATCCGCAGTGGCCGCTCCAGCAACTCCCCCAGCACACGGAAGTACGCGGCCAACGTCACTTCCTGGGAGTTGGCGAGGTTGATGATCTCGTACCCCAGCGGTCGATCCACCGCCGCCAAGTAGCCGGCTACGATGTCATCAATGTAGGTGTAGTTGCGACCGGCAGAGCCATCCCCGAACTGCACGAGCGGCTCACCGCGCCAGATCGGCATGACAAAGAGCGCCGGCGTCATATCCGGTCGGCCGCGCGGTCCATAGACGCTGAAGAGCCGCAGGACCGTCACCCGCAAGCCGTAGACATTGTGGTAGGAATGCGCGATCACCTCGGTTGCCCGCTTGGTGGCGGCGTAAGGTGAGAGCGGCCGGTCGGCGGGGTCGTCTTCCCGAAACGGGCTACGCGGACTGTTGCCGTAGACCGATGACGTGGAAGTGAGCACGAATTGCCGGACACCAAATCGCCGGGCACTCTCCAGGACTTCGACCGTGCCGCGCACGTTGATGTCCTGGTAGAGCCGTTCTTGACCAAGCGAGGAACGCGGTCCGGCCCGCGCCGCGAGGTGAGCCACGACGCTGATTGCCGGCGCTTCCGCGGGCAATGCTCGTTCCCAGCGCGCGGCCAGCCCGGCGCCGTCGCGGATGTCGTGCTCGACCAGCCGAAAGCGCGGATGGGCCATAGCGGCGGCAAGGTTGCGGCGCTTGCGGGCCGCGGAGTAGAAAGGGTCGAAGTTGTCTACACCGACCACCCAATCGCCACGCGCCAGCAGGGCCTCGACCACATGGCTACCGATAAAGCCGGCTGCGCCGGTGACGAGAATAGCGCCCATAGTCCTGTGGTCTGCTCGCCGCTAGGATAATCTGCGAGGCACGATGGCCGGGGAGCACCGTCGGCACCATCGTCTGTGCCTAGATTTTACCATCAACTCGTACCAGCGCGAATGTCGCCTGTGCCTTACTGCTGACGGAGAACGGGGAGTGCGGCGGAGGCCGGCCGCAGTATCATGGAGAGCGACGTGCAGTCGGCCGCGCGTACCGTAGCCCAATACGAGGTGACCAATGAGCCAAGCCAGTACCAACGACAGCAACGACGTGCCCCCCGCTGGCGAGACCTCGCTCGCGCACTATCTGGATGCCCTGGCCGCGGATGCGTCTATCCCCGGCGGCGGTGGCGCCGCGGCGCTGGCCGGGGCGCTGGCGGCGGCGCTGTTGAGCATGGTGTCCCGCTTCACGCTGGGGCGCACCCGCTACGAGGAGTCGTGGCCGCATATCGAGCCGCTGCTGGCCGAGAGCGAGCGTCTGCGAAAGGCCCTCTTGCAGGCGGCCGACGACGATGCGCGCGCCTATGGCGCAGTGACAGCGGCCATGCAACTCCCACGCGACACCGGCAGCCAACGGCGGGAGCGGCGCACCGCGTTGCAAGCGGCACTCCGCGGCGCGGCGGCGGTGCCCCTGGAGACAGCGCAGGCCGCTCGCCGGGCGCTGGACCTGGCAGCGACGGCCGCCGAGTATGGCAACCCCAACCTCGTCAGCGATGCCGGCGTCGCCGCGGCGTTGGCCGAGGCGGCGTTGCAGAGCGCCGCGCTCAACGTGCGGATCAATCTGGCGTACATGCGCGACCGAGACTTTGTGGCTGCCACGGACGCGGCGCTGACGGAGCTACTGTCCGGGGCCGGAGCGGCCCGCGCCGCCGCGCTGACGCAGGTGCAGGAGGCAATCGGCGGGTCGTGATGGTCCTCTCCGGTAGGATAGCGCAGAGGCGTAGGGAGACCGTGATGCCACCGCTACTACACGCGACGTTCTCGATTGCCGCCTATGATCCGGGCACGCAATCGTGGGGTGTTGCTACGCAATCGAAGTACCTCGCCGTCGGCGCGGTGGTGCCGTGGGCACGGGCCGGGGTCGGCGCCGTCGCTACCCAATCGCGCGCCAACGTCGGGTACGGACCCGCCAGTCTGGAGCTACTGGCACAAGGCCGGGCGCCGGCGGCCGTGCTGGCGCAGATCACCGCCGCCGACCCCAGGCGGGACTGGCGGCAAGTCGGCATCGTTGACCGGCATGGGCATACCGCACACTACACCGGCGCAAAGTGTTTTCCCTGGGCCGGCGCTCGTGCGGGAGAGGGCTATACCTGCCAGGGCAACATGCTGGCGAGCGCCGACGTGCTCGCGGCGCTCGCCGAGACGTTCGAGCACGCGCGTGACCGCGGTAGCGACGATTTCGCCGAGTGGCTGGTGGCCGCGCTCGCGGCGGCCCAAGCCGCCGGCGGCGACCGCCGGGGGCAGCAATCGGCGGCGCTGCTCGTGGTCCGGGCGCGCGGCGGCCCCGAAGGGCTGAATGACCGGGCGATTGACCTGCGCGTAGACGACCACCCAACGCCGATTACCGCGCTCCAACACCTATTGACCCTCCACCGCGAGCGGGCCGCGCCGCACGACCGTCAGCCGCACACCGCGCTGTCACCGGCCACGCACCGCCAAGCGGTAGAGTTGCTGCGGCTGCTAGGCTATCTGCCCGCGACCGGCGGCAGCCCGGCAGCCGTCCCAGCCACCGAGCTGCTGCCCGCACTGGCTCGCTATGCAGCCGACGAAGAGCTACCCGCCTACGTGGACGTATCGGCACAGCAGATTGCCCCGGCACTGCTGGACCTGCTGCGCTTACGAGCCTACACCCCACCCGCGACGGAGCACTGCTCCCCCTCTCCACACGATGGAGAGGGGGCCGGGGGGTGAGGTCTGCCCCCAACCACCTCAGCAATGAACCGGAGTAGATGAGTAAGGGAGCGTGTACCATGACGACTGTGAACCCTGCGGACCCCACCGGCGGCCTCCCGGCCGAGCCGTTCGACGTGCAGGACGCGCTACCGGTCTGGCGACAACTGGCGAACGAGCGCCTCATGTTCCCGCTGGACATGGACATCGTTGCGGCCACGATCGGCCCGGAGCGTCAGCTCTTCGTGGACAATGCCCTGATCGCCAGGGTCTCGAACGTGACCAGAGAGGTCCATCAGCCGGTGCGCTATGCCGGCAATCCCGTCTTTGAGGCCGCCGGCAACGCGCACGCTTTTGTGCTGAAAGTGCTCCCCTTCGACGAGTCGCCATACTTCCGCATGTGGTATTGGTCAATCTCTGACTGGCACGACTGGGGGCCGGGGAACGAAATCCGGTGCGGCATGAGCTATGCGGTATCGGATGACGGCATCCACTGGGAGCGCCCCCGGCTGTCCTTGTACCAGGTCGAGGGTATCGAGGAAGAAAACGTCGTGCTGCCCTACGGTCCGATGCACGGCGTCTTCTACGATCCTGAGGAGGAGGATCCGCAGAAGCGGTTCAAGGGCATGGCGGTGGTGTGCCTACGCCGGCAAGGGCAACGGGGCGTGGACGGGCTGGTCATTCCCGAAGCCTACCACCTCCACACGTCACCCGACGGCATCCATTGGACATGTGACGGCGGCTTCTCCAAGCCAATTCTGCCGTATCTCTACGGCCGGTTTTATCCGCAGACCGGTATCGGGGATACCTGCCGTTTCTGGTGGGACCCGTATCGCCACAAGTACATCGGCGATGTCAAGTTTGTCCTGCCCGGCACGATCCGCTGCCGCGGGATGATGGAGAGCGACGATCTGGAGCACTGGACGCGGCCACACCCGACCCTTGCGGCCCGCAACCCGGACCACCAAATCTACGGCCACACGGCCTTTCCCTACGAAGGCATGTATATCGGCGTGCGCTGGATCTACGAGCCGGAGCACCCGACCGTCAATCACTGCATGGGCGTGGAGCTGGATTGCAGCCGCGATGCCAAGTACTGGACGCGCGTCGGCGCCGGCCAGCCCTTCATGGCGCTGGACCTCGACAGTGAAGCTTGGGACGGCGAGCAGTTGAAGATTACCTCGATGCTGCGCGTCGGAGATGAGCTGTGGCTGTACTATGCGGCGAATCGCGGGTATATGTCCGCAGATAAAGCGCACACCGGCCTTGCCACGCTGCGCCTGGACGGCTTTGTCTCGATCAACGCCGGCGCCGACGAGGGCCGCTTACTGACCCGTCCGCTGGGCTTCACTGGCCGGCACCTGCACGTGAATGCGGCCGTCGCACCTGACGGCGAGCTACGAGTGGGCTTCGTCAAGCGTGACGGCACTTCCGTCGAGGGCTTTTCTCCCGACGACTGCCAGCCGATCACGGGAGACGGGATCGCAATGCCCGTGCGGTGGCAAGACGGCCGCGACATCCGTGCCCTCGCACACGCCGACGTGCGCCTGGACTTCCGCCTCCGCAACGCCAAGCTCTACTCGTTCCGCGTGAGCGACTGAGTCGCTATCCATGGCACCCGGCCGCTCACTCGGAGCATACACTTGACATCAGATCGCTCTGTGGCTAGACTTGAGCGTACAGCGCGGATTGTCTGGGTTCGCCGATCCCGTTCTGCGGGTGAGGTGCCAGTGCATACCCGCGCTGTTTGCCTTAATGTAGCAATGACCGCTCCCCGGACCAGACGGTGAAGTGCGAGGGGCGACGCCAGGCCCGCCAAGTGGCTCCTCCAGCGCGGAGAAAGTGATCTCCGCTTTTCATCCCTAACCGCTGCTTCACAAAGTCCACGAGTAGTCGCTTTGCAGCGACTCGCGACGAGTCACCTACCAATCCACGGCTATCACGCCAGTCGAAGCTCAGGCAGCCAAGAAATAGGTCGCAAACCTGCAATAAGACCGACGTATCGGACGTGACACGTAGGCATCCCTTGACCTGCGGCACACTGCACACAACCTCCTCAAGGTATCGCGTAGCTTTCTTTGGCTGCGTCTGGAGGTCAAGAATGACGAATACATCGCGATCAAGGCGGCGCTCCAGTAGGTGCGTCACACACCACTCATAGGCTCGCCACGGATCGCCTTGGTACTGAGCTAGGTCAAGCTCCTGCCGATCCAACACCAGGGCATGAAAGATCGGTGTGCTAAAATCAAAGTAGATATTTATTAGATTGATATAGTCTTGCACATTGTGGCGTTTTACTTCCGTGAACTTGTATTCGTGGTGGCGGGTCGTTTCGAACAGTGCGTTCAGGTCATCCAACTCAATCCGCCTGCCAGATGCTCGTATCTCTCGCTGCAAGGCGCGGCGCCTAGCACTACGCTCGGCTTTGAACGAGAAGTAGCGCTGATAGAGCCGTTCAGTGATAACATGTGGATCGGGCACGACCAGGGCGCCGACGCAAAAGACAGGCTGCCTCGCAATCGGCACCGACAGGGTGCCTGTCTCGTCTACGAAGCAGGGGCTGACCTCCACCTTCTTACCTCATTCCTTCCCAAGCCTTGGCTCCACTCGCACACTCCGGGTGTCTGTCCTCAACCCCTCCGGTTGGGCGGCGCTCCATCCCGACAACTATTATCGCATATGATGACAGAGGCTGGCGTGCCAGGCAAAGACCGGCCTCAACCCTCCCGGCATGGCATAGTGAAGCGCGACACTTTGCCTACAACCTATGCCGCGCTCGGAGGAATAGATGACTGCGACAGCCGTTGATCTCCGCACCTTGGACCAAGCCCATCTCCTACACCCGCAGCACCATCCGGCGGACCATGCCGATCCGCTCATCTTTGCCCGTGGCGAGGGTGCATTGCTCTGGACCGTGGACGGGCGGCGCTTCATTGACGGCTTATCGGGCCTCTGGAACGTCAATGTCGGACACGGCCGGCGCGAGCTGGCCGACGCGGCCCAGCGGCAGATGACCGATCTGGCCTTCACGAGCGCCTATGTCGGCTCATCGAACCCGCCGGCTATCGAGCTGGCGGCGCGGGTGGCCCGTCTCACCGGCCCGACACTCAATACGATCTTCTTCACTACCGGCGGTGCCGAGTCCAACGAAACGGCCTTCAAGGCCGCCTGGTTCTTTTGGAACATGCAAGGCAAGCCGGAGAAGCGCAAGATCATCTCGCGCGCATTGGGCTACCACGGCGTGACGATGGGCGCCGGCTCGGCGACCGGACTGCCGGTGTTCTGGAAGCATTTCGGCCCCCAGCCGCCGGGCTTCAGCCACATCCCCAACCTCGATCCCGATGCGCTCGAAGCGCAGATCGTAGCCGAGGGGCCGGATACGGTCGCGGCGTTCATCGGCGAGCCGGTGCAAGGCGCCGGTGGCGTGATCCCCCCGCCCGCCGACTACTGGCCGCGCGTCCGCGAGATTTGCAGCAAGTACGACGTGCTGCTCATCGCCGATGAGGTCATCACCGGATTCGGCCGGACCGGACGCTGGTTTGCGCTGGATCATTGGGGTGTGGAGGCCGACATGGTGTCGTTCGCCAAGGGTATTACCTCCGGCTACATGCCCCTCGGCGGTGTCATCATCTCCGACCGTATCCGGCACGTACTCTACGAGCAGCCAGCCACGACCAAGTTCATGCACGCCTTCACCTACTCCGGTCACGCCACCTGCTGCGCCGTCGGCCTCGCCAACCTGGACATCCTCGAAGGGGAAGGGCTGGTCGAGCAGGGCGCCGCGCTCGGCGAGCAGCTCCAAGCCGGCATCGCACCACTAGCCGACCACCCGGCCGTGAAAGAGGTCCGCGGGCTAGGCATGATGGCTGCCGTCGAGTTTCAGCCCGGCGTCGCGGCGCCGGCCGGCCAACTGGGCGCCAAAGTGATCCGCGCCTGCCGCCAGCGGGGCCTCTTCACGCGCTTCCGCGAGGACATCGTGATGCTGGCGCCGCCGCTCGTCATCCGCGAATCCGAGCTTGCCGAGGTGACGAGCACGCTGCGCGCAGCCGTCACAGAAGTCGCGGGCTGATGATCCCCGGCCGGCCCGCGATTTGGGCCGCGCAGAACTCGTTGACCTGCTGGGCTGCATAAACAACCCCGAGCATACCTGGCGAACCTGGCAAAGGCTGACCTTTCTTGCTATCATCCACTTCCTTGAAGTGCCGCCTGCTGTGTCTATCGGATGCCAGGGACAATTGAGCCTTGGCCCAATCCCTTTGACTGGACCGCCAACAGATGATGCTGAGGAAGCGATCCCCCTCCCTCCCCTCCCCCCTCTACAAGTTCACGTTTGCGCTACTCCTGGTCGGGCTTGCTTTCGCGCTGACCTACACCGAGGCCGCCGATACGTTTTCGACCTATGACGTCACGGCCATCCTGGTGCTTGGCGCCGCCGTCAACGTCCCGCTGCTCGTCGGCTCGCTGTTGCTCCTACGACGCTCCAAGCTCATCGCGAACGCCGTTGTGTCGCTGGTCGTCCTAGCCAGCGTCGCGACGGCGTACATCATTCACACAGACCTCTACTCTCCCGAGAACCGGATCAATCTGATTACGGTCTGTATCACGGCCTCGTTTGTTTTGTTTGTCGCCTTCCGAGTCATTGATCAACAGCGCTGGGGAGGAGTCTCACTCTCGGTAGTAGTGCTGGTCGGACTCGGAATCGTTCTCGGCAGACACTTCCTGGAACGTTACGACTCCACCAAGCCGGTCGAAGTCGATCTGTCGAATATCCAACACGTTTCATTTCGCGAGAAACCCAACCTGTATTTCATATCCTTCGAGTCACTGGTTCCGAGATCACTGCTCAAGAAGCATTTCGGTACTGATGCCTCGCCGTTTCACGACCTGTTCGAGGCCCATTTCCGCCGCTTTCCCAATTTCTTCTCCGACAGTACCTATACAAGAGATAGCCTCAACATGATCCTCGCTCTTGATAAAGAGATGTTTCTCAAATCAAGCTCCGGGTATCAGGATAATCTATTTTCGGGAGTGCAGCCGAGTCCGTTGCTCGACATTCTGCGAAATAATGGCTACGAAACTAGCTCGTTTTATCATTCTATGTGGCTTGGACGTTACAAAGGGCCCTATATTGACCACTACACTAATCGTACTGATTCCAGTGTTTGCGATTATTTGAGCTCCTCGATACAGCCGATAGCGTTTTGGGGGTACTGCACACTGCCGAGAGGAGTTGGGTGGCGCTCTCTTGCCAAGTATATCGAGTATTCCAAAGGTCTGACCGCAAATGATCGGCCTCAATTCCTGATGGCCCATGTTGATGGGCCGCAGCATACATTCAATGACTACCGGTACCATGACCAGGCAAAGCGCAACGCTTTCATCAGCCGCTACATCCAGAGTCTCCGCAATGGCCCTGCGGCCCGCGATCTGGAAGCGATCCTGGAGCACCTGAAGCATAATGACCCCGATGCCATTTTGTATGTATACGGAGACCATGGTCCCGGGCTATCTCGGGGAGTGTCATTCGAAGACAACCCGACGTTTGTCGTCCAAGACAGATTGGGCGTGCTCGGCGGCGTGTATCCTCCCGACGCCTGCGCCACCTATTTCGATGAAACCCTGAGCAAAGGGTATATGACCGCCTTGGATGGTGTTCATGCCATCCTGCGCTGTGTGTCCGGCGGCCAAAGTGTGCTCAAGACGCCACGAGTACCCGCTATTCCCTACGACACTAACCGCAGCTATGGGGAGTTCCTGTATGAGTAGAAAACGGGCAATGGGGAAAAGTCCCCTGGCGATAGCGGGAGCCAAACGCGCCAACGATGGCGATCCAGGCATGATTGGTTTCAGTGCGGCGAGGGTGATCCTGCTTCTCGCCTACGTTGACCCTGGCTCGTCCGGATTCATCATTACTACCGTCCTAGGCGCGCTGGCCGCCGGTGGCTACCTCGCCCGGGTCTATCTTCACCGCTTGAAGCAGTGGGTTTTCCGCCGGAATAAAAAGGCTGAACCGGAGGAAGCTGTGGGTGGCGCCGATGAACAGGCCGATGACCGCTAACCTGCGGTCCGACGGCGGGTCATTCAAGGACCCGGCGGGGCGCGTGTACCGGGTATTCGGTGAAACTGGCGATGAGCGCATCCTCCGGGGACTGGACCAAGCCGCCGCTGCGGTGCTGGAAAAGCTGCTGGGTGAGCCATTTTTCGAGGCGTTGGCCGCTGGCGGCCAGGTAGTACCGACCAGACTGCTCGACCGGACAAGCCCCGACGCCGAGCACGTCCTGGCAGCAGGCTGGAGCGCCGCCGCCGAGCACGAGCCTGTGGATTTCGTTACGTGGCCATACGAGTGGCCGTTCTCCATGCTCAAGGATGCCGCCTTGCTGCAATTGCATTTATTGGAGACGGCCGCCAGGAACGGATGGCTGCTCAAGGACGCCACGCCGTTCAATGTGCAGTGGGCCGGCACGCGGCCGGTGTTCATTGACATACCATCATTCATTCCTTGGGAAGCTGGCGACTACTGGCGGGGCTATCGCCAGTTCTGCGCTGCGTTTCTGACGCCGCTGCTGTTGACGGCACACCTGGGCATCCCGTTCCAGCCACTACTCCGCTCGCGCCTGGAGGGCATCCCGCCGGAGGAAGCGATCCGGTATTTCTACGGATTGCGACGGTTCAGGCGCGGTGTCCCGTCGCACATCTGGTTCCCTGCCAGAGCGGAGCGCGGCCTGCGCCGACGGCAGCGTGCCGGAAGCCGCCCCGGGCGCGCGCGCCGGCAGCCCCGGATTGCGCTGTTCGCGCTGCTGGACAGCCTGCGGCGGCTCATCGCGAGACTGTCCTATACGCCGCTGCATTCGGACTGGTCGCAGTACGCCGAGAGCCATTCCTACGGCGCGGCGGACTTCGAGCGGAAAAAGGAATTTGTGCTACGGCACGTTGCAGCGCGTCGTCCGGTCCTGACCTGGGACCTGGGTGCAAACACCGGCGTCTTCTCCCGTATCGCCGCCGAGCACTCGGGCACGGTTGTTGCCGTAGATGGCGACCAGGAGGCAAGCGAAATCCTCTACCGCGAAGCCCGGGCTGCCGGCCCGGATAACATCATCCCTTTGGTGATGGACCTGGCGAACCTCTCGCCGGGGCAGGGTTGGGCGGGCCGAGAGCGAGCGGCCTTCGATGCCCGACGCCGGCCCGATATGGTGCTCTGCCTGGCGCTGGTGCATCATATGCGCGTCACGGCAAACATCCCACTGGCACTGTTTGTCAACTGGCTGCACAATCTGAACGCCACGATTATTATTGAGTTCGTCGGACGCGACGACGAAATGTTCCGCAAGCTGTTGGAAAACAAACAAGAGGACTATGCCGACTATACTGCTGGGAGTTGGGAAGCCGAGTTGCGCCGGCGATTCCATGTGCTTGACCGGCTAGAGATGAAAGGCGGCTTGCGGGAGCTTTTTCTGCTGGCGCCGTCTTAACCGCCAATGCCGGCAATGACCGTGCTATGGACAACGCACAGCACCATAGCACTACCGCTCGTCATCCGCGAAGCCGTTGCCGAAGTCGCAGGCTGATATTCCCTGGCCGGCCCGATGAGGAGGCTTCGAGGCGCGACCGATGCACCAGGCGCTTACGAAGAGGCTGTGGACGCCAGGCTTTGGATAAATGCTACTCCGTGGTGATTCTCAATGATCTTGGACGCTGACGTGTCGGCAAGGGTCTGAATACACGCATGGTGGACTGTCAGAACTGCGTCCTGAAGGTCATCCTCTTCTTCTAGGGGTGTAACCTCAATACCCAAATCCTGCACCCTAGCCAGTGAGATATGCCTCTCGTGGGTTTTCGTCTCAGGATGGCTGGCAAGCTCTTCAACTATCTTCTTTGCCTTTTCTTCAGCACCATCATCTTCTCTGAACATTCCCGTTATAAGCCACTCCTTGACCATCTCTTCAGACCAGTTGATAGCTTTCTCACACTCACCAACCAGAGTCGGTGAATACTTCGCAATAATTGGCTGCCATACAGGGATCATTGCACTATTCTCGCTGATCTCCTTGAATGCTCGCTCAAACTCCTCGATAATGCCATGGGCAGGGAGACCACTGATCTGGGGATCAATAGGGCCAAGACTCGAGTGCTTACCCATGAGGACATGGCCACATGCAAGTGCTATCATTGTCCCTGCTGACATTGCGAGTTGCGGGACTATAGCTCGAATATCAGTAAACATGGATCGGAGATAGCCGACCAGCGCCTCGGTTGCTGCAACCGAGCCTCCCGGCGTGTGTAGCAACAGGTCCAGCCCTTTGGCTCGGTCAAGATCATGGATTGCGGCCATGAAGCCATGGATATCACTGTCGTTTAGCTGGAATTCCGAGGAGTAACGACGAGACAACTCGCTCTTCTGAAGCCAGCCTGAGTAGTAGACAATGACATTGCGTCCCGTTACCTCGTGAAGTTCCGCCAGGTATTTCCTGCGAACATAGTCATGAGCACCGTCAACAGCCTTAAGCTCACTGAGAAGATTACTCCAGTTTGGCATCATCTACCTCAGTAGCAGCTTTGACCTCAGTATTATGAGCAAGGCGAGTTACAAGCATGGTATCCTCACTCTTGTCGGACTCAGACCCAAGGCTCCGGAACAAAAATCTATCCCTCCGCTCCGGAGTGGCTAGCCTCAGTAGCTCGAAAATTCGCTCCACGCGCTGGGTTGTCATGCCACACCTCCTCGCCATACCTTCCGGTATTATGCCACACGGAGGGCAGAGTCCGCCGCTCCTGGCAGCTTCCGGCAGGAATCACTCACCGGCATTCCTATCCCAATATCATCTCCCGGCGCTGATCCGCTATGCTCCACAGAAGATATACGCCACCGGCAAGAATGTCGAGCTTTCGTTGACACCGCACCGCACAGCGCGTATCGTAGGGCGGCCAGCGCCGGCAAGTTGCCCATGGCTGCCTCGGCTGGCGGATCGGCGCGCGCGGCCGCTTCCTGGGAGCGGTGGCCGCGGTTGCCTCGTCTACAATGCGGAAAGGGCACTGCCAAATGGAGTATCGCATCGCAGGAAACCCGGACTACGGACAGTTGACCGTGGACCTCGCGCCGGGTGACACGTTCATTGCCGAAGGTGGTGCGATGGCCTGGATGGACGATGGCATGGCCGTCAACGGCCGGCTGATGGGCGGATTCCTGCGGGCCGCTATTCGCCGGATTGTGGCTGACGAATCGCTGTTCGTCGGCGAGTACTATCATCCCAACGGCGGCAGTGTCACCTTCTCGCCGACCGTGCCGGGGGCCGTGCAGCAGCGCACCCTGCACGGCGACTCGTTCATCCTGACCGCCGGCTCATTCATGGCCTGTACGCCGGGCGTCGAGTTGAAGACCCGCTTTGCCGGGCTGCGCGGTCTGTTCTCCGGCGAGGGCGGGTTCTTCATCGAATGCACGGGACACGGCGAAGTCTTCTACAACTCGTTCGGTGCGGTGCTGGAAAAGGAAATCAACGGGACCTTCCTGGTAGACACCGGCTACGTCGTGGCCTGGGAGCCGGGTCTCTCGTACTCCATTAGCGGCATGGGCAACTTGAAGAGCACCGTCTTGTCCGGCGAGGGATTGGTGATGCGCTTTTCCGGCGCCGGCAAGCTCTATCTCCAGAGCCGCACGCTGTCCGATGTGGCTGGTTGGCTGACCCCCCTTGGCAGGAAGTAGTCGTGGCCGGCGATATACCATTGGGAGCACAACAGGGACACCTCGGGGTTGGCGAGACCGGGCGGCGAGGCGCAATCTCCCGCGCGAAAGGAGCGGCCAGTGGATATCCAAGTGATGGACACGGGTGCATTTAGCTGGGCACTGGTGCGCCTTGGCTCCGGCGAGCAGTTCGTCTCCGAGGCCGGCGCCCTGTTTCGTGCCTCGGACAACATTGATATTGACGTGACGACTCGCCAGAAGGGGAGCGGTGGACTCTTTGGCGGCCTCAAGCGTCTGGTAGCCGGCGAGAGCTTCTTCTTCTCTACCTACACCACCCAGGACCACCAACCGGGAGAAGTCGGCCTCGCGCCGACCCTGCAAGGCGAGGTGGCCATGATCGAGAGCGACGGCACAAGCCAATGGTTGTGCGCCGGCGGCAGCTACCTCGGCTCCTCCGCCGACCTGTCCCTCGATACCCAGTTCCAGGGGTTTCGCGGCATGGTGTCGGGCGAATCGCTGTCGTTTCTGGCCGTCTCGGGGCGCGGGCCGCTCTTGGTCACGTCGTTCGGGCGCATCAATAAGATCGAGCTTGACGGCAACCTGACCGTGGACACCGGGCACGTGGTCGCCTTCCAGGATAGCCTCGACTACAGTATCAGCAAGGCCGGTAGTAGCTGGATTCAGTCGTGGCTCGCCGGTGAGGGCCTGGTACTCAACTTCTCCGGACGGGGCACGATCTTCGTCCAAAGCCACAATCCGGACGAATTCGGGAAAACGCTGGGACCGATGCTGCCAGAGAGGTGAGCGTGACATGCAGTACGAAATCCAATGCCAGCCGAGCTACAGTGTGCTGGAGGTGCAACTGCAACCGGGCGAGCAGGTCGTGACCGAGGCCGGGGCAATGGTGTGGATGAGCGACAACCTCGACGTCACGACCTCGGCGCGCGGGGGCGTCTTCTCCGGCTTGAAGCGTAAGATGCTCTCCGGCGAGAGCTTTTTTCAGAACACCTACGCCGCCGAGGGTGGCGCCGGTTTGCTCGGTGTGGCGCCCGGTCAGCCGGGTGATATCGTCCCCTACGACCTCGATCAGAGCGAATTGTACCTGGAGCGAGGCGCCTACCTGGCCTCTACTCCCGACGTGGAGTGCAACTCGGACTTCCAGGGGCTGCGCGGCCTCTTCAATGAAGGCCTCTTTATCCTGCGCGTAGTAGGAACCGGCACAGTCTTCTTCAACAGCTATGGTGACATCGAGGAGGTCGAGGTCAACGGCAGCTACGTTGTGGACAATGGCCATGCCGTTGCCTGGGAGCCAACGCTCGAATACGAACTGACCAAGGCCCGGCGCATCCGGTCATTCCTCTTCTCGGACCAGCTCTTGATGCGCTTCCACGGGCAGGGGCGGCTGTGGGTGCAGTCGCGCAATCCGCGCTCTTTCGCCAACTGGATTTATCCCTACCGGCCGCAGTCGTCGGATTAACGCTGGGGCAGGGTTTGGGAGGGGGTCAGCACAACAGTTGCCACCGCCAATGATGGGAGGTATGCGATGACCGACCGCGGATCCGTCTCAATCTACTGTGGTACGACCGCTGGCGTTGTCAAGGTAGACGGCACAACGGGCACCGTGTCCCGCTTGGGGCCGGCCCACAGCGTCGAATCGCTGGCGGTAAGTAACGGTCATATCTGCGCGGCAGTCACCCCCGACTATGGCCTGCCGATGCGGACGCCGCTCGGCCCGCAGCACGACAGCGGCGTCATCCGCAGCGTAGATGGCGGCTGTAGCTGGGTGGTAGCCAACGAGGGGCTGGCATCGCGCCAAGTCACGGCGCTGGCCAGCTCGGCCGACGGCACGACGTTCTACGCCGGGACGGACCCGGCGGCCGTCCACGTCAGCGCCAGCGCCGATGGGCCATGGGTCGAGCCGGGCACCTTGCGGAACATCCCCGGCTACGATACCTGGACCTATCCCCTCCCACCGCACACGCCGCACGTCATGTGGTTTGCCGCGCACCCGCAGGACCGCAGCCGCTTGCTGGCCGGCATTGAGGTCGGCGGCTTGGTCCGCACCGATGATGGCGGCCAATCATGGTCCCTCGTGGGTGAGGGCATCAACCCCGACCTCCACGGCTTGGCGATTGCGCCAGCGCGGCCCGAAGTGGTCTGGGCCGCAACACCGGCCGGCATCTATCGCAGCGAGGACGACGGCACGCACTTCCGCGAGTGCAACGCCGGCCTCCCCCGCCGGTACGCCCGCCCAATTGCCGTAGACTGCGCGGATGATCGCATTGCCTACACCGTCGTCACTCACACGGCACGCGGCTTCTTCGGTATCCCCGCGGCAGAAACCGGCGGTGTCGTCTGCCGGACTACGGACGGCGGGCAGTCGTGGCAGGAGCTACACGGAGGGCTGCCCGATCCGCTTCCCAGTGCTCCCGCCCTCGCCGCCGACCCCCTGGTATCCGACCGGCTCTACCTGGGCACGATGGACGGAGCAATCTACGTGAGCACGGACCGCGGCGCCGCGTGGTCCGTCCTCGCCACGGGCCTCCCGGCGATCCTGCGCTTTGCCCTCTCCACTCCACCGGCAGCCAAGCTCAGGTAGCCGAATCCGTCATTGCGGCCGAGGACGGCGCTGACTCCCCTTCCCTGCCAGGGAAGGAGCCGGGGGGTAGGTCCAATGTGAGGGGGGCATAGAGGGCCGGTGCGTGGCAGAGCGTGGCCGCGGCCCTTCCCGGCCGGTCATTCTACGCCGAGCGATACCGGGTCCAACTGATGCCACCGCACCAGTTGCTCGCTGATGACGTTCTCTATCCGGTCATCCGTTCGCAATCCCGCGACTGCCGCATAAGCCGGCTTGCCGGTGAACTGCTCCAGGAGTTGCGCGTTCCGTAGGGCGCGTTCGGTGTCCCGGCCGTTGACGGTGAACGAGATTTCTATGGCTAGATAACAGCGTTGGTCCTCCGCGTCCTGCGCCTCGACGATCAGGTCGGCCCAGCGGAAGCTGACCAGCTCGTTCCGTGGAATACCGGAGGTATCCTGGGACCGTACCAGTGCGCCGATATCCTCATAAGTCAGCCGGCGAACCAGTGTGAATCCCATATCCTCGGCCATGAGGTCCGCTTCACGCGCCGCAGCATTCCTGGCGTGTGCAGCCTTGAGCGGTCCGATGTCGTCCCGAATGCCCTGTATGTCCGATTCAACCTTATCCAGACGCTGCTCGATCCTCTCGAAGCGCCGGGTCGGTAGCCTCCATGAACGCCTCGGTCCGCTCGACGAACCGGGCAAACCTGTCCGGCAATTCGAGCAGCTCCTTCGTCAGGAGCCTCGAACGCACGGCCTCCCGCCACGCGGGGTTCTCATCCAAGACGCGGATGAAGTCGTCTATTGTGCTGATCGTCACCACAACGCTGCCTCTCGTACACTGGAGGATATTGTATCAGGTGCTACCAGCGTACTTGCCTGGCTCCCTCTCGCGCCGGTGGGGATTGGACGGACGGTCCCCGGTAATCTATCGCTGGAATTGATTGCCGCGGCGTTACCCTTTAGAATGCCTGCGGTCTCTGTCCGCGGCGCTTGGAGGTATGTTGATGGCCGATCCTATTCGTGTCGCTTTCATCGGCTGCGGTGGCATCATGGTCGGACGCCATCTACGCCTGCTGCTACAGCACGACGATGCCACGCTGGTTGCCTTCACCGATCCCGTCGCAGCGGCTCGGCAGCGGGCGCAAGCGGCCGATCCCACGCTGGCCGACGTGCCGACGTTCGCCGACCACGCGCAGATGCTTGCCGACGTGCAGCCGGAGGCCGTGGTGATCGGCACGCCGCACTCCTTCCACCACCGCCACATCATCGACTCGCTGCACGCCGGTGCCCACGTGCTCGTCGAAAAGCCGATGGTGAATACGGTCGCCGAGGCCGAGGAGGTGATCGCCACGCGCGACGCGACCGGGAAGGTCGTCGCGATTGCCTATCAGCGACACGGCGAGGCTACCTTTCGGCAGATCAAGCAGCTCATTGACGATGGCAACCTGGGCGACATTCAGTTCATCACGGCGGAGCAGGACCAGCCGTGGCACACGGTCATGCGCCTGCGCGAGCTGCCCTGGCGCGTCAAGCCGGAGCTATCGGGCGGTGGTCAACTCAACGACTCGGGCAGTCATCTCGTTGACATCCTGCTCCACGTGACGGGGCTGATACCGGAGCGAGTGTTCGCGCTGCAACAGACGCTGACGCTCGACGTTGACGTGAACTCTGCGATTGTCGTGCAGTTTCACGGTGGGGCGATTGCCACGTTGGCTATTGTCGGCAACTCACCGGGGACACAAGCGCACGTCTGGGAGGACATCGCGTTCCACGGGAGCAAAGGGACGCTCTACTACCGCATGATCGGGCAACCGGACCAGCGTCCGTGGCTGGAATGGCGCCGGCAAGGCGACGAGGCGCCAACACCGTTGCCTACGCCGCCCGCAGAAACGACACCCGACGCGAACTTCCTGGCCGCGATCCGTGGGCAGGAGCCAGTCGTGGCCACGGCGGAAGACGGGCTACGGGTAGCGAAGTTGTCCGCCGCCATCTGGCAATCGGCCCAACAAGGCAAGGCGGTGACGGTCGCACCCTAGCAGCCCGCGGCTCGACTAATATCGTAGTCCGTACACGAGAGGAGCAACACGCATGACGATCCGTATTGGCCTAGTGGACTGTGACACGAGTCACGTTGTCGCGTTTACGCAGCGCCTTAATCATCTCGACGTTGCGGAGGACCAATGGGTTGACGGCGCCGAGGTCGTCGCGGCCTATCCGGGCACCTCCGCGATGTCCCCGGAGCGTATCCCCGGCTTCACCCAGCAGCTGCGGGAGTACGGCGTCACCATCGTCGAGGCGGCGACCGATCTGATCGGCCAAGTAGACGCCGTCCTGGTCGAGTCCTTGCAGGGCAGTGTGCATGTGGAGCGTGCCCGGCCGTTCCTCGAAGCCGGCTTGCCGCTGTTCGTGGACAAGCCGTTCGCCTGCTCGGTGGCTGATGCCCGGACACTGCTGACGGAGGCAGCGCAGCGCGGCCTGCTGCTGTGGTCATCGTCGTCACTGCGGTTTGCGCCCGCAGTCCAGGCCCTCCAAGCCAGCGCCGATGAGATCGGCCCGGTAACGGGCGTCAGCGTGCATGGTCCGGCCTCCCTGGCGCCGGGCAACCCGGGACTCTTCCACTACGGGGTTCACGGGGTACAGGTGATGTATCAGTTGATGGGCCGCGGCTGCGAGACGGTGCGCCTGATCTCCAACGCCGACGGAGACGTGGCCGTAGGGCAGTGGTCCGATGGGCGCTTTGGCGTCTTCCGTGGCCTGCGACGTGGTGCTTCACCCTATGGTGTCACGGTCTACGGGGAAAAGCAGGTCACGACAACCGCCATCGGCACGACAGACATCTACCGCGAGCTACTGACGCGCATCGTCGCTGCGTTCCAAAGCGGCAAAGCGCCGCTCGCACCCGCCGACATGCTGGAGGTAGTGGCCTTCCAGGAAGCGGCACTGCACTCATTGGAGCAAGGTAGTCGCGAGGTGCGCTTGGCAACGGCAGCATAGGGCAGATGGAGTGGCACGCCTCGGCCCACCGGTGAAACCGGTAAGGGTACTCGCTTGGCGCTCGATGCCGGTCCTGGCAAGCGCCCGTGTACGGGCATTCGTATGCTGCACCGTAGAATGTACTCGGCGTCCATGATCCTATCGCCTTAAGCGGATGCTCGCTCTCGGTTTGCTGCATGTCGTAGCGGCGCAGCGGATTTGCAGTAAGCGTAGCGCCTTTGGGTGTTGCACGCTTGGGTGAGTAAGGTATATACTAGACCCGCAACAGGCATACAGACAGGAGGGCGAAGAAACATGCCACTATTTGACAAGGCAGAGCGGGTCAAGATCCGCAGTCCCCAGGAGCGTACCAACCGCATTGATCTCACCCCCTATAAGGACTTTCTCAAAAAGTACAAGGTGGGTGTAATGGTTGACTTGCCGCTGGAGAGTGGCGAGTCGACTCGTGCCATCAAGCGGCGCTTGACACTCGCCTCGAAAGAGCTAGGGATGCGCCTGCGCTATCCCCAGCATCCGGTGAAGGAAGTTATCCGGTTCAAGGTGATGCCCAAGGAGAAGCGTCGCATCCGGCGCAGGAGTTGAGCGCTTACGCGCCTCGACAGTCGCAGCCGACCTTCCATGTATGGCGGCAAGGCGGCAAAGCGGCGTGAGTGCTCCTTTCTGCACCCGATGAGCCTACCGGGAAGGGGCATTGCGCTTTTCCCCAGTGCTTCTGTGAGCCCCGACTCATGGGGGCAAAGTGCCCTTGGGTCAAGCGGCCCTGTCGCCCCGGACACCGCAAGGAGGTAGGGCATGGACCTGACAAAGGAGTATCCGCGCAGCGGCCGGGAGAAGATCGCCGGCCTCATGATGATCGGCCGGTCGGTAGACAAGGCGCGCGCCCAGTTGGCCGGCACCCTCGGCGAGTACATCTACGACTGCCCGATGGACCGCCGAGTGTTCGACTTTCTCGGGACCGATGCCGCGGCGGTCGCCGCTGCTGTGCGCCAAGCAGACGACGACGGGCAGATTGCGGACTTTGTGCGGGCCAAGCTGGCCGACAAGACCACGGCAGCCGTCGAGTCCTGGAACGCTGCGTTCATGGCCATCGAACCCGACCTCTCGCGGCCGGCCTATGCCGATGCCGTCGCGGCCGTGCAGCGCCGCGCACCGCACCGCACGGATATCACCCATTGGGTAGACCTCATTGATGTCGAGGAGGGGCGCCCAATCCCCCCGCCGCGCTCACCGGCCGCTGCCGGCTGACCTCACCCCCCGACCTGACAAGGGGAGGTTTTTTACGTAGGGGCATCCCTTGCGGGTGCCCCGGTCTCGGCCCCCTCCCTCACCCTCCCCCGTCCCGACAGGGGAGGGACCCCCCGTCCCCCCGTCGGGACGGGGGGGACGGAGTCTGACCGGCAGGGCCTGTTCCCCGCTCCGGTGCCCGCACCAGGCATACTGAGCGGGAGGGAGGGCCGGATGAACGTTATTCTGATCGTCTCGGATAGTCTGCGCGCCGACCACGTGCGCGTCTATCAGGAGTTATGGGGGGAGCGAAACCAGAATGGCGGGCCGCCCGTCGCGCCATACTTTCGGATGCATACTCCGCATCTCGACCGGCTTGCCGCCGAAGGGGTGCTTTTCGAGCGTGCCCACGCCGGCTCCTATGCAACGGTACCCAATCGCTACGAGTTGCTGACTGGCCGCTTTGTGTGTACCTACACGCGCGGCTGGGAGCCGTTGCCGGCGCACGAGATCGTGCTGGCGCAGGTGCTCGGCGACGCCGGCTATACCTCAATGCTCATCCTCGATACCCCCAATCTGCTCCGCGACGGCTACCATTTTGACCGCGGCTACACTGCCTGGCACTGGATTCGTGGGCAGGAGGGTGACCGCTACCGGACGGCGCCGGTGCATGTCGAACTGCCCTGTGCGCCGGAGAAGCTTCGCACGAATCCGCGCTATCCCGACGGATCGGTCGTAGGGCAGTATCTCCGCAACGTCGCCGACCGGCGCAGCGAGGAGGATTACTTCGCGCCGCAGACCTTCGGCGCCGCCATCCGCTGGCTCGAAGAAAATGCCGGCCGCGACCGTTTCTTCCTCCACGTGGACACGTTCGACCCGCACGAACCATGGGACCCGCCAGCGCGCTACGTGGACCTCTACGATCCCGGCTACACCGGCGAAGCGGTCATCTACCCGCGCTACGGCTCGACCGATGTACTCTCCGATGCCGAGCTACACCACTGCCGCGCCCTGTACGCCGCCGAAGTGACGATGGTGGACCGCTGGGTCGGGAAGCTGCTGCAGGCGGTAGACGACCTCGGACTACGGGAAAATACGGCCATCTTCTTCCTCGCCGACCACGGCTTTGTGCTGGGCGAGCACGGGTGGATCGGCAAAGGCACGTTCCCGCTCTACGAGGTGCTCAATCACGTCCCGCTGCTGATGCGTATTCCGGGTATTCCCGAGGGGCAGGTAGTCCCAGCCTATGCCCAAGCAGCCGATCTTATGCCGACAATTCTCGATCTCTGCGGCGTGGACGCCCCCGGCGCCCGGCACGGTCGGTCCTTGCTACCGGTGCTGCGTGGCGAGGCCGCGCACGGGCGCGAGGTATGCATCTCGACGACCAGCCTCGCCACTCCGGTCGGGCCGGGGAGCGCCCAAGGCGGGCTACGCACGATGATCCAGCGGCCGGGCTGGGCCATGCTCTACGGACCGGAGGCCGCGCCGCGCCTCTTCGATACCACCAACGACCCGCACCAACAGCACAACGTCTACGCCAGCCAACCGGAGATAGCCCGCGAGCTACACGCCGCCTTCGTTGCGTTCCTCCACGAGGTGCAAGCCCCGGAAACGATCATCGAACCCATCGCCAGCGATGAGCGCTTCCGGAGTTGAGCGCCCAAGCTGGGCGTAGTACGGAAATAGGGGCGCAATATGTTGCGCCTCTGCGCTCACCGGTCAGGGCAGGGCCAGCCTAGTCGTCGTTGGTGAGGAAGAGGTTGCTGTAGAGCAGGCCGCCGATGGCGCCACCGATGATCGGGCCAACCCAGTAGACCCACCAGTTGTCCCAGAACATCGAGACGAGCGTGGGACCAAAGTTGCGGGCCGGGTTGAGCGAGGCGCCGGTCAGAGGACCGGCGAGCAGGATACAGGAGGCAACGATCAGGCCAATGGCAATGCCGCTCAGTTTGGGTCCCCGTCCGTCAACGGCCGTGCCGTACACGACCAGCATAAGGAACAGGGTCATCCCCCCTTCGAGCAGCACCGCGCCCCAGATACCCATTTCCGGGCCGATCCTCGGTGTACCCAAGTTGGTGGCGTTGGCGGCATCGAGAACGGAACCACCCATGACGTTGTACGTCAGCAGGAGGAAGAGACCGGCCAGGGTAGCGCCGATAAGCTGCCCTACAATGTAGGCTATTGCGTCGGCGAGGCCAATCTTATGGCCGACCAAGAGACCAACCGTGACCGCCGGGTTGAATACCCCTCCGGAAATGTGCCCAAAGGCGCTGACCATAGCGGCAAGCCCCAGCCCATGCGCTAGGGCCACCGCAATCAGCCCGGTTGCACCTAAGTTGGCCTGTTCGGCCGCGACCATCGCTCCGACTCCGATGGTCACGAACGCGAACGTGCCGATCACTTCCGCCAATGTCCCGCGCCAGTGTATCCCGTTCATTGCTCCCTAATACCGCCTCCAGGAACCCACCGTTGCTGATACACTACCAGCAACACAACCGAAATAAGACATATGCCTGCCCGTTCGCACTCTAATGGCGGCTCTCTGGTGAGTCAAGACTGCGGCCGCAGGACAATGAGCACAGCGATCACCGCCCAGGACTACCCCTACCTCGCTCAGGCAAGACAGGGAGATTCGCAGTGCTGGCAGTTCGAGCTACGCGCTGCGCCGCCGCCCGCCAATCTGATCAGCAATGTCTACGCCGTCTCGTTCATTGGGGCACAATGCCTGCTCATCCGCATGCTGCACCGCCAGCGGGAGGTCTGGGACCTTACGGGCGGGACGCTGGAGCCGGGCGAGACGTACCTGGACGCGGCCCGCCGTGAACTGCTGGAAGAAGCCGGCGCCCGGCTCTTGACGTTCGAGCTATTCGGCGCCTGGCACTGCCGGTCATCGGCGCCAGCGCCGTATCGTCCCCACCTACCACACCCGGAATCCTACCGGGTCGTCGGCTACGGCGAGGCTGCGCTCGTTGGCTCCCCGACCAATCCCCCCGACGGTGAGCAGGTCATCGAGGTGGCATGTGTATCGGTGGAGGAAGCGGTGCAGCGACTACGCACCAGTTGGCCCAACCTTCCCGAGCTTGCCGAGCTGTACCAACTGGCCGCGGCACTGCGGGCCGGCGGGACTGATGGCCCGGTCGGTGCCGACGCTGACACCCGTCACTCGGCGGGGTCCAAGGGTGGATAGAGCGGTATCGGTCCCCCGGCCCCCGACATCGCGGCCACCGTGTTGCCGATCCACTGCACGCGATAGGGCTGCGTGTAGCCGAGGGCGCGCTCCTGCGTCACGAACGCCGGCTGCGCGAACGTCACCTCGACCCGACTACCTGCTGCCAAGCTCCCCATCGTCAGGTATTCATCTTCCGCCAGCGTGACGCCGGCAGCGTGGCCGTTGACTGTCACGGCAAGTGACTGTCGTTCGCACCACGGCGGGATGCGGACGTGCAGCTCTAGGGCGCGTTTCGTCTCGACCACTACACTGCCGGCGTGCGGGAGCCGGCTGCTAATACACGCCGCAGCGTGCTCGCGCGAGAGCAGCAGGTTGACGCGCAGCTGCCGATCATCCTGAACGGTCACGATGTGACGCCACGCCGCCGCGATGCCTTGGAGCGCGGCGCCGGTCAGGTCGGAGTTGTACGAGTGGAAACCGTTCGGCTCGCCGAAACAGAACGCGCCTTGGGCGCGGCGCCGGAGGTCCTCGTAGGCCCGCTGCTCAGTGTTCGCCAGGCCCGTGTTCTCCACCACCCAGGAGAGATCATCCAACTGGGAGGCGAGCAGGTGGTTGCGGAGCATCCGCTCGGCGTCTTCATAGTAGGAGGGGTAGCCGGCGCTGCCGAGCAAGCAGGCGGCCTCGATCATGTCGGCGGTGCAGTTCGCTTCTCCCCGCCCATAGGTGGCCGTCGCGCTCTCCTTGACCCAGCCGGTGCGGGTGCAGTAGGGCACAAGGCCAACGTCAAAGATCGCCCGGGCACGCTCGACTAGCTCACGTTGGCCCGTCACCAGCCCGAGTTCTACGAGCGAGGCAACGGTACCGGTAATCGAGTGGATATGCGCGCCCGCGGCGGCGGTCAAGGCCCCATGCCCCTCGAAGCTGACCGCCAACACGTGCCGGGCAAACCGCTCTGCCAGTACGCTACCGCGCGGGTCATCGAAGGTACGGGTATAGGCCAGCAGCGCACTGATCGCCCGGCCGGCGGTCGAGGGAGGCATGTGGTCCGGCTCCTGCCAGCCCTGCGGTCCCAGTCTCCGTCCCGGATAGGTTCCCAGCAGCCGAGTCGCCTGCTCCATCGCGGTGACTAGCGCCTGCGCGTACCGCTTGGCGCGCGGGTCCTGGTCGAGGCGCCAGAGTGCCAGCAGGCCCAGCAGCACCTCGCGCTGGTGATGCATGTAGGCAAGCGGCGGATCGCCCGTGTCGTCCCAGCCAAAGCCGCCGCCGCGGTCACAGCTTGCGAATAGCTGCGTCCGCAGACCGTTCAATAGCTCCGGGTCGTCGGGCAGGCCGGTGATTTCGGCGCATACGTCCAGCGCGTGCAGAAACCGGCCGACCGTATGCGGCGTGTCGGCAGCTTCGTGCTGTGCCCAGACGGGCGGCTCCTTGAGGTTGAAGCGGAAGTATGGCCGGCAATCGCGCTGACGATCCACACTCGCGCAGATATGCGCGAGGCCGCGGCGAACACTCTCCCGCAGGTCAACCGGTTGTAGCGGGTCCTTCATCTGTCAGCGGCTCCTTCCTCGCGCTCCTGGCAGCCGGCACTAATCTACTGCGAGGTAGTCGCGGACCTGGCCGGCGGCCTGTGCCGCCTTGTCGTGATCCAAGTCTCCTTGCAACAGCGCCATGCGGGCGCGAATACTAAGCGCCTCCGTGTCAACCTGCTCCAGACGGTCAGTGGCTTGCCGAACCAGGTGTTGAGCATCGGACAGCGCCGCCGCCGTTTCCGCCGGCAGCTCTCCTTCCGGGTAGCGGGGCAGCAGCAGCATGTGAACGTGGTACGGAGGACTACCATCCACCATCATCATCAGCCAGACCCGCTCCGCGCCCAGCGCCGCGACGAGCGCCCGCGATACCGCCTGCAACGTGGGGCCGAGCGATCCGGCTTCGTCGGGCGTGAGTTCCCACAGCGCCTCCCGATGTGCCTGGGTTTTGACCACCATCGTACCAGTCACCCACGGGCTACCGACGTGCTCAACCAGCCAGTGCTCGTTCTGGTAGACCCGGCCGCCCGGTGCCCGGCGCTCCCCGCTGGTGTACGCACAGGATTCGCAACCGGGCACCGGCGCCGCGACGCTCACCATCTCCATCCCCTCCCTATAACAGGGCGGGGGCAGCCGCGCGCGGCGGCTGCCCCCGCAAGGTCGCTTTCGTGACCTCCCGGCCCCGTTGCCAGCTATCCGCTACAACGGCCGGACGGCCCTGGAGGTAGACAGGCGTGGCTGCGCCTATTCCTTGACCAACCCGATACGATTGCCTTCGGGGTCGGCAAAGAACGCCAACTCGACCATCCCCAGGTCGGCGGGTGGCATGATCGTCCGACCGCCCAAGCGTTCTGCCTTGTCCAGTGAGTCCTGCAAATCATCCACCTGGACAAAGAAGGTGACGCCGGCCCCTTCGGGATTCTCGCCCACACCGCCGGGAATGCCACACCCGGACTGCGTATCCACGAGGCCGTAGTTCATCGGATTGTCCGCGGTGATCTTCCAATCGAAGAGATCGCCGTAGAACTGCTGGAGTCTGTCTCCGTCCTTGCCCAAGACTTCGAAGTGTACGACCGGTTTGCCCATTTTGCTCTCCGTTGCCGTGATGTGGCCGCGCGACACGACCTTATGTTCTAACGGCAGACGCCCGGCGGCGCCTCGCCAAAGCCTGACTATCCGAATACCGGGACGACCGACTGACTACGGTGGCACCTGCTATGCTGATAGGACGCGGCAGGGTGGATAATCAGCATGACTAAACGACTCCAAGTCCTCCTGGATGATGAAGAGTACTTGGAGATTCAAGGCGTTGCCCGGAGTCAGCGCGTGACCATTGAGGAATGGGTGCGCCAGACACTACGCCGAGCAAGCGGCGATCAGCCTAAACCTGCCGAAGCCAAGCTGCGCGCCATCGCCGATGCGTCGCGGCACGAATTCCCAACGGCCGACATAGAGACCATGCTCCGGGAGATCGAAGCAGGGCAACGTCTGCCGTGATTTTCATCGACTCCAACGTGCCGATGTACTTGGTGGGTGCCCCACATCCCAACAAGGACCGTGCCCTCGCATTGCTAACGCAGTTGGTGCGGCGTGGAGAGCGACTCGTCACCGATGTGGAGGTCTACCAAGAGATACTTCATCGGTACACTGCGATTCGGCGGCTCGACGCCATTGACGCTGCATTCGAGAGCCTTGATTCGATTGCCGACGAAATTCTGGCCTTTGGCATGTCTGAAATCCGCGCCGCCAGAGCACTCATCGACTCTGTGAACGGCCTCTCCGCACGAGACGCCTTGCATGTGGTCGTGATGCGTAAGGCCGGGACCAATCGCATCTTGAGCTTCGACCGTGGTTTCGATACCTGCCCGGGAGTCCATCGCTTGCATTGACCCGGTAAAATTTGGTAGTAATCATAGGCACGCCATACGAGTGCGTGGTTATCTAGTGGTGGCACTTGCCCTACTCGAGAGGGCGCGGCAGGGTAGCTCAAACGGCAGAGCAGCGGACTCATAAGCCGCCGGTTGTGGGTTCAAGTCCCACCCCTGCCACCAACCGCACCTCCGGCCTCGCCACCGCTGTCAGGAGCGAGGGAGGGGCCGAGGAGACTCTTGCCCCCATATAGCCCCCCGCACAGAAGACGTTTGCGTAACTCGTCATTCCCGCGAAAGCGGGAATCTAAAAATCGGCCCTCCAAGGTTAGCGAGGTGGAGCCTGCTATACTGGCGCCACACGGCCGGGTAGCCCATCCCCGGATTGGTCGCGTCTGCTGAGGGCGGGTGTTCGGAATCCCGCTGCCGGGCTATCCCCACAGGTATAGCGAGGAGGTGTCGTATGTCCATACTCCACCGTCTGCTCGGAATCTACGTTGTCGGGGTCGCCGCCGTGGTCGCCGTGAGCCTGTTGGCCACGCTGATCTGGTCTAACGGCGCCGGTAGCTCGATCTGGCCGACCGTGAACTGGCTACAGGCCATTGCCATCATCATCGTGCTAGTCGTGAACGTCCTCCGCAAGTGGGCGCTGGACGCCAACGGGTCCGATGGCTCCGTCACCCGCGAATACCTGGAAGTCAACCTGCTCTTCTATGTCTCCATCGTCGTGACCGTCTGGTTCTTCTGGAACTGGCTGTTCTTCGGCTTCTTCCCGGACAACGAGCCGGCCGGTGCCGCCAGCGACGTGCATACGGCCATGTGGCCGTTCATCAACGCCCTGGACATCCCCCTCCTCGGCGCCACCGGCTACCACCTCTGGCGCAAACCCACGGCCTGAGCCGGCGCTGCCGAAGAGAAGAGAAGAATGAGGTTGTAGTGGACGAAGACACACGGGCGGTCTATGAGGAAATCCTCAGGGTCGCCAGGAGCAGGGGCATCACCTACTACTCTGACGTAGCTCCGAAGGCTGGGTTGAACATGGACTCACCAGCGGACCGCAAACACATTTCTCGCATCCTGGGGGATATCAGTACAACCGAACATAAAGGTGGGAGGCCGCTCTTGTCGGCCGTCGTAATCTTGAGAGAGAGGAATATACCTGGAAAGGGCTTCTTTAGCCTAGCCCAGGAACTGGGTTTGTACCACGGAGGCAATGACGTTCAGTATTGGACGCAAGAGCTTCAGCGCGTTTACGACTGGCATGGGGCCTCGTAGCTCACGTTCCCCAATCAGCCCCGGCTGTCGAGCAGGCGTTGCACGAGCGCCCGGGCCTCGTCTAGGCTGCCGACAAAGCGCTCCTTCGGAACGTGGTCGAAAACGCCGATGGAGTTGAGGGTCTTGGCAACGGAGTCGGAGAGGCTCATCACCACGCATTCGGTGTTCTCTTCAGCGGCACTGCCAATGAGCTGCTCCATGACCAGAGCGGCGCTGTCGTCCATGTGGGTGGTTCTCGAAAAGTCGAAGATCACGACTTCGTGCTCTTGAATGTCGGCACCAATCACCCGCGCCAGCTCATTGGCGGAGGCGACGGAGAAACGACCCCGCAGAGCGACCAGCCCGATCCGAGCCTGGTAGGAGTCAGCTTCTCCTGCTCCCATCTCGTCTGCCATGGCTGCCCGGTCGGGTAAAAACGCTTGGTCCAGCAGCGGCACGGATACCACGCTGTCAAGCTCCAGCCGCTCGGACTCTTTGGCGCGGGCAATTCCGGCAGCAATCAGCCCCAGAGCCACGGCGGTTATGAGGCCAATGAATACGGTGAGGATGAGGGTAAGGAGCATTATGACCAGATAATCGCGCCGGATGTGGCGAATGCGGGTGAGAAAACGCCAGTCAATAATGTCCCAGCCGACTTTCATCAGGATGCCGGCGAGCACGGCGTGGGGGATAGGCTCGGTGATCTCCCCGATGCCCAGGACCAGCGCCAGCAGGACGGCCGAGCGCAAGACGCCGGAGACGGGAGTGCGGCCGCCGGCCCGGATATTGACCACCGTGCCCATGGTCGCTCCGGCGCCGGGGAGACCACCGACCAGCCCCGCGGCGACGTTGCCGATGCCTTGACCCACCAGTTCGCGGTTGGGGTTGTGAGACGTGCGGGTGAGGGCATCGGCCACCAGTGAGGTCAGCAGACTGTCTATGGAGCCGAGGAGCGCGAGAATGAACGCCGGTTGCAAGAAACCGACGAGGACGCCAGGTGCAAGCACCGGCCATTGAAGCTGGGGCAGGCCCGTCGGCACGGCCCCGATGACCGGCGCGGTGCTGAACCAGATAAACGCCAGCAGCGTACCGGCGATCAGGGCGGCGAGGGGCGCGGGTAGAAATCTGCGGAGGCGGCCGGGCCAGAAGACGTTTACCGCGAGTGCCACGGCGCCGACAACCAGGGCATCCACGTTGAGGCGCGCCACTGCGTCGGGCCAGGCGCGGATGGAGTTGAGCGGCCCTCCTGACACGGCGCTGGCGCCGATGAACGGCAGGACCTGAATGGTGATGATGATGATGCCAATGCCGGACATGAACCCGGAGATCACGGAGTACGGCGTGTAGGCGACGAAGCTGCCAATTCTCAGGGCACCGAGAGCAATTTGCAGCAGACCGCCCAGCACGACGATGGTGAAGGCTTCGGGGAGGGTGCTCGCATGCTGGGTGACGATGACCGCCATGGCGATGGTCATCGGCCCGGTGGGGCCGGAGATTTGGGAGGGCGTGCCGCCGAATACCGCGGCGAAGAAGCCGACGGCGATGGCACTGTAGATGCCGGCGACGGGGCCGAGACCCGACGCGACGCCGAAGGCCAGCGCCACCGGCAACGCCACGACCGCTGCCGTAACACCGCCGAAGATGTCCCCGGAGAGTGTCCGCGTGCTATAGGCGACTCGCATACGTCAATCCAACGTTACGGTGCTGCGGTCGTCTAAGGGTGAGCTTTTTCGGCACGACACCGGCAAAGGTGACCGCGACAACGCTAACGCCGACGGTGATAGGGTTGTCAGCGTCGGCGCGCGAGACCTTGTGGCAGCAACCTCCTCCAATTACAGAGGACTATGATAGAGGCAATGGACAGGTGTAGGCTAAATACTGACGGACGGCTCGCCACCGACGAGCGAGGGGAGGAACGTCACGGCATCGCCGTCATTGAGCACCGTCCCGCGATGGTGCTGCACGTCGTTGACCATGATGACCACGGCTTCCTCGGCCATACCGAGGTGCTCGCAGAGCGCGTCCACGTTGCTGCCGGCGGGAATCTCGACAGTGGCCTTCCGACCGCTGGCATCGGCCGGCAAAAACCGTTTCGTGTCGCCGAAGAAATGCACATTGATCTTCATGCTCGGTCTCCAGGCAACCCTAACCTCTAGCCCTCTCCATGTCTGGATAAGGCCGGGGTGAGGACGAAAGAGCCAGGCGCCTCACGACACCCGGCTCTGCGGTCTCAAGACCATGCTGCTCGTGCTAGAAGGCTCAGGAATCGTGGGTGGCGCGATAGACGCGCTCCGGCACGAGCGGTAGCTCCATGATCCACTGGCCGGTCGCATCGGCGACGGCGCTGGCAAGTGCCGCCGGGCCGGGTGCAATCGGTGGCTCGCCGATACCCTTCACCCCGTAGGGGCCGTTCTTGGTCGGCTCCTCGACAATCACGCTGGCAATGTCGGGGAAGTCCACGGTGGTCGGCAGCCGGTAGTCGAGCAGGCCGGGGTTGAGGTTGTGGCCGTCCCGGTCGTACTGCATGGCCTCCATCAAGCCCCAGGCAAAGCCTTGCACCAGCCCGCCTTCCATCTGGCCTTCCGAGGCCATCGGGTTGATCGCCTTGCCCGCATCGAGCGAGTTGTATAGCTCGCGGATCCAGACCTTGCCGGTCTCCGGGTCCACCTCGACCTTGCCGATCTGGGCCGCCGTGGTTGTCGCACTCGGCTGGCTGGCGAAGGTGCCCTTGCCCATGACCGGACCGCCGCGCTCGCGGAGCGCAAACTGCGCCAGCTGGGCGATGGACACGGACTCATCGGGCTTCTCGCTGACGACGACGGCGCCGTCGCGCAACTCTAGGAGTTCCAGCGGCGCTTCCAGATGCTCGGCAGCCAACTCCAGCAGCCGCTGCTTGGCATCCTCGGCCGCCCGCTTGACCGCATTGCCCATACTGAACGTCACGACCGAGCCGCCGCTGCCGGTAGCGAACGGCGCCGAGTCCGTATCGCCGCGCACGGTCGTCACGTCGTCGTAGGGCACCGTGAGCACTTCGGCGGCGATCTGCGCCATCGCCGTATCCGTGCCGGTAATGTCCATCAGGCCGGAGAACACATGGACCGAGCCGTCGTCATGCACGGACACCACGGCCGTCCCCGGCCCGGCGCCGTTGGTCCACTCACCGACGGCCACGCCCCAGCCCTCGTTCGGCCCTGAGGTGCGGTCGGCCCAGCCCGCTGCGTCCGCAACCGCCTGGAGCGTCTCCTTGAAGGCGATCTGCTCACCCTCGCGCATGTTCTTGAGGCGAATATCAACCGGGTCAATGCCCAGGTCTTCCGCGATGATATTCAGCTGCGTCTCGCCAGCGAACGTCGCCTGCGGCGCGCCCGGCGCCCGGTAGGCCCCCGGCGCGGGCTTGCAGGTGTTCACGTCGAAGGCGTCGAACTTGAAATGCTCGACGTTGTAGACGCCCTTGGTTCGCATCGTGGCGTAGCCACCGCCCTGACCAACGCCGGTATCCCACAGTGCCCACGCCTGCCGCGCGACAATCGTCCCGTCGTTCTTGACACCGGTCTTGATCGTGATGTGGGCGCCGGGAGCGGGCCGCCCGTCCACGAACTCCTCGTACCGCGAATACACCATCTTCACTGGCCGGCGCGATTTCTGCGCCAGCAGCACGGCATAGGTGTCTACGATGCCGCCGAACTTGGCGCCGAACCCGCCACCAATCGTCATCCCGTGGACGTTGATCTTATTGGTGGGGAGACGCAGCGAGTTGGCGAGGTTACTGCGGACGCCGAATGGCCCCTGCGTGCTCGTCCACACGGTCACTTTCCCGCCCACGTCTACGTCGGCCACCGTGACCTGCGGCTCGATGTACGTCTGGTGCGCGCGGGGGATGTAGAAGGTGTGCGTATAGACGCGGTCGGATTCCGCGAACCCGGCCTCTACATCGCCTTCCACGCTATGGTGCTCGCCGGCGACGTTGTTGAGCTTCGTCACGCCCCAAGGGTTATCGGCCGGCGCATCGAGTAGCTCGGTGCCCTCGTTAATCACCGGCATCGATTCCTTGATCGAGTCGAGCACGTGCCCCGACCCTTGCACCGGCTCGTACTCCACCTCGATCAGGTCGGCCGCCTCTTCCGCCAGCTCCTTGGTCGTCGCAGCGATGGCCGCGACCTTCTCGCCCTCGTAATGCACCTTGTCCTGGGCAAAGAGCGTCTGCACCCGGCGCGTGGCGTGCATCTCCTCCTCGACGACAAGTGCCTGGTCCGTGGCGAGCGACTCTTGCGTAATCACCGCCAGTACCCCGGGCAACTGCTCGGCCTTGCTCGTATCAATCTTCTTGATGAGCGCGTGCGGATGGGGGCTGCGGAGGAAGACGCCCCACAGCATCCCCGGCGGTGACACGTCGGCAGCGTAGAGGGCGCGGCCGGTCACTTTCTCCAGCGCATCTACCCGCTTGGTGCTCTGACCAACGACCTTGAACCCGTTGGTCGCTCCGTTCGTCGCGACATCCTGCCGCTCTCGTACCTGAGCCATGCTCTTTGCTCCTTCCGATCCCTACCGGTCCATGCCGGCAAATGGGGCGTGACGAATACGCCCTCCCTTACGTTCCGAAACGTTCTAGCCGCTCGCTGCCGTTTCCTGCACCTCGGCGGCTTTCAACACCGCCTTGATGATCTTGTCGTAGCCCGTGCAGCGGCAGAGATTGCCGGCCAAGGTCCAGCGCGCCTCGTCCGCCGTCGGCTGCGGGTTGCTATCCAGCAGCGCCACCGACGAGAGGATCATGCCCGGCGTGCAAATGCCGCACTGGAGCCCGCCCAACTCCATGAAGCTCTCCTGGACCGGGTGCAAGGTGCCGTCAGCGCCGATGCCCTCGATGGTGGTGAGTTGCTTGCCCTCGGCGGCGACGGCCAAGGTCAGACAGGAGGTGATCGGCGCACCGTCCATCAGCACCGTACAGGCGCCGCAGTCGCCGGTGGAGCAGCCCTCTTTCGTGCCGGTCAGTCCGGCCGCATAGCGGACGGCATCGAGCAGACGGGTGCGATTCTCGACCGTCAACTCATACGGCTGGTCATTGATGTCGAGCGTGATTTGTCGCTTCACTCCTACACTCCTTGCGTTGGAGATATCCCGCAACTACGCAGCCGCAGCCTGTGCCGCGGCCTGGCGCAGCGCCCGCTGGGTCAACACGTCGGTCATGGTGCGCCGGTACTCTGCCGAGGAGCGCACGTCGGAGATCGGGTTGGTCACTTCCGCGGCCAAGCGCCCGGCCGCGGCCAGCGTGGACTCGTCGAGCGACTGGCCGCGCACCGCCGCCTCGGCGGCGGTGGCCCGCAGGGGGACGGGCGCCACGGCGCCGAGCGCAATCCGCGCGTCTTCCACCACACCATCGTCAGCCGCGAGCGTGACGGACACCGCAATCCCGACAAACGCCAGGTCCATCTGCCGCCGCTCGCAGTGCTTGATGTACAACCCGCTGGTGCGCGGCGCCGGCGCCGCGCACTGCAAATCAACGATGATCTCATCGTCGGCCAGCACCGTCTGGCGCGGCCCGAGGAAGAATTCATCGAGCGAGACCGTTCGCTCGCCGCGGCTACTGGCCAGGCGCGCCGTCGCGGCGCCCGCCAGCAGCGGGGTTAGGAAGTCCCCGGCCGGGGACGCCGTGGCGATATTGCCGCCGGGCGTACCCAAGTTGCGGATTTGGACGGAGCCGACTTCCTCGGCGCCCTGTTGCAGGTAGGGATAGTGCTGCCTGACCTGCGCCGATAGCTCGATAGTCCGATACTTCGTCGCCGCCCCGATCCGCAGGCCGGTATCGGGGTCGAAGCACAGCCCGGTCAAGTCCGGGATGCGCGTAATGTCGATCACCACCTGAGGAGCCAGGACCTTATCGTTCATGAAAATGATCAGGTCCGTCCCCCCCGCGATGATCCTGGCCGCCGCACCGTGTTCCGTCAGCAGCGCCGTCGCTTCAGCAAGTGTCTCAGGGGCGTAATAGTCAAATTCGCGCACGATCACTTCACCCGCCTAGCAGCACCGCCGTCCATGCCCAACCGTCACCAACCGCACCGGCAGTGTACCCGTGGCAGGCCCCTCCTCGCCTGTAGTATAGCCGAGCAGCATTGGCGGGCCGCTCCCGCCCCGGCACTCCGACCTTGCCGGCCGGCGAATTGGTCCACTCGCCGGTGCCCAGCCCGCACCATTGTACCCATGTCGGGTCCCGGTAGCAACCGGCAGCGCGGCGCACATACCCCTATGCCGCATAGAGGAACAGCCGGCCGTCATAGGTCCCCACGCAGAGTCCCGCGTCGGTCGGACAGGGTGCCGCACTGATCGGCGAACCGAAGGCGGCATCGCCGACGCACGCGCCCGAGGCCTCGTCCAAGAAATAGAGCCGCCCGTCCAAGCCACCCACGACGACGTAATCGCGCCAGCGCACCGGGGCAGCCAGCAGCGAGCGGCCCTGCCGCCGGTAGCAGGTCATCGCCAGGAGCGCCTCGCCGGCCTGGAAGCACCAGCGCCGCCGACCGGAGGACAGCGCATAGCTCTGTGCCTCCCCCGCCGCCGTGGTCACGTAAATATGATTGTCAGCGGCCATCAGCCCCGCGGCGTAGCTGCCGAGCAGGCCGGGGCGCTCCCAGATCGTCTCCCCGGAGTCTGCCGCCAAGACGGCCAAATCCCCACCATCGCCCGCACAGACCATCCGGTCGCCGACCACCGCCGGTCCGGCGCAGTAATACTTGACGTTGAACGAGCGTTGCCAGGCGATGGCGCCGTCGGCTCGACGCAAGGCGAGAAAACCCTGGTTGGGTATCAGCACGATCAGCAGTCCACCATAGAGCTGCGGCTCGGCGTAGGACCGTCCCGTGCCTGGCGACAAGGGCGTGTGCCACAAGCGCCGGCCCGTCTCGGCATCGTAGGCCGCGCAGCTATCGGTCGCCGCGACGTAGACCACCCCGTCTGCCACGACCGGCGACGCGCAGACGGCCTGATCCGGGTGGCCCGGCACCTCTGCCTGCCAGAGTAGCTCGCCCCCACCGAGCGAGAACGCCGAGACCTGCCCCGTCACCGAGACGGCGACACAGCGATCCACCTCTTCGCTAACGTTCGGGGGTGCAAGAGCAACGCTATTCTTGACCGCCGTCTTCGTGTGGACCTGCCACCGTGGCTGCCCCGTGGCCAACTCCAAGCACGCCAACCCGCTCCGGCCGGGGTACGATTCGTCTTGCCGACTGACCAGTACGCTCGGACCATGACACACCGCCGCCGCCCGATGAATGCCTCCCGGCACCTGCCACTGCCACCGCCGCCGCAGCGGCTGCGCGGCGGTGCCGAGCGCGATTTCGGCCGGCGCCGTCGCGGCCGGCGGCCGCTCCGACCGTGGCAGCGAGATCAGGCGCGCGCCTACGCCCTGATCGGAGAAGCGGACCAGGCGAAAGCCGCGCGGCCGGCCATCAATGCCGCCGAAACAGAGCGTCGGTGTCCCCAGCACGACGGTTTGCCCACAGGACCACACCTTGCTGGTATGCGCGTGACCGTGCAGCGCCACCCGCACCGCATAGCGGCTCAAGCGGTCGAGCATCGCGGCCGGCGGCGGCGTATGCTGCACCAGCACGATCTCTTGCCCGGCCGGCTGCGCCGCCAGGTCGGCCCACAGCCATCGTTCCTTGCGCTCCCGATCCTCCTCCGAAAAGAAGGCCTCCTCACTCGCATAAATGATGAAGTGCCGGCCACCCCAATCGAAGCTGTAGCAGACCGGGCCGAGCACGGTTTCGTAGTTGCGGGTATACGTCGCACCGTTCCGGCTCTCGATACGCTCTCCGTTGCCGTCGTGTCCGCCAAACACCGAGAGCACCGGCAGTGGTACCGACTCGATGGCCGCCCGGTAGCTGCGTAGCTGCGCCAACGTGCCGACGTTCGTCAGGTCGCCGGTAGCAATGACCAGATCAGGCGCGGCCGCCGCTGCCACGCGCCGCAGGTCATCCGCCAACTGCGCCTCCGACGGATACTCATGCCACGGCGATGCCGTGTACAGCTTCCAACGCAACGCCGCCTGGGAATCGTCGGCGGGCGGCGGCCCGGCCGCCTTCAGCGCCGCGATCTCCCGCCGATTCTCAGCCTCGACGGTCACGTGCGTATCGCTGATATGTGCCACGCAAAAATCGCGGTTGGCTCGCTCCGGCGCCGGGATGAGCGGGAAATCAACGTCGTCGTCGGGCCGCCGGGACGAGTCGAGGGGGTGGAAAAAGGCGCCCTGTGGCCGGTAGCGGTCCGGCATCGTGACGGTGATGAAGCGATGGCTCCCCGGCTCGACGGGCAGGGTGTATCGGCCCGCACTATCGGTCCGGACCACCGCCTCGCCGTTGGAGACCGGCACACCGCCAACCCCGTTGCCGGTAGCGGTGTCATAGACCGTGCCACGGATGGTGAGGTTCATTTTCTTTACTTGCTACCTCCGGGAGTCCCATGCAACATCGTCATTCCCGCGAACACGGAAATCCGGCCGCCGTAGGGGCGCAACATGTTGCGCCCGTCCCCCCGTCGCAACGGGGGGACCACAGGGGGGCGTCATCCCTACCCCTGCAAGTAGCGGTCCATGAACTCATAGGCGAGGCGACCGCTCCAGCGATGGCCGGCATCGAACTCGTCTCGCCACAGTTGATCCTCGACGCCCAGAAGCCGATAGGCACGCGCCAAGGTCCGGTGCGCCGCGCGGCTGGCCGCAATCGGGAAGCCGTCATCCTGGATACCGGCCTCGATCAACAGAGGGCGCGGGGCGATCAAGGCCGTCACGTCGGGTAGCTCCGCCCAGCGCAGCAACCCTGGCACGAATTGGCCGCCGCACAATCCCTGGTCGAGAGCGTACACCTTGAAGGTATTGAGGTACCCGCTAATCACGGTCGCCTGCAAGCGATCATCGAGGGCGCTCACGAAGGTCGTGCGCGTGCCGCCCAGCGAGAGGCCGGCCACGCCGATCCGCGCCGGGTCCACGTCCGGGCGGCTTTGGAGATAGTCAATGCCGCGGCGGTCATCCCAGACGGTCAGCGCGAGCAGGCTATAGCCCAAGAGCGCCGCCTGGTTGCCGGCGCGGTCACACGGATCATAGCCGCGCACCGGGTCCTCCGGGGACCACCGGCCGACGGCACGCTCACCGAACACCCGCGCATCGGGGCAGAGCACGACGTAGCCTCGCCGCGCGAACTGCCGGCCGTAGTCGTAGTTGTAGCTGCCGATGTGCTCACGCACGACGGGGTGCTCCTCCGCTACTCCGGCTACTTGCCCTTTGCCCCAGCGTCCACCGTGACCGTGCAGCGCCAGCACTGCCGGCAGCCGGGCCGCCGGCGGGTCGCGGGGACGCAGCAGCCAGGCCGGCACCCAGACCTCTGGCTCGGATTGATAGACCACCTTCTCGCGGATCAGGCCATCGTTCGCCAGCTCCGTGCGCTCCACGACCGTCGCGGCGAGATCACAGGACGGCGGCGGTGGCGTCATGCCGGCCAGCGTCTCGATCTTCTCGCGGAGACGCGCCCGCCACGTCTGCCATTCCCCAGCCGTCTGCGCGCGGAAGTCCAGCGGCCGCTGCCGCCGCGCATAAGCCCGCTCGATCCAGCGCTGGAACGCATAGTCATGGGCTACGGACATATAAGCCTCCTCATCGCGGCGCGGCGGCCTTTCGTCTCGTCACTGCGCCCCCTCCATCTCGTCACTGCGGCGCAGGCCGCAGTCTAGGCCCCCGTCTCCTGGATTGCGGCCTACGCCGCAATGACGGTGTAATCCACATCAGACGATATCCTCGTACAAGTCGCGCCATGCCGGATTATCCTGTTCGATCAATCTAACTTTCCATGGCCGCTTCCATTCCTTGATCCTTTTCTCCCGTGTAATGGCGCTCTCCATCGCGGCATGACTCTCATACCAGACCAGCGTATGCACGCCGTAACGCTGGGTAAAGCCCTCTACGAGATCATGCTTGTGCTGCCAGACCCGTTGGATGAGGTTTGATGTTGCTCCAACATACAGCGTGCCGTTGCGCTTGCTGGCGAGAATATACACGCACGGCCGCTTCATCGTTCAGCCCTCTGGATTCCAGTCTCCGCGCTGCCACTGCGCCCTCTCGTCTCGTCACTGCGGCGCAGGCCGCAGTCCAGGCCCCCGTCTCCTGGATTGCGGCCTTCCATCCGGCCTATCCTCTAATCCCGCAAATCCTGATGCTGACAATTCCCTCCATCCCTCCGTTGTCTTTCCCCCACCCCCGGCCGATATGTACCTATTGACGGGAGTGGCAGATGCAAGACTATCCTGGAGCGCCGGGCAGCGCCCGGCAGAGGAACCCCGGCACCGACGGGCCGGCCGCGTGCGGTGGCGCGGCCGTGCCGTCGCCCCAGGCGTGGGACCACGTCCGGTCCCGCGCCGTGCCCACGCCCTTGCCCTTGCCCATGCCCAAGGCATCGGGCCACAGCCGGCCCGGTGCCACGCCCATGCCCTTGCCCTCGCCCCTGGTGCCGCCAGGCCACGCTGGCCCGGCCGGCGCCGACCGGTCGGTGCCGCCGACCACCGCCCTCGTGCCGGCTCACGCCAGCCGGCTGCTCCAGGATGTCTTGCGCCGCGTCGCTGCCACTCCCCGCACCCTTACCTATCCCGTGCATCCTGCCCTGCCAGTGCCGACCCGCCCGCCGCCTGCCACCGCGGGCACGGGCTTCCCCCGCCAACACCACCCACGCGCCCCGCCGGCGAGCGCAACGCGCCGTCCCCCCGCCGCAGCGGGGGGACCATAGGGGAGCTATCACACCGCCGGCAGTGCCTTCACGATCTCCACCGTGCGGACGCTGACCGTCGTCACGCGCTTCACCAGGTCGAAGATGTAGCGCGGGTTGTCGTGCTCCGCGCACCAGTCGTTCGGATCGTTGACGATGCCGCTCTTGCTGTGCGACCGCACCTGATAGCGGTCAATGAGCCAGTCCAGCGCCGAGCGCGAGCCGAGCTGGTATTCGTGTGCCACTGCCGGGATGCCAGCCAGCGTGATGCCGGCGTTGTAGATGATCCGCGATGTGTCCAGGTTGGGCCGCCGCCCGTCATAGGCCATTTTCTCGACGCGATACGCGCCGGGCGCCGCCGCCTCCCAGTCATGCCCCATAAGCTCCTGCAACGGCCACGGCTCGACCGTCTCGTAGTTGACGTGCAGGTCGGCCAACTGGCGGCCGGCCGCGACGAAGGCCCGGAAGTCGTCCCCGGAGGCCGCCATCGGAATCCGCGCGTGCGCCTTGGCCAGATCGTTCGCAAAGGTCTCCCGCCACTGCGGCGAGTGCAGCACCCCGTAGGTGTAGTAGAACAGATCGTCCTCGGTTATGGACTGGCCCTGGTAATGCGCCCGGAACTCGGCCAGCGCCGCCGGATTGATGTTGCTGACACGCTCCAGTTCTGGAATCTCGGTATCAAGAGCCAGCTGGACCCCGGTATCAGCGCCGCGGCCGGGGACATAGCGCCAGCGGGAGAGGTACATTCCTTTGTTCCCTGCCCCCGGAAGATTGTATTCCGTGACGGCATCCGTCATCAGAACCATGAACGGGCTACTGGAGCCTGGATTTGTCAGGCAGATGCCGAGGTTGTCCGTTTCCCGGTTCGGGTAAATCTGCGGAAAATTCCTGATGCTGTTATTCAACTCGTGGTTGAAATACAGTCGTTGCTTGAAAAATGGCCGGTAAGCGCCGACGGTAAAGCCGGCGTCGTCCACAGCGTATTCCCTGCCACTAGCCAGGTGGTTGTAGTTCTTAGCGTCCCAGTGGAACTGCCGCTCGTCTTTCGTGGCGAACGCCTTCGCCGCTTTGGTGCGGTCGGCGAGCTTGCCCTTGGGTTTGGTCTTCCGGAATTCCGCTACTTGAGCGTTGTAGAACTCTACGTTCCTTTGGATGTTGGCCCGCAGCCTTTGCGCCGAGGAGTTGTAACACCAGGCGTCGCGTGCAGTTGTCAGCCCCAGCATCTGGTGGTTGAAAAGGGGCACCAGTCCGCCAGGCTCGTCTGCGCTATTACGCGCCGCTAGCGGCCGGAGTGTTGAGAAGGTGTCGCTGCGCTGGTCAATCCAGTCACCGTGCTTGTTAGGCACGATGATCTGCCAGTCGGTAGCCGCCAGCCTGGAATCGGCGAGGATTGCCAGCTTTTCGCCCTGGTCGAGGTAGTCGCCGATGTCGCGGTAGTAGATCGTTGCCCCTGGAGCATCACCAGGCTTTTTCACCAGCAGCAGAATAGCGACGCCGGCGCGGCTGCCGGAGCCGAATATCTTGCCACCTTCCTGCTTGGACTTTTCGCCGGCGGTTCTTTGATCGCCGCGCAGGTTGTAGCAGTAGATGGCGTGAAACTCCTCGGCGACTGCTTTGCGGAAGCCGTCGAAGGCATTGGAGTCGATGAATCCGCCGTTGGTCACGAAGGCGACGATGCCACCTTCCGGTTGCGCTGTAACTCGGTCGGAGGCTTGGCGGATGGCTTTCACGTAGGGGTCGTACAGAGCGGATAAATGCTTGGTGTTGGAAGGCTCGGCGTAGCTCTCCTTCACGCGGTTATCTATGGTTGGGTACGCGCGGTTGTCGTAGCCGGACCAGGGCGGATTGCCGATGATGACGCGGATGTCCAGTTTGTTCTGTCGCTCAATCCGTGCATCGTTGCGCGGGAACAGCGATTCAGCGAGGGGCGGAACTTGATCGGCCGCCTGGAAGGTATCGGTGAGGGCGATGCCGTTGAACGGCGTATATTTCGCCGCGCCGGCCAGGTCGTGGTAAGTGGCCTCGATGTTGATGGTGGTGATGTAGTAGGCCAGCAGAATGATGTCGTTGGCGTGTAGCTCGCGCTCATACTTCCGCGGCAAGTCTCCCGGCTTGATGAGGCCGCTCTGCAGCAAGCGGGTGATGAACATGCCGGTGCCAGCAAAAGGGTCCAACACGTGGACCCCCTCGTCGCTGACCGAGACGCCGAACTCCCGCTGCAGCACGTCTTCGACGCTGTGGATGATGTAGTCCGCCACCTCGGGCGGCGTAGTGACGGTGCCCAATCTTGCCGCGGTATCGGGCAGAGCCAGTTTCAGAAAGCGTTCGTACAGTTCGGCAACGATCTTCTGTTTGCCGGCCGCGTCGGTGACGCCGCGGGCACGCAGGCGCACGTCCCGGTAGAAGCTCTCCAGGCCGGCAGTTTCCTTTTCCAGGCCGCGCTGCTCCAGGCTGTCGAGCGTACTCTGCATCGCCTGCGACACCGGGTTATGCGTAGCGAAAGCGTAATCCTCGAACAGGGCATCGAACACCGGCTTGGTCACGAGGTGCTGCGACAGCATCCCGATGGCGTCATCCTCGGTGATGCCATCGTTCAGGTTGTGCCGGATGCCGGTCAGAAAGTGATCGAAGAGCGGGCGCACATCGCCTGTGCCGGACTCCGATCCGGTAGCGTCAGGGCTGTTGAGCAGCGCCCGGATGCGGGCCTCGTGCCGCGCGGCAATGTCGCGGATGTTCGTGGCCCATTTCTCCCAGTAGCCGGGATCGGCGTACTTGTCCACGATTTTGGCTAGGATCGCGTCCCGCAGCGCCGAGGAGCCGGCGATCAGGAGCGTGCCTTGGATCAGCTCCTCCTCGCTGTCGGCGTCTGAGCCGCCGTCTCTCCCGATGTCCCGCCCTTGACCGTATGGTGGCGGCGCCGCGTGACCAACGGTCAAGGCCAGTTGGTTGATTTTGGCCTCGAACCGGTCGTCATGGGCGCTAATCGCATTGATGACCTGCCACACGGCCTTGTAGTCACTGCTGCTGACCGTTTCCTGCGCCGTAGCGCCGGGCGCCTGCGCGATGGGCAGGATGATATAGCCGCACTTCTTGTCACCCGCTCGGCGCATCACTCGGCCCACGGCCTGCACCACGTCAATGTCCGATTTGCGCGGATGCAGGAACAGGATGGCATCCAGCGCCGGCACGTCCACGCCCTCGGTCAGGCAACGCGCATTGGTCAGGACGTGGCACACGCCCTGCTCCGGCTCCCGCCGCAGCCAGGCCAGGCGCTCGGCGCGTTGGAGCGCGTTTTGCGTGCCGTCAACGTGCTTGACCTGGCAGCGCAGGCGGTTTCCCGTGCCGGACTCCGATCCGGTATCGGCGTTGTCCCCGGCGGCGGCGATACAGCGCTCGATGACCTGGGGGAAATACTTCGCAAAATCCTCGGACCGCTTGATTGTGTTGCTGAAGGCCACCGCCCGCTTGGCCGGCTGCGGGTCCGCGCTGAAGTCAACGCCGGGCGCGGCCCGTTTGCCGAGGCCGTTCCAGCACCCCACCATGCGGGCGCCGTTGTCCATATTGACATCGGTCGCGGTATCGGAAAGTAGCTCGTTCAGGTCCATACCGACCTGTTCTTGGTCCACGTTGAAGATGATGACCTTGTATGGCGAGAGAATTTCCAACTCGATGGCTTGCCCAAAGCCGAGCCGGTGGAACTCCGGTCCGTACTGGCTTTGGTCATCCATGGACGCGACGGTGAGTTGGCTTTCGTTGGCCTTGCGCTTGGCCCGGTCGCCGTAGATACGCGGCGTGGCGGTCATGTAGAGGCGCTTGTGTCCGGCGATGAACTCGTTATCGTGAATCCGCTGGAACCCGGACTCATTGGAGACACCCAGGCTTACGCCGGTCGTGCGATGCGCCTCGTCGCAGATGATGAGATCGAATGCCGGGAGGTCGAACTCGTCCTGAGCCTTGGCTACCACGTCCAGCGATTGGTAGGTGGAGAAAATCGCCGTCATGCGCCCGGCGCGGCTGGCATGTTTGAATCGCTCCACAAGCACCGCCGGGTCCGTGGAGGCGTACTCGGTCAGGTCGTAAGGCGAGATATCCTCGTCGTCGCGGCTGCGCCGCCCGGCGCGAATATCGGAGCAGACGGCGAGGGGCTTGAGTGGCAAGTCGGCGTCGTTGGCCCAGTCAATGAGCGACTGCGAAAGCAACGAAATAGACGGCGTGAGGAACAGGACGGTGCCGCCGACGCCAGCCACTTGCTCGGCGATACGCAGGGCGGTGAAGGTCTTGCCGGAGCCGCACGCCATAATCAGCTTGCCGCGGTCGTGCTCCCGGAAGCCGGTGACGGTCTTATCGAGGGCGGTGTGCTGGTAATCGCGCAGCGTCTTGGTTGGCCGCCGCTCCATATCCGCCGGGCGGTCGAGGTCGAACGTCCGCCAGTCTATGGACGAGTGCTCGAACACGTCCGGCCCCCAGCGGAGGACCTGCTTGTCTCGGTCGCGGAGTGCGTCTTCGGCGTTCTCGGTCCAGTCGTCGGAGGTGGAGACGATAATGCCCCTGGCAAATTGCGTGGTCCCATAGGCACCGAGGAACTTGTTTGCCTCTTCCCGGATCAGCCGCCGACCGGAGGTATAGAACTTGCACTGGATAGCCACCAGCTGACCGCTGTCCCGTTCCTCGGCAACGAGGTCAATGCCAGTGTCGGGCCGGCCAGCGTTGCCGGGCCAGTCGGTCCAGTGCCACACGCGGCGAAAGCGCGCCGCTTGCGCCTTGTCGCGCTCCAAGAACGCCTTGACCAAGCGCTCGAAGCTCCGGCCTTGCTCCACGTTACTTTGGGCGCTGGCGGCCAGCTCATCCAAAACGTCGCGGAACGTGCGGGCGGTCATAGTTGCCTGCGCGTCAGCCTCAACTCCCATCTGGTCAACTCCCTCTCCTCTTCACTACGCGCCCCGTACCCCGATACGGGGCCGCAGTCTCGCCGGCCGTCCCCCCGCCACCACGGCCCACGCCGCCGTCCCCCCGCCGCAGCGGGGGGACCATAGGGGGGCCATCCCTCCAGCCATCACCCGCGGAGCGCCCGCTGCAGGTGCTCTACCGGGTGAAAGCGCCAATCCATGCAGTTCCAGGCGCGCATCCGCACCACGTCAATGATAAACCGACCGTCGAGCCGCTCCGCCGCCCGGTCACGCTCTTGCCAGGCGTGGATCGTCGCGGCGATGCGGCGCCGCGCTTCCGCTTCCGGCATATCGAGCGCGGTCAGGTCCGCTACCGTGCCCCGCCACGACGGCGCGCCGACCGGATAGGTGATGATGCCTTGCGCGGCCAGGTCCCGGAGGTGGCGGAAGGCTGTTACCTCGGCCTCGTAGAACTGCCATCCGTCGAGGAAGAACCGGATGCGCTCCTGCGCTGCCTCGGACTGCGCCAGCCGGAGTGCCTCGGTGAGGTAGCCCTTCAGCTCGGCAATCGTCTCCGGCGTGAGCATCGTCAGGTAGACATGGGGGTTGCCGCCCCAGCGCGGGCCTAGCTCGGCCAGCGCCGCGTCCCACAGCGTCTCCAGCCGGTCAAAATACCGCCGCCCCAGCGCCGCGCCCTCGGCGAAGGTATGTTCGCAGTAGTCGGCGACAAGCTCATCTACGTCGAGGCTGCTATCCCACAGCAGCTTGGCGGCGAGGTACAGCGTAAGCCCCTCGTTGCCGAAATCGTCCGAGGCCTGCGCCGAGAAGAACCGCGCCCCGCACTGCCGGTAGTACGGAATAGCCTCGCCGACGGAGTGGTGTATCGCCCGCGGCAGTTGGAGCTTCCAGGTGTGGTTGAAATACTCGTACAGCATCAGATTCGGCGTCACGTGCGACCACGCGCGGATCAGCCGCCATTGGTCCTCTTTATACGCCGGGTCGTAGTGACACTCGCAGTTGAGCGTAATCTGCACGACCACGTTATCGAGCGGCCGGACCCGCTCTGGCGGCTCGATGTAGTCCGAGTAGGCGAGATGCAGCACGTACTTGTCGGGATGCGTCTCCTTGACGGCCGCTGCAACCTCATTGACAAAGGTATAGATCCGGTCGGTGATGATCGGCCGCGCCTCCGAACCGTCCTCGGCGCCACCGCTCGACGGGATGGTGCGGACTTTGCCGGTATCGAGTGCTTCGCAGTTGGGGCACTCGCACCACCCGGCCCCGTCGTTGGCATCAATGCTGTAGATGTCCATGTCGGGATGCTCATCGAAGAACCGCCGCACGTGGTCTACCGAGAGCCGCACCACGTCGGGGTTGGTGGTGCAGAGCTGATAGCCGTGCTGACCGTCGTAGGCATTCCAGTCTTGCTCCCGGCTCCCGTCCACCAGGGCGAAATACTCGGGATGAGTCGGCCCGTACTTGTCCGGCGGCACCAGCTTGGCCCAGTTGTGGCCCGGCTCGTAGCCGCTAACCGTTTGGACCTTGTTGCGCTTCTTCCACAGTGGCTCAGGCGTTCCTTCGGGCAGCGGCGCCATGGAGCCGAGCACCCGGAGCGTGAAGTCCGGGTCCTCGCGGTCACAGATTGCACCGATCTCGATGGTGCGCCGCGGCGGGATACATTCTCCCGTCTCCCCCGGCCACAGCCAGCGCACCCCGCAGTACCGCTCCAAGAACGTGTACACGGCGTACTCGGTACCCAGGTCACCCTTGCCACACAGCACGAGATTATCGCCGTGGGTCTGGATCGTGAAGCTGTGCGCCGTCTCCAGGTCGTCAACATCCACGCCCAACCGCGTCACGGCCGCGCTACGACCGACATAGATCGCCGTGCCCGGGGGCGCCGCTTCCGTCTCGATTGGCAGCTTTTCCGCCGCGTGTCCGGCAGTGGTCGCCAGCTTCCACAGATAGGTCTGCAACTCCCGCGCAGCCGCCGCCTCCGCAGCCGACGGACTGCTGCCGGTGACAATCGTGGCTCGCGCCGATCCGTCTTTCATAAGCAGCATGGTCCTTTGTCCCTCCTTTGAGGATTGCTGGACTACCGATACGCACCGTCTAGGCAGCGGCCCTCATCCGCTCCCAGCCGGGGGCACTAGCCGCCCCAGGGATGCGCTCTGGCCACGTCTTCATTGAGGTCGGTGCCCCAGCCGGGACCGGTGGGCACGGTCATGGCACCGTTGACGATCTCCGGCCGGTTGGTGACAAGCTCGTCCTTCCACGGCACGTCGTCTACGTCCACCTCCATGATGCGGACGTTGGGCAGCACGGCACAGAGGCTGGCGGCGACGAACGTTGCCAGGTGACTGTAGTAGTTGTGGGGAGCGACATTGTACTGATACAACTCGGCCAGGTTGCCGATCCGCTTGGCCTGGCTAAAGCCGTTCCACGGCACGTCCACCATGAACACGTCGGCCGCGCGCTGCTCGAAGTACGGCAAGTATTCTCGCGGGTGGAATAGGTTCTCGCCAGTGCAAATCTTGGTGGTCGTGGCCTCTTTGATCTGTCGAATACCGACGGGATCGTACATATCCACTTCCAGCCACAGCAGGTCAAACGGCTCTACCACTTGGGCAATCCGCGTGGCGCTCTCAGGCTTGAAGAGAAAGTTGAGGTCGAGGTTGATGTCCACGTCGGGGCCAACGGCGTCGCGGAAGGTGCCGATGAGCCGTTCGATGTGCCGCAGCAGCGGCGTGGTGACGATCTGGTCCGTGCCGCGTACCTCGCCGGCGAGTCCGGCCAGTTCTCCGAACCCCGCCTGCGACTGCTCGCGCGGGATGACCACGTTCGTCTTGAGGGCCGTAAAACCGCGCTGCACCACCTCCCGCCCCAGTTCTGCGATGTCGGCCAGCGTGTTGATCGGCGGCGCACCGACGTGCTCGGCGTAGCGTGCTCTGGTCGTGCCGCAGTGGGACCAGTAGAGGTGGATGCGCTCGCGCATCGGGCCACCGAACAGCTCGACCACCGAGATACCGAGCGCCTTGGCCGTGATGTCCACGAGGGCGCACTCGATACCGGCAATCGCCTTGGCAGCGATGCCGCCGGGGCTTTGCCGCGTGCTGTAGAGCAGGTCCCAGACCCTCCGCTCGTAGGGGCGCGGGTCCTGGCCGAGCAGCAGCGGTGTCAGGTCCTTGATGGTGCCGACGATGCCGTGCGGCTGTGGCGACCAACAATCGCTACACTCGCCGTAGCCCATCACGCCCTCGTCGGTAGCCACTTTCACGAAGAGCCAAGGGCGCCAGCCGGCATCCACGACAAAGGTCTCGACGCTCGTGATCCTCATGGATACGCCTCTCTACACACGAACTTATCCCGGCCCCCTCCCTAGCCCTCCCCCGGAGCAAGCTCCAGGGGAGGGAATAGCCCGTCCCCCCGCCGCAGCGGGGGGACCATAGGAGGGCCGGTATTCACCCACCCCACCACCCCACTATCCCGCTCGTTGCAGTTCTTGGAGCATCACCGGCCACGCGGCGTCGGCGTAGAAGCGGTGGCCCTCGGGACCGACGACCAAGTGGCAGCGGTCGGCCGCCCCAGCCGCGGCGTAGACCTGCTGCAGGTCGGCAAAGGCGCGCCGAGTGGCCGCGACAGGGAAAATCCCGTCGTGCTCTCCGGCGACGAGCACCACAGGCCGCGGCGCAAACAGGCCCATCACGTCGGCCATCTCCGCGTATTGGAGCAGACCCGGCACGTAGTTGTCGGCGCAGTGGTAGATGGACATGATGGAATCGCGGAACGTGCAGAAGTAGCAGGAGGGCATCGCGTACCGCAGCCGCGGTAGCACCGCCGCGGAGAAAAGGCTGACGGTGCCGCCACCGGAGTTACCCATGATGCCGACCCGCGACCAGTCAACGTCGTCGCGGGTCTCCAGATAGTCGAGGCCGCGGTCCACGTCGAACACCCGCTCGCCGAGCAGCGTGCGGCCAAGCATCAGCGCGTGCATGGTGGCGTCGTGACAGCCATGAGTAGACACCCGCTCCTGGTGCCGCTCGCGGCGCTCGCCGAATGACCGCTGCTCGATGCAGAGCGCGGCGATACCGCGCGCCATGCAGCCCAGCCCGAAGTCGCGATCACCTTCAACGGCGATAGGAACGCTGTTATCCTCGCGGTCAACGGCGATGGATACGTGCGCTCCGGTCGTGTGGCCTTGCACACAGATGAACCAGGTGTAGGGCGGTGTCGCAGCCTTGGGCAGACAGACATAGGCGATCACGTCCGCATACGGCTCGGCCGTGAAGACGATCTTCTCGATGGTACCGAGCGGATGCTGCCGCTGCCAGAGAGAACGCACGTCGAGCGCCACCCGTTCCCCGGCAGGCATACCGAGCAGCGACGTGACTTTGCGCCGCAGCCGGCCTTGCCAGGCCCGCACGTCGCCGCCGTCGTAGGCCAGCGCGGGCGTGAGCGAATCCATCACGTAGCGGTGATTGAGCGACGGCGAATAGCTAACGTCCGGTTGGGTGCTGGTCATGGGTTCCCTTCTCCCTCGTCATTCCCGCTGCGCCCGGCGAGACAGCGTCCGCCGCCGCGCCCACGCCAGCGCGACGCTCGCCGTCACCGCCATGGTCGCCGCGAGCACGTTGAACAGGATGTCCTGCGGATCGAAGGTGCGGCTGGGTAGAAACACCTGAATACACTCGTCGAGCAGGCCCAGCACCGCCGTTGCCACGATGGCGAGCAGCGGCGGCACCGGAACACGGCGCCCCTGGCTGGCGCGCTCGACGAGTGCTTCGTGGATCAAGACGCTCAACACACCGTACTCGATGAGGTGCGAGCGCTCCGTCGGAATCGCCATCCGGGTGAACACCAGCAGGTAAGCAACCGTCACACCCAGCGCCACGACTATCTCCGCCCCACCCGGCCGCGTCTTCAGCCCCTGCGTGATGACGGTTGCCATCACGAGGATCATGCCTAAGACAAAGAGGACCAGGGTCACATCGAGGGCGAGGTAATACAGACCGTGCTCGCGGAGTGCTCCGACGAGCGACTGTGCGAGGCCGAGCGTGGAGTAGATCGCCACCACGACGGCCAACGTCCACAGCCAGAGGCGCCGCTCCCGCTTGGAGGAGAAGAGAGACATAGCGGAAACTGTAACCGGCGAGGACGCAAGCTGTCAGGCGCGCCGCGCGGCCCGCAGCCGTGCCGTGGCCGCCACGTCCGCCTCCCCGCTGTCCGCTTGGATGACGACGCCGTAGTCGCGCCGGGCAGTGTCGCGGTCGTAGTAGCCGCGCCGCACGTCTCGCGCCACCAGCGCCGGGGGGCGGTCGAGCGGGTTGCCATAGCCGCCACCGCCGGGCGTCTCCAGGCGCAAAATGTCACCCGGCTGCATGGGCACGTTTTCGTCTTTGGTGATGTGCGCCGGACGATGCTCCTCACCCTGCAACACGAAGGTGTGCCTGGCGCGCTCGGCCGCCCCGCCGCCCAGGATGCCGAACGGGGCAAAGCGCCCCCGCTCCCCCAAGAGCGACCCGGCGGCCTCTCCCCGGAGCAACCGAAACTCGAAGATGACGCCAAAGCCGCCGCGGCGCTGGCCGGGGCCGGCCGATCCCTCGCGGATCGTGTAGCGCGTGAATAAAACCGGATAGCGCGCCTCGAAAATCTCCAGCGCCTGCGTGCGGGCCAGGGCAATCGTGGGGTTCCCGTTGGTCAGGCCGTCAGTCAGGTAGTTGCCGCCGTACCCGCCGCCGATGAACGAGTAGAAGACATAGGGGCCTAGCTCAGGGTCGTCGCCGCCGACCGAGAGATTGGTCACGGTACCCATTGGCGCCGCATAGCAGCGTTCGGGAATCGCCTGGCTGAGAGCGCCGAACACCACGTCAATTATCCGCTGGCACACCTCCGAGGCGCAGCCGGCCACAGGCCGCGGCGGCTGGGCATTGAGGAAGGTCGTTTCGGGCAAGTCGAAGGTGAAGGGAGTGAAACAGCCAGCGTTGATGGGTACGTCGGGGAAGATGTGCTTGATGGCGATATACACCCCTGCCATCGTCGTGCTCCGCACGCTGTTCAGCGGACCGCGGCAGGGCGGGCTGCTCCGCGAGAAGTCGAGATGCACGTCGCTGCCCTCGACGGTCATTTCCAGGTTGATGGCGAGCGGCTCCCACTCGATACCGTCGCTATCAATATGGTCGGTGAACGCATAGGTGCCGTCGGGAATGGTCTTGATGTGGGAGCGCATCAGCCGCTCCGAGCGTGCCTTCATCTCGGCAATCGCCTCGAACATCGTCTCCTTGCCATACCGGTCAAGGAGGGTGGTCAGCCTGTCGGTACCGACGTTGAGGGCCGCGATCTTGGCGATGATGTCGCCCTGTCGTTCGGTGGCGACGCGCACGTTCCGTAGGATGATGTCGAGCACGTCCCGGTTGAGCCGGCCCCGATCCATGATCCGCACCGGGGGCAAGCGCAGCCCTTCCTGGTAGACCTCGGTGGCCCGGGTGGAGAAGCCGCCGGGCACCCGGCCGCCGATGTCCGGCCAGTGCCCACTCGTCGCCACAAAGGCGGTCAGCTCGCCGCGATAGAAGAACGGCTTCACCATCTTCACATCCATCAGATGGGTACCCCCTAGGTAGGGGTCATTCACGATGTAAACGTCGCCGGGGGCAATATCCGACACCCATTCGATCACGGAGCGGACGGTGAACTCCATCACGTAGATGAAGTTCGGCAGACCACGCGGCCCCTGGATGATGACCTCACCGTTGTCCGGGTGGTAAATCCCGCTGGCGCGATCCCACCCGTCGGAGATGACCGGGGAAAACGCCATCCTTTCCAGGGTGGCATCCATCTCGTCGGCAATCTGCTCCAGACTGCCCTGTAGGACGGCCAAAGTGATCGGATCAACGGCCATGCCTCACGCCACCTCCAGCAGGAGATTCCCCGCCTCATCCACCGTGGCCGCAATCCCCGGCTCCAGCCAGGTGGTCGTATCCGGCTGCTCGATAATCGCCGGCCCGGCCACCTGCACGTCCCAAGGGAGCCGGGCGCGCTCATACGTCGGGCACTCGACAAACCGCTCCGCCACGTAGACGGGCCGCGTGCCCTTATAGGCATCGTTCAGTGTCGTCGTCGGTCGCGGTAAGAAGTCTTTGAGCGCCAGACTGGGCCGCACACCGATCACCGCCGTCCGCAGGTTCAGCAGTCGGATAGGGATACGCTCCAATAGCTGGCCCAAGCCGGCAAAAGACTCCTCCGTCTGGCCGTAGCGTTGCAGGTAGGCGCTGCGAAAGCTGGCCGCAATCCGCTCGCGAGTCAACTCGCCGGCCGGCAGCGGCGTGCGGACCACGTGGGTCTGTCCCTCATACGACAGTTCGGCTTCCCGCACAATGCGCGTCTGCACCAGCGGCAGCGGCTCTTGTCGGAGCAGCGCCCGGCCCGCTGCCTCATGCCCGGCAAAGCATCGTGCGACTTCATCCAGGTCCAGGTCGGCGAGCCGCCGGTTCAGCATGGTCACAAAGTCGTGCTGGCGGTCCGCAATCGCGCAGCCCCACGCCGAGGCGATGCCGGGCGCGTAGGGCACCAACGCTTGCGCCGTCCCCAACTCGCGCAGCAGCGCACTGACCAACAGTGGCCCGGCGCCGCCGGCGGCGAACAGGGCAAAGTCGCGCGGATCGTGTCCGCGATCCACCGAGACACGCCGCAGGCTGCCGGCGATCCGGTTGGTGGCAACGGTGATGATGGCCTGCGCCGCCGCTTCCGGTGCGAGACCGAGCGGCGCACCGATCCGCTCCGCAATCGCCGCCCTGGCCCGGGGCACGTCAAACGCGAGGTCGGCGGCACCGCCGATAGGGTAGCGTGGGTTGATCCGACCCAGCACGAGCTGGGCGTCGGTGAACGTCGGTTCGGTGCCGCCGCGTCCGTATCCGACCGGCCCCGGCTCGGCCCCGGCGCTCTCCGGCCCCACCCGCAGGATGCCGCCGGGATCAACGCGAGCGATACTTCCGCCACCCGCGCCGACGGTATGGATGTCAACCATGGACACCATGATCGGAATACCGAACTCCAACTCCATCCCACCGGTCGTCAGCGGCCGGCTACCGACAACGAGCGATACGTCGAGGCTGGTCCCGCCCATGTCGTAGGTGATGAGGTTCGCCACACCGCTCTGGCCGGCGAGGTTGGCCGCCGCGATGACGCCCGCGGCCGGACCGGAGAGGACCGTATGCACCGGGTAGCGTTGGGCCGCTGCGGCCGACATCACCCCGCCGTTGGACTGCATGATGAACAGCGCGCCCGGCGAGCCGTGACTGCTCAAGCGCGCGTGCAGCCGGGCCAAGTAGCCGCTGACGGTCGGCTGGACGTAGGCATTGACCGCGGCGGTACTGGTGCGCTCGAACTCCCGGAACACGGGGAGCACTTCGGCTGAGGCGGTGACGTAGAGGTCCGGCCAACGCGCTTCCAAGATGGCTTTGGCCCGCAACTCGTGGGCGGGGTTGGCATAGGAGTTCATAAAGCTGATGACGATAGCCGCCACGCCTTCAGCGGCCAGCCGTTCACCCACGGCGATGACCTCGGCCTCCACCAAGGGCGTGATGACTGCACCCTCGGCGGAGATGCGCTCGGTGACCTCGCACCGCAGGTCCCGCGGGATCAGCGGCTCATAGGAGCCGGTCAGGCCGTAGAGGTGCGGCCGGTCGCGGCGCCGCAGTTCGAGGATGTCCCGGAAACCGCGCGTGGCAATTAACCCACACCGGCTGCCCTTGCGCTCCAGGATGGCGTTGGTCGCAACGGTCGTGCCGTGCGTGACCAGCGCGATGTTCGGGTAAGAAACCCGGAGCGTATCGAGGGCTGCGATCAGCCCCCGCGACTGGTCGCCGGCGGTGGTGGGCACTTTGGCGACGCGCAGCAACCGCCGCCGCTCATCGAACGTCAGGACATCGGTGAACGTCCCCCCGATGTCTACGCCCACGAGCATGTCCATAGCCGGTGCTCCGTCTCCGCGCTAGGGCAATTCCCCGCGCGTGGCAGCGGCGTGGATGATTCCGTCCGCCAGCGTGACATAGTACATGGTCAGAATGCGGTCATCGGTCGGTCGCGTAGACACCGGATAGCCCATATCCCTGTCCGCGCTCGACTGATCATCCATCATCCGGTTTGCGGCGGTGCTGCCGCTAGAGACAGAGCGGGCTGTCTCGACATCAGCCAGGCTAATGGAGCCGCAGTCCGGGAATACGCTCGAAGTGCGAGATATTGCGCGTCACGAGGCTCAAATCGTGGTGTAGCGCCGTAGCACCGATGAGGATATCGGGATCGCCGATGATCCGCCCTTGGCGGCGCAACTGCCCACGGATGCGGGCAAAGCGCCGCATGATTGGGCGATTGAGAGGCAAGACCGGCACTGAGCGGAGCAACTCCCGGAAATCCTGTTCATGCCGCTGTGGGTTGGCACCATAGTAGATGCCGTCGTAGACTTCTCCGTAAGTGATGAGACTAATGGCCCACCCCTCGTTGCCCAGGGTAGCCAGCAGTCGTCGAGCATCCGCCCGGCCCTTGAGCCAATCCACCACCCGATCCGTGTCGACAAGATACTTCATAGCTCTACCGGCGGCCGGATGGAGCGGTTACGCTGCTCATAATTTTCCTTGATGAACTTCTCGGTATCCACATCCTCCCAAGCTCCGAACGTGGACAGAAACGCCTCGCGGTCGGCCTGGTTCTTGGCCTGGCGTTGACGCGGCCCGGCCGCCTCAGCCGGCCGGAGCACGGCCGCCACGCCATTGCGCTCGACCACCACGACCTCCTGCTCGCAGACAACGCGCTCGAAGACTGCGCTGAGGTTGGCGGCGAATTCATCGAACGTGATGTGCTCCGGTTTGCTCATGCTCTTCACCCCTTCGCGTGCAGTGTAGCAGCCTAGCTTGTTGGCCGCGGATCACGCTGGCCCTCGACGTAGAGGCGCTGGAGCACAGGACTCTCGAACTCCGTAGCGAGGGCATCCATGAAGATCACGTCATGTCGGCTGTTGCCGAGACGCAGCGCCTGGCGGCGACGGCCGATGACCTTGAAGCCGGCCTTTTCATAGGCGCGCACGCCGCGGCGATTGTAGTCGTAGACCTTGAGCCTGACGTTGTGGAGACCGAGCGCATTGAAGGCGTAATCCAGGACCAGGCGGGTTGCTTCCGTGCCGTACCCCTGATCCCAGCAGTCTTTTTCGCCGATCATGATGCCGAAACTAGCGGTTTCGTGGCGCTGGTCTATCCCGACGATTGCCGTCGTCCCAATCGGGCGCCAGCCAGCACGGACGTAGATTAGGAAAACCACGTCGTTCGTTGCGCCAACGCTGCGCTCGTACCACTGTTGCTCATCTTCCAGCAGTAGCGGTCGGAGACCCTCGCCGAGGGTACGAACCACTGCCGGATCATTCATCCAGCGCTGATAGAGCGGCAGGAGGTCGCGGCGCAGTGGGCCGAGCGCTACCCGCTTGCCCTCAATCGTGACTATCGGCTGCTCCGGTGTTGCCGCGGGATGTGCGCTCGTTTCGTCGTTGGGCATCCTGCCGCCTCCTGGCCTGTTGTATCCTCAGGGTAGAGGACCAAGCGTGCCGGTTGACACCGAGCACGCGCCACTCGCCGGAGTCAACGAGCGGGAGTCACCATGCCGATTCGCCAATTGTCGCCAGAGGTCGTGCGCTACATTGCTGCCGGTGAGGTTGTCGAGCGTCCGGCATCGGTCGTCAAGGAGTTGGTCGAAAATGCCTTCGATGCCGGCGCGACCGGCGTGCGTGTAGCTATCCAGCGCGGCGGGCTGGGCGCGATCCGTGTGACCGACGATGGCGGTGGCATTCCGGCCGCCGAGCTGGAGCTGGCCGTCACGCGCCACGCCACGAGTAAGCTGGCGACGGCGGACGACCTTGCTCACGTGGCTACGCTCGGCTTCCGCGGGGAGGCGCTGGCGAGCATTGGCGCGGTCAGCCACTTGGAGATCGTGAGCCGGCCGCCGGACGCTGCGACGGGTGCCCGGCTCCGCATGGTAGGAGGCGAAATCACCGAACAGGGCGCGACGGGCGGGCCGGCGGGCACTACGATCACCGTGCGTAACTTGTTCTATAACGTCCCGGCGCGGGCCGCCTTTCAGAAATCGCCGACGACCGAGTCCCGCCACATCATTACCGCGCTCGGCGCGCTCGCGCTCGTCCGCCCCGACATCGCCCTGTCGCTGACGAACAACGGGCGCGACGCGCTCCAGGCACCCGGCAACGGCGAATTGCTCGACGCGATTGCTGCCGTATACGGACCGGAAGTCGCCGGCCGGCTGGTGCCGCTGCCGGCATTGGAAGAGCGTGGTCGGGCCGTCGCCGGCTTCGCGGCGTTGCCCGATGAGCACCGCGCCAACCGGCAATATCTTGCGTTTCTCGTCAATGGTCGCTGGGTACGTAGTCCGTTCCTGGCCCATGCCGTTGCTGAGGCCTACCGGGCGATGCTGCCTGGCGGCCGGCACCCGGTCGCAGTGATTCGGCTCGACGTTCCGCCCGATGACGTAGATGTCAACGTCCACCCGACCAAAGCCGAGGTGCGGCTGCGAAACGAGCGCCTGGTCTACGGCTTAGTGCAGCGCGCCGTCCGTGAGGCGCTGACGGCCCAGGACCGCGCGACGCTCCCGCAGTGGGGGGGGCGGCCACCGGACCCGGCGGCACCAAGGTCCGGGGCGGCCGCAGGCGGGCGGGCGGCCCCCATGCGCCGGGATGAAGGTGCGAGTTCATCCTTTGGCGCGGCGCTCGCCGCAGCGGCCGGGGGCGTGCGGACCGCAGCAACGGCCGAAGAGGAGCCACCGGCGCTGCTGCCGGACGAGGCGGTGCAGCAAGGCCAGCTACAAGTGCTGGGCCAGATCGCCAAGACCTATATCGTCGCGGCCAGCGGCACCGGCCTCTACCTTATTGACCAGCACAGTGCCCACGAGCGCGTGCTCTACGAGCAGCTACTGCGCGAGGCGGCCGATCCCGCGGCCACGTCCGGGGACCGCAACCGGCAATTGCTGCTCGCGCCGGAAGTCGTCGCCTTTTCGCCGACCCAGCACGCTTGGCTGGAGGAGCATGGGGAGGTATTGGCCGAGCTAGGTTTCGGCCTAGAACCGTTCGGGGATCAATCGTGGCTCGTGCGCGCGGTGCCGGCGACGCTGGCGCAGCGTTCGGATACCGGCACCATCGCCGAGGTGATAGACGGTGCGCTCGGACGCGAGTATGGTGACGGGCCGGTGGCCGACCGCACGCGCTGGTCGGTGGCCTGCCACGGCGCCGTGAAGGCCGGTGACGCGCTTACCGCCGCGGAGATGGCGGAGATCATCCGGCAGCTTGAAGCCTGTGATCTGGGCCGCACCTGTCCGCATGGCCGGCCAACGATGATCCACCTCAGCCAGGACCAACTCGCCCGTGAATTCGGCCGGCACTAGGGGGCTGGACCTAACCCCCGGCCCCTTCCCTTCAGGGAAGGGGAGTCACGGCGGCGAATCGCAGGCCCTTTCTTTCAGCGAGGGAGGTACACCCAGCCTTAACCGGCGCCGTGTCGAGTGAGCACCTCGACGATGCCGGGCACTGCCCCCGGTTTCGCGGCTCCGATGGTAGCCATGTCTAGTACGCTGCGGTTGTAGTCGTCCCGGGCGTTGACGGCGGCGCCGTGCCGGAGGAGGACATTGCTGATGGCCAAGTGGGCAGCCGTCGGTGGGTAGCCGCGGGCGGCCAGCACGGCGAGATGCAGCGGGGTAAATCCCCAGGCGTTGCGGGCATTCACGTCCGCGCCGCGCTGGATGAGGCGCCGCACGATCTCCGGGTGGCCGCACTCCGCCGCGCAGTGCAGCGGCCGATAGCCGCCCAGGCGGCGCTTGGCGTCGAGTAGCGCCGGGTCGTGCCGGAGCAGGGTTTCGACCTGCGCTTGCCGTCCGAGACTGGCGGCTGAGAAGATGTCCACCTCGGCCCCGGCTTGCACAAGCAGCGCCCCGACCTTCATGTGCCCGGCCTCGGCCGCGACCTCCAGCGGGGTACCGTCCTGGTCAAAGGGCTGGTTGACAAGTGTCGGGTCGTCCGCCAGGTACCGTTTGACGTGCTCCGAGCTGCCAACGACACACGCTGCGAAAAAGCTCGGATTGGCGCCGTACTGAAGGAGCAGACGGGCAACCGTAATCTGTTCTCCCTCCCAGATATGGGTAATGGAAGTATCGAGTGGCGTTTGTTCGGCGCGACTGCGGACGTTCGGATCGGCGCCGGCTTGGAGCAGCCGTTCGACAACGACCGGATACCCGGCCCACGCGGCCAGGAAGAGCGGCGTGCAACCGATGCGGTCACGGGAGTTGGCTAGACTAGGATCACTGGTCAGCAATTCGGCTACTCGCTGCATGCGACCGAGCGCCGAAGCGTTGAAAATGTCATCCGGCGCCCCATGCGCCAGCACCAGGTCGGCGACGGCGAGCGCGGGCTGGCGCTTATAGGGGCCGGTGTGGGCGGCGGCATAGAGTGGTGTCCAAGAGCCGTCAGTCGCAGTGGGATCGGCGCCGGCAGCGAGCAAGGCGCGCGCCACGTTTGTCAGCCCCCGCTCGGCGGCCGCAATCAGCGGCACCTGCCCCTCGTCGGAGCGGGCATTGGCCAAGGTCGGGTCAGCCGCGAGGAGGGCAGTCACCCGGTCTACATCGTTGTCGTTGATCGCGTCGAATAGCTCCTGTACGGAGGCTCCGTCACCATTGCCAGCCGCCCGGCCGGCGTGTCCAGCGTCTGCTTCCATTGCCATCCTCAATACTGCCGCCGCTTCAGATGTGAGACGGTCGGTTGAATAATAGAACGCATGACCTACGAAATGGTTGCGAGCGCGGGGCGGTGCGACGCCCCGGGTAGCGCGGCACTAGCCGTCTTGTCCCAGGAAAAGGTCGCTTACGGGTATCCGCAGGTCGGAGAGCACCGCGCCCCCGGTGAGCACGTCGTCGGCACCGAGTATGCGTACCTGCCCGTCGGGAGAATACACCGCGACGCTGCGGGTGCCGGGATTGACCACCCACACCAAGCGGGTGCCGGCGTCCAGGTAATCTTGCACCTTCGCATCGAGTTGGGTCGCGGTATCGCCCGGCGAGACCACTTCCGCGGCGATGTCGGGGGACCCGGGGTAGAAACCGGCGCTCAAGGGCGTGGTGCGGAGCTGCTCCGCGGAGATGAACGACACGTCGGGTGCTCGCACAGTATCTGGGTCCACTGCCAGACGGAACCCCAGCTCTACGACCAAGGCACCGTAGCCCCCCCGGTCTACGTGCATTCCCATCAGCATCGCCAGCTTGCGCTGCGTGTCGCTGTGATAGCCACCGACGGGTGCCATCTCTACGACCTCTCCTTGAACTAGCTCCGGCTTGTGTAGAGTTTCGGGAAAGGCAAGGAATTCCTCGGCCGTCAGCAGCGTGGTCGTTGCCATGGGTATGCCCTCCGTCGGCACCACTCATCTGCAATGTTACTACGTGCTGTGCCGGCTCGCCGGGCGCGGCTGCGGTGGTGTGCAACGTGGGTGGGTGGGAAAAGCGTGCCGCTTGCCGCCTCCCGTTGGGTGTAGCATCCTTGCCGGCGACAGGGGAGTGCCGATGACACTCTATGAAGCGGTTGGCGGCGATGCGACCTTCGAGCGGATTGTGGCGCTGTTCTACGCGGGTGTGGAGCGCGACCCGCTGCTGCGCCCGCTCTATCCCGACGATCTCGGTCCGGCCAAGCGCCACCTGACGCTCTTTCTCATTCAACTCTTCGGCGGTCATCCCACCTACTCGCAACTGCGGGGCCATCCACGGCTCCGTGCCCGCCATCTGCCGTTCCCCATCACTCGCGCAGTCCGCGAGGCGTGGGTACGCAACATGATGGCGGCGCTGGACAAAGTGGACCTGCCGGCCGAGGCCCGGGTGGCTATGGATCGGTATTTCGATGACGCCGCCACCTTCCTCATCAACCGGCCGGAGTGACCTCTCTACGACTGCCCTCACTCCAACTCGCTCCCGTGGCGAGCGGGCGAGCGGGCCTCATCCCCGGCCCCCTGACAGGCCAAAGCCGCACGGATAGGGCCAGGTGTGGTGCGGCTTTGGCCCGTCACCTCTCCATCGCGGAGCGATAGAGAGGGGGTGTGGAATTCCCTACCGGATGCTGGCTGGCGTCGGGATGACAGGTAGCAAGAGGGAGGCCGCCGGAGTTGGTTGGGGGTGAGCCGCCTGGGAATCGAACCCAGAACCTACGGCTTAAAAGGCCGGTGCTCTGCCAATTGAGCTAGCGGCTCGGTGGTCTTGCGGTGGCTTGGCTGGATCAGCACAGGCCGGTGCTATACACCTCCCTGAATCATAGCACTTGGCACGGAAACGGTTGCCATGCGGTCCGGATTTCAGTGCGGCCGTTGTTTCCCCGTCTCCCTCCCATATATGGGGCATTAGACAGCACCCGTCGGCGCAGTGACGACGGGCTGGGAACGGGAGACAGGCACATGGCACCAGCGAGGGAATCGGTAAGTGAGCAGGCCCCGGCAGCCGCAAGCAGGTGGTGGTGGCCATTCGGTGGCCGATCCGAGCCACATGCGCCGCAGCCGGCGGGCCATGGCGAGCGGCCCGCGGGCGGCCAAGATGCGGCGGCGCCCGTGCAGGAAGCGACCGCCCACGCGGTCGAAGATCGCGGCTACCGCACGCTACTCAGTCCGCAGACCGAGCGGGACCTCCCGCCGGCTGATCGCCGCGCGCTCCTGCTGGAGGTGTACGAGGCATATCTCACCAACCCGCTGGCCCACGCCGTCATCGAGGTGGGCACGAACTTTGTGCTGGGCGGCGGGGTGCGGGTTATCGCCGAGGATCAACGGGTTCAGCGGATCATTGACGACTTCTGGCAGGACGCAGACAACCGCATGGACGAGCGGATCTATGCGCTGCTCACGGAGCTGGCGCTCTTTGGCGAGCAATTCGTGCGGTTCTTCGTTGATCCGCTGACCGGGCGGACGGTGGTGCGGCAGCTCGATCCGCTCTACGTGATCGAGATCGAAACCGACCCGGAAGATGTCGAACGGCCCCTGCGCTATCGGTACGCCCCGCCGCCGGCTGGCACGCCGGGGCCGCTGCCGGTGGACGAGACGTGGATTGCGGCGGGCGAGATCGAAGCCGCCGCGGTGAACAAGGTCAGCAACGCGACGCGGGGCCGCTCGGACCTGTCCACGCTGTTGCCATGGCTGCGCCGCTACAAGGATTGGCTCACGGATCGGGTGCGAATCAATCGCTACAAAGGGGCCTTTCTCTACGACGTGACAATCGCAGGGGCATCGCGGGCAGACCTGGCACGGAAACGGGCCGAGATGGGCCAGCCGCCGGAGCCGGGCACCGTGCTGATTCACAACGAATCCGAGCAGTGGCAAGCGGTCAACCCGCAGATCGGCGCCGATGATGTAGCCAGCGATGGACGGGCGCTCAAGCTGATGATCGCCGCCGGCGCCGGTGTGCCGGAGCACTTCCTGGGAGAAGGGGGACACGTCAACCGCGCGACGGCGGCGGAAATGGGCTTGCCGGCGCTCAAACGCTTCCAGCGACGCCAGGAATACCTGCGGCAGCTCTTGGTCCGCATCGTGCGCCGCGCCATTCAAGCACGGGTACGAGCCGGGGCCTTGGGGCCACGCATCAATCGAGCCTTCCGCGTGGAATTCGACGAGCTGAGTGATACGGAGCGGAGCGTCGAGCTGGGCCGCGCGGCCGCGACGTTCACGACGGCCTTGGGCACCGCGGTTGATCGGGGCTGGCTGGATTCCGAGGGCGCCAGGCGGCTTCTGCTGCGGTTTCTGGGTGAGGCCGCGCCGGAACGAACGGAGAGGAGCGGATAGACATGCGTAACGGTGAGCAGGACCGGATTTCGGGCCGCGGGCTGGTCGCTATCCACGAAGCGACGGGAAGTCTCGCTGGCGCGGTGGATGCCGAGCACCGCAACGTTCGCGCGGTGCTCATTCGGGCCGGCGAGGCCCAGTCGGGGCGGGTCTTCACGCCGCAGGCGCTCGCAGATATTGCGGCGGCGGCTGACGGACTGCGCTGCTTTGCCGATCACCCGACGGCGCTCGAAGACCGCCTGCGACCCGTCCGCTCGGTGCGGGACATCGTGGGGGTTTTCCGCACACCGCGCCTGGTGTGCAGCAGCGGAGAGCCGACCCATGTCGAGGCCTCGCTGCATGTGCTGGAGCACGCCGACTGGCTCTGGCAGCTCGTGAAGGAGGTGGTACAGCTCGGAGAGAAAGACGTGATCGGCTTGTCCATTGACGCACTCTGCACACTCGGCACCGAAAGTCGCGGCGGGCGAACGGTCCAGGTCGTGGAATCGGTGCCGGTGTTGAAGAGCTGCGACGTGGTGACGCGCGCCAGCGCCGGTGGCGAGTTCTTGGCCATCGAGGAGTCTGCGACGGCGGGGAGCAGGAGGCGGCAGCGGCCGGACGCCCGCACGGCCGGCCGTCTCCTGCTCCCTACCGCACAGACAGCGCACCAACACACTGCAAACAGCAGAGGAGGAAGTGAAGTGAACACACAAACTGCCGTTGCCGATCCTGGAACCCCGACCGAACGACACGAGGGCCATAGCACGGTACGCGAAGCGGCCGAGCAGCTGGCCTGTGCGCGGATTCTCTATGACCGCTTGGCTACCGCCCGCTTGCCGGAGCCGGTCAAGCAGAAGCTCCGCCGCTCGTTCGAGCCGCCCCTGGAACCGAATAGCGCGGGGAGCGAGCGGCCGTATTGGCCGACGCGGGAGTCGTTTACCCGCGATCTGGACAGCGCCATCGTCCAGGAGATCGAGGCGTTGGACGCGCTCCGCCAATACGATGCCGCTGCGGCCGGTGGGACACCGCGCGGCTTGGTCAGCGGGCACGGGGCCGCCCGTGCGGAAATGGGCCACGATGGCGTCTCGCGGGGCCTGGTGGCGCTCCAGACGGCGTGGGATCGCCTGTTCGGCATCCGCGAATCGGAGCAGGACCGCGCGCAGCTAGAGCAGTTGGGCCTCGCGGCTACCAGCGCGGTGCCCCGCTGGACCTCACTGCGCGAGGCGTATGTGCAGACGACCGGCGATAGTCTCGTCTCCGGGGTGTATCAGCCGCAGTTGGCGCTGGTCCGGGAGGCGAATGAGGTCACGACCAGCACACTCAATCAGGTGGTGCTGAACTCGATGACCAAGCGCCTGATCCAAGACTACGCCGGTCAGCCGCAGGTGTGGCGGCGGTTCTGCACGCTCTCGTCCGTGCGCGACTTCAAGGCACAGGACCGGGTGAAGACCCACGACTTTGCCAGTCTCGCTACCGTCAACGAGGGCGCGGCGTACCAGAATCTGTCGTGGGACGACCGCAAGGAGAGCTATACGCCCGCCAAGCGTGGCAACCTCGTCGTGGTCACGCGGGAGACGATCCTGAACGACGACTTGGAAGCGGTGCGAAAGATTCCGACGCGCTTGGCGGTTTCGGCCAGCATCACGATGAACGAGTACGTCTACACGACGCTGATTACCGGCAACCCGACGATGGCGGACGGCAAGAAGGTGTTCGATGATAGCGGCCAGACCGACCACGCCAATCGTGGCACGGCCGCGCTCTCCGGCGCCAGCGTGCAGGCGGGCATTCTGGCGATGCTGAAGCAGACGAACGAGGCCAGCAAGCGCATCGGCCAGCATCCGCGGTTCCTGCTGGTGCCGCCGGACCTGCTCTTCACGGCGAAGATCGTCGTCGGATCGCCGTTGACACCGGGTGGCAGCGACAACGACGTGAATCCCTTGCACAACCAGTTGGAGGTGATCGCGGTGCCGCAGTTCACCGACACGAACAACTGGTATCTGCTGACCGATCCGGCAGTGCTCCCGACCATTGAGCTAGGCTTCGTCGGCGGTCAAGAGACGCCGGAACTGCTGCTCCAGGATGCACCGACCGACGGGCAGGTCTTCACGAACGACCGGATCAGCTTCAAGGTGCGCTGGGAGTTCGGCGGTGGCTGGCTGGACTACCGCGGCGCCTATATCGGCGAGGTGGCCTAAGCATCCGCCGCCCCTACTCGGTCGAGGCCGGAGCGTGAAGATCGCGCTCCGGCCTCATGCCGCCTGTGACCGAATCTACGCTACTATTAACAATCGATCGTCACATCCGGCGAGCAGCGTGTGGCACAGAGGAGCACCATGAAGATCAACAAGCGCAAGCTGGTAACTGGCACCATGGCTGCAATTGCTGCTACCACGCTGGTGAAACCGGCCTTAGCTCAGGGCAAGCCGATTGACTGGGGCTGCGGAATGGGAATCTGCAGCCCAGCTGGTTGGCCTGGTGTACCCATCAGAATGACGGGCACTGAGCATATCTGGGTGTTCGGTGATGCGTACTCTGGTGGTGAGTATTCCGGTACCCTGCATTGGGTCGGCGATACCAGGGCACTGGCTGGCAGGTCTGTGCTCTGGAATCACTTGACGGACTTCTCATATAGGTCCTTCCGAAGGCTAACCCTCCGCTATGGCGATCCCTGGCTATCCACCGGACTACTCAAGGACGGTGATCCTATCTACCTTGTCAAGTGGGAGACCGACTGGCCGCAGCCGGAGCTTCACCACATTCAGTCCATCGAGGATGTAGAGTTGTTCGGCATCAATGCTGACAACTATGGCCGCTTTGTCTTGGATCGCGCGAACTGGGAGGCAAAGTATGGTTTCGACGTGGACTCCCTTGAGCGGAAGCCTCTTGAGCCGGCAACGTGGGGGTCATGGGAAAAACGGCCGGATAGTAAATGGCCTGGGATTTCTCTGTACGATGTAGACTTCCAAAGCCGACTACTCACCCTTCGATGTGAGAAGGGGGGAGGTGGAGGTCGGCGCATCTGGATCAATGCCGGAGTGGCGGTAAGTGCTTCACACGTTCAGGTCGAGGCACGCTTATTGAATCCACCTTATCCCTACTACCCCCCAGAACGAGCACTACCCCCCATGCAATGGAAACCGCCAAGTAGGTCTGGTTGGATCTATTGGGAAGACGTGAGCAACGCGAGATACGCCCACGACTTGTTGGAGATAGCTGTGGAAGGAGAACGCGGCCAGCGACCACTGGAACTCAAGATCACATCTGATCGTGGTGTCCGTACTATCGAACTCCACCTAGATGGCCTAGCTGCCGCAGCACGTTGGCTCCAAGCTGAGTGCGACTAGCCCAAGAAGGAGACACGCTGATGTCAATACTCGATTACATCATCGGCTCGCCACTCCCCAACATCTGTCAGCCCCGCGCTAGGTGCTGGCCGGAGCAGTAGCATGCGCTTTGAGCGGATTACCGTGGACCCACAGGTCGCTACGGGCAAACCGTGCATTCGCGGCTTGCGGTTTCCGGTGTCGCGTGTCTTGGGACTCCTGGCCGCCGGGGAGACGAAAGAGTCCGTGCTCCAGGAATATCCCTACCTGGAGCCGGAAGACATTGATGAGTCCCTGCGGTACGCTGCCTCGCGTGGTCAGCCAACCCCGGCGTGAGACAGCGCGGCGCCCGGTACACTATTAGGAGTGGAGGGCGAGGGCGATGCGGCGGATACTCCTGCGCGGCGGGTTGGGGCTGGTCGGTGTGGTGCTGGCGCTGGTGATTGGCGCCTTCATCGTCTTCGCCATTCGCGCGCGGCCCAGCGACTTGCCGGAGCCGGGCATCGCCGCCAACAGCGCAGCGTTCGATAGGGAGCGGGCGCCGCTGCGCCCCGGTGGCCCGCCCGCCGGGCCACCGCCGCCGACCGCGAGACGCGAGGCGCCGCCACTACCGAGCGGCCCGGTCGCGGCGTTCGCAGCGAGGGTCGCGCCGGCTGCCGGTGTGTACGCACAGGCGCTGGCCGTGCTGGACAACCTGGGCGCCGCGGCCGGGGAGGAGCCGAGCCTGCTGCGCGATCAGGAATGGCGTGCCCAAACCACGTTCGTCCTGAAGATGATGGAGTTGGCAGCGGCGGACATGGCCGCGGTGCAGCCGGTGCCGCCAGAGCTGACGCGCACCGGCGAGCTACTCCAGCAAGTCAATGCCGAGACGAAGCCGATGGTGGCGGACTACGCGAGCGCCATCGAGACCGAGGATCGAGCGCGCATTGCCGAGGCAGCCGCGCGTTTGGACAAGATCAACGGGTACCTGCTCGAAGCCGCGGAGGAGTTGCGGCAAGCGGCAGTCAGTGAGGCGTCCGGCGGCTAGGCCGTCTTGTTGAGCGTGCGGAGACAGCGGGTGCAGATGTGGACGCGCCGCCGCTCGCCGCGCAGGAAGATGGTGGTGCGCTGGATGTTGGGTCGGAACACGCGCCGGGTCTTGGGCGCGCGATAGGTCCACTTGCCCTTGGCTTTGTGGCGGATATTACGGCCGACCATCGGCCCTTTGCCGCAGAAGCTACATCGTTTCACGGTTCATTGACCTCACCGGCGCTCACCACAAACGTCCCGCCAAGACGTACCGGACACTATAATATGATCCAGTCTTGGCGATAGTTGGCAATGCTAGGCAAGCCGCTTACGCAGCCTCCAGTCTTGGGGCAGCGCCGGGCGGCTAGGCGACCTGATTACTTATGGAGGGTATCGGTGATGGTAACACAGGAGCCGGCGCTGGTGCAACAGTCCGTCTGGGATGGTCGGCGCTGGCGGGCTGCGCTCCTCGGCGGCACCGCGCGGCTGGAGCAGCACCGCGAGACGGTCAACGACCTCAACGTGTTCCCGGTGCCGGACGGCGATACCGGCACTAATATGCTGCTCACCATGCAGGCCGCCTTGGCCGGGATTGACCCCGCTGCCGACGAGGCCGGCGCCATCGGGAAGCAGGCCGCGCGTGGGGCGCTGATGGGGGCGCGCGGCAATTCCGGCGTCATCCTCTCACAGATCATCGCCGGTATGGCGCGGGCGCTGGAGGGACACCGGGACAGCGATGCCCAGACGATGGCGCGGGCGCTGACGGAGGCGGCCGAGGCGGCCTATGGCGCCGTTGCCCAGCCGGTCGAGGGCACGATGCTCACGGTCGCGCGGGAGGTTGGCCGCGCGGCCGAGCAGGCGGCGGCAGAGTCCGCCGATGTCGTCACCACGCTCCGGCGCGCCACCACGGCGGCGGCCGAGGCCGTGCGGCAGACGCGCTACCAATTGGACGTGCTCACGGAGGCCGGTGTGGTGGATGCCGGGGGCGAAGGCTACCGGCTCATTCTCGAAGGGATGCTGCTCGCGGAGACCGACGGGATCGAGGTAGGCCCCGGTGACGTAGCCACTCCGGTCGTGCCGGCCATGGCGCCGATGGCTGGCAGCACGGCGGGAGACGGTGAGGCCGAGGGCGAGGGTTGGGGATACTGCACTCAGTTCCTGATTACCGGCCGGGACCTCGACATGGACCGTATCCGCGAGACGATTCAGTCGTTGGCCGACTGGTCCGTGGTCGTCGGCGACAGCGAGATCATCCGGGTCCATGGTCACACGGAAGACCCCGGCCAAATGCTCAGTGCAATGGTCGAAAACGGGCGGCTCGCGGACATCCATATCGAGGACATGGACCTGCAAGTGCTGGAGCGGGAGGCGCGACAGGCACAAGGGCCGGCGGAGCCGGAAGTGGCGGACGAGACGGCGCCGCCGGTGCCGCTGGCCACGGTCGCCGTCGCCGCCGGTGAGGGGTTGGAGGCAGTGCTCCGCTCGCTCGGTGTGAGCGAGATTGTCAGGGGTGGGCAGACCATGAATCCCAGTACCGAAGAACTGCTGGCAGCCTGCACGGCCGCCAACGCCTCCCAGGTGCTCATCCTCCCGAATAACAAGAACGTGATCCTGGCTGCGGAACAGGTCGTCCAGCTCGTTCCCGACGACGTGGGCGTGACCATTGTGCCTACCAAAACCGTCGTACAAGGCATCGCCGCACAACTGGCGTTCAATGGTGAGGACGCACTGGACGAGAACGCAGCCGCGATGATCGAGGCGGCGGCGGCCGTCTGCACGATTGAGCTGACTCATGCCGTCCGGGACTCGACGAGCGGCAGCCTGGATGTACGCGAGGGGGAGGCAATTGCCCTCGTTGACGACACGCTCGTAGCGCACGGCACGGACCAGATCGCTGCGCTGCGCGGGGCGCTCGACACCTTGGACACCGACGACTACGAGGTGGTGAGCGTGTATCCCGGCGCAGACGCGGAGTCTGACACCACTGACACGCTGGTTGCCCGGTTGGAGGAGTGGCTGCCGGAGGCCGAGGTCGAGGTCACCCCGGGAGGGCAGCCGCACTACCACTATTTCATCGGCTTGGAGTGAGGGCCGGTATGGGCACTACCCCTTCACAGGGGTAGGTGTTTCGGCGGGGGGCGGCTGGTGTCATTTTCATATCAATGACGAGAGTGATGGGCCGGGTGGCTCGCCCTAGTGCGGCGTCTTGAACTGGAACGAGTAGAGCTTCGCGTTCTTGAAGTAGAACCGCAGCTTGATCGGCCGGCCCAACAGGCGGCTCACGTCGGCGTTGCCGTTCCAGGAGACGATATGATCCTGGCCCGACTGCGTGATCGGGTCGGCGTCGTCGAACGTGAAGCCCTCGATCTTGCGGTGGTTGGACGTGAGCACCTCCACCCGCACCTCGGCCGGCCCGGGACCGGCGGCGACCGGCGTAGTCGCGCAGTTGAGATGCAGCCGCGACCCGGTGAAGCCGAAGGAGCGTGTGACCAACTGGCTGAACGCCGCGGGATCGTGGGAGGCGCGCAACAAGGCTTCCTGATGTAGCCCGCTCAAGTCGGGCCGCTCGCCGGCGGGAGGCGCCCAGCCCTTGCCGCTATCCACCGACACGAACTCATCCAGTGGGCAGATCGCCAGCCCCACAGCAGACGTGGCGGCGTCACCCAAGTCGAGCATCTGCTGGGCGGCGCGGTGGTTGGTGCCGCTGTAGTAGAGGAGTGCGCGGTCGTCATGTGCGATGGCGTGCCACACGTAAACGCTGTTGGAATCGAAGTCCTCGCGCCGGCCGCCGCGCACGATGAACGGCTCCCGGTAGCGCCGCTCCCAGTGGAACCCGTCGCGGCTGACGATGACCTCCGGGTGGTGCGTCAGGTTGGTGGTACGGAAAATCCAGAGTAGGCCGACATACAGCCCGGCGTGGGGGATGACCACCAGCCGATAGAACTCCGTATCGGGAAAGTCGTCCGCGTCGGGCACCAGCACCGTCTCCGGCTCGGTCCAATGGATCAGATCGGGGCTTTCGGCGCGGCCGATGAGCCGCTTACCGAAGAGCGTCCGCATGTGGTGGCTGTTCTCCACATACGCCGCGTAAGTCTGGCGGATAGGGTCCCAGCCCATGAAGGAGGTCGGTCCCCAGCGGCCGGCGACGGGCGTAGTGTCTATGACGGGATTACCGGCGTAAGGCGTCCACGCCAAACCGTCCGGCGAGTAGTAAAGGTTGGACTGCATCGGCTTGGTGGTGTCCATGGTCCACTTCAGGGCCTTGTACCGCTTGGCCGGGTCGCGCTCGTGCCGGTCCAGGAACGATGGGGCCTCGACGACACCGGGCGGGACGATATTGTTCTCTTTGGAGCCGGCATACTCCACCAGTCCCAGCACCGGGCGCTCCCAGTGGATGCCGTCCTCGGAGGTGGCCAAGCAGGTCACGGGCGGGGCGTCTTCACCGCCAATCGCGATGCCCGAGGCGCCACCAGGGCGCATTTCGGGGTCAGCCTGTAGGTTGCGGGCGGTGTACCACAGCTTGAAGATGCCGTCCGCGTCATCGAACACCACCGAGGACAACATGACGTGGTTGCCCTCCCAAGGCCGCTCGGACCGGATGATCGGGTTGTTGGCCACCTTGACGGCGGGATTGACGCCTTGCTTGGCCTGGGTCATGCTCTCGATCAGATAGTCGTCGAGGAACAACTGCTTTCGTGAGCCAATCTCAATCAGCGCCATGGCTGTCTCCTCTCACCTGGCCGCCGGCCTCAGCCCGCTCGTGGGGGTAGGGGCGCGATGAATCGCGCCCAGGGCGCCATCAATGATGCCCCTACGGCAGCCTGCTTGCCGGGCCTAATCGCCGGCGAGCGGCAGCACGTGCTCGGCAAAGCTCGCCAGCAGCTCTAGCTCGTGCTCCACACTCTCGGCCGGCGTGCTGAGGCTCATATGGCTGACGCCCAGCTTGGCCTGCGCCGCAACGTCCGCGGCGATCTGCTCGGCGCTGCCGGTAAAGGGCACGCGCTCTCCGTCGGGATCGGTCACTGGCTGGTCGCCCATCCAGGTGACGCTGCCGAACCGGATGGCGATGGCGCCGGGATCGCGGCCGGCCGCGGCGGCCTGCCGATGCAGGCGGTCCACCGCCCGCTGGAACTGCTCGGTCGTGTCCAGCGGAAACTGCGGGTTACTCGCGCCGGGCGACCACCCGTCGCCGAGCGTCGCGGCGCGGCGGATAGCCGCCGGACTCTCGCCGCCGATCCAGAACGGCGGATGGGGCCGCTGCACCGGCTTGGGCGCGAATTCTACGTCGGAGAATTGCAGGTGCTTACCCTGGAACTCCGGGTACTCGTCATTCCAGAGCGTGACGAAGGCGCGCAGGTACTCGTTGGTGACGGCACCGCGCTTGTCGAACGGAGTAGGCACCATCAACGCACGGGCCTCCTCACGGTTCCAGCCCACGCCGAGCAGGATGTCCAGCCGGCCGTCGGAGAGCACGTCAATCGTAGCCAGCATCTTGGCGGCGAGGAGGGGATTGCGGTACGGCATGACCACGAAGGGCATCAACCGTATCTGCGTGGTCTGCCCGGCCAGAAAACTGATGACGGATAGGACTTCGAGCGTATTCTGGGCCGAGCCAACGCCCGGAATCGCCCCGCTCCCGCGCGGATACTGGGACTTGATGACCCGCGGCATGATGAGCCGTTCGGCTGCGCCCACACTGTCGAAGCCCAGCGCATCGGCCTGGCGGGCGATGGCTCCCATACGCGCGGGGTCGTAATGCGGGCCACCGACGTTGACGCCTACGGTGAACTTCATAGTGCTCTGCCCCCATCCATCCAACGCCGTGAGAGAATCTACTTACCGGCGAGCCGGGCGACGACCGGTGCGAACTCCTCCATCCAGGGCTGCTTCACCAGATAGTACGAGATGCCGTAGCGTTCGCGCCGCTGCTGTAGCTGGTCGGCAATCTCGCTGGCAGTGCCGATCACCACGAGCGGGCAGTCACGGGCCGCCGCGGGCGAGATACCGAGCTGCTCGGCAGCCGCGCGGGCGGCCGTATCCGTGTCCTGGGTGACGAACGGGAGGTAGAGCACGCTGTTCAGCTCGGTCCGGTCCAGGCGATCTCCCAGGGAATCGCGCAGCCAGCGTATCTTCTCGTCGAACGCTGCCGGTGTGGCGTCCCAGGCCGCCTGCCGGAGCATCGGAGCGCCGTTGCGAGACCGGCGCAGGCTGGGATGCAAGGCAATGATGTCCGCCTCGCGCGCGGCGATCTTCAACATCCGCCGGCCCCCGCCGCCTATCAGGATCGGCAGCTTCGGCTGCTGCACCGGCTTCGGATACCCGTCGAGGTCGGAGATGCGGTAGTACGTTCCCTCGAACGAGAAGGGGCCAGGCCCGAGGAGGCCTTTAATCACGGCGATGCTCTCTTCCAGCCGGCTCACTCTGATGCCCGGCCGGTCGAATGGCATGCCAGAGCGCTGGTAGTCCGAGACCATCCAGCCAGCGCCCAGCCCTAGCTCGAACCGCCCGTTCGAGAGCACGTCCAGCGTGGCGGCTTCCTTGGCGACCGTGACCGGGTGCCGGTAGTCGTTGCCGAGCACCAGCGTACCGACGCGCAGGGTGGCGGTGGCACACGCGGCCGCCATCAGGGCCGGGAGCGGCGCCAACTGCTCGCCGAAATGATCGGGAATAAGGGCGATGTCGTAGCCGAGGTCTTCTGCTTGCCGCGCCCAGCCGGTCCACTCTTCAGCGGTCGGCAGCCCGGGCAGGGTGACTCCGAAGCGAAATTTCATCGACCTATGCTCTCCTGACCAGGTAGGGTTTTTAGCCACAGAGTACACAGAGTACACAGAGTACACGGAGTTAGGGAGATGACGCCGTGGGTAGCGTACCACGCCGCCGGGCGTCGCGGCCGATGCCGGGGCCGGCGGTGAACCGGACGGCCTATGCTATGCTCACGCGCACAACGCACTACGCCGGTCCCGGCCAATCATCGTGCAGAGGGGTGCAGCATGTCATTGCGCGTGGGGCTTGTCGGACTGGAACCGTTCACCCATTGGCCACACTATCTGCACGCTGCCGAAACGTCGTCGGTCGAGCTTGTGGCCGTCTGTCACCGTCCCGAGTTGGCGGAAGAGCTGTCCGCGGATCGGGTGGCGCTACTCACGGACCTCAAGCTCCCGACCTATCACGACGTGGAAGAGATGCTGGCGAACGAGCAGCTTGACGTGCTGGCGGCCAGCACCGTGCCGGACGTGCAGGGCGCGGCGCTCATCGCGGGACTGGAGCACGGGCTTCACGTCGTGGCGGACAAGCCGCTCGTCAGCCAACCGGAGCAGTTGGAACAGGTGAAGGCGGCCCTCCAGCGGCATCCCGACCAAAGGCTGTCCATGCTACTCACCCTCCGCGGCGACCCGGTGCGCCGCGCGACCCGCCGACTGGTCCAGGAAGGCGCCATCGGTCAGGTCGTGGCGCTGCATAGCCGCCGCGCCTACGTGCAAAAGCGGCAGCTGCCGCGCCCGGCGTGGATGTTCGACGAGCGGCGGATCGGTGGGCCGATGGGCTACGCCGCCGTGCATAGCCTCGATGAGGTGTACTGGATTACCGGTCTGCGCTACCTGGAGGTGGTCGGCTACGAAGCGAACCATTCGCGGCCGGAGAATCGGCACTTCTATGACGTGAGCCAGCACCTCTACCGGCTGGAGAACGGCGTCACCGCGATCATCGACACACACCTCCTGGCGATCCAAGACTGCTGGCTCAGTATTCTGGGCACAGAAGGCAAGATCGAAATTGCGGCGAACAATCGCGGCGTGCTGATTACGGAGGACGGAACGACCGAGATCGAGACGACGGAGCCGGATATCAACGTGTTAGCGGATTGGATCGAGAGTATCGAGGCCGGGCGGCCGGCCATCGTGGACACCGCAGACGTGCTGCTCTGCATGGATGCCGTCTTCGCCGGGCAGGCTGCATCCAAGAGCAGACGGACTGTTTCCATCCCCTCCTAGCCCTCCGACCGGCCTGGATCGCGGCTTGCTCCGGAATGAAGAGATGGGTGAGTGAGGAGATGATGATGCCCTCTGGTGCGTCACCGGCCCATCATGTTCCAGAGCAACTCCTGGCCCGCCGTCGCGTTTGGGAGCGGAAGCGAGTGCTACAGGCCGTCTATCGGCATTGGGCACAACTCTTGCACTCCTGGCTGCCCGACGACGGCCCATATCTGGAAGTGGGCACCGGCAGCGGTACACTGGCTGACTATGTCGGATCGGTGTTCCAATCCGATATCCAAGTGGCTCCCTGGCTGGACCTGGTGGCCGACACCCATCATCTGCCGGTGCAGTCGGGGCTACTCAGCGGCTGTTTGGGCGTTGACGTTATCCACCACCTCGCTGATCCCCATGCCTTCTTCACTGAGTTGGCACGTGTGCTGAGACCGGGAGGCCGCGGCATCTTTATCGAACCGTATGTTTCGCCCCTTTCATATCCGGTCTATCGTCTAATGCACGACGAGTCGATCTGCTTTGGTCGGTACCAGGAGCACTCCACTCATGATGACCCCCAGCAGGGCAATACTGCGATGGCGAACATCCTCTTTGAGCGCGAGCGAGCCGACTGGCCCACGAGACACACCCATCTGAAACTGGTCCAGTCGCGACCGTTTGGCCTGTTCCAGATACTAGCCGGTGGATTCAGAAAACATAGCCTGCTACCCTGGCCGAGACTGCTAACGGTACTCAATCGTAGCGAGTGGTTTGTGCCCCAACCGTTAATGTCACTGTTGGCCTTCCGCATGCTCGTCGTGCTTCAGCGCAGTGCAGACACGTAGACATCATGCTGAACTGGAGGCCGCGATGATGCAAGCGAGTACGGCGGACGCACAGCGACAGGCCTACGGGCAGGTGCTCCTGGACCCGGCCGGCGACGTGGTGGCGGGTAGTTACACGACCCAACGGCTGACGTACATCGTCGGCGAGCAGGGAATCACCTCCGGTGGTCGCGTCCGCGTGTTTACGGAGTGCGATACGGACTGGGCGTATCCCCAATTCCACGACCCTACGGCCGCGGACTACATGACCGTACAAGCGCCACCCGCGGCGCGCGTCTCCATCATGGTCGAGCAGGTGACGTCGGTTCTGCTGGTGGTCCACGGCCGCGCGCTCAAGCCCGGCGAGCGGCTGGTGCTGACCTACGGCGACCGCAGCGGGGGCGGTCCTGGCACGCGGGCGCAGACGTTCCAGGAGGCCAAGCGGTATTTCTGGGTGGCCGTGGACGTGGAGGGAGACGGCAGCTATGTCACGCTGGCAGAACCGCCCTCGCTCGCCATCGTCGGTGGATCGGCGGTCAAGCTGGTGGTCGTGGCCCCCTCGACGGTCACTACCGGGACGCCGTTTTCCCTGCTGGTCCGCGCTGAGGACCGGTGGGGCAACCCGGCCGCTGCATACCGGGGGAGCATCGAACTCCAGGCCCCGCCAGGGAGCGCGTGCTCGGTAGAGAGGTACACGTTTACCGCCGAGGACGGCGGCGTGCGCCGGTTCGCGGGCTGCACCGTGTCCGCACCCGGCCAGTACCGCCTGGCCGCCGTAGATAGCGCGGCAGGACTGCGGGCCGAGAGCAATCCCATCCTCTGCACGGAGCAGGCCGCGCCGCTGGCCCTCTACTGGGGCGATCCGCACGGCGGGCAGATTGCGCTCGCCGCAAAAATCCCGGACTTCTTTCGCTACGCCCGCGACATGGCCGGCATTGACTTTGTGGGGTATCAACGCAACGATCACATACTCTCGAATGACGATTGGGCGGTGCAGCAGCAGGCCGAGCGCGACTTCGACCAGCCGGGGCGTTTCGTGCCCTTGCCGGGGTTCGAGTGGTCGGCCGTGCCGAGCGAGGGCGGCCATCACAACGTCTACTTTCGGCGCCACAACCAGCCAATTCGCCGGAACAGCCACAAGGGGCTGACGGACCTGTCGGACGTAGATACCGATCTGCCGCATATCCTCGATGTCTACCGGGTGTACCGGGGACAGGACGTGGTCATTACACCCCACGTCGGAGGCAGCCACGCGGACCTCACCCATCACGAGCCGACCTTGGAGCCGGCGCTGGAGATCACCTCCGATCACGGCACGTTCGAGTGGTTTCTGGAGGAGTCGCTGCGCCACGGCTATCGGATGGGCTTTGTCGGCGGCAGCGACAGCCATGACGGGCGGCCCGGCGCGGACACGCCGGGCTGGCAAGAGCGGCGCTATGCCCAAGGCGGACTGACCGGGCTGTATGCGCCGGAGCTGACGTTGGAAGCCGTCCACGCGGCGCTGCGGGCGCGGCGCTGCTACGCGACGACCGGGGCGCGCATGGTGGTTCGGCTGGAGGCCGACGGCCAGATGATGGGCGCGGACCACACCACCTCCACCCGGCCGACGATCTCCCTATCAGTCGCCGGCACAGCACCATTGGAGCGCGTCGAGCTGTTCCGCGGCCTGGAGCGCATCTATAGCCATCCCGTAAGCGCCAGCCCTAGCAGCAACCGCGTGCGAGTGCTCTGGGAAGGCGCCAGCCGGAAGACGAGCTACTCCGGGGTAATCTGGGACGGCCACTTGCAGGTCGTCGGCGCCACCATCGCGTCCGTCGAGCGGCTGCGGTTCGACAGCCCGCGCTCGCGCGTGTTCGACTGCACGGATACCGCGCTACGCTGGCACTCCGTGACCTGTGGCTATCGCAGCGGGGTCATTCTCGACCTCGCCGACGCGGCGGACGACGCCGAGCTACGGCTGGTGGTGAACACCTCGCTCATCAGCCGGCCCTACTTTGGTGGGCATGGAGACGATGACCCTGGCCGCATGGCTTACGCGCCGGCCGAGCACGTGACCTTCAACTGTGGTCTGCGGGAGTTGGCAGCCGGTCAGGAGGAGCTATACCTGACGACGCCACCGCTGCCAAAGCACCCGGACAGCGCTGATACCGACCCGGCACCGCCTTTGGGCCAGTTGAGTCGCAAGATCGTGGTGTCGTTAGCCCCGGCACCGGGCGGCCCGGAGACGGCCGAGTTCACCTTCACCGATCCGGCGCCACGGCCGGGGATCAATCCCTACTGGGCGCGGATCGTGCAGACCGATATGGAGATGGCCTGGACCAGCCCGGTCTTCGTGGACTACGTGGCAGCGACGTAGCCGCCGTGGGGGTCACCCCTTGTGGATGCCCCGTCCCCCGACCAGGAAAGGGGCCGGGGGAGAGGTCCGGCCTCGGCACGAAAACCGGCTATACGTCGAGGAGGTGCCGTGCCTTCAAGGCCACTTGCAAGGCCAGCAGCGCCTCGGGGTCTTGCAGGTCAACCTGGCCCGTCTCTTCGATGCGCTGGACCCGATACAGCAGTGAGTTGCGGTGCAGGTTCAGCCGCCGCGCCGTTTCGCTGAGGTTGGCGCGGGAGGCGAAATACGCTTCGAGCGTAGCGAGCAGATCGCCACCGGTGCGCCTGTCGTAGGCCGCCAGCGGTCCGAGGGTCTGGTCATAAAATGCCCGCAACTCCGGCGTGCCGCGCAGGTGATACAGCAGTCGGTAGAGGCCCAAGTCGGACAGGCACGCCTGCTGGCCCGGCCCATAGAGACTGCGGACAAGCTGTGCCGCTTGCGCGGCCTCCTCAATGGCTGCCGGCGCATCGGCCAGTCGCGGGTGAGTCTCGCCGGCGCCGGACGTGATCGGCCCAATGCCGCTGGCGACGGCTGCCGCGTGGACATCCTGCAAAATTGCTTTCACCGCCGCGCTGGCGCTGCTCTGCCTCGTCTCCCGACGCCGCTGGTCGGCGCTACCGTAATCCCCGGTGGATGGTGCGGGCCAGCGTCTCGCCGGCACGGCTTGCAGCGCGAGCAAGGCCACGACCTGTCCGCTGTCGGACCGCATGATGGCCGGTTGGTTGCGGTCCCGTAGCACGCGCCGCACGGTGTCCATCAGCCGGTGGCTGCGATCATCGAGCACCGCGTCATCGGTTGCCCCGGCTGGCTCCGTCTCGATGGTGACTGTTACCGCCGCAATCGCGGTGTCGGGGCGGAAGCCCAGGCGTTGGAGCTGCCGCTCCAATTCCGGTGAGGGCGCGTCGGCTTCGGCCAGCAGCTGTTCGAATAGCGCCTCGCGGTCGCGCCGCTCGGCGAGGCGCACGGCGTCCTGCTTGGCCAACTCCAGCGCCAGCACGGCGGCCAGCCGCCCGGCAACAAGCTCGTCCAGGTCGGTCAACTCGCCGGGAAGCGCACACAGCGAGACAAAACCGCGCCGGCGGCCGCGGTTGAGGATGGCCCCGGTATATCGCGCCAAGCCATTGCGGCCTACGTCAAGGCGCACGACCGGCGGCGCCGAGCTGGTCAACTCACCGGCGCGCAGTTCGGCCTCCAAGCGTTGGCGATCCACGAGGGACGAATACGGTGACGGTACCGCCGCGTCCGCTGGCGCCGTCGCTTGCACGTGGTACGCTGCGTCTTCCTGGAAGACGAGCCGTCCGGTGAGCAGCGCCGCTTCTTCCAAGATGCGCTCGACTCCTTGTCCCTCGACGGACACTGCGGCCAGCTGACGATACATCTCGGTCGCACGCTGGTTCAGCTCGGCCTGGCGATCAACGACGAGCCGCGCGATGGTGCGCTCCAGCTCGGCGGCCGCGTGCGTTGTCTCGACGTGGAACAAGGGCAGATCGTGGGCATCAGCCGCGGCGATTACGTCGTCGGGGCAGTGCCACTCGTCGCGGCTGACCACGACCACGGCCGCGACGCCGGTCGCTTGCAGACTGACGACGATCTCGCTCAGGTCATACTCGGCGCTCAACGCCCGCAGGGCCTCCAGTGTGGCCACGGGCGCCAGTACCACCTCGTCGCCGCCACTCGACTCGAAGATAGGCGGCAGTCCGCGCAGGGTCGTCACCCAACCCACGCGCCGCTGCAAGCCGGCCTGTCCAGCCAAGACGCGGGCGTGCGGCTGGAGGACCAGGCGCAGCACCTCGGCCACCTCGACGGCACTGCCACCATGCGCCGGCTCGGCTGGCCCAACGGCCGTGTCGCTCATCCGTGTTCCGTCCTCTACCACCGCTCACGAGGTCTCGGCAGCTGCCGCCGCATTGCGGCCCCCGGCTTGCCAGTGATGCCGTTGCCGGCTGCGCTCCTGGGCATCCGGCGAGCGAAAGGTTGCCAGAAAGACGTCGCGGAACGCTTCATAGGCGTTGGTGGCAATCGCGGCCCGCACGCGCTCCATGAGGCGGGTGAGATACCGCAGGTTGTGTACGGTAGCCAGCCGGTAGGCGAGCAACTCCTTGGCGCGGAAGAGATGATGCATATAACTCGCCGTAAACGTGCGGCACGTCGGGCAGTCGCAACTCGGATCAATCGGCCCCAGGTCAGCGCGGAACTGCGCGTTGCGTATATTCAGACGGCCGGCGTCGGTATAGAGGCCGGCGTGGCGTGCCGCCCGCGTCGGCAGCACGCAGTCGAACAGGTCAATGCCGTACCGGACGGCCTCGATCAAGTCCTCCGGCGAGCCAATCCCCATCAGGTAGCGCGGCCGCTGGGTGGGCAAGAGCGGTACCGTGTGCGCGACAATACGCCACATTTCCGCCTTCGACTCACCCACGCTCAGTCCACCGATAGCATACCCTGGCAAGTCGGCGGCGACGGTGGCCTGGGCCGAGTCCGTTCTGAGATCGGGGAAGGTGCCACCCTGCACGATCCCGAACAGCGCCTGCCCGGGTCCCGGCTGGGCGGCCATACAACGCTCCAACCAGCGGCTCGTGCGCTGCACTGCCGCCGCCGCCTCGGTATGGGTGGCCGGATAGCCGACGCACTCGTCGAAGGCCATCACCACGTCCGCGCCGAGCTGGGCCTGGATTTCCATGACGTGCTCCGGTGTGAGCCGGTGCTCGCTGCCATCGAGATGGGAGCGAAAGGTCACCCCGTCGTCGTCAATGCGTCGCAGGCGGGCCAGGCTCCAGACCTGGAAGCCGCCCGAGTCGGTCAGGATTGGGCCATCCCAGCCCATGAAGCGATGCAGGCCGCCGTGCGCGGCGACGATCTCCGGCCCGGGGCGCAGCAGCAGGTGATACGTGTTGGCCAGGATCATCGCTGCGCCGACGGTCCTCAGGTCGTCGGGACTGACCGACTTGACCGTTGCCTGGGTCCCGACGGGCATGAAGCAGGGTGTGGACACGACGCCGTGTGGCGTGACCAGCCGCCCGGCGCGTGCTTGCCCGCTCTGCGCCTCGATGGTCAACGTCAGGGGGGCAGTGGTGCGGTTTCTATCGGTCATCTGTTCTCAGTGCGGTCCTGGCCCCCACCCTCGCCCTCCCCCGTCCCGACGGGGGAGGGAGCACGCCGTCCCTCCGCCACAGCCGCTCCCTACACCCGTCCCCCCGCCGCAGCGGGGGGACCATAGGAGGGCCGGCGCCAACCAGCATGATACTGCATGGTCCGCGGCCATCCCGCCGACCCGGCCGTCGGGTGTGGTATCCTGCGCCGCGCGCCGTGGAAACCGGGAGGAGTTGCAGCATGACCGCTGACACGACGGCCTCGCCATCCCGCGCCGAGCTACAGGAGCATATCCTGGAGCAGTGTGAACGGGAGCAGGTCCGCTTTATCAACCTCCAATTCACCGATATCGTCGGCATTGTCAAGAGCGTGACGATCCCGGCCCATCGCTTGCCCGATGCGTTCGATCACGGCACCTGGTTCGACGGCAGCTCCATCGAGGGCTTTGCGCGGATCGCCGAGAGCGATATGTACCTCGATCCGGACCCGACGACGTTCGCCGTCGTGCCGTGGGAAAGCGGCAATGAGAAGACCGCTCGCTTGATCTGCGACGTATACACGCCCGAAGGCAACCCTTTTCCCGGCGATCCGCGCTACGTGCTGCGCCGCGCGATGGCTGCGGCCGCCGAGATGGGCTACGTCTTCAACACCGGCCCGGAGTTGGAGTTCTTCCTCCTGCAAGTAGACGACGCCGGCGACGTGCTCACTACGCCTCACGACGAGGGCGGCTATTTCGACCTCTCCACGGACCTCGCGGCGCAGGTCCGGCGCGACATGGTGGTCGCGCTCGAAGCGATGGGGATGCAGGTGGAGGCCGCCCACCATGAAGTGGCCACCGGCCAGCACGAGATTGACTTCCAGTACGACAATGCGCTGCGGACGGCCGACCACACCGTCACGTTCCGCTATACGCTGAAGGCCATCGCCCGCCAGGTGGGTCTCTATGCCACGTTCATGCCCAAGCCACGGTTTGGCATCAACGGATCGGGGATGCACACCCATCAGAGCCTCGCAGACATCCATACCGGTGAGAACCTGTTCGCCGACCCGGCCGGACCGTATGGTCTCTCCGACCTGGCGCGCCATTTCACCGCCGGTATCTTGGCCCATGCCCGTGGCATCTGCGCGGTGCTGGCGCCGCTCGTCAACTCGTACAAGCGCCTGGTGCCGGGCTACGAAGCGCCGGTCTACGTCAGTTGGGCACACACCAATCGCTCCGCGCTGATCCGCGTTCCCAAGCTCATCCCCAACCGGCCCCAGAGCAGCCGCATCGAGCTACGCTGCCCCGATCCGAGCTGCAATCCGTACCTCGCGTTCGCCGTGATGCTGCACGCCGGCCTGGATGGTATTCGGCGCGAGCTGGAGCCACCGCTGCCGCTGGAGGAGAATCTGTACGAATTCGACCCGCTCCGATTGCAGCGGGAGCAAGTTGAGCAGCTCCCCGGCTCGCTCGGCGACGCTCTCGACGCCTTGGCCACCTCCGGTCTGGCGCAGGACGCACTGGGCGTCCATGTCTTCGAGCGGTTCATGCAGGCCAAGCGGCAGGAGCACAGCGAGTACCGGCAGCAGGTCACGCAGTGGGAGCTGGATCGGTACCTGGAGATTTACTGATGCGGTGCTCAATCCGCACTACCCGATGAGCGCCCAGGTGGTGCCGGGAGACCACGCTCGATGAGAATTCTGCTCGCGTTGTACTACTACCGGCCGCACATGAGCGGACTCACCATCTATGTGGAGCGCCTGGCCGCGGCCCTGGCTCGGCGCGGCCATACCGTGACCGTGCTCGCAACGCAGCACGAGCCAACGCTGCCGCGCGAGGAATGGTCGGACGGCGTGCGTATCGTGCGCGTACCGGTGGCGCTGCGGATCAGCAAGGGGGTGATCGCCCTCGGGCTTGGCCCCACGGCCAGCAGGCTACTCCGTGAGCACGACGTGTTGAGCATTCACCTCCCTAACGTGGATGCTGCCGGGCTGACCATCCGCGGCCACCGGCAGAACAAGCCGGTCATCCTGACCTACCATTGTGACCTGATGCTCCCGCGCAGTCCGGTCAGCCGCCTCCTCGAACAAGCCATCTTTCTCGCTCACTATGCCGGTGCCCGCTTGGCCGACAAGATCGTCGCCTACACCCGCGATTACGCTACCCATTCGCGCTTGCTCTCGCGCTTTGCAGACAAGCTGGTAGTCATTCCCCCGCCCGTCGTTATGCCGGCGCCATCAGCGGCAGCGGTGGCCGCGTTCAAGGCGGAGGTGGGTGCTGGTGAGCGGCCGGTCATTGGTATGGCGGCACGGTTCGCTACCGAAAAGGGTGTGGAGTACCTCGTGCAGGCCATGCCGCGCTTGTTGAAGCGTTTCCCCCACGCCAAGGTGCTGTTCGCCGGGCCATACGGCAATGTCCTCGGAGAGGAAGCCTATTGGCAACGCCTGCAGGAGCCGATTGCCAAACTCGGCTCACGCTGGCAGTTCCTCGGCCAGCTGGACCAACGCCGCATAGCGGTCTTTTACGGCGCGTGTGACGTGCTCGTGGTGCCGAGTCTCAACTCCACCGAGTCATTTGGGCTAGTCCAAGTAGAAGCCATGCTCTGCGGTACACCGGCAGTCGCCAGCAATCTGCCCGGCGTGCGGCAGTCCATCAAGATGACCGGCATGGGCGAGGTCGTCGAGCCGGGATCCGCCACCGCGCTCTATACGGGATTGGAGCAGGTGCTGGCACGCCCGGAACGCTACACGCGACCACGGTCGGAGATCGAGGCACTATTCGACTTGGAGCGCACCACCGACTCCTACCTGGAGTTGTTCGAGCGAGAGATTGCTCGGCGGTCAGGCTAGGGAGAGGGCCAAGTGTGGCGATCCGGCTCCCCTATGGTCCCTCCGCTATGCAGGGGGACATGCGTGCCGAGGGTGAGGTGCAACACCGTGTCAGGCTTGCAGGAAACTATCCGCATTGAGCACGAACACCACGCCGCGAGCGGAGTCCAAGGGCATCCGATCACTGGCCTCCTGCGCTTGACAGGCAGCGCGTAGCGTCTCGATTGCCGGGTCCACCTGGTCCGGCTCGACGCCGACCAGCAGGCTCACGTTGCCGCGCCGCAAGAAGCCACCGACGGTATTGATGCGCGTGACCCGGTGTCCCTGTTCGACGAGCGCTTCAATGGCCCGTCCGGCGTCGTTGTTCTGCACGATGGCCCAGATCAGTTTCATCGGTTGCTCGTGACCTGTGTTTCGGGGGTGCTAGAGCCGCTCAAACCGTTCGATGTCCAGCACGAAGATCGTGGCACCGCCGACCTGCACGGGAATGGGTTCCAGTGGATACGGCTCTCCGATCTCGCCGGGCGCCGTTGGCACAAAGAACTCGGAGCGCCGCTCGCAATTGTCGCGGAGCAGCAAGAGCGCGCGCTGGACTTGCGACGGTTCGGTGGCAATCGCCAGCGTCGCGTTCCCCTTGCGTAGAAAGCCGCCCATCGTGTTGATGCGCGTGACCCGGAATCCGGCCGTGGTCAACGCATCCGTCGCCAGCCCGGCATCCTCATCCTGGACAATGGCCACGATGAACTGCATCGGCGTCTCTGTCGGGGTATCCACGCTACTTCCTACTTGCCGCTCGTGCCTGGGCCTATTCCGTCGCCCACCCTGATTGTACATTAAACGTTTTGGCCAGGACCGGCGGCCGGGGCACGACCGTATCGCTCGACCCAGCCGGCAGAACTGTCCCCAGCGCCTAGAATCCGGCGCGTTTCCGGGCGCGGGCCACCTGCGACATACTCAACAGGTGCGAGAGCCACCACACGGCGACCTCGACTTGGAGTGCGGCCGAGGCAATGGTCGCCGTCACCGGCCATTCGCTGACGCCTAGCACCATGCGCGCCAGCGGTTCCAGCGCAAAATGAAACAGTAGCAAGAAGACTGGGGCAAAGACGAGCACCAGCCGATTGGACCATTGCGAGAGACGGTAGGCCGTCCGCTGCTCGACGTTCTCCGTCATCAGCTGCACGCGGACCACGTACAGTGCGAGCACACCGAAGCCGGACAGCATCCCGAACGCCACCAAGCCGGTCGGGGGTAGCAACGACCGCTGCCACGACTGCCCGGTAGCCAAGAACAGAATCGCCAACCCTACCCCGCTGACCCCAAAGAGTAGTGACCAGACGACGTGGTACATTAGGGCATACGTCAGCGGCTTGGGTACGTGCTCTTCACTCGCCAGTGGCATCAGCCTCACTCCAGCTTCCGGGGATCGTAGCTGCCCCCGGACCACACCATGTACCCAAGTCTAGCACCTCACTCGCCATGCCTCACCCCCCGTTCCGTCATGCCCGCGTGCAGGAATCGGCCCCCTCCCTGACCCTCCCCCGGAGCAAGCTCCAGTGGAGGGAACAGGCCCGTCCCCCTGCCGGAGCGGGGGGGCCAGCTCCCGGCACTGGATTGCGGCTTGCGCCCGTGAGCCTGAAGCGGCATACTGTACGGTAGTCCGTACCAACGCGCCTGCCCTTGCCGAGTCGTCTAATGGTAAGACGCCTGACTCTGGATCAGGTAATTGGGGTTCGAGTCCCTGCTCGGCAGCCCACACCCCCTCTGCGCTTGGCCGTAGCTCTCGCCCTATTCGCTTGCCCATGGCCGCTCCTCGAATGGTACGGTAAGGAGTGGCAGGCGCTGCCAGAGCGAGCCAAGCGCGTTCAACCGCAACCGGGGACGGTGATCCGAGATGGCCGGCACGATAGCAGCCGGGGAGAGCGCAGTTGACCGTACCGTGGCCTTAGCGGCCTCGTCGGCGCTCCGGCAGGCGTTGGGTGATCGGCTGATTGCCGTAGTCCTGTTTGGCTCCCGGGCACGCGGGGAGGCAACGGAGCACAGCGATTGGGACCTGCTTGTCATCGCCGAGGAGTTGCCTGACAAGCTGTTGGACCGCCATCTTCTCCTGCGGCGATGCCTTTCTGCTACTTCTGGCGCCGGGGTTTCACTCCAGGCCAAAACCCCTACGGAATTCGAGTCGAGTGTGCCTTCCTTGTATCTCGACATCGCCCTCGATGGGCAGGTGCTTTACGATCCGCAGGGATATGCGACCGCGCGGCTGGCGCGGCTGCGCCGTCTGATGCAGCGCCATGGCCTCTACCGCGAGCGCCGACCGGCCGGCGATCTGTGGCGCTGGCGCCGGCCACCACCCCGGCCTTGGCACTTGACCTGGGAGTCTGAAGACGGTGCCCGCTCCTGGCGAGGTAGGCTACCGGCTGCGACTCGCCGCCGGGTTTCTGGCCGAGGCCCGCCAGGATGTGGCCCTCCAGCGGTGGCGGTCGTCCGTTGATAACAGCCAATTGGCCACCGAGAATGCAGCGAAAGCAGTGTTGGCGCTGCCTGGTCCTGTAGGCCGCACCCGCAATCCGGCAGCATTGCTTCGCGAGGAGTTGGCACGGGGTGTGTTTGCAAGCGCCGCGCAGGAGCAGGTACGGCAGCTTGCCGACTGCGCGGAGCAACTTGGCCCTGAAGTGCATGTTCAGAGCGACTATGGGGATGAAGCAGGCGGACGCACTCCCTGGGAATTGTTCGCTGACGATGACGCCCGTCAGGCGCTCACCATAGCTGAGAAGGCTGTCTCGCTCGCCAAGCAGATCATCCAGGGTGCGCCATGAGTCGACAACCCCAGCGTTAGGTGTTCATCGCGGCCTTTACCTTTACTATGCATGTCGTGTGGCTGCATCAACCATGATGCTGTGTCTCCTTTTCGACAGGAGCACCTCCGGGCTGATTTACTTCTGTCGTGCCGGCGTGCCCTACCCCTGATTGGGCCATCGTACCGCGCAAGCCGGCGCCGATGGGAGTAATACATGACCGTAAGGCTGGCCCTGATCGGCTGCGGCGGGATCGCGCGAGCGCATCTGCGCGGCTATGCCGCGATCCGCGCGGCGGAGCCGGACCTGTTCGAGCTTGCCGCCGTCTGTGACGCCAACCTCACGGCGGCGCAGCAGGTTGCCGCGGCCGCAACGGCGTGGCAGGAGCACGCGCCGGCCGTCTTTGGTGACGTGGCAGACCTGCTGGTGGCGACCGATTGCGATGCGGCGGACATTTGTGCCCCGCACTTCCTGCACCACCGCCTCGGAATCGCTTGCCTGGAGGCCGGCCTCCACGTGCAGGTCGAAAAGCCCATCGGCATCACCGTCAAGGCTACTCGCCGGCTCATTGACGCCGCCGCCCGCGCTGGCCGCCAGCTTGCGACCGCCGAGAACGTCCGCCGAGAGCCAGGCCCCCGCACCGCCCACTGGCTCGTTCACGAGCGGCAACTCCTCGGGACGATGCAGAGCTTCTTTATCCAGGAGACTCGCCCGCCGCAACAGCCCACGGCGGATGCTGCGGAGCCGCCGCCGTGGGTGTGGCGCGATGATCGTCTGCTTGGCGGTGGTGGGCAAGTCTTGGACAGCGGCGCCCACTTCTGCGACACCATCCGCTACCTGTTCGGTGACGTGGAGCAGGTCTATGGCCGCGTCGAGCAGTGGCGGCCGCGCCCGGTCCGCCGCGGCGACGCGGTGGTCCACGATGATCGGGAAGATACGTTCGTCGCGCAGCTACACTTTGCCAACGGCATGTCCGGCCTCTGGAGCTACAGCGCTGCCTGGCCCGGACACCGGCTCAATACCGTCGTCTATTACGGCAGCGAGGGCGCGCTGGTTGATCCGGGCGACATCTACCATGGCCCGCGCTTGACGGCGGCAGTGCAGCTTGCCGACGGCACGGCGCTTTCGCTCGCCGATCTGCACCAGGAACACCTCGCGGAGTTGGGCGCCGCCGGCCGGGCGCGTCTCTTTCCCCACGGCCTGACCGACGGCTTCGCGCTGGAGGTGTACGATTTCCTGACTGCCGTGCGCGACGGCCGGCCGCCGGAAGTGACCGGAGCGGATGGCCTGCGGGCCAAGGCGATTGCCAATGCCATCTACGAGTCCAACGCGGCGGGCCAGGCGGTCCGGCTGGCTGACGTGATTGACGGGCAGATTGACACCTACCAACGGCCGATCAACGAGCACTGGCAGATTTGAGCGCCGTAGCCACTTAGCGCACAGGGTTCACTGCGAGAGGCCGGCCGCTCATGCCCATGGTCCAACGACCAGGTCCCGGGGCGCAATTCAATGCAAGACAGCGCGGGCTGTCGTCACCCTGGAGGAAGCCGCAATCCACGTTGAACTGTGGGTAGGCGGCTAGGCCGACTGTTCCGATACATCTTCCCTAAGCACGCGGCGGTAGGCGCAGAGCTTTTCGTGCAGCCAGTCAGCCATACGGGACCAGTTTTCGCGGTCGTTGCAGTCAGTCTTCAGAAATGTGCCCTGGTCGAGGCCGACTATATTCAGGGCGGCATTGTAGCTCTCTGCTCGCACGCGCACAGACTCTTTCGGTTCGCCTGACATCCAGTGAGCTATGTAGACTCCTACTCCTCCCGAAGCTCGCGCCAGATACTGCGAGATTTGCAGGTTGGCCTCCTCGACCCGATGATAGACATTGGTGCTGGCATGACCTTGGCGAACTCCGTCATCAGGGTAGCGATCGGCATAGTATTGCCAAAACTCCCGACAGAACTTGCCGGTCTCGCTGAGTTCGCTATCCCGCGCCACGTCCCGGACCTGGCGGTCCCATTCGTTAGGGCGTTCGAGTACGTCGAAGACGGGCGCGAGTTGCGAATCTCCGATCCGCACGATGCCCACGCGCACAGCAAAGAACGCGAACGGATCCGTCGTATGCTCGTTCAGCCAGCGGATTACGGATAGGTGGGCCTCGTGGAAGCCGGTGGCGATCCACACAATGATTCGTGCCTCCAGGCCGGCCAGATAGGCAAGTATCTGCCCAAGATGTTGGAGGTCGGCATTCTCCAGTTGGTTCTCGATGAGCACCTGAGTGCCGTCTTGCGGGATGCGAGCGATGATGTCAGCCTTATATGGACCGACCCGTACCTCTGTGCCCTCAAGATCGAGATTCTCGATGCCCAGACTGGCGGATAATCGGTGCAGGTTCTGCGAGAGCCATGGCGTAAAGTCGCGTGGCTCATTCCCCCAAGCCGTTCGAACATCTACGCGCTCCAGTGTGCCCAACTGCTCCATTGACCCCACCCCCGATGACTTGCGGTCTCACGCGGCACAGAATACGCTTTTCCCTAATCGTATCAACCCTCCTGTGGGAGAACACTGGGAGCGCGTGAAGATCGACGGCAAGGCGAAAACGAGAAGGCCCTAGGTTTCGGGTAAGTGCGGCTGACTGCCAGACGGTACAATCAAATGCGCGTCAAGGTGGTGCAGTTCCGATGTGTCGCCGGAGCTATCCTGGTTGAGGAGAAAGTAGTGACAACGACAGATAGTGATCGACCAGTGCATCTGGGGTTTGTCGGTACGGGTGGCCGCACGGTGGCCGAACTGGTGGATTTGGTGCATATCCCGGCGGCCCGCATTAGCGCGCTCTGCGACATTGACGAGGCGCGATGTGCCTGGGCCATCGAGCAGCTGCTGGAGCGGCAGCCGGACGCGCCGGGAACGAGCCTGGTCCGGGAACAGGCGCCGCGCACCTTTACCGATGTGCGGGACATGCTCGCCGCCGTGGACCTCGATGCCGTGTACGTCTCGCTGCCGCCGTTCGCGCACGGCGACATAGATCACGCCATTCTGGACGCCGGCAAGGCGATCTTCGTGGAGAAGCCGGTGGCGGTGAACAGCACCATCGGGCGGGAGATCGCCGCGCACGTTGCCGAGGCTGGGGTGGTCAGCAGCGTCGGCTACCAGTCGCGCTACAGCTCGGCGATCCACCAAGCGCGGGCGGCGCTGGCTGGCGTGCCGCTCGGCCTCATCGTCGCCATGCGCGTCGGCGGCCTGCCGGGCGGACCGTGGTGGCGGGTGCAGGAACGCTCCGGCGGTATGCTCATCGAGCAGCATACGCACGGCGTGGACCTGATGCGCCTCTTTGCCGGTGAGGCCGAGCACGTATACGCAGCGGCCAATACGGTACTGCTCACGGACGTGCCGGACCTGGATATTGCCGACGTGAACGCCGCGACAGTGCGCTTTGAGTCCGGGGCGGTGGGCGTGATTGCGAACAGCTGTGCGCTGGAGAGCGGGCAGGCGCGGCCCAGCAGCATGTCCACCTGGTCGGTGAGCCTCCAGATCGTCGGCCGCGGCGTGGTTGCGGAGATCGGCACGGAACGCAGCGAAGTGCTGTTCGCCGGCGAAGAGGCCCAGCAGTACGTCCTAGAGCAGAACCCCAACCGGCTGATGAATGAGGCGTTCGTCCACGCCGTCCAAACCGGCGATACGTCCGGCGTCCAATCCGATTTTGCCGACGGCCTGCGGACGTTCGAGTTGACCTACGCGGCGCACCTCGCTGCGGAGCGCGGTGCGGTCGTCCGCGTCGGCGGAGATCATTGATTGAGTCGCAGAGCACACAGCGAGCACGGAATAGGGAGTGGTGCCCTGGCATCTCCGTGGCTTGTCCGCGGGTCTAGCTGCCGAATTGGTATAACTGGCGTGGGAGGAGCCAATCATGGAACGAGTGGCATACGGGCAGACGGACATTATGGTGTCGCGGCTCTGCTGGGGTACCGGGCTGATGAGCGGGCTGCGCCACAACCAGACGCCGGCCGAATCGGCGGCCATCCTGTGGCGTGGCTATGAGCTAGGCGTCAACTTCTGGGATACTGCCGACGGCTACGGGACGCATCCCCATGTGAAAGCGGCACTTGAGGAGTTGCCTCGCGATGACATCGTGGTCAACACCAAGACGGGCAAGAAGGACCGCGCCAGCGCCGCCGCCGACGTGGACCGCTTTCTCCAAGAGCTAGGCACCGACTACATTGACACGCTCCTCCTGCACGGCGTCGGTACGGTGGAGGAGCTGGTGGCCAGAGAGGGCGCCCTCGAAGCACTCGTGCGGGCACGCGAGGCGGGCAAAGTGCGTGCCATCGGCCTATCCACGCATCTCTCGACCGGCGCCATCATGGACCGCTGCGCCGAGCATCCGGACATCCAGGTGATCCTCACCACGGTCAACAGCGCCGGGATCATGCTGGAGAACGGCACGATGGCAGAGCACCTGCCGCTGGTCGAGCGGTGCTACCGCGCCGGCACGGGCATCTGCTTGATGAAAACGCTGGGCCAGGACCGCCTCGCACACATCGCCGAGGAAGCGATCAGCTACAACCTCCGCTTTCCCTACGCCCATTCGGTCTGCGTCGGCGTGAACAGCACGCCTGAAGTGGAGTTCGCCGTTGAGGTCGCGGAAAGGGTAGCCGCCGAGCAAGTAGCGCCCCTCGGTGAAGCAGCCGGCGGCTGAGTCCCACCAACGCCCCGCCCCATGCTCCCGTAGGGGCGCGGTGAATCGCGCCCAGCACCTCGTCATTCCGGCGAAAGCCGGAATCCAGGGCCCTTGATGTCCCTCACAAGGGCAGGTTTTGTGTAGTGGCGCGATTCATCGCGCCCAGCCCCCCGTCATTCCGGCGCCAGCATGGCCCGTACTCCGATACGGGGCGGAAATCCAACGCCGTAGGGGCACAGCATGCTGTGCCCGTCCCCCCGTCATTGCGGCGAAAGCCGCAATCCAGGCCCAGGCCTCGTCCCTGGTCCGGGCGCTACTCCCCCTCTCTATCGCTCTGCGATGGAGAGGGGGCCGGGGGGTGAGGTCTGTCCCCTCCCAAAGAAGGAGCCGGGGCTGAGGCGTGTCACCCACTCGCCGGAAAACCGTCCTCCAGCCCGCGCAGCAGCCGGAAGCACGTGTCCAGCACCGGCACGGCAATTCCCTGCTCGTCGGCACGGCGCAATGCCTCGCCAGCCAGCACATCTACCTCGGTGCGCCGCTCTGCGAGCACGTCCTGAGCTAGGGAAGGCACCACGCGCGTTCCGGCGGCACGATACCGCTCTGCCCGCTGCTGCAGCCCCGCCAAGCCCTCGTCGAGCGGACTATCGGCCAGCGCAACGGCCGGCAGCGGCGCGCCCGGTGGGTCGGTCACGGCGATGCCGCCGGCCCGCGCCACGGAGACAAGCTCCTGCGTCAACCGTAGAAACCGCTCGGCCAGCAGCGGATGAAAGAACATCGTTCCATAGTCGGTACGCGCCAGGGCCGTGACCATCGCGCCGGGCAGCAGATAGCACAACTTCCACCACTCGATAGCCTCGATATCCTCCACGGCCGTACCTGCCAGCCCCGCGCTCGTGAGCAGGTCCGCAAATTCGTTGACGCGCGGTGAGGTACCGCCGCCGATCTCGCCCAGCCACGTCGTTGCGGGGAAGGTGTAGCGGGCGTGTCCGACGCCGAGATAGGTGGCGCCGAATGTCGTGCTCGCCCCGACTACCGCCGCGGCGCCGAAGGCGTCGTGGAGCCACCCGTCCTTGACGACCCCATTCTGTAGCGAGATCGCGGCACCCGGTTTGCACCCAGCCGCCGCGGCCAAGGCCGCCTCGGTGTCTTTCGTCTTGACGGACAAGATCAGCCAATCTACCACTCCCACCTGCTCACCGCCGGTCACGGGTGTTGCCGGGACCTCGACCTCCTGCGCGCCCTCGACCTTGAGGCAATTGCCCTGCGCGCGCAGCCGGTCGAGGTGCTCCGGCTTGACCAGCATGGCGACCTCCGCGCCCGCTTGGGTCAGGAAGGCGCCGAAAAGCGTCCCCAGCCCGCCTGCACCGACTACCAATATCTTCAATCTCTTCACCTCAATCCCCGTCTCCGCCCCCGGCAACTGCCCTACTGAGCATACCATCGCCGCCTTGTGTAGGCGCATTCGTCATTCCGGCGACAGCATGCCCCGTACCCCGATACGGGGCCGGAATCCAGGGCCATCCATAATCCCCGGTCCGGGCGCCCCGCCCCCGCGGCCATGCATCCTGCCCATCCTTGCATCAACCCCTCTGCCTGGGGTAGATACACGAGCACAACACACCCGCTACTGGCGCCGTAGGGGCACGGCATGCCGTGCCCCCCGCACTGGATGCCCAGCGCGCGGGTACTCGGCCAACGAATACTAGCTCCGGCCCGCCGCTACGGCAGGGCGCCAGCACCTTCAGCGCCCCGGTCCGGGCGCTACTCCCCCTCTCCAAATGTTGGAGAGGGGGCCAGGGGGTGAGTCCCGCCCCCCCTCATCCTGTCCATCCTGTCCATCCATGTAAATACCCACCCCCGTGAGGGGACCACAGGCGTACCGGACATACGCTACGATAGACCCTCACCCACACCCCACCGGAGCACCGATCACGTAGGCGAGGCGGAGTGTCATTGGGAAAGTCAACGCAGCGGCCAGCCGATAGAGACGGGACATTTTTGCAGCTACTCAAGAGTCGCAACTTCCGGCTGCTTTGGGCCGCCGGCACCCTGTCGGCTATCGGCGATCAGTTCGATCTGATTACCTTTCCCTGGCTGGTCTTGCTCATCACTGGCGACCCGCTGGTGGTGGGCACGATCATCGCGGTGAGCAGCATTCCGACCGTCTTCTTCATGCTCATCGGTGGCTCGCTGGTGGATCGCTTTTCGCCGCACCTGATTATGCAGACCAACAACGCAATGCGCGTTGTCTTGAGCACCGCATTGGCCATCCTGGTCCTGACGGGGCTGACCAATCTCTGGGCACTCTATCTCTTTGCCCTCCTGAAGGGCATTGCCGATGCCTTCTACTATCCGGCTCAGGCCGCGCTGCTGCCGCGGATTGTCACCCGCGAGCAGCTACGCCAATCCAATGCGGTGGTGCAGACGACTGTGGAGTTGAGCGGCTTCGTAGGGCCGCTGCTGGCGGGCGCGTTGATTGCCTTCTTCAGCGGTACGCCTGGCACTGCGCTGGCACCGGACAGTGCAGCGGCAGTGTCGAGTACCACCGGCGTAGGACTGGCCTTTGTCGTTGTGGCAGTAGTTTTCTTCGTTTCTGCGCTCTTGCTGGCCGGGATGCGGCTGGTGCAGCGCGATCCGGCAGCAGCCGACCGCCCGGCGCAGCAGGATAGTCGCACCGGGATATGGGCCTCCATTGCCCAGGGCCTGCGGTTCGTGCGGGCCGATGCGGCCATGTTCACCCTCTTCATCCTCATTGCCGGGATCGAGCTGTTCGTGCAAGGGCCGGCCATCGTCGGTATCCCTGTCCTAGCCAATTCCCAGCTCCCGGAAGGAGTCCTGGCGCTAGGGATCATCTCTGCCGCATACGCGGGCGGCTCGTTACTCGGTGCCGTACTAGCCGGGGCGCTCCCGGCTCCCAAACGTCGCCTCGGCCCGCTCTTCATGACGCTCTTTGCGCTGTCCGGTCTGCTGCTGATGCCCTTTGGCTTCCTCACGATGACCTGGATAGTGGCCGGACTGGTGCTGGTGATTGGCATTATGGGTGGCTATGCCAATATCCTATTCACCGCCTGGCTGCAAGGACGCACCCCGCAGGCGATGATGGGACGCGTGATGAGCCTGCTGATGGTCGCCTCCATTGGCCTGTCCCCGGTGTCCAATGCCGTCTCCGGGGCGTTGATCAAGTTAAGTCTCGGCTGGGTGTTCGTGGGCGCCGGCGCCGCGATGGCGCTGCTTTGCCTGCTCGTCGGCTTCCGGCGGGAGATACGGGAGCTGTGAGTGCGCCCCGCTCGCGGCGCCGGCCGGCTGACGAGCACTCAGTTGAGCGTGTAAGGAGCAAGTCATGCGTATCGGTCTTGCCATCTTGCCCACCGCCGAGACGATTGACGTTGCCGTACTGGTCCAGCGAGCCGAGGCGCTGGGGTTCGAGTCGCTGTGGGCGCCGGAGCAGAACGTCCTCCCGGTCAAGACCGAGCGCCCGGTGCCGCGGCTCTGGGGCAACATCGTAGACCCGTTGATCCTCCTGGCGCGAGCCTCGGCCGTGAGCACCACGATCAAGCTGGGTACCGCCGTCAGCGTGATCCCCGAACGCGATCCGCTGATCCTCGCCAAGCAGGTCGCTACCTTGGACCGGTACTCCGGCGGTCGGGTGCTCTTCGGGATTGGGGTCGGATCGGGGCGCGAGCAGGCGCAGATCATGGGCAGCGACTTCCCGCATCGCTGGACCCAAGCCAAGGAGGCGGTGCTGGCGATGAAGTCGCTGTGGACCGATGAGGTGAGCGAGTTTCACGGCCGGTACTACGACTTCCCACTGCTCTACTGCTTCCCCAAGCCGGCCCAACAGCCGCACCCGCCGGTGCTACTCGGTGGCAAAGCGCGCAACGTGTTCAAGCGGATTGTCGCGTGGGGTGACGGCTGGATTCCCATTGACGTGACGCCGCAGGAGATCGAAGCCGGGCGGGCCACGCTGGACCGGCTCGCCCGCGCGGCGGGCCGCGACCACACGGCGCTGACAATCTCCGTCGTCGGCGTCGCGGCCGAGCGCCCGGTCATCGAGCAATACGCTCGCGCCGGTGCGGACCGAGTGATTGTGGGCCTAGAAGCGGCCGGCGAAACCGAGAGCCTCGCCGAGTTAGAGCGTACCGCCGCGGCGGTGTTGGACTAACGCCGGCCGGGTGAGACCAGGTTGGCCCCCACCCTCGCCCTCCCCCGTTGCGACGGTGGAGGGAATAGACCGTCCCGCCGCCGGGAGACCATGGTCCAGGCTTTCCCGTCACTGGTCGGGATCACCGTCCCCCCGCCGCAGCGGGGGGACCATAGGGGGGCCATTAGCCCGCGGTGACGTAGATGGGGCTGGACCAGGCCATGTGGCCGTCTTGTTGGGTTACCCGGACGAAGTAGGGGTGTTGGCCTGCCGGCGGTGCGTCATCCTGATACTGAAAACGCACCTCGCGGGGTGCCGCCGGCCCTGGATCAGGCTCGATCCGCACCTGCTGGCTGATGCCGCCGGCGTCGTGGATGATGGGGCCGTCGGCGAGGTCGCCGAGGGGCAGGCTGAAGGTGGCCGGGGCGGTCTCGAAACGGAGGCGCGTGGCCGGCGTGCCCTCGACCTCGACGACCACGCCGTCCCAATCCCCGGCGGTCTCCGAGCGCCACTGCACCGCCTGGGAGTTGGTCGCGGTCACGCCGTCCTCGGGATGGTCGAATCCCCACCCCTCGGCGGACAGTAGGTGGCCGCCCTCGACGGCGAGCCGGCCGTCCCACACGGTCAGGCGATGGCGTGCGCGAATCCGCGCCCCCGTCCAGCCAACGCGCAGGCGGTAGCGGCCATTGGGCTGTTGGGAATGATGCGCCAGAGCTGCACCACCGCTGTCCAAAGGATTGTGCAGTTCTGGCGTCGTCACAGGTAGCGCGTGGCTGTAGATCACCTCCGGCCAGCGCAGCACCTCGACGCGCCAGAGGGGGGCGGTGCCGACCACATGGACTGACAACTCGACCGGGCCGCCGGTGCTGAAGGCGGAGCCGATGCCGTGTCCGTTGGCGGTGGCATCGAGGAGAATACGGACCCCGGTCGTCGCATAGGTGCGCCTGGCTTTGAGCGCCTCCCAGAGCGCCTCGCGCGTACACGCCGAGGCCAGCGCGGCGGTGAGGCCACCACGAATGCCGAAATGGTGCGGCGGCGGACTAGCAAAGCCGGGCCGCGCCGTGTGGTCGTCGCTGCCGCCGGCAAAGCCGATCCGGGCGCCGCGGCGCAGCGCGTCCTCCGTCAGCCACTCGAAGACACCCCACGCGGAGCAAATCTCGACCAATGGGATTAGCTCGTCATCGAAGAACTCGATCAGGTTGGCGTGCCGGCCACCGACGTGCGGGATCAGCAGTACGTCCTCACGGCCGCGAAACTGCTCGTACAGCTGAGAAACGGGATGCCGGTCGGTGGCTTCGTCCGTGCGGTCGGGGACTTGCCAGTGGCTCGAACGGTGCAGCGGCCCGTCGTCGTGCAGGAAATGGACGTTATGGTCGCCGCCGCCGGGGGTGTTGCCGGACCACTCGTATCCCAGGAAGGAGACGAACCGGCCCGGCTCGTGGTAGGCGGCTATCTTCTCGCGGATCGCCCGCCAGATGCCCGCGGTGATCTGGAAGTCGTTGCCCTGATGCCCTACGAAGTCCAGTGCGGCGGCGTCACGGGCGTAGGTGAAGTAGTCGTCGAGCGTGCCGATGCCGACGGTTTCCTCGGTCTGGCCGTGCGGATCGCCCCAATGGACCCGCTGGCGCGGCGGCTCGGCATGGCAGCGTAGCGGGTGTGGCTGAGATTCCAGTGACTGCTCGGCATCGCTCGCGCCGATGGCATGAACGCCTGCCTCCTCTACGACAAGGCCCTCGAACCGATGCACGCCACGGTCGGACGCACTGAATTGGTATTCGAGCGCGTCATCGGTCGGCAGCATCAGCCGGACGGTACCGCGGTAGCCCACGGCAACATTGCCCCAGGCGTCGTTTGCGCGTACTACGACGCCGAATGGCTCGCCCGCAGTCACGTCAGAGGGGCCGAGCACGTGGAGCGTGACGGCCGGCCCGCCGATCATCGGCAGGATCGGCGAGTCCGGGACAAGCTCGTAGACGCCGGTGCCAAAGGCGTCAACCAGACAGCGGAACGTCATCGGACCGGCAAAGGTCTGCGCGCGGGTGCCAGGCGAGCCACCGTGGCGGTCGCCGAACGTGATCGTGATGGTATCGCCCGGCCACAGCGCCGCATCGCGCACGCGCAGTTGCACGATCTTTTTCCAGGGCCGCACGCCGAGATCGGGGTCAAAACGCGCCTCCAGCCGGGCACCGTGCGTCGTCTCCACGGTCACGGCGGCGTAATCGGGGGCCGCGGGGTCCTCGAACTGCGGACTGCTCCAGTCGGAGGTGGTATGGAGCGCCACGCGAAAGGCGCCGCCATCGTCAATGCCGTGTGTACCGACCCGATACGTCAAAGTCCAGGTCCCGATACTCCCGGCGACGGCTGGTGTCGTTGGCGTAAGCCGAGCCACGCCAAAGCGCGGTAAATCAGCGCGGCCAGTGACCGCTGTCACAATGTCATGCTCCTTGGGCGAGAGTTTGCGAGTTGCGTCAGGATACCTGTACCGAGCGCGCCGAACCAAGCCGGGGCTAGAGGCTGAGGTGCGTTCACCCTCCGGCTGTCTTCACCGAGGTCCTAGCGCGGGGGAGGAGGGAGACATGCCGGCTGGCAGCGAGAATGCATGGGGAGAGGGTGGATTTGTGACTGTCGTCCACTATGCGCGCATCAGCGATTACTGGCTGCGCGCCATGTCTTCACGCGCATGGCGATGCTCGTGGACCGCAATCGCCGAGAGGAGCGTCAGCCAGTCGTCTTCCGGGGTGGGAGATTGGCCCACTGCCGCTGCCTCGGCTCGCTGGGCGGCCAGCGCGTGGTGAATCGTCCGCTCCAGCGACTCACTGTTGGTAGGAGTCGTCGTCCGCACCCGCGCGAGCGTACTGCGGATAGCCGCGTCGGAGTCACAATCACCGTTGGCGCTGGGAGCGCCTTGCGAGCGGGCCGACGGTTGACCGGTCGGGGCAGGAGAAACCGCCGTCGTGGTGGACCACATTGTACCTATTCCCTCTTTCCTAGAGGTCTGCCGGACTGTGTGCCAGCAACGTTGACAGCCGCAGTCCCGTTGCCTCTCACCGTAGCAGACCTTGCCGGGCGCCGCAATGCCGGTGCTCCCTTTGGCCCCTCTTCACAATGGCGGCGGCGGTGGGCGTGCGGCATAGTAATCTTGGTTCTATTTATCGGACGAAACACGCGCCCGAGAGTTGCGCTGCGAGCGGGGGGAGATCGTGAAAGAGATCGTCGAGCGGGCATTGAACGTGGCGGCGCTGCGCGGTGCCGAGTTTGCGGACGTGCGGGCGGTGGTCCGGCGCACGCGGTCGGTTGCCGTCAAGAATAGTCAGGTCGAGGCCGTTGCGATGCACAGTACGACCGGCTTTGGGGTACGGGCGCTGATAGACGGGAGTTGGGGTTTTGCCAGCGCCGCCACCATCACGGCGGACAAGGCGGCCACCGTCGCCGCGCTGGCGTGTGCGATTGCGCGGGCCAGCGCCCGGGTGCAGGCCGCGCCGGTGCGGCTCGCCGCGGCCCCGGTGGTCCGGGACAGCTACCGCACACCCGTCGAGCAGGACCCGTTTGCCGTCTCACTTGATGACAAGATCGCGCTGCTGCTTGCTGCCTCGCAGGCCATGGAGCAGGAACCGGCAGTCAAAGTGGCGGAGGCCAGCGCCGAGGCCTGGGAGGAGCACAAGCTGTACGGCAACAGCGAAGGCTCGCTCATCGAGCAGACGATTACCCAGAGTGGTGCCGGCATCGAGGCGACGGCCGTGGCCGAGGACGAGGTGCAGAAACGCTCCTATCCGAACAGCTTTGGCCGTCAGGTCGGCACGGCGGGCTGGGAGCTAGTCGAGAGCATGGACCTCGTCGGGAACGCACCCCGGATTGCGGCCGAGGCCGCGCAGCTGCTGCACGCCGAGCCGTGTCCCAGCGGCACGAAAACCATCATCCTCGATCCGACGCAGGTCGCGCTGCAAGTGCATGAGAGCTGTGGGCATCCGACCGAGCTCGATCGGGTGTTTGGCACGGAGGCCAGCTTTGCCGGTACGAGTTTTCTGACCCCGGAGAAGCGGGGAGCGTATCGCTACGGATCGGAGCTGGTCAACATCACGGCTGATGCGACGGCGCCCGGCGGGCTGGGGACGTTCGGCTACGACGACGAGGGGGTAGCGTCCCAGCGCACGCCGCTCGTTGTCGAGGGACGGTTTGTCGGCTACCTCACGTCGCGCGATACGGCGGCGCTCGTGGGCGAGGCGAGCAACGGCACCGCCCGCGCGGACGGCTGGAACCGCATTCCGCTGATCCGCATGACCAACATCAACCTTGAGCCGGGGGACTGGGCGCTCGCCGACCTGATTGCCGACACCGACGACGGCCTCTATTTGCAGACGAACAAAAGCTGGAGTATTGACGACCGGCGTCTGAACTTTCAGTTCGGCACCGAGATCGCTTGGGAGATCAAAGGCGGGAAGCTGGGGTGTCCGTTCAAGAACGCCACCTATACGGGCATCACACCGGAGTTCTGGGGCGGCTGCGACGCGGTATGTCGGGAGTGGCAGTTGTGGGGCACGCCGAACTGTGGCAAAGGCCAGCCGATGCAAGTCGCTCGCGTCGGTCACGGCACCGCGGCGGCGCGCTTCCGCAACGTCCGCGTGGGCGTGATGAGCGATTAGCCTGTGTTGGCGCTGCCCTCGAAGAAGCGGGCCACGGGGCAGCGAAAGCCGGGGATGACCGTGCCGCCGTCAATCGTCTCCGCAGCGGTGCAGCGGCGGTCGAGGCCGCCGGGAGTCCACACCTCGACCGTCTGCTCGTCGGGATCAACGAGCCACACAAGCTGCACGCCGGCGGCAAAGTAGTCGGCGACCTTCCGTTGCACCTCGCCGGGGCGATCATTGGGGGAGCGGATTTCGACGGCGAGGTCCGGCGCCAGGGCCGCCCGGCCACTGACCAAGGGTGGCGGCAGCCGCTCGTGGCGCACGAAGGCTACGTCGGGGATACGCACGGTGTCGGGATCGCGTGCCAGCACAAAGGCGGTGTCTCCCGTGACTGTCCGCCCGACGGTACGGGCCACTGGGTCGTTTGCCAGCACAAGGATGATATTCACCTCGATCCAGCCATGCTGCCAGCCCGCCATCGGCACCTCCCGCAGTGTTCCCCGCACAAGCTCGTACTGCACGTCGCTTTCGGGCAAGGCGAATACCTCCTCCGCGGTCATCGGGCGCGTCCGTCCATCAACAGCGCGCCCAGCGGAGTGACGATGCTTGGGGTGCTGCCGGCGGGTGGTCGTGTCTGTCCGAGCGGTGGCCGGCTGCGTGCTGACAACGTTGGCGGTCATGGTGCTTGGCCCTCCGGTGGGCGATACGGTCGGTGCGTGTCACCTGATACTATCATGGCCGCAGTGGTGACACGCCGGCGGGAGTCGGGAGGGAATCCAGGCGATGCCAGCCGGCGGCGCCAGTTGAAGCCGTCCGGTCCATGAAAGGGCGTGGATAGTCACGCGATGTATGACGAAAGCGCAGCCCATGCAATTGCCGAGCATGTCCTGAAGCGTTCGCCGGCCGACCAGACCGAGGTGGTGCTCTGGGCGGAGCGCAGCCAACTCACGCGGTTTGCCAATAACACCATCCACCAGCACGTCGCAGAGGAAGACGCCCAAGTCACCGTGCGCGCGGTCTTCGGCCGGCGGGTGGGCGTGGCATCGGGCAACCAACTCGATCCTGGCAGCTTGGATGAGGTCGTAGATCGCGCCGCGACTATCGCCCGCGTGCAGCCCGAAAACCCCGATTTCGAGAGCCTGCCGGCGCCGGAGATTTGGGAGCGAACCGCTGCCTACCGCGAGTCTACTGCTACCTGTATTCCGCAGCAGCGAGCGGAGGCAGTTGCAGCGATCACCGATGCTGCCGCGGCGGCTGGGCTACAAGCCGCCGGCGCGTTCGGCACGGAGGCGGTGACACTGGCAGTCGCCAACTCGCTGGGCACGTGGGCCTACCACCCGTTCACCGTCGCCGACCTCCACGCCGTCGCAATGGATAACGGGGCATCAGGTTACGCGACCACGGCCGGCATTGACGTTGACGCGCTTGATACCGACGCCGTGGCTGCGGCAGCGGTGGATCGAGCGGTACGCAGCCGCCAGCCCCGCGCCATCGAGCCGGGCGAGTATGAGGTGGTGCTGGAGCCGCCAGCCGTCGCGGAGCTACTGGACTACACGGCCTACGCCGGCTTGAGTGGATTGTCCGTCTTGGAGGAGCGCAGTTTCCTGAACGAAGCTCAGGGGCAGCGGGTGCTCGATCCCAAGCTCTCGATCTGGGATGACGGTCATGACCGCAGCGGCATCCCCATCCCCTTCGACTTCGAGGGGGTGCCCAAGCGTCGCGTGCTGTTCGTGGATCGTGGGACGCTCCGCGAGCCGGTCTATGACTCGGTCACGGGCAAACGCGCCGGTGTGCGCTCGACCGGCCATGCCTTGCCGGCGCCCAACACGTATGGCCCGCTGCCCATGCATCTGGTCATGGGCGCCGGGGACCACACGCGCGATGAGATGATCGCCGACATCAAGCGCGGCCTGTGGATTACCCGCTTCTGGTACGTGAATATCGTGCATCCGCTGAGTGTCACGCTGACGGGTACCACCCGCGACGGCACCTTCCTGATCGAGAATGGCGAGGTGGTCGGGCCGGTGGAGAACTTGCGCTTCACCCAGAGCGTGCTCGACGCCTTCAAGGAAGTGCCGATGATCGGCCGGGATCGCCAGTTGATTCGCGGCTGGTTCGGTGGCGCCGTCGTCCCACCGCTCCGGCTGGCCCGCTTCACCTTCAGCGGCGGCAGCGCCGAGGGCAACACGTGAGCGGCGCGGGCTTATTGGCGGAGCTACGCGGCGTGGAACTCTTGGACGGTGATTTCGTCGGCGTCGGTGTGGAGGAGGTAGTAGCGGAAGGGATGCTCGCATAAGGCGGCACCGATGAAGTAGGTGACGCCGTTGTGCGTGACCAGCGGATGTCCGCGGTGCAGATGCCCACTGAGCGCGAGCAGCCGCCGCGGTGACGCTTCCATGATGGCCCGTATTTCGCCATCGTTCAGGTAGTTGTAGCGATATTCCTTGCCGTGGTGCTCCTGTTCCGGGTAGAGGACGTAGTGCTGGAGCAGGATCGTAAACTCGACGCCTGCCGGCGTGCTGCTCAGGAGTTGACGCATCTCGTCCAGCACTGCGGGCCGGCGGGAGGCGTAGTGCGCCTCGTCGTCGAACGCATCATCGCCGAACGTGATGATCTCGCAATTGCCGCTGCGGAGCACTCGCGGCGGCCGCGGCAGGACGCGATAGAAGTCCTCGGGCGCCGGATCGTGGTTGCCGGGGATGATGACGAACGGTAGGCCCGATCCGGTCAGCATCTCCCGCAGCGACACGAGGTCGGCGTCGAGCCGTAGATCATCAAGTGGTGCATCCACGTTGTCACCGGCGACGAGCACAAGCTCCACGCCAACGCTGTGGAAGTGTTGCAGGCAGCGCCGCAGCAACGTGCCGACCCGGCGCAACTCGCGCTGCGGGAGCGGTGAGTCGCCGGGCACTGCCTCTCGATAGTGCAGGTCGGTGACAAAGCCGATTTTCACACGACTTGTCCTCGTTGGGCCTCAGGCTGCCGCACCTGCTCCCAAGCTGGATTGGCGAAGCGACACCCCCCCCTCCACACGTGTGGAGAGGGGGCCGGCGTTGAGTGCCGCCACCTGTGCGCTACTTGATCTCGACGGTGGCGCCGACGGCTTCCAGCTTGCCTTTGGCTTCGTCGGCCTCTTCCTTGCTGAGGCCTTCCTTGACCGGAGTTGGCGCTGCCTCGACGACGGCCTTGGCCTCCTTGAGGCCGAGGCTGGTCAGTTCGCGGACGACCTTGATGACCGGGACCTTGGTCGGGCCGATCTCCGTCAAGATCACGTCGAACTCGGTCTGCTCTTCTTCCTCCGGCTCCTCGGCGGCCTCAGCGCCAGCGGCTGCCGGCGCCGCGGCGGCCATGGGTACGGCCGCACTGACGCCCCACTTGTCCTGGAGCGCCTTGGAAAGCTCCGCCACCTCCAGGACCGTGAGGTTGCTCAACTCCTCGATCAACTGCTCGACCTTCTCGCTTGCCATGTTGTGTTTCCCCTTTCACCGTAGCTTCACTGCGTTTCACGACTGAGCGTTCCGAACGCTCTGGCGCCTCCCGTGCTGCCCGGTGCCCCTAACGCTGCAAACGTGGGTGGAACCGGGCCGGGGGCCGTCTACACACTATGCTGCTGCACCTCCCAGCTGCTCGGCGCGCGCCTCGAATACCCGGACCAGCCCACCGGCGGCGCCATCCAAGAGGCGGAGCACCTCGCCGGCCGGCCCCTGCGGACCGAGCAGCCCGGCAAGCTGCGTGGCTGGGCCAACGATGGCACCGACCAGTTCGGCCTGGAGCTGCTCGCGCCCCGGCATGTTGGCGAGCGCCATCACCTCATCGGTGTTCAGCGGCTGACTGCCGAGCAGCCCGCCCCGAACGCCGAGGTTCTGATTCGCACGCATGAATTCCCGCAGTACCCGAACGGCGGCGCCGAACTCGTCTTGGCAGAAGACGACGGCGCTCGGCCCCTCCAAGAGCGGTGCCAGCGCGCCGGCACCCTCCTGCTCGGCGGCGATCTTCATCAGCCGGTTCTTGATGACCCGATAGGTGGCCGTGGTACTCTGTAGGTCGTTCCGCAGCGCGTTCATCTCCGGCGTGTTCAGGCCACGATAGTCGGTGACGATCATGCACTGCGCCGGTCGGATGAGATCGGCTAGGAACGCCACGCTTGCCCGTTTTTCCTCAGTTACCATGCGCTGTCTCCATATTCGTTACTCGTTGCACACCGCCCCCAAGAACGCAAAACGCCTCCGCCGGCAGTGCCGACGGAGGTGCCTCAGGGCGCGTACCAACGTGCTACACGCAGGTTGGCGTCGCTTGCGATGAGGCCTCGGCCGGCCCCCGGCTTGGTGCCGGGTGGATTGGTGCGCGGAGCACACCGGCTGTCTCAGGCGCTGACGTGGCGGCCGCAGCACCTGCGGTCTCGCCACGGTCGTTCGTTATCTTGGCGCTCGCTGCTTCTCCTGGCTGGCCCGTGTTGCCGTGCTACTCCGCGCCTGTCGCCGACGCGACCGCCGCGGCGACATCCACGCGCACCCCCGGGCCCATCGTCGGGGCAAGCGTGATCGAGCGTACAAACTGACCTTTCGAACCCGACGGACGCGCGGCGTTCACGTTGGCCATCAGGGCGGTCAAGTTGGTCAGAAGAGCGTCCTCAGTGAAGGATACCTTGCCGACGGGTACGTGCAACAATCCGGTGCGGTCGGCACGGAACTCCACCCGACCGGCCTTGATCTCGCGGATGGCCGGCCCGAGGTCGAACGTGACCGTGCCGGTGCGCGGACTGGGCATCAGGCCGCGCGGCCCGAGGATGCGGCCCAAGCGTCCTACCTGCCCCATCATATCCGGTGTCGCGATCACGGCATCGAAGTCCAGCCAGCCGTCCTGAATCTGCTTGGCGTACTCGGCCCCGCCGACGTAATCGGCGCCGGCTGCCTCGGCCTCGGCGACCTTCTCGCCTTGGGCAAACGCGAGGACGCGCACCGAGCGGCCGGTGCCGGCCGGCAGCGTGACCGTGCTCCGCACCTGCTGATCGGCTTGGCGCGGGTCAATACCCAGGCGGATATGGGCTTCTACCGTCCCGTCGAACGTGCTGAACGATACTTGCTTGACCAGCCCGACCGCTTCTTCGAGCGGGTAGAGCTTGCTGCCGTCAACCAACTTCGCTACCTGCTCGTACTTTTTGCCTTTCTTGGGCATTACTCACTCCCTACTAGGGTCCTGTGATCGGCGCTACCGTTTGTAGCGGGGTCGAATTCTAGCTCGCCACCTCGATGCCCATGCTGCGGGCCGTTCCGGCGACGATCCGCTTGGCGGCCTCGATGTCCGTCGTGTTCAGATCGGGCATCTTGATCTTGGCGACGACTTCCAGCTGTTCCTGAGTGATGGTGGCGATTGTCTCTCGTCCGGGCGTCTGTGACCCCTTCTCGATGGACAGCTCCCGGCGGATCAACCCGGCCGTCGGCGGCGCCTTCGTGACAAAGCTGAAGGAGCGATCTTCGTAGATCGTGATCTCTGCCGGGACGATCATCCCGACCTGATCCGACGTGCGCTCGTTGTATTCCTTGAAGAAGGCCATCATGTTGATGCCGTACTGTCCGAGCGCGGACCCCACCGCCGGAGTTGGCCGCGCCTCGCCGGCTTCGATCTGTAGCTTGACGACGGCCTTGACTTTGCGTGCCATTGCGTTCTATCCCTCGACTGCGCTTGTTGACCTGTATCACCACGGACGACTATGGCGGACCGTTGGCGTGGATGCTCCGTATTGGCCGATTAATCGGTCGCCTAGCTCTTTTCCACCTGGAGGAAGTCAAGCTCGACCGGTGTTTCACGGCCGAACATCGAAACGAGCACCCGCAGCTTGCCTCGGTCCTGGCTCACCTGGTCCACAATGCCGAGGAACTCGGTGAACGGGCCGTCTATGATCTTGACCCGCTCGCCGGTCTCGAAGGTGATCCGCATCTGCGGCGTCTCGTCCTGCATCGGCTTGAGGATCGCGTCTACCTCTTCCTGCGGGAGTGGCGTGGGCGTGCTCCCGGCGCCAACAAAGCTCGTGACACCGGGCGTGTGACGCACGACGTGCCAGGAGTCGTTCGCCAGGATCATGTGTACGAGGACGTAGCCGGGCAGGAGCTTGCGCTGCACGGTGCGGCGCTGGCCTTGGCGAATCTCGACCTGCTCCTCCGTGGGTACGACGACCTCGAATACCTTGTCTTCCATCGCCATCGAGGTGATGCGGTACTCCAAGTTCGTCTTCACCTTGTTCTCGTAGCCCGAGTAGGTGTAGAGCACGTACCACTCCCGACCGTCATCGGGTGTCGTCTCGGTAGGGGGCTCTGTAGCCACGTCCGGGGTGACCATCGTCGTACCTCGTTGTCCTACGCCGGGCCAATGATGAGCGCCGCTGCGCGACTAAAGAGCCAATCCATGCCGCCGAGCACAAAGCCCATCACCGCCGATACGGCCACCACCATGAGCGTAAGGTTGCGGGCCTGCAACGGTGTCGGCCATGTCACTCGCCGTAGCTCCGCCACTGCGTCGCGCACGATACCAAACCTCGGGCGTACTCGTGGGGAGGCCGCCAAGCCCCGCAGCGAGGGGGATGAGCGGGAGCGGCGCGTGCCGCCGGTGCGGGCACGTTTCGTCTTGGCCATGCGCCGGCGAGCGGCACGTCCGGCTTTCGAATCGGCCCGTTCCTGCTCCGCGGCGGCTCTGCGGCGTCTGACCGCCATCTATGCTCCTAACCTCGAAAACACTACACTCAGCCTCGTCGCACAACCGTCGTTAGCGCGTCTCGCGGTGCAACTGATGGGCGCGGCAGCGCCGGCAATACTTGTTCAAGGCCAGCCGGCCGGTATCGTTGCGGCGATTCTTCGTGGTGGTGTAGTTGCGCTCGCGGCACTGCTCGCACGCGAGCGTGACAACTACGCGGTCTCCTCTTCTGGCCATGCGCTCTCCCTCCGAGCGGCTGCGGTCGTGGGGACCGGCCTACTCCAGCGTGGTCACGACCCCGGCCCCGACCGTCCGGCCACCTTCTCGGATCGCAAACCGTACCCCCGGCTCGATCGCCACCGGCACCA
>DAOUJP010000003.1:0-40840 GCA_034422515.1 Chloroflexota bacterium | reverse complement strand
ACCGCTACGGCAGCCGCGCCCACGACCACCATGCGGCCCTACCACCGGCAGGGCGCGATTGACTACGCCCGTCTCGACTACAATCCCGACGAGCCGGTCCTGAAGCCTGATGCGATGCAACAAAACCCCCCGCTGCACGAAATCCTCGGCCTGCTCGCCAGTCGGTTTACCGCCTTCCAGCGCCGGCCCGACGTCTTTCTCGAAGCCAACACGATCCTCTGCTACGACCCGGACGACCTCAACGTCCGCGTCTCCCCGGACGTGTACCTGGCGTTCGGCGTGGACGCGGACGCCATCCGGCAGCGCAAGCTCTACCTGCCCTGGGAAGCGGGCAAGCCGCCGGATTGGGTGCTGGAGGTGGCCTCGGTCAGCACCGGCCGCGAGGACGTGGGCCGCAAGCGGAAGATTTATGCGCGCATTGGCGTGCCGGAATACTGGCGGTTCGATCCGCAGGATGGCGCGTATCACGGGACGAAGCTGGCCGGGGACCGGCTGGTGGGTAGCGGATATGAGCCAATCGCGCTGACGACGGGGCCGGACGGCATCCTGAAAGGCTACAGCGAGATACTAGGGCTGAGTCTGTGCTGGGATGAGAACTGGCCCCGGCTGTACGACCCGGTGACGAACACCTACCTGGAGACCTGGCAGCAAGAGCGGATGGCCCGCCAGGCGGAGCAGGCGGCACGGGAGGCGGCGGAAGCGCAGGTCGCCGTCGAGCAGGCGGCGCGGCAGGTCGCCGAGGCGCGCATCCGGCAGTTGGAGGCCGCGCTACGTCGTCGGCAAGCGGATCGGTAGCCGTGCTTCCCCCTAGGACGGTCCCCTCACCGGCGCAGGTTTTTGATGTCGGGGCGCGATGAATCGCGCCCACTCCCCCCCGTCATTGCGGCTTGCGCCGCCATCCAGCCCCTTCCCTGCAGGGAGGGGGTTTGGGGGTAGGTCCATCCCCCCCATCGCGCCGCGCTGCCGTCTTGACTATACGTTCGTTTAGCATACAAGCGTATTGACAAACCCGCACAGGAAACCGTAGGCTCGACACGAGCAGGTGAGCGGCGGCAATTGTCGGCCACAGTGCAGGATCAACGATGGCACGAGCGTCAGGTGGGAGTCGGATCGAGCCATCAACTTCCCCCTTGCGTACCCGCCCCACCAATGCCTTCGGAACCACCCTGCGGCACTTGCGCGAGCAGACCGACCTCAGCCAGAGTGCCCTCGGCCGCCGCGCCCAGGTCCACGCCAGCATCGTCAGCCGCCTGGAAAGCGGCGACCGCGCCCCGAGCAGCCCCGGGCTGGTGACAGCACTTGCCCGCGGCCTCCGCCTCTCTCCCGACGATACGGACCGCCTGCTCGCCGCGGCCGGTTTCGTCCCCGCCGTCATCATGCGCCTCGGCCCCGGCGACCCCACCCTCCTGCTCCTGGCGCAGGTGCTCACCGATAGCCGCATACCGGCCGATGAGCGGCAGCGCCTGCGCGATGTCGTCCAGTCCACCGCGCGCTGGTGCCGCGCCGCCAGCCGCTAACCCCCGGCCCCCTCCCGCTCACAAGGGTAGGTTTTTCATGTAGGGGCGTGCTTCATCGCGCCCACGTCATTGCGGCGCAAGCCGCAATCCAGGCCCCCCGGCGGCCGCTCGCCACACCGCCCCTGCTTCCCTGGAGGACAGCGGTGGACCAACTCCGCCATCGCTCCCCTTCCCTGGAGGGAAGGGGCCGGGGGTTAGGTCTACCCCCCCCAATATATGCCCCGCCAAAATAAGCCTTGACAACAGTTATTCCGTCATCTATTATGAAGCCAACTAAACGACCAGGGTATCGGCCGTGCAGGAGGATTCACACCATGAAGCAGGATCACGGAGCACCGCACTCTCGCCGGAGCCGGCGCCCCCCGCGCCCCCGAACCGCCCCGCCACGGCCGGTTGGCGCGGGCGCCTTCAGCGCCAGAGTGCTCTTGGTCGCCCTGCTCATGGTGACGGCCCTGGCCCTCGCCACCGGCAGCCCCGCCGCCGCGGAGGCTCCCGCGGTCAACCACCCGCCCAGCTTCAATGACGGCGACTCGACGACCCGCAGCGTGCTCACGACCGCCGCCGTGGACGCCAACGTCGGCGCTCCGGTCACGGCCACCGATCCCGACGGCGACAAGCTGACCTACACGATCTCCAACAATGCTTCCTTCAAGATTGACGGCGGCTCGGGACAGATCAAGGTGAAGCAGGCGTTGACCGCGCAAACCGCTACCGTCACCGTGGATGCCAACGACGACGGTAGTCTCAGTGACTCGATCACCGTCACGATCAAGGTCCTCGCACCTACCGCCACACCCACCCCCACCCCCGCGCCCCTCGTAGCGGTCAACCACCCGCCCAGCTTCAATGACGGCGAATCGACGACCCGCAGCGTGCTCACGACCGCCGCCGTGGACGCCAACGTCGGCGCGGCGGTCACGGCCACCGATCCCGACGGCGACACCCTGACCTACACGATCTCCAACAATGCTTCCTTCAAGATTGACGGCAGCTCGGGACAGATCACGGTGAAGCAGGCGTTGACCGCGCAAACCGCTACCGTCACCGTGAATGCCAACGACGGTAGTCTCAGTGACTCGATCACCGTCACGATCAAGGTCCTCGCACCTACCGCCACCCCCACGCCCGCGGACACGCCCACGTTCACCCCCACACCCACCGCCACGCGCAGACCCCCACTCTATCGCCCAAACCCCCCCAAGCCGCCCACCCCCACCAACACCCCCACCCCCACGGCCACGCCCACCGCCACCAACACCCCCGTCCCCACCAACACGCCCACCCCCACGCCCAATGCGGGCCCCGTTTTCCCGCAAGGACCACTCACCCGCGAAGTGGTGGTCAACGCGCTCAAGGGCACGAATGTCGGCGCGCCGGTCACGGCGACCGCTCCCGGTACTAGCGGGGAGCTGCTGACCTACACGCTCCTCTATCTCACTAAACCGGTGACCTCTAGGTTCACGATTAACGCCGGGACTGGCCAGATCACGGTGACCCAGGACCCCAAGCTGGACCTCGCAATCGGCAGCTACAAGGACTTCGAGGTGCGCGCCACCGCTAACGGTAAGTCCGCTACTGTGGACCTCACCATCAAGGTGGTCGCAGCCAATAGCCCGCCCGTCTTTACGGACGGCGAGACGACCACCCGCACGGTCTACGCGAACGCCAAGGAAGGCGACCGTGTCATCGGCGGCCCGGTCGCGGCCACCGATGCGGATGGCGATACGCTGACCTACTCGACGTGGGTCGGCAGCGACGACCGGTTCAATAATGTGGGGGACAGCAATCAGCTCTACTACGATGGCAGTCCGGCGCTGGGCGATGTCGGCACGACCTACACCCTCAAGTTGCTCGTCCAGGATAAAAAGAACGATGGCTCCTTGAAGGGTGGTTCCGACCTGATCACCGTCACCTTCACCGTGGTCGCCGCACCCACGCCCACGCCCACGCCCACGGCCACCAACACCCCCGCGCCCACGGCCACCAACACCCCCGCGCCCACGGCTACCAACACCCCCGCGCCCACGGCTACCAACACCCCCGCGCCCACGGCCACCAACACCCCCGCGCCCGCGCCCACCGCGACGGCCACGCCCATCCCCAACCGTGCGCCCACCGGCACCACGGCCACCCGCTCTATCGCCGAGAACGCTGCCGCCGGCACCAAGGTCGGCGCCCCGGTCACGACCACCGATCCCGACGGTGATACGCTGCGCTACACACTGACCTCGAACGAGTTCGCCCTCAAGACCGGCCCCCTCCTCTCTGGCGACGTCGGACAGATCGTGGTCAAGGCCGGCGCCACCTTGGACTATGAGACGACCACGTCCTACACCGTCACCGTCAAGGCCAGCGACGGCAGCCTCACGACGGACATCCCGGTCACCATCAACGTGACGGACGTGAACGAGGCGCCCGTCGCGTCGAACGCGACCCGCTCTATCGCCGAGAACTCGGACGCCGGCACGACCGTCGGCGCCCCGGTCACGACCACCGATCCGGACGGCGATGCCCTCATATACTCCCTCTCCTCGAACGAGTTCGAGTTCGACACCAGCACGACCGTCGGCCAGGCCAGCGGGCAGATCGTGGTCAAGGCCGGGGCCAACCTGGACTACGAGACCACGAAGACCTACAGCGTCACCGTCAAGGCCAGCGACGGCAAACTCACGACCGACATCCCGGTCACGATCAACGTGACGGACGTGAACGAGGTGCCCAACAGCACCACGGCCACCCGCTCTATCGCCGAGAACGCTGCCGCCGGCACCAAGGTCGGTGCCCCGGTCACGACCACCGATCCCGACGGCGATGGCCTCATATACTCCCTCTCCTCGAACGAGTTCAAGCTCGACACCGGCACGACCGTCGGCCAGGCCAGCACCGGCACGATCGTCGGCCAGACCAGCGGCCAGATCCTGGTGAAGGCCGGCGCCAACCTGGACTACGAGACCAAGAAGACCTACACCGTCACCCTGGTCGCCAGCGACCCCGACAACCTCTCGGCGGATATCACCGTCACGATCAACGTGACCGACGTGAACGAGGCGCCCCCGCCCGCGCCTACCTCGCCACCGGCTAACCCGCCACCTACCGCCACGCCGATCCCGCCCACCCCCACGCCGATCCCGCCCACCCCCACGCCGATCCCGCCGCCCACCGCCACCCCGGTCCCCGGCAACCGGCCCCCCGTGGGCCAGGCGGCCACGCGCACCGTCGCCGAGAATGCGCCCGCCGGCACCACCGTCGGCGCTCCGGTGACGGCCACCGACCCGGACGGCGACGCGCTCGCCTACTCGCTCGGCAGCGCCCAGTTCGCCATCCATCCCACCAGCGGCCAAATCACCGTCGCTACCGGCGCGGTGCTGGATTACGAAACCACGCTGTCCTATACCGTCACCGTCACCGCCAGTGACGGTCGTGGCGGCGCCACCCAGTACACCGTCACCATCAATCTGACCGACGTGCCGGAGACGACACCCACGCCGCCCGCCGCGACGCCGGTCCCAACGACCCCGACGCCGACGCCGACGCCGGTGCCCAACGGTGCGCCGAGCTTTGGCAGCGCCACGGCGACGCGCTCGGTCGCCGAGAACTCGGCCGCCGGGACCACCGTCGGCGATCCGGTCACTGCCACCGACCCGGACGGGGACACGTTGAGCTACCAGATCGTGCCGGCGAACAGCACCTTCACGATTGAGAGCAGCAGTGGGCAGTTGGCCGTGGCGGCCGGCGCCGAGCTGGACTACGAGACCACGCCGTCGTACACCGTCATCGTCGCCGCCCACGATCCCAGCGGGAACATCGCCACGATCACGGTCACGATCAATGTGACCGACGTAACCGAAGCCGCCGCCGTGCCGGTGAGTGGCGGCCCGGTCGTGCGGCAGCCGGCCACCAACTCCAACCCGGCGCCGGCGGCCCCGCCGCCGGTGCGGGAGTCGAACGGGGCGGCCTGGCTCCAGTTGCTGCTGTTCCCGCCGGTCGTGGCGCGGCGCCGGCGGGCGCCGGTGCCCGTGGGCGTGGCGGTCAGCCCCGTGCCTACGGCGCCGCAGAGTGCGCTGGCCGTGCGCTGGCGGGTGATTGCGGACCGTGTTGCCGGGCCGGTGCGCTGCGCGGTGCAGTACCGGCCGGCGGGCACCCGGCGTTGGCAAACCCAGCACAGCGAGGGCACCAGCACCGCGCTGACGCTGGAAGGCCTGCAGGCCGGCACGCGCTATGAGGTGCGGGTGCGGGCGCAGGCCGGTGACGAGACCAGTCGCTGGGTGTCGGCGGGCGTGTACCGCACCCGGGCCGCGCCCCAACCGATCACCACGACTCCGACGCCGGTGGTGGTCGGCTGGGAGTCCCCCGCGTCCCCGCAGATGCAGCCCGTGCCGATCACCGTGACGCCGCCGCCCGCCGTCATCGGCTGGACGGCCGCCTAACCGCCGCTCTCCCACTCCCACCACACCCCCCGCGGCCCTCGGCATGAGGACCGCGGGGCGCTTTAACCCCCACCGCCGCCCCCTCCGTCATTGCGGCGCAGGCCGCAACCCAGCCCCCCGCCCCCGTCATCCCCGCGCCAGCGGGAATCCACACCCCCTCTCCACTTGGCTGACTGGGGTAGGTACGGGTCAAGCCGTAGGGGCGCAGCACATTGCGCCCGGCCCCCCGCGCAGCCGCGGCGAGTTCTTTGTCGAGCGCCCGTCCCCCCGCCACAGCGGCCCCAGTAGCACTCGTCCCCCCGTCCCGACGGGGGGACCATAGGGGGGCCTACACTTGGCGCACCTCGTCGTCGGGCGGGCTGTCCACCCGCTCGCCGAGTCGGCGCTCCTTGCCGGCGAGCAGGCGCGAGATATTCTCGTGGTGCCGCAGCACAAGCAATACTGCACTCCCGATGCCGGACGCAGCGTATGCGCCCGGCACATTCCGGCTTAAGGCAGCGCCGACCAGCGTCACCACGGCCACCACCGCGCCGCTGAGTGACGCGAGGGAGGCATACCGTGTTCGCCAGAGAACGACCACACCGACGCCAAAGACGAGACCTGTCGTCGGTGGATGCAGCGGTAAGAGGGCACCAAGCGACGTCAGCACGCCCTTGCCGCCGCGAAACCCGGCGAACAGGGGCCAATTGTGGCCGACGGCCGCAGCGAATGCTGCCAGCCCGTGCGTCCAGCGCTGCTGCGGAAAGAACTGGCGGATGAGTAGCACCGCCAAGAACCCTTTCAGCAAGTCGGCTGCCGCGACGCACGCCGAGGCGCCCGGTCCGAGCGTGCGGAGTACATTCGTGGCGCCGGTGCTGCGGCTGCCGTAATTCCGCACGTCAATCCCGCCGTAGAGACGGCCGACAAGCAGCCCGGTGGGAATGGCGCCGAAAACGTAGGCGAGGGACGTTGTGACGACAAACCGCACTAGCCACATAATGCTTGTGATCCTGCCCTTCCTGACATGGTGACGCAGCGCGCTGCGGCGGCGGTTATTGTGCCAGGTTGTACGGCCTCCCGGCGAACGCGCCGACAGTGAGAGTCGGCTACAATAGGGCGTATCGGCAAGGTTCCGGCCGGCTGGAGGCGTGGCCCCCCTATGGTCCCCCCGCTGCGGCGGGGGGACGGGGATTCCGGCCAAGGCCAGCGGTCGCGGACTGCCCACGACAATGGATACGTCTTTGCAGGTCTATCGCTTGTTCGACCGGGCGACTGCCGGTGCGTCTGGCCCTGTTCCCTTCGGCGCGGTCTATGCCGACCTGCGCTGGCCCGCCGCGCGGAGCGCCGACCGCCCTTACGTGGCGATGAACATGGTCACGACCCTCGACGGCAAGGTGGTCGTCGGGGGCGCCGGGACGACAACACTGATCGGCAGCGACATTGATCACGCGCTCATGGAGCGGATCAACCTGCAAGCCGACGCGATTCTCGGTGGCGCCAGCACGGTCCGGGCGGACGGGCTGCGCTATCCCAGGATTGCACTCGCAACCGAGCGGGAGCGCCAGGAGCGGGGCCTGCGCCCCCGGCCACTGTGGACAGTCGTGAGCCGGCGGGGCGAGATGCCCCTGGATGCCCCCTTCTTTCGCACGGACCGGGCTAACTTAGCCGCTATCGTGTCGGGAGCTGCCAGCCGCAGCCAAGTTGCCGCGCTCGATGAGCGGGTGCAGGTGATCCGGGGCGGAGCAACCGACGGCGCTGCGCTGGACGCGCACGAGGTGCTCGCCACACTGCGAGGCGATTGGGGCGTGCAGCGGCTGGTCTGCCTAGGCGGCCCGCGCACCAATGCCTGGCTCATCGAGGCAGGCCTGGTAGACGAGCTGTTCCTCACCATCGCGCCCAAAATCCAGGGCGGCGTCGGTGGGACGACCGTTGTCGAGGGCCAGGGCTTCTCGCCCCACGCGCTCGTCCAACTGGAGCTACTCTCGGCGTATCGCGCCGGAGGCGAGCTGTTTCTGCGCTATCGCTTTCCGGACCAGGGCTGACTACGCATCCCGTAGCCCGTTTTGGTACAATCACGTAAGCAGCACGCCGGGCATCCGTAGCTCAATTAGGCAGAGCAGGGGACTCTTAATCCCAAGGTTGAAGGTTCGATTCCTTCCGGATGCACCCTCGCCGCCCCTCCCTCGGAGTGCAATCTCCTCATTGGCTCTCCGGGTATTCCTCCGCGGCGCGGAAGCTGTAGAGTTCGGCGTTCTCCAGGTAGAACTTCAGGCGGATGCGTTGCCCGGTCACCTTGGCGATGGCCCGGCTGTCCTGCTGCCAGGAACACGGGTGCCCGGTACTGTCGCGGTAGCGGAAGATGTCGAATTCGGCGCGGGTCAATCCCGGGATGGGCGTCAAGTCTTCGTCGAGCACCTCGACCCACACGCCGCCGTTGCCTCCGCCGCCTACGATCAAGGCATTTATCAGCAAGGCGCCGCCCGGCCATACGAACGGTTTCGTGACCAGCGTGCCGGGGAAGCGGAACGCGCGGAGGGAGCAGAACCCGTCGGCCCGCAGCTGCGCGAGACCCAGCGCCCGGCCGAAGGTCAGGTGGCGTTTGCCGTGCATAGAGGCCCCACCCCAATAGTAGAACCAAAGCGTGTCCATGCCCCCGCCCCTCATCAGGTAGGGGCCGCGGTGGGGCTGGGACGTGCGGATCGGCGGCGAGAGCGCGGTGTCCGTCGTCCGACGATCGAAAGCGCCGGCCGCGTCGCCGCCCGGTGAACGCGGCAGGAACGTCCGGCGGGGACGCAGCCGTTGCCAGGTGATGGTGTCGCGGCTCGTCATCAACTCCATTTCGGCGTAAGGATCGTCGGTCTCCCAGTACCACTGGAAGAGGCCGACGTAGGTGTCCCCGTAGCGGAAGGCGTGGGCGTGGTACACCTGCCCCGCCGGGTCGTCTTCGAGATCGGGGGTGAGGATGCGCTGTGGGCTGCTCGCGGCGCCGTCCGCATTGATTGCCACCCGATGCACCGACCGCACCAAGCCCCACCGCTCCATGTCAGCTAGTCCCCGGCTGAACAGCAGATAGGGATACTCGGGGTCGGTGCCCTTGAGCGCGGTGCAGCGGTCGCCCATGCCGTGATCTACGCCGTGGGGAATCGGGTGCTCCCACTCCCAATGCACGCCGTCAGCCGAGCGCAGGATGTAGCCTTTGTAGTGCGTGGTTCCATGTACGGACGCGCTGAAAATGAGCGTCCATGGTGTCGGTGCGTGCTCCGGCTCGTAGAGAATGGTCGAACCCGAGACACTGCCGACCTTGCCGAGATCGAGGACGATGTTGGTCTTTTCGCCGTTGTGTCCGCGGTACACGTCCAGCTCCGGCCGGGTCCAGTGGATGCCGTCGGGCGACGTAATCAGGCAGATGGCGTAGATGATCTCCGGGTAGGCGGGCGGATACAGTGTGACGTACCAGGCTTTCCAGAGGTCGTCCTGTGGGTCAATGTAGACGCCGGCGAGGTAGACGATTCCCTGGCCTTCCCAGGGCGCGCCGACGGTGTAGAGCGGGTTGGCGGGGTGTTTCTGGGGCTGGTGGATGATCCGCTGGAGGCGGACGGTCTGCTCGATGATCTCGTCGTCCAGGAAGAGCTGCGTGCGGCGTGGATTCATGGTGTTTTCGTCTCCCTTGCCGTGTCAAGCAGCCCGCCGGGTTTGGCTCCCTAGTTACTGCCGTGCATCCAGCCGGCTCAGTTGGCCAGGCCAGTCGAGAATCCGCTCGTCGGGCCGTTACCAGTTGATGACCTTCTAGGGCGGAGGCAACTATTAGCCGGTCCGCCGGATCGGCGTGGAAACCGGGCAGTTCAACGGCGCGGATGCCGATATCGCCGTCAACGGCGATTTCAATGACGCCCTGTGCCAGTTGCTCCCGACGCCAACTGCCAACATCGCCGGGGAACTTGATCCGTCCCTTGTCCCGGAGTAGCGCAACTTCCCAGAACGAGATCGCGGACACGGCAAGCTCACCCGCCTGCCATGCCCGGTCTATCTCGCGTCTGGCGCCGGTTCCCAGCCGCGCTACCCCCAGTCTCAACCACAGCATGACGTGAGTATCGAGCAAGATCACTTGTCGCTCTCCTCCGTCCGTCCCGTCGCTTCGCCCGCGGCTTCCCACTCCACTGCCAGCGGCTCAATGATGTCACCGACTATCTCGATCCTGCCGCGATCAATACCGAAGAGGGTCTGCGGCTTGGAGTGGTACGGCACCAGCCGCGAAACCGGGCGGCCGTTCTTGGTGATGATGATCTCCTCACCGCTGTCCGCCACGTCGTCCATCAGCTTTAGGCACGTGGCCTTGAATTCGGACGCCTTGATGGTTCTGGTGCCGGTTTTCTTGATGTTCTCCGTTGCCATGGTGCTGCCCCCACGTGTAGTAGAGCTACGGATATCGTACCATAGTCATCACTATGGTCATCGGGGGGGGGCTAGGTTTGGGAGCCCGCGAGCATCTCAGAAACTAGCACAACTTGAGGATGTCAGGAAGGGTTTTGGGGCAGCCTCAGCGGGATGCTAGCTGTAGTCCAGCTCTTGCACCAAGTCCTTGAAGCCGATGACCATTCGGCGGATTTCCCGCGGATTCGAGTCAACCAGCTTCTTAAGCTCGACCTCCGTAGAAGTCGCGGCTTCACGACTTGGCAGCACCCCAAACCACACCAGTTTCGGATTCCGGCCGGCGGTGGACTTGGTGTGACCATCGCGGTGCTCCGAGAGGCGCTCGCGCAACTCTCTGGTCTGGCCGGCGTAGAAGTGCCCATCATCCAGCTTCAGCAGATAGACGTAGAAGGTGGTGGCCTTGGCGTCCCGCGCCTTCCAATGCGGGGAATACTCGGGCTTGTACCAACTCTTGGAGCGGCCTCCACGCTTACTGCCTTTGGTTGAGGACCGCTGCCCGTTGTTTCGGCAGTCGAGACACACTTCATACTGTGCGTCCTTGGCGAAGCCGCAGCCCGAGCACTCGTCAACTCTTCCGGCTTGGAGGCCCTGAAAGTGCTCGTAGCAGAAGACGTGGTTTTCACGAATCCGCTTCTTGCAGTCCCAGAACAGGCAGGTGTTGGCCTTGTAGGTCCTGGTTGGTTTGCTCCCCCGTTTGGATGTGGAGCGACCGTTGCGGGTACTCGATTCGTGCGAGGCCTGCGCGGCCGAGACCGCGATTTCCTGAAGAATCTTCTTCCAGTCCGGCATGACTGACCCTATCCCCCTTCTACGGCTCTCGCAGTCTTAACCGCGTGACCGGGTTTAGGGTCCCGCGAGCATCTCTTGGACTAGCGCAATGCCCCCTTCGATGCCGCGCTCGATGAGCACGCGGCCCTTCTCGCTGGTTGCTTTGGCGCTGTTGGGGCTGGTGTTGTAGGCCATCGCTTCCGGCCGCAGGTTCTCGGGAAACGCATACATCGTCACGGAGGTCTCGAACTCTTGCGCGTGGCCGGGCATGTGCCCCGTCTCTAGCACTTCATTGGCGAAGTCGCGCGGGATGAGGTCCCAATAGCTGCACGAGCGCAGGTCAACGGGTGCTTGCGCCGCCTCCTGCACGCGCCGGTTGTAGTCGCCGTGCGAGAATCCGGCTACCTCGTTGCCAAACTCCGGCTTCTCCACGTGTGCGTTGCGGAAGTAGAGCTGCCATTGCGGGAGCGCGCTGCGGATGACGGCCACGTTGCCGCCGTGGCCGTTGATGATGAGCACCTTCCTGACGCCGTGCCGGACGAGGCTCTCCACGGCGTCGAAGAGCACGGCCAGCCAGCTGCCGGGGCGGGCGGAGAGGGTGCCGGCAAACCCCATGTGATGCTCGGCAATACCGATTGCCATGGGCACCGCGACGATCACGTTGGGATAGAGCCGTTCCGCCACCTGCTCCGCGACGTAGGTGCTGGAGACGATGTCTTGCTCCAACGCCAGATGCTCCAGGTGCTGCTCGATGCTCCCGGTCGGCAGGATTGCCACTTGGTAGTGGTCGGCGGCGAGGGCGGCGCGGAACTCCCGACGAGTCAGTTTTTCCAGGCGAATCTCTTGCTCGCGCATGATTGCTCCTTCCCCGTGTGTCGTATGGCTCCCACCCTTGCCCTCCCCGTGGGGACGCTGACTGGCGTAGGTATACCGGGAAACGGGCGGATGTGTGCCGTGGGTGGCTGGAACATGCTCCGCCGGTCAGGCTCCGGCCCCCCTATGGCCCCCCCGTCCCGACGGGGGGACGGTCGCGCGGCATCGGTCATCGCTTGTTTCACGTCCTACTCCCTCCCCCGTCGGGACGGGGGAGGGCTGGGGAGGGGGCCAGCCTCAGCCCGCTCCAGGGCAGTATAGAGTACCGGCCGTACACCAGGCTTGGATTTGGCTGCCGTGTTATGCTGCGGTCACACTGGCGAGCATGGTCATGTGCCCAGAACGCGGGACCGGCGGCCGATGCGCGGGTGGCCGGGAGGAGTGTGCCGATGAAGATAACCGCTATCGAGATCATTCCGATCTATCCCCGTATCGCTGCCCGCAATGAGCAATATCAGGTGCGGTTTGGCGGAATCAACCGGCGCACGGTATTCCGCGTCGAGACCAACGCGGGAGTGACCGGCTACGGGGACTATCGGTGCCCGGCGCCGCCGCGGTCTACGGTCGAGCCGCTGATCGGTTGCAGCCCGTTCGACTTCATCAACAATGACTTCAATCCTGGCCTCTGCGGCGCCCTGTATGACGTGATGGGGAAGTATCTGGGGATGCCGGCACACAAGCTGATGGGGCAAAAGGTGCGTGACGGTGTTGCCGTGGCCGCCTGGACGCGGCCCGCTGCGCCGGCGCAGTTCCGCGAGGAGGTCCAGCGTGCCGTCGCCCAGGGGTACATGATCTTCAAGATGCACACTGCGGAGATTCACGATGTCATGGAGCAGACTCGTGTCGTGGAAGAGATCGCGCCGCCGGGCTTCCGGCTGCATTACGACTTCAACGGCAACCGCACCTTGGCCGCCGTCCTGCCGACGATCCGTGCGTTGGAAGAGCATCATCCCATCGTGGGCTTTATAGAAGACCCGCTTGTCCGCCGGGACCTGGATAGCTGGCAGCGTCTCCGGGCGCAGACGCGCATCCCGCTCGTCATGCACGTGCCGCCGCTCGGCGGCCTGCAGGAAGTGATCCACGGCGTTGCCGACGCCTACATGGTGGGGGAGGCCGGACTTGGCGATGCGCTGGTCCGTGGCATGGCCTACGGCCGCGCCAATATCCAAACCATCGTGCAGCTCACCGGCGGCACGCTGACCAAGGCGTTAGCCCTGCACCTAGCCGCGGTGCTCCCGACGGTCGGCCACTCGATCAACCTCGACGACCAATACGAGGAGGACATCACCACGGAGCGTATTCCGGTGATCGAGGGCACCTCACCGATACCGGAAGCGCCGGGGTTGGGCGTAGAGGTTGACGAAGCGGCCCTGGAGCGTGTTGCGGCCCGCGAACCCACGGTGTTCCGGCGCTACGTGTCGGTGTTGCGCCTGCCCGGCGGCCACACGCTCTACACGCCGAGGTTTCCCTCGGTCAGCCGGTTGACGGGCTACGAGGAAGGCACGATCCGGGGTCTCCACACCGAACTGATGGATGACGACGGATCGCCGGAGTTCGCTCGCCTCTACGAGCGCGTCCACAATGAGGGCGTGGTCGTCGCGGATGATGTCTGAGCGCCCGTGGCGGCCACCCTAGGGCGACCGCTCAGGGTGCGATGCCGATGGTGAGCGAGGCCTGGTAGCCGGCGCCGGCCGCAGCAACCGCCGCGAGCAGGCTTTGGTCTTCCGGGGAGCCACGGAGTACGCCGTCCGTCGCGTTGGTGGTCCAACCCTGGGGGCGCTGGTTGTATGGTGCCGCGGCGTAGGCCCGGTCCGTCACCTCATCGGGAAAATACAGTTGTGACGTGACGGCGGTCCGGTTGGCAAAGCGCACCTTGAAGTGGATATGCACGGCGCGGCCGGGATACCAACCGGGGTAGATGGATTCGAACTGGACTATGCCGTTTGCAGCGGTGATCTGGCTGCCGCGGAGAAACGTCTCGCCGGTGGCGTCCACATCTCCCCGCGCACCTTGACGAGTGTAGCCGGAATAGACACCGGCTACGTCCGCGTGCCAGATGTCCACCAGGGCATCCTGGATCGGGCGACATGTGCCGGCTGCGACGACTTGAAGGGCTACTTGTAACGGCGTGCCGGGCCGTCCCTCGGTGATGTTGCGCCGGATTTGCCTGGGATCGAAGTAGAACGGGCCTTCCGTCTGCCGGGAGGTCAGGACACACGCTGGGGTCGGGTTGGCCGGCGCTTGACTGCCGGCCGCGGCCGGTACAGCGGTTGGGTCTACGCTGTCGTCTGCGGTTTGCGCCTCGGGGGATGGGATGTCCCGACACCCGAGCAGGGCCAGGGAGCCAACCGCCCCGAGGCTCCGCAGCAGTTCGCCACGGCGGTTTATTCTTGCCTGCTCAACGCCGGTCAGTCCGCGCAGCGCGACGCGGCGCGGTGGTCCAAAGATCGGGCTACCGTGCGTTGGATTACTCATCGCGCTTGTCCTCCGACCGCAGTATAGTGCCGGGCGAATATCTGTAGACTAACCGCCGGTTAAAGCTCCGTGAAGGTATGCTGCGTCCACGGCCGCGACTACGCCGATCGGAGGTAGCCCGGCGTCACTGTTGCCGGTTGGTGCGTGGCGAGATCGAGTGCTAACCGATGACGCTTTTCTTGAGGTACAAAGCCGATTTGCTGCACCGCTTGCACCAAGTTCGGTTGCCGTGCTGAGACGGTGGTCAAGGTGGGTCGCGGCCGGCCGGACCTTGGACCGGCGTCGGCCAGAGTCACCGAGAGTAGGGCGGTGGCTGCGGTCGCCGGCAGGTCCGGAATGCCGATCAAGCGGAGACGGTGATAGCGAGGAGCAAGCCCCAGCAACGCTGCCGGGGTCCGGCTGGCTTGCGTGATCTCCGCAAATGCCAGCAGGTCACCGGTGGTCCCGGTGACAACGTAGCTGCGGCGTTCTTGGGCGCGGATCGAGTCTACGAGCCAGCGCATGGTTGCGGTCCGGGCGGCTTGTAGCCCTCCGGCGACGGGGCTGTGGGCCGTTGTACCGGGAATCCAGGGAATTGCCGCGTTGAAGAGGCACTGGAGCGGTGCGAAATCGGTGCGGCGATAGGCACGCACAGTGAACTCGGTGTCCCCCTTGGCGCAGTTATCGCGCGATGGCCGCGCGGCGGCCGGGTGTACCAAGTCAATCGCCTCGTCTACCAACCGGAAGCCGACCGCTGCGTACAGACGCCTAGCCACGACATTGTCCGGCTCGACTTCCAGGGTTGCTACGAGGGTGCCCTGGCGTTGCAAGGCGGACAGTGCCGCTGCCAGCAAGCGGCGGCCAATACCCTGGTGCTGCGCGGTCGGTCGAACTGCGAGGTGATCTATCAACTGCACCGTCCCGCCGGGACGCAGAGAGCGGACTAGCGCGGCCCCGGCGAGCCGGCCTTGCCGGCCCTCCCAGACCCAGCCATTTGGTAGGGGCAATGTCCGTGGCACCCATCGCGCGAGCCAATAGGCGAGGCGCAAGCGTGAGAGCAGAGCTAACTCATCGTCGAGGCGCTGCCGGCGCCACGCCGAGGCGTCGGTGTGGACTTCGCGGAGTAGTGTGACGAGCGCCTCAAGCTCGCGCGGCAACTGTAGCGGCCGAACCTCGCCGGCACCAATGCGCCCGTTACGATCCGCAGGCATAGGAAGTCTCACCGGTTAATTATACGGTCGTCCAAAGATCGGGCTGTTGTGCGTTGGATCACTCATCGTGCCCGTCCTCCGGTCGCATTATAGTGCCGGACGAATAGCTGGAGGCTAACCGCCGGTTAAATCTCCATAATGGATGCACCGCGCTCTTCCCTGGCAGAGTGTCCCGAAGTCACGGCCACCTGTGGTATGCTGGCCGGGCCAAGTCGTCCTTGGTGCTTGGCGAGGTGTCCCTAGCGGCGCGTGGCGCCGTCTTGTCCCTGGGCAACGGGAGGTTCGATATGAGCAGCACGGCGATCCCGGCGAACGGCAGTGCGGCTGACAGTGGTAGCCAGCGCAGAGTAGTGATGAACCCGCGGGGGTATCCGCCGGCCATCGAGCCGTTGGCGATGGCGCCGCGGCTCGACGGCTTGGACGGCAAGACGGTGTATCTCGTTGATTGCCGCTTTGACGACGGCGATCTCTTGCTCCAGCAGATGCAGGCGTGGTTTGCGGAGCGGATGCCGCAGGTCGAGACGGTGTTTACGAGCAAGTCGGGCGTGTATACGGAGGACGATCCGGCGCTCTTCGACGAGATCAAGCAACGGGCCGACGCGGTGATCCTGGGCGTCGGGCACTGAAGCACGTGTGCGCCGGCGGTCGCCGTGCATTGCATCAACCTCGAAAGCCAGTATGGAGTGCCGACGGCATCCATCCAGACCGAATCGTTCACGCGGGCCGTCAAGCAGGTGGCCTACGCGCGGGGGATGCCGGAGCAGCGGTTCGTCTTCGTCCCGCAGCCGGTGATGGGCAAGTCACCCATGGAACTGCGGGCCTACGTGGACGGGAACAGCCCGGTGACGGGCCAGCCGGTGATGGACGACGTGATCGCGGCGCTCACCCGGCCGCTCAGTCGGGAGGAGCAGACGGCGGGACGCTTCGACCGCTCGACGCCGCGGTGGGTGGAGCCGGATACCGAGGACAACCTGCATCAGTTGTTCTTGGACAATCAGTGGACCGACCGCCTGCCGATCATTCTGCCCACGCACGAGCGGGTGGCGGCGATGCTGGCCGGGACCAGCCGCCGGCCCGATGAGGTGGTCGGACAGATGCGGCCGACCTCGACACGCGAGGCATGGGCATACACCGTGGAGAAGGTGGCCGTGAACGCCGTGATGGCCGGTGCCAAGCCGGAGTATTTCCCGGTGATCTTGGCCCTGGCCGCGAGCGGGGTCAGTGCGCGGGGCAGCACGACCAGCTCAATGGCGGCGATGGCCGTCGTGAACGGGCCGATCCGCGCAGAGCTAGGGATGAACTGGGGCACAGGGGCGATGGGGCCGTACAACCATGCCAACGCCACCATCGGCCGCGCCTACGGCTTACTGTCGCAGAACTTGCAGGGTGGATCGGAGCCAGGCCGGACGTATCTCGGCTCGCAGGGCAACAACTACGCCTACAACAGCGTCACGTTCGCGGAGAACGAGGAAGGGAGTCCGTGGGTGCCGTTCCACGTGCAGCATGGGTTCCAGCCGGATGAGAGCGTCGTGAGTGTGTTCGGCGGGTGTCGGGCGACCGCGTTCACCTTGGGTCTGCGTGAGCGGTACTGGCGCGAACACGTGATCAACTTGCTGCGCGGCATGGACCCGCACAGTCCTCCGACGCTGGTCCTGGACCCGATTACGGCGCGGCAGTTCCTCGACCGGGGCGGCTTCGATACCAAGGAGAAGCTGATCGAGTGGATTCACGAGAATGCGACGCTCCCGGCGGGTGAGTACTGGGACTACCAACTCATCCAGAACTATGTCTATCCGCAGGCACTGAACGGCGTAGAGCCGTATGCGACGCTGTTGAAGGCGGGGGAGGATGAGCTGATCCCGATGTTCCGCTTGGGGGACATTCAGGTGGTGGTGGTCGGTGGTGAGACGAACGGCTACTGGCGGATTATGAGCAGCACCTACGAGCGCAGTGTTTCGATTGACGAGTGGTGGTAGCGGGGTGGTGGAGCCTCACCCCCCGGCCCCCTCTCCATCGCTGAGCGATAGAGAGGGGGAGTGCGGCGGCAGCCGTAGTGACGGGGGCCGCGGGGACATGGATTGCGGCTTTCGCCGCAATGACGGAATAGGGCCGGCAAGAGCGAGAAAGGAGCGGGGCGAATGGCAGACAAAGTACGGGTGGCCTTTATCGGGGCCGGCGGTTTGGCGAATGGCGTACACTACCCCTCCGTTGCCAGCCTGCCCGACGTAGACTTGGCGGCGACGTGCGACCTGTTTGTCGAGAAGGCACAGGCCACCGCCGAGCGCTGGGGAATTCCGCGCGTCTATTCCGACTACCGAAAGATGCTGGATGAGGTTGATCCGCATGCCGTGTACGTCATCATGCCGCCTCAAGACCTCTTCGAGCCGGCCAGCACCGTGCTGCAGCAGGGGCGGCACCTGTTCGTGGAGAAACCGCTGTGCGTGACGGCGCACCAAGCGCAGATGCTGGCCTACTTTGCGGAAGAGCACTCCTGTCTGACCGCCGTGGGCTTTCAGCGCCGGCACATTCCGGCACAAACCGCGCTGAAACGACGGGTCGAGGAGCGGGGACCGATCCAGCAGGCGACCGTCAGCTTCCTCAAGTCCACCGACCTGAGCCAGCACGCGGGGCACTACGGCGGTGTGATTGACAACCTGACCGTAGACGGCTGCCATGCGGTAGACAACCTGCGCTTCCTGTGTGGCGGCGAGGTCGAGCACGTCTCGGCGCACGTCCGCACGCGCCGGGCGCCCGGCCCGTCACCGAACGAGTTCACCGCGCTGGTGGCGTTCAGCAGCGGGGCCGTGGGCGTTCTGCAATCCAGCTACGCGACCGGCCGGCGCATTTACCGGGCTGAGTTTCACGGGCCGGGCATTACCGCCTACGTGGACGCCGACCGCGAGTCCTACATCGTGGAAGACAATGGCGAGCCGGAGGTGTACGACTCGCAGGAGTTCGGCACCTTGGGCGGTGCGCCGGGTAACGAACCGCTGCACTGGAAGGGGCAGTGGCACGAGAACCGGCACTTCATTGACTGCATCAAGGAAGGCCGGCAGCCGTTGACCAACTTTGCCGATGCAGCCAAGACGATGGAGCTTGTCGAGCGCATCCACGCCGTCGGGCGGCGAGGGGGCCGCCGGCGGCCGCGCATGTGATTTGCCCGCGGCCGGGGACACCCGCTGGCCGGACGAGTCGCGGGCGCTCACGGGCTGCCGGAGAGGGCATCGAGGTCGAACGACGGATCGAAGGGATTCAGGAATCGCACGCCCTCAAGGAAGCGCCCGTGTGTAGCATCCTCCGTCAAAAGGTAGGGTATCCGGTTGTACTTGGCTACTGCCCAGATGAGGGCATCCCAGGAGGACAGCCCGTGCTCCACGGTGCCTCGGCAGCCTTCGAGGACGGCCAGCGGTGTAAGCTCCAGCACGTGACACAGGTGGGTAAGCCGCTCAACGCGCACCGAGGCCTCTGCCGGCGACAATGGCTCTGGCAATCGCCGCGTCACTGTGTTGAAGAACTCGGTGAGGCACTGCACACTCAGGACAACCTGCTCCGCGCGGATCAGCTTGTCCAAGACGATAGCCGCTTGCCGCTGCTTGTCGTGGTCCCGTGGATCGTAGACATACACCAGCACGTTCGTGTCAACGAGAATAGCGGGCGAGACGTTCCTCATAGATTTCCTCGCGCGTCCAGCTTCGACCCGTCTGAGGCACGCGCAATTGCATCCGTTGCCGCATATAGGCCAACTCGTCTTCCCAAGCTTGCCGAGCCGCCGGAGACTTGCCGTCGGTAGCATCCAGGAGATCAATCGCCTGGCGAACGAGGGCGGCTTCGGAGATGCCTAGCTCCTTGGAGCGGCGCTTCAGCAGTTCTTCCTGCTCGGGTTCGATGTAGACCTGCTTACGTATCATGCGGCCCATGAGTATTCTCCCTCTATTCATCGCAGTATACAGCGTGGCGGGTGGCGTGACGGGACTGGCCCCCCTATGGTCCCCCCGTTGCGACGGGGGGACGGTCGCTTCCCTGCCCGGTCTGGGCTGGCCCCCTGTGGCCCCCCGTGGCGATGGCCGAGGGCCAGGGAGGCGGCAGCCTGGCTCTGGTAAGCTACGAGGACTATGAGTGTAGTTGATGATCGAGCCGTGACGCTGAATGGTGTGACTTATCGGTGGCCGCGCTGCCCGGTGGTCGTCGTGTGCATAGACGGTGGCGACCCGGCCTACTTCGAGCAGGCCGGGCGGGACGGGATCATCCCGAACGTCGAGCGTTTTATGGCGCAGGGGTTCGGCGCCGTGTCCGACGGCATTGTGCCGAGCTTGACCAACCCGAACAACCTCTCGATTGTCACCGGCAGCCCGCCGGCGGTCCATGGTATCTCCGGGAACTACTTCCTCGACCCGGACACCGGCGCTGCGGTGATGATGAACGACCCCGAATTCGTGCGGTCCGAATCGCTCTTGGCGGAGTTCTCGCAGCGCGGGGCGCGGGTGGTGGCCATTACCGCGAAAGACAAGTTGCGCCGGCAGTTGGGCCGGGGCATCAATATCGCCGGTGGCAGCATGAACTTCTCGTCGGAGCGGGCCGATCAGTGTACGCGCGAGGAAAATGGCATCGAGCAGGTGCTCGACTTGGTGGGTTGGCCGCTGCCCGACGTTTATTCGGCCGAGCTATCGCTCTTTGTGCTCGAAGCGGGCATCAAGCTGCTGGAGCGCCATCGTCCCGAACTGATGTACCTGTCACTGACCGACTACATCCAGCACAAGTACGCCCCCGGCACGCCGGAGATCAACGATTTCTACGCGCGGCTGGACGATGCGTTCGGGCGGTTGGCGGCGCTGGGCGCCATAGTCGGCATCACCGCCGACCACGGGATGAACGACAAGTCGCGGCCGGATGGCTCGCCGAACGTCATCTATCTTCAGGACGCGCTGGACGGCGAGTTCGGGGCCGGCCGGACGCGCGTCATCCTGCCGATTACCGATCCCTACGTGGTGCATCACGGCTCGTTGGGCGGATTTGCGCGCGTCTACTGCTACGATGGCGTCACGCCGGAGGCGGTCATCCGCGTAACGCGGGAACTGCCCGGTATCGAGGCGGTCTACGACAAAGCGGCGGTCTGCGCGGTCTTCGACCTGCCGCCCGACCGCGAGGGCGACGTGGCGGTGAGTAGCAATGCGGACACGGCCATCGGCACCTCGGAGGCCGCGCACGACCTGTCCGCCATACAGGGATTTCGTCTGCGCTCGCACGGCGGTATCTCCGAGCGGCGCGTGCCGTTCATCCTGTCCGCTCCGCTGAACGAGGCGTATGCTGTACGAGCGGCCGGCGGCACGCTCCAGAGCTACGAAATCTTCGACTATGCGATCAACGGGGTCGCGGTCTAGGGCGGGACCATGCTGGCCGACGTAGTGCGGCGAATCAAGAACCTCCCGGACGTTTGGGGCGAGGGAGCACTCTTCGCCTTCTCCGGCATGGACGGAGAAACAAGCGTCTCATCGGGATTTGTAGCCACCTTTGCGAGGGAACGATACGGCCTGCTCTTTCATACCCCGCAGCGCCGGCTGTTGGACATCAAGCTGCGCCATGAGGGGACGGTCCGTATTGCCACCGGCGACGTGCTGGGTGTCGAGACACCGCAGGGCGCTCTTGTCCTGGTCTTCAGCCACTGGCACACGCTGATCGGAGTCATTCCCGAGGATACGCGGTTGCAACTCGGTATTGAAGCAGGCCCCGTCGCCGCGTGGCAGCACCCCTTCCGGCTCTCCGAGGACGATCAGAACCGGGACGTGCTTGCCCTGATTGAGCATGGGGGACGGTTTGCGCTCTCCTACGGGAAATCCGTCGCGCAGGCCCGGCGGCGAGCCGAGGCGGGAATGGAGCTGGAGGTCGGCGACGAAATCGAGAAGCGGCTGGCCACGTACCAGCACGTCCCGGCGCTCAAGTCGCCAGACATGGACCGTTTGCTCAAGAAATGCTTCAGCGTGATGAAGGTGAACACGCTGTCCAAAGAAGGGGCGATACAGCAGACCTGGTCCACTCCCGACCGGGTGCCGCACCGGCACATGTGGCTATGGGACTCGGTGTTCCACTCCTTTGGCGTGAATCGCCTGTTCCCCCGGCTATCATGGGATTTTCTGAAATCGGTCCTGGATACCCAGACAGCCGACGGCATGATCCCGATCCAGATGACGGCCAATCGTGGCCCTAGCTGGCCCGGCGCTATTCAACCGCCAATTCTGGCCTGGGGTGTCTGGGAGAACTACCTGGCCTTGCAAGACAGATCGTGCCTGCAGCACGCACTACCCCGGCTCGAACGCTACCTGGACTGGGACTGCGCGAACCGGGATAGGAATGGGAATGGTCTGCTGGAATGGGCTCTCGATCAAGGCAAGAGGTACCGCGGTGGCGAAGCGGGCATGGACAACTCGCCACGCTTCGACCGGGCCGTTCCCTTCGATGCCGTGGATTTCTCGGTGTATGCAGCGCTCGATATGCAGTACACGGCGCGGATTGCCGGGGAACTGGGGGAGGTTGAGCGAGAGCGTCGCTGGGAGCAGCGGTCGAGGGCAATGTCCGCGCAGGTGCATCGCAACCTGTGGCACGAAGGGGACGGTTTCTACTACGACCGTGAGCTAGACGGACGGTTTGTCCGCGTCAAAGCCATCAGTGGCTTCTATCCGCTCCTGCTGGATGACGTGCCACCGGAGCGTGTGGACAGATTAGTAGCGGCGCTGAAGGACCCAACCTTGTTCGACACGGCCTATCCCGTGCCCACAGTGGCCGTCTCGGACCCGGCGTGGTCCACCGATATGTGGCGCGGCCCAACGTGGCTGAACGCCAATTACTTCGTCATCAGAGGACTAGCCGAGCAAGGGAGAGCCGAGGAGGCGGACCGGCTGGCGCAGAAATCAATCGAGCTCGTGCAGAAGCACTATCGGCGCTACGGCGTCCTGTTCGAGTACTATGATGCGAAAGACGAGGTACCGCCCCCGGCCTGTGACCGGAAGGGGCCGATCAGGAAGCCCTACGACATCCGGGCAAGGGGAGGGTCGATTCGCGACTACCACTGGACGGCAGCGGTGACGGCGAGTCTGCTCCTCGGCTTGGATGAGCTACGCGACGAAGCTGTGTAGCGCACGGTAGGCTGCACCCAGCTACAACTGCCAGCGCAGAGACGCGGGCGGTGCCGGCATCAGAGACGGCGCACCGGCACGGCGTCGGTGGGCAGATCGGGCGGCCGGGAGGCCGAGTTGAACCCATAGAGCCGCTTCAGTTCAGGGTTCCCTTCCGCCTCGGTGTAGGCTTCATCGCACAGGTAATTCACGATATCGAACTGGGGCTTCAGGAACGACCGCACAGTCCAGTTGCCAGCCGCCTCGTCGGCTTTGGGATCGCCGGCGCCCTTGCTGTCCAGCAGGGACTTGTTGAAGCCGGTATGGAAGAAGCCGCCATACGCGCACAGGCCATACTGCTTGCCGTCAAACTGGCCCGCTGCGACGTGATAAGGCAGGTAGTCCTGCATGGGTACCTTGTGCTGGCTGATGGAGCTGTCCAGCGGGGCTACCGCCCCGAGTTGGGCCAGCCGGTTCAGGATGGTGGAATGGCCTACGCTGAAATCCGGCGGATTGCCGGCGGCGGCGGCCGTGACCAGCTTATCCTCGCGGTTGCCTGGGGGAAAGACGACGCTATTGACCGTGATGTGCGGCCACTTCTTGTGTACCCCATTCTCGGCAGCGGCGTGCCACCAGTCGGTCACGCGCTGGTTCCCGGCGGACCAGAAGAGGATCTCCACCGGCTGCTTCGCCGGTGCGCCGGCCGCGCCCTGCGCGCCCTGGTCGTCGTGGGTTGTAACATAGGGTTTCAATTGGCTCAACGGTGGGCGGCGCCGCTGAACGAGGCGTATGCTGCACGGGCCGCCGTCGGCACGCTCCAGAGCTACGAAAACTTCGACTATGCGATCAACGGGATCGTGGTCTAGGGCGGGGTGAGGTGTCTCCCTCGCAGACGAAGAGGCTGATGCGATGAGTCGCACGGCACGCGCAGCCGTATTCGTTGGGCCAAACCGGCCCTTCGCGATGCAGGAGTTTCCCTTGCGTACCGTCGAGGCCGACGAGGCTCTGGTGCGCGTCGAAATGTCAACGATCTGTCGGTCGGACATCCACTCCTGGGAGGGTAAACGACACAACCCGACACCCGGCATTCTTGGCCACGAGATCATCGGCACGGTAGAGCAGTTGGGCCGAGCGGTCGGCCCTGATATGCGCGGGGAGACGCTGCGCGAGGGCGACCGCGTGACCTGGACCGAGTTCTTCTTCTGCGGCGCGTGCTACTACTGCCGCATCCTGGACATGCCGCAGAAGTGCGTGCAACTCCGCAAGTACGGGCACGATCCGGCCGACGAGGCCCCGCACCTGCTGGGCGGCTTTGCCGAGTACTGCTACCTGCTGCCGGGGACCGGTATCGTGCGTCTTCCCTCTGATCTGGCCGATCTGGCCGACGAGGAGGCCACGCCGCTGAACTGCGGTGTGGCGACGATGGTCTCGGTGACGGAGCAGGCGGAGGTTGGTATTGGTGATGCGGTGGTCGTGCAGGGCTTGGGCCTGCTGGGCCTGTACGGCGTGGCTCTGGCGCGAGCACGCGGCGCCCGTACCGTGATCGGCCTCGACACCATCGAGTCACGGCTGCAGATGGCGCAGAGGTTTGGCGCCGATCTCGTGCTCGACGTTGGCGCGATGGACACCGCTGCGGTCGTGGCGGCGGTGCGGGAGGCGTGTCCACCCGACGGTCCGGACGTGGTGATCGAGGTGTGCGGGGTGCCGGCGGTGCTGCCGGCGGGGCTGGCGATGCTCCGCAAGGGCGGGCGGTACATCGTGGCGGGCATTGTCTTTCCGCAGGCCGACGTGACGCTCGATGCCAATACGATCCTCAGCAAGTGGATCACCCTACGCGGCAATCACAACTACCACCCGCGGCACTTGGTCCAGGCGCTCGATTTCGTCGCCCGCAACCGCACGGCGCTGCCGTTCAGGGACATTGTAGACAGTCGGTTTGCCCTCGCGGACCTGGACACGGCGTTTGCGCGCGCCGCGGATCGCCACGTGCTGCGCGCGGCGATTGTGCCGTAGGGTAGGAGGGGTGGTGGGCCTCACCCCCTGGCCCCCTGACCGGCCAAAGCCGCACGGATAGTGCCAGGTGTGGTGCGGCTTTGGCCGGTCCCCTCTCCATCGCCGAGCGATAGAGAGGGGGTAGATTCCCGCCCCGTATCGGGGTACGGGACATGTTTTCGCGGGAATAACGGGGGGTATTTACATGGATGGACAGGATAGACAGGATGAGGGAGGTGGGGGACGGGCCTCACCCCCCGGTCACCTCTCCAACATTTGGAGAGGGGGTGGAGGGCGTGGATTGCGGCTTGCGCCGGAATGACGGGGGACGGGCGCGAGAGGGGACGGAGGAACGTTATGAGTGCGGCGCAGATGGGCTACCGGCCGCGGGGGTTGTATATCGGCGGCGAGTGGTGTGCGAGCCGGGCCGGGAGGACCATGCGGACGATCAACCCGGCGACCGGGGAACTGCTCGGCGAGGTGCCCTGGGCCGGCGAGGAAGATGTCGTCGCGGCCGTCGCGGCGGCGCAGCGCGGCGCGGCCGAGTGGCGGCGGGTGCCGCCGGCAGAGCGCGGGCGGAGTCTCGAACGGCTGGCGGCGCGCATCACCGAGCACGTGGACGAGCTGGCGTTGATGGATGCCGTTGATTCCGGGAACGCGATCAGCGGGATGCGAACCGACATGGAGCTGGCGGCGGCGACGCTGCGGTACTTCGCCGGGCTGGTGCGCGAGATCAAGGGTGAGACGATAGTCAATGGCCCGCACCACCTGAACTACACGCTCCGGCAGCCGTATGGCGTCGTGGGCAAGATCAACGCTTTCAATCACCCGTTCCGGTTCTGTGCGGAGAAGGCCGCGGCGCCGCTGGCAGCCGGGAACAGTGTGGTCATCAAGCAGCCGGAGCAGGCGCCGCTGTCCGGTCTGCGTTTTGGGGAGCTATGCGCGGACCTCTTTCCGCCGGGTGTGGTCAACGTGCTGACCGGGGATGCCGTCGCCGGCTCGGCGCTCGTCCGGCATCCCGACGTGCGCCGTATCGCGTTTATCGGCTCGGTGGAGACGGGGCGTATCGTCGCCCGCGAGGCGGCCGAAACGATCAAGCACGTGTCCCTGGAGCTGGGCGGCAAGAACCCGATCATCATCTTCCCGGATGCTGACCCGGACGAGGCGGCGACGCTGGCGATCCGGGGCATGAACATGAACCGCCAGGGCCAGTCGTGTAGCTCGACATCGCGGGTGTTTGTCCACGAGTCGCTGCACGAGCGCGTTGTCGAGGGGCTGGTGGCTGCGGCCGAGGCCCTGCCGGTGGGGCTGCCGTGGGAGGAGGGCGCGGAGGTTGGCCCGCTGATCTCGCAGGAGCAATTCGACCGGGTGCGGGGCTACATCGCGGCGGGGCAGGCCGAGGGCGCGCGGCTGCTGACGGGCGGTGGGCCGCCGGAGGATGCGCGGCTCGACGGCGGGTTCTTCATCGCGCCGACGGTATTCGATGCGGTGACGCCGGCGATGCGGATTGCCCGCGAGGAGATTTTCGGGCCGGTGATTTCGGTCCTGCGGTGGCGGGACTACGAGCAGCTGCTGGCTGAGGCAAACTCCGTGATTTATGGACTTACGGCCGCGATTGTGACGAACGATCTCAAGCTGGCGCTGGAAACCGCGGACCGGATCGAGGCCGGCTACGTGTGGATCAACTCGGCCGGCCGGTATCTCGGCGCACCATACGGCGGCTGGAAGCAGAGCGGCATCGGCCGCGAGGAAAGCCTGGACGAGCTCCTCAGCTATACGCAGATCAAGAATGTGAACGTGGCGTGGTAGCGGTGGTGGGTGGGGGAGGGGGAGAGGGCTGGCCCCCCTGTGGTCCCCCCGTCCCGACGGGGGGACGGTCTCTTCCCTCCTCCGTCGGGGCGGCCGCGGACCATGGCGACGGCACCTTCCCTCCCCTGTCGGGACGGGGGAGGGCGAGGGAGGGGGCCAGGACTAGAGGCGGAAGAAGCTGCCGGCGATATAGCGGGTGCCGTCGAAGCCGTTGCCGTCGGCTTCCATGTAGTAGTAGGCGGTGAAGATGCGCCCGTCGTCGAGCTGGGTCGCGACGGGATAGCTCAAGTCCGAGCCGCTGGCGTCGTCGCGGAGGATGGCCTCGGCCGACCAGGTGGCGCCGTCGTCCTCGCTGACGGTCAGGCCCATCCCGAACGGCGGCTTGCGCCGGCCGAAGAGCACGACAATCCGCCCGTCACGGAGGCGCATGGGCCAGGGGGCGCGATAATGGACGCCGCGACGGCTGGCGCCGGGGGCGCGGCGCGCGGCCCACGGCGACTGTCCCCAGCCGACGATGGGCCGTAGCTCAGTCCAGCTGTAGCCGCCGTCGTCGGAGTGGCACATTTCGATGACGTTGCGGTGCTGGCCGTGCAGCATGTAGCACTGCAACCGGCCGCTCGGCAGGCGGAGGAGGTCGGCGTAGCCGGGGGTGCCGATACCGGTCGGATCGCGGGTGACTTCCGCGAGGTACTCCCAGGTCAAGCCGTGGTCGTCGGAGCCGTAGATGGACACGCTGCTCGTCGGCGTGCTGCCGTCCACGATGGTCACGGCGAGCAGGGTGCCGTCGGGGCACTGCACGAGGGGATGGGCGTCGCGGCGGACCACGCTGCGGCCCGTTGGCGGGGCGACGCGGGTGGGCACGGTCTCCCAGGTGCGGCCGCGGTCGGGGGAGCGGAACGCAAAGCACTCCAGCAGCCGATTGCTGGCGCCGTGCTCCGCAGCGTAGGCCGGGCCGGTGGCGGCGCGGGTGAAATACACGGCGGCGTCGGGGCTGGTGAGGTCAATCTGCTCGCGCGGCACAGCCGGCTCGTCGGCGCGGTATAGGATGGCCCGCTTCTCCTCCAGGGGCAGCGACTCGTCCCAGACGACGGCCGGTTCCTGCGCGGACCAGGTTTCGCCGTGATCGTAAGAGCGCTGGAAGATGATGCGGGCGCGGCTGGCATAGCCGGTGGTGAAGGAGTGGCCGATGTCCTCCGGGACGTGGTAGCGGGACGGCGCGTGGCTGTGGCCGACCAATAGCTCGCCGTTGCCGTAGTTGAAGATGCCGGTCTGGCGGGGGTGGCCGCAGTAGGTGTGCCGGCTGTAGCACAGCTTGGTATGGCGTACCTCGGTGAGGACGGGCGCGGGACGTTTCACTGCATTGCTTCCTTTCTCCGCTCCCTCCGGCCCCCCTGTGGTCCCCCCGCTGTGCAGGGGGACGTGGATTCCCGCCCGCGCGGGAATCGCCGGGCCGGGTGTGAGGATTGTTCAGCTATTGCAACCGGCCCCACTGCGTACTCAGAAACGCCGGCCGGTGAGCTGGCTGGGGAAGCCGAGGGGCTTGGTGTTGCGGTTGGCCGGCATGGGCCAGCCCTGCCCGCCCATGGACTGGAACTCGTCGTGCTTCCCGCAGAGCCAGAAGAACATCTCCGCGGCATCAATGCAGTCCCGGAACTGCTGCCGGGTGCCGGGGCCGGGGAACGAGTAGTCCGCCGTGACCACGTCGAAGTCCGGCTCGATAATCCAGTCGCGCTCCGGCGGCACGGTGCGCCAATAGTTGTATTTGAGCATGTTGCGAATGCCGCTGGCTGTCGAGTCGGAGCGCCGATGCCAGATGGAATAAACCGTGATGATGATCGAGCCGGCCGGGACCGCCGCATAGACCGAGCTTTTGATCTTCCCGTAGTGCGCCATCTGGCGTGAGAGGGAGAAGATGTGGTGTGAGCCGGGCAGTAGCTCGGTCGGACCCATTTCGCGGGTGCAGGTCTCGGGGTAGTAGAAGACCTGGAGGTAGTACTGGGCGGGCCCGTACTGCGAGCCGCCGTCGCGGTGCCACTGCTGGCCAGCGAGCGGCATGTGGACGCGGTGATTGCTCATCAGGATAGGGAGGACGAAGTTGCGTCCGAGCAGGGAGCGCACGGCGCCCGCTGCCTCCGGCTGGCAGATCACGCCCTCGACAAACCAGTCTTCATCGAGAATCTCGGTTGGCTCGATGACCGGGTTGTTGTCCACGAACTCGACGGTGCGCCGGTTGATCTCTTCGGGCACGACCCCCTCGAGGACGAGATAGCCCTGCTTGCAGACGTCGAGCACCTGGGAATCGGTTAAGGTGGGTGGGCAGTCGTAGGTCTTCATCGCTCGCTACCGCCATTTCTCCAGGATGAACTCGTAGCCCAAGCCGTAGGTCCGCGACTCATCCAGGGCCAGCGCCAAGTCGGGAAACTGGATGACCCGCCAGCCGTCCTGCATGGCGGCCAGCACGGTCGGATAGGGCCACTCGTCCGGGTCCGCGGGACCCTCGGAGACCTCGCCATCCTGCACTAAGAGCATGCCGACCACGTCGCCGGTCACGGACGTGGTGCTGGCTTGCAGGTACAGCAAGTCCTGCCGCGGCGCGGGCTGCGCGTCGAGCGCGGCGATGATGCCGCGCAGGCTGGTCTCGGCAAGCTGTCCGGCGCGTAGCTCGGCGATGCAGCGTTCCACCTGCTGCTTGATCTGCTCAACTGACATGGCCGCCCCTCTCGGCTTGACAATAGACTGCCGGCAGGCACTCTGTCAATGGTGGGGGATGGGACGTGCCTCACCCCCGGCCCCTCTCCACCATGTGGAGAGGGGAGGAATGACCGAGCCAAGATATGTTTTCAGCGGGTGGGCTTGGGCGGGGCGCGGGAGGGGTGGTTGAGCAGAAAGCCCTCTGCCGCGGTGGAGCACGACCGCGGGCGGGGCGGAACTTGGATGGCAGGATGCGCTTGGTGGGTGGGTTGTGGGGTGGACCTAACCCCCGGCCCCTTCCCTGCCAGGGAAGGGGAGTCCACGCGGCGGTCAGAAACGGGCCGGGGGCTGGATTGGATCTGGCCCCCCTGTGGCCCCCCCGTTGCGACGGGGGGACGTGGATTCCCGTCCCGTATCGGGGTACGGGACATGCTTTCGCGGGAACGACGGTTGAAATCATTGAGGTCCGTGGTGCGGGTGTGGGTGGTGTCTTGGGGGATGTGTGAGTGGGTGTGGGTGCGGGGATTGGCAGGGGTGTGGGGCAAGTTCTCCTGGCGCAGCCGGTGGTGGCCGGCCGGCAGGGGTACGGTGGCGATGGGTGCGGCACTCAGACGGTCGTAGACCGGCGCCCCCGCCGTAGTGGCGAGGGGGCGGCCGTGACCCGGTGCCCTCGGGTCGGCACTCAGACAGTACTGACCCGGCGCCCCGGCCATGGTGGTCGGGGGTACGTCAGCACCCGGTGCCGTAGAAGCGGCACTCAGGCGGCCATGCCGCGCCGCACGCAGGGCGGCGCGGGGTCGCTCATGACCCGGTGCCCTCGGCTGGGTGGCGGTGCCACCGTGGTTGACTAGCATGATGATGCGAGTGGGCCCCTGCCGGGCGGTGCCCGGTGCTCCAGGAAGGACTTGCAACTGCCAATCCCCGTCAATAGGCACATATCAACGGGGGTGGGGGAAAGACAACGGCCGCGCCAGTGGTCAGTGGTCAGTGGCTAGTGGTCAGTGGGACAGGTGGGCCTGGCCTCCTCCCTGAAGGGAAGGGGAATGAGGTGGGCGAGGGGAATTGTCAGGATCAGGATTTGCGGGATGAGATGATGAACCGGATGGCGGGGCGGGGCCGGGGGATAGTTACATGGATGGACAGGATGCACAGGATGGGGAGGGGTGGGGCTGGCCCCCTGTGGCCCCCCCGTTGCGACGGGGGGACGGCGGACCTACCCCCTGGCCCCCTCCTTACAGGGAAGGGACTGGAGGTCGGCAAGGGGAGTAGGGTGCCGGGTCTCACCCCCGGCCCTCACCCCATCGCGGAACGATAGAGCGGGGAGTAGAGGGCCGGCCGGCGTAGTCAGCGGGGTGGGTCGGTGGGGTTCCAGGTGAAGTCGTCGAGGGGGTAGATGGGGCGGCCGATGCGCTGCCAGTTGAAGCGGTGGAGGTTGGGGCTGCTCACGCCGGGTGTGTCGAGCAGGATGATGTCCTGGGCGAACGGTCCGTAGGCGGCGCGGAAGAGGTTGGGTGATTTGACTACGACGATGCGTGCCGAGGCCGGCTCCAGGCCGGCAGCGCGATAGATTTCCGGGTCGCTGGTGGGGATGGTGCGGCTCATGAGCAGCAGGCGGATGGCGCCGATGGCGAGGACGCCGGTCGGTCCGGCGTCCATGGTCATCCCGGTATAGGCGGGGCCTTTGCGGAGCACGCGACCGTCGGTCAGGCGCTCGACGTGCCCAGTGACCGCGACCGACGGGCTGTGCGCCGGGTCCAGGGTGCCGCCCACAGTCAGGGTGAGCGTCGCGCCGGCGCCGGCGGCATGGGCCGCTGCGGCTGCCGGCGGGTCCACGAGCGGTACTAGACAGAGGCCCGCAGCGCCGTCCGGGTGGCCGCAGCCGGCGTCGAGCAGCGCCTGCAAGACGGCGACGGAGTCGCCCGGCGAGCCGGCGGAGGTGGCGTCGGCCGAGTCTACGAGCAGCACCGGTCCCCGCTCGGCCGCCAGCGCCCGCTGCACGGCAGCGTCGGGGACAACGAGCGGCACATCGAATGCCTTGCGTCGCTGCCAGAACTGCCGGGCCAGCCGCCGGGCGTGTGCGTGGGCCTCGTCAGGGTCCGTGCCGACGACGACGATACTGCCTCCGGCCTCCGGGAGATCGAGCCACGGCTGCATCCCGAACACGGAGACGGCGAGCGCAGCGCCCTCGGCTTCCAGCCAATCGGCCTCGGCGCGGACTTCGTGCATGGGACCGTGGGTGGTCTGCATCGTCTCGGCCGGCACGATGAGCGGGACTTTCTGCACGACGGTCCGCGGACGTGGGCCGCCCTGCGCCGCGGCCAGGGCCGGCGCCGCCGCCCGCTCGCCGGTGCGGCGCTGATCCACATGGGGATAGGTGCGGTAGCCGACGAGCACATCCGCTGCGGCGGCCATGCGGGCGGTGACGTTGGCGTGCAGGTCGAGCGAGGCGGCGATGGGGGCTTCCGGCCCGACGATGTCGCGCGCGGCCGCCAAGACGGCGCCTTCGGGGTCGTCCTCGCCTTCGGCGACCATCGCGCCGTGGAGCGCCAACAGGACCGCATCGAGCGGCTGCGTGCGCTGTGCCTGTGCCAGGCGGTCTAATAGCTCGTCGCGCAGGGTGGCGTAGGTCGTGGCCTGGACCAGTCCCGCGGGGTTGGCGTCGGCGGCGAGGAGGGGGATGATCTCGGCGTCCGGTAGGGCGGCGCAGGAGTGCAGGAACCCGGCCACTTCGGTATTGGTGTTGCGGAAGTAGTCGAGCATGGCCGCGCCGCGGACGAGGGTGCCGGCCGCGAAGTCGTCAAGGGTGGTCGGCACGGGCGAAAAACTGTTCGCCTCGTACATGAAAGCGCCGATGGCGATACGCATAGCAGCGTTCTCCCTGGCCGCGCCGGTGGAGTTGGCGTCTGGGCCGAGACGCGGTAGAGTGCAGTGTCGGCAGAGAGGACGGTAGAAGCCGGGCACGGGTCTGTCAAGGCCATGTGTAGTGGTCAGTGGCTAGTGGTCAGTAGTCAGTAGGACCTAACCCCCGGCCCCTTCCCTCCAGGGAAGGGGAGTCTGTGTGGCGACTGAATGCTGCTGACTGCCAGGGTAGGCGGTCCGCATGGCGACCGTTAGCCCCTTCCCTTTAGGGAGGGGGTTTGGGGGTAGGTATGAAGGGGAGGGGATGATGGCGACCGTAACGGAGACGGTGGTTCCTGAGCAGGCAACGAGGACGGCGGCGGACCATTTTCGCGTGGCGGAGCGGGTGCTGGTCGGGGGCGTGTCCGGGTCGGCGCGGGTCAATCCGGCGCTGGACCATCCCTTGCTCGCCGCCGGCGGCGATGGGGCGCGGTTGATTGCGACCGACGGACGGCGGTATCTCGACTTCCATACCGGATATGGCGCGACCATCTTGGGTCACAACCACCCGGCGGTGCGGGCGGCTATCGAGCAGGCGCTGGACATGGGGGTGGTGCTCGGGCCGGAGACTGTCTACCAGCAACGGCTGGCGGCGCGGCTGGTGGAGCTGATCCCGTGCGCCGAGCAGGTGCGGTTTGCGAACTCAGGGTCCGAGGCGACGATGGCTGCGGTTCGGCTGGCACGCGCCCACACCGGCCGCGCCAAGCTGCTGAAGTTCGAGGGGCACTTTCACGGGCTGCACGAGCACGTGCTGTACAGCACGCATCCGCCGGCCCGCCCGCCGGCGCCGGGTCAGCTGCTCCCGCCGACTATCGATTCGGGCGGTATTCCGGAGGCGTTTGCCGATCTCGTCGTGGTGGTGCCCTGGAACGACCTGGCGGCCGTCGAGCGGGCGTTCGACGAGCACGGTGACGACCTGGCGGCGGTCATCATGGAGCCGATCAACTACAACGCCGGGTGCCTGGTTGCGGCCGGCGACTATCTGCGGGCGGTACGCAGGATTACGGCCGCGCACGGCACGGTGCTGATCTTCGACGAGGTGCTATCCGGCTTCCGCACCGGGGTCTCGTGCGGGCAGGGGTACTATGGCGTGACGCCGGACGTGGCGCTGCTGGGCAAGGCGGTTGCCAACGGGGTGCCGCTGGCGGTGATCGCCGGGCGGCGCGCGATCATGGAGACGCTGAGTCCGCTCGGCTCGGCGGCCCATAGCGGCACCTACTCCGGGCACCTGTTTGGCGTGCTGGCGGCCTTGGCGACCTTGGACGTGCTGACGGCGCCCGATTTCTACGACGGGCCGACCGGCATCGTGGCGCTCGCCGAGCGTTTTTACGGCGGGCTGTACGATATTTTCGCGCGTCGCGGCATTCCCTGCCGCGTGCAGGGCTTGGGGCCGCGCTTCGGACTCTACTTCGGCCTCGATGCGGACCGGCCGGTCAATGTGTATCAGGACATCGTTGGTCACGACTCAGCCTTGCTGAAGCGGTTTGTGCGGGCGTGCTTTGGGCAGGGGGTGTACTTCCACACCTACGACGTAGTAGTGGGGCACCACGGCTTCTCGGCCGCGCACGGCGCCGCCGGGCTGGATGCGGCGCTGGAGCGGATTGACGCGGCGTGTGCGGGGCTGTGAGGGGGGACCTCACCTGCCTCACCCCCCGGCCCCCTCTCCATCGCGGAGCGATAGAGAGGGGGAGTGGACCTAACCCCCGGCCCCTTCCCTCCAGGGAAGGGGGGCTGGGTGGCGCCCGGTCGCCCCTTCCGGCCAGTGGAGGCGGTCAGTACGGCAGCCTGTAGCTCCTTCCCTTTAGGGAGGGGGTTGGGGGTAGGTTCTCAGCCCATGCCGTGGACGCGGTCGGGGCGAATCTTGTAGATGACGCGGGTGACGCCGGGGGGGACGGTGTAGGTGTCGCTGCCGGAGTAGCGTTTGGCGAGAGCGGCGCCGTGCGCGACGGCGCCTTCGCTGGTGATCTCGGTGACGGGGCCGCGGATGGACAGATAGCGGCCGGTGTTGTCCGGGTCAATCATGCAGATGGCTACACGCGGACGGGCGCGCATGTTGAGGTCTTTTTGGCGGCCCTGGGCCGAGTTGACCCACACGTGCTCGCCGTCGTAGCTGGCCCAGAGGGGCGTGACTTGGGGTGAGCCGTCGGGCATGAGGGTGGCGAGGAAGCCCAGGCTTGGCTTCTCGAAGAGATCGAGATACTGCTCCGGTATCGGCTGTGCCTTGTGCTCCGTAGTCATGGGTGCCTCCTGTAGGTTGGGTCAAGATATGGAGAATCGGCGCATCACGGGTAACAAGGTGCTAGGAGAGAGTCCAATGCTCTATCCTGGATAGCCGTCCGGCTATATGTTCGGCAAAGCCCCTTGCTTGCCGCCAGTTGACTTGCCAATCTCGGTGTAAAGGGTCAGCAACGATCATCTCGTAGTCGGCCATACCGCGTAGACTAGCCAGCTTTTCGAGTTGGGTGCCTGCCGCCGGGTCCTGCCGCTTCAGAGCAACGATCACCCGCTGATGAATGTTCCTCCGTCCACGAATGCCCAGTATGTCGCGAGCCTGCAGAAACACGCTGTAGTAGGCCCTTCCTACGGCGGTGCGTAGCGTTGCCTCGTCTGTGGCGATGGTGTCGGCGAGGACATCGGCCAATTCTAGGAACGCACGCGGATCAAGCGGTGTCTGCATGGGCCTCTACGAAAACGGCGAAATCCTCAGTCAGTATCTTGCGTATGCGCTGGGGCTGCTGCGCTTGCCAGCGTCCTAGCGCGTCGCCAATGGAATCCCAGAGGGCCAGGCTCCGCGAGAAATCCGTGTCTACGAAGAGTTGCACGACGGTGTCGCTGAAGTCTTCCTCCCAACTATGCTTCCTGAACACCCGCACGTTTTGGATGTCTATGCCCATGCGGCGTGCTTGGCTCAGGGAGAGGCGCAGGATTGCCTCATACACGATGGCCGCATCGCCATCGAGATACGGCTGGACTTCCGGGGTAAGCTGCGGCGCGGGTAATTCCGCAAGCTCTCTGACCGCTACACTCATACTGCCCCCCTCGCCCTATTCTTCCGTTAGCAGCTGCTCCAGAGCATCCGACAAGTTCCAGATCGGGTCATCACTGCCATCCTCAAGCATCTGGACAATATGCGGGACTCCTGCTGCTGCTAAACGGTTCGCAATTGCCATCATACGATTGGGGTCCGCTACGACTTCGACGTTCCCTTCAACGGCGATTGCGACCAACATCACTATCTGGACACACCAGGCATCTTCTCTGTCAAGATTAAATCCCTTCTCTAAGCCGGACCATCGCTGACCGGTAAGGCCGATAGGCTCCAGCTTCTTGCGGGCGGCGATTGAGAGTCCTGCAAACCAGAGGTCCACCATGCGGGGGAACGGGCTTTCGTCTACTTTGGACGGGCTGGATGGCCGGCAGTACTGCCGGTAGAATTTCCGCTGTTCGATTGGATAGCTCAACGTGATATCGGAGAAAGGATTATAGTATCGTTGCGCCACACCGCACCTCCTATGTGACCGCTTCCATGCCGGCAACCGGGTCAAGATGCCGCTCGCAGAGACCACATTCTGTACGGTGGTCGCACTCACAGCGTAGTATCGTCTGGACGGATACCTGGGGATCATTTCTGAGCATTGTCGGATAGTGCGCCGGGTTAGTCAGCGTGATGACTCGTCCGGCCGCTGCGTCCAGTATCTCCTCGCAGTCGGCGATCTCGGAGCGGGTCAAGAACAGGACCAACTGCGAACTTTCACGGATGGCGGTCTGGAGTACTGCCTGCTTGACGTAGCCGCTCATCGTCCCCAGCGGCGTATCAATCACGTTGGGCGCCTCCACTTCACTGACTTTCGTGAGCGCGAGGATAAAGGCCAAGGTCAGCGCACGGCGGGAAGCGCCATTGAGATCGCGGTCCGGATTGAGTGTCCTGTCCTCTGGCCCGTAGACCAGAATATCGAACTCGGGGCTAATTTCGGCTCTGCGGATGATTGCACCCTGTTCCGGGTCGGAGCCGATCATCTCTAGGAAGAAGGCATTCATCCGGTCGCTAACCTTCGACAACTCCTCACTCGTGATTCGGTCACGGGAGTTTCCTAGCACATTCTCCACATCACGGATGACATCCAAGATGGCACGTGTGCGAGCACCTCTTTTCTGTTCAAGGAGTAATTGATCACGGCGATTTGTGAGAAGAGGTATTCTCCTCTGACGAATCTTCAACTGTTCTTCTCTTCGCATTTGCTCCCGGTGGAGATGATCACGTTGTTCTTTGTAATCCTGCTCTATTTTACGCAACCCTTTAATATCGGTATCTGGGAGTTGGGCAATCTGTGCTTCGAGTGACCGAAGCTGGCTCGCTTGATCTTCTCGATTCCGCTCTAATCTATCTCGCTTGGCCGCGACTCTCTTATACTCGTCTGCCCAACTCCCTATCTCAGCAGCTTGGTCTAGTTGAAACTGATCAGAGCCATAGTAGAGATCGGTAAGTCTACTCTGCAACTCGTCCGCTTTTCGACTCTGTTCGATCAGATGCTTGATATGCTCTCGGCGGCGCTTGCTGGGTGGGTCATGCCCGGCAAGCGATTCTCCGCAGATACAGGTAGTGGCATGCAAGCGTTCTTCAAGAATGGGCACAGCTGCCTTGGGAAACTTACCTTGCTCGCGCAGCTCGTTGAGCTTACCAATAGAATCCCTCAAGATTGGTGCCAGCAAGTCGCGGGACAGAGCAAGAGATCGGAACAGTTGTGCATGCTCACTGGCGGCCTCGTCTATCTGGTTTTCAATCTGTTCCAGTCGGTTGTCAGCCTTCTGGCGTTCTTGCTGTAGCTGCTCTTTATTACCCTTGATGAGAGCATCGTCAATATTCTTCCCAACCTCGTCGATCTTCTCACTAAACGCAAGGATCTGCTCCTTTCTATCCGAAATTTCCGATTCGATTTGTGTCGATTCGTCAGTGATCCTCTCAAGACGAGCAGCAACCTGCTGAAGCTCACTCCCTGATCCGACTTTCTTTGCCTGACGGTTAGCATCAATAGCAACGTTGTGAATATGGCCGATAGTTTCTTCAATTATATCCAAACCAAGGAGATTTCTAATAGCGCTTTTAATCTGCTTGCGCTTGTCTGTCGTGCTGGCCTCAATGAAGTTCAGGGCACGGTCTCCGTCGGTGAAGAAGACTTCCCGAAGCTCCGGAGGTAGCTCCTGATTGATCCTGGCTTCAGGATAGTCGACCGGCTCACTACCGGTGTCTTGTAGCCGAAACAGGTTGAGCGTAGAAGGGCTGCGCTCCCAAGTGCTACCGCTCAGGCTCAGGGACTCGTCCGCCGACCGGATGATTCGGTAGCGACTAGCTTGGGAAATCGGACCCTCGGTGCGGCTTCTCCGCATCCTGACTACCTCAAAGTCTATCTCCACCGAGATGGTGATCGATTCGCCATCAGTAGCGTCCCAATCAATCGGATGTAGTCGGAAATCACTGGCCCGTCCCGGCAAAGCGTCATCCCCGTACAGTCCCCACTGGAGAGCCGTCAGTATTGTAGTTTTGCCGCTTTCGTTCTCTGCTCTGATGACTGTCAGCCGCTTATCGGGGTCTGTGGAAAAGTCAAGCTCAAGGTCGCGTAGGAGGCGGAAGTTCTCGAAATGAGCGCGTAAGATTCTCATCGCTCACTCTCCCTGTGCGCTACTAACCAGCGACCAGCAGCGTTGCACCTAGCACCGATCTTCTGCCGAATTCTCATCTTCTGCACCCGATGCCGCCGCTCCAAGACGATGATGTCGAGAATGGCCTCCTCAAGTTCCTCCCGATATCCTGTACAGCGCTCTTCTATAGATTTCACCTCTTCGCGAATGATCTCTCTCACCTTACTGTCGTTGAGTGGCATGAAGCTGCTCCCTAGAGGAACGCGGCGGACACTAGCTGGTCAATGATACCTAATGGGCCGTCGGGGCGGCCGGCGTTGCGGGCCAGGCGTGCAAATGCCTGCACACGCCGCAGCTCCGAGCGCACGAGGCTGCGGGCATCGCGATCAAGGGTATCAAAATCGTGGGGCAGCGCAACAAAGTCGTGAACTTCGCTATACGTCTTGCCGATCTCGGCACACTTGCGGAGCAGGCGGCCGCGTCGCTGGACCCACTGCCGCTCGACCGTGGTGCTGGCGAGAATGAACGCCTTCCGCACCTGGGGGATGTTGACGCCTTCGTCGAGCACGCGCTTGGCGGTCAGCACGCGCAACGTCCCTTCCTGAAAAGATCGGAGGATGCGCTCCGTTTCCTGCCGGTTGGCCGTCTCTTCGTGGGTGAGCTGATGGAAGAGCACGCCCCGCTCGTGCAGTAGCAGGTTGACGGCCGTTAGCTGCTCCGGCGCCTTGTCGGAGGTATAGATGAGGGTATAGCGTAGCCCGTCGGCCGTGCGTGCCGCGCGGTCGAGCGCCGCTTGCAGGGCGGCGAGCTTGTTTTCGGCGGTTTCCAGCACGGCGCGGCGGTCGCGTAGGAGCTTGGTGAGGTATTCGTCCGGGTCTTCCTCGTCTTCTTGGCGCCACATGGCCCGCTGGATGCGGTCCGTGAGGTCGTACCAGATGTCCATTTCCTCCGGGGTTAGCTCGACCGGATGGACGTGGTACTCATACTCGACGAGGCAGGTGCCGATGGCTTCCTCTAGGGTGAACTCGTAGACGACCGGGCCAAAGAACGCGAACAGCGCCTCCGTGCCGGCTTGGTCATACTGGCGTACCGGGGTGGCCGAGAGGCCGAGCCGGTAGTCGAAAAAGGCCGGCGGGTCGGCGATAAAGCTGTCCCGGCCGAGGTTGTGGACTTCATCGGCAATGAGCAGCGTCGTGCAGTCGAACGCTGCGAGCGCCGCCTGGAATTGGTTGTCGCAGAGGGTGTCGTGCGAGACGACGACGGCCTGCGCTCCGCCGCTATGGCGGAGTTGTCGTCGGATACGACCAAGCTCGCGGGCGCGTCCACGCCGCCCCGGCGCCGCGGTGAGGTTGACCGGGCTGATTCCGAACGGGCGAATCTCGTCGCACCATTGTTGGATCAGAGGCACGTAGGGCGCGGCGACAACAATCAGGAGTGGGGCATGGTTGGCGGCGAGTCTGTGAGCGGCAATCATGGCGGCGATGGTCTTGCCGGAGCCGGTCGCCATCTCCAGCACGCCGCGATAGCCGGCGGCGCACCAGGCCGTGACCGCGTGGCCCTGGTGGGCGAATGGCCCGGTCTCGAATTGCAGGCCGGGGGGAATGCTGAAGCGGTCGGCGGGGGGATGGGGTCGTGCGACGGCAACGGGAGCTACTGGGCGCATGTACACTGCCTGGTCGTAGTCGCTCTGGATTCCGGCCTTCGCCGGAATGACGGTCGGGGTATCGGCGCGATTGACGGCTGTGCCAGTATAGACCATCCTTCAGGCGAGGTGGGGCCGCGGGCGGGGCGGACGTTGGGGATGGCCCTCACCCGCCCATAGAGACCTTTGCATAACCTCGTTGCGCGGATGTTCTCCGTCGGACAGCGGTGGAACCGGGCCGGTGCGGGGGGCCAAACCAGGCGCTGGCCCCCCGGCAGACGGCCGGGGAGCCGGTTCATGCGGGGCTCCGGCGCCGGGCGGCGCCCCCTGCTTGGCCCGCTGGCCGGCTTCACGCGCTATTCAGCACCAGTTGGTCCGCCTTCCGCAGGTTGTAGGCCAACAACTTGAACCACAACTCCACCCCGTTGCGCGCCAGCCCCCGGTAGCGCACCCGCCGGTACCGGTAGGTCCGTTTCAACGTCCCAAAGACTTTCTCCACCTGGGCTCGGATCGGGCCGATCAACTCGTTGTGGCGTTGCTGCCACGGCGGCAGTTCCCGCTGGTGCTTGTGGCGGCGATGCATGATCCGATCCTTGATCCCCGCCGCCTGCAGGCGCTGCCGGCGCGTCTTGGACTCATAGGCCCGGTCCCCATACACCGCGCCTTCATCCCCGCACACCAACGCATCGGCCACCTCACTCTCGTACACCTTCGCGGGCGTCAGCACCGCCCGCCGCACCAGCAACGAACCCTGATCTACCCCCAGATGGGCCTTGTAGCCGAAGTGCGTCCGCGCCCCCCGCCCACTGTAGGTCCAGTCGGCGTCGGGATCCGTCGCACTTTTGGCCCCCCGGCCGGCCGCCCGGGGTGGGCGGCGCACCTGGGCGGCGACCACGGTGGCGTCCAGCAAGGTCCCCTGCTTCAGCACCAGGCCCCGCTGCGCCAGTTGGTCCGTCACCGCCGCAAAGAGGGCCGCGCTCAACTCCCGCTGGGCCAACACCCGACGAAACCGACTGATCGTGGAGTGGTCCGGGGTGTCGTCTTGCAGTCCCAGCCCCACAAAGCGGCGGAAGGAGAGCCGGTCGCTCAACGCTTCTTCCAACTGAGGGTCCGAGAGGTCGTACCACTGCGCTAACAGCAACGCTTTGACCAGCAGCAGTGGGGGATAGCTGGGCCGGCCCACCGGCGCGGCGTAGATCGTCGACACCAACTGGCCGATGGGCGCCCAATCTACCGCGGCGGCAATCCGCGCCAGACGCTGGTTCTGTCCCAGGGTTGGCGGCAGCAACGCCTCGACCGCCGACGGCTGGCCCATCTCCCGATGCATCGACGCCTCCTTCCGGCCTGCCCCACGCTCCTCGTTGCCGCTGATCCTACCGGATAGGTAGATTATGCAAAGGTCTCC
>DAOUJP010000002.1:0-133809 GCA_034422515.1 Chloroflexota bacterium | reverse complement strand
CGGGGTGGGTTTCCCCACCCCCGGTGCGAGGGCCGGGTCTGTGATTGGGGTGAAGTCGTAACAAGGTAGCCGTACCGGAAGGTGTGGCTGGATCACCTCCTTTCTAAGGGAGTGCTAACACGAGGGGGTGGAGCTTCGGCTCTGCTCCGCTCGGTTCACCCCCAGGTCGATTGGAGGCTGATCGTTTACGATCAGTTTCTGTTACATTGTCCTGTGGCCTGGCCGCATTGCCAGCCACAAGCTAGGTGCTTCCTTTCACTCTTCAGCTGCTAATAGCCATCCTCTCGCTTGCACACGAATAACTTAAGAACAAGCAGGTCGGGTGATCGCACTACGTGTGAGGAAAGTCCGCACTCCGTAGAGCAGGGCAGGGGGTAACGCCCCTCCGTCGTGAGGCGAGGACCAGTGGCACAGAGACCATGACCCGGTGGTGCTACGGCCCCTACCGGGGGTGAAAAGCGCTAAACTCTGCCCGGAGCAAGCCCAAATAGGGACGTTCGCAGGTGGCTCGCCAAGTCCCAGGTAGGGCGCAAAGAGGGGTAGGGCAACCTGCTCCCAAGATGGATGATCGCCTAAAACAGAATGCGGCTTACGGACCTGCTTGTTCGCTTCCGATGCGGGGTGGAGCAGTGGTAGCTCGTCGGGCTCATAACCCGAAGGTCGTTGGTTCGAATCCAACCCCCGCTACCAATACGTATCCCAGAAGACCGGCCTATGTCCAGCAAAGGACAGGCCGGTCTTTGCTGTCTGGACCGGGGGCAGCCCCCTGCTCCGGCAGAGGGACGGTGTGTTCCCCTCCCCCGTCGGGACGGGGGAGGGCTAGGGAGGGGGCCAGCCCCACCACCTGGTACTCTCCCCACACGCCCTAGTATCATGGAAGCAGCACACAAGACTTCACCGAACGGAAAGGGTGCTGGTATGAGTTGGGAGTTTGAGCATGTCGCCGGGCCGTATGGTTTCACCGAAGGGCCGGCCTGGGATGGCGAGGGCCTGCTATTCACCGACATCCCGAACAGCCGCATCATGCGCTACGTACCAGCCACCGGTGCCTGCACGGAGTTCCGCACCGGCACCAACCAGGCCAACGGATTGATGCTCGACAAAGACGGACGGCTCTACGCCTGTGAGGGCAGCGTGGACCCGGAGACGGGCGCCGGCCGCTGCATCGCCCGCTACGAGCCAGACGGCGGCCGCACCGTGATCGGTGACCGGTCACGCGGCAGCCGGCTCAACAGTCCCAACGACCTCGCCATTGACGCCCAGGGACGCATCTGGTTCACCGATCCGCGCTACCACGACGACTACGACCCGATGGAGCTGGACCACGAATCCGTCTTCCGCCTCGATCCGCAGGACGGCGGCAACTGGCCCATCCGCCGCATGACCTACACCACGACCAAGCCCAACGGCCTCTTGATCGCCCCCGATCAACGCACGCTGTACGTCGCGCAGAGCGCCTACGGCGGCGACTCGCTCCGCCAGCTCCGCGCCTATCCCATCCTCGACGACGATACGCTCGGCGCCTTCCGCATCCTGCACGATTTCGGCCCACACCGCGGCATCGACGGCATGTGCCTCGACACGGACGGCAACATCGTCGCCACCGCCGGTTTCGAGCAAAGCGGCCCCGGCCCCATGATCTACGTCTTTGCCCCCTCCGGCCGCGTGATCGAAACCCATCCCGTCCCGGAAGACCGCCCCACCAACTGCACGTTCGGCGACAGTGACCTCCGCACGCTCTACGTCACCGCCGGCGGCTCCCTCTACCGCGCCCGCACCGACCGCCAAGGCCTCTTGCTCTACCCATCACTCGCATAGGTAGAGACTCCCAGACTGAAGCAACCATTATGGACCTGCTAGCTTACTGGCGATGGGACAACTACGTTCGCGACCTAGACGAGGGTGCAGGATTCAACTTCAACTCGAATCAGAGCCGTCTTCACTCTGCAATTGAGCTTGGTGAGACACTTTGGCTTGTGACAGGGCATCGCCAGCTAGGCGGAATCCGGTACCCGCTGGTGGCACGGCTAGTGATCAGAGCAAAGACTTACAACGAGCCAGGCTATAAGTACGGGAAGTTCCGAGTCTGGGGAGACGTCAAGAGTTCTTCGTACTACTCTTCCGACGGTCCAGACTCGGGTGACCTACTGCTGAATCTTGAGTTCCATCCCCATAGGTCTATAAGCGCGAGGGAACGCATCAGCCAATCACTACAGACTATGAGGAGCCTGTCTTCCGGCGATATCGGCCTCCTATCGGATTGGTCCAAGAATCTGTCACTCGAACCTCGCGCCTATCAGATTGCTGACGAGTCAGAATTAGAAAGATCTTTCGATACTGGCAAGGAGACTCTACAAAGGGTCCTCACTTACCACAAGGGTGTATCCCCTCAGCGAAAGCTCCACATCCGAGAATCCTATGCTAGAAACCCAAGGCTTGTTAAGCAACTGCATGACTGGTACAAGGGGCGATGCCAGTTATGCGCCTTTGATCCCAAACTGCTCTACGGTGTCCGTGCCTGCTCTGGACACCACGTAGTCTACTTGTCGCGCGGCGGACACGATCAGTTGGAGAACATGTTGCTACTGTGTCCAAACCACCATCAGGTCATTCATGCAACAGATGCGGTATTTGACTTCCGGGATTTGCATTATGTCTTCCCCAATGGCAGACGCGAACCTCTGATTCTGAATCACCATCTTTCTGGAATAGATGTAGTTCCCTCCAGCCACCAAATTGATAGGCGTTGAGCCGCAGTCTGCCCCAGCGGAATTGCCTCTACACCGCCGGCCGCTGGAGCCACTTGCCGACCATGCGGCTGAGTTCATGGCGGCGGCACTTCCGCATGTCGGCCGGCGGCAGCGATTTCAGGAACAGGCGACCGTAGCGCTTGGTCAGCACCCGGCTGTCGAGGATCACCACCACGCCGCGGTCGGTCGTGCTGCGGATCAGCCGCCCAAACCCCTGCTTGAGCCGCAGCACTGCCTGCGGCACGGCATAGTCCATAAAGGCTCGGTTGCCGTATTGCTCCTCCGAGCGAGCGGCGAAGATCGGGTCGGTCGGGACGGTGAACGGTAGCTTGACGATCACCAGACACGTCAAGGCCTCACCGAGCAAGTCCACCCCCTCCCAGAACGAGCTGGTGCCGAGCAGGACGGTGCCCGGAGTCGTGCGGAAGCGTTCGAGCAACTGGGTTCGCGGGCCGTCTACCCCCTGCGCCAAGATCGTCAGGTCGTGCAGCGCCGACCGCAAGGCCATGTACGCGCCGCGCAGCGCCGCGTGCGAGGTAAAGAGGATCAGCGTCTGGCCCCCGGACGACCGGCAGATGTCCTGGAGCGCCGCGTGCAGCGCGTCCGCATAGGCCGGCGCAAACGGCGGCGGCAGATCACCGGGCACGCACAACAGCGCCTGCCGCCGGAAGTCGAACGGCGACGCGACCGCCAGGCACGATGTATCGCGCTCTAAGCCGAGCCGTTCCAGCACGTAGTCAAAGCTGCCACCCACCTGCAACGTCGCCGAGGTCATAATCACGCAGTCGCAGGTGGCAAAGAGCGTCTGCTGCAGTAGCTCGCCCACGTCCAACGGCGCCGACCGCAGCGTCACGCCGCGCCAGTCCGCCTCCAGCCAATAGATCATGCCCCCCTGTGGCGCGGCGATGGTCTCCTCCAGGTTGGCGCGGGTGTCACTCACCTCGCGCTCGGCGCCCTGCATATCGCCCAGCTTCTCGTCAAGCTCCTCGCTCGCACCGCGAAAGTCGGCCAAGACGCCGTGCAGCCGGCTCATCGCCTGCCCCAGCACAGCCAGTCCCTCGCCCAGCGCCACCCACGCCTCCTCGACGCGCTCCCAGGCTTCCGTCCGCCGGTTGCCCGGTGTCAGCCGCAGCTGGCGGTCGCCCGACCGCTGGACGTACTGACCAATTGCATCGCCGTTGCCGCGCCCGGATTCTGCAACCTCGCGGGCAAAACTCTGCACTGCATCGAATAGGTTGCGTACCAGCGGCACGACCGCCTCGACGGCATCGTGCGCCGGTTGCGTGAGGTCGGCGGCACGCTCGCGCAGCGTCGGCCCCCCGGTCACGAGCAGCAGCGAGTGGATGTCACCGAACAGCCCTCCGTACCGCCCTTGACCAATCTTCAGACTGAGCCGCTGCAACAGACCGAGCAGCGCGTGTTGTTCCAACCGCAGACCAAGCTGATCGGTCGCTTCCTCCTCCAGGTGATGGGCCTCGTCAATGATGAGGTCGTCATACGCCGGGAGCACCTGGTTCTCCAGCGCAATGTCGGCCAGCAGCAGCGCATGGTTGACAATGACGACGTGCGCCGCCTCGGCCTGCCGCCTGGCCCGCGCCAGGAAGCACACCCCCTGGCGGTGGTAGCGACAGAGCTGCGGCGTGCAGCTGTCCGCGTCGGCGGCAACCTGCGCCCACGCGCCAAGCTCATCGTCCGCGAGTGCCAATTCCTGCCGGTCGCCGGTGTGCGTCTCCCGCAGCCAGAACAGGATGCGCGTCGCAAAGAACAGTTCCTCTTTGCCGTGCGTGGCATCGCGCAGGAAGGCGCGCCATCGCCGCAGACAGAGATAGTTGCTGCGTCCCTTGGCGACGGCCGCCCGGAAGGACTGCGGCAGGGTTTGCTGGAGCAGCGGTACGTCCTTCTCGTGGAGCTGCATCTGAAGATTGATCGTGTTCGTGGACACCACCACCCGCCGGCCGTTCGCAACCGCATACAGCACCGCCGGCACCAGATACGCCAGCGACTTGCCGGTGCCCGTCCCCGCCTCCACGAGCAGGTGATCGCGTCGGTTCAGCGTGTCGGCAACCGCCTCCGCCATCTCCCGCTGCCCCGCCCGATCTTCATATTCGGCGAGCGCCGCCGCCAAGCGACCGCCCGGCCCGAGCACCGCCGCTACGTCGTCCGCGTCAACCTCCTCGATCCGACCGGCGGGCCGCAGCGGCTCCGGCGGCGCCATCATCTCACCCAGGAAATCGGTCGGGTCCGCCGGCTCGCGCTGCGCCCCCTCGCCCTCCGGCGCCCCGTGCCGGTCGAGCGCGTCACCGCCACCATCAGCAGTGAAAGCGCGTTGCAGCCCCCGGCGCAGCGCCGCCTGGAAGAAATCCGCCTCGGCGGTATCCGTGCGACCCAGCAGCCGCACGGCCTCTTCCAACAGCCGCACGTCCAGCGTATCGGCATGGCGGACCAACGCCGCATAGACCGCGCCGGCTTCCTCAGCCGCCGCGCGGGACTCGTCGGGCGGCGCGTCGGGCAGCGCGATGCCGAGCGCCGCACCGAGCCGCCGCCGCTCGCCGCGGCCAATCGTCGGGAAGAGCAGCGTCGCCACCGACCACAGATCAAGCGGCAGCGCCGGCAGCGGGAGCATCGCGGCGCTCTCGGCCGCCTCCGTATCCGCCACCAGCCAGACCATGCGATCCTGGCCGATGAAGAAGGCGAGCGCCTCCGCCGGGTCCGGCTCGATAGCCCGCCGCCGCCCTCGACGCGGTGCCGGCGGTGGCCGCCACCACGTTGGCTGGTCAGCATCGGCGGCGATACGCAGCGCCGCTACCGCGCCCGGCGCCGCCAGCGCAGCGAGCATATCAGCGTGCCCAGGCGCCATACCGACGGCCACAACCGCCGCACTCGTATCGAGCAGCGCCTCGGCCGGCGAATCAAGCGTGCCTGTCACGAGCGTTGCCTCTCACCGCCTCAGCCGCGCCACGCGGCGAGCAGGTCACGGGCGGCTGCCGCGGCCTGGGCACGGTGGCTGATGGTGTTCTTTTCCTCCGGGGATAGCTCCGCCATCGTGCAGCCGCGCTCCGGCAGCCGGAACACCGGATCGTAGCCGAATCCGTGCGTGCCGCGCGGCTCGGCAGCGATCAACCCTTCAACCACACCCTCGACGCTCCCCAGCAACGAGCCATCGGCGTCAGCCACCGCGATCACACAGCGAAATCGCGCCGTGCGCTCGGCGGTCTCAACCCCGCGTAACCGCTCCAGCAGCAAGGCCATCCGCTCGGCATCGGTAGCGTCCTCGCCGGCGTACCGCCGTGACCGCGTGCCCGGCAAGCCGCCCAGCGCATCCACCTCCAGCCCGGAATCGTCCGCCAACGCCGCCACACCCGCCGCCCTGGCAAATGCCCGCGCCTTGAGCACGGCGTTCTCGGTGAAGGTCCGTCCCGTCTCGGCCACGTCGAGCGTCAATCCGAGGTCCTCGGGCACCTGGAGCACAAACGGCAGGCCGGCGAACAGCGCGCGATATTCCGCGAGCTTGTGGACATTGTTCGAGGCCAGCAGCAACCGGCGTCTCGGCCGGGCAGTCGCAATCACACGCCGATTATAGCGCCTCTGATAGGGCCTCACCCCCGGCACTCCCTAACTGGGGTAGGTATGGGTTAAGCCGTAGGGGCGCAACATGTTGCGCCTGCCCCCGCTGCGCGGGGGGGGGCGTGTCCGCAAGCCGCCGCAGGGACGCCAACGGCCCGTCCCCCCGTCGGGACGAGGGGACCATAGGGGGGCCAGCCGCGCGACTGTCATTCCCACTTCGCGGGAGAGGGCCGGGGTGAGGGCCGTCGGGCGCAAGTCAACCCGGCGGCAACCCCAACAACCGCGCCGCATTGTCCCCTAGCACCGCCGCTAACGCCTCTGACGGGAGGCCGGCGTCGCGGACGTAGCGCAGCATCTGTCGCTGGCTGAGGAGTCGGTAGTCGCTGCCAAAGAGCACCCGGCCGGGCGCGAGGTCGTGCAACCGGGCCACCGCCGCCGGACGGTAGAGGTAGGCCGCCGCCGCGGTGTCGTAGTAGACCTGCGCCGTCAGGGCCGCGACCTCCGGCATCAGCTCGTAGAACGCAAAGCCGCCGCCGCAATGCGCCAGAATCAGCGGCACGCCTGACACCCCAGCGTCATCACCCGCTGCCAGGCGCAGGAGACCGTAGAGCCGGTCCGGGGTCGTCTCACCCTTGCCCCGGTATGAGTGTCCGACCGGCTCGCTGGCGTGAATCAGGATCGGCAACCGGAGCGCGCGGCAGACTTCGAGCAGCGGTCCCATGTCGGCCAGATCGTCAACGGCAAACCCCTGCCCGTCCGGGTATAGCTCGCCTACCCCCCGGCATCCCGCCGCCGCGCAGCGTTCGACCTCACGGGCGGCCGCCGCGCCGGCTCGCGGCTGCACCGTACAGAAGGGCACAATCTGGCCCCCGGAGCCACGTCCGGCTGCAATCAGGGCATCGTTCTGCTCGACACAGAGCGCCTGGTCGCGCCAGCCGAAGCCCACGGCCACCGCCACGTCCACCCCGCTCCGGACCATCTCCCTGGTGAGATCGTCGGCGGTGGCCAAACGCGGCCGGAGTTCGGGATTGAGCAGCGCAAACCAGTCATCACGCGCCTGGTAGGTCTCCGGCCTGACAACGACCTCCCGCGAGAAGACGTGAGTATGGCTATCCACAATCACGGTTTAGCCTTTAGTCGCCGGACCGCCGGCGCCCCCTCCTCAACCTGCCGCCGGGCATACGCGACGATAGCACGCGCATCCGTATGGGCCGTGGTAGCCAAGTCCTCATCGTAAAAGTCGGTTGGTGTACCGGCCGGGAAAGCAACCGGATACCGCGCGGCAATGTAATGGTGGTCCAGCCGGCGCGCCGCTGCGCGCAACTCCGGGTCAACTGCCAGGCCACGGCGCTCTACCTCATCCACGAGCGCCAGGACCGAGTGCCCCCACGGATCCGAATTGATGAGATAGATGAGCGCCTTGAGCGCCTTTTCGGCGGCCTGCTGACTGTAGAACGCGCACGGGTTGTACCGACCACCGGTCAGTAGCACGGCGGCAGTGGCCACGTCAGCCTCGGACTCGGCCAGCCAGCGTTCGGCATCGTCGCGTGTCATCCCCTACATCGTACACTGCCTGTACCCAGCCGTGTTGGATCGCGGCACGACGCCAAGCTGAAGACTGGCCGGCGCGCTATCCCAGCAGCCAGCCGCGCTGCCACAGGAGTTCGTCTCCCAGTGCTCCCAGCTGCACCGCCTGCGGGGTGCCGGCGTACTCCGGGTAATACTCCAGGCGAGCACGCTGGAAGTATTGGACGGTGCGGATACGGCCGGACCGGTAGTGATCCGCTTCCTGGCTTTCACCGGAGATCGGATACCCGAACATTGCCACACCGCCGTGTGCCTCGAAGAACTTCAGGAACGCGAAGTGGACCCCGTACCCGGTTTCGGGGAAGAAGCGCCGGTTCGGCCCGGACTCGAACGGCTGGCCGGCCGGGAACGGCTGCTGGGACTGCGTAGCGAGCGTGCCGAGCGGCGCCAACTGCACCTCGCGCTCGGTCCCGGCGTGCTCGGGGTAGTACTCGAAACGCGCCCGCTGGAAATACTGCACCGTGCGTCCGCCTTCCGTCAACTCCTCGGTGCGCGGATAGCCGAACGTGTCGACGCCGCCATGGGCCTCGAAGAACCGGCGAAATGCATACCCTACGTTATGCCCCGTTACCTCGAAGTAACGGAAGGCCGAGGTGCGGTTTGGTGCAGCACGGTCCGTCGGGCGTGAGCCGTCACCGAGCGCGATCTCTGCCCATACCAGGTCACCAAACCGGGTGCCGGCCGGGTCTTGCAGCTGCCATGCGGAGCGGTTCGTGGTCAAGGTCTGGGGCGCGATCATCGCGACACTAACCGCTACGTCGTGTCCCGCCGCGACTGGATGCGGTAACGGGACACTCTGCACCGTGCCCCACACCCCACCGCTGCGATAGGCCAGGCGATACTCCTGGGACCACGTCTTCATGCCGACATTGCGTAAGAGCCAGGTCTTCGTGAACGACTGTCCCGGTCGCAGACGGGTTCCGTCAGGAATAGTAAGATCGCTCACAAAGATCGCACTCTCTGTACCCTCCGCACCCTTCGCACGCTGCGCGTAGGCAACCATCCCGCGAGCGATGCCCTCCGCGACACGCGCCCGGAAGGCCGGCTGAGTAAGACGATACACGTCACCCGGATTGGTCAGGAACCCCATTTCGACGAGCACCGCCGGCATCTGGGCCGCACCGATAGTCCAGAAATGGGCCGACTGGACCCCAAGATCGGGCTGCCCGGTCGCCGCGACCAATTCTCGCTGGACGGCGCCAGCGAGGTGCTGGCTCTGCACGACCAGGTGCGGGCTGCGACCGGCAATGATCGGGTATCCACGCTCAGGCCCGTAGAACGTCAGCACGCCCGCTACCTGCGGGTTCTCACTGGCATCGGCATGAATGCTCACGAAGAGATCGGCCCTGGCACGATTGGCAACGTCAGCACGGGCCTGGAGCTCTTCATTCTCGTGTGCGTGCGGCGATAGCACGCTGTCATTACCATCGCGCGTCAACAGGACGCTCGCCCCCAGTTGCTCCAAGCGTGTCCGCAGCAACTGGGCAATCGTCAGATTGATAGCAGCCTCGCGCAGGCCGTGATGCACTGCGCCAGGGTCCCTGCCCCCATGCCCCGGATCGAGGACGATCTTCAGCCCAGCCAGCGGCCGGCCGTGCAACGGCGCCAGCGCCGGCAGCGTGAGGGACGGAGTGACCGCCGCCAGCGCGGAGCGCCGGAGACCGGCCACGGAGCGACCGAAACGCGCCTCCCACGTCGGCCGATCCAACACGAAGCTCCCGTAGTTGCCGCCGTTAATCCCGAACAGCTCCACGTCGCCGATGGATTGAATGTGGAGCAGCTGCGGCTCTGCCCAGTTGCTCTCCCACTTGACCAGATGGATCGGGTCGCCGTCCTTGAGCAAGCCGGCCGACAGCCAGGGATCGCCGCGGGTGAGACGCCGCAGTTGCTCCAGCGAGACCTCGACGCGGCTCTCTATGCCCCAACGGACGTACTTGTCGGCCAAGGCCCGCGTATCACCGGCCCAATGCAGCACGCCTTGCCGGTCTGCGATCCACAAGTGCGGCGTGCCGCGGAGCGCGACCACCGTGCCGTGCGCGAACATGCCTTGCGCCTGCACCGCCGGTGCCGGTGCCGCCCGGCCGATAAGCACGCCGGCGACAACAAGGACGAGGAGCCACGTCCGCACGTTCATCAAAGAGAACATCCTTCCAGCACTGCCGAATACGCTCTTGGCCCGGCTTCCAAGCAGCGCGGCAAGCAAAATGCGACAGCGAGCGTCGGTGCGAGGAGCAGGCGGAACCGCCGCCGCCCGCACCCGAGCCAGCGATAGGTGAGGGTCAACGCCTACCTCAATCCAGACGATGCCGGCCGGCCGAGAGTTGCGCGAGCGGCCGACCGGGGAGCCCGGGCGACCGATGCTGTGCTGCACGCCGCCTACCGATGCGCTACCCTGCATCCGAGATCAGCAGCAGGCGAGTAGGAACAATGACCGCACCGAACGATCAGCCAGCAGACCGTCGCCCGGCGAGCACGACCCGCGCGACGGAGTCGCGGACTACTACCCCCGCCGGCGCCCAGGCCATTGCCCGCCTGCACCACAGCATCGCGCGACTGCATGTCATCGCAATCGGGTTCTGGCTGCTTGCCACTGCCCTGACGAGCGTGCTCGTCCTCATCGGTGTGGGTTTGCCCACGTATGTATCGGTCGTCAGCCTCATCATCGCTGCCATCCACGGCCTCTTCCTCGCACTCCACCGCTGGCTGGCCCACCGCGCCCAGCGCAAAGCCGCCACGACACACGAGGAATCGCCACCAACGTAGGGTGGAAATGGGCCAGCGGCGGGCTGTGCGGAATGAGCAGTTGGGAACAGTCGGTCGCGGGGCACACGCTCTCGGTCTCTTGACGGCATGCTGTCAAGCACATACACTGGAGCGTGGCCGATGCCGGTCGCAGCATTCGTCCCTAGGGTGGGCAACGCACACCATCCGACGGAGTAACCATGGCATCAGAAGAAGTCAACATAGACCGGGAGCTTATCAAGGCGCAAGCCTCCGGTAAGTGGGAGAAGCGCGACTACCGCACCTTGCGCTACGTCGGTTACGAGGCTGTCGAGGCAACCATTGAGGCATCCGTATCGGACGGCCGGTTTGTGTGGAGTTGGTCAGTCGTTACTAAAGATAAGGCGATGCCATTCGCTGGCCATACGCCTACTCTCGACAAAGCCATCGAGGACGCCCAGTGGCACATCGAACAAGTCGCCTCCGTGGAGCAACAAGTTGACGTGCTCTCCGGCCTTCCCTCCGATGTCCAAACAACGCCAGCAGACTCGCAGCCCGAAGCACCTCTGCACAAACCTGATCCGGCCGTTCCTGAACGTTGGACCAGTAAGCCACTCAAAATCCACCTAAAGGCGTTCGCACCGGCATTCATTTGGGGGGTCTGTGCAGCAATATCCGAATCAGGGATAATGTCATTAGTATCCTTCTTTTTCCCGTTCTTGTATTTGCTTCCAGTGACTGTTTATGTCTACAAGAATGATAAGTTCAGTTGGCCATTATTTTGGACATTCTTTGTAGTTAGTGGAATTATCGTTATAATTGGCATCTTCCTGGAGTGGATGCTTTTCACCTTGATTATTCTTTGGATTTTCTTCCTGCTCTACGCGATTGGCAGCGAAGATACTCCTGATTCTTCGCCTACGCCTACCCCTAAACCTACACCACAACCACGTCGTCTACAAGGCGCCACCCAAGATCGTGGGGATGAGTCGCTTTAGAGCTTGTACGACATTATTGTCGGAGTAAGTGTACACTGGTCGACCGAGCGTAGTGTTGGGTGAGGTTCACCATGACGCCAAAGTGCTATCCGACGGAGCAACCATGGCATCAGAAGAAGTCAACATAGACCGGGAGCTGATCAAGGCGCAAGCTTCCGGTAAGTGGGAGAAGTGCGACTACCGCACCTTGCGCTACGTCGGTTACGAGGCTGTCGAGGCAACCATTGAGGCATCCGTATCGGACGGACAGTTTGTGTGGAGCTGGTCAGTCGTGACTAAAGATAAGGCGCTGCCCTTCTCCGGCCATGCGCCTACGCTCGATAAAGCTATCAAAGACGCTCAATGGCACATCGAACAAGTCGCCTCCGTGGAGCATCAAGTTGACGTGTTCTCTAGCGTCCACTCTAGCCTCCAAACAACGCCAACAACCTCCCAGCCCTCAAAACCACCTCCCCCCAAACCCGCTCCTATCCGGCCCGGCAGGCACATCTGGTCGAACACCCACGTAAAGGCATTCGCACCGGCAGTCATTGCAGGGGTTTTGCTGGCAGGGGGAAACTTAACGTCCGGTGTATCATCCGCGACATTTCTGTTTTTGTTGTTGTACTCATTCCTTGGATTTCTATACTACCTTCCGGTGACCATCTATGTTTACAAAAAAGGTAAGTTCAGTTGGCCATTCCTAATAGCAAACTTCTTTTTTAACTGGACCATCATTGGCTGGCTTATCTGTCTGGGTCACGCAAATGACGATGAATCTACCACCGACGATGAATCTACCACCAAGTCTTCGCCTACGCCTAAGCCGCAACCGCGACGCCTACAGACATCGGCCAACCGGAAATCAGACAAGCGGAGGTTACAAGATTAGACATTATTGTTTCTGTTGACCGGCACCTTGGCCCATACCTACTCCGGCGTCGGCGTACCGGGGCGAGGCACCGGTGGTCAGGAGGAGACCATATTCCAGGCTGTCGGCGAGGGCTTGCCAACTGGCCTGGATGATATTGGTGTGGCTGCCGACCGTGCTCCACGTCTGCGGACCGTTCGTGCTCTCGATCAGCACCCGCACCGTCGCTGCCGTGCCGGAGCCGGCATCAACGACGCGCACTTTGTAGTCGGTGAGCCGGATCGCGGCCAGTTGGGGATAAAATGACAGCAGTGCCTTTCGCATCGCGTCGTCGAGCGCGTTGACCGGGCCGTTGCCGTGCCCGGCCGTGTGTTGTACCTCGTCACCGACGCGGATTTTGACGGTCGCCTCGGCAATCACTTCTTCCCGCCGTCGGTGCGTTTCGACTACGATCAGAAAGTCCTCCAACTCGAACGGCCGCCGATAGTCGGCCTGCCGCCGCCGCACGAGCAGGTCAAAAGACGCCTCAGCGCCCTCGAACTGATACCCCTGATGCTCTAGCTGCTTGACGCGCTCGACAATATCGCTCGCCTCCACGCCGTCGGTCAACTCAACGCCCAGTTGGTCCAGCTTGGTCGAAATGGCCTTCCGGCCGCTCAACTCCGAGATCAGAATACGCATGTCGTTGCCGACCAGCGTCGGATCGCTGTGCTGGTAGCTCGTGCTGGACTTCATCATCCCGTCGGCATGGTAGCCGGCCTTATGGGCAAAGGCGCTGTGGCCGACATAGGGCAAGTGTGGGTCCAGGGCGACATTGGCCAGTTCCGCCACGAATCGGGCGCTCTCCGTAAGCCAGGCCAACTGCTCCTCCGAGACCACCGGCACCCCCATCTTGAGCACCAGGTTCGGGATGATCGAGCACAAGTTGGCGTTCCCACAGCGTTCCCCGTAGCCGTTGATGGTGCCCTGGATATGGGTGGCTCCCGCCCGCACCGCCGCCAGCGAGTTAGCTACCGCCAGCTCGGCGTCGTTATGCGCGTGAATACCGAACGTGCCGGTGTAGTCGGGCTGACCCGCCTCGGAGTATGTCGTTCCAGCGGAACACACCCCCTCGATGGCTTGGCGCACCATCGCCGCGATGTCCTCGGTAAGCATGCCGCCATTCGTATCGCACAGCACGAGACATTCTGCGCCGGCCGCCGCCGCCGTGCGGAGGCAGGCCCGCGCATACGCCGCGTTCTCCCGCCAACCGTCGAAGAAGTGCTCCGCGTCGTAGAAAACTCGCCGCCCATGGTCACGCAGAAACCGGATCGAGTCCCCGATCATCGCCAAGTTCTCGTCGAGCGTCGTGCCCAACACATGGCGCACGTGGCGCTCCGAGTTCTTGCAGACCAGCGTGCAGACGGCCGCCTCGGTATCCAGGAGTGCCTGCAAGTTGGGGTCGTCCTCGGCACGATTGGTCTTGTAGCGCGTGCTACCGAAAGCGGTCACGGTGGCGTGCTGCCAGGTCATTGCGCGCGCGCGGGCAAAGAACTCCTGGTCCCGCGGATTGGAGCCGGGATACCCGCCCTCGATGTAGTGGATGCCGAGCTGATCGAGCCGCTGGGCGATCTTCAGCTTGTCTTCCAGCGAGAGCGTCAACCCCTCGCGCTGCACGCCGTCGCGCAGCGTCGTATCGTACAACTCTATTTGCGATGTCATGTCCGCATCGCTCACGTTTCGGCGCGCTGCGGCGTCGTGACCGGCAGGCTGGCCGAGCGGCGCTGCTCATAGTCCGTGACCGCCGCCTCGTGCTGCAAGGTCAGGCCGATGTCGTCGAGGCCCTCCAGCAGGCAGTGCCGCCGGAACGGGTCTACCTCGAACGAGGCGATGTCCCCCTCTTCCTCGTCGGAGACGACGCCCCGCTCCAAGTCAACCGTCAGGCGGTAGCCGGGCCGCTCGGTCGCCCGCGCCATCAGGTCATTGACGACCTCCTCCGGCAGTGTGACCGGCAGGATGCCGTTCTTGAAGCAGTTGCTATAGAAGATGTCGGCATACGACGGCGCGATGATGGCGCGAAACCCGTAGTCGTCCAAGGCCCAGGGCGCGTGCTCGCGCGACGAGCCGCTACCGAAGTTGCGCCCGGCAAGCAGAATCGTCGCGTTCTCGTACCCCGGCCGGTTCAACTCGAATTCCGGGTCGAGCGAGCCGTCCGGGCGAAAGCGCCAGTCATTGAACAGGAACTGCCCGAAGCCGCTCCGCTCGATCCGCTTGAGAAACTGCTTCGGAATGATCTGGTCCGTATCTACGTTGGGCCGATCCAAGGGGACAACCACACCCGTTTCACGCACGAATGGCTGCATGGCCGCTCACGCATCCTTTTCTATCGCTCTGACACACTAGGTTCTGTTGATATTTCCCGGTCATTCCCGCGCAAGCAGGAATTCACGTCCCCCTGCCGCAGCGGGGGACCCTCTGACTGAGGTAGGTACGGGTTAAGCCGTAGGGGCGCAACATGTTGCGCCCGTCCCCCCGTCGGAACGGGGGGACCATAGGGGGGCCAGCCCGACCCAAATGCCAACACAACCTAAGTCTGCACTACCCACACTGCACTGCCCCACCATCCACGGGCCACCGGCCACTACTCCGTCAGCTACTCCCACGCCCGAATATCCACGAAATGTCCGGCCGTGGCTGCCGCCGCGGCCATCTCCGGGCTGACCAGATGGGTCCGGCCGCCCTTGCCCTGCCGCCCCTCGAAGTTGCGGTTCGAGGTCGAGGCGCAGCGTTCGCCCGGCGCGAGAATGTCAGGATTCATGCCCAAGCACATCGAGCAGCCCGCATCGCGCCATTCGAAGCCGGCCGCCTCGAAGACCGCGTCCAGCCCTTCCGCCTCCGCCTGCCACTTGACGACACCGGACCCGGGCACCACCATCGCCCGCACGCCGTCATGGACCCGCCGCCCGCGGACCATGCGCGCAGCCGCCCGCAAGTCCTCCAGACGCGCGTTGGTGCAGGAGCCGATGAATACCCGGTCAATGGCGATGTCTTCGATAGCCGTGCCGGGCGTCAGCGCCATGTATTCCAGCGCGCGCTCGGTGGCCCGTCGGTCGGCATCGGCCGCGAACGACGCCGGATCAGGCACCCGGCCCGTCACCGGCACCACCATGCCAGGGTTGGTCCCCCAGGTGACGTGCGGCGCGAGCGCGCCCGCATCGAGCGGCACCGTTTTGTCGTAGGTCGCCGCCGGATCAGTGGGCAGCGCGCGCCAGTGCGCCACGGCCTCGTGGAAGTCCCGGCCCTGTGGCGCGTGCGGACGCCCGTCCAGATAGGCAAAGGTGGTGTCATCCGGGGCCACCATGCCAACCCGCCCCCCCGCTTCGATGGACATGTTGCAGATCGTCATCCGCGCCTCCATCGAGAGCGAGCGGATCGTTGAGCCGGTGTATTCGATGGCGTAACCGGTCGCGCCGTCGGTACCGATCTTGCCGATGGTAGCGAGAATCACGTCTTTCGCCGTCACCCCCGGCGGCAGCTCGCCCTCGATCCGCACTTCGAGCGTCTGCGGCCGGCTCTGCTGGAGGCACTGCGTCGCCAAGACGTGCTCCAGCTCGGAGGTGCCGATCCCGAACGCTAGGTTGCCGAACGCGCCGTGCGTGGAGGTGTGACTATCCCCGCAGACGACGGTGATACCCGGCTGCGTCAAGCCCAGTTCCGGGCCGATGATGTGGACAATCCCCTGCTGGCGGTCTTGCAGGTCGTAGAGCGGAATGTCGAACTCGCGGCAGTTCTCGCGCAGGGTCTCGACTTGCTGCGCCGAGATCGGATCGGTAATCGGCAGGTGGCGGTCGGCTGTCGGGACATTGTGGTCCAGCGTGGCCAGCGTGAGGTCCGGACGACGCACGCGCCGCCCGGCCAACCGTAGCCCCTCGAAGGCTTGCGCCGACGTCACCTCGTGGACCAGATGCAGGTCGATGTAGAGAATCGCCGGCTCGCCCGGCGCCTCATGGACAACGTGACTGTCCCAGACCTTGGCAAACAGCGTGCGCGGTTCGGTACTCATGGCTCTACACGGCCACCGGCTGCTCGGCGGGCGGCCCCACCTTCACTTTCATTGAGTTATGTAAACCAAGTGTGTCAACCGTCCCGTTGTGCTCGACATCGTGCCGGGCCAAGACCTTGTTCACCGCGTTGAGGTAGGCCGCCGCGCTCGCCACCACAATGTCAGTGCTCGTCCCGCGGCCGATAAACGTGTGCCCCTCGGACGCGATCCGCAAGCTCACCTCGCCCTGGGCCTCGACCCCCGGCGTGATCGCCTGCAACGTGTACTCCGTAAGTCGCGCCTCCACGCCGGTGATCCGCGAGATCGCGCGCACCACGGCATCTACCGGCCCGTCACCAATGGCGGCGTCTTCCAACACCTCGTCTTCCGTGCGGAGCTGCACGGTCGCGGTCGGCACGCTGTCGTTCCCCGTGACAACCTGCACCCGCACCAGTTCGTACATCTCCGGGGTGCGGACCATGTGCTGGCTGACGATAGCCTCCAAATCGCCGTCGGAAACGTCCTTCTTCTTATCCGCCAACTCCTTGAACGCCGCGAAGACCAACGCAAAGTCTTCATCGTCCAACTCGAAGCCTAGCTCCTCCAGCCGCGACCGGACCGCGTGCCGGCCGGAAGTCTTGCCCAAGACCAGCCGGCTATCGTTGCGACCGATACTCTCCGGCGTCATGATCTCGTAGGTCGTGCGTTCCTTGAGCATCCCGTCCTGGTGCAGGCCGCTGGAGTGGGCAAACGCATTGGCGCCCACAATCGCCTTGTTCGGCTGCACGACGAAGCCCATGTACTGGCTGACCATGCGGCTCGCCCGCCAGATTTGCTCGGTATTGATGTTCGTCATCGCCTGGTAGTAGTCCTGGCGCGTCCGCAGCGCCATCACGATCTCCTCCAGCGAGGCGTTACCAGCCCGCTCGCCGACCCCGTTGATCGTACACTCAATCTGCTCGGCGCCCTCGTTCACTGCCGCCAGCGAGAGCGCCGTCGCCATCCCCAGGTCGTTGTGGCAGTGAACGGAGACGGCCACGTTCTCCACCCCCGGCACGTGCTCCATCACGTACCGCACCAGGTCGGCGAACTGCGGCGGCTGGTGGTACCCCAGCGTATCGGGCACGTTGATGACCGTCGCGCCGGAGGCAACGGCGGCGCTGAATACCTCGCACAGAAAGTCGGGATCGCTGCGCGTGGCGTCCATCGCGGAGAACTCCACATCGGACAAGAACCGCTTGCAGAAGGCCGTGGCGTCGCGGGCAATCTCGATGACCTCCTGGCGCGACATGTGCAGCTGGTTTTGCAGATGGTTGTCCGACGTGGAGATCACGATGTGCAGCCGGGGCGCCGCGGCATCCTTCAGCGCCCGGTAGGTCGTCTCGATCTGGTCTTCCTTGAACCCGGAGAGCGCCGCGATCTGGCAGTCCCGCAGCTCGCGGGACATCATCTCCACGGCCCGAAAGTCGCCCGGCGAGGTCGCCGGGAAGCCGGCCTCGATGATGTCCACGCCGAGCCGCTGCAACTGGCGGCCCAATTCCATCTTCTCCGGGAGGGTGAGCGAGCCGCCGGCCGCCTGCTCGCCGTCACGCAGCGTAGTATCGAAAATTCGTATCTGACGCATCGTCACCACTCCCTTCTCTGTGTTTCACCCAAATGAGCTTGTAGGGGCGTCATTCATGGCGCCCCTCCCGTCATTCCCGCGAAAGCGGGAATCCCTGTCCCCTGCGAAGCGGGGGGACCATAGGGGGGCCTGGCCCCTACCCTTTCCCTCCCCCGTTGCGACAGGGGAGGGAAAGTGTCGCGCCCCTGCCGGGGTGTGTCACTGAGACCGGTCGCTATTTCGCCTCCAGGCCGTGCATCATGGCGCGTAGCTCTTTGCCCACCTGCTCGATAGGATGGGCCGCCTCGCGCTGGCGCGTCGCCAGGAATGATGACCGCCCGGCTTGGTTCTCCAGAATCCACTGGCTGGCGAACTTGCCGGTCTGGATGTCTTCCAGGACGCCGCGCATCTTCTCGCGCACATGCTCGTCAATCACCCGCGGGCCGGAGGTGTAATCGCCGTACTCCGCCGTATCGCTCACCGAATAGCGCATGTAGCTCAAGCCACCCTGGTAGAACAGGTCCACGATCAGCTTCAGCTCGTGTAGCGTCTCGAAATAGGCCGACTCCGGCTGATAGCCGGCCTCGACCATCGTCTCGTAGGCCGCCTTGATGAGCGCGGACACGCCCCCACAGAGCAGCACCTGCTCACCGAAGAGGTCGGTTTCGGTCTCTTCCTGAAAAGTCGTCTCCAGCACCCCGGCGCGCGTGGCCCCGATGCCCTTGGCGTAGGCGAGACCGTTCTCGTGCGCCTGGCCGCTCGCATCCTGCCCCACGGCCAACAGCGCCGGCACCCCGCCACCTTCAACGTAGACCTCCCGCACGCGATGGCCCGGACCCTTGGGCGCCACCATGCTCACGTCCACGTAGGGCGGTGGGACGATCTGGTTGTAGTGAATGTTGAACCCGTGCGCCCACATCAGCGTTTGCCCCTCGCGCACGTGGGGCGCTACTTCCTCGCGGTAGAGGTCGCCTTGGATATGATCCGGCACCACGAACATCACGAAATCGGCGCTCTGCACGGCCTCGGCCACGTCGGCCACGTCGAGGCCGGCCTCCCGCGCGGCGGCGCGCGACCGGCTCCCCGCGTACAGCCCGACAACCACGTCTACACCGCTCTCTTTTAGGTTGAGGCTGTGGGCGTGACCCTGACTGCCATACCCCAGCACCGCGACGCGCTTGCCGGCCAGGCGACCCAAATCGGCATCGCCGTCGTAGTAAATCCGTGCCATCCCTGCTCTCCTTATACTTACCCCTGCCTCCGGCCCCCACCCTAGCCCTCCCCCGTTGCGACGGGGGAGGGAACCCGCTCGTCCCCCGGCACACTCGTTCCGCCTGTTTCCCGGTGGGAAGGGGATGCCGGGCACCGCGCTGACTCCCCTTCCCTGGAGGGAAGGGGCCGGGGGTTAGGTCAAAACTCTTACCCCTACGCGCTCCCGTTGACGCCGATGGCGCCGGAGCCGCGGGTCATGCTGATCCGGCCGGTCCGCACCATCTCCTTCAGGCCGAACGGCCGCAGCAGTCCGACGATAGAGTCGATCTTCTCGGACTCGCCCGTTACCTCGACCGTGAGCGAATCGCGGGCCAAGTCCACGATCCGTGCCCGAAAGATGTCCACGACCTGGGCGATCTCGGCGCGGGTGGAAGCCGTGGCATTCACCTTAATCAAGGCCAGCTCGCGGTCCACGGTGCGGTCGGTGGTGACATCCGAGACCTTGAGAACGTTGATCAGCTTGTACAACTGTTTCGTCACCTGGTCAACCTGAGTTTCCTCGGCGTTGACCACAATCGTCATCCGTGACCGCTCCGGGGTATCGGTATGACCGACGGCCAGGCTCTCGATGTTGAAGCCGCGCCGCGAAAACAGGTTCGCGACGCGCTGCAAGACGCCGGGCTGGTTTTCTACCAGCGCCACCAGTGTATGCTGCATCTCCCTTTGCCTCCGTCGCGGGCTAGACCCCGCCACCACCGGAACCGCTGGCCACCATCTCACGCATCTCATCCACCGTGATCGCGTCCTCACTGGCCTGCGCCGGGTCCTCCAATGTTTCCTGGAGCGAAGCGCCGGGCGGCACCATCGGCCACACGTTCTCCTCGCGCTCCACCCGGAAGTCAATCAGCGCCGGGCCGTCAATCCGCCGTGCCCACTCATAGGTAGGCATCACCTGATCGGTCGTCTCGACCACCCTGGCCGGGATGCCGTAGGACTCCGACAGCTTCACGAAGTCCGGGTTCTGCATCTCCACCGCCATGTAGCGCTTCTCCCAGAACAGCTCCTGCCACTGGCGCACCATCCCGAGGTAGCCGTTGTTGATGAGCGCAATGCGGACCGGCAGTTGCTCCTCCGCGATGACCGCCATCTCCTGCATCGTCATCTGGAAGCCGCCATCGCCGGTAACACACCACACTTCCTCGTTGGGCCGCCCGGCCTGCACCCCAATCGCCGCCGGCAAGGCGTAGCCCATCGGCCCCAGCCCACCAGAGGTGATGTGGGTATTGCGGCGGTCGAAGAAGTAGTGCTGCGCCGCCCACATCTGCGCCTGCCCCACGTCCGTCACCAGGATCGCTTGCCCGTCGGTAGCATGGTAGAGCTGCCGCAGAATCCACGGCGTGCTCATCTTCTCCGTGAACTCCGGCAGCGCCAGCGACGGGTGGGCAATCTTCAGCTCTCTGAGCCGCAGCAGCCAATCCGGGTGCTCGTTCGGCTCGACCTCGTCAAGCAGTTGGCCGAGCACCTCCTTGGCATCACCCACAATCGGCACGGTTGGCTGTACGTTCTTGCCCAGCTCTGCCGGGTCAATGTCAATGTGGACGATCTTGGCATACGGCGCGAAGGCGTTGAGCCGGCCGGTCACGCGGTCGTCCATCCGCATCCCCACCGCGACCATCACGTCGCACTCGCTGATCGCCATGTTCGCGTAGTAGGTGCCGTGCATCCCCGGGAAGCCGAAGTGCAGCCGATGCGTGTCGGGAAACCCGGAAATACCGAGCAGCGTGGTAATGACCGGAATCTCCGCCTTCTCGGCAAACGCCAACAACTCATCGTAGGCTCCGCTCAGAATGATGCCGTGCCCGGCCACGATGATCGGCTTTTTCGCCTGGCCGATGAGCTTGGCGGCCTGTCGTACCTGCCGCACGTTCCCGCGCAGCGTCGGCTTGAAGCCCGGCAACTCGATCCCGCCCGGCTCCTCGTACTCTCCCTCGGCAGTCTGGATGTCCTTCGGGAAGTCTATGAGCACCGGCCCCGGCCGCCCGGTGCGCGCCACGTAAAAGGCCTCCTTGACAACCCGGGCGATGTCGCGCACGTCCATCAACTGATAGTTGTGCTTCGTAACCGGCATTGTGATCCCGGTCGTGTCGGTCTCCTGGAAAGCATCGCCGCCCATCATGTCGGTCGGCACCTGCCCGGTCAGACAGACGATGGGCACCGAGTCCATCAGCGCCGTCACAATACCTGTCACCATGTTCGTCGCACCCGGCCCGGAGGTCGCCATCGCCACGCCCACCTCGCCGGTCGCCCGCGCATAGCCATCGGCCATATGAGCCGCGCCCTGCTCATGGCGGCAGAGGATATGGCGCAGGTCGTAGTCACGAAGGAAGTTGTAGAAGGGCATAATGGCCCCACCGGGCTGCCCGAATACGACCGAAACCCCCTCCCGCACCAGCGCCTCGCAGAGGATTTGGGATCCGTTCAGTTTCATCGTTCCTTCCCTCCTGTGTATCCGATGTGATCCGCCCCAGCCGACCGGCAAACTATCGCTCGCAGACAACTCCGTCGCCGTCTCCATCACGCGCTGACGGAACCAAGGCTCCGGGAAAACCCCGACCATTCCCCTTGCTACCCAACACTCGTTCGACTCCGGCCTCCTCAGCCGCGTCGCAACTCGTGAAGAAGGATGACGTATGTGTCGGTAGCGATTCCGCAGTCGGCGGCACCGTTGACTCCCGAACCGCGGTACCTTCAATCCGGTACTGCTCAGGAACAAGCCTGGACCCGGGCTTGACGTGCCCGGCCTCGTTCATTGCCTTGTTGACCTGGAACTCCTGACCGTCCTGCTCGACGTAGACGTAGGCCAGCAACCGCCCGAAACCGTCTCGACCGTTGCCCTCCGCGTAGTTGATCTCCAGACGCGCCATTCCCCCGACCAGCAATTCCTGATTGAGCCAGCGGGCCTCGTCGTAGCCCGGCTGACCTCGTTCCGGCGTATCCACGTCCCGATATCGGACCCTTTCTTCAACCCCACGGTAGCGAACGACGATGGTATCTCCGTCAATGACCCGTACAACCGGGACAATGTTCTCGTCCGGTGTCGGGACGGCCTCAGGTGGCTGGGCCTCACCGCAGGAACCCAGAAGCAATGCCCCGACAACAGCCGCGATGACGATGACAAACCTACAGCGACGAGCCACCAATCCCTCCTAGGCAGCCACAGTCACTATAGCGTTTCTGCCCCCTCATTTCACAACACCGTTGCACAATACGGGACAACCGTAGCACAAAAAAAGTCTCCCACCCGAGGGGCGAGAGCTTCCTGGCGATTCCCGCGATACCACCCTACTGTTGGTGCAGCGCGCCCGCACGACCGACCGGCGCCACGCCTGAGGCGTCCGACGCACCGCCATGGGAATCAAAAAACCCTCGTCCCGAGGACGAGGGCGACGACTCAACGCTCCCGCGGTACCACCTCAGATTGTGGGCCGCCATGCGGCTTGCCACACCATCTCGTAACTCTTGTAACGGATGCCTTACGGCTCGGCTGCTACTACTCTGCTCCGCTTATACGCCGGAGCATTTTCGTAGCAGCAACTCGGAGGCGAGTTCGAGGCACGATCCTACTCGTCACTTACACTCCCACCAGCTCACACCAACCGCTGGCTCTCTGAGGGAGGGCAAGTAGCCTCTACTACTCCCCGTCATCGCTTCGTATTGAGTTTGTAAACGGCCGGCGTAGAACACCATCCACACCACCGGCAAGTATAGCCTGCCCCAGCCACGCTGTCAACGCGGCCAATTGGCGACCACTCGCTACTTTGCGCCGACCACCTCGCCATTGCCGGCCGCCGCCGTGACCGAGGTATCGCGGGCCACGTGACTCACATCCTTGATCCGCTCGATCCGCTGGATCAAGCGCACCAGTTGATTCACGTCCGTCACCTCAACCGTGACAAAGAAGGTGGCCGCCCCGCTCTCGGTCGTCACCCGCAAGTCCACAATGTTGATCTTGTCCTCGGCCACAATCGTCGTCACGTCCCGCGCTAGCCCCGGCCGGTCCCCGGACTCTACGCGCAGGGTAATCGGATAGACCTGCTGGTGGGTAGCGCCCCACTCGACAGCAATCAGCCGCTCGCGCTCTGCCGCTGACCGCACGTTCGGACAGGTGTGGCGATGCACGGTCAGGCCCCGTCCGCGGGTGATAAACCCCACAATCGAATCGCCGGGTACCGGGTTACAGCAGCGCGCGATGCGCGTGAAGAGATCACCGACACCGGAAACGGTCACACCGGCCGTGGGCGGGCTGCTCGGCGTACCCAGAATTTGCGGCGTCTCGACCTCCGGCACTTGCAGCCCGAACTTGCCGACTACCTGGTGCGGACTGAGACCGCCATACCCCACGACCGCGAACAGCGTCTCCACACTGGCAACGCGCAGCTCTGCGGCAGCGGCATCCAAGGCTTCCGGCTCGATGCTACTAAGCTCCGGCAGCCCCAGCCGCTGCAACTCCTTCGCCACCAGTTCCCGGCCCCGGGCCGCGTTCTCCTCCCGCTGCTGCCGCTTGAACCACTGTCTGATCTTCGAGCGGGCGTGGGCCGTGCCCACGACGTTGAGCCAATCACGACTGGGGCCACGGTCGGGGCGCCCGGTCAGGATTTCCACGATGTCGCCATTCTGTAGCTGGTATTCCAAGGCCACCAGCCGCGAATTGACCCGTGCGCCCGCGTAACGGTGCCCCAGGTCGGTATGGATGCGGTACGCGAAGTCGAGCGGGACAGCGCCGGCCGGCATTTCCTTGATGTCGCCCCGCGGGGTGAAGACAAAGACCTGGTCCTGGAAAATGTCCGTCTTGAGCGCTTCCACGAAGTCCTCGGCACCCACTTCACCCTGCCACGCCATCAACTGCCGGAACCACGCCAGCTTCACATCGAACTCTTCGTTGATGTGCAGCCGCCCCTCTTTGTAGCGCCAGTGGGCCGCAATGCCATACTCCGCGACTTGGTGCATCTCATGCGTGCGGATTTGCACTTCCAGCGGCTGCCCCGCCGGGCCAATCACGGCCGTGTGCAGCGACCGGTACATGTTCGGCTTGGCCCGCGCGATGTAGTCGTCGAACTCGCCGGGGATCGGGGTCCACAACCGATGCACGGTCCCGAGGGCTGCGTAGCAATCCGCCTCCGAATCCACTAGCACCCGTACCGCGAGCAGGTCGTACACCTCCTCGAACGGCACGTTCTTCCGCAGCATCTTGCGGTGGATGGAGTACAGATGCTTCGGCCGGCCGCTCACCTTGGCCTCCAGATTCATGACGGCCAGCTCATCGCTCAGGATGGCGAGCGCGTGATGCACGTACCGCTCGCGCGTCTCGCGCCGCATCGCCAGCAAGCGTTTCAACTCCTGGTACCGCTCGTAATCCAGGTAGTAAAACGCCCCGTCCTCCAGCCGCCACTTCAACTCCCAGATACCGAGACGGTGGGCCAGCGGCGCGTAGATTTCGAGGGTTTCTTGCGCGATCCGCCGCCGCCGCTCGACCGAGAACGGCTCCAGCGTGCGGATGTTGTGCAGCCGGTCACACAGCTTGACCAGCACCACGCGGATGTCCTGCGCCATCGCTAGGAACATCTTGCGGAGGTTTTCGGCCTGCTCTTCCTCCAGCGTCTCCCAGGCAATCCGTGTCAGCTTGGTCACGCCGTCAACGAGCAGCGTAATCTCTTTGCCGAACCGGGCCTCGATCTCGCCGAGCGTGATCGCCGTATCTTCGGGTACGTCGTGCAGCAGACCGGCCGCGACGGTCGCGCAGTCCAGGCGCAGTTTTGCCAACTCCAGGGCCACGGCGAGCGGATGCTGGACAAACGGCTCACCCGACCGCCGGAATTGCCCGTCGTGCGCGGCCTCAGCCATCTTGTAGGCCCGCCGCACGACCACGGCGTCACCTTCCGGTAGATAGCTCCGCAACTCGGCGAGCAGGTCGTCCAGCCGCAGCGCACCTTCAGGAGTTTGCGCCTTGGCAACCCCGTTTAGCGCGTGCTCGACCTCGACCGCTTCCTCAATGTGGATTGCCAACCAACTGCCTCCGCCCCCACCCTCGCCGGTAGCACCCTACGGTGACCGGAACAACGACGGCACAGCCCCACGCGACCGATTATATCAGGCGCTCCAAGCACCACCGCTTGCGGCTTGTACCCCTTCGCGGCCCGGAATAGCGATAAATTCGGTCGGTAAACGCCATCACCACCCCTCCTAGCTGGCGCCGGAGGCCGGAAAGAGCACTCCGACGGACCCCATCATCCCGTAGCATCGGCGGCCGGCAGTACCCGCCGACCACGCCAGAGGTAGAGCGCCGCCAAGGAGCGATACGGCCGCCAGCGCGCGCCGCGCCGTCGCACCGCACCCTCGTCGGGCATGTCCGGCAATCGGTCGAGGCGCTGCACCGCCTTGCGAATCCCGAGGTCGCCGGCCGGCAGGATGTCCGACCGGCCGAGCGAGAACAGCAAATACAGCTCCGCCGTCCACCGGCCGATACCCTTGACGGTCGTCAGCTCCACCACGGCCGCCTCGTCGCTGAGGCTCGTCAGTCCCTCCAGATCGAGTCGTCCATCGGCCACGCGCGCCGCCAGATCGAGGACGTAGCGCGCCTTGGCGCGGGAAAGACCGGCTCGATGTAGCTCCTCCGGGGTGCTGGCGAGGAAGTGCTGCGGCTCGAAGCCGTAGTGGCCCGCCGCGGCGGCCGACGCGGGTACCGCCAGACGATCCGCGACCCGCGCGAGAATGGCATCGCCCGCCTGCACGGAAATCTGCTGACCGACAATGGCCTCCACCAAGACGCTGAACCCCTGTCCCCAATGCGAGACCGCGGCCAGCGGCCCGACGGCATCGAGCACGGCGCCCAGCGTCCGATCTACGCGCCGGAGGTGCATCACGCCGGCCCGGCGCACCGCCGGATCGTGGAGGTCACGCGGTTGTGTCTGCACCTCTAGTACATCCTTGGTGGCCCAACACCGCAACGTCGCGCCCTTCAATCATACTTACACCACTACCCGGAGACGAGCGGCATACACCCCGGCGCCGCACGTACCCTATACTACCGTCGGAAAGGAGCCACGATGCTCAACAATCGGATCATCGAGCGTGCCAGCCAAGGCGAGAAGGCCCTGGGACTGGGCCTGAGTCAGCCCTCCGGCGAGCTTGTGGAGCTTGCCGGACGCATGGGCCTCGATTTTGTCAGCTTCGACGGCCAGCACTCACCCTATCCGCCCGACGTCATCGAAGATATGTGCCGTATCGCCAGCGGCCTCAACCTCACCGTGACCTCGCGCCTCGCCGACGGTGAAGAAAGCACCATCCTGAGCTACCTGGATCGCGGCGTGCAAGGCCTCGTCATCCCGAACCTGCAAACTCGCGCGGAAGCCGAGGCCTGGGTCAAGTACAGCTTCTACGCACCCCAAGGGCTACGCAGCGCCGCCAGCTTTCGCGTGAGCATGTTCCAAACGGAGCAAAGCCGCCCGCAGCTCTACGCCCAGATCAACGCCGCCACACTCATCGTCCCCCAGATCGAGAGCATCACGGCAGTAGAGAACCTGGACGAGATTCTGGAAGTCGAGGGGATTCACTATTTCGCCGGCGGCCTCCAGGACATGGCCCAGTCGCTGGGCCTGCCCGGCCAACCCAACCACCCCCAAGTGCAAGCAGCCTACGCCCGCGCCACCGAGAAGATTCACGCCGCCGGCAAGCACTGGCTCGATGAAGTCACCGAGAGCCTCAGCCTCTTCATGCATACGCGAGCCGGACTTGGCGACCTACTCAGGAAACACAGGCGCGAGCCACGGATCAGCTACGGCTGAAGAGCACTCAGGACGTTATCCAGCGAGGTGACCAGGAGAGGGGCTGGTCAATGACCTACAGCGATGAAGCGATCAGGCGCCAGCTACGACTGGGCGAGGACAGCCAGTGGGAATTCAAACAGATCGAGTTTGCTGGTACGCGACCGAGACGCCCCCGACGCGACGACTGGGCCGACGAAATCGCTGCCTTCGCCAATACGAACGGAGGCGTGCTGCTATGCGGCGTCACCGACGATGGCGATGTCCAAGGCATGTCCCGCGCGCAGCTAGACGAGTTGGAGCGCCTGCTGTCCGAAGTGTGCTCGGACTCGATACATCCTCCAATCAGAGTCACTCTCTTTCGCAAGGAGCTTTCCGTCGGCAAGCCGTTCCTATTGGTAGAAGTGCCGGAAGGCTATGGCCAGCACGACAGTCCCGGCGGGAGCTTTCACCGCAGCGGCAGCTCCAAACGGAGAATGAGCAGTGACGAGCGATTGCGTCTGGCCCAGCGGCGTGGACAGGCCCGCTTTCTTTGGTTCGACAAACAGACCGTGCCCGAGACCGGGTTCGGGACCCTGGATGAGGACCTATGGAAGCCGCTGCTCAGTATTGAAGGCGCGGCCGATCCCCAACTGGCTTTGGAGAAGATGGGGCTGTTGGCCGCCGATGAAAAGGGCACGACACGGGCCACCGTTGCCGGTTTGCTACTGTGTAGCAAAGCTCCCGAGCAGTGGCTTCCGAACGCCTGCATTACCGCAACCTGCTACCGCGGCGCTGATCGAGCCTCGGGGCAGCTTGACGCGCAGACCATCGGCGGGCCACTCGACCGGCAGATTAAGGAGGCACTCGCCTTTGCCGTGCGTAACATGCGCGTTGCTGCCCGCAAGGAGCCGGCAAGGGAAGACCTGCCCCAGTACAGCAAGAACGCCTTGTTCGAGGCCTTGGTCAATGCCGTTGTCCACCGCGATTACTCCATTCGCGGGAGCAGAATCAGGTTGGCGATGTTCGAGGATCGGGTCGAGCTATGCTCTCCCGGCGCCCTCCCCAACAATCTGACGATAGATAGCATGGGCGAACGGCAAGCAACGCGCAACGAAGTGCTGACCTCGGCGCTGGGCCGGCTGCCCACCGCGGGCCTCGCCGGCGCCAGCGGCAGACAGTTCTTCATGGAGCGGCGCGGCGACGGAGTTCCCATCATCCGACGCGAGACCCAGGAGTTGTGCGGCCGACTGCCCAACTTTCGATTGATAGACGGGGCGGAGCTATGCCTCACCATTCCGGCCGCTGCGCTGGAACCTACCCCCGCGAACACCGTCATCACGGTGCGTTGCGCCGGTCAGCCGCTTGCCGGGGTAGACGTGTTGACGTTGTTCCCGAACAAGACCTGGAAACGGGCCACCACGGACGGGAACGGAGCGGCACGGATCGCCTTGCACTCCACGCACCTGCCGATGACGGTGTTCGCGGCCGCCAGCGGGCTTGCCGCACACTGCGAACACGACTGGGTGCCGGCACAAAGGACCCTGGAGCTTGAGTTGCATCCCCGACCCAATGGCGGCTCGGTCATTTTCCCCGAGGCCAGCGGCCGCATCCCGGGCCTGACCGGGCGGCTGAATCCAAAACTTGATACACTCGGCAGGACCTATCTCTATGCCTCCAACATCGCCATCAACGAAGGGCGCCAGCAGCCGGTCTATTTCCTCCTCGGAGAAGACATGTGCCTCACCGACGCCGACGGGAGAGAAATGCTAGTACGTATCGTGAACATCACCGGCCAGTCAACGTTGGTGGAATATCGGCTTGTGTCCAAGACGGCATTGATGGAGCCGCCGCACCACACTCCACAGACGAGGGAGGATTAAGCCATGAGCGCGCAAACTGCCAGTAGTCAAGAGGACATTCGCTACGAGCCGGATGAGCGGCCGGCGCATATCATCTCCGCGGGCCTCGGCTTCCAGGCCGCCCTGCTGGCCTTGGCCGGGATCGTGTTGACGCCGGTCATTGTGATCCGGGCGGCCGACTATGGCGAACCCTACCTCTCGTGGGCGATCTTCGCGGCGCTCGTGATCAGCGGGGTGAGCACCATCCTTCAGGCCGTCCGGGTGGGGCGCTTCGGCGCCGGGCACATTCTCATCATGGGCACCTCCGGCGCCTTCATTGCCGTTTGCATCGCGGCACTTGTCGGAGGCGGCCCGTCGCTGCTGGCCATCCTCGTCATCATTTCATCGCTCTTCCAATTCGCATTGGCCGCGCGGCTCTCCTTACTGCGCCGCATCATCACGCCCGTCGTGGCCGGGACGGTCATCGCGCTGATCGCCGCCACCGTCATGCCCATCCTGTTCGGCATGTTGACCGATGTCCCGCGGGGCACGCCGGCCGGCGCCGCCCCCGCCAGCGCCGCCGCAACCCTGGTCGTATCCGCCGTGCTCGCGCTCCGCGCCTCCGGCATTTGGCGCCTGTGGGCGCCCGTCCTCGGCCTGGGCGTGGGCTATGTCGTCGCCGCCCTGCTGGGACTCTACGATTTTTCCAACGTGACCGCTGCACCCTGGGTCGGCATTCCCGATCCGAGCGGCTGGCCCGGCTTCGACTTTAGCTTCGGTAGCTCCTTCTGGGTGCTCTTGCCCGCGTTCGCCTTCGTCACTCTCGTCGGCGCCATTGAGACCATTGGCGACAGCGTGGCCATTCAGCGGGTCTCCCGGCGCACGCCACCAGCAACCGATTACCGCACGGTCCAGGGCGCCGTCAACGCCGACGGTGTTGGCAACCTCCTCTCCGGCCTTGCCGGCACGGTCCCCAACACCACCTACTCATCCAGCGTGCCTTTCGTCGAGCTGACCGGTGTCGGCGCCCGCAGCGTCGGCGTCTGCATTGGGCTTTCCTTCATTGTGCTCGCGTTCTTCCCCAAGGTCACCGCCGTCCTGCTCTCCATCCCCAATCCCGTCGTCGCGGCGTTCGTGATCCTGTTCATCGGCCTGCTGTTCGTGCAAGGCATGAAGATTGCGCTCCAAGACGGTATTGACTACCGCAAGGCCACCATTATCGGCTTGGCGTTCTGGGTCGGCACCGGCTTCCAGAATAGGGCCATTTTCGCGGACCAGCTCGGTCCGGAGTTGGGAGCACTGCTCGGTAACGGCATGACTGCGGGCAGCATCGTCGCCCTCCTGCTCACCTTATTCGTGGAGTTGACCGGTTCACGGCGCCGGCGCCTCAAGACCGATTTGGACATGGCTTCCCTGCCCCAGATAGACGAGTTTCTCCGCGAGTTCGCCAGCAAGAGCGGCTGGGACGACGCGGCGGCACAACGGCTCGCCTTGGTGGGTGAGGAGACACTCACGAGCTTACTCAGCCAGGACGAGGACGACACTGCACCGCGGCGTCTGCATATCGTCGCCCGTCGCGACCAGGGAGTAGCGGAACTGGAGTTCTTGGCCGCCTCCGACGAGGAGAACATCGAAGACCGGCTGGCGCACTTGGGCGAGCAACGACCCGAGATCACGGACGACGAACGCCAAATCTCGTTCCGCCTCCTCCAGCACTACGCCTCGTCCGTGCGCCACCAGAAGTATCACGACCTCGACATCGTGACGGTGCATGTCTCGAACGCGAGTTAGCATCGCAGCCCTGGATAGCAACCGGACCTGCGGGTTGCTGGACCACTGCCGACAGTTCATGTAGAGACTCTGAGGTAGACCCAGCAACCGGCACAACCCTGCTTGAGTTAGCTATGCATACCCAGTTACGCCGCAACCCGGTACGAGCCGTAGGTGTCCTGGCTCTCACCCTGCTCATGGCATTCGGCTGTGGTGAAGAGCGTCCGCAACAGTACCAGACTACTGCATCGAACGACACCGTGCCGGTCCCGGTAACGAGACCGGACCTGTCCGAAGCGGCTGTCGCCGGCGAAGTGCTCTTCAACGCCAACTGCTCGCTCTGCCACGGGGACAATGCTGCCGGCACCCACCAAGGACCACCTCTAGTCCACAAAATCTACGAGCCGGGCCATCATTCCGATTTCAGCTTTCGCAACGCGGTCCGTCGCGGCGTGCGGCAACACCACTGGCAGTTCGGCGATATGGCGCCCGTTGCCGGCATATCCGCGGCTGACGAGGAGCAGATTATCTGCTATGTTCGAGAGATGCAGCGCGCCAATGGCATCTTCGAGGGAGACGCTTTGGGAACACAGTGCTGATCCGAGAACCCGTCCGCAGCAAACCACGGCACGCTCGTTGGACGTGACGATTCCGGCCAATCCGGCTCGATTAGGTTAGCTTACGGAAGCGGAGCACTCGTAATGATTCCGGTGATTGCGGAGCGCGCCGGCGCGCTAGAGCAGGTCTGCCGCCGCTATCATGTCCGGCGGCTCGACCTGTTCGGCTCGGCTGCAACCGGACGGTACCGACCGGAGCACAGCGACCTCGACTTCATAGTCACCTTCCGGCCACTACCAGCCGGTACATATGTAGACACTTACTTCGGTCTGCGGGAGGCGCTGGAACGACTTTTCGGCCGGACAGTGGACTTGGTAGTCAGCTCGGCCATCAAGAATCCCTATTTCCGGCGCTCGGTCGAGGCGACCAGGACGCCGCTTTATGAGGCTTGAGACCAAGAAATACCTGTATGACGTGCAGCACGCCATTGTGCTGCTGCGCGAGTTTACGACCGGCAAGACATTTGCCGATTACGAGCGTGAGGCCATGCTGCGCGCGGCGGTGGAGCGCAAACTGGAAATTATCGGCGAAGCCGTAGCGCAACTCGCCAAACTGGATGCGCCGGTTGCTGCCTGCATCAGCGAGTACCCACGCATTATCGCCTTTCGCAACATGCTGATTCACGGCTACGCTGACGTAGACGACCGTCTGGTGTGGGAAGTAGTAGAGACCAAACTTCCGGTGCTCAACCATGAGGTTGAAGTGCTATTGGAAGGAAAATGATCGTTCTTGGCCACGCTCTCCCTGCGCTTCACCTGACCCGAATTGGGTGCGGGAGCGGTTGATTGAAGAGATAGCCCTTCTCGTTGAAGGGAATCTCCGGCGGCTGGGTATTGCCCGCCGCGTCGGTGGCACGGGTCATCACGGTGTACTCGCCCGGTTCCGCGTCCCACGCCAACTCAAAACCCGCCCACGAGTACTGCACCTGCGGTCCTCGCACCGTCGCTTCCTGCCACGTCCGCCCCCCATCGAGACTCCACTCTACTTTCCGCAGCGGCCCGGCCGGCGAGTGAGCATAGCCGCGGATGCGGTGCATGCCGGCCCGTAGCTCGGCCGGCCACGGCAGCGCCAGCGCGCTCTTGATCACCTGAGTCGTCACCACTTGGCCCAACGCTTCACCCTCCGGCGGATAGTCGTCGCCGATCAGCACATACGACGTGGTGTTATTCCGGGTCCAGAGACGCTCCGCAGAGACAACGATCCGGCCCAGCCACTTGACGCTGGTGCTGCCTACCCAGCCGGGTACGAGCGCCCGCAGCGGAAAACCGTGGTCTCTAGGCAGCGTGGTGCCGTTCAGCGTGTAGGCCAGCAGCGTATCCGGGTGCAGCGCCTGCTCGACCGGGATGACGCGCCGAAAGCCCCCCTCCGGCGCCTCCGTATCCAGCCCGATCAACAGCACGCTGACCGCCTCCTTGGTGATTCCCGCCCGCGAGAGCACGTCCCGCAGGGAAACACCGCCCCATTCACCGTTGCTCACGCCCCCCGTCTTCCATTGCGTACCGGCTGCCGCCTGTCCCTGCACCAGATCGAACATGGCGCGCTGATTGCCGGCGCATTCCAGGTAAGCGACGAGAGTCCGCCGGGGCAGCTTCCGGATGTCGTCGTAGGACAGCTCCAACGGATTCGTAACGGCATCGCCAGTGACCGACAGCCGCCAGTTGGCTACGTCCACGTCGAGACTGACCGAGTTATTGCGGACAAAGAACAGGTGGTTGGGCGTGATGAACCCGTCCATCTGCTCCAGCCGCGCTTCCAAACTCTTGCCGTCATCATGGACAATGAACGGCGTCGTGTCTTTGAACCACGCTGCCGCTGCCCCCGTTTCGGACGCCGCCGGCGTCGCTCGCCGCCCCACCGGACCGGTACACGCCGCCAGCACAGCAGCCGCCCCACCGGCGGCGAGCAACTGCAAGAACCGACGCTGATCCATGCCGCGCCCCCGCGCCAACCGCCAGAGCCGCGCCGTGTCCGCCGCCATCTCCGACCCGCTACGCTGGTGGTCTACTGGCATGTTCTTCACCCTCAACAGGGCACCCGCTCACCAGCACTACACCCTCGACAATACCACGATTATCACTGCATCCGTCATCTAATGTTCGTGTGGTATCCTCCTACACCCAAAGGAGCACCGTCCGATGCTCGCCAAACTGACCTCCAAGAACCAACTCACCCTTCCCCAGGCAGTAGCCTCCGCTTTCCAGGGCACGGAGTATTTCGATGTCACCAACGAAAACGGCCGCATCGTGCTGACACCCGTGCCCCTCGGTCGAGCCGCCGCCGTGCGGCGCAAACTGGCTGATCTAGGCTTGTCCGAGGCCGACGTGGCCGAAGCCGTGGCCTGGGCACGGCAAAGCTAAATGCCTCCCACAATCCCTACGGATCACCCGAACCACCCCCGCTGAGACGCCACAACGCCCGCCGCCCAATCGCTGCCACCTGCCGCACGTCCTCCGCCCCCAGCAGCCACAACGCGCCAGCGTACACGCCTATTCCTACCACACCGGCGCCGACCAGCAGCAGTCCCCACACCGGCACCGGCAGCCACGCGGTCGGTGTCAGCACGGCGCGGTCAAGCGCCAGCAGCGTTCCGGCCATCGCCGCGGCGGCCATCCCGATCCGCAGCGCCGCCCGGCTCAATCCTGAGTCACGCAGGCCGCCTACCACCCGCCAGAGCAGCACCGCCAGGATGATGCCGTGCGCCGAGTTCTGCACCGTGTTGGCGAACACCAGCGCCGGCATCCCCCACTCATCCACCAGCGCCAGGGCCACCACGACGTACAGACCGGCCGTGACGACGCCTACCAGGACGGGCGTGCGGGTGTTTTGCAGCGCGTAGAAAGCTGCAATCAAGACCTGATCTATCGCCACGAACGGCAGTTGCGGCGCATAGAACAGCAGCGCCAACGCCGTGATGTCCGTGCTGGCAGCAGTGAACGCGCCGCGCTCGAACAGCAGCCGCACCACCGGCTGATGCAGAACGATGAGTGCCACCGTCAACGGTGCGATGCACAGCAGCGCCAGCCGCAGCGTGAGCGCCAAGGTCGCCCGATAGGCCGCGAGGTCCGGCGGCGGCTCCGACGCGCCTGTTGGCAGCCCATCCGACTTGCCGGCCCGCCGCCACGCGACCAGCGCCGCCGCCTGCTTGGACAAGACGGGTAACGTGGCAAACGACAAGGCGGTTGCGACGAGGCCCAGGGGAAACTGCACCAGCGTCGTCGCATACCGCATGGCGGCGATGCTGCCCGCGCCCGTCTGGGACGCCAGCCGCGTGTCGAGCGACGTGACCCCCACCGAGATGCCTAGCCCCCCGGCGACCGGCGCGTAGAGCCGCGCGGTCCGCCGCAGCGCCGGATGCCGGAAGTTGATGAGCGCACCCCACCGCACGCCGCGCAGCGCCGGTGACTGCGCCGCACATTGGAGCGCCGCCCCGGCCAGCAAGCCGAGCACCAGTCCACCGAGACCAAAGAACGGCGTGAGCAGCAGCGCGCCGGCAATGATGCCGACGTTGTAGAGCGCAGTGGCAAAGGACGGGAGTATAAAGCGCTCGCGCGCATAGTGCGCCGCCATTAGCACGCTGGCAATCCCCAGCAGCGCCACGGACGGCAGCGCCAGCCGCACGAGGCGCATCCCCAAATCCTGCGTCTCCGCCGAGAAGCCTTCGCCCATGAAGGCAATCACCTGCGGCGCGGCGACGATCAGCAGCGCCACCGCCGGAATCAGCACCAGGGCCGCCGCGCCAACCGTGGCGCCGAGGGCACCTGCCAGCCGGTCGCGGTGTTCATCCGTCCCGGGACTCTCACCGTCGCGCGCGTATTCGCTGAAGACCGGCACCAGCGCGGCCGTCATCGCGCCACCGATCAGCAGGTCGTAGACCATCGTCGGCACCCGGCTGACCACGACGAAGATGGAGGCCTGCGCCGAGGAGCCAAAAAGAGCGGCGATAGTCTGGTCACGGACAAGGCCGAGAATCCGACTGGCGAGGTTGCCCGCCATGACCAGGCTGGCCGCCGTCGCCACCCGCCGCGGCACACCACTACTAGCCACTGGACCCTGTCCACATCATGCTCGGTTGACGCGCCGGGCCTTGTCAGCGGCGCTGCCCCTGCCGCGCCAAGTCTGCCAGTCGGTCAATGAGCGCCGAGGTCGAGGTCCCCGGCACGCTCGGCACCAAGCGCACTACCCCGCCACCCCGACGGACCGCGGCCGCTTCCGGCAGCCGCGCCTCATCCACCCCGCCAGGACCCGAGCCGGCGTAGTCGGCGCCCTTGACGTAGACATCCGGGCGCAGCGCCTCTACCAGCCGCACCGCCGTCGGATCGTCGAAAATCGTCACCGCGTCCACCATCCTGAGCGCCGCGAGCAAAGCCGCCCGCTCCTGCTCCGGCACCAACGGTCGCCCCGGTCCTTTGAGCTGCGCTACCGAACGATCCGAGTTCACCCCCACTAGCAGACAGTCACCGAACGAACGGCCGACGGTGAACGACTGCACGTGACCGACGTGCAGCAGGTCAAAGCAGCCGTTGGTGAGCACGACCCGCCGACCCTGCCGCGCGGCCGCTGCCCGCCACGCACATGCCTCCTCCAGCGTCAGTACCCGCCCCGTCATTCCATCTCACCCTCGTCATTCCGGCGTGCGCGGGTACCTGTTTCCGGCATCTTTCCTGGGACTCACTCCCTACCCTATCGTTCATGTGCCAACAGAATATTTATGTCAATGCGCTCTGTTGGTCGGTCGTGCCGGGCCAGCCATCAACAATCGTGAGTAGCTCGCCAGCAGATACCGTTGCCGTACCCACCTTGGCGACAACGGCTCCGGCCGCCAGGTTTGCCAGCACGGCCGCCTCGCGGAAGCTCCCTCCGGCCGCGAGGGCCAAGGTAAACGCCGCCGCCACGGTATCACCCGCCCCGGTAGGGTCGGACACTCCCTCGCGTCGCTGCGCCGGCAGATGCAGCGGCGCGTCATCGCGCGTATACAGCGACATACCTTCCCGCCCGCGCGTCATCAGCACCGCTTCCGCCTCGCTCCCCGCGAGCAGATCGGCGCCAGCGCGATTGAGCTTGGCCGGCGTAGTGATACTCCGACCCAGCGTGGCCTCCGCTTCCGGCTGATTGGGCGTCAGCGCCGTCGCGCCCTTGAACCGCAGCAGATCACCGTGCGCGTCCGCCACTACAATCGCGCCGGCTTCACGCGCCAGTGCAATCCCCTCGGACACCGCGCCCCGATGCATCACGCCATTCTCGTAATCCGACATCACCACCGCGCCTCGCGCAGCCGCCACCTCCCGCACACCCCCGCGCAGCCGCCGCAACAACGCCTCCAACACCGCGCCGTCCACTGGCTGCCGGATTACCCGGTCCACCCGCAGGAGCAACTGCTGGACCTGCTGCTGCACGCCGCCGGCCCAGATACGAGTCTTCGTTGTCGTCGGCCGCGCCGCGTCCACTACCAAGCCGGCCACGTCAATCCCCGCCGCACGCAACCGCTCCCTCAGCAGCTCGCCCATCGCATCGTCACCGAGCACCCCGCAGACGCTCACGGCCGCCCCCAACGCCGCAGCATTAGCCGCCACGTTGGTCGCCCCACCGGGCAGAATCGTCCGCTCGACTTCCTCCAACACCAGCACCGGCGCCTCGCGAGCCACGGTCGCCGGCCGCCCGACCAGCTGCTCATCGGCCACCATGTCACCGAGCACCAGCAACCGCTGGCCCCGCATCCCCTCCACCAACCGCCGCAGCCGCCCCCCCGAAACACCGCTCATCGTGCCGTTCACCTTAACAGTGGCGCGTGGTGCAGGGCGAGTGGCCAGGCCTCACCAGCGTCCCCACCGCCGCCCGGTCCGGCAGTGCCACCTGCGCGCCCATCGCGGTGGTTGCCAGCGCCCCGACCGCACACGCAAACCGCACCGCCGCATCGAGCGCCTGCCCCTCCGCCAAGGCCACCGCGAACCCACCGACAAAGCCGTCCCCGGCGCCCGTCGTATCAATCGTGTCCACACCCCACGCCGGCACGTGCCGCGCGCCGTCAGCCGTCGCCACGTAGGCGCCCTCGGAACCCACCGTGAGAATGACCTGCGCGTAGCCCAGCCGCTGTAAACCCGCGGCCCAATCCGCCGGTGAATCGGCGGTCAACCCGGCCGCCTGACCGATCAGCACCGCCTCCCCTTCATTGACCACGAGCGTATCCACCACCGCGCTCCACGCCGCCGCCAAAGGCATCGCTGGCGCAGCGTTCAAGACGGTCCGGATGCCGCGGTCGTGCGCCAGCCGGAAAGCGGCCAGCGTGGCCTCGCCCGGCACCTCGCACTGACCGACGACGACAGCGGCGCCCGCCAGCAACCCCTCCTGCGCCGCCACGTCGTCTGCCGTCAGCGCCATATTCGCCCCCGGTGCCACGGCAATCGCGTTCTCCCCCGCCGCATCGACAAAGATCAGCGCCACCCCCGACGGCTCACGCGGATCGCGCCCCACACCGGCCGTGTCAACGCCATACCGCCGGAGATTATCGCGCGCCGCCGCGCCGAACGGATCGGCACCCACTTTCCCGATGAACCGCACTGCCGCGCCGAGCCGCGCGGCGGCGACCGCCTGATTAGCCCCCTTACCGCCCGGCGTGGTGAGGAACGCCCCACCACCGACCGTCTCACCGGCACGCGGCAGGTGCGGCGTCTGCACCACCATATCCGTATTCACCCCGCCCACTACCACCACGACCGGCGCCATCTCCCTCACCTCAATCACCCCCTCGCAGCTGGCTGCTCAACCACACAGCACCCATCAGAATCCGCCCCCCGGAGAAATGAGACAGCAGTGTGGATTGTACGCCAGGGCAGCCTAGGGGTACTATCCACCGCAGCCGGTCATCGGCCGCCGTCAGGCAAGGGTGCCAGGCGGCGCGGCCACGACGCGCTCCACATGCGCCTGCAACCGCTCGCGGAACGTCGCCGGTGCAAAGCGGTCCGCGTGCCGCCGGCATACGGCCGGATCGAACTGCGCCGGATCGAACGCGGTCATGGCCGCGGCCAGCGCCTCTCCCGTCGGCTCTGTGAAGAACGCGCCGGTCACACCGGGCACGACCGTCTCCAACGCGCCGCCCGCACCATAGGCAATCACCGGTTTGCCCGCCGCGTTGGCCTCCAGCGGGGTCAGACCGAAGTCCTCCTCGCCGGGAAAGAGCAGCGCACGGCAGCCCGCCAGCAGCTCGGCAACAGCGTCGTCGGACTGATACCCCAGAAACCGCACCGTCGGACCGGCCAGCCGGCGCAGCCGCGGTTCCTCGCCCCCGGCACCGACGATCACCAAGTCCTGCCGCAGCGCGTTGGCGGCGGCAATCGCCAGGTCCACCCGCTTATAGGCCTCGAAACGCGACACCACCAGCCAGTACCGCCCCGGCGCTGGCGCGTGCTGGCGAAAGCGCCCGGTCCGTACCGGGGGATAGATCACCGTCGCCGGACGCCGGTACACGCGCGCAATCCGCCGCTCAACGTTCCGTGAAATCGCCACAAAGGAATCGACACGTTCGGCGGCCGCCCGATCCCAGCGGCGCAGCGCCGCGCGCACGGGCCGCTCACCCAGCCGCAGCACGTGCGGCAACTGATCGCGCGCGGTACCCGGCGCATAGCCCCACAGAAACCGCGGCGGCGTATAGCAGTAGCACACATGCCGCGCCCCCGGCGGCGGCGCGACGGCCTTGGCGCCGAAGCTGGCCGACGAGAGCACGAGGTCATAGCCGTGCAAGCGCAGGGCGCCGAACACCAGCGGTTGCCAGAGCGCGTAGAGCCGCTGCCAGCGCCGCCGCCCGGGCAGCCGGTCCACCCACGTCGGACGGATGTCCATGTCCCGAAATGCGGCCGGCAGCCGGTCCCGCACGTAGAAGAGCGTGAACACCGGCGCCTGCGGCCAGATGGCGTGCATCTCCGCCAGCGCCCGCTCGGCGCCGCCGTAGACGTACAGATAGTCATGCACCAGCGCAACACGCATCGCACCCCGATTATAGTGGTCAGTGGCTAGTGGTCAGTGGTCAGTCGGAGCCGATACGCCCTGGTATACTGCTATAGGAATGATACACCGAGGGCGGTCAGGCTAGGTCGCGGGAGAAAGCCAAGATGAAGCTAACAGATTTGCATAAGCGGTTCCACCTAGAGAAGATAAAATTGAGCACAAGGGGTATTGATGCCGAAATATCCTTCCAAGAAGACGACCAAGATGCCGCCTGGGAACTGTATGTCGAGATGCTGACGAGGATTGTTACTCAGCCCTTGCCGAATGAAGCGGGAGACGAAAAGACGGCTCTGGACAGCGTGTATTCGCTTTTCCCCACCACCCGCGAGATTCTGCGTCAGCGCGGACGCAAAACGATAGACTTCACTAAAGTTGCCATACCGGTGTTGAACCAGGTGGTGCGCCCTTTCACTGCAAAATGGCACCGGGAGGCTTTGTGTGGGGCTTTCAAGGACGAGAGGAAACGCGCGGAGTTTCGTAAAGATCTAGCGGTTTTGCAGGTAGACTTACGCAACTACAACCGCATGCTTGCAGAGATCGCTGGAGTAGAAGACTTGACCGATCTTGAACTGACCGAGGGAGAATAACGATGCCTCAAACACCGAGACACAAGGTATTCATCAGCTTTCACCATGAGGACCAGTGGTACAAAGACCGGTTTGCTCAGATGATGGAGGGTGATATTGTGGACAAGTCGGTTGACGATGGAGACATAGACGACACTAACCTCAAGACAGAGACAATCCGTCAGAAAATCCGTGACGACTTCATCGCCGACGCAACCGTGACGGTAGTGCTGATCGGTCCTTGCACCTGGCAACGCAAGCACGTGGATTGGGAGATCGGATCCAGCATCCGAAAAACCAAGAAAAACTCCAGGTGCGGTCTGCTGGGCATCATCCTGCCTAACCACCCGGACTATGGAACGGGAACATACAACCTGCGCTTGTTACCGCCCAGGCTGGCGGATAACTGCGAGGGCGATGCTCCCTACGCACTCGTTCGCAAATGGCCAAGGGGTAATCGGAAGGAACGCACCCGCCGTATCCGCCGATGGATTCATCAGGCATTCGAGAGAAGGAGCGGAACGCCACCTAACAATGGTCGGCCGCAGTTTCGTAACAACAGAAGTGGTGATTGTCTAGCAGGCTGGAAGAGTTAGGGCGGCGCGTACAACGTGAAGTAGGGGGACGGCGCTGGTTCTCCAATGACGCCGGGGACGGCGGTTCGCGTTCTTGCCGGGCCGCTGCCGCATCGTGCGGGGCGCCGGCTCGTGGCGCGAGTTGAACGGACCAGGCTAGAATGAAGTCGGCTGAAACCACCGGTTGGGATTGGGAATGATGCGCGAAGTGTCGGCGACGGAAGCCCCGGCCCGCTTGCCCGAACTGCTGCGGACGGTCGAGCGTGGCGAGACCATTGCGATCACGCGCCACGGCAAGACAGTTGCCCAACTCGTTCCGGCCGCAGTTCAGGAGCACGCCCAGTCGGTTCCGACCGAGGATCAAGAGCGCGTCCGACGGAAAGCGGCCTTGGCGCGTTTCTTCGCACGCCGTCGGCGGTGGCGGCGTATCGAAATGTCCACCGCGGAGATTCTCGCCGCGCGCCATGAAGGCCACCGGTTTTGAGTGCTTTCGTACTTGATGCATCGGTGGCCGCAGCGTGGCTCTTCGATGACGAAACGGCCCCGCGAGCGGATGCCGCTCTGGTACGTCTCGAAGCCGGTGGAGCACTTGTTCCACAACACTGGCAGTTGGAGGTGCGTAACGCCCTGCTGATGGCAGAGCGGCGGAGCCGTATTACTGCGGACGAGGTGAATGAGCGCCTGCTCACCTTGCGGGAGTTGCTCGTAAGTACGGACACAACCCCCGATCTGGAGGCCGCGTTCGCTTTAGCCAGAACACACGGCCTGACCTTCTACGACGCCCTCTACCTGGAGTTGGCACAACGACGCCACGCGGCGCTCGCCACGCTGGATACCGCCCTCGGCCGGGCCGCCGTCGCCGCCGGAATAGCCCTGCTCTGACGAGCACACTGCGCGCCGCGCCTACCGCTGTTGCGGTGGCGATCCAGGAGTGAGACCCAATACGCTGAGGTAGCAACAAGCAATGTGTGGCATCTTCGGAGTGGCCGGCGCCGAGCGGTCGGCAGTGGAAATCACGGCGCTGCTGGCGCGCATGGCGGCCGCGCTGGTGCATCGCGGTCCCGACGATTGGGGTACTTGGCAGGACCCTGCGGCGCCTACCGGCCTCGGCATGACCCGCCTGAGCATCCTCGACGTGGCCGGCGGGCACCAGCCGCTCGGCAACGAGGACGGCTCCATCCAGATCGTCTTCAACGGCGAGATTTACAACTGCCGCGAGTTGCAAGCGGAGTTGGAGGCCAAGGGGCACCGCTTTGCCACCCGTACCGACACCGAGAGCATCGTCCACCTCTATGAGGAGGAAGGCGAGCGCTGCGTCGAACGGCTCGACGGCATGTTTGCCTTTGCCCTGTGGGATAGCCGGCGTCGCCGCTTGCTGCTCGCCCGCGATCCGCTGGGCAAGAAGCCGCTCTATTACGCCCAGCTTGGCGCGGAGTTGATCTTTGGCTCCGAACTGAAGGCGCTGCGCCTCCACCCGCAACTCTCGGACGCCCTCGACCTGGAGTCCGTCAACACCTTCCTCGCCCTCGGCTATACGTTGGCCCCACGCACAATCCTGCGCGACGTGTACCAAGTTCCGCCCGGCACGGCGCTCGTCTTCGAGGACGGCACCATCCGTCAGCGGCGCTATTGGGAGCCGTCGCCGGGCCGTGATCCGGTCGCGCCGGGGGCCGGCTCCGACGTGGCCGCGGAAGACGATTATGTCGAGCAGTTTCAGGCACTCATCGAGCAAGCCGTTCACAAGCGCCTACTCTCCGACGTGCCCTTGGGCGCCTTCCTCAGCGGCGGAATCGACTCCAGCACGGTCGTCGCCGCCATGCAACGGCTCATCCCGGAGCAGGTCCACACCTTCTGCCTCGGGTTCGAGGAGCGCACCTACGGCGAGCAGACCTACGCGGCCACGGTTGCCAACCATCTCGGCACGGCGCACCGCGAGTTGACGATGCCGATGAGCAACGTGGTCGAAGACCTGCCGACCATTCTGTGGCACCTCGACGAGCCGATGGCCGATACCTCCGTGCTGCCCCAGTACTACCTCAGCCGCTTCACCCGCCAACACGTCACGGTGGCCCTGTCCGGCGATGGCGGCGACGAAGTGCTGGCCGGCTACGTGACCTATCTCGCCAACCGCCTGCGGCCCTGGTACCGCCTGATGCCCGGCCCGCTGCGTCGCGGTGTCGTCGCGCCGGCGGTGCGTCGGCTGCCGCCGTCCTATCACAAGGTCGGCTTCGACTACATGGCGCGACGGTTCGTCGAAGGCGCCGAGCTAGAGCCGGACGCCGCGCACTATTGGTGGCGCGTGCTGTTCACCGACGACGAGCGGCAGCGCATCCTGTCCCCGGATGCCCGCCGGCTGCTCGGCGACCACGCGCCGTTCGCCGACTACCTCGCCGCCGCTCCCAAGCGGGACGAGTTCGCGGGCAACGACCGCTTTCTCTACCTTGATCTGAGCACCTACCTACCCAACGACATCCTGGTAAAGGTGGACCGCACCAGCATGGGCAACTCGTTGGAGGCGCGGGCGCCCTTCCTCGACCGGCGTCTCGTGGAGTTCCTTCTGAGCGTGCCGCCATCGCTCAAGCTCCGCGGCCTGACGCGGAAATACCTCCTGCGCCGCGCCACCCAGAGGATGCTTCCCAAGCACATCATCGCGCGGCGCAAGCAAGGCTTCAGCGCCCCGGTCGCCGTGTGGTTCCGCGACATGCTCGGCGCGACACTCCACGATACGGTCTTGGCGCAGCCGCTCCCGTGGTTCGATGCCCAGGCAGTACGCGCGATGGCCGACGAGCACCTGACCGGCCAAGCCGACCATGGGTACAAGCTGTGGGCGCTCGTCGTGCTGCACCAATGGCACGAGCAGTCTCGCCGCCGGCTTGCCGCCATCCCCGACCGCCCGGCCGCGGAGCCGAAAGCCGCCCCGGTCAACAACTAACCGGGGTACAGACTGGCTGGGCCAGCGCAGTTAGCGCGACCGTGGTCGCCAGGCCATCTTCATGTAGACATCGCCGCGCTCCAGCTCATCGAGCATCTGCCGCAGGCGTTTCTGCCGCGTGGCTTCACGCTTGGCGCTCGTAATCCAGCCGATATAGTCGTTCCGCTGGTAGGGCGGACGACTCCGATACGCCGCCAGCAGCCCATGCTGTGCAAGCGCATCCGCCATGAACGTGGGCATGGGATAGCGGGGCCGGCGCGAAGACATCCTATGCATATTCCCCGTACTCGACCAGTACTCCACTCTACCACCCTGAGGCTATTGATGTGCCTGTTGCCGACGTCGCTAACTATGAAGGACGTCGCCAGTCAAAACTGGCCTCAAGCTCGCGCAGCATCTCGAAGGTATCCCGGTACTCAACCCCGAATTGCTTACAGACGTTTGGCAAGGGCACCTTTTTCCGCACATCAGCATTGAATACTTCCTGCGTGACTACGACCGCGCCGTGGACTTTCGCGTAGGCCGCGAGCCAACCATCCGCTACCCGTGCGAACTCCGCTTTCGCCTCAGGCCGAAACTGCCCATTCCTTTGTACCCAATTCACCATCTCTGTGAACGCAGCGATCACCAGTGGCTCCGCCGACGATACGAACAATCCATTCGGGGCCTCGTTTACCCACTGAACTAGCGGAGTAGGGTGGAGAATCTCGTCGCGGACCCGATCAATACTCAACACCCGCCCCTCTTGGTAGTAGTGAGCCAAGCATTCCCAGAATCCCGGGCAGAGGTCGGGCGCGTAGTAGCGGCGGTGAGCCGCTATGAAGACATCTGCATCCAACACGAACAAAGAGGGGGGCCGGTTCATTCCAGCAGTACCCCCATTTTCTCGGGTATTCTTTCGAAGGTGTCTCCTCGTAAGCCGGTGAGATGGTATGCTTCTCGATAGAGTAGGCGTCCTTCCTTAACCGCACACACTACTGCATTACCAAAGCGAGAACCGACTCGCCATTTCTGAGTGCTCCAGAATATCTGATCACTCCATTCCCTGTACCATTCTTTATACAATTCCTTATCCCGGCCTTCTAGGGCCTTATCCTCGTCTTCTTGACAGTAAGCTGGGCTGGCATCCATGTACACCATAGCCGGGGAGAGACGCGCGTCTATAGTGTCCATGACGGCCACCAGCGAACGCCGCGCAATAGCCCGGTGGGGATCAGTCTCTCTCTCAATAGCAGGCCAGAAGACCTGTAGCTCGCTCTCTGGCATCAGGAACTCTGCGGCCGTCCGGCTGCAAAACTGCTCTGTGGCATGGTCCGCCGGCCGCAAGTCTTGGAAACGAGAAAGTCCGGTCTCGCCAACAAACAGGTGCGCCAGCTCATGCACGAGCGTTAACATCTGGGTTTTCTCGGAGTCGGCGCCATTGACAAAGACGAGCGGGGCATATTCGTCAACCAGAGCAAAACCCTGAAACTCCCCTGGGTCGAGCTTACGGTGCGTATTGTTGCCTACGACACCATTGCGAACCACCAGCACTCCGGCTGCCTCGGCGTGATCCCGCAGCCGCCGCAGCGCGTCGGACCACGTAGTCTCCCGTGCCACCCAGCCGTCGGCGAGCCGGAGCGCGTCGCGCATGGCACGGGCTGCCTCCGTGGGTGAGTCAGCCGTTCTCCAAGCACCAATGAAGTCCAGCGGTTCGGCGCCCTCGGCGAGAAGATCATCGCGCATCCAGGATTGACGACGCTGCATACTCTCGACCGTCTCCAGCAGGTCGGGACTCGGCGGTACCCCGCTCGGTGTCCGAGTGCGGAAGTCCGGTATGGGCAATTGGTCCGTGGGCGGCTCCGTCAGATACAGAGAGCCAAGCGGCGTGTGGGTGCTTTTGGCGAGATTATCCGTCTGGGCAATGCTGATCCGGCCGGATTTTTCCCATTCGATAACGCGCTCAGGCTTCACCTGGAGCTTGCGCGCCAAGTCCTCCGGGCTGATACCCGCGCGCTCGCGCGCCCAGCGCAACACGTCGGGCTGCAACGTTAGCTGCAAACGTCGGCCAGCCATAAGTCATACCGTTTCCGGTTGGGCGAGGTCAGCGCACCCCAGCCCGGCGATCCGTCCAATCCTACTCCCTCGATGCTTGCGCTGCCGCGGGCGTCGCACCTCTAGTCCGCGCGGTGTGTGCGGACGTACTCCATGCTGCGCTGGTACTGGTCCTCGGAGATGTAGCCTTGCGACATGTAGTAGGTGAGCATGACCGGCAGGCGCAGGATCGATACCAGGTGCATCCCATGCCGTCGCAAGCGGTCGGCGCCGCCTTGGTCGCGGTCTACCAGGACAATGGCGTCCCGCACGCGCAGGCCCGCTTCCGTGAGTACCCGCTGCGTTTCGAGGAAGCTCCCGCCGGTCGTCATCAGGTCGTCAACGATGAGCACCTGCTGGCCTTCCTGGTAGTGCCCCTCCAGCACGCGCTCCCGGCTGCCATTGTGGTGCGGGATGGCATAGATCATCGGCGTGTTGCTCTGAATGGCGAACGCCGTCGCCAGGTGCAAGCCGCCAAAGGGCACGCCGGCCACCAGATCGAACGGCACGAACCGCCCGCGCCGCCGCCCTAGCTCGGCCTGCGTCTCCTGCACGATCAGTTCGGCCGCACGCCGGAGCACCTGCGGCACCCGCAGCAGCACCTTCACGTCAATGTAGATGGGCGAATGCCGCGTGCTGCGCCCCAAGGTGAAGTCGCCAAACCGCACCCCACCTTGCCGGTGCAACTCCTCGGCCAGCCACAGGTTACTTACGTCGTCAACAACCACCGGAGGGTCTCCACTCTCGCGTCGTTACAGGATGGTACACCGCGGCGGGGGCTGCCGGCACGCTGCCCGGCCCTCGCCCGGTGCGGCGGCAGAAAAAGACCGTCCCCCCGTCAGAACGGGGGGGCCATAGGGGGGCCAGGGCCGCCGGCGCACTCCCGGCTCAGGAATCAATCCGCCAGGCTCTTGATGAACTCCACCAGCGCGTTCACGGTCTCGGGCTGGCTAATCGCCTCGTGATTGGCTTGGATGCCCCCCATCATCACCGCACCCTGGTAGCCTCGAACAATCTTGGCATTCGGATCCACGATCGATTCCCGGAGGTATTCCTCGTCCACGAGCACTTCTTCGCCGCGTTCCAATCGCTCCATCTTGGCAAATATCCCGACCAGGCTGGGTCCCACGCCGCCGGTACGGCTTTCGACGTTGTGGCAGGCCTGACAACCATACTCCAGAAAGATGGCTTGACCCTGGGTCGCCTGTTCGGCGTCCACGGTGAACTCGAATAGTGGTCCGGTTTGTACCTCGGCCGCGTCCTCACGCGGCGCCGGCACGCCGCCAACCCAGGCGACAACTCCGACGAGCGCCAGCGTCCCCATCGCCAGCGTGGTGTACCGCGACCGCTCGAAGCGCCGGTCCTGCACTGACAGCACCTCACCCGTGACCGTCCACTGCTCTTCCCACTGCGTATAGCGGCGCGTGACCTGCGGCATCACCAGGGCCAGCACCCACAGGACCACCACCCCCGCGAGGATGAGCGCGGTAGCGGGCGCCGTGCGTCCCAGGCCGAGCATGACCAGCGCCGCCACCAGCAGCACCAGCCCGCCCCACCAGGCACCGTGGCCCCAACGCCGAAACTGCGCGTAGTGTAGTAGTACGCGCGGCGCTACCTGCAACAGGAGCGCGACGATGACACCACCGCCAACCAGCGCCAGCATCGCTGCGACGGACCGGCCGATGGCGATGAGGAGCAGCGCCGCCGCTATGAGACCTACCCCGGCCCAGAAGGTGGTGTGTCCCAGCTTCTCGTCAAGCTCGTGGGTTAGGAGCAGGAACACCAGGCCAACGGATACGGCGGCAATGACTCCGATGATGAGCGCGTCCGACTGGCCGCCAAAGGGACCCACCATGCCCCCGGCCAACGCCCGGAAAAGCAGCAGCACCGCAGCCGTACCCACCAGCCCGAGCCCAAACCACCAGGCGCCGCGACCCCAGAACTCGTAGGAGAGCAGCGCCATGAAGGCACCAACGACCATCACCACCACGAAGAACACCGCGGTGAGATCGGCCGTGCCGCCGAATGGACCGATCATGCTTGTTCCCTATCTCCCTCTGCATAGTGTCCGGCCGCAACGAGCCGAAAGAGATTTTACAGGCTTCCGCGCGTCCGTGCGACCGGCCAAGCCTCTATACTTTACTCTAGCGCGAGACAACGCCGATCACGACATAGGCAGGAGCATGGACTCGTACTTGCAGGCCAACCGCGCGCTCTGGGACGAGCGCGTGCCGCTACACCGCGACTCGGCATTCTATGATCTGGCCGGTTTCAAGGCCGGCCGGTGCTCGCTCAAGTCCATTGAGCTTGATGAGTTGGTTGATGTTGCCGGCAAGTCCCTGCTGCATCTCCAATGCCACTTCGGTATGGACACGCTGTCGTGGGCAAGACGCGGTGCCCATGTCACCGGCGCGGACTTCTCGGCCCAAGCCATCGCCCTCGCGCAATCCCTGAGCGCCGAGCTGTCGCTCCCGGCGCGTTTCGTCTGCGCCAACGTGTATGACTTGCCGGAGGTATTGTCGGAACAGTTCGACGTTGTGTTTACGTCGGCCGGTGTGCTCGGCTGGCTCCCCGACATTCGGCGTTGGGGCGCGGTTGCCGCCCATTTCCTGCGGCCCGGCGGCACGTTCTATATTCGTGAGAAACACCCGTTCGCCGATGCCTTTGGTGACACCGAGGCGGCAGCAGCAACACCGCAGCTTGCCTACCCATACTTCGACGCCGAGCCAACACGCTGGGAAGAATCAGGCTCCTATGCCGAACCGCAAGCCGAGACCGTCCACAACGTCGCCTACGAGTGGCAGCATACGCTGGGCGACATTGTCAACGCCTTGACAACGCAAGGGCTGCACCTGGAATATCTCCATGAGTTCCCGTTTGCGGGCTGGAAATGCCTGCCAGGGATGGAGCAAGGTGCCGATGGCTGGTGGCGGCTGCCAGGACAGGAGACGCTCCTGCCGCTCACGTTCTCGCTCAAGGCGACCAAGCCGTAAGCGCACAACGACCAATGTCTACCGATTTCTGGGAAACCTGGCTACCCCTGCTCAACGCCATCCTCATCGGCGTGAGCGGTGTGTTCCTACTGACCGGCTTCTACTTCATCCGCCGCCAGCAGGTCGCGTATCACCAACGCTGCATGATTACCGCCACGGTGTTCGCGGCGCTCTTTCTCGTCGTGTACGTGACCCGCGCCCTGCTCTTCGAGACCAAGCTATTCGCCGGCGAGGGCATCGTCCGCGCCGCCTACCTCGGCATCTTAGGCTCACATATGGTGCTGGCGGTCGTCGTGGGGCCGCTGGTCCTGGTCACCATCGCGCTCGCCCTCCGCCGCAACTTCCGGCTGCACCGCCGCCTCGCCCGGATCACCCTGCCCATGTGGCTCTACGTCGTCGCTACCGGCTGGATCGTCTACCTGATGCTCCACCACCTGGCCTAGCGCGGCCGAGCCAGGTGCAGTTCCCCTCCCCTGGAGCTTGCTCCGGGGGAGGGCTAGGGAGGGGGCCACGACACCTGACCCCCCTTCCCTGGAGGGAAGGGGCCGGGGGTTAGGTGCAATCCCAGCCCCCACCACTACTCCCGCCTGACGCCCCGCTCCCGGTGCCACGCCGCTGCCGGCGCCGCCGTCGGCGCCTCCACTGGGGCGCTGGCGGGCGGCAGGACGAGCGCGGCCAGGAGTAGGAGGGCGGCCGCTGGCATGTAAAACAGCCCCACCGTGAACGATCCCAGCACCGCGAACACCCACGCGAGCAGCGTCACACCCCACAGCAGCCAGCGTGCCCAGCGCCATTGGGCACGCATGAAGACAATGCCGAGCGCGATCAGCGCCAACGCCACCGGCACCAACAGCACGGCGATGATCTGCGGGCCGTTCTCATCAATCAGTGAGGCGCTTTGCGTGAACGCACGGCGCGAGCCGTCGGGCCCAAGCTCGGTGACGGTCCCGGTATAGAAATCGGGCCACCAGCTGAGAAAGACGCACGCAGCGATAGCCGCGGCCAGCGCCAGCCATACCCCGCCGAGCGCCACCCGGTCCCGCCAAGATGGCGTGCTCATCGCTACCCCCCAGCCGCCGGTGTCATACCACCCAGCGCGGCCCGCTCGCGGCGCCGGCCCCGGAACTGGATGCGGTATAGCTCGGCATACAGGCCGCCTTGGGTGAGCAGGTCCTCATGACTCCCTTGCTCGACCAGGCGCCCCTTATCGAGCACCAGTATCTTGTCGGCAGCCAGGATTGTCGACAGGCGATGGGCGATGACAATGCTCGTGCGGCCCTTCATCAGCGGTTCGAGCGCGGCCTGGATCAGCGCCTCTGAGGTGGAGTCGAGCGAACTGGTGGCCTCGTCCAGGATCAGAATACGCGGGTCCTTCAAGATCGCACGGGCAATGGAAACCCGCTGGCGCTCGCCGCCGGAGAGGCGGAAACCACGCTCACCAACTACAGTATCGTATCCCTCCGGCAGGCTGACGACGAAATCGTGGATCGCGGCCGCTTGTGCCGCCGCAATCATCTCCTGCTCGGTAGCCGTCGGTCGCGCGTACAGCAAGTTCTCCCGCACCGAGGCGTGGAAGAGGAAGGTTTCTTGCATCACGATGCCGAATTGCTGCGCCAGCGATTCCTGCGTCACGTCCCGCAGGTCGTGCCCGTCCAAGAAGACACTCCCCTCGTCCGGGTCGTAGAAGCGTGGTACGAGGTAAGTGAGCGTCGTCTTTCCGGCTCCGCTCGGTCCCACGAGCGCGACCAGTTGTCCCGGCTCGATGGTGAAGGAGACATCAATCACGGCCTCGCGCCGGCGCGGCGATTCCGTCGCGGCCGCATCAGTCTTTTCCACCGGCGCGGCGCCGCGCCCGCCGCCATCGCGCTGGCGCCGACCGGCGGGCGCACCGCCAGTGCCCATCCACGCCTCGCCATAGCCCCCGCCTCCGCCTCTGCCGCCCCAAGCGCCGCTCATCCCGCCCCCACCGCGACCGATGCGATCCATCCGCGGCGAGGGTGGGAGACCCGGATCAACGATCCCGCCGGGTGGTGGTGGCGGATACGTAAAGCTGACCTGCTCAAAGCGCACCTGCCCTTGCGCCGGTCCCAGCACGGCGGCGCCCGGCTTGTCGCGCACCTCCGGCGTCATATCCAGGTACTCGAAGATGCGCTCGAACACGGCCAGCGCCGCCTGCAGCTCGACGTAGATATTGGCAAGCTGCCCGGCCGGCCGATAGAGGTTGTTCAGCAACGCGACCATCGCCACGATGGTCCCCAGCGCCAGCTCGTCACCGAGCACGAGATGTCCGCCGTACCAGAAGATCAGCGCCGGCCCGACGGCCCCGACCACGCCGACAAACATGAAGAACCAGCGCCCCACCATCGCCGACCGGATTTGCAGGCTCATCAGGTCCCGGTTGAGCGTCTGGAACCGCTCCCGCTCATCGCCTTGCCGGCCAAAGATGCGGGTCAGCACGTAGCCGCTGATATTCAGGCGCTCCTGGAGGAAGGCCGTCACGCCCGCTTGCTGCTCCTGCGTCTGCCGCGAGACATCGCGCCGGAACAAGCCCACGCGCCGCGCCGGGTAGATGAAGATGGGCACGAGCGCCGTCGCCAGCAGCGCCAGGCGCCACTCCAGACCGAACATCACCACGACCGTGACGAGAACGCTGATGACGTTCGTCGTAATGCTCGTCAGGGTGCCGGTCATCGCCCCCTGCACACCGGCCACGTCGTTGTTCACGCGGGACATGATCTGTCCCGTCGGCGTCACCGTGTAAAAGCGCAGGCTCATGCGCTGCATGTGCGCGAACAGTTGCTGGCGTAGGTCGAACATGATGGCCTGACCGACCAGGATATTCAGGTAGTTCTGCCCGACCCCAATCAGCCCGGACACGAGCGGCACGGCCACCATCCCGAGGACAAGCAGGTTGAGCAGCACGGCATCCCGCTCCGGCAGCGCCTCGTCAATCAACTGGCGGATGAGCAGCGGCGGGACTACTCCGATCCCACTCGTGGCGGCAATGCAGATCAGAATGCCGACGCAGTGCCAAATGTAAGGACGCAGATAGCTGAGGATGCGGAGCAGGTTTTCCCGGTCGAAATGCACCGGCGGCCCGTCGTAGCGACCACCCCGCCCGACACTCCAGAACAACCCACCACCGATCATGTGTATTCTCCGGGCAGCCTCATATCCTCGCCATCGTAACAAAGCCGAAACTTAACGTCAACGTTAACCCCGCCGTCAGCTATAAGCCGTCATTCCCACCCCTCACAAGGGTAGGTACGAGGCCGCCCGTCCCCCCGTCGCAACGGGGGGACCATAGGGGGACTACCCCCCATCATCTATGATGAAGACAGCCGGCAAGGAGCATAGCCGCCCATGACACCGAGCATCCGGGCCGACTCTGACGGCAGCGTCCACCTACGCCTGCCGGACGAGTCGTGCCGCGACTGGTCGCAGGCCATCACCCACGAATGGCTCGTGACGAACGGCCGTGGCAGCTATGCCAGCGGCACGGTCGCCGGCACCAACACGCGCCGCTACCACGGGCTGCTTATCGCGGCTCTGCGTCCGCCGCTCGGCCGCACACTCCTGGTCGCGGCCCTGGACGCAACGGTCGAGCCGGTAGCAGGCGCGTCAGCCATCCCCCTGCACGCCCATGAGTATCACGATGGCACGGTCGCGCCGCACGGCCACCAACATATCGAGGCCTTCGCCCTCCACGACGGCATTCCCACCTGGACTTACGGCTTTGCCGGCGGCCGCCTCACCCGGACGGTCTGGATGGAGCACGGCCGCGACATCACCTACGTTCGGTATGCGCTCGCGCCGGAGAGCGCCCCCATCGTGCTCCGTCTGGCCCCTCTCTGTACCTTCCGCGACTACCACGCGCTCACCCAGGGCCATCTCGACTGGCGCTTCGTCGTCGAGCCGGAGGAAGCGGGTGACGACGCCAGAGCTGCACCACCAATCCCCAACGGATCGTGCAGTTCTGGTGCGTCAGTGACCCTGCGGGCCTGGCCGGAGGCGCCACCCTACTGGCTGTGGCTCGACCGCCCCGCGCATTTCACCCGGCGCGAAGAGTGGTCCTGGCGCTTCCTCTACCGGGTGGAGCGCGACCGCGGCCTCGACCACCTCGAAGACCTGTACGTGCCCGGTGACTACGCCGTTGCGCTGGCGCCGGGCGAAACGGTGACGGTAGTACTCACCAACGAGAGCGCAGCGGCAGCCAGCACCGCGGCCGGGGACCATGACGCCCTCGCACGGGCACGGGCGCGAGCGCGGCTCCTACCCCGTCGGGCCGGGATCAACGCCGCCGCCGATCCCGTAGCGGCAGCACTCTGCCTCGCTGCGGACCAATGCCTCGTCGCTCGCGGGTCCCCGGCCGCGGCGAATACCGCCGGCACCGTCCTGGCCGGCTACCCGTGGTTCGCTGACTGGGGCCGCGACACGATGATCGCGCTGCCGGGCCTGACCCTGGCCACCGGACGCGAGCAGGAGGCCGCAGCCATCCTGCGCGTCTTTGCCGATCACGTGCAGGACGGTCTCCTGCCCAACCGCTTTCCCGATGCTGGCGATACACCCGAATACAACACCGCCGACGCCACGCTCTGGTACTTCCACGCCGTCGCCCGCGTGCTGGCCCACGGTGCCGCTGGCGTCGCCGAATCCAGTGCATCGGAGCACCGGCAGCTACTCTCCGACCTCTATCCGGTGCTACGCCGGATCATTGCACATCACCTGCGCGGCACCCGCCACCACATTCACGTTGACCCGCACGACGGTCTGCTCTACGCCGGCGAGCCGGGCGTGCAGCTCAGCTGGATGGACGCCAAGGTCGGCGATTGGGTGGTCACGCCGCGGATTGGCAAGCCGGTCGAGATCAACGCGCTCTGGCTCCACGCGCTGACCCGCATGGCCGAGTGGGCATCCGCACTCGGCGCCACGGACGACGCCACGGAATACCGCCGCCGGCTCTCTCAGGGCAGAGCCAGCTTTGCCGCGCGGTTCTGGTACGCGGCCGGAGGGTTTCTTTACGACGTTGTGGATGGGCCGGAGGGAGACGACGCCAGCTTGCGTCCCAACCAAGTCATCGCCACCGCGCTCCCCGAGACGCCTCTATCGGCAGACCAACGGCGCCGCGTCGTGGCGGCCATCGCAGAATACCTGCTCACGCCCATGGGCCTCCGCAGCCTCGCCCCCGGCGATGACCGCTATCGCGGCCGCTATGCCGGCGATGTCTGGCAGCGCGACGGCGCCTACCACCAGGGCACCGTCTGGCCCTGGCTGATCGGACCGTTCATAGACTCGCACCTCGCAGTGTACGGCGACCGGGCACGAGCGCGCCGTCTCCTCGAACCGCTGGCCGCGCACCTCGGCACTGCCGGCCTAGGCTCGGTCAGTGAGATATTCGACGGGGACCCGCCACATACGCCCGGCGGGTGTTACGCGCAGGCCTGGAGCGGAGCGGAGCTATTGCGCGCCTGGCTGCGGACACGCGAGGAAGCCGTTTGAAGGGGGGCTGGGGGAATGACGGGCGCAGCATGCTGCGCCCCTGCGGCTTGGCGCGTACCCACCCAGCCAGCGTCCCAACGGCGGAGGGAATATGCCGTCCCCCCGTCGGAACGGAGGACCATAGGGGGGCCGGTGCCCCCACGACGGCCGCCCGCGGCGGCTACTTACGGCCGTGCGTCGGCCGCTTGCCGTGATTGGCCTTCTTGCTGCGCCAGCGCAGCTTATGCTTCTGCTTTTTGCGATTGGTGACCATGTGTATCGGCTCTCCCAAGCTCCCACCACAGTATAGCAGCGCGAGCCGCCAGCGACACGCCCCTGCGCTCGCTTACCGGGCTGCCGCCGCGACCGGTGGCGCTAGTCCCTTTGTCCACGCGGCAGTTCGTATCGAATGATGAACCCATCACGCAGTAGGACCTTGACGGCCAGCGCGGCCTCCGGCTCCGGGAAGTCCTCCAGGTTCACCCCTCGGCTCACCGCGACAAACTCGAACGCGCGAATGCGGCCCTTGAGGTCGTAGTGGATGTACCGACCACCCAGCACGCCATCGGGGAAACCCGTGTGATGTTGGCGAATGTCCCGGAACCGCACAGAAGCCGCATCGGCCTCTACGTCATGCGCGACGAGCACTGTATCTGTTGAAATATCCACGTCCCCCGCACCCCCGCCACCCCTTAATAATACAGCCTATGGCAAGCCTTGGCAGCCGCGCCGTATGAAATGGCCGGAAAGACGGCGCACGTCCCACAGCCGGTGGCCGGGCAGCATTCCCTCCCCCGTCGGGACGGGAATGATATACAGAAATGACAAACCCTCCCATTGCTGGGAGGGTTGTGCTAGACTAGGAGAGTCCGCAGGCCAGGTTCGGATGGCTGCCCTTGCAAAGTCGGCCTCGTAGGTTCGATCCCTACCCTGCGGACTTCCCTTTTTTCTTAGGCTTGAGAACGGAATCTACTACCCTGAGAAACTCCGGCGGTAGTTTTCTAGCTGTCGGCTTGGCTTTCTTCATTGCAATCTCATTCTAATCTAATCTTGCGCTGGTGTCAAGATACCTTGCGCTTCCCAATTTTCTCTGCTATGGTGGGATTGTTCACGGTCAATGAACGCTCGACACGGATTGCTGGGCGCGGGATTTTTTCATGCTCCCTTGCGGTTCGTGTCGGGCTATGCAGTTCATTGACCGTGAACGCAAAATCCCGAACCAGGCTGCAAGGGAGTGCCTTTCTATGTGGCTCACTCTCCGCACTGACGCGCTCGCTCTACTAACCACAGTGCGACGCGAAGCAAGCGTTTTTAGAAGCTGGCACTTTGTCCCAGGTCTTGCCGGTATCGTGTTTGTTCTCGGTATTGGCGTAGGCGGCATAATCGCTTGTGATGATGTACCGAATTGTTGGGGCAGCTATGGTGAGGACGTTTTTGTCAGTCGGATAAAAAGCCAACTCCCTAACCCTGACAGTGTAAAGGTTCACCTAGTCAGGACTGAAGAGGTCGAAGATCAACCAGGTAGATATGCTGCCGTTGCTGAGATTAGCACCCAAAACAGGTTCGGAGGCACAGAACGTCTACGCGCTATCGGCTACCTCCAAGACACTGAGAACGGTTGTATGGCGCATATCTTCCAAATGGGATAGGTGAAACTGCCCAATTGGTCACGAAAGGAGAACTTACTTAGCGAGTGAGATATTGCAGTCTGGGTTTTTTGCCTAGCGTTGTGTAGTCCGCTAGGAGGCTTGACAGTGGCCTATATGTTAGCTAGGTTCCTGTCTTGTGACGCCTCTTTTTTTACCAGGCTGCAATATCCTACCTGCTAAGGTAGCTTTTACAACTTAGTCTGTTGTTGTCCGCAGCGACGGCAGAACCGCATCCTGACGGTGAGAAGCCGGAGAGGTTTAGTGCCTCTCATATTTCGCACTGAAAGGATTAGCCAATGGAGCAAGCTATTATAATAGCTATACTCACAATGAGCTTTGCGGTAGCAATTAGCGTTCTGCTTGCTCGTAAACTTGAGGTTACACTCAAGCCCTTTGAGCTTTCGCTCAAGGCGAGCAGGTAGAGCCGCTGCGGACTAGAGGCGGGGAAGCCTGCTCCGGCAGGTGGAACCGCCTCTTTTTACTACCCTTTTGTCAACTCTTTATAGGGCAAGTGCTTACCGACAAGGCCAACGGTCATCATCTCTAACTTTGCAATTGTCGAGATGGTGCGATGATTTAGGCGACTGTAAACTCGGATAGATAACGAGCCAGGTGCTTATCAGAGAAGTGATGATAGGTGCCGTGATAACCGCGCTTGAGTAGCGCCCAAAAACTCTCAATGCCGTTGGTGTGAACATCACCGCGAACGTACTCTTTGCGGTTGTGGTAAACAACACCGTCGGTACGGTTCTTATAGACGCTTGCACCATCGGTAAAGAGCTTTGCTTGCTCGCTAATGGTGTTTTCTAGCCATTCTTCAACGATTGGAGTGTCAACCGCCTGTAGCCGTTTGGCGGTGACGCGGCCTGTCTCACGCTCTCTAGCGCCAATGACCGGAGTTTGAGAGCCGCGCCCACGTTTCTTGTTGTAGTGGCGGTTCTTGTCCTGACCGCCGATATAGGTCTCATCTGCTTCAACGGTTCCGGTCAGTAGATCGTGGCCTGTCTCGTAGGCGGCGCGAATGCGGTGCAGCATATACCAGGCGGATTTTTGGGTAATTCCGAGATCGTCTGCTAGGCTGTAGCTGCTTACGCCTTTCTTTCGCGTGGCAAACAGGAACATTCCCAATGCCCACTTTTGATAGCCGAGCCTGCTAGACTGCATCGCCGTTCCGGTTCGCACCGAGAAGGCGCGTCTGCAATCGCGGCAGTAGTGGTGCATCGTCTTGTGCTTGTGTGGCCGCACGTTGTCACCGTCGCAGTAGGGGCATAGGACACCGTTCGGCCAGCGACGCTCGGTGAAAAACTGTTCGGCGCTCGCGTCGTCTGGGAATAAGGTCATGAATTCAATCAGGTTCATTTTGTGTCCTCCATTCCCTAGAGTCTAGCACGGTTGGTGGTGTTGTGGTGCGAACGCTTGACAAGCCGGCTACCCGCGATGTATACGAATCCTGATGGCGGTCGGCGGCGGCCGCATCATTATTTCGTTAAAGAATGTTGCAGGGGAAGCGGCAACTAATCGTTCCCCCGCAACATTCAGGAGGTTGACTATGGCAAAGACGGCGGTGATTTACATGTGCGAGCATTGTCTGGTAGCCAGGAGATTTGTAATCCCCGATAGTTCCCTGCTCAGGGATGAGGTTTTTGTCAATTACTTGACAACCTGCGGAAGCTGTAAGCAGGAAATGAAGCGCATGTTCGGATCGTTGAAAGAAGTTGAATGGGAAATGCAGCACATGGCAAAGGTTAGAGAGTTGTAGGGTCAGATGTCACTTCTGTAAGTTATTCCCGTCGGGACGGGGGAGGGCCAGGGAGAGGGCCAGGTTTAGGGCCAATACCGGCCGCCCCCTAGCGATAACCCTCAAGTGTGAAATCGGGGCTGTTGACTACCCGCAAGCGCTCGGCCTCGTATTCCCGAATCCGGTCGGCCTCCGCCACAACCTGGTCGGCAATCTCGTCGGGAATGTGGACAATCCCGTTCTCATCGCCGTGGAGCAAGGCGCCGGGCGTGACGGGCATACCGCTGATAGTCACCTCAACGTTCACGTCGAGAATCATCGGCCGGCCGTGGGCCACCACCAAGCCGGCGCCGTAATAGTGAAAGTCGCCTAGCTCGCGCACCTCCACAATGTCACGCAGCCCCCCGTCCGTCACCACGCCCGCCGCGCCCAGCCGCTTGAAGGTCGTCGCCATCACCTCGCCGACGTGGCACGAGCGGTCCCGGTCCTGCCCCACGTCCTGAATGACCACGACCGCCGGCTTCGGGGCGGCCTGCACCGCCCGACACAGATCGAGAAAGCTGCTGTCCTCGCGCCGGCGCCATTCCGTCCGGCTATCCGCCGTACACGTCACTGCGTAGCCGAGCATCGTGCCCAAGCCGGGGATGAGACAGCGTATGTCATGACCGACGTACCCGGACGCATGTGGCCGCACGTTGAACGGCTCAATGGCATTCGCAATCGTCGGGCTGTCAATGGCACGTATCGCCTCGAACTGCTCCGCGGTCAGTGCAACGGGCATCCTGTTCCTCCTATTGTCGCGTGTGTCGCGTTCCGAGTGGGGTGTTCGACCAAGCGCCGCGGCCGGCGCCGGCCGCCGAGCATTGTAGGCGCCACCCCCGCTCACCACAAGCATTCGGCAGCGTAGCTCTTACCCGGCCCCAGTTCGTCACTCCGGCTTTCGCCGGAGTCCAGACTCCCACTCTCCCTGCTGACTGGGATTGGTACGGGCTAAGCCGTAGTGGCGCAACATGTTGCGTCCGTCCCCCCGTCGGGACGGGGGGACCATAGGGGGGCCACTCACCCGCACAACCGGGCCTTACCCGGCCGTCGGCGTCCCTCGCTTCTCGCTCACCAGCCGGTCGGCCGTCTCGATCACGTCATCCACGTCGAAGCGCGGCACCAGCACCACGTCGCCCTTCCGCTCACGGAGCACGTAGTAGGTCGACTCGTCTGCCGTCTTGGCCCCCACCAACAGCGTGTGCTCGCCGTCCCGGCGCGTGTGCAGCGTGAGCTTGATGATCGGTTGATCCAGTCCGAACTCGGCCATCTGCCCGCCCGGCGGGCCGAGCGTGCGATCCACCCGCCAGCGCGTGACGGCATCGAGCAGAATCGCTGCCCGGCTGCCCGGCGTGACGGTGAGCACCCGCGGCGTATTCGGGTCACTTGTCGGCGTTGGCGGCAAGACGATGTCCCGCACGTCCCACTTCCCGGCCGCCGACTGCGTAGCCGTGATCGTCTCACCATCCCGCTCGATCACGACGCGCGTCACGTCGGCCGGCCGGAACGAAACGATGAACGCAAAGCTTCCGTCGCTCTCCGGCTCTGCCGTCCGCTCCAGCAGCACCACGACCGCCGCCAGCACGACAAACACCGCCACGGCAGCGAGGGTCATGCGGTTGGTAATCATCACTCGGAATCACCATGCGCTGAGTTCGCCGTCCGTGTCCCCCCGTCGGGACGGGGGGACCATAGGGGGGCCGGTGCCCGCCGCGTCTCGCATCACCGCCGCTGCCACCAGACAACCACGCCGAGCAGCAGCACCACGACCGGCACAAAGACCACCGTGATGTAGAAGACCAATACGCTCTGCTGTCTATCGAGAACGACCGGCGCGACGTTGGCCGGCGTCGCCCGAATTGAAATCAGTTCTTCCTCCTCGGCCAGCCAGTTCACGCTGTTGATGACCAGATCGAGGTTGGTGGGCAGTTGTCGCAGCAGGCCATTGGCCGCGAAATCCGCATCGCCCAGTACCACCAGCCGGCCCTTCGGCTCCGGCTCGGCACCCTCCAGCACGGGCGTCGGCGTGGGCGGCGGCTGGCCGCCGGCAAAGCTAGGCACCGGGTCCCGCTGATTGATCGCCACGGCAACCGTGAGCGGCCCCTGATGGTCCTCACCCGCGTTGAACTCCACGGCCGGCTCCGCGAGGTTCGTCTCACCCCAGGCGCTGTTGGTAGTCTTGAGCAGCGGCCGCGCCTCCAGATCGTCCGGCAGGTCCTCATCCACCGCCAGCGACCGCGCCAAGGACAGCACGGTGGTCGCCGGCAGGCTGGAGGAGATACGATGGCCGAACTCCGGTATCGGGATAATCGAGCCAGGGTCGGGCGGCACAAACCGACCCGGGTCCACGACCAGATCGTCGCGGAGCGATACGCCCCACCCCTCCAGCACCGCATTCAGGTCGGTTTCACCCTGCGGGTCGGCCACGACCAACAGCGCGCCGCCGCCATTGAGATAGTCCCGCAGCGCCGCAGTCTCGAAGTCGAGCAGCGGGGTGCGCGGCGCCGCCAAGACCACGACCGCAGCGTCCGCCGCCACCTCGCGCTCGCTCACCAACGAGAGCTTTTCGACCACGTAGTTCTCGCGGCGCAGCGCCTCCGCTACGCTGGAGTAGCCGTGCTGATCGAACCCGTCGGGGTCGCGCTCGTTATGCCCGGTCAGGAAATAGACCTTTTTCTGCTCCGGGTGGGTCAGCTTCAGCAAGGCGCTGGTGAAGTCCTGCTCACTTAGCCCTAACGTTTCTTCGCGCCGCTCTCCCAGTTCGAAGATGGTGACGGGAAAGCTGCGGATACCGGCTTGCTCGGCGGCGGCCCGCTGACGCAGCGGGTCAATCACCTCCACGGTAATGTGCGGCGACTGTCGCGCATAGCGCCCCAACAGGTCTTCAGCACGCTGCAAGAATTCATCTTCAGGAAAGAACGCGGTGATCCGGACCGGTTGATTGACCTGCTCGATGACCTTCACCGTCTGATCTGACAGCGTGAACTGGCGCGCCGCCGTGATGTCCAGTTGCTGCGAATAGCGATCTCCGACGACGTTGACGAGCACCAGGATGCCGATCACGGCTACGCTGAAAGCGACCACTGAGTAGCCCTGCCGCGCCGTCCGGCTGCTCAATAGCTCACCAAGCTCCTCGATCCGTGGCGCGACGAAACAGGCCAACAACACGGCCGCCAGCAGATAGAGCGCCATCGCCAGCCGCGTGATCGTACCGGCCGCGGTCATCGCCACCACGGCGCCGAGGAATGCGACCGCTCCCAGAATTCCCAGGAGGCCACTCAGCCGGTAGAAGACGCTCAGTCGTTCGTCCATGATTGGCCGTTTCGCTACTCTAGCGCCAGCGCGTCGATTCCACCACGCGCACGGTCAAAAAAAGCATCCCCAGAATAAAGGTCACGAAATAGATCACCTCGCTCGTATCGAGCAGCCCACGGCCAAAGGTATCGAAATGAACCGCTGGCGAGAGCGCGCTAATGAACCCCAGCACTTGCCCCAACGGACCGGCGGCCAGCGTCCCCAACGCGCCGAGCAGGTAGAGGAAGAGCAAAACACCGAAACACAGCGCCCCGGCTACGACCTGATTACCGGCAAACGCGCTGGCCAGCATCCCCGCTGCGATATAGGCCCCGCCCAGCAGCAACAGCCCCAGATAGGCCGAGATGAGGAGGCCCACCTCCGGCTCCCCGAACAGCGCAATGACGACGACGTAGGTCAACGTCGGCACCAGCATCAGCGCGTAGGTGGTGAGCGTGGCCAGGAACTTGCCCAAGACAACCTGCAAGTCGGTAACTGGGAACGTCATCAATAGCTCGATGGTGCCAGTTGACCGCTCCTCGGCGATCAGGCGCATCGTCAGGATCGGCGTCAGCAAGAGCAAGATGAAGACCGTGCTGGACAGCACCGGCTGTAGGCTCGCTTCAGCCAACGGACTGCTGATGAAGAAGTAGAACACCAGACCGTTGATGAGCAGGAAGGCCGCCGCCACGGCATACGCCACCGGCGAAACCAGATAGGAATACAGCTCTTTGCGTGTAATCGCCCACAGACCTCGCATCGCTTCTTGTCTCTTCTGCTATGTCGGCCGGTTCAGGTAGTGGGACAATGCCCGGCCCCCCTATGGTCCCCCCGCTGCGGCGGGGAGACGGGTGTTTTCCCTCCCCCGTCGCAACGGGGGAGGGCGAGGGTGGGGGCCAACATCCTAGGCACCCTTGCACCCTTCATCGCACCCCTAACGCGCCTCATCCTCGCTATCCTGCCCTCCATCGGCCTCGGCCCGGTCCGGTTCACCCTCACCATCAACCTCAGCCTCTTCCGTCGTCAACTCTAAGAAAATCTCCTCCAGGCTCAGGGATGCCGCTTGCAGTTCCTGTAACCCCCAGCCCGCACGCACGACGGTCGTCGCCAACTCCTCCCGTATGTCGGTGTTGACATCCACCTCGACGCTCAACTGGACGGTTCCGTCCGGCTGCGGCTGCGAATGCACCGCCAGGACGTGCGGGATGGTCACGAGGCGTTCCACCACCTCGTCCGCCGGTCCGCGCACGGTCAGCGCAATGCGGTCCGCGCCGGTCAGCCGCCGGTTCAGGTTCTCCGGCGTATCCACGGCCACCACCCGTCCTTGATTGATAATCACCACCGCGCCGCAGGTCATGCTCACTTCCGGCAAAATATGCGTGCTCAGAATAACCGTATGCTCGCCACCAAGACCGCGGATCAACTCGCGCACCTCGATGATCTGCCGCGGATCGAGGCCGGCGGTCGGCTCGTCGAGGATCAGGATGGGCGGATCGCCCAACAACGCCTGGGCAAACCCCACTCGCTGCCGATAGCCCTTCGACAGCCGGCCGATGGGACGGTCAATCACTTCCTCGATGCGGGCTGTCTCGGCCACCCGCTCGATCTCAGCGCGAACGTTGTCCACATCCTTCATCGCCGCCACGAACTCCAGATAGCGGTACGGCGTGTGGTCGCGGTAGAGCGGGACGTTTTCGGGCATATAGCCGATCCGCCGCCGCACCTCGCGCGACTCCTGCACGGCATCGAAGCCGGCCACGCGGGCCGTGCCGCTGGAGGGCGGGAAGTAGCCCGTCAGAATCCGCATACACGTGGACTTACCGGCACCGTTCGGGCCGAGCAGTCCCAGGATTTGGCCCGGCTCCACCCGGAACGTCACCCCGTCCAGTGCCAGGTGTGGCCCGTAGTATTTGCTTAGATTGGTAACCTCGATCATCGCGTCTCGAAATCATCCCGCCGTGGTGTGCTGGGAGCCGCGCCGCTCCGACATTGTTACCGGATTGTCACCGGCAGCGGTACACTAACACAGTATACCAGGCGCGCCTACCTGGTACGGTATTGTGGACGAGATCACCACACAAGGAGTGAGCCAATGGAACGGCTACCCAGCCCCTTCGACGTACCGGGCAACTGGTATCGCGGCTGCCTGCACTGCCACACCACCAACTCCGACGGGCAGATGGCCCCGGAGCAGTTGGTCCGCCACTACCAGATGGGCGGCTTCGATTTCATTGCCATCACCGATCATCACCACCGCACCGACCTCAGCGACTTGTCCGGCCCGGACTTTCTGGTCATGCCGGGTATCGAGGTGAACACCGCCAAGGAGTCCATGATCTACGGCGGCGGTTTCCACATCACCGGCATCAATCTCACCACAGGCATCGAACGGCGGCCGGACTGGACCGGCCAGGCGCTGGTAGACGCCATCCTGGCGGCCGACGGGCTGCCCATCCTGGCCCACCCGTACTGGTCCGGCCTGACCCACGAGGAGATCGCGCCGCTGGAAGGCCTGCTCGGCCTGGAGGTCTTCAACACGACGACCGAGGCGGCCATCGGCAAGGGACACGCCAGCGTGATCTGGGACGACCTACTCCGCCGCGGTCACCGCCTGCTCGGAGTCGCCGTAGACGACAGCCACCGCCCCGGCTTCGACAGTATGCGCGGCTGGGTCGCAGTGCGGGCGCCGGAGCTTACCGCCGCGGCCATCACCGCCGCCCTACGCGCCGGGCACTTCTACGCCTCCAACGGTCCGCAGCTCCACGATGTGCAGTGGGAACCGGCGGACGCCAACGGCGGCGGCGGCACCGTGCGCGTGCAGTGTAGTCCGGCCCGCACGGTCGGCCTGATCGCCGATGCCAGTAATGGCGCCCGCGTCAGCGCCGGCACCCTGGAGCACGCGGCAAATGCGCGCCGGCTCCGTCCCGGCGGCCTACCGGAAGGTGTCACGGCCGGCAGCCTCCTCACCGGCGCCGAGTTCACGCTCCACGGCAAAGAGCAATACGCTCGCATCGAGGTCATCAGCGAGACCGGCCAGCGGGCCTGGTCCAACCCCCTCTTCCTCGCCGCACCGCCGTCGTAGCGGCTGACAAAGGTAGGTACGGGTTAAGCCGTAGGGGCGCAACATGTTGCGCCCGTCCCCCTGCGAAGCGGGGGGACCATAGAGGGGCCGGACATCTCACTTGGCCCGTCTCCGCCGCCCACCCCGCTCTATCAACCACGAGCCACTGACCACTGACTACCCAAGAATTGGCGCTCATCACTTGCACAGTCCTAATCCAGGCTGTAGAGTGAAGAAGTACGCCTCATCGCAGCCCAAAGAAGGAGCCACTCCGACGACTAACGACCGTCCACCCGCGAGAGAAGAGTCCCCGGACCGCTCCTCTGGACTGCGCCCGGTAGGGAGAAGACCCGCTCCCTCCAGGCAATCGCCCGGCCAACGTGGCCCCGGCGGCCCACCACGCGGCCCCAGCGGGCCATCGCGCGGCCCCGGTGGACCGCCGCGCCGATCTAGCGGACCCGGCGGGCCATCACGCGGGCCGGGTGGCCCGCCAAGAGGGCCAGGAGGAGCACCACGCGGCCCCGGCGGCCCAGGGGGACCAGCACGTGGTCCCGGCGGCCCACCACGCGGGCCGGGCGGCCCGCCAAGAGGGCCAGGAGGAGCACCGCGCGGCCCCGGCGGTCCTCGACCGTTTGGCGGCCGGCCGGGTGGCGGGTTCACCCCGCGCCCGCCACGGCGCGGCGCTCGACCCGTGCCCCGTAGCCCGGAGCCATACCGCGTCAATGGCCTGATCCGCGGCGTGCAGGAAGTCCGCCTCGTTGACGACGATGACGAGAACATCGGCGTCGTGCGCTTTACCGAGGCGCTGCGGATGGCCCGCGAGCGCGGCTTGGACTTGGTCGAAGTGGCCGCGAAGGCCCAGCCGCCGGTCTGCCGCATCCTCGATTACGGCCGCTTCAAGTACGAGCAGGAAAAGAAGAACCGGCAAGCGCGCAAAGCCGGGCAGTCGGCCAAGGCGGCGCAGGAGATGAAGGAAGTCCAGTTGTCGCCGGTCATCGAGGAGCACGACCTGCAGATGAAGGTGCGCCGCGCCCTCAAGTTCCTGCGCGCCGGTCACCCCGTGCGGATGGTCGTGCGCTTCTTCGGCCCCAACACCCGCTATCTGTCACATCCCCAAGTGGGCTTCCAGGTCATGCAACGGGCGATTGAGGCCTTGGGGCCGGACGTGAAGCTGGACCGTCCGCCCAGGATGGAATCCCGCCGCATCGAGGCGATCTTGCGCCTGACCAAGTCCGGCGCGAGCACCCCGACGCCGGACGCCGGACCAGCCCCCGCCACCACCTAGGCCCTCTACCCCTCCCAGGTGCCCGGATACCTGCTCGCGCGGCCATTACCATAGCCGCGTCGAGGCTGCCGCAGCGGCGAGATGGTGAGAATACCGAACACCAAACAGCCCCTCTCCACCATGTGGAGCGGGGGCCAGTTCACAAGGGTAGGTTTTTCTGTAGGGGCGCGATTCATCGCGCCCAGCCGCCCGTCATTGCGGCGCAAGCCGCAATCCAGCCCCCAGCGGCCGCTTGTCATACCGCCCCCGCTTCCCTGCAGGGAAGGGGCCGGGGGTTAGGTCCCATCCGACCCTACACAAAAACCTACCCTTGTCAGGAGGGGGCCGGGGGGTGAGGTCTACTAGCCGGCCGCCAGCGGACTGCCCTGCGCCAAACGCCCCACGGCCCAGTCTGGTGTCTGCTGAACACGATCCCAGGTAAAGCCCAGCGCATTGAACGTCGCCGGGTCGGGGACCCAATGGCGCCGCCAATCGTGGCCGATCTGCCAGACGCGGCCGGCATCGTCTCTGAGTAGCGCACCGCGATAGAAGCGGAGTACCGGTCCCACACGCAGGGACGCGACCACGGCATCGGACACCTGCTCGTAGCCGCCGAGGTTGAGCGCCTGGAGCGTGGTCAAGTCGGCAATGTGGTAGCGAACCCCGTTCAAGGCCGCGTACTGCGCGTCACCCGACCCTTTGACCACCCGCAGCCGCTGCGGATCGGCCAGTAGCCCCGTCCCGCCTGGACTGCCACTACTCGGGGCATGGACCACACTCAGCGGCAGCGCGACCAGCCAACGACGAGCAATCCAGCCTTGCTGGCCGCCCTGTTCCGGCTTCAGCCGGATCGGGACCCAAAGATACCCGTCACGCTCCACCGCCGCGCCGAGAATGTAGACCTCAGTGAGAAATGGCAGCACCCGCAGCACGGCCGCGCTCGTCTGCGGGATCGCGCGCATGTTCAACCCGCTGGTCGCTGCGACGCGACCGGCAGCAATGGGCGTGCCGCTGGCGAGTGGTGCTGCACCGGCGGTCTGCGTCGCCGTGCCGAGCAGCCAGACGACCACGGCAATCCCCAGGAGCACGGCGCAGCGAGACCACCGAGAGCCTCGCGCCGGTGCCGTCTGCCCGCCCATGAACAGCACGCCTCCTCGCCGGCATGTATGCCTTGTGTGGCACTGCCGGCTGACGGATCAATCCCTAACTCCCCAGTAGCGATCAGTCCATAGAACGGTTATGGACCGGGGATTGACACGCTGACCGGCCGCAAGTGCGGTGCAGAGCACACCACGCCCGCGTCCGAAGCGACACGGCCGAGATCGCGCCCATCTGGTGACGGCACGCAGCGCCGGGCGCTTACCCTCACTCGCCGGCAGCACCGGGCGGCCGCCGGCGCAGATAGTAGGTCAACTGGGTTCCCCGCGCGGTCTGGCGGATGACGCGGCGCTCCACCTCCCAACCGTCGTCAAAGTACCGTTGCAGTTGGGCCTCGGAGGCCGGATCGTTCAGCGTGGCCTGGACAATCGTCCGCTCCCACCGCCCCCCGGGCAGCCGGCGCACGGCGGCAACCCCCACGCCCAGGCCGGCCACCGCCACCGCCACCACGGCGGCATAGGCGACGACCATGCGGCGACGCAACTGCCGACCGTCTCCGCCATCGGGCGCTACGGCCGGCACCGTCGTCATCGCAGCAACCCTCTCCCCTACTCGGTCCGGCGGCTAGGCGCTACCAATCCTTCGACTCGTCCCGGAGTTGCTGGAAGCCGGCTTCCACCACCCGACTATCCGAGCCGTAGGAGAGAAACCGAAAGCCCTGCGCGATGCGCCGCTCCGCTTCCTCGCGGCTCCCGCAAGCGTAGCCGGCCACGGTACCCGTCTGCTTGCTCGCCGCGGCCACCTGTTGGACAAGTTCCTCATGGTAAGCCGCCTCGTGGCCGTTCGCGCGCACGTCCAACATCAGGTCACCCGGACCGATGAACACCACGTCCACGCCCGGCACTTGCATAATCTCGCTCACCCGCGCAATCGCCGCCTCGGTCTCGACCATCACGACGACCATGATCTCGTCGTTGGCGTGCGCGAAATACTCGGCCGACCCGCCCGCACCACCGAGTGTGCCGAGCCGCACGCCGCCCCCGGAGCGTTGACCCTGCGGCGGGTAGTACGCCGCTTGGACCACCGCACGCGCTTCCTCGGCGTTCTGCACCATCGGCACGACCACACCGAACGCGCCCATATCGAGCACCCGGTTAATCACGCCCGGCTCATGACCCCGCACCCGGACCAGCGGTACGCGCCCGGCGCCTAGCAGCTGGCCAAGCGCCACATTGAGCGTCGTCTCCGTAAACTGGCCGTGTTGCCAGTCGAGCCACACCCAGTCGAAACCCATGTCCGCCACCTGCGCGATCATGTCGGGCGAGTCGTAGACCATCAGCGGACCGGAGAGCACTCCACCGGCCCGTAGCTTGGCAAGGGCTTGGTTGGTTCGCATAGCGAATGACACTCCTTCCCAGAGAGGGTACCACTTTGCGCCTGGCCCCCCCTATGGTCCCCCCGCTGTGGCCGGGGGACGGCACATTCCCTCTCCCGTCGGGACAGGGGAGGGCTAGGGTGGGGGGCCGCCCCTCCCCACTGCGCTACGTATCGAAAATATCGCGCACCGCACAAGTGAAGCCGGGCAGGGCGTCCAGGCCGTCGAGGGTGTCCTGCTCATCAAGCGTCACGACCGCCCGGCCCGGCCGGTATACGTCCACGGTGTACGTATCCGGCTGTACGACCCACACCAAGCGCGCGCCGTACTGCAACCACATCCGCGCCTTGTCGCTGACCTCACGCTGACCATCGTTGGGCGAGACAATCTCCACCACCAGGTCGGGAACCACCTCGGCATAGCCCCGGACTCTCGCGCCCGGCGGCAGCCGCGCCGCCGAGGTGTAGGCGATATCCGGCTCGCGCACGGTATCCGGGTCCCGCTCCAGCCAGACGCCCGCGTCCGAAACTGTCAGCCGTCCCAACTTCCGCGGCTTGACGAAATTTCTCAGTTCAGTAACCAGATTTGCCGCGATCTCGCCGTGCTCCTGTCCCGTTGGCATCGTTTCGTACAGCACCCCCTGAATCAACTCGCCGCGCATGCCCTCGCTATACAGCCGCAGCAGGTCGTCAGCAGTCAGCAGCTTCGTCAATGTCGTCGCCATACCCGATCCTTCCCGGCTGGCCCCCTTCTGACCTCACACGCAGCCACACAGCGATCTAGCTGCCTATATCGCCTAGCTCGCTTATGTCAACCGGTCGCCCTAGCTCCGTCGCCCGCTGCACCGCCTCGACAAAGCCGATGGTCTCCAGGTTGCGCCGGCCCGTGGTCTCCGGCTCCGTGCCCGCCGCGACGTATTCGTAGAAATCTCGGTAGATCATCACGTCGGTCAAACTGGCGTGCTCTCGCGTCGCCGGCGTGCCGCCGAGCGCCGCCTGAGCAGCGGGATGATCCTCAATGCCGTGAACATCGGGCTGGTCGAGCGGCACCGTTTCTTCGCGCTGGTTGTGCGGCCCGTAACACACGCGAATGTGGCCGGCCGTTCGCTCGGCAATCAGCGCCGCCTCGGCACACTCCAGCCGGAACTCGAACCCGCCGGCTCGCGCGTTCGACGTGCCCACGTAAGTCCCGGAGACGCCGCCGTCGTACTCGGCGATGGCCTGGAAGGTACATGGGGTCGGCCAGTCGGACCACACCGGGTTGTTGCTGAGGCCCCACACTCGGCGCAAGGGCCGCTGCACGACCGACAGGATGGTGTCCAGCTCATGCACCCCCTGCTGCCACAGGTGCATGTGGGGACTCAGGTTATAGGCGCGGCCGCGCGCCTTGTAGAAGTTCATCAGGTAGAGGCCCAGCGGCCCGTAGCTTTCCTCGGCCACCAGCCGCCGCAGCGTCCGCATCGGCGCTTGCAGCCGGGCGTTCTGCACCACCATCAGCTTGCGGTCCCGCTCGTCGGCCGTCGTCACACAGCGCACCGCGTCGGCATAGCTGACGGTAAAGCATTTCTCCGTCAGCACGTGGCGGTCGGCCGCCAACGCGGCCAAAATCTGCGGGGCGTGGAACGTCACCGGCGACGCGATCACCACGGCTTCCGAATCGACCGCCGCCACGGCCGCCTCGACGCTCGTGAAGCAGACCGACTCCGGCAAGCCCGTCATCTCCCGCGCCGCCGCCAGGTACTCCGGCACCACGTCAACCAACGCCACCGGGCGCCAGAAGCCGCTCTCCATGGCGGCCCGCACGTGACTCTTCCCGCGCGTACCCACCCCGATGTGAATGCTCCGCAACGGCTCGGTCGGACGACTGTCACTCATGCGTATCTCTCCTCCCGGTCATTCCCGCTTGCGCGGGAATCCATGTCCCCCCGCCGCAGCGGGGGGACCTATAGGGGGGCCAGCCCCCCAGTTCACGCCGCCGGCCTAATCCCGACCGCATCCAAACGCCGCTTCACCTCCGCGTAGACCGCCGGTGACAGCGGACCGCGCAGCGCGGCCTCCACGTTCTCGCGCAGGTGCTCCGGCCGCTGCGTACCGACGATGATCGTATGGACATGCGGGTGTGTCAGCGTGAAGCGCAGCATGAAGGACGTGCGGCTCTCCCCGGCCTCACGGAACTCGTCCAAGCTCGCTTCCTCGAACCTGCGCCACGTCTCGGCACTGCCTCGCCCGGCACCCGGCTCACCCTTGGCCACGCCGCCGCGAATGACCGTGCCAATGCCGGCCTCCGCCGCTTTCGTAATCAAGTCCTCGTGGGTGCGCTCCAACGCCGAGTAGGGTATCTGGAAGACATCGAACACGCCCCACTCCAGGAACGTCGGCAGGTCGGGCAGTCTGGTCGAGTTGCCGAGCCAGCGCACCTTCCCCTGCTCACGCAGCTTCCGCAAGCCCGCAACCAAGTTGCCCTGCTCGACTTCCGCCACCGTCGGGCTATGCAGTTGGAGCGTATCCACGCAGTCCACCTGGAGACGCTGCAAGCTCTCATCCATCCCCCGGAACAAGTGCTCTTCGGTCCAATCCGTCTCTCCGGCTTGGTACCGCCCGCCTTTGGTAGCGAGGAAGTACTCGGAGCGACGGTCGGCAATGTACTTACCGATGTACCCCTCACTCAGGCCATACGACCGCGCCGTATCAATGAAGTTGATGCCCGCATCGAGTACCGCGTTCAGGATCGTCTCGGCTTGCTCATCGGTCACGGCGCGGCCGCGCGGCGCGCCCCTGATCTCCATCGCCCCGAAGCCCAGCCGCGTCACTTCCTGCCCGGTCCGCCCCAGAATCGCCGTCGGTAATGCTCCTGCCATCGCTGTCCTCCCCTTACAAGTCGGTTGGCACCTTATCGTCAATATGGTACTGAGTGTGGCGAAACTCCTCCCCGTCACTCCGGCTTCCGCCGGAGTCCAGTACTGTAGGGTCACAGCACGCTGCGCCCGTCCCCCACAAAGGGCTTGAGGCCAGCGGCCCCCGTCCCCCCGTCGCAACGGGGGGACCACAGGGGGGCTAATACATACCCAACCTCGCTATATCAACCGCCGATCCTACCCCTGCTCCGTGCAGTAGATGACCGCAGTAGCCCACGGCTCAATGCTCACCGCGAAAGCGCCGTCGGAAACTGCCAGCGCCGACTGCGCCAGCAGATCGCAAGCCTCGGCCGTCTGCCAGCGCGGGCGCAACGTAGCCCGCGCCGGCCGGTCCGCTAGGTTGAACAAGAACACCAGCCAGCCTCCCTGCCGCGACCGCCGCACGACGGGCACCACGGGGTCCCCCTCGCTGACGACGGGCGCCTGCACACCGGCCTCGGCGGTCAGGCCCAGCACCAGCCCGGGATCACCAACGTTGCCAAAGCCGGCCGAGAGCGTAAACCCGAGCCACGTAAAGCGACCGTCGGCGGTCCGCACGGCCACCGTGTCGGCTCCAATCGAGGCCAGTGCCGTCGTCTCACCCAGCGGTTCGAGCACGGCATAGCCACACTCCGTCGTGATCGTGGCCGGGCCGTAGGGCGTCTCGACCACGTTGCGCCCCTGGGCAACGTCGTACTCGGTCACGCGCGAGAAGTCCGCTACCCGCACCCCGCACGCCGCCGCAAAGCCCTCCGGTGGCCGGTAGCTCGACTGACCATCGGCCGAGTACAGCCCAAAGCTGCCCTCGGCCACCAGGCGCGTGTGCGGACTCTCGCGTCCGATGCGCTCGATCCGCTCGCGCGTCTGCGCGTCCATCAGCGCCACGTTGGGCAGGAACAGCAAGCGATAGCCGGACCAGTCCATCCCCGGCGTGATGATGTCGGCGGGGATACCGTGCGTCCAGAGCGTCCGGTACACCCCCCGCAGGTCAGCCAGAAAGCGGTCGTCTTGGTCGTTGTAGGTGAATAGCTCCTGCGACTTGGGGTGGTAGACGATGCCCACGTCCGCCCGGGGACACGTCAGCGGCAGGTGGTCTTTCAGCCCTTCGATCTGCCCAATCGTATCGGTAACGGCCCGGAAGCGCGCCGTCGGCTCGCCATCGAGGGCCACCAAGTTGTAACCCGGTCCCTCGAAGCTCAGGTACTCGGGACGGTACTGCCAGAACATCGCCCCGGCCCCGCCGGCGGCGAGTGTCATCCACAGCAGCATCGTCAGCTCACGCGGATCGGACTGCTTGTGCCAGACGACACCGCCCGGTGACATGCCGGCATAGATTTCCTCGTGCCACCAGCGCCCGTTCTGCCCCACACGCCGCGACCAGTCGAAGCTGAACGCCCGGTCCGCGAGTTTGTAGGGGTCTGCGGAGGTGAGCAGGTTATTCGAGGGCATGGACATGCCCCAGCTATCCACGTGCGGCGCGCACCGCTCGTCCCACGGGCGCGGATACCAGGCCCCGTGGGCGCGGACCTCGTGCTGCGGGTCCAGGGCCTCGACCTCGCCGACCATCCATTGCAGGTGATCCACCAGGTTCTGGTAATGGAATTCCCGGTAGAGCAGCATCTCTAGGACACTGTGGTTCGACCGCGGTGGCTGCACGTCCTCCCATCGCCGGTAGCGCCGCAGCAGCCGCTCGTTGAGCTGGTCCAGCGTGTACCGCTCGCGCAGCCACGCCTTGTATCGCGTGATGGTGTAGTCGCAGTAGCAGGGGTAGCCGTCGGTGATCCTGCTCCATGCTGAGATGATATTGATGCCGTCCCACAGTCCCCAGATCAGCAGATTCGGCCGGTCCTTGTACCGTTGCACGACGTGGCGGATGAGGCCACCACCGTATTCTCGCCAGGCCGGGTGGTCGTAGCAGTGCATGGCGCCGCCCTGGGGATAGGCACCGCTGGCAAACGACTCCGCGCGCTGGCCGCGATAGTTCACCACCCGCATGTCGGGGTACTCGCGCGACAGCCACTCCGGGCAGGCCCCGTGTGTAGCGAGCATGATGTCCATCCACACCGACAAGCCGTGCTGCGCGGCGAGATCGAACAATCGGTCGAAGTCATCCAGCTCGTACTGCCCCGGTCGCGGCTCCATCGCGTTCCAATACGAGTGACTCCGCACAATCCGAAACCCGGCCGCACGCAACCGCGCAAAATCACCGTCCCAGCACTCCTGCTTGGGAGTAGGGGCGCGATAATACTCCACTCCCACCGGGAACGGCGTCTCCGGATGGCCCAAACGCTTCATTGTCGCTCCGTCCCGCGGCCGCAGCCCACCACTCGCGGCCAGCCCACCGGCCTGAAGTATGCACCAAGACAACAGCCCTCACCCCGGCCCTGCCCACATCGAGACCTTTGCCAAATCGTCATTCCCTGGGAGAGATCCTTGACTGGGGTAGGTAGGGGCGCAACATGTTGCGCCCGTCCCCCCGCTGCGGCGGGGGGACCATAGGGGGGCGGAGAGGGCCATAGCGAGGCATATCTGCCCCTACGGACGCTGGGCACCGCCGTGACCCCCCTTCCCTGCCAGGGAAGGGGCCGGGGGTTAGGTCCGCGCCGCACGCCGCCGCCGGATGAGCATGACCGGCACCAGCACGACCCCGACGATCACCGCCAGCGGCACGCCAAACGTGCTTACCCAAATCAGCAGGTCCACCGTCCCGCGGGCCACGTCGCCCAGCGTATCGAGGCTGTCGCGGAACGTCTGTCCCGGACTCCAGACCGTGCGGCCGGAGACATCCTCCGGCAGCGCCGCCAGCGACAGGTCGGCCCGGTTGTTGTAGGTCACACGCTCGGTCTCGGCAGCGGCAATCACGGCAGCCAACGGCAGCCGCCCCGACTCGACGTCAACCCGCACGCTCGCCTCAATGTGGCTTTCATCGTGCGGCCGAACGCGATCCAAGTCCCAGACGATCACGCGCTCGTCCGCATCGTACCTCCCGCCGATGGCACTGACGAAAGTGACACCCGCCGGCAGCGACAGCCGGATGGACACCTGCTCCGCATCACCGTTGCCCGCGTTCCCGTACAGCAGCGCCAGGCTTGCGGTGTCGCCCTGCGCGACCGCCGACGGCGCATGGAGCACCGTTAGCATCAGGTCCGGCTCGAACGTCAGCTTGGCGGTAGCAGCATTGTTGGACTCGTCCGCGTCGGGAGTACCGGCGTGGACCTCCGCATCGAGCGTCAGGACACGGGCGGCGGACTCGAACCGCAACACGGCGGCGAACGTACCCTGGTCGCTGGGGTGCAGTTCGCTGATCTTCCATGTCACCAACCGCGTCGCCGGATCGTAAATGCCGTTGCTCCGCGCCTCAACGAAGGCTGCCTGCTGAGGCAGCATGAGCGTCACCTCCACGTCTTTCGCCCGCACACTGCCCTCGTTGCGGTAGGTCAGCCGGAACGCGCTCTCACCGTAGACGAACGGCACGCCCTGCGGCGCCAACTCCAATGACAAGTCCGGCGGAGGATGCAGTTGTACGCGCACAGTGGCGAGGGCCACGCGGTCTTCCAGCACGTTGAGCTGTCCGCGCAGACGCTCGATCTCGCCGCGGACGCGCTGGAGCCGATCCTGGATTTCGAGGATGTCCTGCACTCGCTCCGCACGCTCGAAGAGTACGCGGAACTGCTCCTCGGCCGCCTCCAGGTTCCGCAGCCGGATGTTGAGGTCGGTATACGCCTCGGTAACGTCCTCGGCACGGGTTTGCTCCTCGAGCACCTCGACCGCCAGCGCCTTCAGGTCCGCCACCGCCTCATCGAACGCAGCAGCCGGAATACGCAGGGTGACAACGGAAGGCCGGCGGTCACGCACCGGCTTGATCTCGGAGTTGGCAAAAAAGGCGCCGGGAATACCGGCCACCAAGTCGCGGATGGACCCGATGGCATCCTCCAGGTCCGCCACCATCAGCACGAGCGTACCGTTCCTGATGATCTGCCGGTCGCTCGTGGCGAGATCCTGGATCGCTGCCAACCGGGGAGCCGCAGCACTCGCCGGGGCGGCAGCCACGCTCTTGGCCAGAGCTTCCTGCGCGACGACTTTCTCGACAACCTTCTCGACGACCACCGGCCGCTCGACCGTCACTATCCGCTCGGCCGCGGCGCTGGCACCAGCCGCCCCCCGCTCCCCGCGCGCTCCTGCTGGACCTGCCGGCCCCGCCTGTCCGCGAACCGCCGCTGAGTCAGCCGCCTCCGTCTGGACCTGCAGGAAGCTGGCCTCCTCGGACCCGCCGGCCCAAGAGGCCACTGCCCACATGCCAAAGACCACGCTGAGGAGCAACACCGCGCCCACGACGCGCCCACGACCCGTTGCTAGAAACCGTCTCATGGTACTCTCCCTATCCCGACCACTACGTCATGCGCCGTTCCTCTCGGCGCAGTCGCCCCACAGCGGGCGACAACGGGACCTAGACGCCCTACACGGCAAGAAAGTTCCCGCCGGACTCCCCCTCTCCACATGGAGACCCTCGCAATATCGTCATCCCCGCGCCAGGAGACTGCTGCAAAACCGCCATTCCCGCGGGGTGAGGAAAACACCCCCCCTTACCCATCCTGTCTATCCTGTCTATCCTGTCCATCCATGTAAATACTTGCCCCTGTCAGGGAGAAGGGGCCGGGGGGTGCGGCCCGCGCCCTATCCTCGGACGGCCCGCACGCGCCCCTCCACCGCCGCCTCGATCCGCCCGACCCGCACGGCGTGGGCGTAGAGCGCAGCCCGAAAGGGCACGTCCGTAATCCGGTAGGGCAGCGTGTCACGGTGGCCGGCCAGGAACATCGAGCGGCCCTGCCCCCGCTCCGGGACATGCCCCTCAAGTGCAACGCGATACCGGCGCTCCGGGTCGAGCGTACACAGCACGATCCGCTGCCCCACCGGCCGGTCCCAAGCGAACGTGTAACTAGCGCCGGACAGCTGCACGAGAAACTCAAGTCCCTCGCCGGGGTCGCGGATGTTGGCTTCCAATACGTTCAGGAGGTCGCTACCCCGCAGCTCTGCCACCACCAGGTATTGCTCAAACGGACGACTGCACTGGATCAGGTCTACCTCGTCCACCGTACCCGCCGGCAAGGGCAGGCCTCGATAGGAGCGGCGATTGTAGAGAGCCAGATCAGCCCCGGTCGCCAGTCGCATCGCGTCGGTAATCCAGTTCGCCAGCGGCGCCTCTATCCCGCTCATCGTGAGCGCCGCCGGCGCCTCGGCAACGGGATGGGTGCGATAGTCTGTGAGCGACCGCTGCCGGCGCGGCGCTCGCGCCACTAGCCACCGTCCCGCCTGCTTGGTCAGCCGTAGCTCTTGATCGGCGGCCACGACGCCCTCGAAGACCGCCTGGCCTTCTATCTCTAGCGCCAACGGGCGCTCCAGATCAACGAGCACCGGATCGGGCAGCACGGCCACTCTGGTCAGATTCTCGGTTGCCAGACGGAGCCGATTGGCACCGATTATCTGAGCATGCACGGTGCCGATAGTCCCCGGCCGCTCGATAGCGTCAATCGCGGTCCAGTACGCCTGCCCGTGCAGGGGCAGCGCCGCGCTGAAGCTATAGCCCGACGGATGCCGCCGCACCCGCTGCCGCGCCAGCCAGGCAATCACGCCGTCGTAATACTCCGGCACGAAGTCGGCGTGCCCGCGCCCGGCGCGGATGTCGAGCCGCGTCGGAAAGTTCAGGCGCTCCATGCGGTCTGCCACCAGCCGCCCGCCCAGTTGGAAGTTGCGGTCGTGCTCGCCGCCGATGCACCAGAACGGCAAGTGCTCACCGTTGGCCGCCAGCCACGGAAAGCTGTACGCCGCGCCCATCGGCGCCGCGGCGGCGAAGTAGTCGGGATAGTGCAACGCCAGCTCGGAAGACCCGGTGCCGCCCATCGAAAGGCCCGTCACCGAGATACGCTCCGGGTCCACGCGATAGCGCCGCTGCACGTCGGCCACCGCGCAAAACACGTCGTTCTCGCCGATCCCCCGAAACTCGGTGATCCCGCGACCGAATGGCGTGACGAGCAGTGCTCCATGGCGCTCCGCCGCCCACAACGGGGCCGCATTCTCGTCGGCGGTGTAGTGCTCCGAGGTCTGGCCGACATACTCCGGCGACAGGCCCGCCGACGTTCCGTGCAGGTTGATGACCAACGGCCAAGCCCGGCGACCGTCATAGCCGGCCGGCACGTAGAGCGCATACGGCTGCTCGGTGTCATCAATTGCGGAACGGTAACTCAGGCGCAGGTCTTGCCCCGGCAACGGACGACTAGCCAGCCTCGTATCACCCGGCGGTAGCGTACCCACTGTCTCTATCCCCCCATCACCTCTACACGAGCAGCCCTCCACCTGCCCCTTTAGCAGCTACCAACTGCTCGCACAGCAAACATCCCTCGCCAAAGACATGCTAACGAGCGCGCCGCGTTGCCGCAAAGCATGTCAGCACGCTGGCAGACCGAGAGCTACGGAAGGTGGCCTCCTCCCTAACCTTGCTCCGTTGCGACAGGGACCGGAACACGCCGTCCCCCCGCCGCAGCGGGGGGACCATAGGGGGGCCAGTATCCTGTCCATCCTGTGTATCCATGTGAATACCTGATCTGCCTCCACCATACCGACCCGCAAAACGGTATCATGGTAGCGCCATGAGCCAAACACCCTCCGCAGCCGACCTTTTCGATGCCAACTGCGCCTTGGGCATGGTGTCCCAGCCCGGTCCGGCCGGGGTGTTCCTCACGGCCGACGACCTGCTTGAGCATCAGGCCCGCTACGGCATTATCCGCGCGCTCCCGTTTCATACGCTCGCCCTGGAAGAGCACCCGGCCACCGGCAACGCCAAGCTCCTCCCAGCCATCGAGGATTATCCAGCCCTCCAGCCGTCCTGGATTGCCCTCCCGCACCACACCGGCGAGTTCCCCGCTCCGGCCACGCTGCTCGCGGAGGCGCGGAGTGCCGGCGTGCGGGCACTCCGCATTTTCCCGGACGACCACAAGTACCCGGTGGACGACTGGATGCTCGGCGACTTTTTCGCGGCCGTAGCCGGGCAGGTGCCGCTGTTCTGGCACATCGCCCGCCTCGACACCCCCACCGCCCGCGACATCTATCGCGTCTGCTCGCAGTATCCCCAGCTGCAAGTCGCCATTTGCGACGTTGACAAGTCCATCCCGCGCCTCATCACGCCGCTGCTGCGCCAGCTCCCCAACCTCTGGCTGGAGACTGGGGGCTTCCGCACGTACCGCGGGATCGAGTTCCTCGCGGAAGCGGTCGGCGCCGACCGAATGATCTTCGGCACCCGCCTCCCCTGGCAGTCGGTCGGCGGACCACACGCCGAGCTACAGTATGCGCGTCTGGAGCCGGCGGTCCGTGCTCAGATCGGCACGCACAATCTCGACCGCCTGCTGGCAACGGCCGCCTGGTAGGAGCAACGCTATGACCGCCACGCCCCATCACCATCATCACCCGCACCACCACGCCCATCAGCACGACTCCTTCGCCGAACGGGCCGTGCAGGGCGAGCCGCTGGAGGACCTCGTCATAGACATCCATTGCCACCCCGGCGTCGGTCGCAACTTCTACTGGCACGGCGGCGATGTGGACGACATGGTCCGCACCATGGACGAGACCGGCACGGATTACGCCTGTTTCAGCGCCTACGCCGCCATCGGCCCGGACTTCATCGGCGGCAACGACCTGGTAGCCGCAGCCATCCGGCGCCATCCGACGCGAGTGCTAGGCTGCGTGGTGCCCAACCCCCGCTACCCGGAGCTAGTGGTGCCGGAGCTACGGCGCCGCGTGGAGGATCAAGGCTTTCGCGGCATCAAGATTCATCCCACCAGCCACAACTATCGCGTCCTCGGACCGCACTACGAGCCGGTCTACGAGTACGCCGACGACTACCGCCTCCCCATCCTGAGTCACACGTATGACTCCCCGGCGACGGTCGCCAAGCTGGCCACGACGTACCCGAACGCCACGTTCGTCTGGGCACACGCCATCTGGGGCCATCTGCGGATGCCCGACCTCGCAACCGTCGTCCGCGATCTCCCAAACGTCGTGGTTGAGATGGCCGGATCCGGAAACGTGCGCGGGACGATTGAGGATTTCGTGCGCGTGGCCGGGGCCGAGCACGTCGTATTCGGCTCCGACTACCCGGTGCTCGGTCAGGCCTGGCAGCTCGGCCAAGTAGCGCACGCCGACCTGCCGGCGGCCGACAAGCGCAAGATTTTCGGCCAAAACCTCCGCGCCGTCCTCCGCCTCTAGTTGCCATGGCTCCCGGCGAACGGCCACGCAGCGGCGCCAGCCTTGCTACGGTTACCCAGATCACCGCTCGGAGCAAGTCAGATGCCCGGCATCCTTATGCCCGCCGACTACCACCAGCCTACCCCGGCACCCGGCCCGGCTACCATCCGCGAGGTCAAGAGCAGCCTGCTCGACAAGCCGGACCATGCCTTCGACTGCGAGCTTGTCGCGGTTGAGACTACTGCGGGAGTAGCCGCAGCCATCATTCTGTACCGGATGCCGCGGGCGATCACGATTTTCGGCATTGACATGCCCGAAGGCTCGTTCACACTCGGCTACTTCTGGCAGGATCGGCCCTACAACGTCTACCACTGGCTCGATCCCGACGAGCGCACGCTGGCCTATTACGCCAACATCGCGGATCGGACGGCGATTACCACGACGACGATTGCCTGGCGCGATCTCGTGGTAGACGTGCTGGTGCGTCCGAACGGCGCGGTTGAAGTACTGGACGAAGACGAGCTACCCGCAGACCTCCCGCCGCCCATCGCCCGCCGGATTGCCTACGCCCGCGACGCGCTGGTAGACGGCGCCGCCGCGCTTGCCGCGGAAATCGAGCACGCCTCCCAAGCCTGGCTCGCTACCCTCCGGTAGTGCGAGCTTGCCACAAGCCGTGCTAACACGCATTGTCCGCCAGCACGGCGAGGAACTCATGCACCGTGACCACTCGCAGTGGGCCTACTGCCGGGTGGTCTCGCAACACGAGAAGATCGTTATCACCGGTGACGAGGTATTCGACTTGGCCCTCTACTGCGGCAGCGAGCACGTGCCGATCTTCGGGGTCCCGAACTTCAACCCCGAGCCGTGTCACTGAATGGCCACCCTCAATGCATCCGGCGAGTCGTTGCAATAACAACGCAACCTCTGCCTCACCGATCCGATAGCGTTCGCGGATGCGAGGGCGGCCTAACACCGCCTCAATCTCGTCGTAGAGTGCCTGTGAAGCGACCAACTGGAAGGCGCCTCGTAGCCAGGCGAGCAGCACTTGATGCGGGGCACCGCGGCTGATGACGCCACTGACCAATACGTTTGTGTCTACAACGGTTCTAACGCGACTCAACGGTCCGCTGCTCGCGGGCGTAGCGCTCGCGGCGTACTTCCGCTACTGCTCTCGTAATATCGGCATACACCTCGTCCGGATCCTTGTCCAGATTACGCTCCTGAATTGCCTGCACCGCGGCATTGAGCGCGATACTCACCTCACACGCAGCGGCTATCCCGGTGGCAACCACCTCGCCCCGCCCATTCCCAGCGGTTCCGGCCGGTGCTCTCCTCTTGATGCCCACCCGCTGCTTCACCATATCTCACCTGCCGCCTACCCGACAATCATAGCAAGAGGACGACACGTAGCAATGCTGCCACCCGCTATGACCGCCTCGGGCCCCGGCCTCGGCATAGATCGGGGTAACATGCTTGCGCCAGAGTGACTGGGATGTGCTCACTTCCGCCCGTTCAGCATGGCCGTGCGAGCGCGATTAGCACGGCGGAAGTAGGCCGCACGCGTCTCCAAGCCGAACCTGCGGACGATCTCCGCGCAGGTCGTATCTTCTAGGTGCGAATACATGCAGAACACCGCCTCGGGACGGGTCACGTCCATCTCCACACCGGCGCCGTACTGCTCTTTGATCGCGCCGAGCTTGGCGTAGTTGTAATCCAGGTGGAGCACCTGATAATCGAGATTAATCGTTCGCACGTTGATCGGCTGGTAGACGGCGTCGGACTCGATCAGACTCCGGCCGAGCGGGTCCACAATGCGACTCTCACTGCCCGGCGTGGCCGAAGCAATAAAAAAGCTAAAGTCGTGCGCCCAGATACTCAACTGCAAACCGCCGGCATACATCGAGGAGAAGAAGACAATCTCCGCGTCTTGCGCCCGGTTGCCCTCGGCCACGTCGCGGAAGTTGAGGTCGTAGCAGATCGCGAAGCCGACCCGACCGAAGTCCGTGGCGGCCACCACGGTTTCGACGCCGGGCGTGACGCCCATCTCCATCTCGCTGATCGTGGGATGAATCTTGTGATAGACGGAAGCGACGTTCCCCTTGCGGTCAAGCAGCACCTGAGAATTGTAGGTCTTTCCGTCCTCCGCGGTGAAGATCGGCACGATCACGTAGCAACGATGCCGGCGTGCGACCTCCGCGAACGTTCGAATAGTCGGCCCGTCGAGCGGCTCGGCAGCAACGGGTAAGCACGACTGGCCCAGGCCATACCAGGTAATGACCTCGGTCATGCAGACAATATCCGGTTTGTCCAGGCACGCCCGTTCGACCAAGGCTTGCTGCCGCTCCCGGTTCGCGGCGATTTGACACTCCGGCGAGTCCTCCACCCCGGCTTGCCGACTGGATACTGTGGCCACGCGCACGTATCGTGCCATACCGCTCCTCCTCGCCTCGTCGCAACCGCTAGGATAGTCACCGGGCAGCGCCCTCTGCACAGCGGCCGCCGGCCCGCTCCAAATCCTTAACGGAGTAGTAGCGTGCCGCTACCGCGAGCATGTCACCCGTAGCCCTCAGAGGACTGTGCAGACCTGGCATTCGGAAATGGCCCCCATGTCCACAGCCGCGCCCCGGCAGCCCACCGTCTTGGCCCTGGTTGGCCCGACGGCGGTAGGCAAGACGGCCCTCTCGCTGGCGGTCGCCGCCGCCCTGGATACCGAGATCATCTCGGTGGACTCGCGCCAGGTCTACCGCGGCCTGGACATCGGCACGGCCAAGGCTACCGCCGCCGAGCGCGCCGCCGTCCCCCATCATCTGCTCGATGTCGTCGCGCCGAATGAGGCGTACTCGGTCGCGCTATATCAGCGGCAAGCGCGTACCGTCATCGCTCGACTACACGCCAACGGCAAGCTGCCGCTGCTCGTCGGCGGCACCGGACTGTACTTTCGCGCCGTCTGCGATGGCCTGGTGCTCCCGCCGGTGCCGCCGCAGCCGGAGCTACGAGCCGAGTGGGAGGCACGGGTGGCGGCGGGCGATCTCGCCAGCCTCGTCGCAGAACTACGCCGCCTGGACCCGGGCGGCGCCGCCCGGCTCGACCTCGCCAATCCGCGCCGCGTTATCCGCGCCCTGGAGGTGACGCGCATCAGCGGCCGCCCGTTTTCCGCCTGGCAACGGCGCCGACCACCGCCCTTCCGCACCGTCTGGCTCGGCCTGACGCGGCCCCGCGACGCGCTATACGCCCGCATCAATGCGCGAGCATCCGAGCAAATCGCGGCCGGCCTCGTAGCAGAGGTACGGACCCTCGTAGCACAGGGCTATGGCTACGATCTGCCGGCCATGCAGAGCCTCGGCTATCGAGAAATCGGCCAGTATCTCCAAGGGCAACTGACCCTCGACGAGGCGATAGCCAGCCAGCAGCAAGCCACCCGTCGCTACGCCCGCCGCCAGCTCACCTGGTTCCGGCGCGACGAGCGCATCCACTGGCTCCCCGCATCCACCACCGGCCTCCCCGAGTTCCTAGCAGCCCTGCAGGAGAAGCGACGATAACCGAGTATGTCCAGGGATGTTTACCAAGGCATCGTGCGCCCGGTGTGCCGGCGCCCGGTCTCCGCTGCCTCGGGACCGCCACTGCCGATCATCACCCCTTCGTCCAGCATCTCCGTCACGTTGTCCGGGTTCACGCCATTCAGAAAGGCAATGCCGACCGACTTGCAGGCGGCAAAGACGCGCGCCCGCGCGGCGAGCATGTAATCGGGATAGGGTGGATCGTGGTTGTCCTCATAGCCGAGCGACATCCCCATGTCGCCCGGCCCCCACTCGGCAAACCCAACGCCAGGGACCTCGATATTCGCCTCCGCGTTCGCCAAACAGCGCTTGTCCTCGATCTTGAGGCCCAGCAGTAGCTCACCTTGCGGATTGAGCGGCCACGGGTCGGCCTTGGCGAGATAGTCGTTCACCGACAGTCCCCACACCGCCGCCGCTTCACCTTGCCCGCCACTGCCCCGCCGGCCGTCGCCCAGCCCCTCACCCACGCCAATGCTCTGGAAGGGGAAGCGCGCCGACTCGACGAACGCCTTGACTGCCCCCGGTGTCTCGGCGTGGCACAGCAGGATGCCGTGGACGCCGGCCGTCAGGAGATGCTTCACCATCCAGGCGTTGGCCCGCATCACCTCCTCACTCGTCCCGTCGGTCGGCAAGGTGGCGATCACCGTCGGCGTGCGGTGGCCGCTGCGCGTGGGGCCGCCCGCGATCAACCCGCGCATGAATGCGGATAGTCCGCGCATGTCGAACGCAAAGTGCTCCATTTCCACCATCAGGTAGTCGGCCCACGTCTGCGCCATCTCGACGCCGTGCTCGTAAGTCAGCTCGCCGGCGCCGGTGTAGTAGAGCGGCTGACCCTGCTCCAATAGCTCAATCGCCCGGTTGACACGTGGCATTGTCTCTCAACCTACCTGCGTATTCGCTGCTCACCAGTGCATCCAGCGGCCCGAACCAGGCTGCTCGCCAGGATGCACCGGCAACGCTGACCTCGATTATCCACAACTACGGCACGACCGGCAAGGCACAGGCGGCCCCGTCACTCCCGCGCACGCGGAAATCCAGTTCCCTCTCACCCTGGGAGAGCCGCTCACAAGGGTAGGTTTTTCGTGTAGGGACGCGATGAATCGCGCCCAGGCCCCCGTCATTGCGGCGGAAGCCGCAATCCAGCCCCCCAACTGCCGCTTGTCACACAGCCCACTTTTCCCTGGAGGACAGCGGCGGACCGGCGCCGCCAGCGCTGCCCTTCCCTGGCAGGGAAGGGGCCGGGGGTTAGGTTCAACCCACCTCCGCCGAAAAACCTACCCCTGTCAGGAGCGGACCGGGGGTGAGGCCCAGAAGCCAGCGCAGCGTGCTGCACCCCAACGCTGTGCTCTGTGGCTAAATGTCCGGAGCGGCAATCCGCTTCCGGCTGCTACACTGCCCACCAGCATGACAACCAAGAAGTCCTCCACCCGCGCCGACGGTCGCACCTTCGACGAGTTGCGACCGGTACGCATCACCACCGGCTACCAGGAGTATCCGGAAGGATCGGCGCTCATCGCCTGCGGCAACACTCGCGTCCTCTGCGCCGCCTCGGTGCAAGACCGCCAGCCGCCCCATCTGCTCAACACCGACCGCGGCTGGGTCACTGCCGAATACGCGATGCTGCCCCGCGCCACCCACACCCGCAGCAGCCGAGAGTCGGTGCGCGGCCGCCTCGGTGGCCGCACGCAGGAGATTCAACGCCTGATCGGCCGCGCGCTGCGGGCCGCCGTAGACCTCCAGGCGCTCGGTCCGCGCACCGTCATCCTGGACTGCGACGTGCTCCAAGCTGACGGTGGCACCCGCACCGCAGCCATCACCGGCGCTTACGTCGCCCTCGCCCTCGCCCTACGCCAGTTGGTCACGACGGGCGTCCTCACCAGCACCCCGCTGAAGAAGGCCATCGCCGCCGTCAGCGTCGGGATCGTGCATGGCGCGCCCCTCCTCGACCTCTCCTACCCGGAAGACTCCCGCGCCAGCGCCGACCTCAACGTGGTGATGACCGGCGAGGGGCAATTTATCGAGGTCCAAGGTACGGCCGAGAGCGCCCCGTTCTCGCGCCGCGCGCTGAATCGCCTGCTCGACCTCGCCCATCAGGGCATCAAGTCGCTGCTCACGGCCCAAGAGCAAGCCATCCGCGCCGCTGTGGACAGCACCGAGGGCAGTAGGTCCTTCCGCGACTAGCGACGCCTGTCGGCAACCGGCCCCTACATCAGCCCCTGCACCAACGCCCGGAACTGGTCGCCGCGGTCGAATTCGTTGGCAAACATGCCGAACGAGGCGCAACCGGGCGAGAGCAGCACGGCACTCCCCGGCGCCGCTACCTTTCGCGCCGTCCCCAGCGCCGCCGCGAGATCGCCCGGCTCCCCGATCACCTTCTCCCCACACGCCGCCGCAATCTTGGGTGTTGCGGTGCCCGCCAGCAGCACAACGGCCTCAACCACCGACCCCGGTCCCTGCACCGCCGCACGCACACCGCCGAATTCCAGCCCCTTGTCGCTACCGCCGGCGATCAATACGGTCGGCCCGTCCATGGCAGCGAGGGCAGCGAGCATGGCGTCCGGCATCGTGGCCGCCGTATCGTTGATGTAGCGCACGCCCTCGAATTCGCGGATCGTCTCCAGGCGATGCGGCACGCCAGGGAAGGCGGCCACGGCCCGGTCAACCACCGCAGCGGGTATCCCCAGTGTACGCGCCGCCGTCGTCGCCGCCGCGACGTTCGCGCGGTTGTGGGCACCATAGAGGCGCGCTGCGTCCCACCCGGCCGGCTCCGCCGCCGGATCGAACCACACCACGCGCCCCGCCGCCGCCTCGCCCAGCGGACGCACCGGCGGGCTGGCGCTGTTGAGCACGGCGTAGTCCTCCGGCCGTTGCCAGCGCAAGATGAGGCCTTTGCTCTGTGCATATTCGGCATAGCTGGCGTAGCGATCCAGGTGATCGGGCATGATGTTGGTGATGACCGCCACGTGCGGGCTGCGCTGCAACGGAATCAGCCCCTCCAGCTGCCAACTCGACAGCTCCAAGACCACCCAGCTATCCCGCTTGATGCGCGGCAGTGTCTCCAGCGCCGAACGGCGCAGATTGCCGGCGACAACGTGCGGCCAGCCGTGCTCTTGGAGCATTGCGCCCAGCAGCAGTGTCGTCGTGGTCTTGCCCTTGGTGCCTGTCACACCGATGATCTTCCGGCTCGGACATTCCGCAAAGAAAAGCGTCATCTCCATGACCACCGGCACACCCGCCGCTTCCGCCACCTGCAAATAGGGCGAATGGCGCGGCACGGCCGGGTTACGAACCACAAGGTCGGCGGATCGAAAATCGTCCTCCCGATGCTGCTCCAGCACATAGGTCATCGGGAGGTCCGCCAAGGCGTCCAGCGAAGCGGTGAGCTGCTCGGCGGAGCGGAGGTCCGTCACGGTGACCTGCGCCCCGCGCTCGGCCAGAAACCGGGCCACTCCCAGCCCGCCACCGTGGACACCCAGTCCCATCACGAGCGCCCGCCGGCCGCGATACTCCACCGTATTGCCCCCCACTAAGGATAGGTTTTACGTGCTGCGCGTCCCCGGCTCGCCGCCGCGCCGCTCGTCCTCGGCACGACAATAACACCCAACCGTCATTCCCGCGCAAGCGGGAATCCACGTCCCCCCGCCGCAGCGGGGGGACCATAGGGGGCCGCCGCCATATGCGATCTGTGTTTCCCAACGCTGATACGCTAAAGTTCCTGGTACCATACCGTCAGCGGAGTGTGCTGCGCCCCCGCGCATCCGCAGAGACTAATGAGACAGCACACAACTCCTCCCACACGGCACCCCAGTCCGTCGGCGCAACGCCGAGCGGCCGAGCTATGGAAGGCCCGCCTCGGCCTCGGCGCCGCGGTGATTATTACGGTGTTTTCCTTGGTGGTGATGTATCGGATCGCCGGCGTGGGAGTGCAGACCATGCTGACGGTTTCCCAGAATACCCTGACCACGGTTGTGGGCCTCGGCGCCAGCTTAGGCTTGCCGCTCCCCGATTTCCTGACCACGCTGGAAATCAGTCCGGCCCCGACTGACACAAGCCCGGCGCCCGCTCCCACCGACAGTCAACCCGCCGCCACTATCGCCCAGCCGACGCAAGCGCCTGCCCCAACGACCGCAGACGCCAATACACCGGTCGCCACCAGCACCGTCGCGTCAACGCCGGCGCCGCAGCCCACGGCGACAATTGCCCCCGGCAGCGTGCGCGAGCATACTGTCGTGGCCGGCGACACGCTCTTTGCGCTCGCCCGGCGCTACGAGAGCAGTGTGCAAGCCATCGTCGCGGCGAACAACCTGCGCGATAGCAACGTGACCCTCCAAATCGGTCAACGGCTGATTATCCCCTAATGAGACCCTTGCCTAACTCGTCATTCCTCTGAAAATACCCTGGATCCGTCACTTCCGCGCAAGCGGGAATCCACGGACCGCCCCCCGGCCAGGCCAGCCAGCAGCTTCCCTCCCCCGTCGGGACGGGGGAGGGTGAGGGAGGGGGCCTGTCCTCCCCCGTCAGGCGAGGCCCCAGCCCGCCGCTGCCAGCACCGGCTCCAGTGCCTCTGCCCCCACCGCTCCGGCCCGCAGCAGCCGCGCCATCGGCGGCGACGAGAGATCGAGCACCGACGATGGCTGTCCCACCGGCGACGGCCCGCCATCGAGCACCACGTCCACGTCCGATCCGAGGGCGGCCGCTGCCGCGTGCGCCGTCGTCGCCGGAGCCTCACCGGTCCGGTTTGCGCTCGTGCCGATTAGCGGACAGCCGGCCTCACGGATCAGCGCCCGCGTAACCGGATGATCCGGTATCCGCAAGGCGACCGTGGCGCCGGCCGCGACTAGGTCCGGCACCTGCGCCGCGCGCGGCAGCACGAGCGTCAACGCGCCCGGCCAAAAGCGAGCGGCGAGGTCCGCTGCCACCGGCGGCCACTCCGCAACCAACGCGGTAGCAGCCGCCGGGTCGGCCAGCAGCACCGGCAACCCCCGCGCGGCCGAGCGCCCCTTCACCCCCAACAACCGATCCACCGCCGCGGGATCGAGCGCGTTCGTGCCCAAGCCATAGAGCGTGTCCGTCGGATAGACCACCAGCCCACCCCAGCGCACGACTTCGGCTGCCTCGCGCAAGCACACCGGGTCGCCGGCCGGGTAGAGCCGCATCGTTCCCGATTGCACCGGGTCACGACCCGGCGGTCCAGCCGCCGATTGATTGCCGCCTGCCGCTTGCATCACGGAGCATTCTACAACCGAGTCGCCAGTTCTATACACCCCGACGTATCGCTGGACTGCGCCGGGCACGAGTGCTACCATCCCGCCAGTACCGGATTGCCTAGGGGCGGCGGATGCTCCGCCCCAGGGAAGGAGCACGCGCCAATGCCAAACGTCTCGTTCATCGGACTGGGGAAGATGGGTCTGCCCATGTCGCGCAATATCATGCAAGCCGGCTTCCCGCTGACCGTCCACAACCGCAGCCGGGGCAAAGTCGAGGCCCTCGCTGCCGAGGGCGCGACCGCAGCCGCCTCATCCGCCGAGGCCGCCACCACCACCGACATCATCTGCCTCTGCGTCCCCGTCCCGGCCGACGTGGAGACCGTCATCCTCGGCCCGGACGGCGTGCTGGCCGGCGCCCGCAGCGGCAGCCTGGTCGTGGATTTCAGCACCATCGACCCCGCCACCAACCGCAAGGTGGCCGCCGCGCTGGCCGAGCAAGGCGTCGGCTATCTTGACGCTCCCGTCAGCGGTGGACCACCGGGCGCCGAGGCCGGCAACCTGACGGTGATGTGTGGCGGCAGCGAAGCGGACTACGCGCGCGCCTTGCCCGTAATAGAAGCCGTCGGCGAGAAGATCGTCCACGCCGGGCCAATCGGCGCCGGTTCCACCGTCAAGCTCATCAATCAAATGCTCGTCGGTGTCAATCTGTCCGGCGCCGTCGAGGGCTTTGTCCTCGGCGCCAAGGCCGGCATTGACCCGGAGCTACTGCTCGACGTGGTGAGCAGCGCCTCCGGCGACAGCTTGCAGCTCCGGCGCTGCTTCCCCGATTTCGTCTTCAAGAACTCCTACGAGCCGGCCTTCTCGGCCAACCTGCTCTACAAAGACATCATGCTGGCGCTCGGCATCGGCCGTGAGCTGAACGTCCGGCTCAACCTCGGCAATCTGGCGCTCCAAGCCTACGAGGAAGTCCGCAACCACGGACTCGGCGAACAGGACTTCGCCGTCGTCGCCGTCCCCCTCCAGCGGCTCTCCGGCGTACAGATCAAGCCAGAAGAGTAGGGGCGCGATTCATCGCGCCCAGGCGCTCGTCATTCCCGCGCCAGCGGGAAACCTCTCCCCTCTCCACATGGCGGAGAGGGGCCGGGGGTGAGGAACAGCTACGGGTGATGCGGCGCAGCTACCGGACGTGCTCGCCCGCCGGCCAGCGATACACCATCTTCAGGTACTCGTCGTAGGGAATGTCCGCCAGGGGCGCCATCGCCGCGTCCCACAGTGCGTTCCACCGTTCATAGTCGGTCAACACCGCCTCCGGCTGCGCCGCGCTCCGCACGACAAAACCCGGCAAGAACGGCCGGCCAGTCGGTTTGGCCGAGTCTTGGTAGCGCAAGTCCATGCTCCAGCGCACCCGATCCGATACGTTCGGCTGGCTGCGGTGCATCATTAGCGGATGGAAGAGGATGAGACCGCCGGCCTGCGTGGGCAGCAGTTTCGGAGTCAGCGCCGGCACCTCCTGCGGGTCCACCCGAATCTCGCCGTTGACGAGATGGCGGCGTAGCCCGTGCTTATGGCTGCCCGGCAGCAGCTCCAGGCAGCCGCCGTCCTCCGGTACGTCGAACAGCGGTATCCACATCGTCGCAATGATCTGATTATCCGCCTCGGGCAAGACAGTCCCGGCATCCTGGTGCCAATGATGGCTACGCGAGTTATGCATCGCCGACTGTTCCGGCGGCACCGAACGAATGTGCTGGATCGGGCTACACTGTAGCTCCGGACCAATCAGCGACTCCGCCAGATCGAGCAAGCGCGGGCAGTGCAGAAAGTCGAACATCGCCCGGCCACGCACGAAACGAATATCCAGCTTATCCCCGATCTCCGGCGCCTCCGCCGCGATCAAGGTCATCCGCCGCTGAAACGGCTCGCCCTCGTGGAGCTTGGTCAGCTTGCCGTCGCCAACGAGCCGCCGCGCCCGTCCGTCAATGAGCGCCTCATACTCCGCGATCACCGGACCGAGATCATCCTCGCCGAGGACTCCCTCCGCCAAGTGGAGATAGCCGTTGTCGTGAAAATCCGCGATCTGCGCCTCCGTCAGCCTCATCCTACCCTCTCCTCCCCCAGCCCCTCCGGTCTGTCATTCCCGCGTAAGCGGGAATCTGCTCCCCCTCTCCACATGGTGGAGAGGGGGCCGGGGGGTGAGGCCCGCCGCGCGGACTCCCCTTCCCTGGAGGGAAGGGGCCGGGGGTTAGGTCCACCAGTTCATGCTACGCCGCCCCCACCACCCACGCAAACACCCGTCTCGCCCGGACCACTCGGCACACCGCCAATGGCATACTTCCCACCAAGCACCCCTCAACCACACCCACAGCAGGAGGCAGACCGTGAACCGGCGACCGCTCTCCGTCGGCACTCGCTCCCAGCTCTTTGTGGACGACTACCTCATCGCCGCCAGTGACGGCGTGCAGACGCGCCTCCACCCCATGACCAAGCACCCGGAGCCGGTCCTGCAAGCCACGGCGCCCTGGGAGCGCCCCGAGGTCGGCGGGCTATGGGGACCGGTACACGCCCATTTCGATCCCTTCGAGCAGGTCTTCAAGCTCTGGTACAGCACCATGGGCGCCTACCCGACCGACTTCTCCCGTCGCGACCCGACCTACCGCTGCCTCGCCACCTCGCCCGACGGCCTCAACTGGGAGCGTCCCAACCTGGGCCTGTTCGAGTACGCCGGCTCCACTCGGAACAACATCTTCACCGACCACCCTGATGTCGGACACGGGATGCTCGACTGCCCCGAGATGGCCGACATCGAGCCGCCAGAGCGCCGCTACAAGGCCGCCGGCTGGGGCGGCTTCGATGACAACCGTATCGCCCAGCTGGACGTATACTTCTCTCCGGACGGCCTGCGCTGGCAGCCATATGCCGGCAACCCCGTCCTCCGCGGCCGTCTGCTCGACGACACCAACAGCGCCGCCAAGCTCCGCCAATCACCCACTCACGAGGGCCCACCAGGATCCCCGACAGCCAAGTACGCGCTTCTGACCCGTATCATGGTCGAGTTGGGCGGCTGGCGCCGGCGCTGCGTCGGCATCACCACCTCCGAAGACGACGCCGGCAGCAATCCCTTCACCCAGTGGAGCGATCCGCTGCTCGCCCTAGCCCCCGATCAGCTCGACGACGACATGTCCGAGGAACGGCTGGCCGCAGCCAAGCCGCTGCTACTCCACGATCACCCCGACGACCACCACTGCGAGTTCTACGGGATGCTGCTCTACCCCACGAGCGATCTCTACTTGGGATTCGCATGGACCTACGACGTGGCCTTCAATCTCACCCGCCTCGGGCGCGGCAACGAATACGCCATCGTGGACGTGCAACTCCTCGCCAGCCGCGATCTGGTCCACTGGCAGCGCATCGGCCACCGTCAGCCGGTCATCGGCCGCGGCGACCCCGACAGCTTCGACAGCCACATGATCTTCTACCACTCGCTGCCCCTGACCGTCGGCGATGAGTGGTGGGTCTACTACATGGGCTTCAACGAGGGCCACGCCGCCAAGAGCTGCTACGACGATGCCATGCGCCGGCAGTACCGCGAAGATGTCCGGGCGGGCCGCCGCCACTTCCCGGCAATGGGCCTGGCCAAGGTGCGCCGCGACGGCTTCATCTCCCGCGACGCCGGCCCGGGCGGCGGCACCCTCACCACCCGGCCGCTCCGACCGGGCGGCACCGGCCTCGAAGTGAACGCGACCGTAGCCGCCGGCGGCGCCATCACGGTCGCCGTGCAAGACGAGCACGGGCAACCACTCCCCGGCTTTGATGCCGCCGACTGCACACCGCTGACCGGCGATTCGCTACGGCACCGCGTCCGGTGGGGCAACCGGCGCGGCGACGACCGCTGGCGCGAACGTCCCCTGCGCCTACAGTTCCACCTCCGCAACGCCGCCCTCTACGGCTTCCGCTTCACCGACTGAGCGTGCGAGGATTGTCAGCATCAGAACGTACAGGATGGCAGGTTAGGCAGCGGGGATACCGTCACTGCGGCGCAGGCCGCAGTCCAAGACCTTTCCGCTGGATTCCGGCTTCCGCCGCAACGGCGAGGAACAAACACTCCCCCTCTCCACATGGTGGAGAGGGGGCCAGGGGGTGAGGCACGCCCCTCACAGTGCCTTCAACTCCGAGAGAACCTTGGCCAGACGATCCGTCAGCAGATCAATATGCCGCGCCGCGTCGTCATAACCGACAATCCACACCTTTACCCCCTCCGCTGTTGACTTTGAAGCCTCGGCGAAGGAGTCTCCGGCAAACTGGTCCGCCCACTGATCGAGCATGGCACGCAAATCTTCCGGCACAGCATCACTCAATACATATCGCCCGAAAGCGAAACCCGTAATGTGCAACCCACCGCTAGTGGTGGCTCCCCTCGTACACAGCCAAGCGACAGTAATCGGACCAGACCAGACCTCCGCACGCACACGCCCTCGGATGCTGACGGTATTTGACCCAGGCTCCACTTTGGCCCCATTCTCCTTGGCAACATCGAGGAGCCGCTTCGCGGCCTCCCGCGCGCTGTCGGTGGGTAGCTCCTCCAAGAACGAATCCCGTGTGAGCTTCCGGCGCGGTCCGGCCGTACCGCGCGGGGACGAGGCCGCAATCCTCCCGATCACCCGTGGCACCAGCGTCTGGCTCGACTCGCCCTGGAACTGCTTGACCTCCACCGCCAGCACCTCGATGCGTGGCATCTGCTCGTTGAGGAACTTCACCACCTGTTCGAGCGGGTCCGGTATTTCATCGGCGATGAAGAGCAGACGCAGCCGACGCGCAGTAAGGTTCGTCGCCACGTTCTCCCAGAAACCGTCCGCATCCGGTTCGTCATCCACCTGGAGCAGTGCTGCCAACACCGCATCGGGATCGTCACTCGACTCCTCGAACGTCCGCCGTAGCTCATCCGCAGTCCACGTCTGCGCGGCGTGCGCCGCATACTCCAGCAACTGCCCAACGATAGTGCGGCGGAGTTCGCGATTCGCGCCGCGCTTCACCTCCACTAACGTCGGTACTGCGTCTTGGTCAACGATCAGATGGTCCAGCGACCAGCGCGCGCCGCCTTCAGGCGTATCGGCGATCCCCTGCTCGCGCGTGACCAGAATCCAGCGCCTCGGATCGCCCGGCCGGATCTGCTCACCATCCAGCAACTCAGGGTGCTCGGCAATCAGCGCCTGTAGCTCGTCCTCAGTCGAAAAAGGCTCCTCCTCCAGCGGCTCAAGCCCTCCCCGCTCGCCTCTGGTGTATATCCGCTCGGCCATAATGCCCCTCCTCCAAGTCCCGCCCCCTAGTCCGTCATTCCCGCGAAAGCATGTCCCGTACCCCGATACGGGGCGGGAATCTAGACTCCCTCACCCAGGGAGGGAGAACTACTCCCAGGTGCAGTTTATTGTATAGGGGCGTGATTCATCACGCCCAACTGCCCGTCATTCCGGCGGAAGCCGCAATCCAGGGCCAACGGACAACGACTCCTCCTCTCTATCGCTCCGCGATGGAGAGGGGGCCGGGAGGTGAGGAACGCCCCAAGCCTCTTGCCGCGCCATACCATACCATGCCATGCCTATGATATACTCCATACGAGGAGGCTACGGCATGACTGCACAATCCGAAGAGTACGTATCGCTCAAAGACCTCGCCAGCGAATTGGGGCTGGACCGTTCGAACATGCGGAAGTACGTCATGAAAGCTGGCATCCAGCCCCACAAACGACGTACTCCCGATTCGGGAAGCCAACTCACTCTGGTAGTTACGCCGGACGAGGCCGATTTTGTCCGCCAAAAGAGGCAAGACGAGGGCTATGGCACCGACACAGCAGTGACCGTTTCCGACTGCGGGGTGTTTTACGTCATCCAGCTGGTGCCCGAGCTTGACCCGCAACGCTTGAAACTCGGTTTTGCCGAAAATCTTGCCAACCGGTTATCTCAGCATCGCACCGTTGCCCCAACCGCTACGTTGCTGAAATCGTGGCCCTGCAAACGGTCGTGGGAAACGACAGTCATGGACGCGCTCACAGTCAATCACTGCCGCCTCATTCTGAACGAAGTGTTCGAATGCGATTCCTACGAAGAGCTTTTGTCGTTCGCGGATACACTGTTCAGCCTCCTCCCCGATCCGGAGGCAAAGCCACGTGTGTCCCAACACTCGCCGCATGTGACACCTGCACACCGAGACATGGCCCGCTCGCCGCGACTGGCTAACGGCTGACAGCTATCCCCGCACCACCAGTCCAACCGGCCCCAGCAGTCCCGACGGCTGCTGGCTACCCTCATACTCGTTCGCCATGCTGTTCGTGACGCGCACTTCCAAGCGGTGCGTCCCCGGCGCCAGGTCGCGGCCCAAGCACACGCGGTACGGCGCCCACATCCGCACCCCGACCCGCTGCCCGTCGAGGGAGACGGCCGCGCTGTCCCCCACCTGCCCCAGATCGAGCCAGACCTCCGCAGCCAGTGCCGGCAGCGTCAACTCCGTCAAGTACCGCAGCGTCCCGGAGAACAGCTCAGAGCCAGGCTGCTGTGCCCAGTCACCGGGCGCCGGCACTGCGACCGGCGCCCCATCGAGATCGCACACCTCCCAGCGCAGGTCCAACGGAATCCGCTCCTCCGTCAGCCGCGGCAGCGCCGGCGGCGCCACGAACCCCGCCCGCGTATCCACCGCGAGCACCAGACTCTCCCGCCGCTCCAGATCGAGCGAAATGCGGAGTCCATCACCGGCAGCCGTGGCCTCTACCGGACGCTGCCCACCGGTCAATGGGTCCCAAGCCACAATCTCTCCCGCTACCGCCAGCCGCAACTGCCCGGCAATCGCCCCCTCGCCCTCATTGACCAGCAGGTAGTAGTCCAGCCCCTCTTTGCGGTAGTGGAGAAACCGCAGGTCCGGGTGCTGCGGCGTCAAGCGCAGGTCGCGATCAATCACCATGTCCAACTTGGCTGGCACGTCCTCGCCGTCCCGGTACACGATCACCTGCCCGCCACCCTCCCGGAAGCGGTCCAGGTTCGCGCGGCTCCGGTCGCTCAATACCGGATCGCCTTCCACGATGACGACACGATACCGCTGCTCACCGACCTCCAAACAACCGGCCTCGACAGTCGCCGCCGCGACCGCCGCATCGTCCAGATAGAGAAAGTCAATCTGGCTCTGGTACAGCTGTTTCGCCGCCCGCCACGGCAGATCGTTCCCGTCACCCAGGATCGCCACGTCGCAGACGTGCTGCCCATCCGAGAGCAACCAGCTCAATCGCCGCGCATACCCGGCCAGGTGGTGAAAGTGCGGCCACCAGACGTTGTGGACCCCCAAGTCCGGCTCGCTCTCCCAGGCCCGACGGTCACGGATGGAGTAATAGACCGCGTGCGGACACATCAGGTTGTTCCCCCGCACAAAGTGCCAGTCGAACAGCCACTTGGTCTCGTCCAGCGTCAGCCGCCAACCGTAGGCCCCGCACACTTCCGTCAGGATGCGCCGCGCCCCTTGCAGCCGGGCGCCGCTCGTCGCCGCTTTGGCCGCCACACTATCGTCGCCCTCGATGGCCGACGCCTTCCCCGGCTCGATGTAGCGATGCACCATGTCCTGGCCGGGGTACTGGAAAAAGCGCAGCACCGACATTTCATTGCTCCACTTGGGATGCCCCGTCAACGCAATGCCATGGGCCGCGCACCACTCGGACTGCGCTTGGTAGAAGACTTCCTCCAACCGTTGCTGCACGCCGGCGGCGTAGTCGCGGCGGAACGCTGCCGTTTTGGGTCCATAGTCGCGCCACAGCGCCGGCAGCCACGCCCGCGGATCGTCCCCCCACCGTCCCTCCCACCGCGCCGCCAACCAGTCCACGAGGCCGGTCGTGTACGGCTGCGAGGCCTCGGTCCGGTGCGGCCCCTTGCCCAAAATGCTCGGCTCGTCGGTGAACAGCGCGATGACCGTCGTGCCGAAGAACTCCCGCAGGTGCTCGTAGTATTGGTCGTGCGTCAGGGCCAGGAAACGCGCCACCGCCGCCGGGTTGAGGATATCCGCCGCCGCCGGCGCCGTCGCATGACCACTCTCCTCCTCGGCCAGCACCCCGCGGATGATCCCGCCGCTGTGCGTCTGCCACACGCTCATCGCCTGCCAGCACCCGGCCGGCACCTCGATATGCACGATGTCATGCGGCAACGTATCCAGCACGCGCACCGAGTCCGCGTCAATACTCCCGTCCTCACGCACCCGGCCCAGCACCGTGCAGACGTGGCGATCAAGCAAGGCGCGGCCCGTGTTCGGCCGCCAGTACCCACAGAACGGCCCCTCTACCTCGCGCTCCCACAAGGAGATCGCCTGACTCGCATACTCTGGATTCTCAGCCACCACGGCGCCGTTGGCCGCGCCGGACGGATAGGAGCCTTCGTCGTAGAGGATGATCTTCATCCCCAGGCGAGCCGCCTCCGCGACGACCAGCCGAAGCAGGCGAAAGTACTCGTCCGTGAGGTAGCCCACCCGCCGCGACAGTCCGAGCCGCGGATGCGGCGCCACACCCCCGAACCCGGCCTCGTAGAAGGCGTGGAGCTGCTCCAGCAACACCTCTTCCTCCAGATCGTCGTTCCAAAACCAGAGCGGGATCACACCGAACTCGCGCGGCGGATCGACAAAGATTGCACGCGCTTGACGAAGGCCCATATTCCCTCCCCGCAGCCCTCTACAAAAGCCGTCATTGCGGCGCAGGCCGCAATCCAGACTCCCCCTCTCCAAAGGTTGGAGAGGGGGCCGGGGGGTGAGGTCTGCCTCATCCCGCCTCTCCCCGCGGAAAACCTACCCCAGTCAGGGGACCACAGGGGGCAGTACCCCGTCCCTCCCGCCACCGCGGCACCCGCCGCCGCCGTCCCCCCGCCGCAGCGAGGGGACCACAGGGGGGCCAGCCACCCCGACCATCACTCAGGGCGTGTATTATAATCCTCGCGCCATTGACCGCTTAACATCTGTAGCCCCCATAGCGATAGGGAACAGGCCGAGCCGCTTACGGCAGATGGCCCCAGCGGAGAACGTGAGGTGACGAATGCTCAAGGTGCTATTCCTCGGCGGACGCGATCAAGGTCAGTTGGGCAAGCTACGGCAGCAGTATCCTGGCGTCACGTTTGCCGGCGCCGCCACGGAGGAGGACGAGTTACGCGAGATCGTAGACGCCGACGCCGCGATTGGCTGGCCCACCAGCGCGCACATCCTCGCCGGCCGCAAGCTCCAATGGATCCACGCCGGCAGCGCCGGCATTGACTGGATTTCCCAAGTCCCGGAGTTGGTCCACAGCGATATTGTCCTCACTAACGGTCGCGGCTCCTACGGCAACGCTATCGCCGACCATGCCTTTGCCATGATCCTCGCCTTCACCCGGCAACTCCGCGCGTTCACGGCGGATCAGCAAGCCAAAGTGTGGTCGGGGCGTAACCATGCGGCGAATATGCTGGAGTTGAGCGACGCCACGCTTGGCATCGTGGGCCTCGGTAATATCGGCGGCGAGATCGCCCGGCGCGGGGCCGGCTTCCGCATGAGAGTCGTGGCGGTGGACCTCAACCCGGCCGCCCAAGCGCCCGGCGTCGAGCAGGTCTGGGGACTGGACCGCATCGACGACCTCATGCAAATCAGCGACTACCTCGCCGTCAGCGTCCCCCGCACGCCCCAGACTATCGGCCTGATTGACGCCCGGCGCCTCGCGCTGATGAAGTCCACCGCCCACCTGATCGTCGTCTCGCGCGGCCGCATCGTCGAAGAGGAGACGCTCATCGCAGCCCTCCAGGAGGGGCGGCTGGCCGGCGCCGGCCTCGACGTGACCGCCACCGAGCCGCTGCCCGCGGACAGCCCGCTCTGGGACCTATCCAACGTCATCCTCACGCCGCACATCTCCGGCGCCTCCGTGCAGACCCGCGAGCGGGGTCAGAAGCTCCTCCACGAAAACCTGCGCCGGTTCATCGCCGGCGAAGACCTGCTCAACATCTGCGACAAAGAAGCCGGCTTCTGAGGTCGTCTGTGCTCACCCATCAGCTACCAACTGACAGCCGAAAGCTGACAGCTAACTGCCAACTACGAAAGGAGCGTGCCTCACCATGCGACGCAACCCTGCACTCGCCAAGCTCAACGCCGGTGGAATGACCAGCGGCATTAGTGTCGGCTTCGACTCCCCCGACCTCGCCGAGCTGGCCGCCCACTCCGGCTTCGATTATGTGTGGCTGGAGTGGCAGCACGGCCAATTCTCGGAGCACACGCTGAACAATGCCATTGCCCGCTTTCTGCCCGTAGACACCGCCCCCATCGTGCGCGTGAAGAGTCACGAGCCGGGCGCGATCAACCACGTGCTGGACATGGGCGCGATGGGTGTCATCGTGCCGATGGTCGAAACCGCCGCCGAGGCCCGCGCAATCGCCCACGTGACCTACTATCCCCCGCTCGGCCGCCGCTCCACCGGCGGCACGCGCCTCTCCCTCTTGGGTGACGACTACACGGAGCGAGCGAACGACGAGATGCTGCTCGTGGTGATGGTCGAAACCGAGTCGGCGATCAACAACGTCACCGAGATCATGGCCGTGCCCGGCGTGGACGTGGTGCTGATCGGCCCCGGCGACCTCATGCTCGACGTTCAGGCGCAGGGCAAGGACGCCGCGTACCACGAGCAGCTGGTACAGCAAGTCCTCACCGCCTCGCAGCAGACCGGCGTCGCCGCCGGATACGTCTGCCCCACCCTCGAAGTCGCCGATGAGCGAGTCGCACAAGGCTTTCGGTTCGTCAGCTGTGGCTCCGACTCCGGCGTGCTCCGGGCCGGCTTCCAGTCCATCCTCGCCCATTCGCGCACCTGGTAGGCAAGCACAGTTGGATCGCGCCCAGGCGCCCGCCATTCCGCCCGCCATTCCGGCGAAAGCCGGAATCCAGCGCTCTACGACCCGCATTCCCTGGCCGCCCCCGTCAGGACGGCACAGCACCAGCGAGACCGCCCCGTCCCCCCGCCGCAACGGGGCCACCACAGCGCGGCCACCTCCCCTCCCCCGGTCACTCCGGCTCCGGCGGCACCACGATCCACATGATCGGATAGATCAGCAGCGTGACGCCGCCGGTAGCCGCGCCGAGCACGAGGTAGCCCATGCGGATGAGGGCCGGGTCCACCCCGAAGTAGGCGGCCACCCCGGCGGCAACACCCCCCAAGTACCGATCGTGCCGACTGCGGTACAGCCGGCGCTCTCGCCACGAGCCACGGTTCGGCTCCATCGCGGGCCTCCTTTCACGGTGCGTTGCTACCTATAGTAGCACCGTAGTAACACCGCGCGGCTGGGGCCCGTGTTTCGCTGTCCGGCCCCGCTCGGCGGTCGGTGGCGTCGTGGGGCACGACCTTGACAGGGAGGGCAGCGAGGGATACTGTATGGGTATACCCTTGCGGGCGTTGTGGGGACCATACCGGTGCCGGCAGCGCCGGTGCGGGAACACTGGCAGAGAGGAAGATCGTAGCGTATGGCTACCGCAGAAGATGTCGAGGGCTACCTCATCCGCATGGATCAGCCCTTCGAGGAGCTAGACGACGGACTGTGGGTCATCCACGACGAGTACGACCACATAGACAACATCGTCATCTCCTACGCCGACCCGCTGGTGATCTTCCGGGTGAAGCTGATGGAGATTCCGGCCGGCGATAATACGGAGTTGTTCCGCCTATTGCTGGAATACAACACCACCGAGCTGCTGCACGGGGCGTATGGCCTCGAAGGGAGCAACATCGTCGTCACCGATACCCGCGAAGCCGTGAACATGGACTTCAACGAGTTTCAGGCTTCCGTTGACTCCCTCGCCCTCGCCATTGCCGAGCACTATCCAACACTGTCGGCCTTCCGCACTGCCGCCGGTTAGTCGCTCTTCGGACGGGGAAGGAGCAAGAACATGTCCATCTTCAAGCGCATCTCCACCGTGTTTCGGGCCAACGTCAACGACATGATCTCCCAGGCCGAAGACCCGGAGAAGATGCTCAATCAGCTGACCGAGGATATGCGCGCCCAGTACGGCAAGGCCAAGCAGCAGGTCGCGGCGGCAATGGCCGACGAGCGCCGCCTGCACCAGCAGTTGACTGCCGAGCAGCGGCAGACCGCCGAGTGGGAGCAGAAGGCCATGCAGGCCGTGACGGCCGGCCGGGACGATCTCGCTACCCAAGCCCTGCAGCGCCACACCGAGCACGCCGAAGCCGTCACCGGCTACCAGGAGCAGTGGGAAGCGCAGAAAGCCTCCGTAGACCAGCTCAAGGAATCGCTCCGCCGTCTCCAGAGCAAGATAGACGAGGCCCAGCGCAAGAAGAACCTCCTGATCGCTCGCGCCAAGCGGGCAGAAGCGCAGCAGAAGATCGCGCAAGCGATGGGCGGCATCTCGGACAGCGGCATCTCGGACAGCGGCGCCTTCGACACGTTCGACCGCATGGCTACCAAAGTGGATCAGATCGAAGCAACGGCGGAAGCCAACACCCAACTCCAGGCAGAGTTGGAAGGAACCGACCTTGAAGCGGAGATCAAGGCCCTCGATTCTCCGTCGGACGATGCCGCGCTCCTCGCCCTCAAGCAGAAGATGGGCATGTTACCCAAGCCTGCCGCTGCCGATACCCCCCGCCTCACCGACGACAATCCCCCGGCGCGCTAAACCGGCTCGCGCCTCACCCCCTAGCTACCCACGCGCCAGCGCAGACCGGGGCCGGCCGCGTTAGCGGCCCGCCAGCAGCGTTTCCGGAGTCCCATCCGCTGCCCGCCGACCAACCGGCGAAAGCACTGCTTCCAGCAGGGGGCGTATCTGCGACAGCTGCTTGATTCGAATCGCGAGGCCCCAGGCCCCCTCGAACTTCTTCCACCCGGCACTATAGAAAAAGTGCTTCAGCTTATGCTTTGTCGAACGGTGTGCCGCGGCCGCCTGGAAAATCGAGCTCCACCGATAGAACGCCTCGTAAGCCCAGTCGTAGCCCCGCTTCAACTCCTCCGGCGACAACCGGCTAGGCCGATAGACCACGTGCCGCGTGTCGTACAAATCCCAGTTTCTCGTCACGATCCGGTCCTGCGCTTCCATCTCCGCGAACAACGCGGTGCCCGGGTACGGTGTCAGGACGTGGAACGTGGCCGTAGTAATCCCCTGCTCCACGCCCCAGTCCACGGTCCGAGCAAAGACATCGGGGTCATCGCTGTCCAGCCCAAAGACGAAGCTGCCGTTAATCATGATCCCGAGGTCATCGAGCCTCCTGACGACCTCCCGATAGCTCCGGCCGAGATTCTGCCGCTTGCCGGCACCGGCCAGGGCGCTGGTCGAGAGCGTCTCGAAGCCGACGAAGATACTGCGGAGTCCCGCGGCCGCCGCCTCTTCGATCAGGTCGTCGCGGAGAATCGAGTCCACCGTCGCCGCCCCCTGAAAGATGCGGCCCATGCCCCTCATCCCCTGGAATAGCGCCCTGGCAAATCGAGGATGCCCAAGCAGATGATCGTCGAGGAAGTAGAGATGGCGGCCGGGCAGCCGCTCGATCTCGGCCAGCGCTGCGTCAACCTCCTGCGTGTAGAACGAGCGCCCGCCCGCGAAAAACCCGTCCTTGTAGCAGAAGGTGCAGTGATGCGGACAGCCGCGTGAAACGACAATGGAGTTCGGAACCAGGTACAGCCGTCGCTGGATTAGGTCCCTGCGGACCGGTGGAATGCCAAGAAGCGTGCGCGTCTTCGACACGTACCGGCGCAACGGCCTGCCTGCTGCAAAGTCCTCTAGGAACTGGGGAAAGGTGTCCTCGCCGGGGCCAATGAAGATCGTATCGGCGTGTGGTGCCGCCTCATCCGGTAGCGACGTGACGTGGAGACCACCGAGCAGCACGTAGGCACCCCGGGCGCGATAGTGGTCCGCGATCTGATAGGCGCGGTAGGCATTGGTGATGTAGACCTGGATGATGATCAGGTCCGGCTGATCACTCAGGTCGAGTTTCTGGACGTGCTCGTCTTGCAGTTCGATCTCGATGTCGGGGTCGAGGTATGCCGCCAGGGTTGCCAGACCCAATGGCGGAAAGAGTGAGTATTTGATCGGTCGCCAGTACGTGCTGGTCGCTTCTGTCAACGCCGGCAGGATGAGCTTCACGCGCCTGAGGGGAGATCGCTTGGACTTCAGACGTGCCTCCTTTCGGGGTTGCCCAACGATGTGCGGCTCACGCGCCCATCTGCCGTGACGCCGTGCAACTGCCGTGTAGCTGCTGCGTTGGGTGCCACCTACAACGAACCGCCGAGCGACGCGGTTATCGCTGGGGTGGTGCGGTCGGGGCATGAACGACCGGCACGCTTCCGAAACAGAGTGATTTCACCAAGCCTAGGGGCGGCGGCCGCAGCCATTCTGCATTACCGAGGTCATTACGGGCCTATTAAAATGAGACAGCCCTAAGAAACCTCTCGGCTTCTCAGGGCCTGCCCCTCGACCGATGATACCCGGCCGCCCCCGCTAGCTAGGCGGGCACGGACAGCACACCGAGCACCCTCATCCCCGGCACACTCACGCTGCTTGGTGCCGCCGGATCGGTCTGCCGGCCTCACCACCTTGCTCTCGCACCCCCCGCCGAGCAGTCACCTGCCCACCGGGAGCCACTACCGAAGTAGCGGGGTGGCTCGCTAGCTCCACCGCCTCTCTGCCCGCCCCCCCAACCAAGAAGTCGCCCTCCCGCTCGGAGAGACATGCCAGAAGCGATGTAGCTACTATCATACGCCGCAACCACGGCCGGCGCAAGCCGCGTCCGGGCACGAATAACCCCGCATCAGGCCGATCTCAGCACTCCACTCTCAAGCCGCCGCCCCATTTCCGCAGAATCTTGACCAATTTCCACTCGCAGCCTCGCGCACTGGCCTAGGGAAAGTCATTTGGTTCCGTTGGGGTTCCCCGGTCACGCCCCCACCCCCCGTCATTCCCGCGAACGCGGGAATCTACGTCCCCCCGCTGTTCGGGGGGACCATAGGGGGGCCGAAAATCCGCCGCCCGTCCCCTCACCCCCACACGCTAGAATAACCGGCCACAGCAACGCAATTGGGAGGCTCTCATGCAGTACGTGATGTTCACCAAGCACCTTCAGGAGTTGAGCGTGCCCGACGCCGGCCGCGCCATCAAGGAGCTAGGCTTCGATGGTGTCGAACTGACCACCCGGCCGGGTGGTCACATCCTGCCCGAAGAGGTCGAGACTGCCTTACCCACAGCCGTCGAGCAGCTACAGGCCCTCGGCCTGACCGTGCCGGCGCTGGTGGTCGAGATACACAACCGCCGCACACCGCACGCCGCTGCAGTCTGCCGCACTGCCGGCGCGCTCGGCGCCACGCTCCTACGCACCAGCAGCTGGCGCTACCTCGGCCTCGGGTCAGCCCGCCCGCAGCTCGCCACCGCCCGCGCCGAGTGCAAAGAACTGGAGGACCTCGGGCGCGAGTACGGTGTGCGCTTCTGCATCCACGCCCACTCCGGCAGCTACCTCAGCGGTCAGGGTGCCCTCCTGGCACAGATTCTCGACGGCCGCGACCCGCGCTACGTCGGCGTGTCCCTCGACATGGGCCACCTCACCGTCGAGGGCGGCATCCACGGTTGGCGTATCAGCATGGACCTCCTGCGCGACTACATCGGCATCCTGGCCGTCAAGAGCTTCGGCTGGTTCCGCACCCAGGACCCGCAGACCGGCCAACACTCCTGGCGCGCCACGCTCGTCCCCCTGGAAGAGGGCCTGACGCAGTGGACGGAGGTCTTCAAGATTCTCGACGCCATCGGCTGGGACGGCCTCGTTTCGCTCCACAGCGAGTATAACGACATGACCGTGCCTGTCCGCTTGGCGCAAACGGCCCGCGACTTCACCCACATCCGCGCCAGCGCCGCAGTCGCCACCACCGGTTCATGATGAAAGCATCTTGGCCGCTCCTGGGGGAGGGTGAGTCGCCGCCGCTCGCCGCGCGGACTCCCCTTCCCTACCAGGGAAGGGGCCGGGGGTTAGGTCCTCTACCCACCGCCCGCCGCTACTGGTCAATCACCGACCCGTCCACGTCCAGCCGCGTCTCGACCTCGCGTGGCGTGAAGGGGCACCGCTCGACCGCATCCGGCTTTAGCTCCACGCCGATCCCCGGTCGGTCCGACAGCACCAGATAGCCGTGCCCGTCGTGCTCCGCAATGCCGGTGACTAAGTCGCTCTTTGGCGGCCGATCCTCTCCGGTCGGATACTCTTGTAGCCCGAAGTTCGGGATACAGGCCGCGATCTGCAAACACGCCGCCGTGCTCACCGGACTGAGCGGATTGTGCGGCACGACCTTGACGTGCTGCGCCTCCGCCAGCGCCGCGACCTTCTTCGCCCCGGAAATGCCACCCACCATACACACGTCCGGCCGCACGTACTGCACCGCGTTCCGCTGGAGCGCCATCTGGAACTCCCACAGCGACGTGAACCGCTCGCCGGTGGCGATGGGAATGTTGATCTTTTGCGCCACGTACTCCATTTCGTCGAAGTTGTCCGGCGTCACCGGGTCCTCGAAGAAGTACGGGTGGAACTGCTCGATCCCCCGCCCGAGCTGCACCGCCTCCGTCGGCGTCATGCGCCGGTGGATCTCGATACACAGATCAACGTCGTTGCCTACTGCGGCGCGATACTGCCCTACCGCATCAATGGCATCGGCGATCTTGTCCGCGTGCGTCTTGAAATACCGCTCCTCACGCACCGAATCGAGAAACGGCGTCAAATGCCCGACCGCCGTGAAGCCCTGCCTCTTGGCGTCCGCCACGCCGGCCACCAGCTCCTCCCGCGTGGACCCGAACACGTGATAGTAGACCCGCGCCCGGTCTCGGACCTTCCCGCCCAACAACTGGTAGACCGGCACCTCGAAGTGCTTGCCCGCGATGTCCCACAACGCAATGTCAATGGCGCTCAACGCCCCCATGATCGCCGAGCCGCGGAAGTGGCTGAACCGATACATGTACTGCCAGTGATGCTCGATCAGCAACGGGTCCTTGCCGATTAAGTAGCGGCCGTACTTCTGCACGGCGGCCTCCGACGCCTCCAGATAGCCCCACGCCCCGGACTCACCCAGGCCCGTAATCCCCGCGTCGGTATGCACCTGCACCAGCAGATAGCGGTCCAGCAACAGCGGTTCGACTCTCGTGATCTTCAAGCGTCCCTCCTCCTTCTCCACCCAACAGCATCGCCGCAACATGGTACCACCGCGAACACGGCCCATGGCCCCGCCCGCCAACCCGTAGGGGCGCAACATATTGCGCCCACGTGCTCGTCATTGCGGCTTGCGCCGCAATCCAGTCCCCCAGCCACCGTTCGCTACACAGCCCCCTCTTCCCTGGCGGGCAGCGGCGGACCGCCACCGCCAGCGCGCCCCTTCCCTGGAGGGAAGGGGCCGGGGGTTAGGTCCGACTCGCCGCCCAGCGAAATACCTACCCCTGTGGTCCCCCCGTCGCAACGGGGGGACCATAGGGGAGCTACCTCCCCTCGATTTGACATCGGCCGCCGACTTACAGTATGGTGAACGCGGCCGGAGTGACTGGCTCGTTGTTGTGCCGCGCCACAGTGGCCTGGTACGCTGGCTCGAAACCACCGACGGGGAGGTGATTGCGGAGCAAACGGGGGTATCAACGCCGTTACAACCGCACTTGGGCGAGTTCCATGCGCCTCACCCGCAGCCCGCGTTCCATCGTCTGTTTCTGGAGCCGGGCACGAGTGGTTAGCGCAGATCCGTAACTCTAGGGAGGTAGAAAACGTGACACAAGCAACACGGAGACGTTATCTCGGCGGGGCCGGTGCCGTGCTTGGCGGCGTCGTTGCAGCCGCCTGCGGCGAGGCCGAAGTCCGTTACGTCGAGCGCATCGTTGAGAAGCCCGTGATCCAGGAGAAGGTGGTCACGGTCGAGAAGCCCGTGATCCAGGAGACGGTCCGCACGGTCACGGTCGAGAAGCCCGTGATCGTCGAGAAGGAAGTCGAGAAGATCGTCACCGTCGAGAAGCCGGTGGTGGTCGAGAAGATCGTCGAGAAGCGGGTCGAGGTCGCAGCGCCGACGAAGGGTATCGTCAAGGTGCTGATGGACACCGACTGGGCCAGGGGTAGTCGCGGCGAAGTGACTGCGTTGGCCGCCGAAGCCTTCAACGACCAGTTTGCGGGTCGCATCCTGCTCGACGTCCGGCTGGACATCGGCCAAGGCAACGGCGCCGAGAAGCAGCGTGCCCTGATCGCCACCGGCGAGCTTGGCTCGGTGCTCCTCACCGTCAGTTGGCAGATCCCCAACTGGACCGAGAACGGCCTCTTCAACGTCGACATCCAGCCGTACTTCCGCCAGCTCAACATTGACATCGACAAGATGCTCTACCTCGAAGAGCACATCAAGTACAAGAACCGGATCGGCGGCCTGCCGATGCAGTTCAACGCCTTCGACTTCGTCTACAACAAGACCCGTTTCGACGAGAACGGCGTGGACTACCCGACCGACGACTGGACTTGGGACGATCTGGTTGACGCCGCCAAGCGGCTGACCCATCCCGATAAGGACCAGTGGGGCGTCCGCAACGTCGGTGAGCACTCCCTCTGGATGCCGATGGTCTTCGCCAACGGCGGTGAGTTCTGGGACGAGACCAACGGCATGTCCGTCCTCGACAGCCCCGAGGCCGCCGAAGCGTTGGAGATGAACCTCGACCTGATCAACAAGCATCAGGTCGCTGCTCCACGCTCGGTCCACAGCGAGAAGCGCCTCAGCTTCTTCAACGGCAACTACGCCATGCAGATGGCCAACTGCCCCGCCGGCTTCTGGAACTGGCGTCCGGAGTTGGTCGGCGGCAAGTTCGAGTGGGATGTCTTCCACATGCCGACCTTCAAGCGCACCGGCCTGCGCGCCACCCAGCTCAACGAGCAGCCCTACTACGTCACCAAGTTCCACGAGCGCGACGACAACATCGTGGAATCCATCCAGGTGGTTGCCTTCCACGCCGGGCCGATCACGCAAGGCTTTATCGCCGACGTTGGCGGCGCGACGCCGGCCTGGAAGAGCATCCTCGACAGCAACCGGTTCATGCCTCCGCCGCAGAACCGGCAGATCATCCTCGACAGCTTCCAGTGGCGTGAAGGCATGAAGCCACACCTCTTCTGGTACGAGTGGTGGATCGCCGTCAACCCGCCGTTCCGTGAAGGACTCACCGGCCAGGTCCCGGCCCTCACCGCCATCCGCAAGATGGTGGATGACGGCAACGCGGCCATCGAGAAGGCCCGCGCTGCCTTCAAGCCGGCATAGTAGGTCCCGTCCGTACTAGGGCCACAGTTGCCCAGAACTCGTCCCCGGTGGCAGACCCAATCTGTCACCGGGGACTTCGCATTTTCAGAGACATCCCCGCATCCCTCCCCGTCATTGCGGCGCAAGCGTGTCTCGTACCCCGATACGGGGCGGGAATCTACTCCCCCTCTCTATCGCTCTGCGATGGAGAGGGGGCCGGGGGGTGAGGCCCGCCGACAACCCCCTACCACAGCGTGTCCTGCTCCCGGCGCAGCCGATACGCCACCGAGTCCCGCTCCGGCTCCACCATGTCATACGTGATCGGCGTACCCTGCGGCACCACCTCACGCACGGCCACGCCGTCGGCCAAGCCCAAAGGCAGCAGACGCTCGCCGCGCGCCACCTCGGCCCGCTCGATCAAGCCATAGACCGTCGCGCCACCACTGCCGTCCAACGCCTCGCCGGCCCGCAGATCGCGCTTCGCCACCGTAATTACGTCTGCGACCGGCACTCGCCCCGGCGCCCCACTCGGATAGCCGCCGAGCGCCGCCTCGACGATGGACCACGGCGTCTCGATCCCACAGAGGTGATAAGACCGCGACAATACCGCCGCCCGGCCATCTTCGCTGACCGGCAAGTGGTAGAACGCCAGGTCCTCCCGCAAGAGCGGCTGCTCGGTCGTCACCACCGCCCAGACGCCGTTAGCGATATGATCCGGCAGCAGCGACTTCCCATCCGGCGCCACGGCATTCGCCAGTTCCACCACGCCCTCGGCGCCCAAAACGCCCCCCTCCTCGCGCCGCCGGAGCACATTGGGCAAGTCTGGCACCGCCACCGCCGGCTCATGCATACCCCGCACGTCGGGTACCAGCCCCGTCATGTTGGCAATCGCCGTCGACTCGATCTGCGCCTTCGAGCCGTCAACGAACGAGTTGTACATCTGCGCGTTCAGCCGCCGTCGCTGCACGTGCTCCGCATCCACCCCCCAGCGGGCAAACGCCTCGGCTGGCGTGAGCGACCGATCCGTCGGATAGCGCCGCGTGCCCCGCCCGGCCGCAATCACCCGATACCCCAGCCCCACCGCCCAGTCGTGCAGCCGCTTGGTGCAGATCGGCTGATCCCCGTCGGCCAAGCTGTAGACCACGCCGGCCGTCTCCGCGTGCCGTCGGAACAGCACGCCGAGCAGCACGTCGGACTCCACCGTGACGTTGACCACGTGAATACCGGCCTGGAGCAGCCCCGGAATTACCCGTGCGCTCACCTCCGGCCGCCCCGTCGCCTCCACCACCACATCCAGCGGCGCCGCGGCAAGCAGATCCGCCGCCTCCACGATCACCGCCCGTCCGGCGTGAACCCGCTCCCGCACGACGGCGGCACTATCCGTCGTCTGCACGTCCGCCGCCGCCCACCCGGCAGCCTCCAACGCCGCCTCCGCGTTCGACCGCTGCACGTCGGCCACGGCCGCCAGCCGCAGCCCACGCATCCGCCCCAGCTGCGCCGCCACCGACGTACCGAACCGGCCCGCGCCCACCAGCCCCACCCGCACCGGCCGGTCCGCCGCTGCCCGCTCCTCAAGCTGTCCCGCCAGGCCCGCAAACATCAGCCCTCGCTCCTTCTGAACGGCCCCCCTATAGTCCCCTGACAAGGGTAGGTTTTTCCGTATGGGCGCGATTCATCGCGCCCAGCCCCCTCCCCTGTGACCCTATGGCGCGTCATCCCACTGGATAATCACGCCCAGATGGTCCTCCGGATGGTTCATCAAGGCCGGGTACATGCTCGGTGCCTCGTCCGCCGGCACCCGCGTCGTTACCAGCCCGTCGGCCTCCAACCGTCCCTGGCGCAGTAGCTCCAGCACCAGCCCACGATGCGCTCCGTCCGTCCACCGATGAAAGATGTTGGCCTCGCTGGCCGTTGTGTCGGAATGGGCACCGATCACCGCCACCCCCTTGCTGTGGATGTCAGTGTACGGGTCAATCTCAACGCGACCACGCGGGCTACCCAGCAAGATCACACGCCCCAGCCACGCCGCGGCGCGCAGACAATCATTGATGACGTGCTGATCGCCCGTCGCCTCAATCGCGACGTCCACGCCATGCCCCTCCGTAATCGTCGCTATGCGCTCCCCAACGTCCTCGCGCGACGGGTTCACGACGTGCGTCGCCCCGTGTCGGCGCGCAATCTCCAGCCGCGAGTCCAGCACGTCCACCGCAATCGTCGTCACCGCCCCATCCAGCCTGGCCGCTTGCAAGGCGAATTGTCCGAATAGCCCTTGACCGAACACCGCGACGTGCTCCCCGAGCTTGACGCCGGCCAGCCGGACACTCTGCATCGAGACGGTGCCCAGACGCCCTAAGCACGCCGCCTCCGAGCTTACGCCATCGGGAATACGATCCAAATTCTCCTGCCCGATGTCCACCACCACCCAATCCTGATGCCCCATTTTGCCCATCACGCGATCCCCTGGCGCGAGCGTGGTGACGGCACTACCCACCGCCTCGACGGTGCCGGCTGCCGCAAAGCCGGGGTAGTAGGGCATGTGTGGATACTTGGCCCCCGGAATGCTGTAACCAATGTGTGTGCCGGAGTAGACGGCCACCTCCGTCCCGGCACTGATCACCGTGCATCCCGTCCTGACCAGCACCTCCGTCGGCCCCAACTCTGCCGGAAGCGCCAGGGGTTCCCAATCCACGTCCTTGATCGCCCGAAACACCAGCCGCCTTGCCGTCTTCACCATATCCCCACTCCCTAGCCCCTGATCGTCGGCAATATAGTTGCCCACCACCCCGTCCCCCCGTCGCAACGGGGGGACCATAGGGGGGCGACCTCCCCCACAGCCCCCTACTCCAACGGCTGCCAGGGATGCGCCGCAGCGACCTCTTCATTGAACGTCAGCCCCAGCCCCGGCCCACCCGGCAGGTCAACAAACCCGTCCACCTGCCGCGGCAGCCCATCGAACACCTCGAAGTAGTGCGGCTCGTAGAACTCGGCGTGATACTCCTGGATCAGGAAATTCGGCAGCGCCGCATCCAGATGAAACGAGGCCACCGTGCCGACCGCGCTGTTCGTGTTGTGCGGCGCCATCAGCACGTGCTGCGCCTCGGCCATCGCCGCAATCTTCTTCAGCTCGGTAATACCCCCGGCATTGCAGACGTCCGGCTGCAAGATGTCCACCGCCTCGGCTTTGAGCAGTTCGAAGAACGGAAACTTCCCATACAGCCGCTCACCCGTCGCAATCGGGATGTCGAGCCGCTGCCGCACCTGCACCATCTCCGACACGTTCTCCGGATGCACCGGCTCCTCGAACCAAAACGGCCGGTACCGCTCCAGCCGCCGCCCCAGGTGTACGGACGTAGACACCGTGAATTTCGCGTGAACTTCAACCAGAATTTCGACGTGCGGCCCGACGGCCTCTCGCACCGCCGCCACGCGGTCCTCCGCCAGTTGGGCCTCTTCCGGCGAGATCGTGTCGTAGTTCGTCAGGCCGAAAGGATCGAACTTTAGGGCCGTGTACCCCCGTTCGACGACCTCCCGCGCATCCGCAGCCTGCTGCTCCGGCGTGCCGGGGTTCGTGTACCAGCCGTTGGCATACACCCGCAGGCGCCCGCGCAGCGGGCCACCGAGTAGCTCGTACACCGGGACGCCAAGCACCTTCCCTTTGAGGTCCCACAGGGCCAGGTCAATCCCGGACAGCGCGGTACTGAACAGCCGCCCGCCGTGGCCCGGCGTATCCCGATACAGGGTCCGCCAGTGGCGCTCGTGGTGCAGCGGATTAGCCCCCAGCAGATACGTCTCGGCCCACTCCTCCAGCAGCCGCTCCACGAGCCGGTCGTGGCCCAGCATCGAGGCCTCGCCGTATCCCTCCAACCCCTCATCGGTAGTCAGGCGCAGCAACAGCCAGTTGCGCTTGGCGTTACGGTGCCGCGAGGACACGATATGGGTCTTGATTCCCGTAATCTTCACCACACTCGCTCCTCTCCCCCGGCCCCCATCGTCATTCCAGCGCAAGCAGCAATCCCCGTCCCCCCGCCGCAGCGGGGGGACCACGGGGGGCCAGCCCCTCGACACCCGTTGCCCTCGCACGGTACCATTAGCGCCGCCGATGCTGCCAGTCGGGGAGCATCAAAGTAACAACGCCGGGTGGCCCGCAGCCATCCAGGACAGTGGAGAATGACTATGAAGCTCAGTATGCTGACCTATAACTGCGCCCGCGAGTGGGAGTTGGACAAGATCATCGAGGTCGCGCACCGCTGGGGCTACGCGGCCATCGAGTTCCGCACCGAAAGCAACCATAAACACGGCGTCGAGTTGGAGTTGGACACCGCCGGCCGCAAACAGGTCCGACGCACGCTGGAAGACAACTACCTCGTGGCCTCCTGCATCGGCACCAGCTCGCGGTTCGAGTCACCCGACCCAACCGCCCGCCAGCAGCAAATAGACCGCACCAAGCGGTACGTCGAGCTGGCCAGCGACATTGACTGCGCCCGCCTCCGCGTGTTCGGCAACGACATTCCCGACGGCGTAGAAAGCCAGGATTGCGTCGCCTACGTCGGCGATGCCCTCCGCGAGCTAGGCGAGTTTGCCGCTCCCCATGGTGTCGAGGTCAACCTGGAGATGCACGGCCAGTTCAACTTCTGGCGCTATGCGCTGGGCGCGGTAGAGCGTGCCGACCTGCCCAACATCGGCATCGTCTACAACTGCGACCGCCGCGATGAGATCGGCGGCTCGGTACGCGAGACCTACAGCTACGTGCGCGACTACATCAACCACGTCCACATGCACGACTTCACCACCGGCTTCCCCTACGGCCCCGTCCTGCGAATGCTCCGCGACGACGGCTACGAGGGCTACTGCTCCTCCGAGATAGACGGCAGCCCCGACCCGGAGCGCATCCTCGCCTACTTTGCCCTCCTCTTCCGCGAATACCTCCGCGACTAGGCCCTCTCTTTGACAAGGCCGCCGCCGTCTTCTTAGAATGCCACCGTCGTCATGCGCTACCCGCACCTATATCCGGCCGCGTGCTGTCTGCCGCAGATCGCAGCGTAGACACCGGCAGCCTGTCAGGCCGGAGCAGAACACCGGTTGCCGAGGAGGAACACGATGGCCGACGAGCAAGGACTGACCGAAGCACAGATCGCCGTCCACTGGCGGGAAGAAGAGTACTATCATCCACCGGCGAGCTTCATCGGCCAGGCCAATGCCGCTGATCCGCGGATCCACGAGCAGTTCCGGGAGGACCTGTTCCCCGAATGCTTCAAGGCGTATGCCGACCTGCTCGACTGGGACAAGTATTGGCACACCACCCTCGACACCAGCAACGCGCCCTTCTGGAAGTGGTTTGTCGGCGGGCGCCTCAACGCCAGCTATAACTGCGTAGACCGCCACCTCGAAAAAAACCGCAACAAGGCCTCTTTCATCTGGGTACCCGAACCCGAAGACGAAGAGACGGTCACGCTCACCTTTCAGGAGTTGTACGAGCGCGTCAACGAGTTCGCCGCCCTGCTACGTGATTTCTGCGGCGTCAAGACCGGCGACCGGATCACCTTCCATCTGCCGATGACCCCGGAGTTGCCCATCGCCATGCTGGCCTGCGCCCGCCTCGGCGTCATCCACTCCGAGGTCTTTGGCGGCTTCAGCGGCAACGCCTGCGGTGACCGCATTGTCGATTCGGGCAGCAACATCCTGATTACGATGGACTCCTACTATCGCAACGGCGATCTCCTCGACCACAAAGTCAAAGCCGACGAAGCCGTGGCCGTGGCGGAAGCCGAGGGCGTCAAAGTGGACAAGGTCCTGGTGTGGCGGCGCTACCCCGGCAAGTACTCCTCGCCCACGCCTATGGTAGAAGGACGCGACTATTTCGTTGACGAGGTGCTCAAGGACTACCGCGGCGCCAAGGTCGACCCGGTCTCGCTGCCTGCCGAGGCGCCGCTCTTCCTCATGTACACCAGCGGCACCACCGGCCGTCCGAAAGGCTGCCAGCACAGCACCGGTGGTTATCTGTCCTATGTCACCGGCACGGCAAAGTACTACCAGGACATCCAACCCGAGGATACCTACTGGTGCCTCGCCGACATCGGCTGGATCACCGGCCATTCCTACATCGTGTACGGCCCGCTCTCCCTCGGTGCATCGAGCGTGCTGTTCGAAGGCGTGCCGACCTATCCCGATCCGGGCCGCGCGTGGCGCATTGCCGAGCGGCTCGGCGTCAACATCTTCCACACCGCGCCGACGACTATCCGCATGCTCCGCAAGGCCGGCCCCGACGAGCCGCAGAAGTACAACTACCACTTCAAGCACATGACGACCGTCGGTGAGCCAATCGAGCCGGAAGTCTGGCGCTGGTACCACGAGGTTGTCGGCAAAGGCGAGGCCATCATCGTTGATACCTGGTGGCAGACCGAGACGGGCGGCTTCCTCGGCAGCACCCTCCCGGCCCTCCAGCCGATGAAGCCGGGTAGCTGCGGGCCAGGCGTGCTAGGGATCTATGCCGCCGTCTACGACGAAAACGGCGATGAGGTCCCCGCCGGCAGCGGCAAGGCTGGTAACATCGTCATCCGCAATCCCTGGCCGGGCATCTTCCAGACGATCTGGGGCCAGCCCGAGCGTTTTGTCGAGGTCTACTACGAGAAGTACTGCAAGGACCAGAACAGTACCGATTGGCGGGACTGGCCCTACTTCCCCGGTGATGGTGCCATGCAGGCTGCCGACGGCTACTTCCGCATCCTCGGCCGCGTAGACGACGTGATCAATGTCGCCGGCCACCGCCTGGGCACGAAGGAGCTAGAGTCCGCCGCCCTGACGGTCGAAGATGTGGCCGAGGCCGCGGCGGTGCCGGTCATGGACGAGATCAGAGGTCGCGCCGTCGAAATCTACGCCGCGCTGAAGCCCGGTTTCGAGGCCGACGACAAGGCCGCCGGCAAAGTGCGTCAAGCCATCCGCACCGAGATCGGACCCATCGCCACGCCCAAGCACGTCTGGCTCGTCCCGGACATGCCCAAGACCCGCTCCGGCAAGATCATGCGCCGCGTCATCGCCAGCATCTCCAACTTCACCGACGTTGGCGACATCACGACCCTGGCCAACCCGGAGATCGTCGAAGAAATTCAGCAGCACGTCCAGTCGGCCAAGGTCGCCCAAGGCGAGGCACCACAGGAGCTTTCGGCAGCCGAGCTAGCCGAAATCCAACGCTTCGGCCAAGAAGAATAGCGGGCCAGGCCCCCCACCCTGGCCCTCCCCCATTGCGACAGGGGAGGGCAGAGACCGTCCCCCCGCCGTAGCGGGGGGACCATAGGGGGGCCAGGCGCCCCACGAAATAGCACCATGATCGTAACCGCCGTGCGTGCCTACCGCGTCCGCGTGCGACCGACCGATCCCATCCGCACCGGGCGTGGGCCGGTGCCGGCGCGCGCCGACCTGCTGGTGGAGTTGGTCACGGACGACGGCCGCTCGGGCTGGGGCAACGGCAGCGACTCCGAGACCAGTATCGCCGCCCTCGCTACGGCAGCACCGCACGTACTCGGCATTGACCCGAGCCGCCTCGATCCTAGCGTCCTGTGGACCACTCTGCGGGAGGCCTTGCCCATCGGCCCTCTGAGTGCCGTAGATACCGCCCTCTGGGACCTGCGCGGTCAGGCGCTTGACCAGTCCGTCGCCAGTCTTCTCGGCGCTGAGAGCGGCCACGTGCGCCCGCAGGTGCGCGCCTACGCCACCGGCCTCTTCCGCCGCGAGCGCTGGACCGCCGCCGAGCACGCCCGCGAGCTAGTCCTCGAAGCCGAGGGTTACGCGGCCGCCGGCTATACCGCCATGAAGCTGAAGACGGGCTTTGGCCTGGAAGCCGACACTCGCCACACCGCCGCCATCCGGCGTACCATCGGCCCGGACATCGCCCTCTACGTGGACAGCAACGCCGCCTACACGCCGCAGCAGTCCATTGCCCTCGGCGAGGCAATCGCCGACTACGATGTCGGCTGGATGGAAGAACCGACCGGACCAACAGACTGGGACGGCTATCATCAAGTCCGCACCGCGCTCCAGGACCTCGCTGCACCGATCCCCGTCGCTGGTGGCGAACAGCTCGGCACCGCCAGCGACTTCACCGCCGGCTGCGACGCCGCAGCCTGGGACGTGGTCCAGCCCGACGTGGTTTCGGCTGGCGGCATCACCGGCATGTGGCGCTTGGGTCGGCTAGTCCGCGGCAAGGACATGGCGTTCGTGCCCCACTGCTTTCACACCGGCATCGCCCTGGCAGCCACCCTGCACCTCCTCAGCGCCCAGCCGCTCAATCCGCCAGGACGCGGCCCGGCCTTCGCCTACGAACCGCTCTTGGAGTACGACCGGACCGAGCACCCCACCCGCCAGGACCTCGTGCGTCCGCTCATCAGCCACGACAACGGATTCGTGCCCATCCCCGCCGCCCCCGGCCTCGGCATCACCGTCCAGCGCGACGTGCTCGCCCGCTACATCACCACCGCCGAGACCGTCGCCACCCTCTAACCCAAATTACTCACCGAGCCGCTCCTCATCCTCGTCATTCCCGCTTTCGCGGGAATCCAGCGCCGGCAAGCACCGTGGCGGCCCCGCATTCGTCCAATGCACGGTCTCTGGACTCCGGCTTGCGCCGGAGTGACGAGGGGCAACTCAGAATGCGATTGCCCTGCCTGTTCCCTGCCCCGTCGGGACGGGGGAGGGCTAGGGAGGGGGCCGGACCACTACCTAATCAAGTTCGCAACTTTCATAAGAGAAGGGGCCGGGGGTTAGGTCCCACCCGTCGCCCGCAGATACCGCGCCAGCGCATCCTCCCACGGCGGCAGATCGCGCCCCGTCGCCTGCACGTACCACTCCGACGACAGCACAGAATACAGCGGACGCCGCGCCCGTGCTCCGAACGCCGCCGTCGAGATCGGCGCCACCTCCGGCGACAGGCCGGCCAGCGCAAAGATGCGCTGTGCGAACTCATACCAGGTCGTCTCCCCGGCGTTCGTGACGTGGTAGAGACCGAACGGAGCGGGCGCCGTCAGGAGGTGGCGCACCGCCTGGGCTAGGTCGGCAGTGGCCGTGGGGGTGCAGTGCTGATCGTTGACGACCGAGATGAACCGGCCGGCCCGTGCCAAACGCAGCATTGTTTGGACAAAGTTGCCGTTCCTACTCGTGACCCCGGCGACGCCGTACAGCCCGCAGCTACGGACGATATAGTGCCGTGGACAGAGCGCCCGGACCGCGTATTCGCCACTCAGTTTCGAGGCGCCGTAGACGTTGAGCGGCGCCGGCAGCGCCGCCTCCGTCAACGGCTCCTGCAGCAGCTGCCCCCCGTGTACGTAGTCCGTGCTGATCTGGACTAGCGTTGCCCCGGCGTCCGCACAGGCCCGCGCCACCTGCCCGGCACCACCGGCGTTCACCGCGAAGCTCTGCGCGATCTCACCTTCCGCGTCGTCCACGCGCACGAACGCTGCCGTATTGATGACGACATCAGGATGCGCCGCGCCGATCACCTCCTGCACCTGGCCGTGGTCGCAAACGTCGAGTTGCGCGCGGCTCAAGAGCAGTACCTCGTGCTCGGCAAACACCTGCCCGAGGTCGTGGGCCAACTGCCCCTGCCCTCCGGTGATAAGCACCCGCATCAGACCGTCACCTCCGCGTCACCCTCTTAGGGTACCGCGCAAGTGTGCCAATGCGGCCGCCAGATCGTCCGGCAGCGGCGCCGCAAACGTCGTCGGCTCCCCGGTGGACGGCAAACGGATGACCAGTCGGCTGGCGTGGAGAAACTGCCGCTCCAGCCCCGGACACGAGTCCCCCCGGCCATAGGTCGCATCCCCGGCCACTGGATGACCGATGTGCGCGAGGTGGACGCGGATTTGGTGCGTCCGGCCGGTCTCCGGCTCGACGCACAGATAGGTGTGGCCGGATAACGTTTCCAGGGTGCGATACCCGGTCGTGGCCGCGCGCCCCTGCGCGACAACGGCCATCCGCTGGCGATACCGAGGATGGCGGCCGACGGGCAAGCGGATCGTCCCGGCGGCCGGCTCCGGGTAGCCGACGACGACGGCGAGGTAGTCCTTATGCGCCGTGCGGTCCCGGAGTTGGCCGGCGACAGCCCGCAGCGCCCGCTCGTTTTTCGCCACGACCAGCACACCCGACGTGTCCTTGTCCAGCCGGTGAACGATGCCGGGCCGCTCCTCACCGCCGATGCCGGCCAACTGCGGCACATAGGCCAGCAGCGCGTGGACCAACGTGCCCGTCTCGTGTCCTGGCGCCGGATGCACGACCACGCCGGCCGGCTTGTTCACCACCAGGAGGTCGTCGTCCTCGAAGAGCACGTCCAATGGACGGCGCTCCGGCGTCAACCGCGAGGGCCGCGGCGCCGGAACATGCACGTCAATCCGCTGGCCGCCGCTCACGCGCAGCGCCGCACGCGCGGTGCGCCCCCGCACCCGCACGTGACCGTCCGCGATCAGCCCCTGGATGCGCGTCCGACTGAGGTCCGGCAACACCGCGGCGAGATAGCGGTCGAGGCGCTGTGCGGCGGTACCCTCCGGCACGACGATAGTATGGTCGTCACTCACGACTGTCGGCGTCCCCTATGACCCCGCGCCCGCGCCCGCTCTGCCTGGCGCCAGCGCCGGGCACGGGGCTGCCCTGCTATACTGTCTTAACCGGCCAGCGCGGGCTACCCCCGATAGACATCCCCCGCGGCACTCCTCGGCTCCTACGGCAGCAATGAAACCCGTCATCCGCGACATTCTCGAAACGATCCTGCTCACGCTCATCATCTACTACGGCGTGCGGCTGGGCGTGCAGAACTTCCGGGTGGAGGGCTTGAGCATGGTGCCAACCCTGCACAACAACCAGTACCTTATCGTCAACAAGCTGTCCTACCGTTTTGCCGAGCCGCAGCGCGGCGACATTGTGGTCTTCCGCTTCCCCCACGATCCGCGCCGGGACTTCATCAAACGGATTATCGCCCTGCCCGGCGAGGCGGTCGAAGTACGCGACGGCCGGGTCTTCATCAACGAACAGCTACTCGACGAGCCGTATGTGCGTGCGCCACCGTCGTATAGCTACCCGCGCCGCGTCGTGCCGGATGGCGAATACTTCGTCCTCGGCGACAACCGCAACAACAGCAGTGACTCGCACTCCTGGGGGGCGCTCCCGCAGGAGTATGTGATTGGCAAGGCGTGGTTCTCCTACTGGCCCCTGGACTGGTTCGGCCCCCTCTCCCACTACACCCCCGCAGCGGGGGGACCATAGAAGGCCAGCCCCGCCATCACTCCCCTTCCCTGGAGGGAAGGGGCCGGGGGTTAGGTCCAATCACCCCCCGCCGCCCTCGGCCTCAGCCAACCGCTCGCGCAGCCGCGCGGCCGTTGCCGTCAATAGCTCCGGCAGCACTTTCGTCCCGCCGATCACCGGCATGAAGTTGGTATCGCCCTCCCAGCGCGGGACGAGATGCAGATGCAGGTGATCCACGATCCCGGCGCCGCCGACACTGCCAAGGTTCATTCCCATGTTGTAGCCGTGCGGTCCGGTGTCGGTCCGCAGCGCCCGCAGTGCCCGTTGCGCCAGCGCCATTAGCTCGTCACGCTCCGCCGCCGTAAGACTCTCCAGGTCCGCCGTGTGCCGGTAGGGCGCGATCAAGAGGTGGCCGGGATTGTACGGATACAGGTTCAGGATGATAAAAGCGTGCTCACCCCGGTAGACGATATGGCGTTGCTCGTCCTCGGCCCGGTCCGGCTGCGGGGGAATACAGAAGACGCAGCCCGACGAGCGCTTGCTGCCCGTCACGTAGGCCATGCGCCAGGGACTCCAAAGCCGATCCATACGGCGTACAATCGTACCATGAACCTGCCACCGCTTCACCGCCCGGCGAGGCCGGCGCCGTGACCCCCGCCACCGGCGCGAGGGCTGCCCAAGACCGACCACCCGTTGGACCGCAGTTGCCCTGGCTCTGCGCCGGCGCCGCCGCACTCGGAATCGACCTCTCGCCCGACCAACTAGCCGCCTTCGACTGCTACCGCGATACGCTCCTGACCGCCAACCGGCGCACCAACCTCACGGCCATCACCGACCCGGCGGCGGTCGAGACGCGGCACTTCGTAGACTCGCTCACCTGCCTACTCGCCTGGCCCACAGTGGCTGACCGCCCCGTGCAGGTAATTGACATTGGGGCCGGGGCCGGCTTCCCCGGCCTGCCCCTCAAGCTAATCCGGCCCCACATCGCCCTCACGCTGATCGATTCGGTGGGCAAGAAGACCGCCTTCCTCGCCGACCTGATCCGCCGCCTCAACCTGGCAGCCGCGACGGTCCTCACGGCCCGCGCCGAAGACCTGGCCCGGCAGCAAGCTCACCGCGAGCAGTACGACGTGGCGTTGGCACGAGCCGTCGCGCCCGCGCCCGTCCTGGTGGAATACGCCCTGCCCTTCTTGCGGGTCGGCGGCCGCCTCATCGCCCAGAAAACGGCTGCCAAAGGTCCGGACGAGTTGATCGCCTGTCAGCAAGCCTGTGTACTGCTCGGCGGCGGTCCGCCGCGCCTCGTGCCGGTGACGCTCCCCACACCTGCCAGGGACACGTCACGCCACGCCCACTACCTGGCAGAAGTGCAGCAGGCCCTATCCGGCCGCGCGCTCCTCGTCGTGGAAAAGCAGCACCCCACCCCGGCCCGCTACCCCCGCCGCCCAGGCCTCCCCGTCAAACGCCCCCTGTGAGGCGTAAGCAACTCCTCGACTGCCGACAATTAGTGGCCCTGCCGGCAGCGTGGCGCCGCACTCACGACGCTGATGCTCCAAGCGTTACCGACTCATCCCATTCAGCGGGGTCCACCATCACCGCCCTAGATAGGTGCATCAATCGAGAACGCACCATCTTCGCGGTCTACCCTCTTGCCCATTGCGGACTCGATAGCCCGACAGAGCGCCTCACCGCGAGCGGCAAAGAAACCCCGGAAGTCATTTTCTCGGAGCCTATCTGCCGGGATGCGATGGGAGGCTAGAATCTTGTCCAATTGCTCTTCGCTTATGTCCGCGTCTCTTTGTAGCCCACGCAGATATGTCTCCGGTGCGTACCCGCCGATCTTGCGATTCGTGCGGGCGGCAATCGCCGTCTTGTTGACGATGCTATTGAAGTCCGAACCCTTGATCCCCTGTTTCCTGCACCAGGACTGGGGGAATACGTGGTGGATGTCAATGTTGTCGTCAAAGAACGTTTGGACCTCGATAGGCTCGCCAGTGCGGAAATCACGGCTCCCATCCCGCATGAGCAGCGCGTGGACTCCCTTATACGCCGCGCTGTTGCGCGTGCGGAGTGTTCGCAGCCGGCTGGCTTGGAAATTCGCGTCTCGAATCGTCGTCGGCTCGTCGGCAGAATCGCCTTTGACCCAGCCGGTCACTTCGGGGAGATCTCTAGCGAAGAGTGTCTCAATAGCACTACCGTAAGCCTCACCGAACACTCCACACCAGTACCAACGAGCAATCTTCTGGCGAGTGCCTTCCGTTTCACCGTCCCCTCCCAAGTCCACAAGTATCGCGGCCAACGGTACCAACTGGGTCTGATACGGTAGGTCTCTGGCCCTGAAAATCTTTTGCCCATGCACGAACTTGGCAGCCTCAATCAACCTCTTCTCGACCCTATCGGCCCACTCCCGGTACTCCTCCACGCGCAGTCCCAGGATGTCGTTCCTCTTGCAACCGAGCGCTCGGCCGGGCCTCGCCTTGGTGGCAAGTAGTGTCAGCGCCTGCAGAAAGGCATCGTTCTGGAGGTTATTCAAGACCGGATGCGCGGCTTTCAGACGTTTCTCCCTTGCATTCCAATCATCGCGGAGTTGGAAGTTGCTCGCGGCGAACGAAGCAGTAAGTAACTCGAAGACCGTCAGTGTGACACCACCGGTGTTCACCTTCTCGAAGACAAGACAGACTGCCTCCTTCGGTGTTTCCTTGCTCAGGCGGATCATCGGCACGTTGTACTGCTCGAACGGCTTTATAACCTCCCGCTCGAAGGTGTTAAACAATTTCATCTTGTCGCGGTCGAAGTCCCAGTATTCGCTGTGTCCCTGCCGCCATTCAGCCGAGTCAAAGATTAGCCTTACCGGAAACATGTCGCTCGCATACTCCTTCTCAGGAGAAGACAGATCAAGAAAGATCTCTCTGCCGAAATTCCTCGTCACAAGACGATCCTCCGGCACCGACACCACAGCCTCTTCGCGGTCCGTCACATCGTTCACGCACTTCTTCATGTCTAGGTAGTACCATCGCTTGGTTGATTTACCCTTGTCGTCTCTCGTCTCGACGGCCCTTCCCGACTTCAGGGACTGGAACAAGGATGTGAGGCGCTGTTGACCGTCAAGAATCAGGGTTTCAGGCTCTTCCTGTTGGAGGTGGTCGTCAGTCCCTTCGATGGGACGTGGCTTGAAGATGATGTCGGCACTGCCGGTCCCCAGGGTCATCACTGTGCCTATTGGAAACGATAACGATAGACTGGCGATCAGGCTCTTGATGTGCTGGTCATCCCATACCCACCCTCGCTGGAAGTCGGGAAGTTGCGTCTCCCCCTTGCCCACGCTACTGAGGATTTCCTGTAGGGGCTGCTTGGTGCTATCGAAATTTGCGATGGCCATGTCAAAACCTCCGTTGTCCGCGGTTGTACCATTGTACTCAATCCCAGCCGGCTCGAACTGGGCCTAGCCATCCACCTCCGAGATCGGCCGCATCCGCACCTCAACCTCCAACTCGCTGTCGCCGCCGCCGAGCAGGATGCCGCGGGTCGGCGCCACGTCCTGATAGTCGCGCCCCATCGCAATCCGCACGTATCGCTCGCCGACCAGACGCCGATTGGTCGGGTCCAACCCGATCCAGCCGTGGTCCGGCAGCCAGCACTCGACCCAGGCATGAGTAGCCATGCCGAGCGGTTGACGGTCGACGTACATATAGCCCGAGACGTAGCGCGTGGGCACACCCCAGGAACGCGCAATCGTGATCATCACGTGGGCGTAGTCCTGGCACACCCCCCGGCCGGTTTCGAGGATCCGTTCGATTGGCGAGACTGCCGACGTGACTCCCGGGAGGTACTGAAAGTTGAGGTACAGCGTGTCCGCCAGCCGCCACAGGGACGCCAACGGATCGCCGGCCGGCGCAATGTTCAGGCGGTCCGTGAAGGCGGTGAGGGCCGGCGAGGGCCGCGCAAAGGCGCTCGCCTGCATGAAGTCCCAATGCGCCAGCCATGCGTGCCGCGAGCGCAGCGCCTCCCAGGCGTCCCCGCCTAGGGAGACCGGGCGCGCAGCGGCGGGCGCCGTTTCGACGGTAGCGTGGGCGGAGACCTCCAGTGCTTCATGCTCCCGATGGACGATCAGGACGTGTTTGGTGTTGCCGAAACAGTCTGTCTCGCCGCTGAGGGATGCCGGGGGCGTTGTCGAGACTGCGAAATGCCGGAGGTGCTGGCCTCGGTCGGTACGCGGCTGGAGGCAGAGCAACAGCGCGCTGTGCCGGACCGGCACCGTGTAGCGGTAGCGGGAGACGTGCTCGATCTCGTAGCGCACCGAACCGCCCCTGGCGTTAGTGTGTGGGGAAGTCCTCAACCGGGTAGTCGAAATAGGTGAGGGTTACGAGCCGGTGCAGCCCCCGACAGTGCTCGTCCACCTCACGCAATAGGTTTTCGCGGTCTTCCCGATCCGGCCAATCGTACTGAACCAAGGCACTCAGGCGACTGGCCAAGCGTTGCGCTGCCCCGCTGGAACGGTCATTCGGACCAGGCCCGATGGCAGTAAGCTCCGCTGCCGCCATGTCAATCGAGCGGCAGAGCGAGGCGGGGAGCAGCGGGTCCGTGGCCAGCAGGTCCAACACCTGGCCCGGCTGCACCTCTACGCTATAGCGGCGGCTGTAGGCCTCAAGCGCGTGGTACACCCGCAATAGGCTGGTCCAATCCGCGTCGGAATACTCGTCGGTCGCGGCGTCGGCGGCAATTTGGACCAAGAGCAACGCGACCACGAGTTGGGCACGCTCGATAGACCGCCCCAGCTGCATGAAGCGCCAGCCGTCGTCGCGGTACATAGTGGCCGCAGCCACGCCGGCAAAGGTGTCAATCTCCGCCGCCGTTTCCGCGTAGAAGCTCTCCGGCGAGGCAACCCAGATGTCTTGGATGGTAAGCTCCTGAACCCGCAAGTACGACAGGTTCAGGGAGGTCCACATTTCGGCGCTGATGCAGTGGCGCATCTGGCGGGCATTCTCCCGACCGAGCGCCAAACAGCTCCAAACCGACGCCGGATTGGAGCGCTCGAACGTGAGGTCGTCGGCGAGGGTGTAAGAATCGGCCAGGGTAAAATCATCGCTACCGAGTAATTCGAGACTCCCGCCGGGTGGCTGGCGGTCCACGCTGTTGTAGAGGCGGCTCCAGCCGAAATGAATCTCCCGGAGCGGCCGGTCCACCAGCGCCTCCGTTTGCAAACGCAGCAGTCGGCAGAGGTGTCCCGTCCGCTCCAAGTAACGGCCTAGCCAATAGAGGCCCTGTGCGCTACGCGCCAGCATGGTGCTCGCTCTTCCGCCTCAGCACGCCACGGGTCTTTGCCCCGCACGGGTTATCAGGATTCTTCGCGCTCGTCGTCTTCTTCCGGCATGAGCACGAACTCGGGGTAGGCTTCAATGCCCAGCTCCCCGACATCCTGCCCCAGCCGCTCGACCTGCGGTGCCACCCGCACACTCAACGTCTTGCTCAACACGATCCACACCACCCCCGAGACCACGAACACGAAGGCTCCGACCGCCACAATGCCCAGGAGTTGCACGCCGAAGTTGCCACCAGCGACGATACAGACCGCCAGCGTGCCCCAGATGCCGGCGAACAGGTGCGCCGGAATGGCCCCCACCACGTCGTCCAGCTTGATCTTCTCCAAGAGCCTGATCCCGGCGGTGCAGATGACCGCCCCGATGGCGCCGATGACGATGGCCCAATAGTGCTCGGTGATATCCGGGCCGGCGGTAATCGCCACCAGCCCGGCGATGGCGCCGTTCAGGCCGGCGAACAGGTCCATGCGTCCGAGGATGGGCCGCGAGCAGATGAGCGCGGCCATCACACCGGCTGCCGCTGCCAGGTTGGTATTCACCAGCACGTGGCTGATCGCCACGGCGTCGGCCGCGCTCCCCAGCGCCAACTGCGATCCGCCGTTGAACCCGAACCAGCCGAACCACAGGATGAATACGCCCAGCGTCACCAACAGGATGTTGGAGGGCGGTGTGGGCCGGACGGAGCCGTCGCCGCGGAACTTGCCGAGCCGCGGCCCGACGACCAATGCCCCGGCCAGCGCCGCCCAGCCACCGGTGCTATGCACGATGGTCGAGCCGGCGAAGTCCTGGAACCCCATCTCACTCAGCCACCCGCCGCCCCACGTCCACGCACCGACGACGGGGTAGATGATGGCGGTCAGCAGCAGCGTGAAGAGGAAGAACGACCACATCTTGACCCGCTCGGCCAGAGCACCGGACACGATGGACGCGGCCGTCGCCACAAAGACCATCTGGAAGAACCAGTCCGACATGGTGGAGTAGCCGTTCTCGACCACGGCGGCCACGGCGCTCTCCTGGCCGCCCACCAACGCGATGTCATCAGCCGACGGTCCATAGAGCAGCTTGAACGAGCCCATCACGCCGCCCAGGCCCAGGTCGCCCACACCGACGTACATCAGGTTGTAGCCGATGACGTAGTAGGCCAGCCCGGCAATCGAGTAGAGGCCGATGTTCTTCAGGCAGATCATCGAGGCGTTCTTGGTCCGCACCGAGCCGGATTCGAGCATGGTGAATCCGGCGCACATCCACATCACCAGCACGCCGAACATGATGAACAAGAACGTGTTGAAGACGAATTGGGTCTCCCCCTCCACTGCCGCGTATGCGACGGTTGGCACGCACAACATGCCCCCGAGCAACAGCAGTACTTTTGCCGCCAGTGCAGCAGGATGCCGGCTCCGCAGGACAGCCACAAACCGCTTCATACCTCTTCTCCCTCCCAATAGACCAGGATTCAACTCAGTCGTCCAGTACCCACAGGTCCTTACCACCCCCACCCTGGCTAGAGTTTACCACCAAGCTGCCGCGGCGCAGGGCAACGCGGCAGAACGCCCCCGGCACGATGCGCGTCTCGCGGCCGTGCAGCACGAACGGGCGCAGGTCCACGTGCCGCGGCTCGAAGCGGCCCTCGATCAGGCAGGGCGCGCGGGAGAGCGCCAGCGTCGGCTGCGAGATGAAGTCGGCCGGGTCGGCACGCACCTGCTTGGCATACTCCTCACGCTCCCGGGGTGTCGCGTGCGGCCCGACCAGCATCCCGTAGCCCCCCGATTCACCCACCCGCTTGACCACCAAATGCTCCAGATTGTCGAGCGTGTACTCCAGACCCTCCGGCCGGCGGCAGAGGTGGGTTTCGACGTTGGCCAGCAGCGGCTCCTCGCCCAAGTAATACCGGATCATGTCCGGCACGTAGGCATAGACGCTCTTGTCATCCGCGATACCCGTCCCGGGCGCGTTCACGAGCGCGACGTTGCCGCGTTTGTAGGCGTGGAGCAGCCCCGGCACGCCAAGTAATGAGTCCGAACGGAACACCAGCGGGTCGAGAAAATCGTCGTCCACGCGCCGGTAGATCACGTCCACGCGCCGCAGCCCAGTGGTGGTCCGCATGTAGACAAAGCCGTCGTTGACCAGCAGGTCACGGCCCTCCACCAGCTCTGCGCCAAGCTCGCCGGCCAGGAACATGTGCTCGTAGAAGGCGGAGTTGTAGACCCCAGGCGTCAACAGGGCGATGCACGGATCGTCCCGACCCGGCGGCGCCAACTCCCGCAGGGTCTCTAGCAATATCCGCCCGTAGTGCTCCACCTCCTGCACCCGCGAGCTACGGTACAGGCGGCGCAGGCTCGCCTTGACCGCCTTCCGGTTGGCCAGCATATAGGAGACGCCCGAAGGAACCCGCAGGTTGTCCTCCAGCACCCGGAAGCCGTCGTTGGTGCGCACCAGATCGGTACCGCAAATGCCCACCCAGGTACCGTGCGGCGCCGAGAAGCCCCGCATCTCGATGCGGTACTGGGGACAGCCCCGCACTACGTCCACCGGAATCACACCGTCGGCAACAATACGCGCGTCGCCGTAGACATCCTCCAGGAAGCGGTTCAGCGCCTGGAGACGCTGCGTCAGGCCGACCTCAAGCTGCCGCCACTCGGCGCTCGAAAGCACACGGGGTATGCAATCAATCGGGATGATCCGCTCGTCGGCCTCATCGTCGCCGTAGACGGTGAAGGTGATGCCCTCGTTCGAGAAGGAGCGCGTCACCCGCTCCTGAATAGTGTCCAACTCCTCGGCGGAGAGCCGGCCCAAGGTCTCGTAGAGCTGCCGGCACTGCTCGCGCGGCGTGCCCTCCGACAAGAACATCTCGTCATAGATGGTGCTATCGAGATCGTAGGCATCGAAATCCATGGCAACCACTCAGCGGTCCAAGGCCGTTGCTCCCGACATGTATCCACGCTGCCTCGCCGGCGCTCCGAAACTCAGCAGTCGGATGACCAGTCTGTGTTCCCGAACGATTATTACCATTCCAATCCCTGTTCGCCGCTCCGCTGCCTACTATACCCCATCCTCCTAAGAGCGCCGTGAACGCCGCCCCCCGTCCCCCCGTCGGGACGGCTCACAAGGGTAGGTTTTCTGTAGGGGCGCAACATGTTGCGCCCGTCCCCCCGTCGCAACGGCCCCAGCAGCACCCGTCCCCCCGCCGCAGCGGGGGGACCATAGGGGGGCTACATCCCGCCCATCCTGTCCATCCATGTAAATACCTACCCCTGTGAGGAGGGGGCTGGGGGCAGGTGTACTAGACCTTGTAGCACGCGACGAACTGGCCGGCGCCTTTGTCTTCCAGTGGCGGCTGATCGTGCGTGCGACAGAAATCGTCGGCCAGCGGGCAGCGGTCGTAGAAACGACACCGCGCTGGCGGGTCCACCGGCAGCGACACCCCACCCTCGATCTGCACCGGGGGGCGCGTGACCGTCGGATCGGGAATCGGCACCGCCGAGAGCAGCGCCTGCGTATAGGGATGCTGCGGATGCCGGAGGAGCGCCTCCGTCTCACCGACCTCGACGATCTTCCCCAGATACATCACCGCAATCCGGCTGCACATGTACCGCGCCACCGCCAGGTCGTGCGTGATATACAGGTAGCTGATCCCCAGGCGGTCAGCCAGTTCTTCCATCAGGGACATCACGCCGGTCCGGATCGAGACATCCAGCATCGAGGTCGGCTCGTCGGCAACGACGAAGGTCGGCTCGACCACCAGCGCCCTGGCAATCGCCACCCGCTGCCGCTGACCACCGGATAGCTCGTGCGGATACCGGAAGAGGAACGTCTGCGGCGGCGTCAGCCCGACCAGCTCCAGCATCCGCGTCACCCGGTCCAGCCGCTCCGGCGGGCTGCCGATCTTCTGCACCTGCAGCGGCTCGGTGACGGTATCGAAAATCGTCCGCCGGGGGTTCATGGACTCGTAGGGGTCCTGGAAAATCATCTGCGCCTTCCTTCTGAAGGCCTTCAGCGACTTCCCCTTCAGCGTCGCAATGTCCGTCGGCACGCCGGCACCGTCGTCGAAGATGATGTGACCATCGGTCGGGTCAATCAGACGGATCAGCAGCTTCCCGGTAGTCGTCTTGCCGCACCCAGACTCGCCAACCAGCCCAAAGCTCTCGCCTTGCGCCAACTCGAACGACACCCCGTCCACGGCATGAACGAAACTCCGGCTCCGCCGAAACCAGCTTGTGGACACCGGAAAGTGCTTCCGCAGCCCCTCCACCCGGAGGAGGGGACCACGTTCGGTAGACGGCGCGGGCCGAGCACTCTCGATCATCACCCTACGCTTCCGGCGGGTTCCAGCAGGTCGCCCAATGCTCCCCGCGGCGCACGGGCGGCGGCGCTTCCGTCCGGCATTCGTCCGTTGCATACGGACAGCGCGGATGAAAACGGCAGCCGGGCGGCGGGTCCAGCAGGTTGGGCGGCTCGCCCGCCAGCATCGTCAGCGCGTGCCGCGCACCCGTCACGCTCGGAAATGCCGCCATCAGCGCCCGCGTATACGGATGGATGGGATGCTTGAAGACTTCCGCCGTCTCGCCCAGCTCCACGATCTTGCCGGCGTACATAATGCCGACGACATCGCTGACCTCGGCAATGACGGCCATGTCGTGCGAGATGTAGATCATACTCATACTGAGCTTGGCCTGAATGCTCCGCATCTCACGCAAAATACGGTCCTGCACGATCACGTCCAAGGCGGTGGTCGGCTCGTCGGCGATGATGATATCGGGTTCGCACGCCAGCGCCATGGCGATGATCGCCCGCTGCCGCATGCCGCCGCTGTATTCGTGCGGATAGCGCCGGATGAAGCTCGGATCGAGACCCACCAGGTCGTAGAGCTGGCGCACGCGCTCAAGGGACTCCTCGCGGGCGGACGCAACGTGTAGCTCCAGGGCCTCGATGATCTGCTCGCCGACTCGATACACCGGATTGAGCGAGTTCATCGCGGCCTGGAAGACCATGGAGATGCGGTCCCAGCGATATGCTCGCAACTGCTCCTCGGAGAGCGGCACGATGTCGGTCCCGTCCAGCAGGACCTTGCCGCCGACGATCCGGGCGTTCTCCGGCAGGAGCTTCAGCAGCGTCAGGGCGATAGATGACTTGCCGCAACCCGACTCGCCCACCAGTCCGAGCGCCTGCCCCCTGGCGACGGAGAAGGAAACACCGTCAACGGCCCGCACGGTGCCGGCCCGCGTGGCGTAATGCATGGTCAGGTCTTCGACCGCCAGCATCGGTTGTTCCCTCATGAGCGCCTCAGTCGCGGGTTGATAACCTCGTCGAGCGACCGGCCGACGAGATAGAACGAGGAGCACAGCAGCGTGATGGAGAGGCTGGCCGGGAAGATCAGCCACCAGAACTCACCGACCTGCAAGAGGTAGCCGGCCGATTCGGTGGTATGGATCATCAGTCCCCAGCTCATCCGTATGTCCAAGAGGCCCAGGAAGCTCAACACCGCTTCCGAGAAGATGGCACCGGTCACGGTGAACATCATGTACAGGAAGGAGAGCGGCAACAGGTTCGGGACGACGTGGACGAGGATGATATGCACATGACCACCACCCGCGGCCCGGGCGGCCTCGATGTACGGTTTGACGACCACCCCCAGCGCCTGGGACTTCAGGAGCACTCCCGCACCGCCAAATCCCGAGAGGATGCCGATAATCAAGGCCAGCTCGAAGTGCTCCACCCCAATCGTTGCGCTCAACACGATGAGCACACTGATCCCCGGCAGCATAATCATGATGTCGGCCAGCCGCATCAGGATGGTGTCCACGATCCCGCCGAAATAGGCCGTGACCGCCCCGACCGTCGTGCCGATAGTGACCGTGACGACGGCTGCCAGCAAACCGAGCATGAACTCGGAGCGGGCGCTGAACATGAGTTGGCTGAGGATGTCCCGGCCCAAGGGATCGGTGCCTAGGGGATGGCGCAGGCTGGGCGGTGCCGGCTGGCGTGCCTCATCGAACGCATAGCCCACGACCGGATCGTAAATCCGCGCTTCCCAGACGGTGTTCATCAGAATAGGATGGGCCACCGCAAGCAAAAGATAGAAGACGATGATGGCCAAGCCGAGCACCCCAATGCGCGTGCGGACAAACATGGACCAGTTCTGTCTCAGGCTGCGCGCCGCCAGCGTGAGACGCATCCTTCCCAGCGAAGGAGTGGCCGCTTGTGAAGCGGATAGTGCGGCCATTAGTATCTGATCCTCGGATCGAGGTACACGTAGAGCACGTCTGCCAACAAATGGGCCACCAGCACGAAAATGCCGACGAACACAAAGGCCCCAACCGCCAGCGGCACATCCTCCGTCGTCGCCGCGGCCACGAGCGTCTGACCCATGCCGGGCCACGAAAACACGGACTCGATGATGATGCCGCCATCAACGGCGAACGCCATGCTGAAGACGAAACTGGTCACTACCGGCAGCAGCGCGTTGCGGGCCACGTGCCGATCTCGCACGTCCTTCTCCGGCAGACCCTTGGCCCGGGCTGCCAGCACGTAGTCCTCGCGCATCGTCTCCAACATGCTGTTGCGCGTCAGCAGCATCGTGCCGGCAAAGCTAATCAGCGCCAAGGTCACTATCGGCAGGACCATGTGCTTGACGATATCCCAGGCGAGATAGCCGGTACCCGAGACCAGCCACACCCCCACCAGTACGGCGGCGGACACGACGACGCTGCCGAGCCGGATATACGGCGTGCCGCTCACGCGCCGCTTGGCCGTGACGATGAAGACGGCAAACACAATGGCGGACAACCCGATCACTGTGAGCAACATGCGGTTGAATACCGTATTCGCGTCGGTCGGCGCGTCCTGCCACACCACCGGATCGAGGAACTTGCCTATCGGAAACCACCCGGCCTTGAAGGCAAAGAGCCAGATCATCATCAGGGCAAACCAGGGCGTGAACACCGTGTAGAGCGTGACGCCGCCGAGCGTCGTGGCGTATTCGGTCCAGCCACCTCGACGCCAGGCGATGATCTTGCCGAGCGCGAATCCCAGATAAAAGGAGAGCACCGTCGCGGTCATAAACAGTACGAGGGTGCGCGGCAGCCGCTCCGCAATAACGTCGGCCACAGTCCGCGGATACAGGCTGAACGAGATGCCGAAGTTGCCGGTGAACACGTTCTTGACGTAGACGAGGTACTGCTTCCAGAGCGGTTCGTTCACGCCAAAGAGGTCCCGGAGCTTTTCGCGGGTCTCCGGCGGGAAGTCGGGATTCAGCGCGTAGACGTTGCTCACGTCGCCCGGTTGGGCGTTCACGAGGAAGAACACGATGGACAAGAAAATAAAGAGCGTCAGGACTATCTGCAATGCTCTCTTCAGCAGATAGGCAGTCATCTCAGTGCTCAGTAGCTCCGACCACACTTCGCCATTGCGGCTGCCGCCGCAATCCAGGCGCCTAGCACCGCAGCCAGCGCACTGGCCCTGGATTCCCACTTTCGCGGGAATGACCGAGGCCGGACCATGTTACTTGATGAGCGCCACCTGCTGCATACCGTTCAGTCCCTCCAGTCCACCAAGAACGGTAGTGTAGGGAAACTCGACTCTGGTGGGCCGGAAGGCGTCGAGCTTGGGAATGGTGAACAGAGGCACGTAGGGCAGATCGTCGGCGAGATACTCCTGTAACCGGAAGGCCGTGTCTCGCGCTCCCTCGATAGTCGTCTCGGACAGCAGCTTGAAGGCCAAGTCGTCGAACTCCGGGTTGGCATAGCCGCCCCAGTTGTTTCCACCCTTCTGGTTCTCTGGGGCGTTGCGGCTATGGAAGAAGTTCTCCAGGTAGTCCGGGAAGATGCTCAAGCTCCAGCCCAGAATCCACATATCGAGGTCCTCGGCGACGGTATCGCTGAAGAGCTTGGCCACGATGACATTGAAGCCGGCCAGATTGGCCCGCACCGGGATGCCGATGTCGTTCAACCAGCGCTCGACCCAGATGGCGAAGGTCGCCCGCAGCGGATCGTAGCCCGCGCTGGGTGCCAGTAGCTCCAGTGCCGGCACGTCCGTCCCATCGGGCAGCTTGAGTCCCTTGCCCGGCTTGGAGACGAAACTGCCGTCTTCACTGACCTCCGGCTCCTGCTCGTAGGTGAATCCGGCGCTCTTCAGCAGCGCCACGGCCTGCTTGATCCGTTCGCCTCTGTTCAGATCCTGGCCGAACTTGGTGACGCTGGCGTTGTGCCAGGCCGCGTTCCCCTCCGGCACCATGGCATACATCGGAATTGCCGCCCCTTGCAGAATGGTCTGGGCTACGAACTCCTTGTCAATGAGCGTCGCGACGACCCGCCGGAACTCCTTGCTACTCATAGGCGCCTTGCGGACGTTGAAGCCGAGATAAAAGACGCCGTTGTCGGCGTTGGAGACGATCTCCAGATCATCGGCGCTCCTGATGCGGTCCTGAAAGCCCTTTTCCAACCCCAGGGGGTTGAACAAGTAGTCCACGTCACCCTTGGTCAGGGCGAGCACCGCGGCATCCTGGTTGCCGTAGATGCTGAATAGCGCGGTGTCCACGTGTGGCCCAACCTCGTATTCCAGCACCTTGTCGCCGCCGGCCGTACCCAAATAGGTAGCTGTGTAACCGAGTTGCTTGTTGGCTTCCACCACGGCCCCGTTCGCATACTGCGTGATGGTGGCGCCCCGCTGGTAGTAGTCGGCGATGGCCTCGTTCTCGAAAAAGGCGCCCGGCTCCCACTTGTGAAAGCTGTAGCCACCGAGCGTCGGCTCCCCGTCAGGCACATGCGCGAACAGCGCCTCGATCCGCTGGGCCGTATCGCCGGCTTTCTTGGCCTCCTCGACGACGGAGGCCCAGTAGTGCTCCGGCATAATGGCCATGAAGCCCAGCCCAAACTGCCAGACGCTCAAGCCCGGCGTCTGCGGCTGGCCTTCATCGTCGGTCGCCTTGAAGAACACCTTCAGCTGATGGCTGTCGAGCGCCTCCACCCGGTCCACGAACGCCGGGTTCACGGCTTGTCCCCAGCCGCCCCCAAGCTCCAGGTCCAGCACCGTCTGCACCGTGAACACGATGTCTTCCGCCGTCAACTCCTCCCCGTCGCTCCATTTGATCCCCGGCCGGAGCGGCACCTCGGCGGTCCAATACTCCTTGCCGTCAATCGTCTCTTTTTTCAGGTCCGTCGGGAAGTCCGCCGCCACACCGGGCACCCAATCGAACCGCTGGTCCGAGTAGCCGTACAGCGACGTGGTATAGCCACCGATGACGTACCCGGTCCAGACGGAGCCACCCGGTCCGCCGACGTAGTTCCAATAGTTTCTGGTGATCGGCTCGGCGAACAGGCCCATCTGGTAGACTGGCGGCCCGGCCGCAGTGACCACCGGCTCCGCTTTCGGTACCGGAGTCACCTCGACGATGACCGTTGCTTCAACCACGACCTCTTTCGTAACCTCGGTAGTCCCCAAATCGCAGGCCAACGTAAGCGCCGCTATCGCCATGACGAGCGCCGGAAGCGCCCACTTCATCCGCAGAAACCCAAACATGAGCCTCACTCCCAATCTCCTGGAACCTGGCTTGGAGTTGATTACGGCAAAGAATGCCAATGCCGCAATCTCGCCGCTATCGTACACTCAAACGGCAATATCGTCCAGACTCGGCCCTCAAGGTCACTACCGCCTACGCACCCGATCCCCTCAACCGGCCCCAGGGCAGCATGTCCGCAGAAAACAAATTCCCTTGTATCTTAGGGAGTGGTAGTCATGGTGGCTACCCGGGCGTGACAGACCGAATGGCCCTCGGTCCACCAAGACCGTGGGGGAGCGCGGGTCGTCACGGCTGGCGGTTCCCCCAAACCCGGACAGTTGCTGGGGCCCCTGCCACCAGGTAAGCCCGTATTGTACAAGGTTGGGTCCGTGGGAACCCACCGTAGTCCCGGAGGAGGTGCCTATGTCGCAGTCCGCGGTGTCGGTCGGAATCGATGTGGCCCAAGCCACGCTGGAGATTGCCGTCTGCCGGGCGGACGCCCCGGCCACGCCGGTGGCGAGTTGGACCGTGCCCAATGACCCGGCTGGCGTCGCCACGCTGCGGCGCCAGTGGGCGCACCAGCCGCCGGCCCGGATCGTGCTGGAAGCCACCGGCGGGCTGGAGCGGCTAGCGGCGAGCACGCTCGGCGCCGCCGGGCTGCCCGTGGCGGTGGTCAATCCGCGCCAAGTGCGCGACTTCGCCAAGGCCACCGGCCGGCTCGCCAAGACCGACGCGCTCGATGCCCAGGTGCTGGCGCACTTCGCGGCCACCGTGCAGCCGCCCGTGCGCCCGCTCCCTGATAGCCAGACGGAGGAATTGGCCGCGTTGCTCACCCGGCGGCGCCAGGTGGTCCAGCAGTTGACGGCCGAGCGGCACCGGGTGGCCCGGACCACCCTGCGGCGGGTGCGGCGGCGCATCGAGGCCCACGTGCGTTGGTTGCAGCGGGAACTGGCCCAGGTCGATGGCGACTTGGACCAGGCGCTCCAAGCCAGTCCCCTCTGGCGAGCGCAGGAAGACTTGCTGCGCCAGGTGCCGGGCGTGGGCAAGGTGCTGACGCGCACGCTGCTGGCGGAGTTGCCGGAGCTGGGCACATTGTCCCGCCAGCAGGTGGCGACCTTGGTCGGAGTGGCCCCGCTCAATCGGGACAGTGGCACCTGGCGGGGGCGGCGGGGCACCTGGGG
>DAOUJP010000001.1:0-66466 GCA_034422515.1 Chloroflexota bacterium | reverse complement strand
GCTCCCCGGCCGTCTGCCGGGGGGCCAGCGCCTGGTTTGGCCCCCCGCACCGGCCCGGTTCCACCGCTGTCCGACGGAGAACATCCGCGCAACGAGGTTATGCAAAGGTCTCCTTCCGCGGGAACGACGGCGTTGCAGAGGTCGCGGCGTTCGGGAGTCGTGTCGGATTGGTACTACCGGAGGCCTTGCGCTTCGACGACTTCCGGGTTGACCGGCGTGGCCGGCTTCTTGCCGCTCAGGACGGCCACGATGTTCTCGGCGGCGAGCTGAGACATCGCGGCGCGTGTCTCGTAGCTGGCGCTGGCGATGTGCGGCACGACGAGGCAGTTGTCGAGCGTCAGCAGGCGGTGATCGGCCGGCAGCGGCTCCGGCTCCGTCACGTCCAGGCCGGCGGAGTCGATCTCTCCGTCGCGCAGGGCTTCGTACAAGGCATCAGGGTCAACGACCGGGCCGCGGGCGGAGTTGACGAGCACCGCAGTGTTCTTCATCATCTTCAGTTGGTCGTGGCTGATGAGATGGTGCGTCGCCGGCATATAGGGGGTATGCAGGCTGACGAAATCCGACTCGCGCAGGACGGTGTCCTGATCCGCGTACTCAATGCCCAGTTCCTCTTCCAAGTCCTCACGGCGGAAGACATCGTAGTAGATGACGCGCATCGAGAATCCTTGGGCGCGACGAGCCATGCCGGCGCCGATCCGCCCCACGCCGATCAGGCCGAGCGTGGCGTGATGAATGTCCTGGCCCATGAGCAGCAGGGGCCCCCACGTCTTCCAGTGACCGTCTATGACGTACTTGTAGCCGGGCACGATCCGGCGTGCTGCGGCCATCATCAAGGTCCAGGCGAGGTCGGCCGTCGTATCGGTGAGCACTTCCGGGGTGTTGGTGCCGACGACGCCGCGCTTGGTCAGAGCAGGCACGTCGAAGTTGTCGAAACCGACGGCCAGGTTGGCGACGACCTTGAGGTTGGGGGCCGCGTCCAGGACCTCATCGTTGATCGGCTCCGTGAGCAGGCTGAGTAGCCCGTCGGCATCCTGCACTTCCCGCAGGAGCACGTCGCGCGGGATCACGTCGTCGCTATCCCACTGGCGGACGGTGAAATGCTCACGCAATAGATCGGGGCCATTCTCCGGGATGCGGCGAGTGACGTAGACCGTTGGCATATCCTGCTCTCCTTTTCTGAGTGGTCGGTGTTCGTTTACAGCTGTGCCCAGGCCGCCTGCCACACGCGCCGGCAGTTGGCAAGCAGCACCTCTTGGGATTCGCCTTCCATCGGGCGCACCTCGAACGTGACCAGCGGCTTGCGCGTCGGTAGCTCCTTGTCGAAGAACCCGATACGCCGGAGCACCTGGAGGAACTCCACCAAGTCACTCACGTCGTTCTCGGTGCCGGGGGCACCGAAGCGAGGATGCTTGTCGCCGTAGGCCGGGTGTTCGGGATCGCGCATGAGACAGTTGCCGATATGAGTATGGATCAGTAGGTCCTGCGCCAGCGTCAGCGACTCCTCCGGCGTTTCGCCTAGCAGTGGGAGGTGGCTCAGGTCAATGGTCAGGCCGAAGTTCGGATGCGTCTCGCGGACCCGCTCGCCTACCGCCACCGCGTCGCGGGTCGGCCCGAGCAGAGATTTCTTCTCGACGGAGCGGTCAAATGTCTCCAACGAGATCGTCAAGCAATAGTCACCGGCTTGGTCTTGGGCGTACTGGCAGATTTCCCGCAGGCTCTTCGTGACCTGCTCGATAGCCTGTTCTTTGCGGTACTCGCCCGGCCACGAGCCTAGCCCGTCAATCATTGCCAGCAGTCGGACGCCGTGCTCGTAGGCCTGATCTATAGACGCTTTGATGTCGGCCACGGAGCGTTGGCGCAGGTCCTCGTCGATGGCTGCGGTATTCAACTCGTTGCCGAGAATGCCCGGCTGCGAGCCGAACCCTAGGTCCATGTGCGCCATGTCAACGATGTCCCGGACCTGTTGCCGCACGGCCGGGTCCTGCATCCGCGTCACTTCGAGCACGTCGAAGAACGGATCGGCAGCCACCCGTTCGACAGTCTCGACGATGGGGCCGTCCCCACCCATCGTCTCCGGATACATCATAAAATGCACGAGGCCGATCTGCAGGTAGCTGCTCCAGTGAGTATCCACGGACTACCTCCGCTTGAACGTTTGCTCGCCGTATCGCCATGCGAGCGCCACAGTCTAGCAACGCCCCCGGTTCCGGTCAACGTCAACCGCGCGATCCCGGCGAGCGACCGGTGCTCCGGTGGTATCCTCGCTGTGGCCGCGGTTGCCTACGCGGCACCGCCATCACGCGCCGGAGAGACGTGGACGCATGAACATCAGATCAGTCCGGGCGGTACCGGTACACCTGGCGCCCAATCCGACAACCCTGCCGCGGGTGGCCAAGGACCCCGACGGTGGCCACTTCGTCAGTCCGATGGATCGGTACGCCTACGACAAGCCCGGCCGTAGCTGGAGCGAGGGGTGGCCGCGGACGGCCTGCGTCGTCACCGCGGACGACGGCACGTGGGGGCTGGGGTTTACCCACATGGCGGGACCGGTCTGCGCGATCATCAACGATCACTTCGCGCAGCTGTTGGCTGGGCAGAACCCCATGGCGACCGAGAAGCTGTGGGACATGATGCGGCGCTCGGCCGCGCCATATGGCGCCATCGGGCTGGCGAGCTACGCCATCAGTGCCGTTGATAACGCGCTCTGGGACCTGAAAGGGAAGCTGCTCGGCCTCCCGGTGTACGAGCTGCTCGGCGGCCCGGTCAAGGACCAGATTTTCTGTTATGCCTCCAACACCATGCTCGACTACAAGACTAGCGACTACCTGGAGTGGTACCTGGAGTTGGGCTTCAAGGCGGTCAAGGTCTTCCTGCGCCACGGGCCTGACGCCGGGCTGGCCGGGCTGAACAAGAACGTCGAGTTGGTCGCGCAGGCGCGAGAGCAGGTGGGGCCCGATATCGAGCTGGCGGTGGACTCCTGGCTGTCGCTGAACGTGGAGTACGCCGTGCGCGTGGTGGAGGCGCTGAAGCCGTATCGGATCAAGTGGCTCGAAGACTACCTGCTACCGGAGGACATGGAGAGCTATGCCAACCTGCGCTCCCGCGTGCCGGGGCAAACCCTGGCGACCGGTGAGCACTGGTACACGATCCATCCGTTCGCGGAGGCGGCCGGGCGGGGGCTGGTAGACATCATGCAGCCGGACATCCAATGGGTCGGCGGCGTCACCGCCAGCGTGCGTATCTGCCACATCGCGGAGGCCCACGGGCTTACCGTGATCGGACACGGCGGCATGAACTATCCCTACGGCCAGCACCTCGCCTACGCGATGCCGGTGATCGCGTGGGGCGAGCGCTCCGAGGGTGTGTCACCGCCGGGGGTGCCGTTGGCGGAGATGACCCTGCTGCCCGGTACGCCGACGGTCGAAGAGGGCTACGTGCGTCCGTCGGATGCGCCGGGCTTTGGGCTTGAGATCACCATGGACTGGCTCGAAGAGCGCGCGGTGTGACGCTACACTTCCGGTCATTCCCGCGCACGCGGGAATCCACGTCCCCCCGCGCAGCGCGGGGGACCATAGGGGGGCCAAGCGCCGACACCCGCAATAGGGCGATATAGGGAGGGAACGGCAATGAACGTGATGGAGATGTTCAGTCTGAAGGGCCGCGTCGCTATCGTGACGGGGGGCGCCGGTAAGCTCGGCTCGCAGCAGTGCGATGCCTTGGCCGAGGCCGGCGCGCACGTCGTTGTCGCGTCTCGCAACCTGGAGAACTGTCAGCGCAAGGCCGCGGCACTCAGCACGTCCCACGCGGAGGCGTTCGCCGTGCGGGCCGACGTGACCGAACCGGAGCAGGTCCAGGCCATGACCGATGCCGTCATGGACAAGTTCGGACGCATTGACGTGCTCGTGAACAATGCCTACAGCGGGGCCGGCGTGGGCGTGACGTTCGAGGACCTGACGCTGGAGTATTGGGAGGCCGCCGCGCAGGGCGCCTTGCACAGCACGTTCCTGTGCTCCCAGTCGGTCAGCAAGGTGATGAAGGAGCAGAACGGCGGTACTATTGTCAATATCGCCTCGTTTTTTGGCGTGATCTCCCCCGACCAACGGGTCTACGGCCGGAGTGGGATCAACAACCCGCCCGAATACGGGGCGGTCAAGGCGGGGATCATCCAGTTCACGCGCTGGTTGGCGACCTACCTCGCACCCGATAACATCCGGGTGAACTCCATCGCTCCCGGTGGCTTCTACAACAATACGTTCACGGACCGTCCCGACTATGAAGAGACGTTCGTCCCCGGCTACAACTACCGCACGCCGCTCGGTCGAATGGGCAACGACACGGACCTGAAGGGCGCGGTCGTCTTCCTGGGGTCGGAGGCCTCGGCCTGGATTACGGGGCAAAACCTCATCGTGGACGGCGGCTGGACGGCGTGGTGAGGTATGCGCCTCACCCCCCGGCCCCCTCTCCACCATGTAGAGAGGGGGAGTCTGCCGCTCGTCATTCCCGCGAACGTGGGAATCCAGACCCCTCTCGCCGAGGGAGCGAGTTGGGGTGAGCCGGTCGAGGAGGAGCTTGCATGACTATGACCAACGTCCTACCGAATGCCGTCTCGCTGCCGGATATGGTGACGGTGACGGCTACCGAGGTGGCTGCGCCGCCGGCGTGGGCGCTGATGCAGCGGGAGCTTATCGCGCTCATGGAAGAGGCGGCCGACGTGATGATGGCGAAGTACGCCGATCCGGGCGGCATCATCTACTTCGCCGACGACATAGATGATCTGTATGAGCGCGTCTACAACTGGAGCCTATTCTATGCACTGGGCGCCGACCGGCGCGTACACGACTTGGCCGTCCGCGCGTGGAACGCGATGACGCGGGCGTGCGGGAGCGGCCGGCGGAATCCGTTTTTTGCCTGGCAGCTGCCGCAGACGCACAACGAGTACTACGGGATGACCGTGCCGCCCGGCGAGCGTCCGACGTACCGCGGCGGCCAGCGGTGGATTTCGGATTGGCACCATCAGGGGGAAGGCAACATGGCCTTCTATCACGTTGGTCTGGCCGAGCCGACCAGCGCCGAGAACGTGGACCGCGCGCGGCGCTTCGCCGCCATGTTCATGGGCGATGACCCGGCGGCGCCGAACTACGATCCGCGCTACAAGATCATCCGCTCGCCGATCCACGGCAGCACCGGACCCTTTCTGCACGCCAACGCCGAGGAGGTGATCGCCTGGCTGGAGGGCGGCAAGGGCGACGGCTACCGCTACTACGGCGTGCGAGCCACCTTGCATCCGGTCGTCAAGAACTTGGAGCAGGATTGGGAGCAAACGCCAGCGCGACGCGACGAAATCATCAAGCTGTTCGACGACATCGTGCTGAACGGGGACATTCCCAATACGCTCGGCGCCACGGCGCTCGTGACCAATGCCTATTTGTATACCGGCGACGAGCGGTACAAGCGGTGGGTGTTGGAGTACGTGGACGTGTGGCTCGACCGGATGCGCCGCAACGGTGGGATCATGCCCGACAACGTGGGGCCGACGGGCCAGATCGGCGAGCAGCGGGGCGGGCAATGGTGGGGCGGTCTCTACGGCTGGTACCACTTCGGCGGCTTCAACGTGATGTTCCACTCGCTGACTGTCGCTGCCGAGTGCGCGCTCCTACTCAGCGGCGACTTCGGCTACCTGGAGCTGCTGCGCTCGCAGCTCGAGGTACTACTGCGCCACGCGAGGACGCGCGACGACGGGCAGCTGCTCGTGCCGCACAAGCACGGGCCGCACGGCTGGGAGGACTTCCACCCCCTGAGGATGCAGGAGCTGGCGCATCTGTACCACGCTTCGCTGTCGCCGGAAGACCACGCGCTCATCGCGCAGGTCCGGGCCGGCGAGCGGGAGCGCGACTGGAATGAGGTGCCGAGCGAGGGCGAGAAGAACGCCGGCAATACCGAGTTTGCGCGGTTCCAATACTACGACGGCCGGAATCCGTGCTGGCCGGAGGACATCCTGCGGGCCGAGTATCAGCTTGCCGTCGAGACGCTGGAAGCGATGCGCCGCGATGAGCGCGACGCGGCGGCGATCATCGCCGACAACCGCTCACCACCCCATGCCGTGCTCACCAAGGGGCTAACCCAGGTGATGCTGGGCGCGCCGGAGTCGGTCTACAACGGCGGCCTGCTCCGCGCTACCGTCCGCTACTTCGACCCGGATCGCGGTCGGCCGGGCTTGCCGCCGGACGTGAGCGCGCTGGTGGATGACCTCGCGCCCGACCGGGTCGGCATCCAACTGGTGAACGTCGGTACGACTGCCACCCGTACCGTGATCGTGCAGGCCGGGGCCTTCTGCGAGCATCAGTTTGCGGCGGTGCGGTACCGGGAAGAGAGCCGGCCTGGACCGGTGCGCGACCCGCGGACCTGGCTGCGGGAGGCACGCACCCACACGGACCGCACGGCGCCGGTAGACGGTACCTATTTCGCCGTCCGGCTCCCGCCAGCGACGCGCATCCGGCTCGACGTGGGACTGAACCGCTTCGTCAACCGGCCGACCTATGCCTTCCCCTGGCACGGCGGTCGCGTGACGGTACCGCGGCAGGGTTAGGGGCACGGCATGCCGTGCCCCTACGGTGGCGTGTTCCACTCGTTTACCTACCCCAGTCAGCCGCCCATCCGTCATTCCCGCGAAAGCATGTCCCGTACCCCGATACGGGGCGGGAATCCACTCCCCCTCTCCAAACGTTGGAGAGGGGGCCAGGGGGTGAGGCCCGCCCCCCATCCTGTCCATCCATGTAAATACCTACCCCCGTCAGGGGACCATAGGGGGGCAGTTAGCTATCACGACCCCGCTCAGAGGTCCTGGAGTTGGGGCATGACCTCGTTGACGAACAGGTCCATGGAGCGTTCCCACTTGCCGGGCGGGGACCACTCATGGCCCATGAGCAGCAGCACGCCAAACCCGCCGAGGTCCTGGTAGAGCTGGCGCACTTGGCGCGCGACCTCATCGGGATCGCCGACGATCCAGATGTTGTCCAGCATGTACTCGACATCGAGATCGTCGTCGGGCATCTCCGGGTCAACTTTTAGTATCTCCAGCAAGCGGGAATACTTCAGTAGCGGGAAGAAGTAGCCGTTCCAGTCGCGTGCGACCACCCCTTCGAGCACGTCGCGCCGGGCCTGCTCGGTGCTCTCGGCTACGTAGACGTCGCGGGCTACGCGCCAGGTGGAGCGGTCGGCAGTGCGTCCGACCCGCCGTGCTCCCTCGGCCACCGCGTCCCAATGGCTGGCGAGGATGCGGGAGGGCACGATATTGATGCTCATGGGCATCCAGCCACGTTCGCCGGCCATGAGCAGCGTCTCGGACTTGGGTGACACGCCGGCCACGGCGATGGGCGGGTGCGGCTGCTGGTAGGGCTTCATGTGCAGCCACAGCCCGATCTCCTCGCGCGGCTCCGGCACCGTGAACCGCCAGAACTTGTGGTCGTAGTCACCGGGCGAGGGGTCTTCCCACAGCTTGAGCACCAGCTCGATCATGTCGGTGGTCAGGCCGCGGTGCTCGCCCTCTTTGTTGTCCACCTTGAACAGCTCGAAGTCGCCGGGGAAGCCGCCGGAGCCGATCCCGAAGTAGAAGCGCCCCTGCGCCATGTGGTCGAGCTGCGCGATGCGTTGGGCGAGCATCAGCGGGTGGTGGTTCGGGAGGCAGGCGACGCCCGTGCCGAGCTTGATCTGCTTGGTGCGACCGAGCGCGTTGGCGATGAATAGGTCCGGCGCCGGGATGTTCTCCCAGACCGCCGTAAAGTGCTCGCCGATCCAGGCCTCGTGAAACCCTAGTTGGTCCAGGGTGACGATCTGTTGCAGGTCCGCTGCGACCGTCTGCGTGAAGTTCGAGCCGGGGGGATGCAACGGCATCGTGAAGTACCCGTACTGCATACGACTCTCCTTCTTTGGCTGCCGACGGTGGTTATTGTACCTAGTGTGGTGGCTGCTTGCCCCCCTATGGTCCCCCCGTTGCGACGGGGGGACGGGGAGGGTGCTGACAGGGGTAGGTTTTTTGTCTGCATCAGGATTTTCAGGATGCAAGGATGAGCAGGATGGATGGATTGCGGCGTGCGCCGCAATGACGAGCCGCCGGCTGATCGCGCGCCACGGCACGGCATCAGGTACCATATGCCAGGCAGTAGCTCCGTGAGTGGGCTATCGGGAGGGACGCCATGCCCCTTGATGATTTGGTAAGCGTGATCGAGACGCATAAGGCACGCATCCAGACGCACCGGCAAGTATTGCAGGCCAACGAAACGCGCACGCGCATGGCGCTGATTGATCCGCTGCTGCAAGCGTTAGGCTGGGATACGGCCGACCCGGCGCTGGTGCTGCCGGAGTACGATCTGCGCGGTAGCCGCGCCGACTACGCGCTGCTGGACAGTACTGGTAAACCGGTAGCCCTCGTGGAGGCCAAACGACTAGGCGAGCAGTTGTCGTCGCACCGTATGCAGATCGTCAACTACGCCAATCTATCGGGCGTCCCGTATGCCGGCTTGACCGACGGCAATCATTGGGAATTGTATAAGGTATTCGATCCGGCGCCGATTGAAGACCGGCTCCTGCTGAACATGTCCATCGCAGACCGTCCGGCGCATGAAGTGGTCCTGAAACTGCTGTTGCTCTGGCAGCCTAACCTGGCAGCGGGTCAGCCGGTCGCGGCGAACGAGCCGGTACTTGCTACGGTGACGGAGCCGGTGCCACCCCAACCGTCATCGGAACCGGAGGTCGAGGAGCCGCCAGCGCCAGCACCGGCGCGAGTATCGGAACCGCCTCCCACTGGAGCGGGCTGGGTGCCGCTGTCAGAGGTAACGGCGGCTTCTGTCAAAGGGGAGAAATCTCCGCCGGCAATCAGGTTGCCCGACGGGAGTGCTAGCGAGATTCAGTTCTGGTGGGAGTTGCCGGCATCCATAGCAGGATGGCTGTGGTCGCAAGGATTGCTTACAGAAACCAAGATTCCGGTCAAGTTCAATGAGAAAACGCACATCGCCAACATGGACGGCAAGCAACCTTCCGGGAGGTCATTTAAACGGCCACAACCGATTGCCGGGACCCCGCTGATACTCAATGCGAATCTCAACAGTGTAGGAGCCTTGCTTTGGACAAGGCGGCTGCTGCGAGAGTGTGGCGTCCGCTTGGAAGAGGTGCAGCTACAGTTCGAGGAAGAGTAGCGTCGCTGCGCTGACGGGGATTCCGAGGAGGAGGTCACGATGACATTAGAACCGCTGCGTTTGTTGGTGGTGTCGGCGCATCCGCACGACTTCACGCACTGCGCCGGCACGTGTGGTATCCACACCACGCGCGGCGACTCGGTGACGGTCGTGAGTGTGACGAGCGGTGCGTATACGCATAACGAGGAGTTGCACGACGAGCTGATGAAGCCGGAGGCCGAGCGCGACCCGGCGATCATCAACCGCACGCCGGAGGATTATGCCGCCGGGAAGGAGACGGAGCTGCGGCAGGCGTGCGCGATCTTCGGGATCACAGACGTGCGTATCCTTGGCTTTCCCCAGCCGTTTCGGTTGGAAAACTACCCCGAGTCCATCGAGGCGCTGCGGGACGTTATTCTCGACGTGCGGCCACACGTGCTGATTACGACCAGCCCTTCATCGGACGGCCAGCGCCGGGTCGTCTCCGGCACGCGCGACGACCACACGGAGAGCGTGCGGGCACTGATGGACGCCCGCACGATGGCGTCAGCCTACGTCCGTCACACGCGGCCGCATCGGATCGCAGCGACGTACTTCATGGGCGTCTACTACCAGCGCGACGAGTTGGATTTTGTTGTAGACGTGAGCGACTGGTTCGAGCAACGGGTGGAGGCGGAGGCGCTGTTCGAGAGCCAGGGGCACACCCCGGCCTGGGCGCGGCGGCGGATTGATGTCTCCGTGGGGAACACCGGTTGGTTCGCCGGCACGCTGTATGGCGAGGGCTTTGTGCGTGAGGGGCCGGAACTGCTGCCGCGGATTGTCGTGCCGGAGGCGGCGCTCAGTAGGGCTGCCGAGTCGCACGAGGCGCACCGGCGCAAGATCGTGGGGGAGTCGTAGCCCCCTCCCTAACCCTCGCCCGGCGGAGCCGGGGGTAGACCATAGGGTGGCAGACTGAGCAGAGACGGCCGGGTGGTGAGGATGGAGGGCGATGCAGGTAACGGACGTGCGGGTGTGGCCGGTCCAGGGGCGGCACTGGCCGCGGTTTCCGATGCTGTTTGTCGAGGTCTACACGGACGCCGGGATCGTCGGCCTCGGTGAGTCGCTCTGCTATCAGGCGACGGGGGTGCAAGCGAGTATCGAGCAGGCCGGCGGATACCTTGTAGGGAAAGACCCCTTCCAGATCGAGTTGCATTGGGAGACGCTGTACCGCAGCGGGCTGCACCCGGCGGCCCTCAGCGGGATCGAGACGGCGCTCTGGGATATCGTCGGTCAAGCCGCCGGCCAGCCGATCTACAACTTGCTCGGCGGGCAGTGCCGCGCCGAGATCCCGGTATATGTGGACGGCTTCTTCCGGGGCGCGCGGTACGTCGAGGAGGAGTACGCTGCGATGGCGTATGCGGCCGTCGCGCAGGGCTTCCGGGCGCTCAAGATGGACGTGGATGAGCCGATTCCGGCGGCGCGGCGCTTCAATCGCGCCCTCGCGCCGGCCGATCTCCGGCAGATGGCGCAGATGGTGGCGGCGGTGCGCGAGGCGGTCGGCGCGGATGTTGACCTGGCCGTGGACTGTCATGGCGCCTTCGACGTGGCGGCGTCGCTGCGCTTGGGTGCGGCGCTGGCGCCCTACGAGCTGTTGTGGATTGAGGACCCGGTGCCGTCGGGAAACGTGCGGGCGCTGGCGAAGGTGACTGAAGGCACAACCACGCCTATTTGCACCGGGGAATTGCTGAACACGCGCTACGAGTTCCGCGAGCTTTTCGAGCAGCAGGCGGCGGACATCATCATGCCGGACTTGGCCCGCACGGGCGGCATCATGGAAATGAAGAAGATCGCCGCCGCTGCCGATACCTACTACATCCCGGTGGCACCGCATAATATGGTTGGCCCGGTCGCCACGCTGGCCAGTGTCCATCTCTGTGCGTGCATCCCCAACAATCTGGTGCTGGAGTATCAACTCGGCGACGTACCCTGGGTTGACGATCTGCTCACCGTGCCACTGGCTGTGCATGACGGCACGGTGGCGCTGCCCACGGCGCCCGGCTTAGGCGCCGCTCTCAATCATCAGGTCGCCGAGCGCTACCGGGCGGCTTGACTGGTGGCTTGCCCCGCTACCGCCGCGACCTCCTCGTCGCTGAGGCCGTACAGCGCATAGACCAGCCGGTCTAGCTCTGCTTCCCACTCCCTGGTGTCTGTCGCCGGATCGGCCGCTTTGGCCCGCAGGATGCGGTCCACCAGCCGCACGAACGGGCGCTGCTCCGCGACGGTGATTTTGGGGATGGGGATTTTCTCAACATAAACTTTCTTCCAGCGCAATACACCCATGCCGGAAGTCGGTGCTACCCACTGGAGAAACCATGTAATTAGCTTTGCGTTCAGAACGGCACATAGGTACTTGATATCTTCGCCTGTCATAACAAAAGTGGTGGCCTCGCCATAAATACCAGTATTTTCATAGGCGAATCTTCCACTTTCGACCAGTTCAATCCAGAGTAACTTTTCTTTGGCAAAGTCCTCGTAGTAAGTGCAATTGCGGAGGTGATACGGCGTCCTGCCTTTGTCGTACCGACTTTCCAGTTGAGGGTACGACCGGTCGAGGTGAGCTTTGACAGCAGGGTAACCATCAATGTCTACGGCCGGAATATTGCCGTATCCGTTGTGGACGGCAATCAGCCATCGGCCTGCCCACTCTACTTGATAGCGCTGTATGTCCTTCCCGCGCAGCACGGGGAAGATGATGTCCGTGGATGCGGGGTCTTCGGACACCAAAGCATCCCTTGTCGCATCGTCAACGATGAAGGCGGCATTGTAGCCGGTCTTGATCCCAAAGTTGATCTTGACGTTCCATGCAGCTAGTGGTGTGCCCACCGCCTGAACCTTGTCCATGACGCGCTGTTCCAACCGTGAGAGGATGCTCCACGGCGCGGCGCCGTCCGGTGACGTTCGTCCCCACAGCTCCTCGCGGGGTGGAATGTCCTTGTCGGCCAAAGCGTCCATGTCAACGGCCGCGAACGTCCCGGCGCCGCTGCCCTCGCGGAGCATGAGGACGCAGGTGTCCACGATGGCGCTCTCGAACGTGTCCTTGCCGAGGTCCAGCAGATGCAACGGCGTGTGCCGCTCCGCGAAGTAGCGCCGCTGCCGTTCGCCGTACTTCGCCTTCAACCAGCTATTGGAGGTGATGTAGGCCAGCATCCCGCGACCCGGCGTGAGCAGTTGGCACCCGCGTTCGTAGAAGAGCTGGTATATGTCGCCGGTGCGGACGAAGGTCCGATAACCAACGCCCTCGTAAAGGTCGGCCAACTTGCCTTCGTCCTTCTGAAGTTGGATGTACGGCGGGTTGCCGATCACTACGTCAAAGCCGGCGGTGAGGCCGAACATATACTCGGCGTCGAACCAGTCGGCTTTGTCGTTTTGGTCGTAGGGGTCCCAGCGGGCGAGTTTCTTGGCGTCGGCGGCAGAGAAGTCGGCTTCCTGCAGCGCCGCAGCCAGCCGTTGGCGCAATCGCCGGTCCGCTCGTCGGCACGCGAGCTTTTGCTGGCGGGTGGTGGCGTGGAAGTGCCGTTCGCGGTTGGCGTTCAGCGCCTGCTCCAGCGCGGTGACGGCCGCGGTTTGCCCCAGGCTCATTTGGAGCGGCTTGTCCAGCGCCAGCAGGGTATTGGCGGCGACGAAGCGGGTTTCCAGGTTGGGCAGCGGCTTGATGCCGTAGTTGGGCGCCGTGTTGTCCGGCTCCTGCTCGATGGCCAGCGAGATGAAAAAACGCAGCTTGGCGATCTGGCAGGCGATTGGCTGGATGTCCACGCCGAAGATGCTGTTCTGGATGAGATAGAGCTTGCGCCCGAAGTCGGAATCGCGGTATTTCTGAAACGTGTCGCTGATCTCGGTCAGCTCGGCGTCGCGCTCCTGCTGATCCGGGGTGTTGAAGGCGGCGGTGGCCCGCTGGCCGGCCAACTCCTTTTGCAGGCTCTCCCAGCGGCGGTTGTCGGCGTCGAGGCGGCGCAGGGCCAGGGTCAGCTTGTGCAGGATGCCCATAGGGAAGGCACCGGAGCCGACGGCCGGATCAATGACTTTGAGGTTGGCGATGGCTCGGATGATCCCCGCCCGCTCCTGTGGGTAGAACAGTTCCTCGGCGTCGTCGAAAGCGTCGGCATAGTCCAGCAGATAGCGCAGCCGCTCCTGCCAGAAGTCGTCGTCGCCGTCGGCGGGGGGACAGGTGGCCGCCAGCGACGCCACGAGGGCCTCGTCCACCATATAGTCCACGACGGCGCGGGGCGTGTAGTAGGAGCCGGTCTGCTTGCGGGCGGTCTCGCGGGTTTCGGGGTTGACGGCGGCCAGCAGGTTCTCGAACACCTTGCCCAATAGCTCCGGGTCGAGCGCCACCTCCTGCTCGGCCGGCGTGTTCTCTTCCACGGTGAACTTGTAGCGGTTGAAGAGGGTAATCAGGCCGGGGGTGCGGGCGTCAGCGGCAAAGAACAGGCGGTTCGGGATGGAGTAGTCGCGGCGCTGCCCGGGGTTGTCGGTAAAGCAGTCAATCCGGTAGCCGCCGTCGCTGGTGGCGGCCTCGCTATCGAGGCAGTCGAACAGGCCACCGTTGATGAAGGGCGTCCGGCGGAACAGCGCCAGCAAGGCGTCCGGGTCGCGCATCTCGCGGCGATAGCGATAGCGGGAAAAGTTGCGGTGGGTGATGTTGGTCTGTTGGCTGAACCCGCGTTTTTCGATCTCGGTATTCAGGGTGGCGAAAAAGAGGTTTTGCAGCACGGCGCGGTAGTAGGAATCGCCGCCGGCCGGGTCGTAGTCGTGCAGCAAGCCGCCGACTTGGGTTTCGTTGAACAGGTCGTCGGCAATCAGGCCCTTTTCCTTGACGAACCAGACGAACAGCAGGCGGGTGATGAGCCGGATGACGTGCTCCTCGGGCGGCAGGACCTTGGCGCCGGTCGTCGGGAACTGCGCCTCCTCTACCGCCCGCTGGTACCAGTCGAACAACTCGTTGTAGAACCGTTTGTTGAGCGCCTCGGTATCCAGCGCGTCCAGCCAGGCGGCCAGCAGGCCATCGAAGTTGTGCGCCTGGCCATGGCTATTGATCCAGTCCAGCCGTGCCGGGAGCGACAACTCCGCGAGGATGTCCAGGTGGGCACGATGGGGCTGGCCGGGGTCAATCTCCCGGATCAGCGAGACGTTGCCCAGCACGTCGCGGTCGGGAGCGTATTTATGCGGGCGCCGGTGTACGAAGGCCAGGGTTAGCAGGCCGCCGGCCGTGCGGAACAGCACCACCGTCGGCTGCGAGAGCCGCTTATTGATCTCGCGTGTGAACCGGGCATACCGGCCGCGCGGGTAACGCTCCTGCTTCAGCTCGACGGCCGTAAAGATGAAGCTCTGCGCGTTGCCCTTACGGAAAACGTTGTCCTCGAACAATGCCCGTTGTGCCGCCGCGGCGGCGGCGATTTCGGCATCGGTGAGCTGGAAGATGAGCCGCACGGACGCAGCCTGCTTACGGAAAGCACGCTCCGATTGCGTGGGTTCCGTGACGGAGGTGCCGTCCCGCCGGATGGTCGGGAACCTGGTGATGAAGCTGTCCACCGCGCCCGACTGGTCGTCTAACGTCCGCTGGCTGTGGTAGCCCAGGGTGGCGAGCAGCCGGTGCGCCGCCGGTAGAAAGTCGCCCGACGACAGCCCGGACAGAGTAGCGCGAATCTTTGTGCGGATGTTGCCATTGTCCATGCTGTCGCACTCTCGTTACCGGCTACTGACCACTAGCCACGTCACCAGCTCGAAGTCGTCGGCGCCTTGCGGCGTCTCGGAGACCTGGGGCAGCACAAAGTCGCGCCGCCCGCGGATGCCCAGTCCCTCGATCTGCGTCGCGCTGTGGGCCTGACGGACGTGGGCGATGGTGTCCGTCAGCAGCGTGTCATAGTGGGCCATGTCTTGGCCGTGCGCGGTTTCCCGGTCGAACCGGTTGCACAGGACGGTGATCGGCTCCGTTTTGCCGACGGCAGCGGCCTCAAAGGCATTCAGGACTTGCCGCGCGTTGGCGCAGCCGTAGCGAATATGGCCGTCGTCCCGGATGTAGACGGTGTAGTACGGGTGGATGGGGCTGGCCGGCTGCTGGCGGCGGTCCGTGGCAGCGTTGCGCTGGCGCAGAAAGAAGATCACGCCGGGCCGGAGGGAGTCGGCAGCCGCGGCCCCGGCGTCGTCCGTCACGGCGTAGGCGCCCAGCGGTGTGGCCTCCAACTCTTCCCGGTTCCTTTCGAGATAGCGCAAGAGCTGGGTGAAAAAGTGGTCCAGCGTGAAGTCTCCCAGCACTACGTTGTCGTCAAGCTCGTCCAGGTCCTGGATTTCCTCGCGGAGCAGGAGCAACTGCTTATCGCGGAATTTCAGCTCCCCTTCCGCCTGATCCTTGGTAAAGGGGTCGTCGTCGCCGCTGGCCGCCACGTCGGCCAAGGCCATCCGCGCCTGGACGCGGCTTCGCAGCTTCAGGTAGGCGTCCATGTCCTGCGTGGGCCAGTAACTCACCATCCGCACGGAGCGATTGCGGCTGCCAATGCGGTCAATGCGGCCGAGGCGCTGGATGAGCCGCACCGGGTTCCAATGAATATCGTAGTGTAGCACCGTATCGCAATCCTGGAGGTTCTGCCCCTCGGAGATGCAGTCGGTGGCGATCAGCAGGTCAATGTCGCCGGCGGCGGGAGCGGCGCGGCCGCGCGCCACCGGGGCAAAGTTGGACAGGATGGCGTGGAAGGTATTGGCGCCGGAGGTCGTGCGGGTCTCATCGCCGGAGACCATCGCCATGTGCAGGCCCAACTCGGCGGCCAAGCCGCTCAGGTTGTCGTACAGGTATACCGCCGTGTCCTTGAAGGTAGTGAACACCAGTAGCTTGCGGTTCGGCGCGCCGTCCTGGTTGGTGGTGGGGTGTGCTGCCTTGTGCCGGATGGCCTGCTTGATCTCGTGCAGCTTGCCGTCGCGTGCCGGGGTGATGGCCCGGACTCTTGCCAATGCCGCCGTGAGGGTGGCCTTGTCCCGCCGTAGGTCCGTCTTCCAGCCTGGCAGGTTCAACTCGGGCAAACGATAGGGCCGGCGGCCCCGGCCGACAAGAAACTCCTCATCGTCCTCGTCATCATCAGGCAGCACCTCCCCCAAGTCGTGCTCCGCTTGAGCGCCCCGCTCGTAGCGGTCAATCCTGGCCAGCAGGTCATCAATCTTGCCGACGGTGCGCTGCAGGGTCAGCGTGAGCGAATGGGGGGAGCTTTCCAGCCGTTTCAGGAAGTTCGTCCGCAGCATCCCGATCAGAAAGCGCTCCCGATCTTGCTGGTTGAAGTTTCGCTCTGCCCGTTCCGCTTTCAGTTCTTGCAAGCGGGTAGGATCAACGAGATACTTGGAGGGGCGATAGACGGAGAGCGTGAAGCTGTCGATCTGGTCCGCCAACTCCTCATAGGAAAGCGTGCCGGCGAGGTCGGTGGGCGGGTACACGTTGTGCGGCTTTTCGTGGGCGGGAAACTCGCCGATGCGATCCATCTCCTCGTTGTAAAACTGCTTGATCTGTCGCCGGGAGCGGGAGATGGAGATACCGGCCAGCAACCGGAAGAAATCGGCGCCCAATTTCTCCAACAGGGCGGTCTTGTCGCGCTGGCCACTTGCGGACCAGTCGGCTTCCCATTGCTTGAACTCCCGCTGCGCCGTACCCAGCAGGTTGCGGATGTTGCCGACCCCGAGGCTCTCCCGGAAGCTGTCCTCGCGCCCTTCGGTGATGAGGTAAATCTGATTGCGTAGGTCGGTCAGCGAGATGTTGACCGGCGTGGCCGAAAGCAGCAGCACTTTGGTCTTGGCGCCCTGGCCGATCACCTCGCCCAGGAGCCGCTGGTAGCGGCTGCCGTCCATGTTGCGGAAGTTGTGCGATTCGTCAATCACCACCAGGTCGAAGCTGCTCCAGTTGAAGGCTTCCAAGTTTGTGCTGCCGGACATGCCCTGGTCGCGGGACAGGTCGGTGTGTGCCAGCAGCGAATAGCCAAAACGGTCGGCAGTGAAGGGATTGCCGACTTGCGAGGTATGGCTTTGGTAGAGCGCCCAGTTTTCGCGCAGCTTGCTGGGGCACAACACCAGGACGCGCTCGTTACACATCTCGTAATACTTGATGACCGCCAGCGCGGTATAGGTTTTGCCCAGGCCTACGCTGTCGGCGAGAATGCAGCCGTTATGCTGCTTGAGGCGGGCGATGACACTCTTGGCGCCATCCTTCTGGAATTCGTACAGTGCGTTCCAGATGGCAGTGTCGTAGAGGTGGTTATCCTGTAGTTGCTGGTCGCCGTCGCGCCGGGCTTCGATATCTGCGCGGAACAGCTCGTAGAGCGTCTTGTAATAGATCAGCTCCGGGGCATGGTCTTTGCCGATGCGGTTCAGCGCGTCCAGCACTTCTCGTTTGACATCGCGGGTCAACTGCTTGTTATGCCACAGCTCGTCAAACCAGTCGCGCAACTCGGCTAAGATCGCGGCGTCGGCAGTGGCTAGGTTGATCTCCAGGTTGGAGCCGTCACTACCGCCCAGGCCCTTTTTCGTGAAGTTGGAGCTACCAACTATGCCAGCGGCGCCGTGGGGTGATGCGGTAAGGTACATCTTGCCGTGGAGGAAATTGGACCTGCTTACGGAACGGACGGCCACGGCGGCGCTACGCACCCAAGCGGCGCAGCGCCGGGCCAACTGCTTCTGATGGAGCGTATGATTGGGGGCCAGGCCCTGTTCGGTCAGCTCAAAGGACTTCGGTTCTTTCCCACCCGGGTCCAGCTCACCTACCGAGGCAGGGTCGCCGAAGAGAAAGCGCACGCTCCCGACACGACCCAACTCATCCGCTAGTAGCTCGTAACCATAGATGGTGAAGTAGGCCGAGACCAGCCGGAACGCCGCGGCTTGGGGCAGTCGTTTCCGCAAGTAGTCGGCTACCGCGCGACCGCGGTTATCCAGGATGTGCTCGTATGCTGGCATTCGTCGGTTCCTTATTTGAGGGTTAGTGGAGATGATAGCTTGTCGAATGGCCGGCGGCTGGCTCGCGGTAGCCCTGGCCATCGTCTACAATGTGGGGTGACGCTGCGAAGGAGACGTGCATGACGGCCGTGCTGGCGCCCACCGCGCCGACCATTGCGGAACAGTTGGAAGCCGCGCCGCGCCGCTTTGAGGCGGGATGTGATAAGGCCATCCTCGCTGCGGTGGTCGAGGAGGGGAAGCGGCTGTCTGCCGAGGATGCGCTCCACCTCTTCGAGTATGGCGACTTGGAGCGGATTGGTGCGGCGGCCGATGCGGTGCGGCGCCGGATACACCCGGATAACCGGGCGACCTTCATCATTGATCGTAACATCAACTATACGAACGTCTGCGTGGCGCGTTGCTCGTTTTGCGCCTTCTACCGGCTCCCGCGCCACGCGGAAGGCTACCGGCGCTCCAAGGAGGAGATCTTCCGCCGGATCGAAGAAGCCTTAGACATGGGCGCGACCCAGATTATGTTCCAGGGCGGTCACGACCCCCAGTTGAAGATTGACTACTACGAGGACCTGCTATCTAGCGTGAAGCGGCGGTATCCAGTGACGCTGCACTCGCTGGGACCGCCGGAAGTGCTGCATATCGCCAAGGTTTCGCGGCTGACCGTGCGGGAGGTGCTGCGGCGGCTGCGGCAGGCCGGGCTGGACTCGCTGCCGGGTGCGGGTGCCGAAGTCCTCGTCGAGCGGGTTCGCAAGGCGGTGAGTCCGTTCAAGAGTAGCTCGGATTCCTGGCTGGAAGTGATGGAAGAGGCGCACCGGCAGCATATCCGCACCACGGCAACGATGACCTTCGGCATGGTCGAGACGTTTGCCGAGCGCGTCGAGCACTTCCAGCGTATCCGCGACGTGCAGGACAAGGCTGACCCCGGACAGGGGTTCCGGGCGTTTATCCCGTTCATCTATCAGCCCGGCAACACCGAGCTGGGCGGCCGGGCCACATCCATCGCGGACTACTTGCGGACGCTCGCCATCTCGCGGCTGTTCCTCGACAATTTCTACTCGCTCCAAGGGTCGTGGCTGACCACCGGCACCACCGCCGCGCGGTCGAGCCTGGAGTATGGGGCCGATGACCTCGGTAGCATCATGCTGGAAGAGAACGTCGTGCGGGCTACCGGGCTGCGCCACCGCATGACCGACCACGCGATGGTGCAGTTGATCCGCGAATGTGGGCGTATCCCGGCGCTCCGCGACACGCACTACCGCGTGATCGCCACCTACGCCTGAGGCGTTAGGGAATCCACTCCACCTGTGGGAGGTCGGGGATAATGCCGGCCTCGTAGCCGCGCTGGAGGAACAGTTCCACGCTGGCGCGGCCCGACGGGCCGAGGTCCAGCGTGAGGTCGTTGACGTACATGGCGACAAAGCGGTCGGTGAGGTCGCGGGGCACGTCGCCGGCAAATCCCATCGCGTAAGCCAGCGCTTCGTCGCGGTGGGCGAGGCCGTACCGAATGCTCTCCTTGAGCAGGGCCGAGGCCTGGGCGAGCAATTCCGGCCCCAGATCGCGGCGGATGGCGTTGACGCCGAGCGGCAGCGGCAATCCCGTCTCCTCGTGCCACCATACACCCAGGTCGCTCACCGGATGCAGCCCCAGGGAGCCATGGGTCAGTTGGCCCTCGTGGATAAGCAGGCCGGCCGGCAACTCACCGGCGGCGACCGCCGGCATGATCCGGTCAAAGGGCATGAACACCGGCTCGAAGTGTGCCAAGCGCAGGCGCAAGGCGAGGTAGGCGCTCGTGAGGAAGCCGGGGATAGCGATACGCTGCCCGTGCAAGGCGTCAAGCTCCAGCGGCTCCGGCGCGACGACGACCGGGCCGTATTGCCGGCCCATGCTGGCACCGTGGGTGAACAGCGCGTAGTGGTGCCAGACGTGGGCGTAGGCGTGGGCGGAGAGCGCCGTGATTTCCAACTCGCCGTGCAGCGCGCGCCGGTTCAGGCTCTGAATGTCTTGGTGTACGGTGTCGAACTGCACGTCAGCGGCGCTGACTGCGCCCGTGGCGAGAGCGTAGAACATGAAGGCGTCGTCGGAGTCGGGGCTATGCCCGAGGCGCAGCCGATGCACACGCTGCGCCGTGCCGGTCGGTGGCTGGGTCATCACTGCTCCTTCGGCAATGGTTTAAGAGACGGATAGCTGTGGATGGCGGTGGCAGGTCAGGGTTGAGCGGCCTCAGCGCTCCTCGCGGCGCAGACGCGCCCGCCGGCGCAAGAACGACGGCACTTCCACGCTATCGGTGGGAGTGGCCGGCGGCTCGCGCTCGGTCCGGGTAGGGGGCAGCGCCGCGCGCGGCGCTGTTGAACGGGGCGCTACTGCCGGTAGTGGCGGCTCCTGCTCGATGCCCGTGGCAATCAGCGTGACCCGGACGGTGTCCTGGAGGCGCGGATCAATGACGGCACCGAAAATGATGTTCGCCTCAGGATCGGCGAGATCGGTCACGAGCTGCGCCGCCGCGTTCACTTCCACGAGCGTGAGGTCGGGGCTGCCCGTGATATTCAACAGGGCCGCCCGCGCGCCGCGCATGGAGGTATCGAGCAGGGGGCTTTCGGTGGCTGCCCGGGCTGCCTCGATAGCACGGCGGGGGCCGCGTCGCTCGCCGATGGACATCATCGTGTTGCCGGCCTGCTCCATCACCGCACGCACGTCGCTGAAGTCGAGGTTGATTAGTCCTGGCACGGTGACTAGATCGGCGATGCCCTGGACCCCGTGGCGGAGCATGTTGTCGGCGAGGGTGAAGGCGTCCTTGATGGACATGTTGGCACCGGCCACCTGATGCAGGCGCTCGTTGGGAATGACGATCAGCGCATCCACGTGCTGGCGCAGCGCCGCGAGTCCATCCTCGGCTACTCGCTGCCGGCGGGTGCCCTCAAAGGTGAACGGCAAGGTCACTACCGCCACGGTGAGCGCCGCCGCCTGCCGCGCGAGGTTGGCGATCACCGGCGCGGCGCCGGTGCCGGTGCCGCCGCCAAGACCGGCGGCGATGAACACCAGATGAGCACCGCGCAGCACCGCTTCGAGGCTGGCTTCGCTTTCCTCGGCCGCGCGCTGACCGAGGTCCGGATCGCCGCCGGTGCCCCTGGCGCCGGTGGCACGCCGCCCGATCTGCACCTGGATTAGCGCCTCGCTCTGGCCGAGCGCTTGGACATCGGTATTGACCGCGATAAAACGCACGCCGCTCAACCCGGCTTCGATCATCCGCCCGACGGCGTTGATGCCGGCGCCCCCGACGCCGACGATCCGGACCTCCGTGAATCCTTCCCCGGCCATCTCCGGGTCGGGACTACCGAGGATCTGCGGGATGATCGGGTCGGGCGCCCCGGCGGATTGGAGACGTTCGGGACGGAAGGCGGCGCGTCGCTTTTCCGGCATTCCTACCTCCCGTATTGACCCTCGCTCCCGCTCTTGTCGCGGCATTAGCCGCGCGCAATGACCTCTTGTGCGAGCGCGCGATACATTTTCGCTGCCGGCCGCGCTTGCGGCGCGGCAAAGACAGTCTGGCCCGCCGAGGCGGCTTCCAGGATTTTACTGTTGGACCGAATCTCGGTGGTGAACACCGCCGCGCCCCACTCCTCGCGGAGATAGGCCGCCACCGCCTTCTCCTCCCGTAAACGGCGGTCGAGCTTGGAGAGCAGGATGCCGCCCAGATGCAGCTTGGCGTTCAGGTACTGCACTTCTTCGATCCGTGCCCTCAGCAACTGCAATCCCTGGAGCGAGAAGTAGCGTGCTTCGGTAGGGACGATCACTTCCTGCGCGGCAACCAAGGCGTTGATCGTCAGGAGACCCAGGGACGGTGGCGTGTCAATCAAGATGTAGTCATAGCGGTTGGCGAGGGGCGCAAGCTGGTCCCGCAAGCGCAGCTCGCGGCCGATACGCACACTGAGCGCCGCTTCGGCGGCAGCCAGCGCCGCGGTAGTCGGCGCAATATCGAACAGGACCTGGCCGTTTTCCTCGAAGGGTGCTGCCGGGAACGGGACCCGGAGATTAAGGAGGGCAGCGGCGACGGTCTGATCCTCAGTGGGCCGGTGGCCGACGGCGCTGGTGAGGTTGCCCTGCGGGTCCAGGTCCACCAGCAGCACCCGCAGGTTGCAATGCGCCAGCGCGGCGCCCAAGCTGAGGGTGGTTGTGGTCTTCCCGACCCCCCCTTTTTGATTGGCAATCGCGATAATGCGTGCCACAGCGTACTCTATTCCTGCACCGGAGCAGGCAACCGGACCATGTACCACCACCAGGAACGCGACCGGGCCACATTGTAGCATGCCTCGTTGGTAATGGCTGTCAGCTATCAGCCGTCAGCAGTCGGCCCACCCCCTAGGTGCCGCTCGGGCGTTGGTCTTGGAGCCATTGCACCAGGGCCAACGTGAGGTTCGCTTCGATCACCGCGGCGACGAGCAGGAGTGCGATTACCGGCACCAGAATCTGTAGCGACTCGCGGGCAGTTGTACGCCAGACGGCGGCGCGGGCGCCCGCTGCGGACGGGAGCCACGGCGCGAGGCCGAGCTTGAGGCCCCACGCAGCGATAACGAACACGGCCGGTAACTCGATAATTCCGTGCGGCACGAGCGCCGCAGCAAAAAACAGTGGATCGCGCGGCAGGTCCGTCAACTCCGGGAGCGGCGTGCCGGTGCTGAGACCGATGAGCAGGCCGATGATAGAGCCGTTGGTAAGCAAGGTGCCGAGCGGCACGAGGCCAAAGGCGGAGCCGAGCAGTACGGTCAGGGCCGAGGCGCGAGCATTGTTTGCGAAGATCAGTCCGGAGCGGACGAGCGGATTATCGGTGGCCAGGACTTGCGCGGCGAGCGTTTCGAGTTGGCTGAAGACCGGTTCTGCGATTGCGAGCGCCCGCTCCGGTGCAGCGCGGGCACCGGCGAATCCGAGGAGGAAGCCGAGGAAGAAGATTGCCACTGCCGCTGCGATCCAAGTCCAGTTCAGCCGCAGCAGTTGGCGGTAGTCCGGCCACCACCATGGTCGATCAACTCGACTACCCGCGGCGTTCATAGGGAGACACCGGGAGGGATGGGAGCGCGTAGTGCTCCGGGGCCGAGCTGTCGGCCGGAGGTGGGCAGGTCCCGGCGCTCCGGCGGGAGCCGCGCCGGACTTGACATAAGCGGTGCTACCCGGCCACGGCAGCCGGCTCGCGCACGACGCCGTCATCCTCGGCAGCGGCAGTGGTAGGGTGAACCCAAACGCGCTCGGCGGCCTTGTTTCCGAGCACCACGTCGCCATCCGTGCTGGCGACGGTAATGGTGTCGTTGAAGGTGGCCACATCGAGAATGTCGAGCGTCTTGCCCGGCTTGATCTGGTGACGTTCGAGGAAGGTCAGTAAGTCGAGGTCCCACTCGGCCGCTTCCTCGATGCGGATCACGGTCGCCGCTTGACCGACGGCGCATTCACTGAGCCGCATTTGGGGCGAGAGGTCGAGCAAGCTGGCGCTCCGGCTGCCGGGGATCGGATTGCCGTGGGGGCAGGTGGCCGGATCGCCGAGGACCGCCGCCAGCCGCTCCTCCAGTACGGGGGATACGGCGTGCTCCAGGCGCTCGGCTTCCTCGTGTGCCTGACGCCAATCCAAACCGAGCACGTCGGTAAGGAAGCGCTCCATCAAACGATGCCGGCGCATGAGGCCCTCGGCGAACGCATGACCCTCCTCGGTCAACTGGATTTCTTTGCGCTGAGTGAGGCGGATCAGCCCTTGCTGTTGCAAGCGGCGGAGTGTCCCCAGCACCGTTGGTGGCGTGACCCCGACGATCTCGGCCACCCGCGCGGCAATCGCGGGGCGGTCCTCCGAGATCAGCAGGTAGATCGCCTCCAAATACTGTGCGGCCTTATCCGTAATGGTGTCCGTAGAGCCAGGTGCCGTGTCTGTTGCCATGGTTCCCCACTTTGGCCCCGTGTGGTGGGGCCGGCCCATATCGACAAGGGAGTGGCGGCGATTTTTCCGCCGCTCCCCCGGAGCTACGCGCGTGTGCGCGGTCACCGCCGAGCCAAAGTCAGTTGCTGACCAAGCGGACTACTTGCTAGAGGCGCGCATCATGGGTAGGTGGACCCGAGTATCGGACGCGCGGCCCGCCTACCATCATCCTAGCACCATTACCCGCCGCCGTACAAACGGCGCCGCAGAGAGGACGGGCTTGGCCCCCTATGGCTCCCCCGCTGCGGCGGGGGGACGAGGGAGGGCGAGGGTGGAGACCGGGGCGAGGGTCACGCCTAGAGGCGCTGGCCGGCGCGTAGCTCGGCCAGCCCTTGCGCGATCCGGTCCAAGCCGACTTCCAACTGCTCGGTAGCGGTGGCGATGGAGAGACGCAGGTAGCCCTCACCGGCGGCGCCGAACGCGGTGCCGGCAAGGATGGCCACGCCGGAGCGTTCCAGGAGGTAGTCGGCGATCTCTTTGCTCGTGAGGCCCGGGACCTCGACACGCGGGAAAACGTAGAAGGCGCCGTGTGGGGAGAGACAGTGAACACCGGGCATTTCGTTCAGGCGCCCGACGACCAGATCGCGCCGGCTTTGGAAGGCGGCGACCATTTCGTCTACCGAGTCCTGCGGTCCGTGGAGGGCGGCGATACCGGCGTGCTGCACGAAGGTCGTGGTACACGACGAGCAGTTGTTCTGAAGCTGGGCCATGGCCTCGGCTAGGTCTTCGGGCATTACGCCGTAGCCCAGGCGCCAGCCGGTCATCGAGTAGGCCTTGGAGAAGCCGTCCACCAACACCGTCCGCTCGGCCATCCCCGGTTCGGACATGATACTCGGCGCGTCGCCCGTGAACAGCAGCCGCGAGTAAATCTCGTCGCTAATGACCCAGAGATCGTGCTCGCGGGCCAGATCCGCAATGCCCGCGACATCATCGGCGGTGAGGACGCTGCCGGTCGGGTTCTGCGGTGAGTTGAGGATAATCATCTTCGTCCGCGAGGTGATGCGCCGCTCCAGCTCTGCGACCTCGAACCGGAACTCGTTGGCCTCGCTGAGCGGCACGGAAATGGGGTGCCCCCCCACGAACGCGACCACGGACTCGTAGATCGGAAAGCCGGGGTCCGGCAGCAGCACCTCGTCACCCTCGTCAACGAGGGCGAGGGTGGCGTAGAAGATCGGCGGCTTGGCGCCGGGCGTGATGACGACTTGCTCGGGTGATATCGGCATGCCATGTGTTTCGGACACGTGCTCCGCAACCGCCTCGCGGCAGGGCATGATGCCGGCAGATGGGCCGTACTTGGTCTCGTCGGCCGCGAGGGCGTCGTTCGCGGCGTCCTTGACGTGTTGTGGAGTGGGGAAATCCGGCTCCCCGATCTCCATGTGGATGATATGATGCCCTTCCCGCTCCAGCTGGCGAGCACGCGCGAGCACCTCGAAGGCCGATTCCGTCCCGAGGTCGGCCATGCGCGTCGCCAATCGCACCGCAGTTGCTATCACCATCAAGCTCTCCTGTTGGTTGGTTATTCCGTTATCCTGTGCGGACATCCGTTGGACCGGCGCAGTGCCGACGGCGGCGGCAGGTACAGGCCCACCGCGAACGGCGCCGGCCGGCGAGTGGAGGCTATGTCGAGTATAAATCTCTCGCGCCGTCTGTCAAAGCGGGGGGGGGGCGAGGCGTGAGGATGGAGCACGAGGTAGGCGGTTTGCTCCGGCGCTAGTTCGTGAAGTTCTGCGTGAACATCTTGCCGTAGATGCCGCCCGAGACCACGCCGATGCCGATTTTGCCGTATTCGGTGGCGAGAATATTGTGGCGGTGGTCGGGGCTATTCATCAGGCCAACGTGTGCCACATCCACCGTCGGCGCGTAGGCCAGATTTTCGCCGGCGACCCGATAGGGAATATTGTGCTCGCGGATGCGATCTGCCGGATTGCCGGTCACGGGTGAGTGATGTGAGAAGTAACTGAGCCGGAACATCTCGGCGCTGTGGGCACGCGCGACTGCGCGTAGATCAGGGTCCATCACCAGCGGCGGGAGTGACTCGCGGGCGCGGGCAGCGTTGACCAGCGCGAGCAAGCGGGTTTCCGCTGCCGGGTCTACCTGTAGCTCCGGGAGTGGGAATGGACCGAACCGGAGCGTTTCTCCATACTCGATAATGCCCCGGCGCTGGAAGGCCATCGTGCTGCGGATGGCTTGTCCGAAAAGCGTCTCTACTTGTGGGAGCACCACTGCCGTCGCGCGGGTGAGGTAGCCGTTGAGGGCCGACTGCTCGACTGCCTGCTGCACCGTGCCGGAAAGCGGGAGCGCGCGGAGCGCGGTCAGGAGTAGCACGGAGATAATGAAGCCCAGCGCAAAGCCGGGGACGGCGCCGAGTAAGTGGTCGACCGCGATCAGCGGCGCGAGAAAGGGGCGCAGTGGGCGCAGCATCCCGGCGATGGTGGTCAGCGCGAAGGCCAGCAGGACCAGCGCTACGAGCAGGACCACAAGGAATCCCGCGACGTTCGCAATCAGCGGCGACAGTTCCCACTGGGCGAGGATGAAGTCAGCGACCACGCCGTAAAATCTGATAGCCAGTACCACGCTCACGACGAGCGTAGTGATGCCGGTGATCGAGGCGATGAAGCCGCGACGAATGCCGTGGATGGTGAATAGGACCGTGACCAGCAAAAAGGCGATATCAACCGCATTGAACTGGTCCCAGGCCACCGGTGCGATACCAGCCAACTCATCCCATAGCGACATGGTTGATTCTACACTTCCGGCCGCGGCCGCCGGTCGTCGGGCGGCCGGCGCAGCTTGCCGTCTGCGGCTGGCAGCGTTAGCATCGCTCGGACGCTGGCCGCCGCGGCCGGCTTTTCCTGGTGTGACAACGAAATGGGCAGCAGCGTTTCATTGGACCTAACCCCCGGCACCTTCCCTCCAGGGAAGGGGAGTCATGGCGGCGCCCGGCAGCCCTCACCCCGGCCCTCTCCCACGGGGAGAGGGAGAAATCGCCGCGCCGACCGTCATTCCCGCTTTCGCGGGAATCCAGCCTCCCGGCCGCTGTTGCGGGGAGGGCTAGGCTCCCTCGTGCTGGGGCTGGTCCTGCTCTTGGCGCAGCCGGGTGGCGCCATGGCGGGAGGCGGCCAAGGCCCGGCGCAGCCGTTGGCGGCGGTCCGGTATGTCCGGCAAGCGACCGGCGTGGTGGGCCAGGGGTTCGACGTGTGGGACCTGCACGACACGCCGGCCGGCCCGGCGCTCTTCCGGACGTTGTTCCAAGAGTACGGCGGTGCTGCGGTGCTGGGCGCTCCGATCAGCCGTGCCTTCCTCGGCCGCGATGGCTGTGCCTATCAGGCATTCCAGCGGGTCGTCTTGCAGGCGTGTCCTGGGCAGGGCACGCGCTTGACCAATACGTTCGAGCTGCTGACTGCCGCCGGGATGGACCCGTGGCTGCTGGTGGTTCACGACATACCGGCGCCGCGGGAGGGCGCGGCCGTGACCTTCGATGATGCGATTGCCGAGCGGATTGCGTGGCTGCGCGACCCGGCAATCCGGGCGGTCTTTTTCCGGGCGCCGGAAGGTGTCAGCGGACCGTGGTCGGTGCTCGACGCGATCAACTATTACGGCTTGCCGACGTCCCAGCCGCGCCATCGTGGCCCGCTCATCGTGCAGCGGTTTCAGCGCCAGACCTTGCAACGCTGGCTGGTGGATCATCCGGCGGGACTGTTTCCGGCAGAGACCATCGTGCCGGTGCTCGGCGGTGTCTTGCTCCGCGAGACCGGGCTGATCGGTGGCGAACTGGTGCAGCCGCACGCCCCCGGGCAGTCGGCCGGGGCGCCTCTGCCGGTCGCCGCTGCCTTCCCGCCGATGCCGGGCGAGCCGCTGCCCCATCCGCCGATTGCGGCCCCCACGCCCGAACCGGCGGCGCAGCCGACGCTTCCGGCTGCTGAGTAGGGCCGCCGGCCTCCCATGGTCCCCCCGTTGCGACGGGGGGACGGCGTGTTCCCTCCCCTGCCGCAGCGGGGGAGGGTCAGGGTGGGGGCCAGCGTGGTCAAGCATGACAACTCGGTATACTCTTGGTCCGAGCGCATGGTGCGAGACGGTATCGGCGACGTGAAGCAGTTGCTGGATATACTTGATCCGGTTTCCTGAGGACGGACGGGGTTAGTCTCGACACAACTGCCGGAGCAGAAGGAGACACATGTGATGGCTGGCAATCCTGAAGTAGGCGGCGATGCTGATGTCCCGAATTTCCAAGAGTTGATGAATCCGACGCTTAGGGCGATTCGTGCTCTTGGAGGGAGCGCTTCCATTGCGGAGATAGTAAATCGAGTGATTGAGGACATGGGTCTGTCAGCGCAGGTCGTACAAGCCCCTCATACTGATGGAAGGCATAGGACGAGGTTGGAATATAATCTGGGTTGGTCGAGAACCTACCTCAAAGATTATGGCCTGCTCGATAACTCAAGGCGAGGAGTGTGGTCTCTAACGGCCCTGGGTATCGACACTGAAAGTGTTGACCCTGAAGATGTTGTAAGAGCTTACCGGAAGCGGAGAGACGGAAGTCGTGGCAAATCTGATGTGGGTGGCCCGACTGAGGAATCCCTGGATGCGGTCGCACCCATGAGCGAGGAACTACCGGCTGATGAGCCTGTCCTGATTGAGGAATCCCCGGATGAGTTTGCTTCATGGCGCGAGACCCTGTCGGCAGTGCTGCTGAGTATGCCTCCTGACGCATTCGAGCGATTGTGTCAGCGGCTGTTGCGTGAATCGGGATTTATTGAGGTCGCTGTCACGGGTAAGTCGGGAGACGGCGGGATTGACGGGCGTGGCATCATCCGACTGGCCGGCATGATCAGCTTTCCCGTCGTGTTTCAGTGTAAGCGGTTTACCAATAATGTCTCTGCCGGCACGGTCAGAGACTTCCGCGGCGCGATGGCCGGTCGGGCAGACAGAGGATTGATCCTGACAACGGGTGGCTTCACACGCGACGCGGAAAAAGAAGCGACCAGGGATGGGGTGCCGCCGATAGACTTGATTGATGGCGAACTGCTGATGGACAGGTTGGAAGAGTTGGAGCTTGGCGTGAGGACGGTAAAGGTCGTGAAAGTGGATAAGGGGTTCTTCGATTCGATCTAACGCCGAGTAGCAGTGGTGTTGCCAGTGACAACCGATCTGGATTCCGGCTTTCGCCGGAACGACGGGGACGGGTGATGACGGAGAGGAGCGGGCATGAGTGCCATAGTAGGCAGTGGTGACTTTAGCTATGAGGCGGAAGGCAACTGGGGGCGTGGGCCGCATCGGCCGGAGTTCGGCTTGGTGTCCGGTGTCGCTTGTGACTCGCAGGATCGCGTCTATGTGTTCCAACGCTTTCCCAGGTCGGAGATGATGGTGTTCGAGCCGAACGGCCGGCTGATTACCACCTGGGGAGACGGAGCGTTCGAGCAGGCGCACGGGGTTTGGATGAGCGAGGACGATATCCTCTACGTCACGGATACGAACGGGCATACAGTGACGCAGTGGACTTGCGACGGCACGCTTTTGGCGACATGGGGCACGCGCGGCAAGCCAGGTGTGGAGGCGCCGTTCAACCGGCCGACGCGGGCGTTTCGCGCGCCGTCGGGCGAGGTCTTTGTGACGGACGGCTACGGGAATCATCGCGTGCATCGCTTCAGCGCGGATGGCGAGTTGGAGTTGTCGTGGGGCACGGAGGGCACCGGGCCGGGCGAGTTCACGCGGCCGGTGCATAACGTCTGCGTGGACGAGCGCGGGCGCGTGCTGGTCCTGGATCGCGGCAACGACCGCGTGCAGATTTTCACCCGCGACGGAGAATATCTGGACCAGTGGCGCGATATTGCGATGCCCCAGGAGATGTTGATTGACGACGACAACACCGTCTACATCATCGGCGGGCGTCTGGGTACCCAGCACGTAACGATGATGACGCTGGATGGCGAGCTGATCGCCCGCTGGGGCGAATACGGTACGGCGCCCGGCCAGTTTGTCGGCTCGCCGCACGGCATGTGGTTTGATTCTCGCGGCGACCTCTACATCATCGAGGTCGAGGCCGACAACCGGATGCAGAAGTTCGTGCGCCGGTAAACGGATTCAGTCGCCGTGCGCCGGTGTGGGGTTGTCGAGACGCAGCGCAACGATGACGGGCTGTGTGGCGCGGGCGGCCTGCGCCATGCTCTCGTCGGGGCGGGCGCGGTCCAGACCGAAGGCCCGGCGGGCCGCCCGCGCCGGCACGGTCCGCCCATGCAGGTAGCCGGCGAGGGCCTGGCGGCGCTGCCGCTCGCCGCGGAGGACGCTGGCGCGGGCCTGGTAGCGGTGCGGTCCGACCCGCACCCTGACCGCCGGCTGTGCCCGCAGGTTGGCGAGCCAGTCGGCTCCGCCGGGCGCAGCGCGGAAGAGGTAGACCGCAGTGCCCGACGGATGGGGTAGCCCCGATGGGTCAGCGGCCACGTAGCCGATAGGCGTCGTGTACTGCCGGCCGCTGCGGCGGCCGGTGGTGGTCAGCAGGAGCAGCCAGCCCCCCACGATCCGGCCTAGTCCGCGGCCGTACAGAGCGACCACGAGGCGGCTGCTCCATCGCCGCAGCGGCCGCGCCACCTTGAGTAACTGCGCTGTGCTGTCGGTCATGGCTGGTACTTGTTCTGGTCCCCTCCCTAACTCTCCCCCGTCCCGACGCTGACAGGGGTAGGTATTTACATGGATGGACAGGATAGGGGGGCCGCTCATCACGATTACGCGAGAAAGGCGCTGGCGGCTTGGCTGAGGAGGGCGGTGGTGTTGGTGGCGACGGAGCGCACGCCTTGGGCGAGGCGCTCGTGCAGCAGCGCGGCGTCCGGCGCGACCGTGCCGACGGGCAGGCCGACGGCGCTGGCGCGCGCGACGACGTTTTCGAGCGCGGCGACGACCCGCGGATGAGTCGGCTGGCCGGGAACGCCGAACGACTGTGACAGATCGGTTGGCCCGACGAACACGAGGTCAATGTGGGGCACGGCGAGGATGGCGTCGAGATTGTCGAGCGCCTCCTGCGTCTCGACCTGCACAATCACCATCGTCTCCTCGTTCGCGCGGGCCACGTAGTCGGGCACGTTGATGCCAACGCCCCAGCGCGAGGCCCGCGTGACGCTCGCCAAACCGCGCTTGCCCAGGGGTGTGTACTTGACCGCTTCGACTACCGCCTGCGCCTGAGCAGCAGTGTTGACCATCGGAATCTGCACGCCCTGCGCCCCAACGTCGAGGTAGCGCAGGATGACCTGGCGCTCGTTTTGGGCCACGCGCACGAGCGGCGTCATCCCGCTGACATCCGCCGCGCGGATCATTTGCTCGACGTACTGCGGTCCGAACGGTGCGTGCTCGGCGTCAATGAGGCAGAAGTCGAAGCCGAGCAAACCGCATAGCTCGACGGCCTGGATCGAATCCAGGTTGATGAATACGCCGCGGATTGACTCTCCGGCCTTGAGCTTGGCTTTGGCACGGTTGGTCCACATGTCCTCACACTCTCCGGTTGTTCTGTGCCGCGGTGCCGTCGTGGGCAGCCGCAGCGCGTGCCGGACCATACCAGGCGCCGGGCCAAGTCAGCACGAGGGCCGGGGGAGATGCATTATTGGCCCCCCTACCGTCCCCCCGTCGGGACGGGGGGACGGTAGGGGGGCTGCTCCTGAAGTAGGGTGCTATCCCAGCGGAAATAGGGTCACTCCCCTATAGCCCCCGGCACGCCTGTCCGCTACCCTCACTGTTTAGCACATCGGTCACACGACTAAGAGGAAGCGAGTGGGCCTGTCCATACTCTTGCCACTGACGACGACCGCTCTCGGTCTGCTCTTTGCCGCGATGTTGCTCGCGCAATGGCTTGACCGGCGCAAGCCGTATCAGCTTGTCTGGGCGCTGGGTCTGCTCTGGTACGGACTCGCGTCCGGGACGGAATTTCTCGGTAATGCGTTCGGCTGGGGCGAGGCCCCCTACCGCGCCTGGTACCTGCTCGGCGCCATTATGACGGCGGCCTGGCTCGGTCAGGGCGAATGCTATCTGCTGAAGACGCGCGGCTTTGGCCTGCTGGTCGCCGCGGGATTGATGCTGGGTTCGCTGCCGGGTCTCCTGCAAGGCCGGCGGCTGCTGGCAGACGGTGATCCGCTGGCGCCGGCCGCCCTGACCATCGGCGCCGTTGGTATCGGCGCCGCGCTGCTCGTAGCGGCGGTGTCGTGGCGGCGCCCGGACCGGCTTGGCCGCGTGACATTCAGCCTGTTGGCCTTGGGGACGCTCTACAGCCTCGCCAAGATAGTGAGTGTGCCGGTGGATACGGCGGTGATGCTGCACCCGGACACGGGTATCGTGCATGGCGTGGGGTTTCCCGAGGACGCGCGGCTCCTGACCCCGCTCTTCAACATCACCGGCGCGATGGCACTCGTCTTTGGAGCGGCCTATAGCGCGTGGGTGTGGTGGCGTCGGCGGCTCTATTCGTACCGCGTCGTGTCCAATGCGCTGATCGCGTTCGGCGCCTTCGTACCGAGTATGACCCACGGGCTGCACCGTTTCGGCTTTACCGATGGGTACTACCTCGGTCAGTTCGTCGGACTGGCGCTGATCTTCATCGGCTTCCTCGTCAGCATCGAGGTCTTTGCGCGTCGGCCGTGGCCGTTCAACCGTCAGGTTCGCGCCCGGCAAGCCACCACCGGGTAGCGCCCTCGTGTAGACTGCGGTGCGAGCCGAGGACGACTGCAAGTAGGCTGACGATATGACCAGCGCGCTTGATTCGACCCGCCGGGCTGCCGGGAATGGCCGGGCGTGGGATACCACCATCATCACGGTGGCTGCCGTGATTGTGCTCGTGCTCGGTGGTCTCGCCGGACTGCTGTGGGCGCCGGAAGACGCGATCCAGAAGGCGCCGCAGCGCATCTTCTACATTCACGTGCCGACCGCGTGGGTGGGGTTCTTGGCCTTCTTCGTGGTCTTCGTCGCCAGCATCGGCTACCTGGTGCGTGGCTCGGCACGTTTGGACACCATCGCCCGCTCTTCCGCCGAGGTCGGCCTGCTGTTCACGACGCTGGCGCTGATTACGGGGTCGCTCTGGGGCAAGCCGATCTGGGGTGTGTGGTGGCAGTGGGACCCCAAACAGACGACTACGCTGGTGCTGTGGATGATCTACGCAGCGTATGTGATGCTGCGCTCCTTTGCGCGGCGCGGCGCGCTGAGTCCGCGGACCGCGCGCGCCGCGGCGGTGCTCGGCATTGTGGGCTTCTTCGACGTGCCGCTGATCTACTTCTCCGCGGAGTGGTGGCGCAACTTGCACCCCGGCCCCGTATTCATCACCCCGGAGGGGCCGCAGATGCCGCCGGAAATGCTTATCAGCATCCTCGTCACCTTGAGCGGGATGACGCTGCTGTACGTGGCACTGCTCCTGGTGCGCGTGCGGCTGGAGGCAACGGCCGAGCGGATCGAGCAGGCGCGGATTGCGCTGGCGGAGGGAGAGTTGACCTAACCCCCGGCCCCTTCCCTGGCAGGGAAGGGGAGTCCGCCAGCGCCGAATCGTCGTTCCCGCGCACGTGGGAATTCACCATGCCGCCGGCCTGGATTGCGGCCTGCGCCGCAATGACGGGGAGTGTGAGACGGCTATGTGCGGGGGGTGAAGGAGGTGAGGACGGCGTCCCAGGCGAGTTCGGAGGCGATGAGGCCGAGGGCCATGGCATCGAGCGCCGGGTTTTCGATCTCGTTAGTGGTGATAGTGAAGAGGGTATCGCCGTCGTTGACGGTGTGGAAGGGCTGGATGGCCTGGGTCATGGCGCTGTGGACCTGGCGGCCGAGCTGTTGGAGGGCGTTGAGGTGGAGCTGCTGGTTGGTGACGAGCAGCGTGACGGTGGTGTTGCCTGAGGGCGTTGGCGGGGCATCGGGCGAGTGCAGACGGTGCTCGACGGCAGCCAGGGGATGGTGGCGCTCGCCGGTGCGGGGGTTCAGGTTGCCGCGGACGACTTGTCCTTGCCGATTGACGATGGCGCCAATGGCATTGACGACGGTGAAGACGGCGAGCTTGGTCGGTCCGAACTGCCGGAAGGCGCCGCCCTGGCCGGCCAACTCGCGGTAGGCGAAGCGCACCCCCTTGCCCACGGTGGCGGAGGCGCCGGCGCCGCACGCGCCCAAGGGGAATTGCCCACTGCGGGCCGCTTGGAGCGCGGCGCGCCCCAACGCTTTGTCGGGGTAGACGGAGTTCTTGCGCGAGAAGTCGTAGATGATGGCGGCGCCGACGCTGGCGATGGTGGTGAACGAGACGGCGTACTCGCGCTGGGCCAGTAGCTCGGCGGCGACGCCCGACGCCGATTCCAGGCCGTAGAGCGAGCCGCCGGCAAAGCAGATCGCATCGTAGTAGTTCCAGGGATGCTGCAGCACGCCAGGAGCGCCGCCGCGGATGTCTACGGCGCCGGTCACGCCGTCGGGGAAAAAGAAGACGGTGCAACCGGTGGGTCCCTCGGGGTATTCAGCCACGCCGATGCGGAGTGCCGGGAAGTCGAACTCCAGCAGCGGGGCGTCGGAGACGATGCTGGGGGCGAGTGTGGCCGTGTCGTTCGAGCGCCGGTGCTTGCGGTCGGTCATTGGGCAACCCTTCTTTTGCCACAGAGAGCACAGAGAACACAGAGGGTTTCGGTCTTCATCGGCGGCGCTCCCAGCGATGCAGCATGATCTCCGTAGCCCGGTGGCCTGGGTCAGGCGCCGGCCGTCGCCGTGACGCGCCGGATGAAGCCGGTTAGCTGTTCGAAATAGGGCGTGCCGCCGACCTGATAGGTGTCGTTGTGGTGGGCGCCGGGAATGGTCCAGATTTTCTTGGGGCCGGGGAGCGCCGCGAAGATTTGGTGAGCTTGCTGGGGCGGGATGACTTCGTCGCGCTCGGCCACCAGCACCAGCGTCGGCAGTTCTAGGCGCGGGGCACGGGCCAGGGTATCGAAACGAGCACGGAAGAGCTTCTCCAGCGGTAGCAGCGGGATGACGGTGCGGATCTTCGCCGCGACCGATCCCAGCGGCGCTTCGAGGATCAGGCCGGCGGCCGGGCGGCGCAAGGCCAACTCGGCGGCGACGGGAGCGCCGAGCGAGCGGCCGTACAGGACGATCTGCTCCGGCGGCACGCCGGCGGTGCTGCGGAGATAGTCGTAGGCCGCGGCAGCGTCGTCGTAAAAGCCCGGTTCGGAGGGCCGGCCGTCGCTGCGGCCGTAGCCGCGATAGTCGAAGATAAAGACGTTGAGGCCGTGCTCGACCAGCAGGCCGAGGTTGTCGGCGCGATGACTGATGTTGCCGGCGTTGCCGTGGCACCAGAGTAGCCACGGGGCGGCCGGGTCCGTGCGGGCGATCCAGCCGTGGAGTTGGAGGCCGTCGGTCGTGGGGAAGGTGTGATCCTCGACGGGCAAGCCGCCGAGCAGCGCGTGCGCGGCCCGCTCGTCGAACGGCAGCGGGTGGTAAATGAAGTGGTCGTCCAATCCCATACGCCAACCGACCACTATGATACCGGCCACGGCCACCGCGATGGCGGCGAGGAGGGTGATGTTTTCGCGGCGGCGCGGGGTGGACCTACCCCCCGGCCCCTTCCCTGAAGGGAAGGGGGGTCGGCGCGGCGACCGGCCGCTGCTTCTGTCTAGGGACGGGAGGGGTGCCTTCATTCCACTCGGCTCTCTCCCACAGCCTGCCCGTTCGTTCCCACGCGGGAGTGAGGCTACTCCCCCTGGATTGCGGCTTGCGCCGCAATGACGGTCCTGGTACTGGCTCCATGGGCGTTGGTGGGGCTGGGGTGATGGTAGCAGGAGGGGGCAGCGGGGGAGTGCGGTACAATCGGGCTGACGGTCGGGAGCGAGGGGATAGTATGGAGGGACAGTTGTGAAGCGGTTGATGTTCGAGGGCCTCTACTCGTGGTCCGTGTTCGATGAGGAGAAGCAGTTCGACTTCAATGGGCATCTGTGGGTGCGACCGGAGGGCAACGTGCTCATTGATCCGGTGCCGATGGGGGCCGGGGACCGGGCGCAGCTCGATGCGCTGGGCGGGGCGGCGCTGATCGTGTTGACCAATCGGGACCATGACCGGGAGGCCGTCGGCTTCAAGGAGCAGACGGACGCGCAGCTTGTGGCGCACGAGGCGGACGCGCCGCTGTTCGACTTTCCGATTGACCGGACGGTGGTAGACGGCGAGGAGATCGTGCCGGACCTGCGCGTGCTGCACCTGGAGCATGGCAAGAGTCCGGGCGAGATGGCGCTGATCTGGCACGGGGGGCAGGTGGCGTTTATCGGCGACTTCGTGTGGGGCGCGCCGGCCGGCACGGTGAGTCTGGGGGCGCCGCCCAAGGTGGCGGACCACGCGCAGGCGTTGTTGCAGCTCCGCAAGCTGCTCGCTATCCCGCAGTTCGACGCGCTGCTGCTCGGCGATGGGCACTCGATCTACACTGGCGCGCGGGAGGCGCTGCTGGCGCTGCTGGAGTCGCGGTCGGACCTGTACATCAACCGGATCAACCTGGATGAGATACCGTGGGAGACGCGGGCGGGGCCGGGGCCGTTCGGCCTGGAGAGCAAGGACATTGACGCGCTGGTCGGGGCGCGGAAGCTGGGCTATCAGGTGGTGCGGCTGGCGCCCGGTAAGGCGACGTATCCGCGGCACTATCACCATGTCGCCGAGGAGTTGTTCTACGTGATGGAGGGGACGTGTACGCTGTTGACGGATCGGGGCGCGTTCGCGGTGCGGGCGGGAGACTTCATTGCGGCACCGCCCGGACCGCGCAGCGCCCATAAGTTCGTCAACGACGGGACGGCGCCTTGCACCATGCTGATGCTGGGGACGGTCTCGGCGGCCGATGACGTGGAGTACCCGGACTCGGGCAAGGTGAACGTGCGGGCGGTGCGCCGCTTATTCCGGTTGCAGGATGCGGTAGGGTACTTCGAGGGAGAGGTCTGATGCGACTCGATGCGACTCGACGACCGGGAGCGCCGCCGATGGCGCGTGGTGACGTATGACCTCGCTCGATCTGCTGGCGGTGTTGTCACGGCTGATCTGGCTGCTGTCCTGGCTGTTCGCGGTGGTCTGCGGCGTGGTGGTCGCCGGTTCGGCGGGCCTGACGGGCTACAGCCTGTACCAACGCGACACGGAGTTGGCGCGGATGGCGGCGCTGCTGCTGGGCGCGGCGGCACTGGGCCTGCTGCTGGCCATCGCCGGCGTGCGGGTGGCGGGTGGCGGGTAGGGCACACCTACCCCCTGGCCCCCTATGCCCCCCCGCGCGGCGGGGGGGACGGGTGGACCTAACCCCCGGCCCCTTCCCTCCAGGGAAGGGGAGTCGGCGAGGCCGTATGCGCTATTCATTTGTGCGGCTGGATTGCGGCTTTTGCCGCAATGACGCGCAGGGGGGCGGAGGGGCGCGGGAGAGGTGATGGAGGAAGCCCGTGGCCGCGGTGGAGCAAGACCGCGGGTGGGGCAGAACCTGGATGGCAGGATGCACTTGGTTGATGGTGGGGTGGGCGGGAAGTCGCCCCTTCCCCAGCCCTCCCCCGGAGCAAGCTCCAGGGGAGGGGGCAAGGCGGCGACCGGCGGCGGTCCGATTTGTGGATTGCGGCTTGCGCCGCAATGACGGCGCGGGGGATATGATCTGGCCCCCCTGTGGTCCCCCCGTTGCGACGGGGGGACGGGGATTCCCGCTTGCGCGGGAATGACGGTTGATTTGGTGGGAGTGTGTGGTAAGGGTGTGGGCGGTGTCTCGGTGGGTGTGTGGGTAAGTCAGGGTGTTGGGAGTGGCAGGAGTGCGGGGCAAGATTACCTGGCGCAGCCGGTGTGAGCCGGCCGGCAGGGCGACGGTGGCGATAGCCACGGCACGCAGACGGTGCTGACCCGGCGCCCCGGCCGCAGTGGCCGGGGGTACGTCGGCACCCGGTGCCCTAAGGGTGGCGCACGGACGGTCATGCCCCACCGCGTCGGATGACGCGGCGAGGGGTCGGCCATGACCCGGCGCCGTTGGCGCGGGGCGAGATCGAGAGTGATCCGGCGCCCGTTGCGCGGCGCGCAGACGATGCTGACCCGGCGCCCCGGCCGCAGTGGCCGGGGGTACGTCAGCACCCGGCGCCCTCGTGGCGGCACTCGGACGGCCATGCCGCGCCGCATCGGATGACGCGGCGTGGGGTCGCTCATGACCCGGTGCCTGAAGGGCGGCACGCAGACGGTGCTGACCCGGCGCCCCGGCCGTGGTGGCGGGGGGTACGTCAGCACCCGGTGCCGTAGAAGCGGCACTCAGGCGGCCATGCTGCGCCGCGCGCAGGGCGGCGCGGGGTCGCTCATGACCCGGTGCCCTCGGCTGGGTGGCTACGCCACCGTCGTTGGTAGACACGATAGTACGTGTGTGCTCCTGCCGGGCGGTGCCCGGTGCTCCAGGATGGTCTTGCATCTGCCACATCCCAACATTGGGTCATATTGAGGGGTGAGGGGGGAAGACAACGGGGGGAATTGTCAGGATCAGGATTTACGGGATTGGAGGATGGGCAGGATGGAGGGATGGAGGCTGGCCCCCCTATGGTCCCCCCGCGCGGCGGGGGGACGGACCTACCCCCACCCCCCTCCCTGAAGGGAAGGGGCTGAAGGCCCTCAGCCCTCACGCCGGTCCTCCGCCACGGGACTGCGGGGGGCTAGGGCGTGCATGAGAGACGCCGCTACGGGGTTGGTTGGAGCCTGGGCTGATATAACAGAGTATGTATAATGGTGGGTGCGTTGGGTGGATAGTGTAGGCGGGAGGTGGTGATGGCCGGCAACAGGCTGTACTACGGTGACAACCTGGACGTGCTGCGGGAGCACGTTCCCGATGAGTCGGTGGACTTGATCTATCTGGATCCGCCGTTCAACAGCAACCAGAGCTATAACGTGCTGTTTGCCGAACGGGACGGGTCGCGGTCGGCGGCGCAGATCAAAGCCTTCGATGATACGTGGCGCTGGGATCAGGCGGCCGCCGCCGCGTATCAGGAAGTCGTGGAGGCCGGGGGCAAGGTCTCCGAGGCGCTGCAAGCCTTCCGACTGTTCCTGGGCGACAACGACATGCTGGCGTACTTGTCCATGATGGCGCCGCGGCTCGTGGAGCTGCATCGCGTCTTGAAGCCGACGGGCAGCCTGTACCTGCATTGTGACCCGACCGCCAGCCACTATCTCAAGATGCTCTTGGATGCGATTTTCGGTCCTAGAAACTTCCGAAACGAGATCATTTGGCGTAGAACAGGGTCACACGGAGGCGCCAAACGGTGGGGGCCGATCCACGATACGATCCTGTTCTGCTCGAAATCAGAGCGCTATCAGTGGAATCGCAGTTACCAGGACTACGACGCTTCGTATCTCGAAAAGCACTATCGGTCCAGCGACGAACGGGGGAACTATCAGCTCGTTTCACTGACTGGAGCGGGAGTGCGGTCCGGCGACTCCGGTAGGCCTTGGCGCGGGATAGACCCAACCGATTCAGGCCGGCACTGGGCGGTTCCCAGGGCCGCTTTGCAAAAGGCGCATCCGAGCCGCGACCTGAGCGATCTTTCTACACAGGAGAAGCTCGACCTGCTCGACCAAGCTGGCCTCGTTTATTGGCCGAAAAAGGGTGGCACACCCCGCCAGAAACGGTATGCGGACGAGAATCCTGGCGTTCCAATCCAGGATATTGTCTACGACATCACCCCCCTCAGCGCCCAAGCCAAGGAGTATCTCAGCTATCGCACGCAGAAACCGGAAGCGTTGTTGGAGCGCGTGATCCAGGCGAGCAGCCGGGAGGGGGACGTGGTGCTCGATCCGTTCTGCGGCTGCGAGACCGCGATTGCGGTGGCGCAGCGGCTCGGCCGGCGGTGGATGGGCATTGACATCACGCATCTGGCCATCAACCTGATTCGGCATCGGCTACAGGATGCCTACGGGTCGGACGTAGCACAGAGCTACGAGGTGATCGGGGAGCCGGAGGCGCTGCCGGACGCGGCGACACTGGCCAAAGAAGACCCGTATCAGTTCCAGTGGTGGGCGCTGGGGCGGGTCGGGGCGCGGCCGGTGGAGCAGAAGAAGGGGGCGGACCGCGGCATTGACGGGCGGCTCTACTTCCACGACGAGGGGTCGCGGGGGCGCACGAAGCAGATCATCTTGTCGGTGAAGGCGGGGAAGACGGGTGTGGCGCACGTGCGGGACCTGCGGGGCGTGGTAGAGCGTGAGGCGGCGGCTATCGGGGTGCTGATCTCGCTGCAAGAGCCGACGCGGGCGATGCGGCAGGAGGTGGCGAGTGCAGGGTTTTATCATTCGCCGGGCTGGGACCGGGATTATCCGCGCTTGCAGTTGCTCACTATTGCTGATCTGTTTGCGGGCGGGGGGATTGCGTATCCGCAGATGAGCAACGTGACGTATCAGCGGGCGCCGCGGGCGAGGCGGGAGGCGGCGGGGGAGCGGTTGCTGTAGGGGAGCGGGCCTCACCCCCCGGCCCCCTCTCCAACATTTGGAGAGGGGGAGCAGGATTTGTCAGCATCAGGATTTACGGGATTAGAGGATGGGTAGGATGGAGACTGGCCCCCCTATGGTCCCCTCGCGTGGCGGGGGGACGGGGGCGGCGGGAGCGGCTGCTATACCACGAACCAGGGACTCTCCGTGTAACTTGTGTCGCTGCCAGGCTCCGGCAGTCCTATATCGATGTGCGGTGCTACTCTTATCGCCGCTGACAAATCATGATTACCTTGGTAGGAGATTCTCAACTCAACGTCAACTGGTGGCACATGCACTTGATCAGAATCCGAACCAATCTCTAGGATCGCGGTATAGTATGTGCCAGCAGGCACAGGATTCAAAGTCATGTTCCAGGAACGGTAAGTTCCATCCACAACTTGAGGTATCGCAATATGATTATGTGTACCAATAGTCGTGAATAAGTGGATGTATCGAGACGTCTCCGAGGGAATGCTCGTTTTCTTTTCCCGCGATTCGCGTCCAGCTTTGTGCCAACACAAATCATAGTCCATGAGATCATTTATGGCGTGATTGTGTGGGTCTCGAAACTCAAGAAAGCGAGCATAGTATCTTGAGATGGTCACTCCTGAATCATTGGTCACTTTCAGTAGGTGATGCTGAGTTCCTTCATTATGATTGTCACGTGCCTCAAGTTCTGTGCCAATCTCCGGGCGCAATTGCTCCCTCTGCTCCTGTCGTGCCCTTGCTTCATTTCGTTGACGTATGGGTGCTCTGAAGCAGTTCCACAGCAGCAGGACGGCGAAACCTAGAAGCGCTCCAACAGCAGCCCCGGCCCCGGCCCCAAGGGCTACAAGACTACCCTGCCAACCACCAAATACCGGCCCCGTCAACAGCCCCGTCGCCGTTGCCATCAACAGCGCTACAAGGGTCTCGCCTAGCTTGAACTGGGGCGAGGCAACGTCTGTCATCGTGTCGGACCAGCCCCGACGCCAGGCATTTTCGATTGGTACTCTGTCCATGTCGCTAAATACAGTATAGCGCCGGGCCTTGTGTCAAGCAGGCAAGCACACGCCAAGGGAATGACATCGGAGGCGAGTGCATCTACCGGCGTCTATACTACTGGCTTGAAAGTAGCACGAGGGGCCAGAACACTGAGCACTGACGACCGGCCACTAGCCACGAATGATGAGTACGGGTGGTTGGTGGGGCAGCGGCGGCGGTTGGAGCGGGAGCGGGCGGAGTTGCGGGCGTCGCTGCGGCGGATTGGGGAGTCCGTAGCGGGGGCGGGGGGTGATGCGCCGTTGACGCGGCTGACGCAGCGGCTGCACGCGCGGCTGTCGGCGGCATCGCGGGCGCTGACGCGGATGGATCACGGGCGGTACGGCCGGTGCGAGCGGTGCAAGCGGGCGGTGGAGCACGAGGTGCTGGCAGCACGGCCGACGGCGCGGTACTGTAGGGCGTGTAGCCAGCGGGGACGGGAGGGGAACGACGATGGGTAGCTTTCGCCAGCGGTTGCTCGATGAGATAGTGGACGTGCCGACGGTGGATTGCCACTCGCATACGATACTGCGCCGCGAATATGAGGCGATGGCGGCCGAGGACCGCAATCTGTTCACGATCACGTCGTACTTCCGCCGCGATGAGGCGGGCATCGTCGAGATGGGGCACGAGCGCTCGCTGGCGGGCGCCGGGTCGGACGAGGAGCGGTGGCAGCGGCTGAAGCCGATCATCGGGCGGGCGCAAAACGTGTCGTACTACCGGCACAACATCGCCACGTACCAGGGCCTCTTCGACTTTGCGGACGACGATCTGACGGATGACAACTGGGCGGCGTTGAACGCGCGGATCAAGGAGTGGACGGCGCGGCCGGGGTGGTATGACCACGTGACGCGCGAGAAGTGCAACCTGGTGACGCAAATCCGTAACGTGCCGTGGTACGAGGACTGGGAGCCGGAGTATTTTACAGCGACTTTGCGGATGGAGCCGGCGATACGCGATGGGAGTCTGTTGGCGGCGGCGCAGCGGGCGCCGTTCGAGGCGCATATGAACCGCGAGTTCTCGACGGTGGCGGCGCTGAAGCAGGGGTTGGCGGACTACGTGCAAGGGTACGTGCAGCGGGGGACGATTGGGATCAAGCTGGCGCACGCCTACAACCGAACGTTGGCAACGGAGGACGTGCCGGAGGCGACGGTGGAGGCGATCTGGCAGCGGGCGCTGCGGGGTGAGACGCCGTCGGCTGCGGACGTGCGGGCATTTCAGGATCACATCATCTGGTGGCTGGCCGGTCTGTGTACCGACGAGAACTTGATCTTCCAGATTCACACGGGGATGCAGGGCAACTGGGGACACATTCCGGACAGCGATCCGCTGCATCTGCTGCCGATGATCCGGGCGCATCGGAACACACGCTTCGACCTGTTCCACGCGGGGTATCCCTACGGGCGGGAGCTGGGGGTGCTGGGCAAGCACTATCCCAACGTGTGGCTGAATATGTGCTGGGTCTACATCATCACGATGGCGGGGGCGCGGCAGATTTTGAGCGAGTGGATTGATCTGGTGCCGCACTACCGGTTGCTGGGGTTCGGCTCGGACGTGAACTGGCCAGAGATGATCTATGGGCATCTGGCGATGGCGCGGTCGTGCATCGCCGACGTGCTGGCGGAGAAGGTCGAGCGGGACTTCCTGAGCAAGTCGGCGGCGCTGGACCTGGCGCGGGGGCTGCTGCACGATAGCCCGCTGGCGTTCTATGGGCTGGAGGCGGCGGGGTGAGTGCTTCGGCCAGCACCAGGTATTGGGACCAGTCGAATGTCATCAGACGAAACGCAAAGTGATCATCAGGATAGACCGGCCGCGCTGAACTGCATCGAGCCACCAGGCCTCGTCAAAGCAATCCAGGCGCGTCAAGGCTTCTTCCGCTGGCAGGGTGGTCTCTATCAAGGCGACTAGCTCCGGCTCGCATTGTGCATCATCCATATCGTAGAAGACCTCCAGCGCGGCCGGCGTGTCCGGACCAAAGTGCGTGCGGATGTGCTCCCGGGCCTCGATGAGCAAGTCCACGAGGAAGTCGTGCCGGGAGAGGAAGTCGGTCACTGCTGCCGGGTCATCGAAGCGGTAGAGGGCAGCCAGCGATGCAATGCGCTCGTCGAGAGCGGTATCCCGCCGGTCGGATACGACCGGTTTGACAGCGATCATTGTCCTGCTCCCGTGTTGCAACTGCCGCGGCGTGCCTGCTGGTGCGATAAGGTGTGGTTGGTAGTCTGAGCAAGTATAGCCACATTGCCAGTGGGGGGCGTCCGTTGTCTGAATCAGGATTTTCAGGATGTAAGGATGATCGGGATGGATTCCCGCTTGCGCGGGAATGACGATAGGAGGCTGATCGAGGTGGCTTGGACCCTGGTCGGGTGGGTTAGAGGCGGCGGGCGAGGCGGGCGGCGTAGAGTGTTAGGTCGCGCCAGCGGTCGGGGCGGTACGAGTCGCCGAGCAGCAGCGGGGGGACGGGCGGCATCTCATCCGCGCCACTGGCCGGCGTCTCGGCGGCTCCGCTGGGCAGGGGAGGGCTGTGGTCGTCCCAGCCGGGGGCAGCGACGATGCTGTGGAAAGGGCCGAGGTCTTCTTGGTCGCCGCGCTGGATGACCGTGAGGAGGCCGGTCGAGCGGCCGAGGCGTACCGGGCCGGCGTCGGGCTGCCAGACAATCGGCTCGGCCTCGGTCTCGATGGCGATGCGATAGCCCTCCAGGCGCCGGCGGATGTGGGCGGCGAGTGTTGGGTGCAGGTCCCAGAGCGGGTCGGTGTTCGGGGTGACGATGGTGGGGCGCTTGCCCCAGCCGGCGAGGAAGAGCGCCACGTCCGCCGCCACCGAGCTATCCCCGCAGATGGCGACGCGCCGCTGGAGCGGGATCAAGGCGCGTAGATCGCTTTTTAGGACATCGCTCGCCAGCCAGAAGGTCTCGCCGCCGATCCAGTCGGGTGGTTGCTCTGGCTGCGGTCGGGCATCGAGGATCACGTCGGCGTCGTCGGGAGGCTGGTCGTCGTACACGGGCACGCCCAACGCCTTGAGGGCGGTGGCGTAGGCGAGGATGGCGCGGCCCATCTCGGCGAGGCCGGGGACTACCGAGCGCAGCCCCAGCAGGCCGCCCAGCGGCCATCCGGCGGCGTAGATGGTCACCTCGTGACCGCGCAGCGCCGCCACGCGCGCCGCTTCCAGGCCAGGCAGGCCGGTGCCCCAGACAGCAATCTGCCGCGGCTGCGGCGCCGGCGTGATAGTTAGCTCGGCTTCATGGCCGGACTCGACGTTGATCGGGCAGCCAATGCCCGGTTCGGCGGCGGGAAGCTGGCAAGCCATGCATCCCACACAGGGCCACACCTCTTCCGAGCGTCCGGCGGCGACCTTGCAGGGCCAGGCGGGATCGGCCACGAGGGCGCGGCCGAGCGCGACCAAGTCGGCGGGGCCGGCGGTCAGCAGCTGCTCGGCGGTTTCGGGGCTGAGGATGCGACCAGACACGATGATGGGTACGGTCGGTCCGACGGCGGCGCGGATGCTGACGGCGAGGCCGGCGAGCGTGGCCTCGCCAACGCCAGCGCAGAGCGGGATGTCCTCGCGGGCCTCGGGTGTGCCGGCGGAGACGTGGATGGCTGCGGCGCCGGCGGTGATGGCGGCACGGGCGATCTCCTGTCCGCGTGCCACGTCGTAGCCGCGTTCGATCAGTTCGGCGGCGCTGATACGGACGACGATGGGGAAGTCGTCGCCGGCGGCACTGCGGATGGCCGTCAGCACGTCGCGGAGCAGGCGCAGGCGGCCGGCCGGGCCGCGACCGAAGCGGTCACGGCGCTTGTTGGTGACGCGCGAGAGGAACTGATGCAGCAGATTGCCGTGTCCGGCCTGAAGCTCTACGCCATCGAAGCCGGCGGCGCGGGCGCGGGCAGCCGCGGCGCCAAAGGCGGCGATCAGGCGTTCGACCTCGGCGCCGGTGAGGGCGTGGACGGGGCGGCCGTCGGGCAGGGTGGTGGGAGACGCGCTGACCAGCGGCTCGCGGTCACTGCCGGTTGTTGCGTTGCGGGGAAGGCGGCTGCCGTAGTGATTGAGCTGGAGCAGGGACTTGGCGCCGTCGGCTTGGCTGGCGGCGGCGAGCCGGCGGAGGGCGGGGAGGGCGTCGTCGGTGTCGGCCCGGAGGCGGCGGCGATAGCGGCCGCCAAGGGCTGACACCTGGGCCGGCTCGGTGACGATGAGCGCGGCGCCGCCGGCGCTGCGGGCGCGATACCAGGCCAGCAGGCGGTCGGTGACTTCCCCGTGCGGACCGGTAAAGCCGGTCGTGATGGCGGGAAAGACAATGCGATTGCGAAGGGGCACGCCGGACGTATCGCCGGCGGCGCCTCCGGGCAACAGTCGGTAGGGGCGAAAGAGCTGAATGGGAACTCCTACTGCGCTTGACTACCAAAGCACGCGGCGAGCAGGGTTGGTGGTGTTTGAGGCTTCGTGCTCGGTGTATGCTGCGGTATCAAGACGTTAGCATAGCTTCCGGACCAAAACCGAGTTCTAGCTGCCGGCGGTCGGTTGCCGGTCGTGCTATGCCGGCGGATTCGATTGCGGCGAGGACGGAACTGGGAATGGGGAGCCGCTCCAGGGCACGCGGCTCTACTTTGATCGCGCCACCGCCGTAGGATTTCCCGACCAGCACGAGATTGGCGACGGTATCTTGGTGACGTAGGACCTGCCAGAGCGCATCGACCGACGGTTGGTCCGTCCGATGAGGATAGACGCAGAGGAGACAGGTCAGGGGTACCACTCCGGCCAGGTTGCGGATGAAGCGCGTATTGCGCCGTCCGAGGTAGGAGAAGAGGAACGGGGGAGGGGTACGGCGCTCCATCTTGTACCAGGGATTGCGTGTTGCAATCAGGGTCTTCTTACTCAGTCCTAGCTCTTGGCCGGTTTGCAGATAGGCGCGTACAGGCTGCGGAAACTCGTGGAGTGGTCGTCCGTCCGGGCAGAAGAGCAGCGTGGGCCGGCCTTGACTGTCCAATTGTCGCAGGAGTGCAGCGGTCACGGTATCGCCGGGCACGTCTCTGGTCCGGCCGATGGCCGGGAGCAGAAACTCCTCCGGGAGGTGGAGCGCCGCAGCCTGCTGGCGAGTGAGGAAGAAGAAGTCGTTTGCGCCGGTGGCGATGCCGCGCTGCACTGCGGCGAAGTCGGCGAGAGTTGGGCCGTCGTGTGGTTCCATGACCGGCGCTCTCGACAAGCCGGTGGATAGTCCCTCTTGGAGGTCGCGGCGGCAGACGGTGAGGTTTTTTCCTGGTGTCCTCATGAAGCCGGAGCGTATCCATTCCTGCAAGTCGCCGGTTCCGGTCGTCATACACGTAACCCAATGGAAGGAATCCGAGGGCGGCAGGTTTCGGATCAGGATGATGACCGGGTTGGTATCAACGCCGGGAAACGGTGACGCCTCGGGTGCGAATGTGACGACGGCATCGAGGCGGTATTTCCTGGCGATCCAGCTCCATAGGAGCGGGGCATAGACCCCCTCGCACGTATCGGCGGGCACGATGAACGCGAGACGGCCGTTGGGGCTGAGGAGTTGGAGGGCGCGGAGCAGGAAATAGACGTGGAGGCCGGCACGACCGTCGAGCGGCCGGCCGATGAGCTGCACAGCCAGCGCCCGCAGTTCTGCCTTGACTGCGCCGGAGAGCCGATGGTGGCGGATATAGGGAGGATTGGCCACAATCGCCTGGAGTCGTCCCTGGGGCGGCCGGAGCACAAAGTCCGTCAATTCCACATGGCGCAGATCATCAGCGGAAAGTCCGTGGCTGCGGGCCTGTCGTAGAGCGTCAGGGTCTAGCTCTGCACCGGACAACCTGATCCGCCTGTTGGTCTTGTTGGCGAGGGACTTGGCGCTGCGGAAGAAGGCGCCGGCACCGACCGCCGGATCAAAGATGGTGTCGGTCCCGCCGGCCAGGACATAGGCGACCATCGCGTCGGCGATCCAATCGGGCGTCCAGAACTGTCCCTTCTCGCGCAGAGATTCGCGTGCGGGGCCGGTCCGAGGCACGTGCTGATGCACTACGTTCATTGGATTACGTGCGGTATGAGCGTCCCAAGAGATCAAGGGCTGCCACCCTCGACGCGAACGGGTATTGTCTCAAGCTGAATTGGCTACATATTGAGCACAGCCCGGACCTTGGCCCATTCTTGTGGAATGGCATCCCACTGTTCGCGATTGAACGCTCTGTTCACTGGCGAGGGATGAGCAGACGAAAAGACGTGCAAGTCGGGGTGGAGCCAGGCGGGCCAGAGTTCCTGGGCCTTCCCGCCCACTAGAACAACGGCGCGCAAGCGTGGCAATAGACACAGGAGTTGCTTCGCCCACTGGTGGCCGCCGGCGCTGATCGCGCGAAGATCAGCCGAGGTCACATCGTTGCACCCATTCCACCACGGCACAACATTCCAAGTGATGGTCCGCTCGCGCGGGATACCGGCCTCGTCCATAAACTTGAACGTGGCTTCCGCCGTGTCGTCGTTATTGTTCCGACTGATAAATCCCGACCCGGCGGGGCCAACGGTCTGCTTGCCAGCTTTCTGGAACAGAAACAAGACTTGAGCATTCACCCCGCCATCCAGCGGTTCGAAATCCGGGACTTGCACTTCTGGGTATTCCTGGCGGAGTTTGCTCACGTAGTCCTGCAGTGGACGCATGCGGGGGCGATCCAGCAGAGCGCGCCGCCGCTGGCGCTCTGCCGGATCGCGTAATGAGCGGGGCCGGTCATCAGCAGGCGCAGTCGCCATCATGTCCCTCCTCGCCGACGGCCACCTAGTTGAGTGTCTATTCTCTCACAATCGGCCTCCGGCATGATACGGATTTCAGTATATCAGGCGCTAGGCCGGTGTGGGCCGGGTGGGGCCGGCGATGGCGGTGATGGCATCGCCAGTGGGGAGGTGGCGGCGGACGGCGGCGAGGATGGCGTCGCGGGTGACGGCTTGGACCAGCGCCGGGCGCCGCTCGACATAATCGAGGCCGAGATCGAACTGCTCAATCTGTTGCATGAGGCCGGTAATGCCGGCGTTGGTTTCCAGTTGGAGGGCCATGCTGCCGATCAGGTAGCGTTGGACCCCGGCCAACTCCTCAACCGTAACGCCGGTGTCCCGCAGCTTGGTCAGCTCGGATCGGATGCTCGTTAATGCCCGGTCAACGTTGGCCGGATTGACCCCGGCGCGCACGGTCCAGGCGGTGCGCGTGAGCGCAGCGTCGAGCGCGGCGTGGACACCGTAAGCCAACCCCTGCTCGTCTCGCACGGTGGCGCCCAGCCGCCCAGACAAGCCCAGCTGGCCGAAAATGATGGTGGCCTGGCGCAGCGTCTCCCATTCCGGGTGACTACGACGGATGGCCAAGGCGCCGAAGATGAGATCACTCTGCGTCTTGCCGGGCACCTCACGCTCGGACGTGGTAGGAGCGGGGTCGGGAGCGTCGGGGACCTCCGGGGCCGGGGCGACCTCCGGGCGCCAATCGTCCAGGCGAGCGGCCAGCAGGTCGCGTAGCTCTGCCGACCGGACATCCCCGGAGACGACGAGGCAGGTGCGCCGGGGGCCGTAGCGCGTGCGGTGGCAGGCGGCGAGGTCGTCGCGGGTGAGGGCGTGGACGGTCTCCTCTTCTCCGTTCGGGGGGAGGCGGTAGGGATGGCCCGCCGGGTAGGCCGCCTCGCGGAAGAGCCGGCCGACGACGGCGCGGGTATTGTGCTGCGCTTGCCGGATGCGGGTGAGAATCTGGTGCTGGAGCTTGGTCACTTCCTCATCGGGAAACGTGGGCCGGCAGAGCAGTTCGCTGATGAGATCGAGTGCGAGCGGCAGGTCCTCGCTGAGGCAGCGGGCGCTGATCGTGGCGAGGTCGCGCCCGGCGTGGGAGTGGAGGGACATGCCGGCCGAATCGATGACCTCGTTGAGTTGTTCGAAGGGGTAATGCTCGGTGCCGCGCAGCAGGGCGGAGCCGGTAAACGAGGCCAGTCCTGCTTGTTCCGGCGTGTCTTCAGTGCTGCCGGCGGACACCAGGCAGCGCAGATTGACGAGCGGGTGCGTGGGGTTTTCATGGACCAGCACCGGGATGCCGTTGGGTAGCAGCCAGCGGTCAATGGCGAGGCGCGGTGGGGTAGACGCGGTGGCGGTACTCATGGGCGGCCTCGCTGCCGGCGTTGTCGGCGCTGTCGCTGCTGTTGGGTGGGGAGGAACCAGCCGACGGTGCGGTTGTCGGGACGGAGGTAGGTGCGGGCCACGCGGGCGACGTCGGCCGGCGTCACGGCTTCGAGGTCATCGAGGTAGGTGTTGTACGCCTGCCAGGTGTGCTCCACCTCGAATTGGCCGAGCAGGCGGGCTTGGCGGCTGACCCCCTCGGCGTTCATCAGGAACCACGAGCGCACCTGACGCCGGACTTTGGCCAGTTCGGCGTCCGAAATCTCACTCTCGGTGAGGCGCTCGACTTCTCGCAGCGCGACCTCCTCCGCCTCGGTTGTCGCGGCGCCGCGCCGCAGGCTGACGGAGACGCTGAAAAGGCCGGGGTCCTTGCGGGCGTCGGCGTTGGCGTGAGCGCGGGTAGCCAAGCCTTGATTGACGATGGCCTTGTAGAGCCGGGCGCTGCGCCCGGCGCCGAGGACGCTGGCGGCGACTTGGAGAGGAATGGCGTCGGGATGGGAGAGAGCGGGAATGTGGTAGAGCGCCAGCATGGACGGCACCGGTCCCGGCCGGCGGACCGTGACGCGGCGCTCGCCTTCCTGGGGCGGCTCTTCCGCGCGCACCGGTGGTGGTGAGGGGCCGGCGGGGATGGGGCCGAAAGCGTCTTCGACTCGCTTGAGCATGTCAGCGGTGTCGAAGTCGCCGACGGCGACGGCGATGCCGTTGTTGGGCGTGTAGTAGGTGCGGTAGTAGTCGTAGAGGTCCTCGCGGGTGATGTGGTGCAGGTCGCTCTTCCAGCCGACGACCGGCTGCCCGTAGGGATGGACCTTGAACGCTGCGGCCGTGGTCTCTTCGTGCAGGTGGAAAAACGGTGAATTCTCGGCGCCCTCGCGCTCGGAGATGATTACCGTGCGCTCGGACTCCACCTCGTCCGGGTCGAACAGGGTGTTGGCCAGGCGGTCGGATTCGATGCGGATAGCGAGGTCGAGGTGCTGGCTGGGGAGCGTCTCGAAGTAGGCGGTGAAGTCTACCCAGGTAAAGCCGTTCCAGCTACCGCCGTGAGTTTCGACGAGGTTGCCGATGTCGCCTTTCTTGAGCGTGGGCGTGCCCTTGAAGAGCATGTGCTCGGCCCAGTGGGAGATACCGGTGATGCCGGGGCGCTCGTTGCGTCCGCCTACCCGGTACCAGACGTAAAAGCTGACGATGGGCGCGTGGTGGACTTCTTTGGTAAGCACCTTCAGGCCGTTGTCCAGCCGCGTCTCGACAATATCGGCGGTATTCGCCATGCTTTGCACCGGGCCTTTCGTTTGGAGCGGGTGTTCGCGTAAGCCTACTTGCGATGATAGCAGGCGGGCGGACCTAACCCCCGGCCCCTTCCCTCCAGGGAAGGGGAGTCCGGGCGGCGGCGCAGTCCAGCCCCCTATGGTCTCCCCGTCCCCGATGGGAGGGCGGAGCGCGGGCGGCGGGCTATGCTACACTATCGCATCGAGAGCAGAACGGTCGGTCTACGGGCGGGGGCGGCCCGCTACGGCGAGGCGGAAGAGTAGCTACGCCCCACGGCGTTGTGAAGAGGAACGTATGGCAGTCCAGGTACGCTTGCCGACGATGCTGCGGAAGCACGTGGCGGGACAGAGTGTGATCCAAGCCGAGGGCGACACGGTGGGCAGCCTGCTCACCGCGCTAGGCCAGCACTACCCGGGCCTACACACCGATCTGACCGGTCCGGATGGGGAACTGCACCAATTCATCAATATCTACGTCAACGATGAAGACATTCGGTATCTCGACGGGCTGGGCACGCCGGTCGGTGCCGGTGACGTGGTCTCGATCCTGCCGGCCGTGGCCGGAGGGAGCGCCGGCAGCGGACGGCGCTGGTAGCGTGGACATAGCGTCGGGGCAGTGTGCAGCGTGATGACTACGTTAGCAGGCACGGTAGGCCGAACACTTTGCACCGGGGGGCGGTAGGGCCGTGGTAGCCGGCAGCATTCTGGACCTCATCGGCAATACTCCCCTGGTCGAAATCCCGCATTTCTCGCCCCAGCCGGGCGTGCGGCTCTACGCCAAGCTCGAAGGGCAGAATCCCACCGGCAGCGTCAAGGATCGGGTCGCGTATGCGATGGTCCGGCGGGCCGAGCGCGAGGGGCTGTTGCGTCCGGGTCAGACCATTCTGGAGCCGACCAGTGGCAATACCGGGATCGGCTTGGCGCTCGTGGGGCGTCTGCGCGGCTATCCCGTAACCGTCGTGATGCCGGAGAACGTCTCCGAGGAGCGGGTGCAACTCTTGCGGGCCTATGGCGCCCGGATCGTCTTTTCGCCTGGGGATCGCGGCACCAATGGGGCGATTGAGGTCGCCGAGGAGCTGGCAGGCGATTCCGAATACTATCTGCCCTTCCAGTACGGCAATCCGGCCAACGTCCAGGCGCACTACGAGGGCACGGGGGCTGAGATCGCCCGCGACCTCCCTGGTGTGACGGCCTTTGTGGCCGGCCTTGGTACCGGTGGCACGTTGATGGGAGTCGGTCGTCGGCTGAAGGAGTTGAACCCGGAGGTCAAGATCGTCGCTGCGGAGCCGCAGCAGGGGGAGGCGGTGTCGGGCTTGCGTAGTCTCGCCGACGGCTTTGTGCCGCCCATTCTCGACCTCGACGTGCTCGATTCGCGCATCTTGGTGGATAGCGAGGCGGCCTTTGCGACGACGCGCGAGCTATTGGAGCACGAGGGGATTTTTGCCGGGGTGTCGAGCGGCGCCATTGTCCACGTGGCGCGCCGCTGGGCCAGCCGCTTGGACGAGGGCAGCGTGGTGGCCTTGCTGCCGGACGGTGGCTGGAAGTACCTCAGCACCGGGCTGTGGACGAGCGCGTATGCCGAGATCGAGTCGCAGATCCGAGGGAAGCTATGGTGGTAAAACGCTCCGCTCCACCGTTAGCCGAGCGGCGTGGATTCCTGATTGACCTCGACGGCGTGCTCTACCGGGGGCAGGAGACGCTTCCTGGCGCCGCCGAGCTGCTTGCGTTCCTGGAACGCACCGGCCGCTCCTATCGCTTGGTGACGAACGACTCGCGGCGCTTGGCGGCACAGTACGTCGAGCGGTTGGCCGGCATGGGCATGGCGGTACCGCACGACGCCATCGTGACGGCTGGCGAAACGACGGCAGCGTATCTGCAGCGGATAGCGCGGCCCGGCGCGCGGGTGCTGGTGATTGGTGGGGAGGGCCTCGTCCGACCATTGCTGGCGCATGGATTTCACCTCGATGAGGAGCGGCCGGAGTGGGTCGCCGTCGGACTGGACATTCACGTCACCTACGCGAAACTGGTCCGCGCTATGCAGGCCATCGACCGCGGCGCCGGGTTCATCGGCACCAACCCTGATCGCCGTTTTCCGCTGGAGCACACCTTTGCGCCGGGCTGCGGTGCGCTGCTGGCCTTTCTGGAAGCGGCGACGGGCCGTGTCCCGCATATCGTCGGAAAACCCAACAACACGATGGTTGACATCGCGCTGGAGCGGATCGGGGTAACGCCAAGGATGGCGGCGTTCGTGGGCGATAGTCTCGGGACCGACATTGCTGCGGGCCGGGCCGCCGGCCTGTGTACGGTCCTGGTCCTGACGGGAGTGACGACTGCCGAGGAAGCAGCCGCGATCCGGGGCACGGAGTACGAGCCGGATTACGTGTTCGACAACCTGCCGGCGCTGATGGCGGCGCTCTCGGCGGCCTCGCCGGCCTTGGCCAGCGGCCCCAGCGGGGGGTGAGCACCGGCCGGCCATTGCTGCTGCTCGCGGCCGGCGCCTATACTGGTCCGGAAGGCGAACGGTACCGTGAAACGGGTTCTTGCCGTCGAGACGCGGGCGCATCGCCAGTTCGTGGACATCACCGACCGGGTGCAGGCGGTGGTGCGGGCGTCCGGGGTGCGAGAAGGCCGCTGTGTGCTGTTCGTGCCGCACACGACCGCCGGGCTGACGATCAACGAGAACGACGATCCCGACGTGCCGCGCGATATGTTGACCGGTCTGACCGACCTGCTGGGCGATGAAAGCCGCTTTCGCCACTACGAGGGCAATGCCGGCGGACACCTGCTCTCCTCGCTGCTGGGCGTCTCGCTCACCATCTTCATTGCCGAGGGCAAGCTGGCGTTGGGGCGCTGGCAAGCGATCTACTTCGGCGAATTCGACGGTCCCCGACAGCGCGAGGTATGGGTTAGAATAGTAAGCGAGGCCTGACCGCACCGGGACTGGGAACTGGGCAGATGCGCTTGCCACTGATGATGCTGTTGCAACTGGCGGGTGGCGTGACCGGCGTTATCCAGCGCGTCGTACTCGCCTGGCGCCTCTTCCGCGATGGTCGCGTCCCCCTGCTGACCAAAGCAATCCCGACGGCGGGCGTGGCGTATGCCGTGTCGCCGCTGGACGTGATCCCCGATTGGCTGATCGGACCGGGCCACATTGATGACGTGGTGGTTGCTTTCCTCGGCGTGTGGTTCTTCGTCGTGGCTTGCCCCCGTTGGCTGGTCGAAGAGCATCGGCGCGCGATGTCCGGGTTCCCACCCGGCAGCGGCGGCGACCGCGGCGCGGCCGCCGGGGACAAACCCGATGGCGAGGTCGTAGACGTAGAAGCCCGGGTCGTCGAGCGATAGGACCTAACCCCCGGCCCCTTCCCTCCAGGGAAGGGGAGTCATGGCGGCGACCGGCCGCCGCTTGCTTCCGGGGGGCGATCTGCGCGGCGGCCTGTAGCCCTTTCTCTATAAGGGAGGGGTTGGGGATAGGTCTGCTCGGGCCTAGGGAGTGGTCCGAGGCGGGCGGATAGCTCGCTTGGGGGTCGAATTGCCGTGTTGCGAGCGCAGTATTCCGTTTGCTCTGCTATACTCGTTGCTACACTATTTGTTGTGCCGCGTTTGTGAAACTTTTCACAAAGTGACTGGGAGGTGAGCAATGGTGACTGCATCACCGCGTCGAATCATCCCTTTGCGACGTGCCAGGCGCGTGATCCCCGCATCAACGTGCAACTATGAGTACAGCTATGATGACCTTTTCACCGAGCGATTGAGGGCCTCGGAGAACGATGCTCATACGCTGCAAACGCCCTTACCGCCGGAATACGTCGCCATGTCTCCGGCGGAGCTGGACGAGCGCATCGCCGCCGCACGGGCGGAGCTAGGGACACAGCTGGTCGTGCTGGGCCATCACTATCAGCGCGATGAGGTCGTGAAGTACGCCGACTTTCGCGGGGACTCGTTCAAGCTGTCGCAGCAGGCGGCCTCGCGCAAGGAGGCGCGCCACATCGTGTTCTGCGGCGTTCACTTCATGGCCGAGAGCGCGGACATTTTGAGCGACCCGGAGCAGGCGGTCATTTTGCCGAACATGGCCGCCGGCTGCTCGATGGCCGACATGGCCGCCACCGACGACGTGCTGGCGTGCTGGGCCAGCCTGAATCAGGTGACGGAGGACAAAATCATCCCGATCACCTACATGAACTCGGCGGCCGCGCTCAAGGCGTTCTGCGGCAAGCACGACGGGGCGGTCTGCACGTCGTCGAACGCGACAGCGGTGCTGACGTGGGCGCTGGAGCGCGGGCGCAAGGTGCTCTTTTTCCCCGATCAGCACCTAGGGCGCAACACGGCGCTCAGGCTCGGCTACAGCCTGGACGACATGGTGGTCTGGAACCCGCATCTACCGCTGGGTGGCAATACCCCGGAGGAGATCGAGCGGGCCACCTTCATCCTATGGCGCGGGCACTGCTCGGTTCACGGGCGCTTCTCCGTGGAGCAGATCAACCAGGCACGGGAACGCTACCCCGACGTCAACGTCATCGTGCATCCTGAGTGCAAGATGGAGGTCGTGGAGGCGTCCGACCTGAATGGCTCGACCGAGGTCATCTCGAACACCATCACGGCAGCACCAGCGGGCACCGTTTGGGCCGTCGGCACCGAGATCAACCTGGTCAATCGCCTGGCCCAGGAGCAGCCGGACAAGACCATCTTCTGCCTCGATCCGGTCATCTGCCCCTGTTCGACGATGTACCGCATCCATCCGGCCTATATCGCCTGGGTGCTGGATAATCTCGTCGCCGGCCGGGTGGTCAACCGGGTGAAGGTCGACGCGGAAGTCGCCAAGTGGGCGCTGGTCTCGCTTGACCGCATGTTGGCCATCACGTAACGGCTGCGGCCGGCAGCCGGTACCCCAGCCTGTTATTCCCCCACCCGCGGGAATCCTCGTCCCCCCGCCGCAGCGGGGGGGGGGCATAGTTGACAGGGGTAGGTTTTCCGCGGGGAGAGGCGGGATGGGGTAGACCTCACCCCCCGGCTCCCTCTCCACATGGTGGAGAGGGGGAGTAGCGCCCGAATCGGGGCGCTGAACGTGGCCCTGGATTCCGGCTTCCACCGGAATGACGAAGGATTGGGCGCGATTCATCGCGCCTCTACACAAAAAGCCTACCCCTGCCAGCCCCGGCGGGCTGCTGGCGGCGGGCCATAATAGTCTCCCCGCTTCGATGTTGTGCCGCCTGTGGGTCCGGGCCGGGCGGGTGCAGCTAGTCGGCACACACTCAGGCTGGTTGGGGCCGGGGGCCAACGGGAAGGAGGGGTATCCGTGAACCTCCAACGCTACCGCGCGACATGGGCCAGGGTCACGACCAATGTGCGCGAAACGGGCGCCGGAACGGCGTTTGTCGTCGGCTTGGTGTGGAAACACGCTCCGGTTGCCGGCAGCCTACTCGCCATATTGGCTCTCGTGGCGGGGGCCACCACGCCGCTGGTGGTTTGGTCCGTCACCGGGTTGATTGATGCGCTGTCGGAGGCCGCAGCAGCGCAAGCCGAGCTGTGGCCGGCTATCGTGCCCTGGCTGCTGGTGTTGCTCGGCGCCTTGGCGGTACGCAGCGTGGAGAATGCCGGCGCCGCTTATCTGGACGTGAGGGTGAGTGTGCCGATCACGGCGGCGGCGCAGCGCGCGGTACACGAAAAAGCGGCCGCGTTGCCCCTGCGTGAATTTGAGCAGGAAACCTACTACACCAAGCTGGAGACGGCCCAGCGGTTTGTTCGTGGGGAGCGAATGATTGATCTCCTCAACACGCTTTCCTGGCTCCTCCGCTCGGTGGTCGGCGTTGCCGGACTGGTGGCCCTCTACGTGCGCGCCCACTGGCTGCTCGCCGTCGTGCTGGTCGCCACCGTCGCGTTGCGCGCTATTGTCGCGGCTGCGGTGAGCCGCCTATCAATCCGGGCCAGCTATCGTAACTCCCCGCGGCGCCGGGAGATGGGCTACTGGGCCGGCCTGCTCTCCGGTCGCGCTGCCGCCCCGGAGCTACGCCTGTTCCGGCTGGCCGGTCAGCTGCTCGGGCGCTGGCGCCGAGCACTCGAACGTGCTGTTGGTGAGGCGATGGTAGCCCACCGCAAGATGGCGCTCGCCAGCCTCGCCAGCGTGGCGGCGCAGCAGGTCATCGGGCTGGTCATGGTGATTGTCCTCCTGCTACTCGCGATGCGCCAGAGCATCAGTCTGGGCGACTTGGTGGCGCTGCTCTATGGCCTGAGCAGGTTTCGGGACCTCGTCGGCGATGTCGACTCCGGGCTACAGAATCTATTCTTCCATCGGGCAGAGCTGGGGCACTTGCGGGCGTTCCTCGCCTTGGAGAGTGAGCGGCAGCCCCGCCGCGCGTCGCGCCGACAGCCGCCGCGCCCGCTGCGCCAAGGAGTGCAGTTCCACGACGTGAGCTTCACCTACCCCGGGGCCGCCCGGCCGGCCCTCGCTGGCGTGACGTTGACGCTGCGACCTCAAGAGCGGGTGGCGCTGGTGGGCGAGAACGGGGCCGGCAAGACGACTCTCGTGCGGTTGCTCCTGGGTCTATATCGCCCTACCCAGGGAGCGATTACGGTGGACGGGATTAACCTCCGGGAACTCGATCCCGGCGAGTGGCGGCGGGAGGCGACGGCGGTCTTTCAGGACTTCGTGCGCTTCCCGACTACCGTGCGTGAGAACATCGCCTATGGCGACGTTACCGTGCTGGCGGATGGCACTGTCTCCACCGAGGCAGTTCACCGGCGCATCGCTGCCGCTGCGGCGCGGAGTGGTGCGGATCGGTTCATCACCACACTGCCGGCCGGGTATGACGCGCTGCTGGGCAAGGAGTGGTCGGATGGTGTCGAGCTATCGTCCGGCCAGTGGCAACGGCTGGCGATTGCACGGGCCTACTTGCGCGACGCTCAGATCGTCGTGCTCGACGAACCCACGGCGGCGCTCGATCCCCGCGCCGAGGTCGCCGTCTACCGGCAGTTCAGCCGGGCCGCGGCCGGCCGCTGTGCGGTGCTGATCTCGCACCGCTTGGGCGCTGCGCGGCTGGCCGACCGCATCGTCGTGCTTGCCGACGGGCGTCTGGTAGAGGAAGGGAGTCACGAGGCCCTGCTCCGACGGGATGGTGTCTATGCCGGCATGTACCGGCTCCAAGCGAGCTGGTACGCCCAGCCAACGGGCGGGGATAGGGACGGATGAGTCGGATACCGAGCCGCGAAGAGCTACTGGGGCGGCGCTGGCGCTACCTGCCGCGCGTGGCCGGCTTGCTGTGGACCGCCGATGCCGGCGGGACCACCGCCCTCTTCTTGCTGAGTATCGGTGGCGGTCTCTTCGCCGTCGCCGAGGTGCATGTGCTGCGGCGACTGATCGAGACGGCACAGCAGGTGGTGGAGGGAGACGGGGCGCTGACGACCGGCCTCTGGTGGGGTGGAGCCTTGGCGGCCTTAGGGGTGCTTGAGGCGATGGTCGGGTGGGGCAGCAATATCGTCCATCTCCGCTTCCGGGAGCGGCTGCGTGCATATATCGAGGGGCACTGTTACGAGCAGGCCCAAGCGATGCCCTTGGAATGGTTCGAGCACGCCGAGCACTACGACCAGCTGCATCGTGTACGTCAGGGGATGACCAACCGGCTGGAGACTATGATGGGTTTCTTCTGGCAGAGTGTGTGGCTCCTGGTCGGACTGGTGTCGCTGCTCGTGTACCTGGTGCAGTTTCATTGGGTGTTACCGCTGTTGCTCGCCGTCGGCAGTACGCCGGGCGTGCTGCTCCAGATACGTCTGCTCCGGCGGCAGTACCTTGTGAAACGGGAGCTGGCGCCGCACGAACGGCGCTTTGCGGTCTACGGCGGCCTGCTCACCGGGCGGGAGGCCGCCGCCGAGGTACGGCTGTTCGGGTTGGCTGGCTGGCTACTCGATCAGGTTGCCGTGCTGCGGCGGCGTCTTGACCGGGAACGGCTCCGGTTGGCCGCACACGAGTTGAGGCAGTCGGCCGTCCACGACGGGCTGAACGGCCTCGCGCATATCGTGGCGCTGGTGTTCAGCGTCGGGCTACTGGTCGTCGGACGGGTGAGCATCGGTACGGCCGCGGCGCTCTTCGCGGCCATCGAGAGCTTTCAGCGCGACTACTCGGACATGATGTGGATGATGGTGGTCGCATACGACGATATGCGCTACTTGCAGGACTACTTCGAGTTCATGGATGGGCCGCGGCTAGACCCGGCGGAGGAGCGTCGGCTGCCTGGGCAGCTCAGGGAGGGTATCAGGCTCGAAAACGTCTCGTTCACCTATCCGGGCGGCGACCGACCGGCGCTGGCCAACTTGGAATTGACGATCCGACCCGGCGAGCGGATTGCGCTGGTGGGTGAGAACGGCGCCGGCAAGACCACGCTGATCAAGCTGCTGCTGGGGCTGTACCGGCCAACGGAGGGGCGTATCCTCGTTGACGGCGTTGATCTGAACGAGCTGGCGCCGGATGATTGGTACCGCCGGTTCGGGACCGTGTTCCAGGACTTCGTGCGGTACGAGACTACCGTGCGGGAGAACATCGTCTTCGGCTGGCCGGAGGGCCGGGACGATACCCGGGCGCTGGCGGCGACCGTGGCGCGGAGCGGCGCCGACGAGGTGGTCGCGGCGTTGCCGGACGGTCTCGATACGCAGTTGGGCAAGGAGTTTCAGGCCGGCGTGGACCTGTCGGTCGGGCAGTGGCAGAAGCTGGCAATTGCGCGGGCGTACTTCCGGCCGGCAGACATCCTGATTCTGGATGAGCCGGCGTCGGCGCTCGATGCCAAGGCGGAGGCGGCCGTCTACGAGCACTTCGCGCGGATGGCGGAAGCGAGCACGGTACTGCTCATCTCGCACCGGCTCGGCTCCTGTCGGATCGCCGACCGCATCCTGGTGCTGCGGGAGGGCGCACTCGTCGAGCAGGGGACGCACGCCGCGCTGCTCGCCGCGGATGGCGAGTACGCCGCGCTGTACCGGCTCCAGGCGGCGTGGTATCGCTCCTAGAAGCACTCCGACGGACGTTGATCGCCTTCAGGCCTGGACAAATAATTGCACATGATGTAATATAGTACCTGCTCAAGGGCCATTGCCATGGCTGCCAACATGGATCACTACAAGCGCGAGCCAGTGCCTAGGCCGGGGAAGTAGCGGGATGGATAGTCAACGCTGGTGGGCGGGGATCATTCGAGCGATCACGAGTGGGTTGGGGCTTTATGGCCTCTTCGCCTTACTCTTGACCGGCTTTGCCGTGGCCATCCTGCCATCGAAACTCAGCGAGGCTGCCCAGCTTACCGTCCTCGCCTGGACCGGTGTAGGCGGGCTGCTGCTCATCATCGGCTCGTTCATCATCCTATGGCGCAATCCGCGCCACCTAGCCGATCAAGTAGCTCTGCAACAAAGCCAGATTGACGCGATCAAGGAGACGCTGGAAAGCCCCCTGTTTGCCGACAAGGTGTTGGACATAGTACGCTCGGAGATAGAACGAGAGGACCAAGACGATGAGCACACCCTTTGACGATCCGGTTGGGCGCCAGATCATGCGTGCCTTTCCGGGCGAGCACCCAGGACTGCGAGCCGTCAGTGGCATCGCCCACGATTCCGGTCTCACGGTACAGCAGGTAACGGGATATATCCACGCCCACCCGCAGTTCTTCGAGCGGTCGGCACTTAGTCTTGGCGGGACGTATGGCTTCAGGCCAGTGTTTCCAAACCCGGGACCTTCCAAGCCGAGGCTGAGACCTTTCGCCTAGCTTGCCCCTGACCGGGGCCGGGGCCGCAGCAACGGAAGTGAACGGGGATGGATAATCAACGCTGGTGGGCGGGCATTATTGGGGCGGTCCGCGGCGGCTTGTGGCTGTTCGCGCTGTATGCGCTGCTGCTGGTGCTCTTCGCGGGTGTCGTCGTCGTCTCGAATACAAGCGAGTCAGCCAAGCTCTGGATATTGGCGGTCGTCGGCGTGTTCTTGGTAGGCAATACGGTATTGCCGTTGATCATCTTGTACGGTCGGCCCAGGCAAGCTCGCTCCGCCCATGGGCGCATCGTAAGGGCAAGCAAATAGCAGCGGCTACCGGGGATGGACCACCGGGAAATACTCGCCGGCCAGGACTTCGCCGTCCGAGACAGTAATGCGCGTGTCCATCACGTGGCTGCCGGCGGCCACGTAGCGGGTGTGGGCGGGCATGTAGTGGACGGCGATTGCACGGCGGGGAATGGGTGAGGGGTTGGGCGCGCTGGCGTGCCAGGTGGCGCCGTGGTGGAAGCTCACCCCGCCCGTCGGGACCTCGGCCGGCATGACCTCTACGTTAGCCTGTGGCGGCAGTTGGGCCGGATCATATTGTGGGGAAAAGTCATCGTTGGTACCTAAGCCGACATGCTTGTCAGCCCAGCGGTGCGAGCCGGGGACGAAGCGTAGACAGCCGTTGACCATGGTCGCGTCATCGAGCGCCACCCAGGCGGTGACGAGATCGGCGGGCGTGAGCACCGGCCACGCGGGAAAGTCCTGGTGCCAGTGCGTAGAGGTGCCGACGTTCGGTGGCTTGTACTGGATTTGGTCGTGCCACACCCGCAACGTGTCGGTCGGCGCCAACTGCAAGGCCATTTCCACAATGTCGGGCCGGGCGATGTGCGCGCGGTAGGCCGGGTGCGCCTGCCAAATGTTGACGATCTGCACCACGACCTTATCGCTGTCCAAGCCGCCGCCGGCCATATTGCGGAGCAGATGGGGCCGGTCGGGGCTAGTGCCGGCGATGACCTGATCGAGCGCGTCACGGAGCGTCTGCACCTCGGCCGCCGACAGCAGTGGCTCGCCGGTCGTGACGTATCCGTTGGCGTGGTAAAAGGCGACTTGCTCCTCGGTCAGCATGATCTTCTCCTGTTATGGGACAGCAAGGGCAAACGACTGCGCCCGTAAGTCTACCAACCGCTGGCGGCGACGTGTAGGGGCCGGGAGACGGGGCACCTGGCGTGATACGAGCAGCCGGCGGCGGTCGTGCCGCTCGATTCTCGATTATGTTGGCGGCACAGTGCTATGATACGGCCATGACTGACCAGGAGGGAGCATCTCGTGGCCGGCGTTCCCCTGCCCGCCGGCTGACCCCCTACGACGTGCAGGCGCGGAAAGGCGCCGCCGAGCCGCTCGTGCTCGTGACGGCCTACGACTTTCCGACGGCGCGGCTGGCGGAGGCGGCCGGCGTGGATGCGATCTTGGTTGGTGATACGCTGGGGCAAATGGTGCTCGGCCACCTCACCACCATTCCGGTGACGCTGGACACCATGGTGCATCATCTACAAGCAGTGCGCCGGGGGGCGCGGCGCACGCTGGTGATCGGTGACATGCCCTTTCTCACCTTCCGTACCGGCGTCGTAGATGCCTTGCGTCACGCCGGGCGCTTGATGCAAGAGGGCAACGCCCAGGCGGTGAAGCTCGAAGGGGGGCGGCCGGTCGCGGCAACTATCGGCGCCTTGGTTGCAGCCGGTATTCCCGTCATGGGACACATCGGCCTCACGCCCCAATCGTACTACCAGCTTGGCGGCAATCGGATCCAAGGGCGCACGCCGACGGCCGCGAAAGCGTTGCTCGCTGATGCGCTGGCGTTGGAAGATGCGGGGTGTTTCAGCATCGTGCTGGAGGGGCTGCCGACGGAGGTGGCGGCGGCGATTACGGAGCGGGTCGACGTCCCGACCATCGGCATCGCCGCCGGGCCGGACTGTGACGGGCAGGTGCAGGTGCTCCATGACCTGCTCGGCTTCACGGCCGGCCGGCGCAGCAAGAGTCATGCCCGCCGGTACGTTCACCTCGATGCGCTGGTCGAGGAGGCGCTCGGAGCGTATGCAGCCGAGGTGCGGAGCCGGCAGTTCCCTGGTGCGGCCGAGAGCTTTCCGGCGGACGAGCCGACGCGGGCCGCGCTGTCCGATTGGGAGGCGCCCGGCGCCGGGGAGTGAAGTTCGGAAGGGACTGATACATGCGTGTCGTGTCGGCGATCCCCGAACTGCGGCGGGCGCGGGCCGCTGAGGGGCGGCCGATTGACCTGGTGCCGACGCTGGGGGCGCTCCATGCGGGCCATGTCTCCTTGCTGGAACGCGGGCGGGCAGCGGGCGGCGCGCTCTGGATGACCTTGTTCCTCAATCCGCTGCAATTCGGCGCCAACGAGGACCTAGCCACGTATCCGCGACCACTGGCGCGCGATCTGGAGTTGGCGGAGAAAGCCGGCGTGGAGCTGGTCTTCACGCCGACGGTAGACGACCTGTATCCGCCAGAGTTTGCAAGCTACGTGGAGCCGACCGGCGCAGCGACGCGCTGGGAGGGGGAGAGCCGGCCCGGTCACTTCCGCGGCGTCGCGACGGTAGTGGCGATCCTATTCCGGCTCTGCCAGCCCCGGCGGGCCTATTTCGGGGAGAAGGACTACCAGCAGTTGCAGGTCATCCGCCAGTTGGTGCGGGACCTGCATCTCGACGTTGAGATCGTGCCTTGTCCGACGATCCGCGAGCCGGACGGCCTCGCCTACAGCTCGCGCAACGTCTACCTCGCGGCGCCGGAGCGCCGGAGTGCGACCGTGCTCTATCGCGCCTTGCAGGCGGCGCGCCGGGCCTATCGGGCGGGAGAGCGCAGCGGCAACCGCCTGGTGGCCCGCATGACCGAGACGGTCGCCGCGGAGCCGGGCGCCGCGCTGGACTACGCCGCGGTGGTGGACCCGGCAAGCCTGGAGCCGCTGCACGAGGTGGAGGGCACGGCGCGGCTGCTGATTGCGGCGCACGTGGCCGGCGTGCATCTCATTGACAATATGGCGGTGTAGCTGTCAGCTATGAGCTATTAGCTTTCGGAATGACAAGTTAGGGGCTTCCCCCAAGCCCCCGCCGCTGTGTCAAACTAGAGAGTAGGGATGGTATGGGACAGCTAGAAAGCTAAGAAGCCCAGCGGACTTAGAAGTTTGGCTGACCCATACTCGCCCGTGCCAGCCTACCTCAGATGAGATAGACCCTTGACTCTAGCTCCGACCCCTTGGCGGCCGCCAGGGCCTTGACACCCCCGGTCCTTGGCGGCATAGTCGCCGCGACCGTAGCAGGTCTGCCGCCGCTGAGCGTTACACGCCGCGAGTTCGGCGTTCACGCCTCCTTGCGGTGTGACGCTCACTTTTGGCGGGCATCTCTGCTACGGTTGTCGCCAACTCGCCGCAAGGGGGCCTCTCCATGGCCGATGAGCAGGACACGACACCTACCTCACCACCCAACGAAGAACAACCTCCACCAACCGGCCCAACCCCAGAGCAACGTCAAGGCGTACTCTATCGCCGCCTCGATGAACTCGCCTGCCTTGATCGTCTCCATATCCGCCACCAAGGCCCCTTCCTCGTCGTCTTCTCTACCGGGCAACGAGTCAATCACTTGCTCCACGCGGTACTCATGCTCGGGAGCTTCGGATTGTGGGGAATCATCTGGCTCATTCTCTCTTGGCGCGGCGGCGAGCGCTGGACCGTCATGTCAGTGGATACCGATGGCGGCATCCATTACGCTCCAGTGCCAACACGGTGAGCATTGAGTGGGGATCAACCATCATCGCGGCCGGCATCATCCTAGTAGTCGGGAGCTTCGCCAGCTACGCTCTAATCAACAACGGCTGTGGCTGCGGCGTACTTGGTGGAATGTTCCTGATTGCCCTCGGTTGTATCAGTTGGCTCCTCTTCTTCAACGAGCCACTGCATGGAGGTATCTTACTTGGCAGCGCCGCGTTTTGGGCCTGTTGCGGGATTGGATTCTACGCCATCGCACCAGGAATCGGCTTTAGTTGGCGATTGCTTCAGGGGCCAAGGACCGCTGCCGATTTCCACCGACTCGAACGAGACAAGGAGAGACACCGATGAGCGATCAAGACAAGCACGCCCAGCGTGAGCAACTCCAAATCGTTCACACCGCCCTAGAAGAACTAACTCAGCGTCTCAACATAGCGATCAGAGCGGCGGCTGAACCAGATAGAGATACAATGCTCGCACAAGCGATCAACTCACTGGCTCTGGTCGAGGACGGAATATCAGCGCTTTACGAATACGCTCGCCTGACTGCTCATTCAGACGATCCAACACTGCCGCCACGAGCTCATCCTTTTCCTCGTCGGAGAACCCGCGCCGCTGATCCTGCCTCACCGATTGATCCTGAGTCACTGTAGCCATGACTAACCTCCAAGCTCAAGTCTACCAACCCACGAAAGGAGCGGCGCCATGACCACCTTCATCCGCATCCTGCCCATACTGCTGTTCCTGTTCGTCCTCGCCGTCCCTGGCACCGCTGCCCACGACAGCACACCCATCCCCACCATCACACCCTACGTCCCACACGGGCAGCCCTGGGCCTCCAGCTACCGCTCCTACCGGAACACCCAGCTTGACGCCTACCTCCGCGCCAACCGTGCCCGTGAGCAGGCAATCTTCACTAGGATGCAGGCTACCGCACACGCCCAATGGACGGCCCAAGCCACGCCACGTACTCTCCCTACCCCCACCCCAGAGCCGGTTGTCTCCCATGACACCAGCCTTGAAACATGGATCGTGTGGGCGGTAAGGACCGAGGACGTAGCCGGCATCCAACTCGGAATAATGAGCGGCGACTACGGCTATAGCTGGTGGAAGCTCGACTAGTCCTTGACAAGCCAAGCGGCCGCCATGGAGGCTTAGTGCCAGACGGAGACAAGGCGTCCGCATGGCGCAGTACGTCGAGCGGAAAGAGAGACACCGATGAGTGAACAGATCAAGCCGGAAAGTTCTCACGCAAGAACGCTACAAGTCGCTCTTGAACGCCTGGAGGAGGAGTTGAACTGGATAGCAACTCAGACTCGCAGGCATGGCCCTGACGCACTGGATCGGCCAGAAGTGATACGTAGCACGCTTCGCTGTGTTCCATACCTTGGCGCGGCTGTACGGAGTCTCGCCGCGGCCCAAGGCTATCACCCTCAGCGCAAACGTCCTGACTAGAAACCTGCACTCGCTCTGTCGTGCTCATCATTCCTCCTCGCGGCGGCTGAAAAGCAGCCCGCGAAGAAGCCATGAAAGCTCTCGCGCGGCTGCCGGTATCTCTGATTATACTTCCATCCGGCCTCCGCCAGGTAATGCGGCGTCCACTTAGCGCTGTAATGGTGATGCTGGCCATGAAAGGCCCGCTTCAACAGCGACCAGGCCCCCTCAATGTGATTCGTGTGTACGTCCCCGTCGCAGTAGAGTTCCTTGTGCTTGATGACCTCGTGGTCCATCCACTGCCGAACCACCCGGTATGCTTGCCACTCATCGGTGATGAGCAGCGACCCCGACGGCTCTACCCGTCCATCAATCAGTGACCGCACCGACTCCCCCGATGTATCGGGAACGGCCTGCATGAACAGCCGGCCCCCACGCTCGACCACCCCCATGACCGGCCGCTTCGACGTGCCGCGCCCGCGCTTATGCCGGTTCGGATTGTTCCGCTTGTTCGGCTTGCGTGGCTCCCCGCCCACATACGTCTCGTCAGCCTCCAGGAGTCCCCGCAGGAACAGCTTGTCCTGCTCGTTCGCCATCGCCTTGCGGACGCGCTGGGCGAGATACCACGCCGTCTG